>NZ_JBHRYJ010000004.1:0-431354 GCF_042648965.1 Ferrovibrio xuzhouensis
CGCGAAGGTCATTGCGTAAGCGAGGGCCTGTTGCGCGTGCAGGGGCGTAGCTCAACTGGCTAGAGCACCGGTCTCCAAAACCGGGGGTTGGGGGTTCGACTCCCTCCGCCCCTGCCAGCGTGACACAGAGTAGACGAGTACAGGTAGGTACAAAGGTATGGCGAAGGTCAGTCCGATCGAGTTTTTCCGGCAGGTCCGGCAGGAAACCGCCAAGGTGACCTGGCCGTCCCGGAAGGAGACCCTCGTCACCACGGCGATGGTGTTTTTGATGGGGCTGGTCGCCGCCCTGTTCTTTTTCACGGTCGATTCGATCCTGCGCCTGGGTGTGCAGCTCGTTCTCGGCATGGGGAGCTGACGATGGCGGCGCGCTGGTACATCGTCCATGTGTATTCGAACTTCGAAAAGAAGGTCGCCCAGGCGATCCGCGATGCCGCGGCGCAGAAGGGCATGAGCGATCTTTTCGAAGAAGTGCTGGTGCCGACCGAGGAAGTGGTGGAAGTCCGCCGCGGCCAGAAGGTCAATGCCGAACGCAAGTTCTTCCCCGGCTATGTGCTGGCGAAGATGGAAATGACCGACGAGACCTACCATCTCGTCAAGAATACGCCGAAGGTCACCGGTTTCCTGAGTTCGGGCGGCAAGCCGTCGCCGATCACGGATGCCGAGGCGCAGCGGATCGCCAACCAGGTGAAAGAGGGCGTCGAGCATCCGAAGCCCTCGATCACCTTCGAGGTGGGCGAGCAGGTGCGTGTGGCCGATGGCCCGTTCACGTCGTTCTCCGGCGTGGTGGAGGAAGTCGACGAAGAGCGCGCCCGCCTCAAGGTGGCGGTGTCGATCTTCGGTCGTGCCACCCCGGTGGAGCTGGAATACAGCCAGGTCGAGAAGCAGTGATCTGACTGTCGAGTACCCGGGCGCGTAACGGCCCGGCTCACCGTGTGGGAGACAGCCACGGTCCATTTCGCCGGACCGGAACCTGCCGTACCGCACCTCCGCTGACCGGAGAGCATGGTCTCTCCGAAGCAGGAAAGGACTGAAACGATGGCGAAGAAGATTGACGGTTACATCAAGCTGCAGGTTCCGGCCGGCAAGGCCAACCCGTCGCCGCCGATTGGCCCGGCGCTGGGCCAGCGCGGCGTGAACATCATGGAATTCTGCAAGGCGTTCAACGCGCAGACCAAGGAACTCGAGCAGGACATGCCGATCCCGGTGGTTATCACCGTGTATTCGGACCGCTCGTTCACCTTCATCACCAAGACCCCGCCGGTGACCTTCTTCCTGAAGAAGGCCGCCAACATCAAGTCCGGTTCCAAGCAGACCGGCCGTGGTGACAAGGTCGGTGCGGTGACGATGGACCAGGTGCGCGAGATCGCCAAGCAGAAGATGAAGGATCTCAACGCTCACGACATTGATGCCGCCTGTCGCATGATCGTCGGTTCGGCCCGTTCCATGGGCCTGGACGTTCACGGCGAATAAGGGGAGATCAGGATCATGAGCAAGGGCAAGCGTTACACCACCGTCGCGAAGACCGTGAACCCCGACCAGCGCTATGGCGTCGATCAGGCGGTCAAGCTGGTCAAGGCCGCGGCCAAGGCCAAGTTCGACGAGACCATCGAGATCGCGATGAACCTCGGCGTCGATCCCCGCCATGCCGACCAGATGGTCCGTGGCGTGGTGACCATGCCGTCGGGCACTGGCAAGACCGTGCGCGTCGCCGTCTTCGCCAAGGGCGCGAAGGCCGAGGAAGCCAAGAAGGCCGGTGCCGACGTGGTCGGCGCCGACGATCTGGCCGAGATCATCAACGGCGGCAAGATCGAGTTCGACCGCTGCATCGCCACCCCGGACATGATGGCCGTCGTCGGCAAGCTGGGTAAGGTGCTCGGCCCGCGTGGCCTGATGCCGAACCCGAAGCTCGGTTCGGTCACCATGGACGTTGCCGGCGCGGTCAAGGCCGCCAAGGGCGGCCAGGTCGAGTTCCGCGTCGAGAAGGCCGGCTTGATCCATGCCGGCATCGGCAAGGCGTCGTTCAGCGAGGACCAGATCCTCGCCAACGTGCGCGCCTTCATCGATGCCGTCATGAAGGCCAAGCCGACCGGCGTGAAGGGTCACTATGTGAAGAAGATCGCGCTCAGCTCGACCATGGGTCCGGGCGTGCGCATCGAGCTGAGCGACGCGCTCGGCGGTGCGGCCGACAAGGCCGCCGCCTAAGACGCCCGCGTATCTGCACAGCAGATGCGCTGAGTTTGTGTTTTGCCGACATCGCATCGCGATGCCGGCGCGAGTTTCGCCGGGCCGCCATCAAAAGCGACCCGGCGAAGCGGTGCTTCGAGAGATTGAAGTATCCGCATCCTGTCCGAGACTGCAGGCGCCCGGAGGCTTCGGCCGAAGGGTTTAAGGGGTAGCCACCTGCATAGACGGGGAAGAGAGCTTTCACGGCGGCGGCCATGATCATGCATCATGCACCGCGGCCAGGAAGGTTCGAGCCCTGGGACAGGCGAACCGGGTGATCGGTTTGCCGCAACAGGCCTGGCTGGCGACAGCCATGGCCGAAGCGACAGGTCGGTCGCTCAAGTGCCAGACAGACCGGATCATGCTCCGCAAGGAAAGTGACCGGTTCTTGTTAGGAGACGAGCAGTGGATCGTGCTCAAAAACAGGAGATGGTGACCACCCTCAACGAGGTCTTCAAGAAGGCCGAAGTTGTCGTGGTAACCCAGAACAGCGGTCTGACCGTTGCTCAGGTGACTGAGCTGCGCCGTCAGATGCGTGATGCTGGCGCCAGCTTCAAAGTCGCGAAAAACCGGCTTGTCTGCCTTGCCCTCGAGGGCACTTCCTACGCTCCCTTGAAGAATCTCTTCAAGGGCCCGACCGGCATCGCTTATGCGAATGACCCGGTCGCGGCAGCGAAGGTCGCCGTGGAATTCGCCAAGAAGAACGACAAGCTTGTCGTTATTGGCGGCGCCATGGGCGACACCGTGCTGAATGCGGAAGGGGTGAAGTCATTGGCGAGTCTGCCGTCGCTCGATGAGCTGCGCGGCAAGATCATCGGCCTGCTCAACGCGCCTGCGACCAAGGTCGCCGGCGTCGTGCAGGCGCCGGCTGGCCAGTTGGCCCGCCTGCTCAATGCCTATGCCACCAAGGGTTAAGGTCGAAAGCCGAACCGAAACCAGTCCTACCAGGTATCGAACCTAAACGAACGGAGTAACTGAAATGGCTGATTTGCAGAAGATCGTCGACGAGCTGTCGACCCTGACCGTCCTCGAAGCCGCCGAGCTCGCCAAGCTTCTCGAAGAGAAGTGGGGCGTTTCGGCTGCGGCTCCGGTTGCCGTTGCCGCTGCTGGCGGTGGCGCTGCCGCCCCGGCCGCCGAGGAGAAGACCGAGTTCAACGTCGTTCTCATGGAAGCCGGCGCGAACAAGATCAACGTGATCAAGGAAGTGCGTGCCATCACCGGCCTGGGCCTCAAGGAAGCCAAGGACCTGGTCGAAGGCGCGCCGAAACCGGTCAAGGAAGGCGTCAACAAGGACGAGGCCGCCAAGCTCAAGGCTCAGCTGGAAGCTGCCGGCGCCAAGGTCGAGGTCAAGTAAGTCGACCCGATTGCTTACGGGCGGGGCGGGACAGCGTGGTCCCGCCCCGGTACCCGCACTAGGTAACACCACGCTCCTGGCCGCCGCAGGGTTTCGGCGGACCAACGATACCGGATCTGGGCGCGGCGATCGCCCGGCGGGATATGGGCCCGCGAAACTCATCGCTATCCGGATCGTTTGCGGCCCCCTCGCGGGCCGCCTGATGAAAGATTAGGGACAGACATGACTTTGTCGTTCACCGGCCGCAAGCGCGTTCGCAAGAGCTTCGGGCGTATCCCGAGCGTTTCCTCGATGCCCAACCTGATCGAGGTGCAGAAAAGCTCCTATGACAGCTTCCTGATGATGAATGATGACGCCGCGACCCGGCCCGATGCCGGTCTGCAGAGCGTCTTCAAGTCGGTGTTCCCGATCAAGGATTTCTCCGAGACCTCGTCGCTGGAATTCGTCAAGTACGAGTTCGAGGCGCCGAAGTACGACGTCGACGAGTGCATGCAGCGCGGCATGACCTTTGCCGCGCCGCTCAAGGTGACGCTGCGCCTGATTGTCTTCGAAGTTGATCCCGACACCCAGGCCAAGTCCGTGCTCGATATCAAGGAGCAGGACGTCTACATGGGCGACATGCCGCTCATGACCGACAAGGGCACCTTCATCATCAACGGCACCGAGCGCGTCATCGTCAGCCAGATGCACCGCAGCCCGGGCGTGTTCTTCGACCACGACAAGGGCAAGACCCATTCGTCGGGCAAGTATCTCTACACCGCCCGCGTGATTCCCTATCGCGGCTCGTGGCTCGACTTCGAGTTCGACGCCAAGGACATCGTGCATGTCCGCATCGACCGCCGCCGCAAGCTGCCGGTCACCACGCTGTTCTTCGCGCTCGGCCTGACCCAGGAAGAGATTCTCGACGCCTTCTACAAGAAGGCGATCTACAAGCACGACAAGAAGGGCTGGCGCACCGACTATAACGCCGAGCGCATGCGCGGCGTGCGGCTGAATTCCGAGATGATCAACGCCAAGACCGGCAAGGTCGTGGCCGAGGCCGGCACCAAGATCACCCCGCGGCTGGCCAAGAAGCTGGCTGACGAGGGCCTGAAGGAACTGCTGATCACGCCGCAGGACATGGTCGGCAAGTACAACGCGCTCGACATCATCAACGACACCACCGGCGAGATCTACCTCGAGGCGGGCGAGGAGCTCGACGTCAAGAAGATCGAGGCGCTGGAAGCTGCCGGCATCGAGCAGATTTCGGTGCTCGACGTCGACCACGTCACCATCGGTTCGTATATCCGCAACACCATGGTGGCTGACAAGAACCAGAGCCGCGAGCAGTCGCTGTTCGAGATCTACCGCGTGATGCGTCCGGGCGAGCCGCCGACGATGGACACCGCCGAGGCGCTGTTCCACGGCCTGTTCTTCGACTCCGAGCGCTATGACCTCTCGGCGGTCGGCCGCGTCAAGATGAACGCGCGCCTCAACCTGGAGGCCGAGGACACCGTGCGCGTTCTGCGCACCGAGGACATCCTCGCCTGCGTGCGCACCCTCACCGAGCTGAAGGATGGCCGCGGCGAGATCGACGACATCGACCATCTCGGCAACCGCCGCGTCCGCTCGGTCGGCGAGCTGATGGAGAACCAGTACCGCATCGGCCTGCTGCGCATGGAGCGTGCGATCCGCGAGCGCATGAGCTCGGTGGACATCGACACCGTGATGCCGCATGACCTGATCAATGCCAAGCCGGCGGCGGCCGCGGTGCGCGAGTTCTTCGGCTCGTCGCAGCTGTCGCAGTTCATGGACCAGACCAACCCGCTGTCGGAAATCACCCACAAGCGCCGCCTGTCGGCGCTTGGCCCGGGCGGTCTGACCCGCGAGCGTGCCGGCTTCGAAGTGCGCGACGTGCACCCGACCCATTACGGCCGCATCTGCCCGATCGAGACGCCGGAAGGCCCGAACATCGGCCTGATCAACTCGCTGGCCACCTATGCCCGCGTCAACCAGTACGGCTTCATCGAGAGCCCGTACCGCCGCATCCGCGACGGCAAGACCACCGACGAGGTCGTCTACCTGACCGCGATGGAAGAGGGCAAGTACACCATTGCCCAGGCCAATGTCGAGATCGACCCCAAGGGCAAGCTGGTCGGTGACCTGGTGTCCTGCCGCTGCAACGGCGACTTCGTGATGACGCGCCCCGAAGGCGTCGACTTCATGGACGTCTCGCCCAAGCAGCTGGTTTCGGTTGCCGCGGCGCTGATCCCGTTCCTCGAGAACGACGACGCCAACCGCGCGCTGATGGGCTCGAACATGCAGCGCCAGGCGGTGCCGCTGATTCGCGCCGAGGCGCCGCTGGTCGGCACTGGCATGGAAGAGGTGGTGGCCCGCGATTCCGGCGCCACCATCGTGGCCAAGCGTTCGGGCATCGTTGACCAGATCGACGGTACGCGCATCGTGGTGCGCGCCACCGAAGAGATGGACATGACGAAGTCGAACGTCGACATCTACAAGCTGCTGAAGTTCCAGCGCTCGAACCAGAACACCTGCATAACCCAGCGTCCGCTGGTGAAGGTGGGCGACGTGGTCAAGGCTGGCGACATCATCGGCGACGGCCCGTCGACCGAGCTCGGCGAGCTGGGTCTCGGCCGCAACGTGCTGGTCGCCTTCATGCCGTGGAATGGTTACAACTTCGAAGATTCGATCCTGATCTCCGAGCGGATCGCCAAGGACGACGTCTTCACCTCGATCCACATCGAGGAATTCGAGGTGATGGCCCGCGACACCAAGCTGGGGCCTGAGGAAATCACCCGCGACATCCCGAACGTCGGCGAGGAAGGCCTGAAGAATCTCGACGAGGCCGGCATCGTCTACATCGGCGCCGAGGTGCATCCGGGCGACATCATGGTCGGCAAGATCACGCCGAAGGGCGAGAGCCCGATGACGCCGGAAGAGAAGCTGCTGCGCGCCATCTTCGGCGAAAAGGCCTCGGATGTGCGCGACAGCTCGCTGCGCGTGCCGCCGGGTGTCTCCGGCACCATCGTGGAAGTGCGCGTCTTCTCGCGCCATGGCGTCGAGAAGGATGAGCGCGCCCTGGCCATCGAGCGGGCCGAGATCGAGCGTCTGGCCAAGGACCGCGACGACGAGAAGGCGATCATCGAGCGCTCCATCTACGGCCGTCTGCGCGAGCTGCTGCTCGGCAAGCAGGCCGAGAAGGGCCCGAAGGGCTTCAAGGATGGCGGCAAGATCACCGAGCAGGTGCTTGAGGAGTTGACCCCCGGCCAGTGGTGGCAGATCGACCTCAAGAACGAAAAGAACATGGCCGACATCGAGGCCCTGAAGAAGCAGTATGATGCGGCCACCACCCGCATCCAGAAGCGCTTCGAGGACAAGGTCGAGAAGCTGCAGCGCGGCGACGAGCTGCCGCCCGGCGTGATGAAGATGGTCAAGGTCTTCGTCGCGGTGAAGCGCAAGCTGCAGCCCGGTGACAAGATGGCCGGCCGCCACGGCAACAAGGGTGTCATCTCGCGCATCATGCCCGAAGAGGACATGCCCTATCTCGAGGATGGCCAGCCGGTCGATATCGTGCTGAACCCGCTCGGCGTGCCGTCGCGCATGAACGTCGGTCAGATCCTGGAAACCCATCTGGGCTGGGCTTCGGCCGGCCTGGGCCGTCAGATCGGCGACATGCTCGACAAGGTGCGGCGCAACACGGCCAAGGCCGAAGAGCTGCGCAAGGTGTTGAAGTCGATCTACTCGAAGCAGGAATACGCCGACAAGATCAACGACCTTGCCGACGAGCAGGTGCTTGAGCTGTGCGACAACCTGCGCCGTGGCGTGCCGATGGCCACCCCGGTGTTCGACGGTGCCCATGAGCCGGACATCGTCGAGATGCTGGAAAAGGCCGGGCTGGACAAGTCGGGTCAGGTCACCCTGATCGACGGCCGCACCGGTGAGTCCTTCGACCGCAAGGTCACGGTCGGCTACATCTACATGCTGAAGCTGCACCACCTGGTCGACGACAAGATCCACGCCCGCTCGATCGGTCCGTACTCGCTGGTCACCCAGCAGCCGCTCGGTGGCAAGGCGCAGTTCGGCGGTCAGCGCTTCGGTGAAATGGAGGTCTGGGCGCTCCAGGCCTACGGCGCCGCCTATACCCTGCAGGAGATGCTTACGGTCAAGTCGGATGACGTTGCCGGCCGTTCGAAGGTCTACGAGGCCATCGTGCGCGGCGACGACAACTTCGAGGCCGGTATCCCCGAGTCGTTCAACGTGCTGGTCAAGGAGATGCGGTCGCTCGGCCTGAATGTCGAGCTGTCGCAGCGCTCCTACTGATCATCGCGAAACGCATTCTCCACGAGGAGACGACACCATGAACGAACTGAGCAACGTTTTCGGCCAGCCCCAGGGCGCCCAGAGCTTCGACCAGATCCAGATCTCGATCGCGTCGCCCGAGCGCATCCGCTCGTGGTCCTACGGCGAGATCAAGAAGCCGGAGACCATCAACTACCGTACATTCAAGCCGGAGCGGGACGGCCTGTTCTGCGCCCGCATCTTCGGCCCGATCAAGGACTACGAGTGCCTGTGCGGCAAGTACAAGCGCATGAAGTATCGCGGCGTGATCTGCGAGAAGTGCGGCGTCGAAGTCACGCTCTCCAAGGTCCGGCGCGAGCGCATGGGCCATATCGAGCTGGCCTCGCCGGTGGCGCATATCTGGTTCCTCAAGTCGCTGCCGAGCCGCATCGGCCTGATGCTCGACATGACGCTGAAGGATCTCGAGCGCATCCTGTATTTCGAGAACTACGTCGTCGTCGAGCCGGGCCTGTCGCCGCTCAAGCAGTTCGACCTGCTGACCGAGGAACAGCTCTATCACGCCCAGGACGAATACGGCGATGACGCCTTCGTTGCCAAGATCGGCGCCGAGGCGATCCGTGACCTGCTCGGCGCGATCGATCTCGAGAAGGAGCGCGAGAATATCCGCCAGGAGCTCGCCGAGACCACGTCGGAACTGAAGCCGAAGAAGCTGGTCAAGCGACTCAAGCTGGTCGAGTCGTTCATCGATTCCGGCAACCGCCCGGAATGGATGGTGCTGACCGTGGTGCCGGTGATCCCGCCCGAGCTGCGCCCGCTGGTGCCGCTGGACGGTGGTCGTTTCGCCACCTCGGACCTCAACGACCTGTATCGCCGCGTCATCAACCGCAACAACCGTCTGAAGCGGCTGATCGAACTGCGCGCGCCGGACATCATCGTGCGCAACGAAAAGCGCATGCTGCAGGAATCGGTCGATGCGCTGTTCGACAACGGCCGCCGCGGCCGCGTGATTACCGGCGCCAACAAGCGTCCGCTGAAGTCGCTCAGCGACATGCTGAAGGGCAAGCAGGGCCGTTTCCGCCAGAACCTGCTCGGCAAGCGCGTCGACTATTCGGGCCGTTCGGTCATCGTCGTCGGTCCGGAACTCAAGCTGCACCAGTGCGGCCTGCCGAAGAAGATGGCGCTCGAACTGTTCAAGCCGTTCATCTATTCCAAGCTTGAGCTGCGCGGCCTCGCCGCCACCGTCAAGATGGCGAAGAAGATGGTCGAGAAGGAGCGGCCGGAGGTCTGGGACATCCTCGAAGAGGTGATCCGCGAGCATCCGGTGCTGCTGAACCGCGCGCCGACCCTGCATCGTCTGGGCATCCAGGCGTTCGAGCCGACCCTGATCGAGGGCAAGGCGATCCAGCTGCATCCGCTGGTCTGCGCCGCCTTCAACGCCGACTTCGACGGTGACCAGATGGCGGTGCACGTGCCGCTGTCGCTGGAAGCCCAGCTCGAAGCCCGCGTGCTGATGATGTCGACCAACAACATCCTCAGCCCGGCGAACGGCAAGCCGATCATCGTGCCGTCGCAGGATATCGTGCTCGGCCTGTACTACACCTCGATGGAGCGCGCCGCCCCGCTGGGCAACGTGCTCAAGATCAAGGACACTGCCGCGCTGCTCAAGGCCTGGGCCGAGGATGACATCATCCTGTTCGACCCCAAGACCCACGTCGAGCTGCCGAAGACTGCCGTGAAGGCCGAGCTGGAGCGTCTGATCCAGGCTGGCGCCGTGGTCGAGAAGACCCCGGTGTTCTCGACCATGGCCGAGATCCAGCAGGCGCTGGATGCCAAGGCGATCACCCTGCATCACCGCATCAAGTCCCGTCTCGATACGGTCGATGCCGAGGGCAATCCGGTCACCCTGCGCGTCACCACCACGCCCGGCCGCATGCTGCTGAGCGAGATCCTGCCGAAGCACAAGAATGTGCCATTCCGCGTCATCAACCAGCTGCTGACCAAGAAGGAAATCACCAACGTCATCGACGTGGTGTATCGCCATTGCGGCCAGAAAGAGACCGTCATTTTCTGCGACCGCATTATGGCGCTCGGCTTCACCCGCGCCTTCAAGGCCGGTATCTCGTTCGGCAAGGACGACATGGTCGTGCCGCTGTCGAAGGAAAAGCACATCGACGATACCCGCAAGCTGGTCGGCGAGTACGAGCAGCAGTATCAGGACGGCCTGATCACCCAGGGTGAGAAGTACAACAAGGTGATCGACGCCTGGGCGCAGTGCACCGATCGCGTCGCCGACGAGATGATGAAGGTCATTCAGACCGACATCGATCAGGAGACCGGTCAGCGCAAGGCCATCAACTCGATCTGGATGATGGCCCATTCGGGCGCCCGTGGTTCGGCGGCGCAGATGAAGCAGCTTGCCGGCATGCGCGGCCTGATGGCCAAGCCGTCGGGCGAGATCATCGAGACGCCGATCATCTCGAACTTCAAGGAAGGCCTCACCGTGCTCGAGTACTTCAACTCGACCCACGGCGCCCGTAAGGGTCTGGCCGATACCGCGCTGAAGACTGCCAACTCGGGCTACCTGACCCGTCGCCTCGTCGACGTGGCGCAGGACTGCATCATCACCGAGGTCGATTGCGGCACCGAGCGCGGCCTGACCGTCCGCGAGGTGGTCGAGGGCGCCGAGGTGATCGCCACGCTGGGCGAGCGTATCCTTGGCCGTAGCGCGTCGATCGACATCAAGCACCCGCTGTCCGGCGAAGTGCTGATGAAGGCCGGCGAACTGATCGAGGAACGCGATGTCGACCGCATCGAGACGGCCGGTGTCGAAAGCGTGCTGATCCGTTCGGTGCTGACCTGCGACAGCGAAGTCGGCGTCTGCGGCAAGTGCTACGGCCGTGACCTGGCACGCGGTACCCCGGTCAACATCGGCGAGGCGGTCGGCGTGATCGCCGCCCAGTCGATCGGCGAACCGGGCACTCAGCTGACCATGCGTACCTTCCATATCGGCGGCACGGCCCAGGTGGCCGAACAGTCGAGCCTGGAAGCCGCCTACGACGCGACCATCAAGATCGTCAACCGCAACCTCGTTACCGACAGCCAGGGCCGCTTCGTGGTCATGGGCCGTAACTGCGAGGTCGTGCTGGTCGACGGCAATGGCCGCGAACGCGCCCGCCACAAGGTGCCCTACGGTGCCCGTCTGGTGGCCGACGAGGGTGGCAGCGTCAAGAAGGGCCAGCGCATCGCCGAGTGGGATCCGTACACCCGCCCGATCATCACCGAGCGCGAGGGTCTGGTGCATTACCGCGACCTCGTCGAGGGCGTGTCGATGCGCGAAGCGACCGACGAAGCGACCGGCATTTCCTACAAGGTCGTTTCCGACTGGAAGCAGAATCCGAAGGGCAACGAGCTGCGTCCGCGCATCACCCTGCGTGACAGCAAGGGCGAGGTGCTGATGCTGGTCAGCGGTGCCGAGGCCCGTTACTACCTGTCGGCCGACGCTATCCTGTCAGTCGAGGACGGCGCCCAGGTACATGCCGGCGACGTGCTGGCGCGTATCCCGGTGGAAGGCACCAAGACGCGTGACATCACCGGCGGTCTGCCGCGTGTCGCCGAGCTGTTCGAGGCCCGCCGTCCGAAGGACCATGCGGTCATTGCCGAGATCGACGGTCGCGTCGAGTTCGGCAAGGATTACAAGGCCAAGCGCCGTCTGGTGCTGAAGCCGGCGGAAGAGGGTGTCGATCCGGTCGAATACCTGATCCCGAAGGGCAAGCATATTGCCGTGCAGGAAGGCGACTTCGTGCGCAAGGGCGAGCATCTGCTCGATGGCAACCCGGCGCCGCACGACATCCTGAAGGTGATGGGCGTCGAGGCTCTGGCCAACTATCTCGTCAACGAGATCCAGGAGGTCTATCGCCTGCAGGGCGTGAAGATCAACGACAAGCACATCGAGGTGATCTGTCGCCAGATGCTGCAGAAGGTCGAGATCATCGATCCTGCCGAGACCACCTTCCTGATCGGCGAGCAGGTTGATCGCAGCGAGTTCGACGAGGTCAACGCCAAGACCGAAGCCGAAGGCCGCAAGATCGCCAAGGGCATGCCGGTTCTGCTCGGCATCACCAAGGCGAGCCTGCAGACGCGCTCGTTCTTCTCGGCGGCGTCGTTCCAGGAGACCACTCGCGTGCTCACCGAGGCTGCCGTCGGCGGCAAGGTGGACAAGCTGGTCGGCCTCAAGGAGAACGTCATCGTCGGCCGCCTGATCCCGGTCGGCACCGGCGCGCTGATGAGCCGCATGAAGGCGCTGGCCGCACAGCGCGACCGCGACTTCGCCGACGCGCTGGAAAGCGAACTTCAGGCCGCGGTCGGCGACGCCGCCGACTGACCCTCTGCGTCATAGCGAATGGAGAAAGGCGGCCTCTGGCCGCCTTTTTTCGTGCCGGCCCTGCTTTCGCCACATTCCTTGTGTGAACTTCATTCCGCCATGAAGGATATGAAGCTCAACCGGCGACAGATCATTGCAGGCAGCGCCCTGATCGGGGCGGCGACCGCGGCGAATACCGCCGTGGCCCGCGAATACAACGGCGGCGTTCCCTGGCAGCCGCGCGACGCCGATGCGCCGCAGTCCGTGCAGGGCACCGGTTACGTGTTTTTCACGCCGGAAGAGGCACTTTTCGTCGAGGCCGCCGTCGCACGGCTGATCCCCAGGGACGAGCTCGGCGGCGGCGCCATCGAAGCCGGCGTGCCGTTTTTCATCGACCGCCAGCTCGCCGGCGAATTCGGCCGCGCCCAGCGCTGGTACATGCTGGGTCCCTGGGCCGATGGCGATCCCAACCAGGGCTACCAGAGCCGCATGGTGCCGGCGCAGATGTACCGCGCTGCGATCCGCGAGATCGATGCCCATTGCCGCAGCACCTACAGCAACCGCAATTTTGCGGCCCTGACCGCCGACGAGCAGGACAAGATCCTGCATGGCGTGGAGAAGGGCGACGTGAAGCTGACCGATGCTCCCGGGCCGGTGTTTTTCGAACTGTTTCTCAGCAATTCAACAGAGGGTTTCTTTTCCGACCCGATCTATGGCGGCAATCGCGACATGATCGGCTGGAAGCTCATCGGCTTTCCCGGTGCGCATTACGATTACCGCCCATACGTCGCCAAGCATGGCGAGAAACTGAATATACCGCCGGTCGGCATCAAGGGCCGCCCGGGCTGGACGCCGCAGGGCTGAAGTTTTTTTCCGGTCCGGGGCGTTGGTCCGGGGGCTGGTCCGGCCGCGACGATACAGAACGATAACCGTTATCCCTCTCTGCATGCCCCATGCGGAGCGGGGCTGTGTATTTTGAAGCAGGGAGTATTTCCATGGCCCGCAAGCTGCCCTCCGTCGATGTTGTTCTGGTCGGTTTCGGGTGGACCGGCGCCATACTCGGGCAGGAGCTGACCGATGCCGGCCTGCAGGTGCTGGCGCTGGAACGCGGCGGCTGGCGCGACACCGCCACCGATTTCCCGGTCACCTTCGCCCAGGACGAGCTGCGCTATTATTTCCGTCACGAGATGTTCCAGGAGCCGGCGCGCGAGACGCTGACCTTCCGCAACAATACCGACCAGACCGCGCTGCCGATGCGGCGGTTGGGGTCCTTCCTGCCGGGCACCGGTGTGGGCGGTGCCGGCATCCACTGGAACGGCCAGACCTGGCGCTTCCTGCCCAGCGACTTCATGGCCCGCAGCCATAACGAGAAGCGCTACGGCGCCCTGCCGGCCGACATGACGGTGCAGGACTGGGGGGTCAGCTACGACCAGCTCGAATCCTATTACGACCGGTTCGAATATCTCTGCGGCATCGGCGGCAAGGCCGGCAATCTCGGCGGCAAGCCCCAGCCCGGCGGCAATCCCTTCGAAGGCGCCCGGCGCCGCGACTATCCCAACCCGCCGATGGACATGACCTACGCGCCGACATTGTTCGCCAAGGCGACTGAAGAGCTCGGCATGCACCCGTTTCCGGCGCCCTCGGCCAATATGTCACGGGCCTACACCAACCCGCTCGGCGTCAAACTCGGACCCTGCACATACTGTGGCTTCTGCGAGAAATTCGGCTGCGGCAACTATTCCAAGGCCAGCCCGCAGACCACCGTGCTGCCGGTGCTGATGCGCAAGGACAACTTCACCCTGCGTACCGGCAGCGAGGTGCTGCAGGTGCTGCTCGACGGCACCGGCAGGCGAGCGACCGGCGTACTCTACGTCGACGAGCAGGGCCAGGAATTCGAGCAGCCGGCCGACCTCGTCATCCTCTGCGCCTATGGCCTGCATAACACCCGCCTGCTGCTGCTGTCAGGCATCGGCCAGCCCTACGACCCGGCGACGGGGAAGGGCGTGGTGGGCAAGAACTACGCCTACCAGATTACCTCTTCGGTCAACGTCTTCTACGACGACAAGGTCTTCAATCCCTTCATTGGCGCCGGGGCGTTGGGCATCGCCGTCGACGATTTCAACGGCGACAATTTCGATCATGGCGGCAAGGGTTTCATCGGCGGCGGTTATCTCGCGCTGTGGACCACCAGCGGCCGGCCGATCGAGACTCATCCGACCCCGCAGGGCACGCCGCGCTGGGGCAGCGGCTGGAAGAAGGCCGTGGCGGAGAACTACCTGTCGACGGCAACGCTTTCCAGCCACGGCGGCGTGATGAGTCACCGCGGCAATTATCTCGGCCTCGACCCGACCTATCGCGACGTCTATGGCCGGCCGCTGATGCGGCTGACCTTCGATTTCACCGACAACGAACACAGGATGTCGGATTACCTCACCGACCGGCTGGAGGACATCGCCAAGGCGATGCAGCCGCGCGAGATCAAGTCCAACCGTCGCAAGGGGCATTATTCCATCGTGCCCTACCAGACCACCCACAATACCGGCGGCACCATCATGGGCACCTCGCCGCGTGACAGCGTGGTCAACCCGTTCCTGCAGAGCTGGGACGTGCACAATGTCTTTGTCATGGGCGCCGGGGTCTTCCCGCAGAATCCCGGCTACAACCCGACCGGCACGGTGGGCGCGCTGACCTACTGGGCGGCGGATGCGATCCGCCACCGTTACCTCAAGGCGCCCGGCCCGCTGGTGCAGGCCTGAGAGGAGGGAGCCGCCATGCCGTTCTCACGTTCCTCCCGTTATGCCGCCGCCGCCGGGGCTCTCGTTGCCGCGCTGCTGCTCAGCAGCATGGCCCATGGCCGCGATTTCGCCGAGATCCGGCGCGGCCGCTATCTCGCCGATGCCGGCGACTGCCGCGCCTGCCATACCGCCGAGGGCGGCAAGCCCTTTGCCGGCGGCCGCCCGCTGGAAACGCCCTTCGGCACGATCTATTCGGCCAACATCACACCCGACCGCCAGACCGGCATCGGTGCCTGGTCGGAGGCCGACTTCGCCACCGCGATGACCAAGGGCATCGCGCCCGATGGCAGCCGGCTCTATCCGGCCTTTCCCTATCCGTATTTCCGCCATGTCGCCAGCCAGGACCTGCGCGCGATCCGCGCCTATCTCGAGACCGTCGATCCGGTGCATCAGTCCGATCACCCGAACGACCTGATCTGGCCGCTGGGTCATCGCAGTCTGCTGCGCGGCTGGAACCTGCTGTTCCTCGACAAGCCGGGCTTCCGGACCCGCACCGACAAGTCGGCCGACTGGAACCGTGGCGCCTATCTGGTCGAGGGGCTGGGCCATTGCGGCGCCTGCCACACGCCGAAGAACATGTTCGGTGCCGACAAGGACAGCGCGGCCCTGCAGGGCGGCCTGCTGCAGAACTGGTTCGCGCCGAACCTGACCGGCAGCATGCGTGACGGCCTTGGCCAGTGGACCGAGAACGACATCGCCGAATATCTCAAGACCGGCAGCAACCGCCATGGTTCGGCGGTCGGTCCGATGGCCGAGGTGGTCAACTTCACCACCTCGCGGCTGAGCGATGCGGACCTGAAGGCCATCGCCGTCTATCTCAAGGACATGCCGGGCCCGGAAGCGGGTTCGGTTGCCAAGCCTGCCGATGCCGTGATGCAGGCCGGCGCCGGTATCTTTTCCGACCAGTGCCAGGCCTGCCACAACGAGGGTGGTGCCGGGGTGGCGCAGTTGTTTGCGCCGCTGAAGGGCAATGCCGGGGTGCAGGCGAAGGACCCGACCACGGCACTGCGCATCATCCTCGATGGCGCCAAGGCGGTGGCGACCGACGCCAAGCCGACCGGGCAGGCGATGCCGTCGTTTGACTGGAAGCTGACCGACGGGCAGGTGGCTGCGGTGGCGACCTATATCCGCAACGCCTGGGGCAATGCCGCCCCGGCGGTGGCGGCCGGCGACGTCAAAAAGCTGCGCAACGCCACCCGGGCGTCCGCCGAATAGGCAGGGGCCGCCGGCAGGGCTGGTGTATACTGGCAGCCTGACATGGAGCCCCGCCCATGCATGCCGAGACCCGCGAGCCTTATGAACCCGATATCGCCGGCGGCGTGACCGCCCGCCACTGGCATCGGCTGGCCGATGGCCGCCTGCAATGCGATGTCTGCCCGCGCGAATGCAAGCTGCAGGATGGCCAGCGCGGCCTGTGTTTCGTGCGTGCTCGCCGTGGCGACGATCTGGTGCTGACCACCTGGGGCCGCTCGTCGGGATTCTGCATCGACCCGATCGAGAAAAAACCGCTCAATCATTTCCTGCCCGGCACGCCGGTATTGTCCTTCGGCACGGCGGGCTGCAACCTGACCTGCAAATTCTGCCAGAACTGGGATATCTCGAAGGCCCGCGAATTCGACCGGCTGACCGACCTCGCCACGCCGGCCGCCATCGCCGAAACCGCGCGGCGCCACGGCTGTCGCGCGGTGGCCTTCACCTACAACGACCCGACCGTCTTCCTCGAATATGCCACCGACGTGGCCGAAGCCTGCCGGGCGCACGACATCAAAACCGTGGCAGTGACGGCGGGCTATATCAATCCGGCGGCGCGGGCCGACCTGTTCCGCCACATGGATGCCGCCAATGTCGATCTCAAGGGCTTCACGGAAGACTTCTATCACCGGCTCTGCACCAGCCATCTGGCAAATGTGCTGGAGACCCTGGAATACCTGCGCCACGAGACGAAGGTCTGGTTCGAGATCACGACGTTGCTCATCCCCGGCGAGAATGACAGCGATGCCGAACTGGAACGACTCTGCGCCTGGGTGGCGGAAAAGCTCGGTCCCGATGTGCCGCTGCATTTCTCGGCCTTCCATCCGGACTGGAAGATGACCGACATCCCGGCCACGCCGAAGGCGACCCTGCTGAAGGCGCACCGCATCGGCCGTGCCGCCGGGCTGCGCTATGTCTATACCGGCAACATCCACGACGCGGCGACCCAGGGCACGCCCTGCCATGGCTGCGGCGCGCTGCTGATCGGGCGGGACTGGTACGACATCACCGCCTGGGGGCTGACCGACGACGGCCGCTGCCGGCACTGCGGCACGCCCTGTGCCGGTGTCTTCGATGGCCCGCCGGGCAACTGGGGCGCCAAGCGCCAGCCGGTCCGGGTGTTGTCAGGGCGGGTGATTGCCGGGGCCTGAGAATCAGCCTAATCCAGTGCCATGGACTGGCAGGATGAAGCGGTGGTTTTGAGCGTTCGCCATTACGGCGAGAATGCCCGCATTGCCACCCTGCTGACCGAGGAGCATGGCCGCCATGCCGGTCTGGTGCGCGGTAGCGGTGCAGGCCGCGGCGGAAGCATACAAACTGGCCAGATCGTTCGCGCCGGCTGGCGCGCCAGGCTGTCCGAGCATCTCGGCAACTGGCAGCTCGAGCCGCTGAGCCACCCGTCCGCCATGATGCTGGACGACCCGGCCCGGCTGGCTGCCCTGTCGGCGGTCTGCGGTCTCGTGGATGCCACCCTGCCGGAGCGCGAGCCGCATCCGGCGCTGTTCGCCGCCACCCGGGTGCTGTTCACCCATATGGCCGAGATGGCCGACCCGGGGGACTGGGGCGCTCTCTACGTGCGCTGGGAAATGGGCCTGCTGACCGAGATGGGCTACGGGCTCGATCTGGACGCCTGTGCCGCCACGGGGGCCACCACCGGCCTGACCCATGTCTCGCCGCGCACCGGGCGGGCGGTCTCGGCCGAAGCGGCCGAGCCCTATGCCGGGCGCCTGCTGGCCCTGCCGGGCTTCCTGGTGCCGGGCCGGGGGCTGCCCCGCAACGACCCGATGGGCGCCGTGCTCGACGGCCTGGCGCTGACCGGCCATTTCCTGGAAAACCGCCTCTTTGCCCAGCTCCACGCCGCCGTGCCGGCCGCCCGGCCACGACTGCTGGAGGCCATCCGTAGAACCGCCCCTACATCTGGTGTAGAAAACCGGCCATGAGCAAGCACTTACCCCCCAAGGATGTCCCCGAATCGATTCGCAACGTGCCGCTGCCCGACGCCCTGTCGGAGCGCTACCTGGCCTATGCGCTGAGCACCATCACCTCGCGGTCGCTGCCCGACGCCCGCGACGGGCTCAAGCCGGTGCAGCGCCGGGTGCTCTATGCCATGCGGATGCTCAAGCTCGACCCGGCGTCCGGCTACAAGAAATGCGCCCGCGTGGTCGGTGACGTGATCGGTAAATACCATCCCCATGGCGACCAGTCGGTCTATGACGCCATGGTCCGGCTCGCCCAGGATTTCGCCCAGCGCTACCCGCTGGTCGACGGCCAGGGCAACTTCGGCAATATCGACGGCGATAACGCCGCCGCCATGCGATATACCGAGGCGCGCCTGACCGAGGTGGCCAATGTGCTGCTGGCCAACCTCGACGACGACACCGTCGATTTCCGCCCGAACTATGACGGCGAGGACGAAGAGCCGGCGGTGCTGCCGGCCGGCCTGCCCAACTTGCTGGCCAATGGCGCCAGCGGCATCGCGGTGGGCATGGCGACCTCGATCCCGCCGCATAACCTGCCCGAGTTGTGCGATGCGCTGCTGCATCTGATCAAGCACCCGAATGCCGGTATCGAGAAGCTGGTCGAATATGTGCAGGGGCCGGATTTTCCGACTGGCGGCCTGCTGGTCGAGCCGCTGGAAAGCCGCATCGAGGCCTACAAGACCGGCCGTGGCAGCTTCCGCCACCGCGCCCGGTGGCAGAAGGAAGAACTGCCGCGCGGCACCTGGCAGATCGTCGTCACCGAGATTCCCTACCAGGTGCAGAAATCGCGCCTGATCGAGAAGATCGCCGAGCTGATCACCGACCGCAAGGCGCCGCTGCTCGACGACGTGCGCGATGAATCGGCTGAGGACATCCGCCTCGTGCTGATCCCCAAGAGCAAGAATGTCGATCCGGCCGTGCTGATGGAAAGCCTGTTCCGGACCACCGATCTGGAAACCCGCTTCCCGCTGAACCTGAACGTGCTGGACGGCGGCCGCCTGCCCAAGGTGATGAACCTGCGCGAGGTGCTGCAGGCCTATCTCGATCATCGCCACGAGGTGCTGGAGCGGCGCAGCAAATATCGCCTGTCCAAGATCGAACATCGCCTCGAGGTGCTCGACGGCTATCTGATCGCCTATCTCAACCTCGACGAGCTGATCGAGATCATCCGCCGCGAGGACGAGCCCAAGCCGGTGATGATGAAGCGCTTCAACCTGACCGACGTGCAGGCGGAAGCGATCCTCAACATGCGTTTGCGCAGCTTGCGCCGTCTCGAGGAGATGGAGCTGAAGACAGAGCACAAGGCGCTGTCGAAGGAACGCGATGAGCTGAAGACGCTGCTCGATGACGAAGCCCTGCGCTGGCAGGCGATCGCCGGCGAGGTGCAGGAGCTGAAGAAGCAGTTCGGCCCGAAGACGGCCCTTGGCAAGCGCCGGACCACCATCGGCGATGCGCCGGTGATCTCGGACGAGGCTTTCGAGGTGCTGGTCGAACGCGAGCCGATCACCGTGATCTGTTCGGCCAAGGGCTGGATCCGCGCCATCAAGGGCCATGCTGTCGACGACGGCAGCGCCACCTTCAAGGAAGGCGACAAGGGCCGGTACTGGATTCATGCCGAGACGACAGACAAGCTGCTGCTGTTCGGCACCAACGGCCGCGCCTACACGATCGCTTGCGACAAGCTGCCACGCGGCCGCGGCCATGGCGAGCCGGTGCGCCTGACCGTCGATCTCGGCAACGACCAGGACATCGTCACCCTGTTCAAATACCAGGGCGCGCGCAAATTCCTGGTGGCCAGTAGCGACGGCCGCGGCTTCATCTGTCCCGAGGCCGAGATGCTGGCGGCGACCCGCAGCGGCAAGCAGATACTCAACGTCGCGGCGCCGGCCGAGGCCTGCGTCTGCCGCAGCATCGAGGGCGATACGGTGGCCGTGGTGGGCGAGAACCGCAAGCTGCTGCTGTTCCCGCTCGACCAGGTCCCCGAGATGACCAAGGGCCGCGGCATCACCCTGCAGAAGTACAAGGACGGCGGCCTGTCGGACGCCCGGGTCTTCACGCTGAAGCAAGGCCTGAGCTGGGTGGATTCATCGGGCCGCACCAAGAGCGAGAGCGACCTGAAGGAATACCACGGCGAGCGGGCCCAGGCCGGTCGTGTGGTCTTCCGCGGTTTCAACAAGAACAACCGCTTCGACTGACCGGCTGCCGTCGCGCGGCCATGGAAAAGGGCCTGTGCCGGCAACGGCACAGGCCCCTCTATTTTCAAATCCTGTTATTTTGCTGTGATGATTTTGCGTCAGCTGAAGACGCCGAACAGATACAGCAGGATGATGACCGGGATCGGAATCCCCAAGAGCCAGAGCAGAATGCCACGCATGAAATTCTCCTTTCGAAAAACCGGATGCAGTTGGGCTGCGTCATGATGATGCAGCTGCTCTCCGGCTTTTCGATGGTCTGCGCAAGGCGGATTTAAGGCTGTCACCTATGCGGGGCTGGCATCGCCGTCTGCCGATTGGGCGGTTTCAGCGGGTTGTTCCTTGAGGAACCACGGGACGAAGGGAACCTCGACCCTGATCTCGCTGAACTGGAAATCGTTGATCCGGCGCTGGCTGAGCGCGGCGGTGAATTCGGCCGAGCCGATGAAGATCGCCCGCTGGTCGGTATCCATCGGGTCGGTCGTCACCATCACCACCGAGGTGACACCCGGGAAGGCACGCAGGTAATAGCGCAGGGCGACCCGGGCGATGTCGTCGCTCTGGGTTGCCGGGAAGGGCGCCTTCACCACGGTCACCGCCTTGCCGTTGATCACGGTCATGGCGATCTCGTGGGTCATCGGGATGGTCTGCTGGCCGGCCGGCGTCTTGGTCTTCTTTTTCCGGCGGCCGAAAAGGAATCCGAACATGGTCGCTGTCGTCATGTGGTTTCTGACAGGAAGCTGACTTGGCAGCCCTGATATCGTGATAGGCGAAGCCCGCCAATCCTGCAAGCGGGATACGGGGGGCGCAGCCTGCCCGTTGCCACAGGGCGGTCTCTTGCACCGAATCAGCAGCCGTACTAGCAATGTTCGGGCGTCGGCCGGGCTGCCGGCCCGGATGGTCAGCAGCAGGATCGGGACATGGTTACGGATTATCTGGACGCGGCTTTCCTCGGCGTGGTCGAGGGCCTGACCGAGTTCCTGCCGGTTTCCTCCACGGGCCACCTGATCCTGCTGATCGACCTGCTCGGTTTCCGTGGTCCCCCGGGCAAGGTGTTCGAGATCGTCATCCAGCTCGGCGCCATCCTGGCCGTCTGCGTGGTCTACTGGCCACGGTTCTGGAGCACGCTGATCGGGCTGGGGCGCGACGAGCGGGCCAACAGGTTCACCCTGAACCTGCTGTTCGGTGTCTTTCCGGCGCTGGTGCTCGGCGCCCTGCTGCATGACTTCATCAAAAACGTGCTGTTCAATCCCTGGGTCGTCTCGGTGGCGCTGGTGGTCGGCGGTGTCGTGATCCTGATCGTCGAACGGGTAATCGGCCGCGGCGAGGTGGCCAGTGTCGATGATTTCAAGTTCCGCATGAGCCTGAAGATCGGCCTGCTGCAATGCCTCGCCATGATCCCCGGCGTGTCGCGTTCGGGCGCCACCATCATCGGCGCCCGCCTGCTCGGCGTGCAGCGCGCGGCGGCGGCGGAATTCTCGTTCTTCCTTGCCGTGCCGACCATGGTGGCGGCGACCGCCTATGATCTGTTCAAGAACCGCCATGACCTCACACTTGATGGCGCCGGGCTGATCGCCGTCGGCTTCGTGGTCGCCTTCATCTGCGCCGCCCTGGTGGTGCGCACCGCGGTCGCCTTCATCACCCGCTATGGCTTCATGCCGTTCGGCTGGTACCGCATCGCCGTCGGCCTGGTGATGCTTGTGGTTCTTGTCCTGCGCTGAAAAGATGGGCGCAACGAGAACTGGGAGGAGGGCGCCGGGCAATGTCTCTGCCGGCATCGGTTTACGCGGCCTTCGCCGCCACGGCTGCAAAATATCCTGACCACAGCTTTCTCTGCGTGCCGTCGCGGCCCGGGCGGGATTATGCGCCCGACGGGCTGGAGCTGAGCTACCGGCAGGCCGTCGAACTGGTCGCGGCGCTCAAGGCATCCTATGCCGCCGCCGGTTACGGGCCCGGCCACCGGGTCGGCCTGCTGCTGGAGATGCGGCCCGAGCATTTCCTGCATTTCCTCGCGCTCAACGCGCTCGGTTGCGGCATCGTGCCGGTCAATCCCGATTACCGCCACGACGAGATGCTCTACCAGCTCGATCATTCCGAGGCCGATCTCGTCATATCGGTGCCGCACCGCGTCGCCGACCTGCAGAAGGTCGCCCGCGAACGCACGGCCAAGCCGCTGCCGGTGCTGGATGCGACGGCACTGCCGCCGGCCTTTCCGGCGCCGCAGTCGCCGGCCCGCCATGAGACGCCGGGCCATGAGACCGAGGCCAGTCTGCTCTATACCTCGGGCACCACCGGGCGGCCCAAGGGCTGCATCCTCAGCAATCTCTATTTCCTCACCGCCGGCGCCTGGTATCGCGATCTCGGCGGCGTGGTAGCGATCCGCGAAGGCGAGGACCGCTTCTACAATCCGCTGCCCGTATTTCACATGAACCACTTCGCGGTGACCGGCACCTGCGCGATCCTGACCGGCAACTGCCTGATCCTGACCGAGCGTTTCAGCCCGAACCGCTGGTGGCAGGAAATCGCCGAGACCCGCGCCACCATCATCCATTACCTCGGCGTGGTGCCGCCGTTGCTGCTGAACCAGCCGGAGACGGCACTGGAGAAGCAGCACCGCGTGCGCTTCGGCCTCGGCGCCGGCGTCGAGCCGGAACTGCATGGCGCCTTCGAGCGGCGCTTCGGCTTTCCGCTCGCCGAGGTCTGGGGCATGACCGAGACCGGCCGCATCTACTGCGACTGCCACGAGCCACGCCAGATCGATACCCGCGCTTTCGGCCGGCCGCTGCCGGGCCTGGAGGCCATCGTCGCCGACGAGCAGGGCCGCGAACTGCCGCGCGGGCAGGAGGGCGAGCTGCTGGTGCGCCATTCGGCGGCCGATCCGCGGTACGGTTTCTTCAGCGGCTATCTGAAGAACGACGCGGCGACGGCGGAGGCCTGGGCCGGCGGCTGGTTCCATACCGGCGATGTGGTGCGCATGGCCGATGACGGCATGATCTGTTTCGTCGACCGGCGCAAGAACATCATCCGCCGCTCGGGCGAGAATATCGCCGCCGCCGAGATCGAGGCCTGCCTGCAGGCCCATGACGCCGTCGCCCAGGTGGCGGTGCTGGCGGCGCCGGACGAGATCCGCGAGCAGGAGGTGATGGCCTGCGTGGTACCGATGGCCGGCCAGGCGCCGACCGGGGCGCTGGCCGCCGCGCTGTTCGACTGGTGCAACGAGCGGCTGGCCTATTTCAAGGCGCCGGGCTGGCTGCTGTTCGTGGACAGCCTGCCGACCACGGGGACCCAGAAGGTGCAGAAAACGCAGATTTTCGCCCCCGGCGAGGATCCGCGCGGCCGGCCCGGTATCCACGATTTCCGCGCCCGCAAGAAACGCTGAAAACCGCGACAAAGCAGCGCAGAGGCAGGGCTTTCCGCCGGCGTCGCGACGGGCTACACCAAGGGCGTTCGAATTGCCCGGAGCGTGAAGCCGTGACCGTTGCCAGCCCGTCCGTCGTTGCCCGCCATCCTGCCGCGACCGATCCCGCGCGTCCGGTCGCCATCTGGCTGTTCGCGGTGGCCGGCCTGATCGCGCTGATGGTGGTGATCGGCGGCCTGACCCGGCTGACCGAGTCCGGCCTGTCGATCGTCGAGTGGAAACCGGTCACCGGCGTGATCCCGCCGATCGGCGAGGCGCAGTGGGCGGCCGAGTTCGACAAGTACAAGCAGTTCCCCGAATACCAGAAGATCAACAGCGGCATGACGCTGGATGGTTTCAAGAGCATCTTCTGGCTCGAATACATCCACCGCCTGCTCGGCCGCCTGATCGGCGTGGTGTTCTTCCTGCCGATGGTCTGGTTCTGGCTGCGGCGGCAGGTGCCGGCCGGCATGAAGCCGCATCTGGTGGCGATGTTCATCCTCGGCGGCAGCCAGGGTGCGCTCGGCTGGTTCATGGTGGAAAGCGGCCTGGTCGACCGCCCCGATGTCAGCCACCTGCGGCTGACCGCGCATCTCGGCCTCGCGCTGCTGATCTTCGTCTACATCCTGTGGAGCGCGCTGTCGCTCGTCCGCCGCGGCCGCATGCTGGCGCTGCGCGGCGGCGGCATCGCGGCAATCCTCGCCTGTCTCGTGTTCCTGCAGATCCTCTCCGGCGGCCTCGTCGCCGGGCTCGATGCCGGGCAGGGCTACAACACCTGGCCGCTGATGGATGGCGCCATCATCCCGCAGGGCCTGCTCAGCATGGCGCCGGCGCTGGTCAACGTCATCGACAACGCCATGACCGTGCAGTTCCAGCACCGCATGGGCGCCTATCTGGTGGCGATCCTCGCCGTCTGCACGGCTTTGCTGCTGAAGGGCCGCGCCGCCACCGGGCTGCGCCATGGCCTGCTGACCGTGGTTGCCCTGCAGATCGCGCTCGGCATCACCACGCTTCTGCACCATGTGCCGGTGTCGCTCGGCGTCATGCACCAGGCCGGCGCCGTGCTGGTGCTGAGTGTCGCCGTCGCGCTGTTCCATGACCGCGCTTTGCGCGCGCAAACGGGCATATGAGCGACGCCGATCGCATCGTCCTGCTCTACTGCACGGCAGCCAGCGTCGCCGAGGCCGAGAAGATCGCCGAAGCAGTGGTCGGCCAGCGGCTCGCCGCCTGCGCCAATATCATCCCCGGCATGACATCGCTTTACTGGTGGCAGGGCAAACTGGAGCGGGGCGAGGAGGCGGTGCTGATCCTCAAGACCCGGGCCAGCCTCGCCGAGGCCGCCACCGCGGCCGTGAAGGCGGCGCATAGCTACAGCGTGCCCTGCGTGCTGCCGCTGGACACGGCCGGCGGCAACGCCGATTACCTCGCCTGGCTGCTGGCCGAGACGACACCCGGCGCCTGAGCGGCCGGGGTGATATCAATGATATCACCGCTATCGATCCAGCCCGTTTCTGACCGTTCGTGACCGCTGCGGACCGTTCCGGCCCGCTGATGACCATTATGGTCCGCCGGGGACCGGCCGGGACCGTTGCGGACCGCCAGTGACCGTTGCCGCCCGGCGCGGCCCGCCACAATCCGCACACTTCTGTATTCAGTTGTCCGACAGCGGTGGTTATGGAGCAATATGGGAACATATAGCGGGAAGTCCAGTCCGTTTCGTATCAACGATGTTGACACAGAGAAGCCGGCTCTGCACAATATCGACAGTGTCGAAACGGAGGCCGCCATGCGGATCACCCTCAAAAAGTGGGGCAACAACGCCGCCGTGCGTCTGCCGGCGGCGATCATGCAGGCCGCCGGCCTGAAGCTGGACGAGCAGCTGGAGGTCCGCACCGAAGGCGGCCGGATCATTATCGAAAAAGTGAACCCTTACGACGCCGAGCCGCCGGCCTTCGATCTTGAGACACTGATGGACGGCGTCCACGCCGGGGATGCCCCCGAACTGGTGTCCTTTGGCGGCCCGGTCGGCGACGAGGCATGGTGATGGCCGATGCGCCGTATATTCCCGACCGCGGCCATCTCGTCTGGCTCGACTTCGATCCCCGCGTCGGCACCGAACAGAGCGGACACCGGCCAGCACTGGTGCTGTCGCCGCTCACCTACAACAAGACCGGCAAGATGATCTGCTGCCCGCTCACCACCAATCCCCGGCCCAACTGGCCGTTCATGGTGGAAATCACCGGGGGCGACAAGGCATCCTTTGCCATCGCCGACCAGTTGCGCTGCGTGGACTGGCGCCATCGCGGCGCCGTCTTCCTCCGCCGGGCCGAACCAGCGGAGGTGAACAGGGTGCGCGGCCTGGCCCGCGCGCTCCTGTAATCCGCACCTTCGAAAGCCAAGCCGCCGCGCCCGGATTCTGTCGCTGCGGCGGGACCTGCTGACATACATGCGCCGACACAAGATGCGCACCATCACCGCCATCGCCGCCGGGGTGAAGCGCAGCTACAAGACCGTGCACCAGGATGTGAAAGCCCTGCTCGATATCGGCCTGCTGCAGAAGCAGAAGGACGACGGCTTCACCGTGCCCTATGATCGCATCCAGACTGAGATCAGCTTGTAGAGCTACCTCGGGCCAATAAAAAAATAGGCAATTACCCGGTATGATCTGTCTTTGTATTTGCTAAACAGATAGCAAAGCGGTCTAGAAATATGAAGCTAACAATAAAAATTATTGTACCGCCCCCCGTAACCCAATCAGCGACCTCCTGGCCATAGGCGGCTGTAGTAAAAATCTGAAACGTAGCAAGGGTTCCAAGTATTGCCGCTACACTCAAAACTGCCGAAAACCAACAGTTCTTGCATTTTTCGAGATTGTACGCGCGCGAGTTAAGTACATTCCGGCTAGCCAAAAAAATACCGAAAACAAGCAGAGCCACAGTCAACAAATCCATCCATACGCTGACATTGCGGAGCACCGCACCTACCAGTACTGACAACAATATAACCAGTACTGACAACAATATAATTAAAACCCCTAACGTTCTCATCGTCCCCTCACTTTGCATACTCGCGAGAGTAATCGGGGACAGACCACGATTTCGCGCGATCATAGCAGTTGCTCCTGCCTCTCGTCATCGTGCGGCTTCGGCGGTCGGCCTGCCTTGCCGGGTGTCACCCGGCGACCGAGAGCGGCTGCGATCTGCGCGGCGAAGGCCGCATTGCCCAGCGCATAACCGCCATTGGTCGCGGCGCGGATCGCCTCGATCAGCACCGGATCGAGCGCCTGATCCACCAGCATACGCCAGGCCGCCTGCCGCGCCGCCGCATCCGCGCCCAGCGCCAGATAGAGCGGATGTGGCCGCAAAGGCAGGTCGCCGCCACGGCCATCGCCGTGCACGCCGTAACTCGACCAGCGGTATTCGCCCGGCTGCGCCGCCATGCGGGCGCGCACCGGATTGAGTTCTATGTAGCGCTGGCAGGCCAGCAGATAGTCCTCGGCCTGCACCGGCGCCGAGCGGAAGCGGCCCTCCCATAGCGTGCCGCTGCGGCGGTAGGTGCGGTTGACGTATTGCGCATGCTGCTGCCCGACCTGCTTCATCAGTGCCGCACAGCCTTCCTCGGTCGCCGGGGTCAGCAGCAGATGCACATGGTTGGTCATCAGGCAGAAGGCATGGATCGCGCAGCCGGTGCGACCGGCCGCCCCATGCAGGACATCGAGGTAGCGGCGACAATCCGCGTCGACGAAGAAAATCGCCTGCCGGTCGTTGCCGCGCTGGATCACATGCAGCGGCACATCGGGCAGTGTGAAGCGGGCATGGCGCGGCATGGGAGCAGGCGGTGCGGGATCAACCTCGATCCGCAAGTTCAGCAGACCACCTGCATAACGGCAAGAATAATCGTGGTCTGTCCCCGATTTCAATGCCGCTGGTCGTGATATTTCTGAGAGCGTTACAGTTCGGTTCGAGAATAGTCGGGACAGGTAATCGGTGACGGGCCACGATTTTGCGCTGGCGTAACGGTCTTTCCTGTCGTTTGTCATCGACAGGTTTGGCTGCGCATCACCCACTGCCCCAGCGCCCTAAACAGGCTGCCCCGGCAACTTAGGGTTTCCTGCTGCCGCCCGCTTTTGCATTCGCAGCCAGGAAGGCAGCATAGCCTTCTACATCCATAGTGCCGGCGGCCAGCGCGATCACGGCGTTGGCGGCATCCGGCTGGCTGCCGGTGAAAACCAGGCCGTTGAGTTCAAGGAACAGGATGCCGAGCACGAATCCCGTCCGCTTGTTGCCGTCGATGAAGGGATGGTTCTGCAGGATGGCGGCGGTATGCAGCGCCGCGAGAAAGCCGATATCCGGCTGTTCGCCATAGGCCGCATGCTGGCGCGGCCGCGCCATGGCCGAGGTCAGCAGGCCCCGGTCGCGGATGCCCGGCGCGCCGCCATGCAGGGCGAGGAGCCGGTCATGGAGGATCAGGGCATCGCGCTCATCGAGCCAGACAATGCTGCCGCTCATTTCGCCAGGACATGCAGCGTGTCGCGATAGCGGCGCATGATGTCTTCGGCCTTCGTCATCTTCGCCGCGAAGTCGGGATCGTACGGCGCCAGGCGATAGCCGCCATCGCCGGTCTCGGTCAGGTAGAGCGGCGTGCCTTCCCCGGTATTCAGCCGGGCGATCACCTCCTTCGGCAGCACGACGCCGAGGGAATTGCCGAATTTGCGGATTTTCAGTTCAACCATCGGGTCCTCCGGAAGTTATTACAAAGGTAATAACTTCATGCCGCCCTGGCAAGGATGGTGCCCTGACAAGGATGAACAGGGGGGCGGTCCTGGCCGGGCAGGGGCCGGTCGGGAGAGGATTGTCCCGCTGCAATTCCCGCATTGTTCCGGGCCCGGACGGCCGGTAAAATCCGGGCTTCGGAGGATGCGCCCATGGCCCGCTATGCCAGTCTGCTGACGCTGGTGTTTTCCAGCATCGCCCATACCTTTTCGCACCTGTTCACCCTGCTGTTCGCCACGGTGGTGCTGGTGCTGGAGAAGCAATGGGGCATGGGCTACGACACGCTGTTCGCGCTGTCGATCCCGATGAGCGTGCTGTTCGGCGCCGCCGCCCTGCCGGCGGGGTGGCTCGGCGACCGCTGGAGCGCGTCCGGCACCATGTCGCTGTTCTTCCTCGGCGTCGGCGGCTGTTCGGTGCTGGCCGGCCTGTCGGATACCCCGCTCACGCTGTGCCTCAGCCTCGCCGGCATCGGGCTGTTCGCGGCGATCTATCATCCGGTCGGCATTCCGTGGCTGGTGCGCAACGCCACCAACCGTGGCCGGGCGCTCGGCATCAACGGCGTGTTCGGTTCGGCCGGCACGGCGGGCGCCGCGCTGGTCGCCGGCTTCCTCGCCGACCGCTACGGCTGGCGCGCCGCCTTCATCGTGCCGGGCGCGGTCTGCCTCGTCATCGCCGCCGCCTTCCTGTGGGCGCGGCAGAGCGGCCTGCTGCTCGACCGCAAGGAAGACCTGGTGCCGCAGCCGGCGCCGGCCAAGAGCGACATCTGGCGGGTGTTCTGGGTGATGTCGGCCACCATGCTGTGCACCGGCCTGATCTACCAGGCCACCGCGTTTGCGCTGCCCAAGGTGTTCGACGAGCGGCTGTCCGGCTTTTTCCATGACAGCGTGTTCGGTATCGGCGGCATGGTCACCATCGTCTATACCTGCTCGGCGCTGACCCAGCTGGTCGGCGGCGAACTGGCCGACCGCTATTCGCTGCGCGGCGTCTATGCCACCGTGCAGTGGCTGCAGATCCCGGTGATTCTGTTCGCCATGACGGTGATCCATCCGGCCCTGGTCGGCGTCGCCGCCCTGATGGTCAGCCTGAACGTGGCCGGCCAGCCGGCGGAGAATTCGCTGCTGGCGAAATACACCCCGCCGCAGTGGCGGGGCAGGGCCTTCGGCGTCAAGTTCGTGCTGACGCTCGGTGTCTCGTCGCTCGGCGTCGCGGTGATCCCGGTGATCTACCGGCTGACCGGCACGCTCGACGTGCTGTTCATCCTGCTGGCCGGTGCCGCAGCCTGCGCGGGCGTGTTCGCCCTGATGCTGCCGCGCGACGGCAGGCGCCTGCCGGCGGCAGAAGCACAGCCGCAGACGGCCGCCGCCGAGTAGAGTTTCTCTGATAGCCGGGAACATTCTCCTGGCCGCTATCGTCCGAGGCTGTCCGGGATGCGGATCGGGCATGTCCCGCCTGTCATTCCGGCGTCATCCCGGCCGAGCGGCGTCGTTCACGCCGCGCGCGCCGGGATCCCATTTGAAGCTGCTGACCATTTGAAGCTGCTGAAATGGGACCCCGGCTCTCACCCGGCGAAAAGCCGGGCTCGGCCGGGGTGACGATCGTCAGAAGGGGCGGCCTGTTTCCATGTAAAAGAAAAACACCCCGGTCAGACGCATAGTCAGTAGGGCAGGCCGACGTAATTCTCGGCCAGGCTGGTCATCGCCGCCTGCGACGAGACGAGGTAGGCCAGTTCGGTTTCCTGCATTTTCTGGTCGAAGTCGCTGCTGCCCGGAAAGCGATGCAGCATCGACGTCATCCACCAGGAAAACCGCTCGGCCTTCCACACCCGGGCCAGCGCGGCGGCCGAATAGCCGTCGATCCCGGCCGACGATTTCCGTTTGTAGAAATCGGTCAGCGCCTGCCACAGGTAGCGCACATCGCTGGCGGCAAGATTGAGGCCTTTCGCCCCGGTCGGCGGCACGATATGGGCGGCATCGCCGGCGAGGAACAGCCGGCCGTGGCGCATCGGCTCAGCGACGAAGCTGCGCAACGGCGCGATGCTCTTCTCGAAGGACGGGCCCTCCTGCAGCCGGGCGACGGCCGCGCTGTCCAGCCGGCGCTTCAGTTCCTCGTAGAAGCGCGCATCGGACCAGTCCTCGACCTTGTCGTCCAGCGAACACTGGATGTAGAGCCGGCTGCGGGTCTGCGAGCGCATCGAGCAGAGCGCGAAGCCGCGCTCGTGGTTGGCGTAGATCAGCTCGTCGGAGACCGGCGGCCGGTCGACCAGGATGCCGAGCCAGCCGAAGGGATAGACCCGCTCGTAATGCTTCAGCACGCTGTCCGGGATGCTCTTGCGGCTGACACCGTGATAGCCGTCGCAGCCGGCGATGAAGTCGCATTCGATCTCGTGGTCGGCGCCGTCCTTATGGTAGCGTACGCGCGGGCGGTCGCCGGTGACGTCATGCAGGCTGACATCCTCGGCCTCGTAGATCGTCTGGGCGCCGGCGGCGGCGCGGCCCTCCATCAGGTCGCGGGTGATTTCGGTCTGGCCGTAGACGATGACGCGCCTGCCGATCAGGGTATGGAAGTCGATGCGGTGGCGCTCGCCGGCGAAGGCCAGCTCGATGCCGTCATGGGCGAGGCCCTCGGCATGCATGCGGGCGCCGACTCCGGCTTCGTCGAGCAGGTCGGCGGTGCCTTGCTCGACCACGCCGGCACGGATGCGGCCGAGCACATAGTCGCCGGTCTGGCGCTCAAGGATGACGTTGTCGATGCCGTGGCGGGTCAGCAGCTGGCCGAGCAGCAGGCCGGCCGGGCCGGCGCCGATGATGGCGACCTGGGTGCGCATGATGTCCTCCCGTAACTTACCGGTCCTGCCTTGCGGTGGCGGCCGGTAGCGAGGCCAAACTACTGCCGGGGCGGCGGTCCGGCGATGGACAGACGGCGCAAAAAACAGGACAATCCGAACATGGCGGCGAAAACCCCGATCCGGGCGGCGGTGCCCACCTATGCCCTGTATGGCGAGACCGGCGATGTTGCGGACGGCAACTGGCTGCATTGCGAATCGATCCCGGCGCGCAGCGCGCTCCATGCCTGGGAGATCGGGCTGCACCGGCACCGGCGCTTCTTTCAGATTCTGAACATCACCCGCGGTCGCGCCGAATGCCGGCTCGGCGAGCGGACGGTCACGGTCCGGCCGGCTTCGGTGATCACGGTGACGCCGGGGCTGGTGCATGGCTTCCGCTTCTCGCCGGATATCGATGGCCATGTCATCACCCTGCTGGCCGGCCAGGTCGAGCGGCTGCCCGGCGGCGCGGCCGACCTGCGACCGTTGCTGGCCGAGCCGCAGGTGGTGGATTTCCGCAGCGACCGGCCGGCGGCGGCGCGCATCGCCGCTTCCGTGGCGGCGATTGCCGAGGAGTTTGCCGGCAGCGCGCCCGGCCGGCTCGGCCTGATCCAGTCGCATGTCGCCATCGTGCTGCTGACCTTGGGGCGCGCGGTGGCGGCTTCGGCGCTCGACGGCTCGGGTGGTGCCTGCCCCGGCGCGCGCCATGCGGCGGCCTTCCGTACGCTGCTCGACCGGCATTACCGCAGCGAACGCATGGTGGCTTTCTATGCCGGGCGGCTCGGGGTGTCGGAGACGCATCTCAACCGCATCTGCCGGGCGGCCTTCGCCACCTCGGCGCTCGGCGCGATCAACCGTCGCCTGCTGCTGGAGGCGACCCGCGATCTCACCTTCACCATGATGTCGGTGAAGGAGATCGCCTATTCGCTGGGTTTCGAGGACCCGGCCTATTTCACGCGGTTCTTCACCCGGCACAGCGGCGAGACGCCGACGGCATACCGCCGGCGCCATGCAGGCTAGGGTATTTCTCCGTCATCCCGGCCAAGCGGCGGTGTTCCCGCCGCGCGCGCCGCGATCCCGTTTGGAGCCGCTGAAATGGGACCCCGGCTCTCGCCCGGCGAAAAGCCGGGCTCGGCCGGGGTGACGCTCATCAGGAGGGCTGACGGTGCCTCCATTGAAAGCGAAAACACTCCGGGATTCACGCTGCGTTCAGAGCCTCGCAGCCGTCAGGCTGCATTGAGCGCCCCGCAGCCGTCAGGCTGCATTGAGCGCCCGGTCCAGATCGCGGATCAGGTCGGCGACATCCTCGATGCCGATCGACAGCCGCACGGTGCTGTCGCCGGCGCCGGCCGCCTCGCGCTGCTCGGGCGTGAGCTGGCGGTGGGTGGTCGAGGCCGGATGGATCACCAGGCTGCGGGTATCGCCGACATTGGCCAGATGCGAGAAGATCTGCACGGTATCGACGAATTTCAGTCCGGCCTCGTAACCGCCCTTCAGCCCGAAGGTGAAGACCGAGCCGGCGCCGTTCGGCAGGTATTTCTGCGCCAGCGCATGGTAGCGGTCGCCTTTCAGGCCGGCGTAGGAGACCCAGTCGACCTTGGGGTGGGCGGAGAGGAATTCCGCCACGGCCTGGGCGTTGTCGCAATGCTTGCGCATGCGCAAGGACAGCGTCTCCATGCCGGTCAGGATCATGAAGGCGTTGAACGGCGAGATGGCGGGGCCGAGATCGCGCAAGCTGATCACCCGGCAGGCGACGGCAAAGGCCATGTCGCCGAAGGTCTCCCAGAAGGTCAGCCCGTGATAGGCCGGCGAGGGCTGCGACAGATGCGGGAACTTGTCGTTCTGGCCCCAGTCGAACAGGCCGGAATCGACGATCACGCCGCCCATCGAATTGCCGTGGCCGCCGAGGAACTTGGTGGCTGAATGCAGCACGATGTCGGCGCCATGCTCGATCGGGCGGCAGAGATACGGCGAGGCCATGGTGTTGTCGACGATCAGCGGAATGCCCGCCTGGTGCGCCACCTCGGCCAGCGCCGCGATGTCGCAGATCACGCCACCCGGGTTGGACAGGCTCTCGACATAGAGCGCCCTGGTTCTCGGCGTGATGGCGGCGGCGAAGCCGACGATGTCGCCGGGATCGACGAAAGTGGTGTGCCAGTCGAAGCGCTTGAAGCTGACGCCGAGCTGGGTGATCGAGCCGCCGTAGAGCTTGCGCGAGGCGACGATATGGTCGCCCGGGTTCATCAGCATGTGGAAGGCGACGAGCTGCGCGGCATGGCCGGTGGCCACGGCGGTGGCGGCGCGGCCGTTTTCCAGTGCGGCGATCTTCTGCTCGAACACCGCCGTGGTCGGATTGGTCAGGCGGGTATAGATGTTGCCGAAGCTCTGCAGGTTGAACAGCGCGGCGGCCTGGTCGGCATCGTCGAACACGAAGGCGGTGGTCTGGAAGATCGGCGTGCTGCGGGCGCCGGTGGTCGGGTCGGGCGCGGTGCCGGCATGGACCTGCAGGGTGTCGAAGCCGTAAGGCGCGGTATTCTCCGCCGCCCGGCCGGTGCCGGCGGCAGGCTTGCTGTTCTGGGCCACGCTCAGATCCTGTTCTGCTTCTTGGAATTGATCACGCGGGTGTTGACACCCATCCAGCCGATCTCGCGGCTCAAGCGCCCGAACTCGATCTTCGGGCAGCGGTTCATCACCACCTGCAGGCCGGCGGCCTCGGCCCTGGCCGCGGCCTCGTCGTGGCGCACGCCGAGCTGCATCCACAGCACCTTTGCCCCGATCCGGATGGCGTCGTCGGCGATTGGCGGAATCGCGGTCGAAGCCCGGAAGCAGTCGACCATGTCGACCTTGACCGGAATCTCCGACAGGCTGGCATAAACCGCCTCGCCGAGAATTGCGTTGCCGGCTTCCTTCGGGTTGACCGGGATGACGCGGTAACCCTTCTGCTGCAGGTATTTCATGGCGAAATACGACGGCCGGTTCCAGTTCGGGCTAGCACCGACCATGGCGATGACATGGCAACTGCGCAGGATGCTGCGGATATAGTCGTCGCTGTAATTGTCGTGGTCGATGCGGCTGTGATCGGTCATGGCGAGAACTTCACTCACGTCAGCGGCCTTCCCAGTGCGGTTCGCGTTTCCCGATGAAGGCGTCGATGCCTTCCTCGGCATCGCGGGCCAGCATGTTCTCGGTCATCACCCGGCTGGCGTAATCATAGGCCTGGGCCAGCGGCATTTCGAGCTGGCGGTAGAAGGCTTCCTTGCCGGTCTTCACCGTCAGCGGCGATTTCGCCGCAATTGTCCGGGCGAAGCCGAGCGCCGCCTCGTCGAGCGCCGCTTCCGGCACCACGCGGTTGATGAGGCCGATGCTTTCGGCGCGCCGTGCCTCGAGCAGCTCGCCGGTCAGCAGCATCTCCATGGCATGCTTGCGGCTGACGTTGCGTGACAGCGCCACCATGGGGGTCGAGCAGAACAGGCCGATGTTGACCCCCGGCGTGGCGAAGCGCGCCGTCTCGGCGGCCACCGCAAGATCACAGCTCGCCACCAGCTGGCAGCCGGCGGCCGAGGCCACGCCATGCACCCGGGCGATCACCGGCTGGGGCAGGGCGACGATCGACTGCATCAGCAGCGAGCATTGCCGGAACAGCGCTTCGTAGTGCTGGCGGCCGGGATTGGCGCGGATTTCCTTCAGGTCATGGCCGGCGCAGAAGCCGGGGCCGGCGGCGCCGATGATCACGGCCTTGATGCTGCGGTCGGCGTGGATGGCGTCCAGTTCGGCCTGCAGGGCGGCCATCAGGCCGGTCGACAGGCTGTTGTAGGCCTTCGGCCGGTTCAGCGTCAGGCGGACGATGCCGGGCTCCGGCCGGTCGCGCAGGACCGGCGGGGTGGCGTCCGGGTGCAATTCTGGTGCGGCAGACACGCGGCTTCCTCCAAGGCTTTGGGTGCATGATACGGCGGCCGGCCGGGAGGGGGAAGAACGCGGCCGGAGGGAACCGGGTTCCCGCGCGGTAATTGTTGAAAAAGGGCCGTATTTTCGCCCCATTACCGGGGCATGAAAACCCCGTCGGCCCGTGCTGCGGCCGGTTGCGCCCTGCCGGGCCCCGGCGTAAAAACCCGCGTGGGTCCGGTCCGAATCGCAAGTCCTGGATTCAACGAGAACAGAAAGCCCGCCAATGATCCGCCCGATCCGTAAAGCCGTTTTCCCCGTCGGTGGCCTCGGCACCCGGTTTTTGCCGGCGACCAAGGCGATGCCGAAGGAGATGCTGCCGGTCGTCGACAAGCCGCTGATCCAGTATGCGGTGGAAGAGGCCCGTGCCGCCGGCATCGAGGAATTCATCTTCGTCACCGGTCGCGGCAAGCAGGCGATCGAGGATCATTTCGACCGTTCCTACGAGCTGGAAGACGTGCTGCGCGAACGCGACAAGCGCGACCTGCTCGACCTGATCAACAGCTGGATGCCGGCGGCCGGCCAGGTCTCGTATACCCGCCAGATGGAGCCGCTCGGGCTTGGCCATGCCGTGCGCTGCGCCAAGGCGCTGGTCGGCGACGAGCCCTTCGCCGTGCTGCTGGCGGACGACCTGATCCTCGCCAAGGAAGCCTGCCTGGCGCAGATGGTCGAGGCTTACAACAACGTCGGCGGCAATATCATCGCCGCCATGGACGTGCCGCCCGAGCACACCAAACGTTACGGTGTGATCAAGCCGGGCAAGAACAGCGACCGGATGGTCGAGGTGACCGGCCTCGTGGAAAAGCCGGCGCCGGCCGAGGCGCCCAGCAACACCGCGGTGATCGGCCGCTACATCCTGCAGCCGAGCGTGTTCCATCATCTCGACAATACCCAGCGTGGCGCCGGCGGCGAGATGCAGCTGACCGACGCGCTGGCCAAGATGATCGGCGAGGGGCCGTTCCACGGCCTGCGCTTCGACGGCGAGCGTTATGACTGCGGCGACAAGATCGGCTTCCTGCATGCCAATATCGCTTTCGCGCTGGCACGGCCGGACATGAACAAGGACCTGTCGGTCATCCTGCGGGATATTTCCAAGACTCTGTAAGTCCGGTCTGCCTGTCGTTCGGCCTGTTTGTGGGGGATTAAACCATGCGCGTTGCGATGATCGGTACCGGCTATGTCGGCCTGGTATCCGGCACCTGTTTCTCCGAATTCGGCCATACGGTCACTTGCGTCGACAAGAATCCGGAGCGCATCGCGGCCCTGCAACGCGGCGAAATCCCGATCTTTGAGCCCGGCCTCGACGACCTGGTCGCGCGCAACGTCAAGGCCGGCCGGCTGTCCTTCACCCAGGACACCCGGGCGGCGGTGGAAAGCGCCGATGCCGTGTTCATCGCGGTCGGCACGCCGTCGCGGCGCGGCGACGGCGAGGCGGACCTGTCCTACGTCCATGCGGCGGCGGCCGAGATCGCCGGCGCGATCAAGCGCTACACCGTCGTGGTGACCAAGTCGACCGTGCCGGTCGGCACCGGCCGCGAGGTCGAGCGGATCATCCGCACGACCAATCCCGTCGCCGAGTTCGAGGTGGCGTCCAATCCGGAATTCCTGCGCGAGGGCGCGGCGATCGAGGATTTCATGCGGCCCGACCGCGTGGTCTGCGGCGTCGAGAGCGAGCGCGCCCGCGAGGTGCTGCGCGGCCTGTATCGTCCGCTCTACATCAACGAGACGCCGATCCTGTTCACCGCCGTCGAGACGGCGGAGCTGATCAAATACGCCGCCAATGCCTTCCTCGCCACCAAGATCACCTTCATCAACGAGATCGCCAGCCTGTGCGAGAAGGTGAACGTCAACGTGCAGGACGTTGCCCGCGGCATCGGGCTGGACGGCCGCATCGGCGGCAAGTTCCTGCATGCCGGGCCGGGCTATGGCGGCTCCTGCTTCCCCAAGGATACCCAGGCGCTGGTGGCGACCGGGCGCAAATACGCCGCGCCTTTGCGTATCGTCGAGACCGTGGTCGAGGTCAACGATGCGCGCAAGCGGCAGATGGCCGAGAAGGTGATCGCGGCCTGTGGCGGCAGCGTGCAGGGCAAGACCATCGCGGTGCTGGGCCTGACCTTCAAGCCCGAGACCGACGACATGCGTGACAGCCCCAGTCTCGAGATCGTGCCGGCGCTGCAGGCGGCCGGCGCCACGGTGCGGACCTATGACCCCGAGGGCATGGTCGAGGCGAAGAAGCTGCTCAAGGACCTCGTCTGGTGCAACGACAGCTATGAAGCAGCCGAGGGCGCCGACGCGCTGGTGATCATCACCGAATGGAACCAGTTCCGCGCCCTCGACCTGGCGCGGCTCAAGACCCTGCTGAAACAGCCGCTGATGATCGACCTGCGCAACATCTACAAGCCGGCCGAGCTGCAGCAGGCCGGCTTCGTCTACCATTCGGTCGGCCGGGCGCCAGTCGGTCAGTAAAGCGTCGGCCAGTAAAGCCGGGGCAGTCCCGCCGCCGTCAGTCCCGCCGGTCGCGCAGCGGGATGGCGTACCAGACCAGCGTGATCACCAGCAGCACCGCCAGGATGCCGAACGACCACTGGTAGGCGGCGGCCGGGTAATGGCCGGCGGCGGTCTTCGGCCACAGGTCGATGATCCAGCCGGTGCCGGCCTGGATGACGAAGGTCAGCCCGAACACCACGGCATTCAGCAGCGCATTGACGCGGCCGGATTTCTCGACCGGGAAATCGGCGCTGATGATCGGGTAGGCCAGCACGGTGGTCAGGCAGATCAGGCCGAAGGCGCTCCACAGCAGCGGGCTGGCCGGTGCCAGCCCGGCAGCGATGCCGCCGAGGCAGACGGCATACAGCGCCGTGCTCCAGATCATCGTCTGCGCCAGCGAGACGCCGAAGCGCTGCAGCCGGTCGGCGATCATGCCGGTCAGCATGAAGCCGGCGGTCAGCGCCACGGCGAGCAGGAACTGGATCTGTGCCGCATGGGCCTGGTCGAGGCCGCCGGCATCGCGCAGGAAAGGACCGGTCCACAGGGTCTGGATCGACATGCCGCTGCCCATGCCGATCACCGAGACCGGGGCGATCTTCAGGAAGCGGGCATCGAGCAGGAAAGCCCAGTAGTCGCGCAGCTGGGCCGCGAGGCTGACATCGTCGCCCGTGCCGGTGTCCATTTTCTCCGGTACGGCGAGCCAGATCTGCAGCGCGGCCAGCACCGACAGGCCGCCGAGCAGCCAGAACAGCACTGGCCAGCCGACGAACTGCAGGCCCCATTGCACCGGCACCGTCGCCGCCAGCGCACCGAGCCCGCCGGCCGCCATGAAGGCGCCGTTGGCGAAGGCCCAGCGGTCGCGCGGCAGCCAGATGGCGATGGCCTTCATGGCGCTCATCAGGCCGCCGGCAACGCCGAAGCCGATCAGCGCGCGGGCCAGCGCCAGCAGCGGCAGGCTGTCGGCGCTGGCAAAGGCGGCGGCGCCGATGGCGGCAATCAGCAGCAGGCCGGCCTGCACCCGTGGCGGGCCGAAGCGGTCGAGCAGGATGCCGACCGGCAGCTGGGCGGCAGCGAAGGTGACGAAATAGGCGGCGGTCAGCGTGCCGAGGTCGCCGGCGCCGATGCCAAGGTCGGCCTGCAGGTTCGGCGCGATGACGGCATTCACACTGCGGAACAGGTAGGACAGGAAATAGCCGCAGGCGAAGGGGAACAGCACGCGGCCGGCGACAAAGGCCGCGCTGGGCCTCAGGGGGACAGGCATTTCCTCGGACTCTTTTTATGGTTACGAGACGGCGTACAGATGTATAGCAGCGCTCTTGCCCGGGAGCGAGAATTCCCCCAGCGAAACGGTGGTGATTCCGGCCGGCGGCGGCGCGGCCGCGATGGCTTCCGCCGAGGCGATGACGGCATGGCCGGGCAGGGTCTTGGCCAGCTGTTCGATCCGCGCCGTGGTGTTGATGGTGTCGCCGAGCAGGACGATCTCGCGCTTGACCTCGCCCATTTCGCCGGTCACCACCGGGCCGGCATGCAGCACGGTGCGGAAATCCGGCACCACGCCGAAATCCCGCAGATAGGCCGCCTGCTGGCCGGCGAAGCGCGCCCGCGCCATGGCGACGGCCGCGAAGGCGCCGGCGGCATGACGGCCGCGGCGGCCATCGAGCGGCCAGGTCACGATCATCTCGTCGCCGACATACTTGTGCACGATGCCATGCCAGGGCAGCACGGCCTCGGTCAGGTCGATGAAAAAGCGGTTGAGCAGGCGGTGGAAGGCGATATCGCCGATCCGTTCGGCGATGGCGGTCGAGCCGCGCATGTCGAAGAAGACGAACAGCCGGTTCTCGCGCCGCGGCTGGTGATAGCGGCCGCGCATCAGGTCGCCCAGTACGCCGGGGCCGAGCAGTTGCGCCATCTCCATCACGAAATTGAAGGCGATCGACACCGCCAGCGCGACCAGTAGCGTGGTGACGGTCAGGCGGTTGAGGCCGAAGCGCGAGGTCCCGCCGATCTCGAACAGCCGGTCGCCCAGCCAGTCGCTGGCAAGAATGATAACTGTATAGAAGATGCCCTTGACGGCGATCAGTTGCAGGAAGCGCAGGCGGCGGAACTGGGCCCGGAAGGTCGCGACCACGAACATCTCGAAACCGCCCAGCAGGGCACTGACCAGGGCGCCGGTAAACAGGCCGCGCAGCAGGCCGAGCGCAAGCTCGGCTACGGGAACCGGTGTCATTCCCAGCGTCACGGTGAGCAGGCCGCCATAGACGGCGCCGCCGGTGGCCGAGACGGCCACGATGCGGCCCAGTGTGCGGAGCTGGCGGCGTTGGATCTGGGTAAGGGCCATGAGTGCTTTATGGACGGGGACGGGCGCCGCCATCATAGGAACCCGCAGTATCCGTGGAAAGCCGGAGGCCGGAAACACAAACGCCGCGGCAGGGCCGCGGCGTTGCAGGAAGGGGCGGTGGGGCCGGGATCAGCCGGCGTCGGGCGAGACCACCGAGCAGGTGACCTTTTCCCGCTTCAGCCGGGCGCAGGCGCTCTGCGCATCCGTCTCGCTCAGCCCGGTCATGCGGGCACGGTACAGCGTGGTCTTGCCGGCCTCGATCGGCTCGACCAGCGGCTCGGCGGCGGGCAGCTTGCCGCGGACCCGGTTGAGCAGCTTCTCGGCGGCGGCCGGGCGGCGGAACGCGCCGAGCTGCACGGCCCAGTCTCCGGCACCGGCACCGGCGCCGGTCGTGCCGGCATCGGCAACGACGATCTTCCTGGCCGCAGCCTTCGGCGGATGCGCGGTGGCCGCATCGGCGCTGGCGATCAGGCCGAAGCCGGCATCGTCACTGCCCTTCTTCTCGGCCATCACCGTGGGGGTATCGCCGATCTTGTCGAAACCGATATCGAGCAGCTGGACCATCCGGTTGTCGCGGGCCTTGACGCTGCTGCCGCCGAACACCACGGCGACGATGCGGTGGCCGCCGCGCTTGGCCGATGCGACCAGATTGAAGCCCGAGGCGGCGATATAGCCGGTCTTGATGCCGTCGGCGCCGTCATAGCGGGTCAGGATGTGGTTGTGGTTCGGGATCGTCGCATCCTTCCACTCGAACTCGGCCGTAGAGAAGTAGCTGTAGTAATCCTTGTGGTTCTTCACCAAGGCGATGCCGAGCCGGGCCATGTCGCGGGCCGTGCTCTTCTGGCGGGAATTCGGCAGACCCGAGGCGTTCTTGAACACCGTGTTGGTCATCCCGAGCTGGCGCGCGCGCCTCGTCATCAGATCGGCGAACTTGGTTTCCGTACCGCCCAGTGCCTCGGCCAGCACCACGGCGGCATTGTTGGCGGACTTGGTGATGGCGGCGAGGATGGCGTCATGGACGCTGATGGTCTGGCCGGCGCGCAGGTCGATGCCATAGGGCTGGGCGGCGGCATGGGCGGAAATCGGCAGACGCTGGCTCATCTTCAGGCGGCCCTCCTTGAGGGCGTCGAAGGTCATGTACAGCGTCATCATCTTGGTCAGCGACGCCGGGTAGCGCGCGGCATCCGGATCCTGGGCATGCAGCACCCGGCCGGTATCGGCATCGACCACGATGGCGGAATAGCTGGCCGCCCGGGCGGCATGGGGGGAGAGCGAGGCGGCAAGGACAAGGATGAAACAGATTGTTACGATGGTGGACAGAGTCCGTCCAAGCTTTGCGGCTACCTGCCTCATTGCATCCCTACCACGGTTGCGCTTGTAATCATTTTGCGACCGGGTTCCCCCCAGGACGCGAATCGGATTCAGGATATTTACCATGCTTCCTCTTGTCCAGTAGATTGTGTACTAACAAGTTGAATCTGCATGGATTCACCGGGCTCCCGCAGGAGCGCACGCATGGGCAGAAAAATATGACCGATAGCCTTAAAAAAGTGTTTCTCGCGGCCGCATTGACTGCTGCCGGCCTGCTGGCCGGCTGCGCCGCGGTCGGGCCGACCAGCGATCCCTTCCTGCGCGGCCTGACCTGGGAGCGCTATATCGGCGGCGACGACCTCGCCCGGGCCTGTGCCGTGGGACAGCCCGAGCGTTTTCGCCTGGTCTACAACGCCGTGGAGAAGGAGCAGCGGCGCACCTACGACTTCACCGGCGAAGCCGGCGGCGGGGCCCTGGTGGAAGCACGGGTGATCGGCCAGCCGGTCCTGAACGACCCGCGCAATCCGATCACCCTCAACGATCCGCTGGCGCCCTGGCGCGGCCAGACGGCGCAGCAGCGGATCGGTGCGGCCGAACTGGACAGCGTGGTCGCGGCCCTCGATGCCAGCGGCTTCGACGAAGCTGCGCCGGACGGGCTGTTCCTGCGTGCCGATGGCTTTTTCATCACGGCCAGCGCCTGCCGGAACGGACAGTTCCATTTCTATGCCTGGTCGGGCGAGGCAGCAGGCTTCAAGCCGGTCGCCGAGCGCCTGCTGGGGGCCGTCCTGCGTTTCGATGGGACCGGTGTGGCCCCGGTTCACTATTACGAGGTGGCCCTGCCGCCGTACGGCAGCTTCTTCGCCGCCGCCGGCCGGGACGTCCAGCCGCAGTACACGCCAGAGCGTTACCAGGTCGGGAAAAACGGCCTGCGCTACTCCCAGGGCACAATTAACTAGTTGTTTAAATTGACTAACCGTCTGATTTTACTGCGGCGCACAGGACAATTGTGCGCCGCACAAAAAACCTTTTGACAGACCGCGGGGCCGGCTGGTAAAACAACCATATTGCAGTGCAGCATTTCAGGGCTGCCGCCCCGCTGAGCGGGTCCGACACTGTTACAAACCGGACAAGCAAGGACGAGATCACTCCATGGCTACCACCCCCAAGACCCCCAAGACCAAGTCGGACATCGAGACCGATGGTCTCAACGGCAACACATACGAGGCTGTCATGTTCGCTTCCAAGGACCAGATGGAGAAGGCAATGAAGGCAGGCACCGAAGCTGTCGAGAAGGCTTTCGCGATGAGCAAGGACCGTTTCGAAGCCGCCGTCAAAAGCGTCGACGAAGCCACCCAGATGGGCAAGGACCAGGTTGAAGCCGTTGTGACGGCGGGCAATCTGGCCTCCAAGGGCTTCGAGACCATCAACGCCGAGATCATGGCTTTCACCAAGGGCCAGATCGAGGACAGCATTTCCGCCGCCAAGGCGATGATGGGCGTCAAGACCCTGCAGGAGCTGATCGAGCTGCAGAACGACTTCGCCAAGAGCGCCTTCGAGGCTTATACCGCCCACACCACCAAGGTGAGCGAAGTTGCAGCCAAGGCCGCCCAGGATGCCTTCGCCCCGATCAATGCGCAGTTCCAGGTCGCCGTCGAGAAGATGGTGAAGCCGCTGGCCGCCTGAACCGGCCCGGCGGCGCTTTCGCCACGGCGGTTACCGCCCGTGTAAGTAAGCGTCCCCAGACAGCAGCGTCAGAGTAGAGAGAGCCCGGCCCCCACTGGCCGGGCTCTTTTTTTGCCCCAAGGGTGCTGGTATTTTTTTACCCGGGGGCCATATCATTAACACGAGCGCCCCGAGGAACGGGACGCGACGGCAGTCGGGTATCGAGGGCATGAGCGAACGGGATGGACGTGACGGGCGCGGGCGGACCGAGGTCGGCGTGGTCACCAAGACCCGGCCGAAGACCCAGAAGCCGCCTATGTACAAGGTGCTCCTGCTGAACGACGATTACACGCCGATGGAGTTCGTCGTTCACGTGCTGGAGCGGTTTTTCAGCAAGCCGCGGGAAGAAGCCACGCGGATCATGCTGCACGTCCACCAGAAGGGCGTCGGGCTCTGCGGTGTGTTTACCTACGAAGTGGCCGAGACCAAGGTGACCCAGGTGATCGATTTCGCACGGCAGCACCAGCATCCGCTGCAATGCACCATGGAACGCGATTAGCCTGCCCGGTAGAGTATCTTTCAGAGTATCAGCAACCCGATCGAGGGAGGCATAAAGCGTATGGCATCGTTTTCGCGCACGCTGGAACAGACACTGCACCGGGCCCTGTCGCTCGCCGGTGCCAAGAAGCATGAATTCGCCACGCTCGAACACCTCCTGTTCGCCCTGACCGAAGATCAGGATGCGATTGCGGTGATGCGGGCGTGCAACGTCGATGTCGACAAGCTGCGCGAGCGCGTCGGTGCCTTCATCGACGAGGACCTGCGCGGCCTGGTGGTCAGCGTGGCGCAGGACGCCAAGCCGACCCTCAGCTTCCAGCGCGCCGTGCAGCGCGCGCTGTTCCATGTCCAGTCGTCGGGCCGCGAGGAAGTGACCGGCGCCAACGTGCTGGTGGCGATCTTCTCCGAGCGCGAGAGCCATGCCGTGCATTTCCTGCAGGAGCAGGACATGACCCGGCTGGATGCGGTCAGCTACATCAGCCATGGCGTCGCCAAGTCGCCGGGCCGCGGCGACCGCCGGCCGCTGCGCGGTGCCGACAGCGATGTCGAACAGCGCGCCGAACGCAGCGAGCGGACCGAGCGCGACCGCAATGCCGGCAAGGACAAGGAGGCGCTGAGCGCCTATTGCGTCAACCTCAACGAGAAGGCCAAGGCCGGCAAGATCGATGCCCTGATCGGCCGCGAGGCCGAGATCGAGCGCACCATCCAGATCCTGTGCCGGCGCACCAAGAACAACCCGCTCTATGTCGGCGATCCCGGCGTCGGCAAGACCGCCATCGCCGAGGGCCTGGCGCGCCGTATCGTGCGCGGCGAGGTGCCGGAGATCCTGAAGGAGTCGGTGATCTACGCGCTCGACATGGGCAGCCTGCTGGCCGGCACGCGCTATCGCGGCGATTTCGAGGAGCGCCTCAAGCAGGTGATGCAGGAGCTGGAGAGCCAGCCCGGCTCGATCCTGTTCATCGACGAGATGCACACCGTGATCGGCGCCGGCGCCACCTCGGGCGGCGCCATGGATGCGTCGAACCTGCTGAAGCCGGCACTCGCCTCGGGCGGCCTGCGCTGCATCGGCTCGACGACCTACAAGGAGTTCCGGTCCTACATCGAGAAGGACCGCGCGCTGCTGCGCCGCTTCCAGAAGATCGATGTCAGCGAGCCGTCGGTGTCCGACGCGGTGAAGATCCTCAAGGGCATCAAGGGCTATTACGAGGAACATCACGGCGTCCGCTATACCGAGGATGCGATCAAGGCCGCGGTCGAGCTGTCGTCGAAATACATCAACGACCGCAAGCTGCCGGACAAGGCGATCGACGTGATCGACGAGGTCGGTGCCGCCGAACTGCTGAAGCCGGAAAGCCGCCGCCGCAAGACCATCGGCGTCAAGGAGATCGAGGCCATCGTCGCCAAGATCGCCCGCATTCCGCCCAAGTCGGTGTCGCGCGAGGACAAGGAGTCCCTGCGCAACCTCGATGCCGAGCTGAAGCGCGTGGTCTATGGCCAGGACCAGGCCATCGACGCGCTGGCCAGTGCGATCAAGCTGGCTCGTGCCGGCCTGCGCGAACCGGAGAAGCCGATCGGCTGCTACCTGTTCTCGGGTCCGACCGGCGTCGGCAAGACCGAAGTGGCCCGCCAGCTCGCCACCATCATGGGTGTCGAGCTGATCCGCTTCGACATGTCGGAATACATGGAGCGGCACAGCGTGTCGCGGCTGATCGGCGCGCCGCCGGGCTATGTCGGCTTCGACCAGGGCGGCCTGCTGACCGATGCGGTCGACCAGCATCCGCATTGCGTGCTGCTGCTCGACGAGATCGAGAAGGCCCATGGCGACCTGTTCAACATCCTGCTGCAGGTGATGGACCACGGCAAGCTGACCGACAACAACGGCAAGAGCGTCGATTTCCGCAACGTCGTGCTGATCATGACCACCAATGCCGGCGCCTCGGAGATGAGCAAGCAGGCGATCGGTTTCGGCCGCGGCATGAAGGAAGGCGAGGACGAGGAAGCGATCAAGAAGCTGTTCACGCCGGAATTCCGCAACCGCCTCGACTCGGTGATCCCCTTCGCGGCGCTGCCGTCGGACGTGATCTATCGCGTGGTCGACAAGTTCGTCGCCCAGCTCGAAGGCCAGCTCGCCGACCGCAACGTGACGATCTCGCTGAGCGACGAGGCGCGCGCCTGGCTCGCCGAGCGCGGCTACGACAAGCTCTTCGGGGCCCGGCCGCTCGGCCGCGTGATCCAGGAGCACATCAAGAAGCCGCTGGCCGACGAACTGCTGTTCGGGCGCCTGGTCAAGGGCGGCCATGTGCTGGTGACGGTCGCCGACGGCAAGCTCGCCTTCGAGATCGAGGGCAGCGAAAAGGGCCGTTCGGAGAAGGGCGACAAAATCCCGGAATTCGCCAACTGAGGCTGCTCAGTTGACGGGCGGCCTCAGTTAGTTGGTCGCTTGGCGCAGGGCGTCTTCCCAGTAATGCTGTCTGGCCGGATCGGGCGGAATGCCCGGCCGGCCAGTCGCATAGAGGTCGGCCAGATCCTGCATGGCGGCGACATAGCCGCGGTTGGCCGCCCGCCTGAGCCAGCGCTGTCCCTCGCGGGCATCGCGGGCGAGGCCGTCGCCGGTGGCGTAGCGGGCCGCCAGCGCATAGGCCTCGGCGGCATCGCCCAGTTCGGCGGCCCGGCGGCCGGCATGCAGGGCGCGGGCATCATCCTTCATGAAGCGATAGCAGACGGCCAGCAGGGCCCAGGCGCGCACGTCCCTGGGGCGGGCGGCAACCACGCGCTCAAGTTCGTCGGTCGCCTTTGTGAATTCGTTGATCAGCGCGGCAAAGCCGGCGAAGCGGTAGCGATAGTCGGCGTCGCCGCCGGAGGCGTCGATGGCGGCATGCAGGCTCTGCAGCCCCTCGCCGTAGAAGCCGCTGGCGAAATAGGCCTCGCCGAGCAGGGCGTGCAGTTCCGGGTCATGCGGGCGGGTCTCCAGCGCTGTCTCGCAGGCGGCGGTCAGGCCGCGATGCGCCTCGCTGCGGCAGCGGGTCGTCCCGTCGTCGGTCGCGCCGGCCGCACGGGCGGCGCCGGCGGCCAGCAGGATGGCAGCCACCGCCATCACCGCGATGGCCGGCCGCGGCATCAGAGGCGGGCCCGGATATCGGCGGCCAGCCGCGCGATGGCATCGTGATCGCCGGGCGACAGGCTCCAGTTGAGCTTGGCATTGTCGCCGAGCCGGCGCGGCAGCACATGGACATGGTAATGCAGCACCGACTGGGCGGCGCCGGGACCGTTGGCCTGCACGATGTTGATGCCATCCGGTTTCACGGCATCCTCGACCGCGCCGGCGATGCGCCGGGCGGTGCGGGCCACCGCGGCGATGCTGTCGTCGTCGATCTCGTGGACATTGGCGGCATGGCGCTTGCTGAGAATCAGGGCATGGCCATGGTTGAACGGGTTGATGTCCATGATGGCGAAGCTGAGGTCGTCTTCGCACAGCTTGAAACTCGGCGCTTCGCCCTGGACGATCTTGCAGAAGATGCAGCCAGCATCATGCGTCATGGCCCGTTCTCTCCGCCTCCCTGTTTTTTACCAAGTCTAGTCCGGAGCCGGGCCGAAGGCTATCCGCTTTCCCCTAGGTCGCTAGCCTCCGGGTCGCCCGCCTCGGGGTCGCCGTGTTCGGGGTCCGGCCCGGTATGGCGGAACGGCGAATGCTGGTCGAGGGCTGCGATCACCCCGGACATGTAGTCGCGCTCGTGGTCCAGGTAGCGCGCGATGGCATCCTGGAAGCCGGGATCGGCCAGCCAGTGGGACGAATGGATGGGGGCGGGCAGGTAGCCGCGGGCCAGCTTGTGCTCGCCCTGGGCGCCGGCCTCGACGCGGGCCAAGCCGTGCCGGATCGCATAGTCGATCGCCTGGTAGTAGCAGCATTCGAAATGCAGGAAGGGATGATGCTCGATACAGCCCCAGTTGCGGCCGTACAGGCAGTCGTCGCCCAGCATGTTCCAGGCACCGGCGATCCACTGGCCGTCGCGACGGGCCATCACCAGCACGACGCGGTCGGCCATGGTCGCCTGCAGGCGGCGGAAGAAATCGCGGTTGAGATAGGGCCGGCCCCATTTGCGGCTGCCGGTGTCCATGTAGAATTCGAAGAAGGCGTCCCAGTGTTCGTCGGTCAGCGCATCGCCGCTGAGGCATGCGATCTCGATGCCGGCAGCAACGGCCTCGCGACGCTCCTTGCGGATCGCCTTGCGCTTGCGCGAAGCCAGTGCGGCGAGGAAGGCTTCGAAATCGGCATAGCCGTTGTTTTCCCAGTGGAACTGTTCGCCGAGCCGCAACAGCATCCCGCTTTCTTCCGCCCAGACGCTCTGTTCCTCGGTGAGGAAATTGACATGCAGCGACGACAGGCCATAGCGCTGCACCAGCTGGCGCGCGCCCTGCAGCAGGGCATCGGCGATGGTGGCGCCATCCTGGCCCGGCGCCACCAGGAAGCGCGGCCCGGTCACCGGCGAGAAGGGCACCGCCGACAGCAGTTTCGGGTAATACTGGCCGCCGGCGCGGGCATAGGCCTCGGCCCAGGCATGGTCGAAGATGTATTCGCCCTGGCTGTGGCCCTTGATGTAGAGCGGCATGGTGCCGAGGATATCGCCCTGCCGGGTCTCCGCCACCAGGTGGGTCGGCTGCCAGCCGCTGCGCGGGCTGACGCAGCCGGACTGCTCCAGGGCGTCGAGGAAGGCGTGGCTGACGAAGGGGTTTCCGGTCCCGGCGCAGCGGTCCCACTCGGCCGCCGGCAGCTCGGCGATGCGCGCCAGCGTGCGGATGGTGACAGTTTTGTCCTTGCCCGCCGGCCCGTTCATGCCGCGCCCATTCATGCCGCGGTCGACAGCTCCTCGAAGATCACATTGTCGGCATGGGCGGCCGCACGGGCGCGCTCGGCCGGCGTGCGCACCGTCCAGCTCAGCAGCGGCAGGCCGCGCCGCCGTGCCGCCGCGGTAATCTCCGACGGCAGGTCGCGCACGTCATAGGCAAGGAAATCCGGATCGCCGTAACCGTTCATCAGGGCCCGCTTCAACTGCATACGGGTGAACCAGTTAAGGCCCCTGGTCATATTGGCAAGGTCCGTCGCGATCTGGCCGCGCACGATTTCCGGCGCATGCTTCTGGAACCACTTCACGGTGCGCGGATTGAACGACTGCACCACGAAGGGACCCGGGTAATGCTGCAGCATGCGGGCGACGCTGGTTTCCAGCGGGCCGATCTCCTGGCCCTTGTCCTTCTTGATCTCGACCACCAGAGGCACATGGCCCTGCACCTGGTCGAGCAGGTCGCGGAAGCTGGGCACAGTCTCCGCGGTGCCGAGCAGTTTCTGCGCCTTCAGCTCGGCCAGCGTCATCCGCGCGACGATGCCGTCGCGGCCGCAGAGCCGGGTGAGGTCGGCATCATGGAAGACCACCACCTGGCCGTCGCCGGTGATCCGCACATCGGTTTCGATGGCGTAACCGGCCTCGATGGCCTTCTGGAAGGCGAGGCGGGAATTCTCCGGCACGCCCCTGGCGATGTCATGCAGCCCGCGATGGGCGACGGGGGTCTTGGTCAGCCATTTGGGAAGATCGGTGCGGCTCATGCTCTGGGCTCAATTGATCAGGAAAACGGCGTCGGCTTCGAAGGCGATGTTGAAAGGCAGGGACGGGGCCGTGGTGATGGCGCGGGCCGGCAGGTTGCCGGTGCCGAACAATGCACCGATCAGGTCGGTTGCGCCATCGGCCACCCGGTGGGCATCGGTATAATCCGGGCCGGCATTGACCAGCGCGAAGACCTTGACGCAGCGGACGATGCGGTCGAGATCGCCGCCGCAGGCCGTTTGCATGTGGGCCAGCAGGTTCAGCGCGGTCAGCCGCGCGGCGGCATAGCCGTCCGCGGTGCTGAGCGTACTGCCCACCTTGCCGGCATAGCGCACGTCCGGGCCCCAGGTCGGGCCGACACCGGCGACATGCACGAGGCCGCCGGTCGTGACATAACCGACATAAGTGCCGGCCGGCGGATGCTGCGGCGGCAGCGTCAGTCCGAGCTGTTCCAGCCGCGTCGCGACTGTGCCGGCCATAAGCGGGCTCAGGCGATCTCGAAGATGGCGTCGACCTCGACGGCGACACCGCGCGGCAGCGACACGGCGCCGACGGCAAAACGGGCGTGCTTGCCGGCATCGCCGAACACCTCGACCATCAGGTCGGAGGCGCCGTTGACCACCTGCGGATGGTCGATGAAGTCGCCGGTGCAGTTGACGAAGCCGCCGAGCTTCACGCAGCGCTTCACACGGTCGAGGCTGCCGCCGAGCGCGGCGCGCGCCTGGCTGATGATGTTCAGGCCACAGAGCCGGGCGGCCTGCTTGCCGGTCTCGACATCGGTGCCGGCACCCAGCTTGCCGAGGAAACGGACCTCGCCGTTGAAGACCGGGATCTGGCCGGCGATGTAGAGCATGTTGCCGGCGATCACGAACGGCACGTAATTGGCGGCCGGCGCGGCCGGGGTCGGCAGCTCGATGTTCAGCGCGGCGAGGCGGGCATCATGGCTCATGGTCGGCTCCTTGAATACGGCACGGGAATACGGCACGGGATCGGCACAGGTCGTGCCGCCGGTTCTAGCCCGGAACGCCGCCCCTCAGCAATGAGTGGGGGAGCAATGAGTGAGGGCCGGGACGAGCCTGCCGCCGGGCCTATTCGCCCTGCCGGGCCCGTTTGCGCCGGTACATGGCGCGGTCGCTGAGGCGCAGCAGGGCGGCCTGGTCGGTCTTGCCGTCATAGGCGGCGAGGCCATAGCTGATGCTGACCGGGATCAGGGCGTCACCAAATCGCAGGGGCTGACGCTCGATGCGGCTGGCGAGTGCGGAGACCCGCGGCTCGGCCTGGTCGAGCGTCGCGCCGGGCAGCACCAGGGCGAATTCGTCGCCATGCAGCCGGGCGACGAAATCCGAGGCCCGCGGCGCCGTCCGCAGATGCTGCGCGACATGACAGAGCGCGGCATCGCCGGCGGCATGGCCGTGGCGGTCGTTGATCATCTTGAAGCGGTCGAGGTCGAGAAAGGCGAGCGTGCCGCCATGGCCGTCGCGGCCGGCGACCGCCAGTTCGCGCGCCATCACGGCATCGAAGGCACGGCGGTTGGGCAGGCCGGTCAGATCGTCGCTGCCCGACAGCTGCTCCAGCTCGGCAATGCGGTCCGCCTGTTCGGCGAGGCGCTGCTCGCTTTCGGCGGCGGCGGTCAGGATCTGCTCGACCAGCTGGCGCTTGCGCGGGTCCGGGTCCCGCCGCAGGGCGAGGCGCAGGCGCAGCACCAGGCTGGCGAAACCGTCGCTGGCTGCGGCCGTTTCGTCGACAGGCTGGGGCCAGGCGGAAGTCTGGCCGTCATTGGCAGGCATCGCGTAGGTCATGGCGAAACCGTCAGGTTGGACACATCCCAGACAAAGCAAGCCATATGCCAGAAGAAATTGCCGGAAAACAGCCTTTTACAATATTGCAGCCCGGCAGTTTTTGCCGCTGCCGGGCAGGGCCGGCTCAGCCCGCGATGGCATTCGGCGCCGGCCGGCCAGCCAGCACGGCATCGATGTTGTCCAGCGCCATGAAGCCCATGCGGTCGCGCGTCTCGACCGTGGCGCTGCCCAGATGCGGCAGCAGATAGGCATTGGGCAGGTCGAGATAGGCCGGATCGAGGTTGGGTTCGCCGGCGAAGACGTCGAGTCCGGCGGCGCGCAGCTTGCCGGATTTCAGCGCCGCGATCAGCGCGGCATCGTCGATCATCTCGCCGCGCGCGGTGTTCACCACGATGGCGCCATCGGGCAGTCGGGCAATCCGCCTGGCATCGAGCAGCCGGCGGGTTTCGGCGGTCGCGGGCGCATTGATCGACAGGATGTCGCTGACCGCCAGCAGGCCGTCGAGATCGGCATGGTAAATGGCGCCCTGCTCGTCGGCCGGCTGCAGGCGGCTGCGGTTGTGATAGTGGATGGTCATGCCGAAGCCGCGGGCGCGGCGTGCCACCGCCTGGCCGATCCGCCCCATGCCGAAGATGCCCAGCCGCTTGCCGGCAAGGTCGATGCCCAGCAGCATCATGGTGTCCCAGCCTTTCCAGTCGCCGCGACGGACCATGCTCTGGGCCTCCCAGCCGCGGCGGGCAGCGCCCAGCATCAGCAGCAGGGCGATATCGGCGGTCGCCTCGGTCATGGTGCCGGGCGCATTGGCCGTGACGATGCCGCGGGCCCGACAGGCGGCGATGTCGATATGCTCGTAGCCGACCGAGAAGGTGGCGATCACCTTCAGCCGGTCCGGCAGCCGGGCGACCAGCGGCGCCGTGATCTTTTCCGTCGAGCAGACCAGCATGGCATCGGCCCCGTCGGCCCCGGCCGCCAGTTCGTTGGCCGTATAGACGCGGTCGTCGGGGTTCAGCCGGGCGTCATAGTCGCGCAGCAGGCGGGCTTCCACCGCTGGGGGCATGCGGCGGGTGACGAACAGGACGGGTTTTGCCATGGCGGAACTCCTGCATATTTTCGTTGCCGGGCGGCGGGCGTGTTTTCTTCTTTTCCGGCCAAGGCTATCCTGTAGCAAGCATTTTCCGGTTTCTCGAGGTCTCCCCTTGGCGATTTTGCGTCTGTTGCTGTTCGTGGCCCTGTTGTGCGGCGCGACCATTCCGTCCCGTCCGGCCGCCGCCGGCAGCACGCCCGATCTCGACAGCATCGCCAACCAGCTGGTGTCGCATCGCGCGCTCTACACCATCTCGGTGGCGCGGCTCGATCCGCGCAATTACCGCAGCGGCATCATCGGCGGTCTCAGCCTCGAATTCGTCAATGCCTGCGACGGCTTTGTGCTGAACCAGCGCTTCGTGATCCAGACCGATACCGAGGACGGCACCACGCTGAACGACATGGTGCTGAACTCGTGGGAAGCCCGCGACGGTCAGAGCTTTCGCTTCAAGCTGAAGGACGAGGTCAACGGCGACGTCGACCAGGAACTGAACGGCGAGGCCGTGCTGTCGGGTCCGCATCGCGGTGGCGTGGTGCGCTTCACCCGGCCCGATGATACCGAGCTGCAGTTGCCTGCCGGCATCCTGTTTCCCACCGAACACACCATCCGCCTGCTGCGGCTTGCCGAAAGCGGCCAGCACTGGCTGCAGGCCGCGATCTATGACGGGTCTTCGGCGGACGGCTATGCCGATGTCGGCGGCTTCATCGGCGTGACCCTGCCGCCGGAAACCGCCAAGCGCAATGTGCTGGTGGCGCTGAAAGGCCTGCGCTCCTGGCGCGTGCGGCTCGGCTATTTCCCGACCGAGCAACAGCAGGACACGCCGGATTACGAGATCGCCTACCGCCTGTACGAGAACGGCGTCGCCGACGACATCGTGTTCGATTACGGCGACTATGCGATCCGCGCCACGCTGGCCCGGCTCGAGGTCAAGCCGCGCGATCGCTGCTGAAGAAAATTCAGACCGTCGCCGGCGTGCCCGGCGGCCACAGCCAGGCGGCACCGCGCACGCCCGAACTGTCGCCATGGCGGTTCTTTACCAGCGGCGTCGTCACCACATCGGAAAACACGAAGGCGCCCCACAGGCGCGGCACGTTCACATAGAGCCGCCCGAGATTCGACAGGCCGCCGCCGAGGATCACGACATCGGGATCGAGCAGGTTGAGGATGGCGGCAAGGCCGCGCGCCAGCCGGTGTTCGTAACGCTGCATGGCGGCCTCGGCCGCCGCATCGCCGCCCGCTGCGGCTTCGGCGATGGCCGGTCCGTCGAGATCGCGGCCGGTGGCGCTGCGGAAATCGAGCGCCAGCCCGGTGCCAGAAAAGAACGTCTCCTGGCAGCCATGCCGGCCGCAATAGCACAATGGCCCGGGCAGCTCGTTCGGCTGCGGCCAGGGCAGCGGGTTATGGCCCCATTCGCCGGCGATGGCATTGGGGCCGGTCAGCGGGCTGCCGGCGACGACGATGCCGGCGCCGCAGCCGGTGCCGAGGATGGCGCCGAACACCACGCGATGGCTGCTGCCGGCGCCGTCGCTGGCTTCCGACAGCGCGAAGCAGTTGGCGTCGTTGGCCAGCCGCACCTGGCGGCCGGTGGCGGCAGCGAGATCGCGGTCGAGCGGATGGCCGATCAGCCAGGTCGAGTTGGCATTCTTGATCAGGCCGGTGGCGGGCGAGATGGTGCCGGGAATGCCGACGCCGACCGGCCCGATAGCGCCGGCCTCGGCCGCGATGGCGGTGACGAGATCGCGGATCGCTGCCACGGTGGCGGCATAATCGCCGCGCGGCGCCGGCACGCGGCGGCGGGCGCGGATGCTGCCGTCGTCGGCCAGGCCGATGGCTTCGATCTTGGTGCCGCCGAGGTCGACGCCGATCCGCATCACTCAGGAATCCTGCAACATGGCCGCAATATGATTGTGGATTTCCTCCCACGATTCCATCCGATGATGGCAGTCGGGCGCCGGACCGAGCAAGGCGGCCAGGCGGGGATCGGCGACAAAATGCAGGCGCCGCGTGGTGGGCGCAAGCTGGGCGACCGAGGCGTGATTATGCGGAATGTCGTCGATGAAGACCGCCGGGGCATCGACCCGCTGCCGCAGGCTGGCCACCGCCGGCCCCTTCGGCCCCGTATTGGCGATCAGCGGATAGGCCATGCCGTGGCGGGCCAGGGCGCGCGCGCGCGCGGCCCGGGCCGGCAGCGGCAGATTGCTCAGCACCACAATCTGGGCGTGCCGGCTGAGTTCCGCCAGCGCCGCCGCGGCGCCATCGACCGGCGCCAGGCTCTCGGTCGCCTCGGCAAAGAAGCCCTGCAGCAGGGGATGCAGCTCTTCGGCGGCGACCGGGCTGTCGTCGTCACGGCGGCGGATGTTGCCGTAGAGGGCATAGGAGCGCCAGTCGAAGTACAGCCCCCGCCCGGTCAGGAAGCCCTCCAGCCCGCGCATGAAGTAGAACAGCACCTCGTCGGCATCGGCGATCAGCAGCGGCTGGCCCGGGCGGAGATCGAGTTCTGCCAGCTGGGCGGCAACCGGTGCGGGAAGGGCGGACGGATCTGGTGCGGCGGACATGGGCTCGGGGCGGATTGTCACTGTCAAACGGCTTGGCCGGGCTGGACGGGGATGCTACAAAATACTGTATAAGCTGGGAAAAGATGGCGCAGGCAGGACGATAGACTATCCGGGGAAGGCAGCCTATGAGCAAGACCGTTTTGATTGTTGAGGATAATGAACTCAACATGAAGTTGTTCCACGACCTGCTTGATGCGCACGGTTACCAGACCCTGCAGACCAAGGACGGCATGGAAGCCCTGGCCATGGTGCGACAGCACCGGCCGGACCTGATCCTGATGGACATCCAGCTCCCCGAGGTGTCGGGCCTGGAAGTGATCAAGTGGATCAAGGAAGACGATAACCTGCGTTCGATCCCGGTGGTGGCGGTGACCGCCTTCGCCATGAAGGGCGACGAGGAGAAAATGCGCGAGGGCGGCTGTGACGCCTATATCGCCAAGCCCATTTCGGTCGGGAAGTTCATCGAAACGGTGAAGCAGTTCCTGGAACCCGTAGCCTAAAGTCTTCCTGCGATGACCGCGCGCATTCTGGTCGTCGACGATATCCGCACCAACATCAAGGTGCTGGAAGCCAAGCTGACGAGTGAATATTACGAGGTGATCACCGCGGGCAGCGGGCCGGAGGCGCTCGATGCCGCCCACGGCCAGAAGCCCGACCTGATCCTGCTCGACGTGATGATGCCGGGCATGGACGGCTTCGAGGTCTGCCGCCGGCTGAAGGCCGACCCGGATACCGCCTATATCCCGGTGATCATGGTCACCGCGCTCGGCGATCCGGAGGACCGCGTGCAGGGGCTCAGCGCCGGCGCCGACGATTTCCTCACCAAGCCGGTCGACGACATCGCGATGTTCGCCCGCGTGCGGTCGCTGCTGCGCGTCAAGCTGATGCTCGACGAGCTGCGCATGCGCGAGCGCACCTCCGCCTCGCTCGGCGTGATCTCGCCGCCGGTGCCCGGCCTCGACGAGGATTATTCCGATGCCAGCATCCTGCTGGTCGAGGACAATCCGCGCGACCAGCTGCGGCTGCAGCGCATGATCGAGGGCCAGTTCCGCATCGAGATCATTGCCGATGGCGCCGAGGCGCTCGGCCGCGCGCGGCAGAAGGAATACGATTCCGTGGTGGTCAGCCTCGGCCTGCAGACTCCCGATGGCCTGCGGCTGTGTTCACAGTTTCGCACCACCGAGGAAACCCGCAATGTGCCGATCCTGCTGCTGGTCGGGCCCGACGACCAGAAACAGCTGGTGAAGGGCCTCGAGATCGGCGTCACCGACTACGTGGTGCGGCCGATCGACCGCAACGAGTTCATCGCCCGGCTGCGCGCCCAGGTGCGCCGCAAGCGCTATCAGGACCGGCTGCGCGACCATTACCAGCAGAGCATGGAAATGGCGGTGACCGATCCGCTGACCAGCCTGTACAACCGCCGCTACATGGCATCGCATCTGTCGACCCTGCTCAGCCAGAGCGCCAGCCAGCATGGCACGGCGGTGCTGATCATGGATCTCGACCATTTCAAGCGGATCAACGACACCCACGGCCATCCGGTGGGCGACGAGGTGCTGCGCGAGATCGGCAACCGCATCGTGCGCAACATCCGCGGCATCGACATGGCCTGCCGCTATGGCGGCGAGGAATTCGTGGTGCTGATGCCCGATACCGATATCGACTCAGCCGAAGTGGTGGCGAGCCGCCTGCTGCATGCCATCGGCGACAAGCCGGTGACGGTGAAGGCGGCGGTCGGCGAACTGTTGGTAACCTGCTCGATCGGCTGCACCTCGTCGTCGGACAAGGATACTGCCGACACCCTGCTCAGGCGGGCCGACAAGGCGCTCTACGAGGCCAAGAGCGACGGTCGCAACCGGATCGTCTACCGGCGCAGCGACGAGAGCGGCGCATAACGAAAAACCCCGCCCGGGTGACCCTGGCGGGGTTTGGTCTGTCAGGCGGCGCCGGTGATGTGCGGCGCGCCGGAACCCTTACTTGATCTTGGTTTCCTTGAATTCGACGTGCTTGCGCACGACCGGATCATACTTCTTGAGCGACATCTTTTCGGTCTTGGTCCGCGGGTTCTTCTTGGTGACATAGAAGAAGCCGGTATCGGCGGTGCTCAGCAGCTTGATCTTCAGGGTTGTCGGCTTGGCCATGACACTGATTCCACGGGTTCGTACGGTAGGGATTGGCGGCGCAGCATAGGGATTCGCACCGCGATGTCAACCAATTAGGGCCGTCAGGGGTTTGCCCAGCGGATCAGGGGCTTACCGGACCGGTAGCGCCAGAAGGGCAGGCGGTCCGGCACCAGGTCCGGCCCGAGTCCGGCCAGCAGGTCGAGGATGAACTCGGTGATGTCGGCCAGCGGCAGGGCCCGGGCGGCCGGCAGTGGCCGGAAGGCGAGGTCGAGCAGTTCGCCCGAGCCGCCGAGCTCAAACGGCAGGCCGGTGACGTCGCGGGCGAAAAACCGGGCATGGAAGCGGACCGGGCTGTCGGCCGGGGTGATCGCCCGGCAGAGATAGGTGAGACCGGACAGGTCCGGCTGCAGCCGGCCGGCCGCGATGCGGCCGAGCGCAATGCCGGTCTCCTCCCAGGTCTCGCGCACCGCTGCCACTGCCAGGGCCGTGGCGGTCGCCGGTTCACATCCAAGGTGAGATTTAGTGTAATTTCTGTTATATCTTAAATTGTTGAGCGGTGTTTCTGACCTGTCGGGCGAATCAAGACGCCCGCCCGGGAAGGCATAGAGATTCGGCAGGAAGCGGTGGCCGCCGGCCCGCCGGCCCATCAGCACCTCGGTGCCATCCGCGCCCCGGCGCAGCAGGATCAGGCTGGCGGCATCCTGCGGCCGGACAGGGTGTGGCCTGACGGGGCGTGGCCGGACGGGGCGCCCGGTCACTCCCATGCGAGCTGGCGCCGGCCGTGACGCATGAAATGGAACGGCACCTGCCGGGCCGGATCGTCCAGTGCACCGGGCTCCAGCCAGGCGGCCAGGTGGGCCAGCACATACTGGGTGATGCCGGGCAGCAGCAGGCCGCCGGTGTCCTCCGGGGCGATCCAGTCGAGCTTGTCGAGTTCGGCGGACGGGCGGACCGTGCCGCTGGCGGCCTCGGCCGGGGCGGCGAAGAAGCGGGCATCGAAGCGACGCGGCCGGCCCGGTGGGGTGATCGCCCGGCAGATATAGAGCAGCGCGCCCGGGTCGGGGGCATGGCTGCCGGCGCAGAAGTCGGTCCAGGCCGGCGAGGGCGGGGTGATCGCCCCATGGGCCGGCGCGGCGAGCCGCAGGCCGCTTTCCTCGAAGGTCTCGCGGATCGCCGCCAGCGCCAGCGCGGTCGCCTTGCGCGGGCCGGTCTTCCTGCTGCGGCCGAGCCGGGCGAGGCTGATCGGCGATAATGGCTGCGCCGGCCGCATGCGGTAATCGGCCGGATCGAGCCGGCCGCCGGGAAACACGAAACGGTTGGGCATGAAGGCGCTGGCGCCATGGCGTTCGCCCATCAGCACCTCGAGGCCGCCGCCGCTGCGCCGGCGATACAGGATCAGCGTCGCCGCATCGCGGATCGGCTGCGCGGCCGTCGGTCGTACGGTCTGGGCCGCAGCTCCGTCGCCGTCGGGCATCGCCTCAGTCGTCGGGATGGCCGCCGAAGCCGTGCATGCGCTTGGCCCATTGCAGGCCGATCAGCGTGCCCTTGATGCGCGGCAGCAGGGTCAGCGACAGGATCAGGGTGAGCGGCAGCCACAGCACCATATGCACCCATTCGGCCGGGTGGAATTCCTGTTCCAGCACCAGCATCAGCGGCACGATGATATGGCCGACGATCAGGATGGTGAAATAGGGCGGCGCGTCGTCGGCGCGGTGCATCGACAGCTGCAGCCCGCATGCGGGGCAGTTGTCGTTGACCTTCAGGTAACTGCGGAACATGCGGCCGTGGCCGCATTGCGGACAGCGGCCACGCCAGCCGCGCCGCATCGCCTCGCCGAGCGGGCGTTCTTCCTCGAGCAGGGTTCCGAACTGCAGCGGCATGTCACAGCCAGCCTTTCCGCTTGAACCACCAGTAGGGCAGTATGGCGGAAAGTACCATCAGCACCAGCGCAAACGGATAGCCCCAGGTCCAGTCGAGTTCGGGCAGAACCTTGAAGTTCATGCCGTAGATGCTGGCGATCAGGGTCGGCGGCAGGAACACGGTGGCGGCCACCGAAAAGATCTTGATGATCTTGGTCTGCTGGATGTTGATCAGGCCGAGCGTGGCATCGAGCAGGAAGTTGCCCTTGTGGGCGAGGAAGGCGGCCTGTTCGTTCAGCGACTGCACGTCGCGCGACAGGGTCTTCAGCCAGGTGCGGCTTTCCTTGGTGCCACGCTGCTCGGCCATGGTCAGGTTGAGGAAGGCGATCAGGCGGGTCAGCGACACCAGGCTGTCGCGGATGCGCGAGGTCAGATCTTCGATGCGGCCGAGCTTGCGGACGGCGTCTTCCAGGTCGGCCTCGTCAGCCGGGTCATATTCGCCCTTCTGGCCATAGCCGAAGATGCCGCGCGACACGCCGTCGAGATCCTTGCCGGCATTCTCGATGACGTCGGCGGCGCGGTCGATCACGGAATCGAGCAGGCCGCACAGCATGGCATCGGCATTGGCGCGCAGGCCGGGCTGGCGCTGGGCGCGGGCGACGAACTGGCGGAACGACAGCGGATCGGCATAGCGCAGGGTGACCAGCGCGCGCGGCGTGCGCATGAAGGTCACCGCCGTGGTCTGCGGCAGCGGCGTTTCGGCATGGTAGAGCACGTTGGCGGTCATGTAGCTGACATCGCCCTCGCGATAGAGCCGGCTGGAGGTCTCGATCTCCTGCATCTCCTCGCGGGTCGGCATCTCGAGCTCGAGCATGCCCTCGATGGCCTTTTCCTCTTCCGGCGTCGGTTCCAGCAGGTCGAGCCAGATCGCGCCCTCGGGCAGGGTGTTGCCCGGTGCGAGGGGAATCCGTTGCAGCTCGTTGCCTTGCGGCAGGTAGGCGTGGATCATGACGGCCTTCCCTGGTTCCGGCTTTGCGTGAAAACAGCGATGCGGCGCCCTTTTAGCTCCGTTTCCGGGGATATGGAAGCCTGCGTCGCCGGATGCGGCGTTTTGGCCCGAGATTGCCACGCGTCCCGATATGAGGGGGCGTGTGACGGGTCGGTGACCGGGCTGTCAGGGGGTAACCGGGCTCGGTGCCGGCAGCGCCATATGGTTGGCCTGCATCAGGCTGCGCAGCCGGTCGGGGTAATCCGTGATCAGGCCATCGACCTGCATGGCGATCAGGGCTGCCATGTCGTCGGGGTCATCCACCGTCCAGGGGATCACCGTGAGGCCGAGGCCATGGGCGGCGGCGACCAAATCCGGTGTCACATTGCGCCAGAACGGCGACCAGACCTGGCCGCCGGCGGCCTTCACCAGCGCCGGGGTGGAGGGGAAGTCGTCGGCATCCAGTCCGCCGAGCCACGGGCTGGCATCGGGCCGGCCGCGCTGGATCGTGTCGAACGACGTGCCTTCGATGGTCAGGTGCACGCGGGGCAGGGCGGGCGCGATGCGCGCGGCCTCGGTCAGGGTGCGCCAGTCGAAGGACTGGATGGTCGCGCGCTGCATCATGCCGCCGTCGCGGATCGCCTTGACCAGCGCCGCCGTGATCTGCGTCGGCGGCGCGCTTTCGTCGGGCTTCAGTGGATTGATCTTGGTCTCGATGTTGAAGCGCACGGCGGTATTGCCGCTTTTGCGCACCAGCGCGAAGACCTGGTCGAGGGTCGGCAGGCGGGTGCCGTCGTCCGGCTTCTGGTCGGGGAAATTGCGGGCGTAGCGGCTCGCCGGATCGAGCCGGCCGACATCGTAGTGCAGCAGATCGGCGAGCGGCGTGTGCCAGATCACCGGGCCGGGGGCGGCGATCCATGTGCCGTCGGGTTTGCGCGCCAGATGCGGCTGCAGCACTGGATCATGGCTGACCACCAGGTGGCCGTCGCTGCTGAGATTGACGTCGAGTTCCAGCGTGCTGACACCGAGGGTCAGTGCGGTGGCGAAGGCGGGCAGGGTGTTTTCCGGCGCCAAGCCGCGGGCCCCGCGATGGCCCTCAAGGTCGAAAGCATGGGCGGCCGGGCTGACCAGCAGCGCGGCAAGGACGGCACAGACCGGCAGCCGGGTCATTTTTTCTTCCGGCTGCGGTGTTTGCTCCAGGGCGCGCGGTTGCCGGGCTTTTTCGGCGCACCGTCGCCTGCTGCCGGGCGCGGCCCGGAGCGCTGCGGCGTGCGGCCGGAGCGGCCGCCGCCGAGGCTGTGGCCCTCGCGGTCCAGCATTTCGAACCGCAGGCCGCCGGTCACCGGAGTCGCCTCGGCCAGCCGCACCATCACGCTGTCGCCGAGCCGGAAGCGCTTGTTGGTGCGCCGGCCGACCAGCATGCGCCTGGCTTCGTCATGGGCATAGAAGTCGTCGCCGAGGCTGGAGATCGGCACGAAGCCATCGGCGCCGGTCTCGGCCAGTTCGATGAACAGGCCGAAGCGGGTGACGCCCGAGATGCGCCCGGCGAAATCGGCGCCGACATGCTCGGACATGAAGGCGGCGACGAAGCGGTCCATGGCATCGCGTTCGGCCTGCATCGAGCGCCGCTCGGTCAGCGAAATATGTTCCGCGATATGCTCGAACTGCTCGTCTTCGTCCGGCGGCAGGCCGTCATCGCCAAGCTTGAGGCCGCGGATCAGGGCGCGATGCACCATCACGTCGGCATAGCGGCGGATCGGCGAGGTGAAATGCCCATAGCGCGACAGGTTGAGGCCGAAATGCCCCTTGTTGTCCGGCGTGTAATAGGCCTGCATCTGGCTGCGCAGCACCACCTCGTTGATCAGGCGCTCGTTCTCGCTGCCGCGTGCCTTCTCGAGGATGCTGTTGAAATGCATCGGCCGCAGGCCCTGGCTCTTGGCCAGCCGGTAATCCAGCGTGTCGAGGAACTTGCGCAGGGCGTCGATCTTCTCGTCGGACGGCGGCTCGTGCACGCGGTACATGCAGGGCTGGCGGTGCTTTTCCAGTTCCTCGGCGGCGGCGACATTGGCGGTGATCATGAAGTCCTCGATCACCTGGTGGCTCAGCATATGCTCGCGTGGCCGGATCGCCGCGATATGGCCGTCCTTGCCCATGACGACGCGGCGTTCGGGCGCGGTGATTGCCAGCGGCTGGCGGGCGGCGCGCGCCTCGTTCAGCGCCGCATGGCAGGCATAGAGCGGCCGCAGGACGGTTTCGAGGAAGGGTTCCGAGGCTTCGTCCGGGTTGCCGTCGATCGCCTGCTGTACCTGGCCGTAGCTCAGGCCCGCCGCGCAGCGCATCAGGCCGCGCACGAACTGGTGGCGCCGTTTGTTGCCCTTGGCATCGAACCACAGATGCACGGCCATGCAGGCACGGTCCTTGCCCTCGACCAGCGAGCAGAGATCGGCCGACAGCGCCTCGGGCAGCATGGGGACGACACGGTCGGGGAAATAGGTCGAGTTGCCGCGCACCCGCGCATCGTGGTCGAGGGCGCTGCCCGGTGTGACGTAATGGGCGACATCGGCGATGGCGACGATGGCATGCCAGCCGCCCTTGTTGGCGGGATCGTCGTCGGGCTCGGCGAACACCGCGTCGTCATGGTCGCGGGCGTCTTCCGGGTCGATGGTGATCAGCGGGATCTTGCGCAGGTCCTCGCGGCCGCGCACCGTCACCGGCTTGGCCTTTTCGGCCTGCCGGATCGCTTCGTCGGAGAATTTGGTCGGGATGCCGAAGCTGAAGATCGGGATCAGGCTCAGCGCCTTCGGATCGGTGGCGCTGCCGATCACCTCGGTGACACGGGCCGGGCGCAGGCCGTAGCGGCGGCCGGGCAGGGGCTGCGCCACCACGAACTGGCCGGTGGCGGCGCCGCCGTAATCCTCCGGCGCGATGACGTATTCGTGGCGCACCTTCTTGTCGGTCGGTTGCAGCCGGGCGTTGCCATCGGCATCGATGGTGAACAGGCCGAGCACCGGCTGTTCGTCCTGCTCCAGCCGCTTCATCACCCGGCCGGTATAGCGGTTGCGGCCGGCGCGGGTCAGGCGAGCCAGCACGCGGTCGCCGATGCCGACATCGGCCATCTCGCGGCGGCGCGCCTTGCCGCCCATCTCGAAGACAATCTTCGGCGCGTCGCCGTCGCCGGTCCATTCGACCGGGCGGCCGACCAGGTCGCCGTCGCGGTCGAGCCGGATCAGGTCGACCAGCGTCACTTCCGGCAGTTCGCCCTTCGGCGCCATGCGCTTGCCGTGGCCCTGGCTGATCTCGCCCTCGGTCTTGAGTTCGCGCAGCAGTTTTTTCAGCGCCAGCCGGTCATCGGGACCGATGTTGAAGGCGCGCGCGATCTCGCGCTTGCCGACCTTGCCCGGATTCTCGGCAACGTATTTCAGGATGTCCTGTCTGGACGGAAGGGCGGCCGCGACCTTCTTCTTCGCCACCGGCTAGGCCGCTGCGTCTGTCTTGGCCGCCTTCTTCGCGGCAGCCGGCTTCCTGGCCGCAACCTTCTTCTTCGGCGCGGCCTTCTTCGCCTTGGGCTTGGCTTCGGCCTTGGGTTTGGCCTCGGCTTTTGCCGCCTTTGGCGCCGCGGCCTTCTTGGCCCCGGATGCCTTCTTGGGCGCGGCCTTCTTCCTGCCGCCCTTGCCGGACTTGGCCCGGCTGGCGATCGCCTCGACGGCCTGTTCCAAGGTCACGTCGTCGGTCTCGATGCCGCGCGGCAGCGGCGCATTGGTGGCGCCATGCTTGAGGTAGGGGCCGTAGCGGCCGTCGATCACATTGACCGGCTCGCCGTCGTCGGGATGCTTGCCGACCTCGCGCAGGATGGTGAGCTGGGCGCCCTTGCGCGGACCCTTGCGGCGGGCATCGGCGGCGGCGATCAGCTCGACCGCGTGATTGATGCCGACCTCCAGCGCCTCCATGGCGTCTTTCAGCTTGGTATAGGCGCCGTCATGCAGCAGGTAGGGCCCGAAGCGGCCGAGCCCGGCGACGATCTCCTTGCCGGTGCTGGGATGCAGGCCGACCACGCGCGGCAGCGCCAGCAGCTTGAGCGCCATTTCGAGCGTGACGTCTTCCAGCGTGACGCCCTTGGGCAGTGAGGCGCGCTTCGGCTTGGTCTTCGCCTTGCCTTCGCCCTCGGCCTCGCCGAGCTGCACATAGGGGCCGAAGGGGCCCTGGCGCAGGGTGATCATCTGGCCGGTGGCCGGATCGGCGCCGAGCTCCTGCGGGCCGGAGATGGCGATATCGCCATGGCCGTTGCCGCCGGCCGAGAGCGGCCGGGTGTAGCTGCAGCCGGGATAATCCGAGCAGCCGATGAAGGCGCCGGTGCGGCCCGCCTTGATGGCGAGCGATCCCTTGTTGCAGGCCGGGCAGAGCCGCGGGTCCCTGCCGTCCTCGCGGGGCGGAAAGAAATGCTGGTCGAGCAGCTTGTTGATGGCGTCCAGCACGTCGCCGCGCCGGCCCATCTTCTCGTCGATGCGGGTGACGGCATCCTTCACCGACAGCGCAGTATCGCTGTGGTCGTCGGCATGCAGGCTGAAATCCTGCCAGAAGTCGGCCAGCACCTGCTTCCATTCCAGCTTGTGCTCGGCGATCTCGTCGAGTTTCTCTTCCAGACCCGCCGTGAAGTCATAGGCGAAATACTGTTCGAAGAAGCAGACCAGGAAGGCATAGGCGAGCCAGCCGGCGTCTTCCGGCAGGAACCGTTTGCTGTCCATGGTGACGTAGTTGCGCGCCCGCAGCACTTCGAGGATGGCGGCATAGGTCGACGGCCGGCCGATGCCGAGCTCTTCCAGCTTGCGCACCAGGCTGGCTTCCGAATAGCGCGGCGGCGGTTCGGTGAAATGCTGTTCCGGCGTGATCTTGTCGCGGTCGAGCGGATCGCCGGTCTTCAGCTTGGGCAGCCGGTTGTCGGCTTCCTCGTCGCCGGTCTTGTCGTCGATGCCTTCCTCGTAGAGCTTGAGGAAGCCCGGCGAGAGGATGACGGTGCCGCTGGCGCGGAACATGCCGGTGCGAGCCGGGTCGGCAATGTCGATGGTGGTGCGCTCGAGTTCGGCGGATTCCATCTGGCTCGCCATGGCGCGCACCCAGATCAGCTCGTAGAGCTTGAGCTGCACGTCGTCGAGATGGCGGGCCAGCGACTTCGGCCGGCGGCGGAAATCGGTCGGGCGGATCGCCTCATGGGCTTCCTGGGCGCTTTTCTGCTTGGTCTTGTAGACGCGCCAGCTTTCCGGCACGGCGTCGCGGCCGAAATCCTCGGCGATCACGTCGCGGGCGCTGCGGATCGCCTCGTCGGCCATGCTGACGCCATCGGTACGCATATAGGAGATCAGGCCGGTGGTCTCGCCGCCGAGATTGATGCCTTCATACAGGCGCTGGGCGATCTGCATGGTCATCTGCGCCGAGAAACCGAGCTTGCGCGCGGCTTCCTGCTGCAGGGTCGAGGTGGTGAACGGCGGCGCCGGATGGCGCTTGGCCGGCTTGATCGACACGTCGGTGACGGCGTAAGCCAAATCCTGCAGCTTCGTCACCGCGGCCTTCGCCGCCGCTTCGGTGTTGATGTCGAACTTGTCGAGCTTGCTGCCGCCCAGCTCGAACAGCCGGGCGCTAACCTTCTGGCCGGCCTTGTTCAGGAACTCGGCGGCGATGGTCCAGTATTCGCGGGCCCGGAAGGCCTCGATCTCGGTCTCGCGCTCGCAGATCAGCCGCAAAGCCACCGACTGCACGCGGCCGGCCGATTTGGCGGACGGCAGCTTGCGCCACAGCACCGGCGACAGGGTGAAGCCGACCAGGTAATCCAGCGCGCGGCGCGCCTGCTGGGCATTCACCAGATCCATGTCGATGTCGCGCGGATGCGCCATGGCGTCGAGCACGGCGGTCTTGGTGATCTCGTTGAACACCACCCGCCTGACCGTCTTGTCCTTGACCAGCTTGCGCTTGTTCAGCGCCTCCAGCACATGCCAGGAAATCGCCTCGCCCTCGCGGTCGGGGTCGGTGGCGAGGATCAGGGTGTCGGCGCCCTTGAGTGCCCCGGCGATGTCGGCGATGGATTTCGATCCGCGCCCGGACATTTCGTAATGCATCTCGAAATCCTTGTCCGGCTCGACCGAACCGTCCTTGGCCGGCAGGTCGCGGACATGGCCGAACGAGGCCAGGACCGTATGGCCGGGACCGAGGTATTTCTCGATGGTCTTCGCCTTCGCCGGGCTCTCGACGACTACGACTTTCATAAGGTGCTGTTTTCCAACAATAAATTTCACAAAACACGGCGACGGCGAGACCGGCGCAGCTTCCGGAACATGGGCGATGCCCGGGAGCTTGTCAAATCGTCGCTTCTGGAGGGCGCCATAACATATTGGAAAATAACGATTTACTGTCGGGACGCCGACAGGCTGCTGTCAGACTCGGCCGCCATGCTGGCGCCGGCCCGGATTGCCGCCGGCTGCTGCCGGCTGTATGGCAGCCTGTGACAGGACGGGAGTCCGGTGCAAACCACGGTGACCGGGTACAGGACGACATGAGGATATTGCTGGTCGAGGATCAGGCCGCGCTGCGCGAGCCGATGGCCGCCGGCCTGCGCAAGGTCGGTTTCGCGGTCGACGCCGCCGCGTCGCTGGCCGAGGCCGACGAGCTGCTGGCGGTCGGCGCCATCGACCTGATGATCCTCGATCTTGGCCTGCCGGACGGTGACGGCCGTGTCTATCTGGCGCGCCTGCGCCGGGCCGGCCGGCGGTTTCCGGTCCTCGTCGTCACCGCCCGCGGCGGCCTCGACGACCGCGTCGGCAGCCTGGACGATGGCGCCGACGACTATCTGGTGAAACCCTTCGAGATGGCGGAACTGGCGGCGCGTTGCCGCGCCCTGCTGCGGCGCCCCGGCGGATCGCTCGGCGTCGTGCTGACCTGCGGTCCGCTGACCCTCGACAGCGTGAACAGCCAGGCGACCCTGCTGGGCGAGACCCTGCCGCTGACGCGCCGGGAATTCGACCTGCTGACCCTGCTGCTGCGGCGCAGCGGCCAGGTCGTCAGCCGCGAGATGATCGTTTCGGCGCTGTATGAAATGGGCGAGGAGGCGACGCCCAATGCCATCGAGGTGATCGTCTCCCGCCTGCGCAAGCGGCTGGCCGCCGCGCCGACGCTGGAAATCCACACGCTGCGCGGCATCGGCTACCTGCTGCGGGAACGGCCGGCGGCATGAAGCCCCGCTCGCTCGCCCTGCAGCTGAGCCTGCGGCTGCTGCTGGCGGCGGTGCTTGTCGGCGTGGCCGAGACCCTGTTCATCGTCTGGCGCTATTTCGGCCTCGACGTCTTCACCGATGCCGGCTGGACCCGGATCGTGGAAGAGGTCGGCGAACATGTCGCCCGGCCGGTGGTGCCGATGATCCTGGTCACCGGCATCGTCGCGATCCTGGTGGCGCGCCGGGCCGTACGCCCGCTCGGCCGCATTGCGGCTCTGGCGCGGCAGATCGACTGGCATCGCGGCGGCCAGCGGCTGCCTGAGGAAGGCCTGCCGGCGGAAGCCGCCGAGCTGGTCACCGCAGTCAACACCGCGCTCGGCCGGCTCGACCGGGTGCTGGCGGAACTGCGGCATTTCACCGCCGATGTCGCCCATGACCTGCGCACGCCGCTGGCCGCCATGACGCTGGATCTCGATGGCGTGCCCGAGCCGGTGCACGGGCGGCTGGCGGCGCAGATCGCCGCCATGGCCGGCCGCGTCGAACAGCTGCTGGCGCTGGCCCAGGTGGAGGCGGCCGCCGTATCGCTCGACCAGGCGGTCGACCTGGTGGCTGTCGCGCGCGAGACCATCACCCGCCTGGTGCCGCTGGCGCTCGAGAGCGATCATCTGCTCGGGCTTGAGATCGAGGCGCCGCAGCCGGCGCGCGGCCATCCCGGCGCGGTGGCGATGATCCTGCAGAACCTGATCGACAATGCGATCCGGCATACGCCGGCCGGCACCCCGATCGACGTGCAGGTCGGGCCGGGGCCGGTGCTGACGGTGACCGATCACGGCCCGGGCATTCCGTCGGCGATCCGCGCCGCGCTGGCGGAACGCTTCACGCCGGGCGCCGGGCAGGGGGCGGGGACCGGCCTCGGCCTGTCGGTGGTGGCGCGCACGGTGGCGGCGCTGGACGGTGAGCTGGATATTGCCGAGGGGCAGCCCGCCGGCACCGTGGTGACGGTGCGGCTGCAGCCCGCTAGCTGAACCCGTTAGCTGAAGCGGTCTTCCGGCGCCGGCTCCAGCGGGAAGGCGGCGACCAGCAGCATGCGGACATCCTCGCCGCCGGCGGTCAGCGGCAGGGCCAGCCGCTCCCAGCTGCGCTCGACCTGCCAGGCCGAGCGCTTGTCGCGCGAGGTATAGTCGAAGGTGGCGGTATAGCGCCGCGACATCGGCATCCGGCTGTGCACCACGGCGTCATATTCGGTGCGCAGCAGCTCGGCCTGCTTCTCGGGCAGGCCACTGACCTGCTTGCCGGTCATATCGACCTTGAACTGGTTGACGAAGGTCGAGCCGTAGAGCCGGTAGATATAGTCGCCGTCGTCCTTGCGCTCGACCAGCATCAGGTTGCCGAGCCAGGGCTTCATCTCGATGGGGTCGATATCGGCACGGTCGGGCATCGAGCGGCCCGCACGCTTGCCCGCCCAGTAGGCGTAAAGCGCCTGGAGCGTATCCAGCGACAGCTGCGGTGCGCCTTCCAGCATGCGGCCCATGACGTCCCGACCATCCCCCGTGGCGAAGCGAATCGGTGGAAATCCACTATATCCGGTGTTTCGCTGAACAAGTTAACGCAAAATCAGGGGATTGTCAGCCCGGGCAGGGAGTCGCAGGGCGGATTTCTGCCGGCACTGGCTGGCCGGTCCGCCGGCAGGCTAGTCTCGCCGCACAATAAAGTTCGGGAGGAGAGTCGGCGTATGAGCAGCGGTACGAACAAAGTGGCTTTGGTGACCGGCGCGGCGCGCGGTCTGGGTCTGGCGACGGCCACGAAGTTTCTCGCCGATGGCTGGCAGGTGGCGATGCTGGATCTCCTTGGCGACACCCTGCGGGCCGCGGCGCAGGGACTTGGCCGGCCGGAAGCCGTGCTGGCCATCGAAACCGATGTCACCGATCCCGCCGCCGTGCAGGCGGCGGTCCGCCAGGTGAAGGACCGCTTCGGCCGCATCGATGCGCTGGTCAACAATGCCGGCATCGCCATCTTCAAGCCGATCCTCGACGTGACCCTGGAGGACTGGCAGCGCGTCATGGCGGTGAACCTGACCGGCCCCTTCATGATGGTGCAGGCGGTGGCGCCGATCATGCGCGACCAGGGCGGCGGCGCCATCGTCAACATCACGTCCATTTCCGGCCTGCGCGCCTCGACGCTGCGCGTCGCCTATGGCACCAGCAAGGCGGGCCTCGCGCATCTGACCAAGCAGCAGGCCGCCGAGCTTGGCGAATACGGCATCCGGGTGAATGCCGTGGCGCCGGGCCCGGTGGATACCGCCATGGCCAAGGCGGTGCACACACCGGAAATCCGCGCCGACTATCACGACCACATCCCGCTCAACCGCTACGGTCGCGAAAGCGAACTGGCCAATGCGATCTGCTTCCTCGCCGGCAGCGACGCGAGCTACATCACCGGGCAGGTGCTCTGCGTCGACGGCGGCTTCGATTCCACCGGCATCGGCCTGCCGACCCTGCGGGGTCAGCGGAAGAACAGCTGATATTTAGTGGATAGGCGAACCGATGAAGCATCGATACTGGATTTATCCGCTCTTCATCCTAGCCGTATATATTGGTGGATATCGTTCTGCCAAATGGGATGAAATCGAAGAGGAAAAGTCGGGGGGAGACTTGGCTCGTAAATTTCTAGAATACCGCCCCAGAAGTTTGAAAGCTTTTACGGTCCAGTTATAAACCGCGGCGTTGGGCCCTGGTGGCTTGGCGGCACGTTACCCATGTACACTTGGCGTGGCAAATTCGAGGGCGTTGAAATTCAGATGACGGCTTCACTAGAGGAAAATTGGGTGTGCCTCGACGAAGTCGCTCCAGACGGTCACCATAAAAAAAATTGTTTGCGACGACTATCGGCAATAGTCACCGATTATCTCCAAAAGCGCCTTGGGATATGCGGGCCTATTACACGCTCCGGTCGGCCGGCCGAATTACAAACATATAGGCGGTGCGAGCAGAATCACGCCCGCCCGCAGCAGTGCTTGAACTTCCTGCCTGAGCCGCAGGGGCAGGGGTCGTTGCGGCCGGGCTTTTTCGCCGGCTGCACAGCGGTCTCGCCGTCGACATAGACCCAGTTGCCGTCTGCCGCGTCGCGGCGGAAGCGTGAGCGTTCGTGCAGCGCGCTGGCCCGGCCTTGCGATTGGAAGCGAGCGACGAATTCCACGATGCCGCTGCTGTCATCCGCGCCGCCATCAACCGTGTCGAGGATCTCCAGCCCCAGCCATTGTGTCTCGCGCATGCCGGCGCTGACATCGGCGGCATCGAAGCCGGCGCGATGTTCTGGCGCCAGAGTGCGCGCCAGATGCGCGACATCGCCGCGCGCGTAAGCCGTATAGCGCGAGCGCATCAGCGCCAGCGCGGTCGGCGCCGGCGTGCCGGCCAGGATCGGCCCGCAGCAGGCCTCGAAAGACAGGCCGGACTGGCAGGGGCAGAGGATCATTGCGTGGAGAGCATTACGCCGGCTTTTCGTGCGTCTCGGCCGGGCGCGCGAACTGCGGGAAGTTCGGGTGCGGCGCCAGCGGGATCACGTTGATATCGGTGAAGCAGGGATAGAGCGGCAGGGCGCGCAACTGTGCCGAGACGGCATCGCCGTCAGGCAGGTTCCACAGCACGATGGTGCCCAGCGCGTTGCTGCGGCGCCAGATGCCGACCAGCTGGCCCTTGGCGAGCATGTTTTCCGAGGCGCGCCATTCCGCCTGCACCAGGTCCGGCAGCTTGTCGCCGGCGCGGGCATATTCGATGCGCACGTCGACCATATGCAGGATGCTGTCGGGCTTCGGCTTGCTGTCGGGCTTTTCGTGGAAACTGGCGCCGCGGGCGAACTGCGGGAAATTCGGATGCCCGATCAGCGGCGTGATGGCGACGCCGGTGAAGAAGGGATAGAGCGGCATGGCGCGGACCTGGTTGCCCAGCGCCTCGTGGTTCGGCACGTCGAGGATGAACATGGTGCCCATGCCGTTGGCCTTGCGCCAGATGCCGACGAACTGCCGCTTGTCCAGCAGCTCCTCCTCGACCTTCCATTCGGCTTTCACCAGTTCCTGCGCCTTGTCGCCGAGCGTCGAGAAATTGAACGTCACATCCACCAGAAACAGCATCTGTCTGTCTTCCTCTTTTATGAAGCCGTCATGCCCGGGCTTGGCCCGGGCATCCACGATTTTCCTATTCTCTAATTCTGGACGCGGAAGAGAACCCCTCCACATGGATGGCCGGGTCAAGCCCGGCCATGACAATTATGTGGGGAATGACGAGAGAGCCCTAATCCACGATCCGTTTTTTCACGAAGCTGCCCGGCGCATCCTCGATCACCTTCAGCTTGCCGTCGCCGGGCTGGCGCGCCGGCACTTTCGCGCCGGACTTCTTCGACAGCCACTTGTCCCAGTCGTCCCACCACGAACCGGGGTATTCCTTGGCGCCCGCGGTCCACGCCTCGACATCGGCCGGGTTGGTCTTGGTGTCGTTCAGCCAGTGCTGGTACTTCTTCGCCTTCGGATGGTTGATCACGCCGGCGATATGCCCCGAGCCGGCCAGCATGAAGCGCACCGGCCCGCCATAGAGATGCGTCGCCTTGTAGACCGAGCGGTAGGGCGCGATATGGTCCTCGCGGCTGGCCTGCAGGTAGACGGGAATTTTGATCTTGCCGAGGTCGAGCCGCTCACCGGCCAGTTCCAGCTTGCCCGGCTGCGACAGCAGGTTCTTCTGGTACATGTTGCGCAGGTAGAAGCCGTGCATCTTGGCCGGCATGCGGGTGCAGTCGGAATTCCAGTACAGCAGGTCGAAGGGGAAAGGCTCCTTGCCCAGCAGGTAGTTGTTGACGACAAACGACCAGATCAGGTCATTGGCGCGCAGCATGTTGAAGGTGGTCGCCATCTCGCCGCCGTCGAGATAGCCCTTTTCGGCCATCAGGCTGTCGAGATATTTGAGGGTATCCTCGTCGGTGAAGACGCTGAGCTCGCCGGCCTCGGTGAAATCGACCTGGGCGGCGAAGAAGGTGACCGCCTTGATACGGTCGTCGCCTTTCGCCGCCATCCAGGCGAGCGTCGAGGCCATCAGCGTGCCGCCGATGCAGTAGCCGATCGCGGTGACCTCGTCCTCGTCGGTGGCCTTCTTCACCGCGTCGAGGCCGTCGAGGATGCCCTCGCGCATGTAGCTCTCGAAGGTCTTGTCGACCATGGTCGCGTCGGGCTGGTTCCATGATACGACAAAGACCGTGTAGCCCTTTTCCAGCATCCAGCGGATGAAGGAATTTTCCGGCTTGAGGTCGAGGATGTAGAACTTGTTGATCCACGGCGGCACGATGTACAGCGGCCGCCTGTACACCTGCTCGGTCACCGGCGTGTACTGGATCAGCTGCATCAGGTCGTTCTGGTAGACCACCTTGCCCGGGGTCGCGGCGATGTTGCGGCCGACCTCGAAGGCCTTCTCGTCCACCATCCTGATGTTCAGCTTGCCCTTGCCGCGCTCGAGGTCGTCGAGCAGGTTCTCGAGGCCCTTCACCAGGTTCTCGCCGTTGCTTTCGGCGGTGGCGCGCAGCACTTCCGGGTTGGTCAGCAGGAAATTCGACGGCGACATCGCATCGACGAACTGCCGGGTGTAGAAATCCACCTTGCGGGCGACCTTCGGGTCGATGCCGTCGGCCTGCCTGACCGTGTCCTTCATCCACCGGGCGGTCAGCAGGTAGGACTGCTTGAAATAGTCGAAAACGGCGCTTTCCTGCCAGGCGGGGTCCTTGAAGCGCTTGTCGCCCTTGTCCGGCTCGATCAGCGGCTTGCTTTCCTTGCCGAGGAAGCGGTCGGCCGCATTGGCCCAGAGGGTGGCGTAATCCTGCCAGAAACGGACCTGCGCCTCGACCAGCCGCTCGGGGTCGGCCATCAGGTTGGCGGTCATCGCCATGAAGGCGCCGGTCAGGTTCAGGGGGTCCGGATTGGCCGGGGCCGTCTCGTTTTGCTGGTGGCTGGCAAATTCGCTGAGCAACTTCTGGCTGCGCTCGGCAATCCGCGTCCAGTTCTCCGCCCAGACGGCCGGATCAGGGAGTTTGCCGTCACTGTCCGGTTGCTTCGCCATCCGACAGTCCTTATTCTCGGGGCCCGTTTCCTCAGCCGTACGAATCAGGCACTTGCGCGGATTTGCACGACGTGATCTGAGGTTACGGGATCAGGATTGGACCCGCAAGGCCGCGAGTCGGAAAGACGGATGGCCATGTGGCAGGCAGAGTTTCAGGGGGATTGTGACATGGCAGGCATCGGCTGGGCTTCCGCCGGAAAGGCGCTGCGGGGCATGGATCGCATGCGCGGTGCAACCGTGGCGGCTCTGCTCGTGACGATGCTGGGTCTCGGCGCCTGTTCGTCCGTACCCGGCTGGGCCGACCCGACCCAGTGGTTCGCCGGCGACGACGCGCCGACGACCTCGCCGGATACTGCCGAGAAGGCCGCCACCGCCGAGAAGGATGCCCGTTTCCCGAACCTGTCCCGGGTGCCGCCGCGGCCGGTGGAGCAGACCAGCGACACGGACAAGAACCGGGCCCTGAACACCCTGGCCGCCGACAGCCAGAATGCCCGCCATACCGACGAGGAACTGCGCGCCCGCCCGGCCGACAGCACCACGCCGCCGCCGGCACCGAAGCCGCCGGTAAGCCAGCTGCCCACAGCCCAGCCCCAGCAGCAGGTGGCGCAGGCCGCCCCAGTGCAGCAGCCTGCCGGGCAGCAGCCTGCCGGGCAGCAGCCTGCCGCGCAGCAATCCGTGACCCTGCAGCCGCCGGCCCCGACCGCGCCGCAGAATACGGCTCCGCCGCAGGCCCCGGCCGGCGGCACGGCCGACACCTTCGCCCAGAGTCTGGCGCAGTCTTCGGCGACGACTTTGCCGCCCAACCTGGCCCAGAGCCAGCCGGCCCCGGCCGGTGCCGCCCCCGGTCAGCCGGCCTTTGCGGCCGGCAGCGCCGTGCCCGGCAGCAGCCAGCTTCTGGCGGTGGTCCGCTTCAGCAACGGCGAGACCAGCCTGGGCAGCGACGACAAGGCCCTGATCCGCAAGGTCGCCGAGTATTACAAGGGCGTCGGCGGCAAGGGCAGCCTGCAGGTGGTCGGCTTCGCCTCCAGCCGGACCGGCGACATGGAAGCCACCAGCCACCGCCAGCTCAATTACGCCCTGTCACAGAAGCGGGCCGACGCCGTGGCCGCCGAGCTGCGCCGCCGCGGGGTCGACCGAGCTAGCATCCGGGCCGAAGCCCGGGCCGACTCAGCGCCGGTTTATTACGAAGCCATGCCGCGCGCCGAGGACTATAACCGCCGGGTTGAAATCTATCTCGTGAACTGAGCGGATTTCAGCCAAGCCGGTTTTCGGCTACAAAGGGCGGGGGCGCGGGGCGAAAAGCTGCCGCGCCTTCGTGCAACTGGACCCCTGTTTTCCCTAGAATCGCTTTCCCTGAATCGTCTCTCTCTGGATCAGACCGATGGATACCGAGTTTTACCGCATCAAGCGCCTGCCGCCCTACGTGTTCGAGGAAGTGAACCGGATGAAGGCCCAGGCCCGCGCCCGCGGTGAGGACATCATCGATTTCGGCATGGGCAACCCGGACAACCCGACCCCGCCGCATATCGTCGCCAAGCTGGTCGAGGCGGCGCAGAACCCGCGTGCCCACCGCTATTCATCGAGCCGCGGCGTGCCCGGCCTGCGCAAGGCGCTGGCCAATTACTACGGCCGCCGCTTCGGCGTTGAGCTCGACCCCGAGAAGGAGGCCATCGTCACGCTGGGTTCCAAGGAGGGCCTCGCCAACCTCGCCATGGCGATCTCGGCCCCGGGCGACACCGTGCTGGCGCCGAACCCGAGCTATCCGATGCATGCCTTCGGCTTCGTCATCGCCGGCGCCAATGTGCGCAGCGTGCCGATCGGCCCGGGCTTCGACTTCTTCGCCGGCCTCGACCGCGCCTATCGCCACAGTGTGCCGGCGCCGATCGCCCTGATCGTCAGCTTCCCGGCCAACCCGACGGCAATGACCGTCGACCTTGCCTTCTACGAGGCGATCATCGACTTCGCCAAGAAGCGCAACATCTGGGTGATCTCGGACCTCGCCTATTCGGAAATCTATTTCGACGGCAACCCGCCGCCCTCGATCCTGCAGGTCAAGGGCGCCAAGGATGTCGCCATCGAATTCACCTCGCTGTCCAAGACCTACAACATGCCGGGCTGGCGCATCGGTTTCGGTGCCGGCAACCCGACCCTGGTCGGCGCGCTGGCGCGGGTGAAGTCGTATCTCGATTACGGTGCCTTCACGCCGATCCAGGTGGCGGCCACCGCGGCGCTGAACGGCCCGCAGGATTGCGTCGAGGAGATCCGCCAGACCTACAAGTCGCGGCGCGACGTGCTGGTGAAGGGGCTGAATGCTGCCGGCTGGGCCATCCCGATGCCGGCGGCCTCGATGTTCTGCTGGGCGCCGATCCCGGAGCGTTACGCCCATCTCGGCTCGGTCGAATTCTCCAAGCTGCTGCTGCGCGAGGCGGAAGTCGCCGTCGCGCCGGGCATCGGCTTCGGCGAATACGGCGACAATTTCGTCCGGCTGGCCTTCGTCGAGAACGAGCACCGCACCCGGCAGGCGGTGAAGAACATCAAACGGCTGCTGGGCACGCCGTCGAACCTGCCGGATGCTGCCGGCGGGAAGGCGGCCGCCAATGGCTAAGGCCGCCGCGGCCCGCCCGGCCGGCGCAGCGAAGGGGATCGGTCTCAGCCTGCCGCCGATGAAGGTCGGCATCGCCGGTCTCGGCGTGGTCGGCGCCGGCGTGGTGCGGCTGCTCGACGAGCATGCCGATGTGCTGGCAGCCCGCATCGGCCGGCCGGTGAAGGTCGTTGCCGTCTCGGCACGCGACAAGCGCAAGAAACGCGACATGCCGAAGGGCGGCTGGCGCTGGTATGCGAAGGCCGAGGAACTGGCGGCCGATCCGGAAGTCGAGGTCGTCGTCGAACTGATCGGCGGTGCCGACGGCACGGCGCGCAATCTGGTCGAGGCGGCGCTGAAGGCCGGCAAGGGCGTGGTCACCGCCAACAAGGCGATGCTGGCCATGCATGGTGCGAAGCTTGCCGCGCTGGCCGAGAAGAACAACGCGCCGCTGGCCTTCGAGGCGGCGGTCGCCGGCGGCATCCCGATCGTCAAGGCGCTGCGCGAGGGCCTGATCGGCAACCGCATCGACAGCATCACCGGGATTCTGAACGGCACCTGCAACTACATCCTCACCGAGATGCGTACCACGGGGCGCGATTTCGGCGAGGTGCTGGCCGAGGCGCAGGCGCTCGGCTATGCCGAGGCCGACCCGAGCTTCGATGTCGACGGCATCGATGCCGCCCACAAGCTGGCGGTGCTGACCTCGCTGGCCTTCAACACGGCGGTGGATTTCCGCGCCGTGCATGTCGAGGGCATCCGTCATGTCTCGGCGCTCGACATCTCGTTCGCCCGCGAATTCGGCTACCGTATCAAGCTGCTGGCGATCGCCCGGCGCACGGCGAAGGGCATCGAACAGCGCGTGCACCCCTGCATGGTGCCGGCCGACACGCCGATCGCCCATGTCGACGGCGTGTTCAACGCGGTGGCCGCCGCCGGCGACTATGTCGGCCCGGTGCTGTTCGAGGGCCGCGGTGCCGGCAGCAACCCGACTGCCTCGGCGGTGGTTGCCGATCTCGCCGACCTCGCCGCCGGGCGCCATGCGCCGGCCTTCGGCGTGCCGGCGGTCAAGCTACACCCGCTGAAAGCGGCGGCGATGGCCGACCATGTCGGCCGCTTCTACATCCGCCTGATCGTGCGCGACCAGCCCGGCGTGCTGGCCGATGTCTCGGCGGTGTTGCGCGACCACAAGATCTCCATCGAGAGCCTGGTGCAGCGCGGCCGCGCCGAGGGCGACAAGCAGCCTGTCGCGGTGGTGCTGATCAGCCACGAGGCGCGCGAGGCCGATATGGCCCGGGCGCTCAAGCGTATCGCCATGCTGCGGTCGGTGCTGCAGCCACCGGCGCTGATCCGCATCGAACAGCTCTGAGCCAGAAGGAGAGCGCATCCATGCCGGCGAAAAAACCCGCAGGCACGGCGAAGCCGAAGGCCGCCGCCCAGGCGGCGGCAGGGCAGACCATCGCCGTCGAGCGCAACCTGACGCTGGAAGCGGTGCGCGTGACCGAGGCGGCGGCGCTGGCGGCCGCGCGGCTGGCCGGGCTGGGCGACGAGATCGCCGCCGATCAGGCCGCCGTCGATGCCATGCGCAAGGCGCTCAACGATCTGAACATCGCCGGCACCATCGTGATCGGCGAGGGTGAGCGCGACGAGACGCCGATGCTCTATGTCGGCGAGACGGTCGGTACCGGCAAGGGGCCGCGCATCGACATCGCGCTCGACCCGCTGGAAGGCTCGTCGCTGACCGCCAAGGGCGGCAACAACGCGCTGACCGTGATCGCCTTTGCCAATGCCGGCTGCTTCCTCAATGCGCCGGATATCTACATGGACAAGATCGCCGTCGGCGGCGGCCTGCCCGACGGCGTGGTCGAACTTGATGCCGCGCCGGCCGACAACCTCGCCAGGCTGGCCGCAGCCAAGGGCGTCGCCGTCTCCGACCTGACTGCCTGCATCCTCGACCGGCCGCGCCATGCCGACCTGATCCAGCAGGTGCGCAATGCCGGCGCCCGCGTGGTGCTGATTTCCGACGGCGACATCGCCGGCATCATCGCGACCACCGATCCGGCCACCGGTATCGATATCTACATCGGTTCCGGCGGCGCGCCGGAAGGCGTGCTGGCGGCGGCGGCCCTGCGCTGCATCGGCGGCCAGATGCAGGCCCGGCTGATGTTCCGCAACGAGGACGAGCGAAGCCGCGCCCGCCAGCTCGGCATCGAGAAGCTCGACCGCAAATACAGCCTGACCGACCTTGCCACCGGCGACGTGATCTTCGCCGCCACGGGTGTGACCGACGGCAGCCTGCTGCAGGGCGTGAAACGCGTGCCCGGCGGCCATCGCGTGCAGTCGGTGGTGATGCGCTCGCAGACCGGCACCATCCGCCGCATCGAGGCGGTGATCCGCCCGCAGCCATAGCGGCCATGAACGCGGTCGCCGACGCCCCCTTCCTCGGTATCGCCAGCTCGCTGCAGGGCCGGCGCTGGCGCCTGCGCAATACCGACGAGCGGCTGGCGCTGGCGCTGGCGCAACGCGCCGGCCTGCCCGAGGTGCTGGGCCGCGTGCTGGCCGGCCGTGGCATCGACATCGACGCGCTCGACGACCATCTCAATCCCAGCTTACGCCGCCTGCTGCCCGATCCGTCGCGCTTCCACGACATGGATGCCGCCGCCGACCGGCTGGCCTCGGCCATCATCGCCGATGAGAGGGTCGCCGTGTTCGGCGACTACGACGTCGACGGCGCCACATCCTCGGCCCTGCTCAACCGTTTCTTTGGCGCGCTCGACCGCCGCCTGCGTGTCTATATCCCCGACCGCCTGAAGGAGGGCTACGGCCCCAATGCGCCGGCCCTGCGCAAGCTGGCGGGCGAGGGCGTCAGGCTGGTGGTCACCGTCGATTGCGGCACGCTGGCCTTTGCGGCGCTGGAAGATGCCGCCGCCGCCGGGCTGGACGTGGTGGTGGTCGATCACCATCTGGCCGAACCGGACCTGCCGCGCGCCATCGCCGTGATCAACCCGAACCGGCTGGACGAGCCGGCCGGCTTCGGCCAGCTCGCCGCCGTCGGTGTCGCCTTCCTGCTGGTGGTCGCCACCAACCGCCGCCTGCGCGCGCGCGGCTTCTACAGCGATGCGCGGCCGGAACCAGACCTGCTCGGCTGGCTTGATCTTGTCGCGCTCGGTACCGTCTGCGACGTGGTGCCGCTGACCGGCATCAACCGCGCGCTGGTCACCCAGGGCATCAAGATCCTGCGCAGCCGGCGCAATGCCGGGCTGGCCGCGCTGGCCGATGTGGCGGGCCTGAGCGAGCCGGCCGGCGCCTATCATCTCGGCTTCCTGCTCGGGCCGCGGGTCAATGCCGGCGGCCGTGTCGGCCAGGCCGATCTCGGCACCCGGCTGCTGTCCTGCGACGATGCCCGCGAAGCCGGCGTGATGGCCGCCGAACTCGACCGCTACAACCGCGAGCGGCAGGAGATCGAGGCCGCCGTGCTGGCCGAGGCGATGGCGGAATTCGAGCATGTGCCTGATGACGTCCCGCTGGCGCTGGTGGCCCGTGCCGGCTGGCATCCCGGGGTGATCGGCATCGTCGCTGCCCGCATCCGCGAAGCGGCCGGCCGGCCGAGTTTTGTCATCGCGCTGGATGATGAAACGGGCCTCGGCAAGGGCTCCGGCCGCTCGATCCCCGGTGTCGATCTCGGCGCCGCCGTGGTGGCGGCCGGGCAGGCGGGCCTGCTGGTCAATGGCGGCGGCCACGCCATGGCGGCCGGCCTGACCGTCGAGGCCGCGAAGCTCAACGAGCTGAAAGCCTTCCTCAACGAGCGGCTGGCCGGCGCGGTGGCGGCGGCCGGCGCCTCGGCCAGCCTCGGCATCGACGGCGCGCTCGGCATCGGCGGCGCCACTGCCGATCTCTGCGACCAGCTCGAGACGCTCGGCCCCTATGGCTCGGGCAACCCGGAACCGCGCTTCGCCCTGCCGGCGGTGCGCGTCATCCAGGCCGATGTGGTGGGCGAAAAGCATGTGCGCTGCCTGTTGACCGCCGCCGATGGCGGCGGACCGCGGCTCCGCGCCATCGCCTTCCGCTCGATCGAGGCGCCGCTGGGCGCCGCGCTGCTGCACGCCCGCCAGACCGGCGCGCCGCTGCATGTCGCCGGCCACCTGCGCGCCGATCACTGGCGCGGCGAACGCCGGGTGCAGTTCGTGCTGGAGGATGCCGCGCGGCCGGTTGGCTGATGGCGGCGGGCTAAGACGTCCGCTCAGCCTTTCGGCGCGGCGTGGATCGGGTCGACCCAGAATACCGATTCGGGCTTTTCCACCACCTCGATGTCGAGATTGACCACCACGGGGTCCTGGCCTGAGCGCACCAGCACGCATTCCAGCGTCTCGTCGGTGCTGGCGTTGATCTCCTGGTGCGGCACATAGGGCGGCACGAAGATAAAATCGCCGGGGCCGGCCTCGGCGGTGAATTCCAGGTTGTTGCCCCAGCGCATGCGCGCCTTGCCCTTGACCACGTAGATCACGCTTTCCAGGTCGCCATGGTGATGTGCGCCGGTCTTGGCATCGGGGTGGATATGCACGGTGCCGGCCCAGATCTTCTGGGCGCCGTTGCGGGCATGATTGATCGCGGTGGCGCGGTTCATGCCGGCGGTCTTGCCGGCGGTGGTCGGGTCGAGCTGGTCGCCCGGGATCACCTGCACGCCGTCATGTTTCCAGTCGGTGTGATGCTGATGGTCGTGGCCCATGACGCTGCTCCTGACGCTTGTGCGGTGCTGATCCGGCGATGGTAGGCAGCGCCCCCCGCCGCGGCAAGGGTCGGGGGCCGGCCAAGGGGCCGAGGAGGCGGGCTAACCCCCCGATTTCATTGGCCGGCTGGCCGATGTCCCGGGGTAACCCGAAGCGCTTGATTTGTGTAGGAGAACCCGGTACACAGCCCTCCGCCGTGCCGCTTTTCAGCGGCGCCGCCAGGCCGACCCCATCGTCTAGAGGCCTAGGACGTCACCCTTTCACGGTGAAGACACGGGTTCGACTCCCGTTGGGGTCGCCAATACGGCGCAAGCTCCTCATCTCGTTGGTTTCGTTGTCACTTTCTGCACCAAGGTGTACGAAAGGGTAAACGAAACGTGCGAGTCCTCGTGAAGTACATAGGCACAAATAAGAACGGTAATCTCACTTATCGCCGTGAATTGCCCGAACACCTACAGCGTGCGCTTGGCCGGAAGAACTTCATTCGGTCATTCGGGACCCAAGACGCAGCCGAAGCTTTACCTCGCTACAACGAATATCATCAATGGGTCGAGGAGCAGATCGCTGCGGTCTCAACTGGCGCGCAGATTGTCTCCGTCGAAGAGGCGAAGGCAATTGCAGAGCGTTGGTACCTCGAAGCCTCCAAAGCCGACAGAGCCAAGCGCCATATAGCGGACTATCCGGACGATGGCCGCGCCACTCCTGATGACGAACTTGGCGGCTTCTCGATCTATTCCACCAGTGCTTCGGTGATCTCGACCGAACTTGAGATGGGGAACTTAGCTGTCGTGGAGAAGGAGACCGATGAGGCCCTACGCATCGCAGGCGTCGTGGTGTCGCGCGAGAGCAATAGCTGGCTAAGGGTCTCCGCTGCCGTAGGGGCTAAGGTAGTGCGGCATCTCCTCAGGCAGGAAGCTAGAGGCGGGGGGGATTGGAGCGAAGCCGACAAGCCTGTCCGGTCCATCGGCGTGTCCTTGACTGAACTGAAAGATCGGTGGGCACGCACTCAGCCCAACAAGAAGACAGTGGGTGAAGCGACTAAGACTGTGGGCGAGTTCATTGCTCTGGCCGGGCCGGTCTCAGCCGACAAGATCACTACCAAGAATGTGGCTGACTACCGAGACGACCGCTTGGCTAAGGGCAACAAGCCTCAGACCGTAACCAAGAAGGTCGGGTTCCCCATTTCTCTGCTAAAGGAGGCCCTTGACCGGATCACTTACAAAGAGGTGGATTTAGGGGGAGTTTCTTGGAGGATGTGAAAAGCAGAGAAGCGGGATAGTTCGGGCAGGCAATGGGCAGGAGCTATTGGGGGTGGACATGGCAGAAGAGAATAAAGAAGGCGCAATCCCACGACGGCCCTCAATGGACACAAGGACGCCTGATCCAAGAACTACACTGCCAGCGCCTTTCTCTCTACGGACTAAACCGACCGAGAAATGCGACAGATGCTCTAGGATCACGTCAGCGATGTCATATCCACCCATTTCCGCCCCACCCCGTTGGAAGTGTAAAAGCAGTATCAAGATCGGAGACTAATCGAGAAGACGGCAGGCTTCCTAGCGTAGGGAAGGTGACCAAGTTGTTGTGAGCAAAGGGGCTTGCGAGGGTGTACGACTAGGTGTACGAGGGATGCCAAGTGACAGATAAGTGACGGCGCTATATCAATGACTTAAAGGGCGCATCCCGATTGGGGATGTAGTCCCGTTGGGGTCGCCAATACGGCGCAAGCTCCTCATCTCGTTCGGCAGCAGACGGCCATACTTGCCTTCTCGCGCCAGTTATAATCGCCGCACCCGCCTCAACCTGACGCAGCACACAGGCAAGCTGCGTCGCGCTGAACCGCAACGCTTTCATGGCATCCCCCTGCTCCGGCCCATGGGTCATAAGGGCATCTTGCAGTGATTCGCGGCCGATTTCCGGGGGAGCAGGGCACGACCGGTCGTTCGCTGCATCACTGGTTTTTTACAGGCGGGGAGACTGGGTGGTTTGTAACGCAAATGTAACGGAGCGGCGGCGCCGGTTGGATATAGTGCGGCGCAGGAATCTTATGTCCATATCTTATATCTATCTGCAAATTTCCCCGCGCCCGGAAGATACAGGAGACCATGCCCGTGAACGTGACTAAAACGAGAATCAGCGAATTGAAGGACAAGGTCTTCGAGGCCGACAAGAAAATTTCCGACTTCGCCTTCAACAAGGAAGTGGCGACCGTCTTCGACGACATGGTCAGCCGCTCCGTACCCTATTACGACGAGATGCAGCGCATGACGGTGGAACTGGTGCGCGATTTCGCCGTCGACGACTCCAACATCTACGATATCGGTTGTGCCACCGGCACGACCATGGCACTGATCGATCGCTCTATCGGTGAGACCAAGGCCAATCTTGTCGGCATCGACAATTCCCAGGAAATGCTGGACCAGGCGCGCGAAAAGCTCAACCTGCTGGGCCTTCGCCACCCCTACGAGCTGCAGTGTGCCGACATCCACGAGGACCTGGCGATTGAAAACGCCTCCGTCGTCGCCATGCTGCTGACCCTGCAGTTTGCCCGCCCGCTCTTGCGCGAGCGCATCGTGCAGAAAATCTGCAATGGCATCCGCGACAACGGCTGTCTGCTGCTGATCGAGAAAATCACCTCCGAGAATACCTTCTTCAATCGCCTGTTCATCGACCACTACTACGACTTCAAGCGGCGCAACGGCTATTCCGAGATGGAAATCGCCAGGAAGCGCGAGGCGCTGGAGAACGTGCTGATCCCCTACCGGCTGGAGGAGAACGTCAAGCTGCTGAAGAATGCCGGTTTCCGTCACGTGGAAGTATTCTTCCGCTGGTACAACTTCTGCGGCCTGGTTGCGACAAAATGAGCGACAGCGCGACACCGCAGAAGAATGCCTGGATCAGGGTCGGTGATTTCTTCTTCCGCTATCGTAACGCCGCCTTTCCGGTCGTCCTGCTTGGTCTCTTCCTCGCGTTCCAGCCGGCGGGCTCCTATTTCGGCGAGGTAAGCCTCGAGCATTGGACAGACGGGCTGGCCGTTGCCATCACGCTCGTCGGCCTCGTCGTCCGTGCCGCCGTCATCGGCTTCGCCTATATAAAGCGCGGTGGCCTCAACAAGCGCGTCTATGCCGATGGTCTGGTGACCGGAGGCATCTTTGGCGTCTGCCGGAACCCGCTCTACCTCGGCAACATGCTGATTTACGCCGGCGTCTTCCTGATGCACGGGCATCCGGTGGTGGTTGCGCTCGGTATCATCAGCTATTTTCTCATCTACCAGAGCATCATCGCCGCAGAGGAGTTCTTCCTGCGCGGCAAGTTCGGTCAGGCCTATGCCGACTATTGCCGTGCGGTGCCGCGCTGGCTGCCGGGTTTATCGGGCCTGAAAGAATCGACCAGGGGCATGACCTTCAACTTCAGACGCGTCCTGGTAAAGGATTACACCACCGTGGCCAACGCAGCGATGGCGCTGCTGCTGCTGAAGCTGCTGGAAACCTACCACAACGAGCCACGCATCAATTTCGATCAGGCCCTTACGGTCATTCTGCCCGTCGTTGCCCTGGTGCTGGCGACAACCGGCTTCATTGCACTGGCCAAACGCCGCAAGTGGCTGCACGCCTGAGCGACAGTCACGCCCCGGCGCTATGGCTCAGCGTGGCGTCTTCCTCGCGTTCGGCGCGTTTGCGCCGCGCCGCCAGCGCCGCCTCGCTGCGGCGTTTCACCAGTTCGTAGGTGATCGCGCCGGCAAGCGTGACCGCGACGATCAGCACCGCCAGCGCGCTGATCGACGGCGTGGTGCCCTGGCGCACCCGGCCGGCCAGCACGGTGGTGAGCGTCTTGTCGGCGAGGATGGCAAAGGTGGTGGTATTGTAGTTCTCGAAGGATGACAGGAAAGCCAGCACCGAGGCCGAGAGGATCGCCGGCCTGAGAAATGGCAGCAGGATGTGGCGGAATACCTGCGGATGGCTGGCGCCGAGGTCCAGGGCTGCTTCCTCCTGGGCGCGGTCGAAGCGCTGCAGCCGGGCGAGGAAGATCAGCATCGTGTAGGCCGAGATGAAGCTCGCCTGCGACAGCACGGTCAGCACCATGCCGTTATAGAGGAAACGCGTGCCGGTCAGGCCGGTCATCTCGCGCCAGAAGATCACCGTCGAGATGCCGATGATGACGCCGGGCGTCAGCACCGGTGAGACCACCACCAGGTAATAGAAGGCGCGCGCCCTGCGGTAGACCTGGGTCATCAGGATGGCGCCGGCCAGTCCGACCGGCACCGATAGCGCCACCACCAGCACGCCGATCAACAGCGAGTTGCGCAGGCCGTAGACGATGTCGTCGTCGCCGACCAGTGCCGCGAACCATTTCAGGGTGAAGCCCTCGAAGGGGTAAACCTGCGGGTATTCCGAGGCATTGAAGGCGGTCACCCCCATCACCGCCAGTGGCCCGAGCAGATAAGCGAAAAAGGCGGCGATATAGAGCCAGAGAAACAGCCGGATCAGGCCACGGTTCATCATGGCGGCTTTCACCGGGCGATCTCGCCGAGGCCGACCCGGAACAGCCGCAGCACCAGCAGCACGAAGACGATGCAGGCCAGCAGCAGGATGAAGGCATAGGCCGAGCCCTGCTGCCAGTTGAAGGCCTGGTAGAAGCGGTCGTAGACGATCGGGGTGAACCACAGGCTGCGCGGCCCGCCCAGCACCAGCGGGGCGGCCAGCGCGCCGGCGGTCAGCATGAACACCAAGGTGGCGCCGGACGCGATGCCGGGCTTGGCATGGGGCATGACGATGAACAGGTGGATATGCCACCACGGCGCCCCGAGGTCGCGGGCGGCCTCGATCTGGTTGCGGTCGAGGCTCTCGATGGCGTTGTACAGCGAGAACATCATCATCAGCAGGTAGGCATAGGCGAGCCCGGTATAGAGCCCGACGTCGAGGCCGAGGAAGTCGATCGGCGCATCGATCAGGCCGAGTTTCTGCAAGCCGACGTTGAGCAGCCCCTGGCTGGAAAACAGGATGCGGAAGGCAAAGGCGCGCAGCACCTCGTTGACCCAGTAGGGGGTGATCAGCAGCAGCAGGATGACGCGCAGGCGGCGCAGCGGCGCCACCTTGGCGATGTAGAAGGCAAGCGGATAGCAGATCGCGAAATTGAGGATGGTCACCACCACCGAGGCACCGATGGTGAGGAAAAATGCCTTGATATGGGTGACGTTCCACGACGCCGTCGAAGTGGTCGAGCCGAACAGGAAGTAACGGTAGTTCTCCAGCGTGTAGAGATCCTTCGGCCCGCCGGTCTGCACTGGCGGCAGCTTGGGCCGGAACGACAGGTCGACCATGTAGAGCTGCGGCAGCACGATCATGAACACCGTCCACAGGCCGACCGCGGCGACCAGATAGGTCGAGACGCCGATGCCGTTGCGCTGCAGGAACGACATCGGCGCCGAGGCGCCGAGCCGGCGTTTCTCGAGCAGGGCGAGCAGGGTGAAGCCGGCGATCACTGCCACCGGCAGGACGAAGATCAGGATATGGCCGACCGAGCTGTGCATGGCCGCTCAGTCCTCACCGAATCCTTCGCGCGGCAGCACCAGGCCCTCGGCCGGCGCGTAGCCGATCTGCGCCGCGGCGCCGGTCTCGGGCAGCACCGCGCCGCGACCGGCAGTCAGCACCAGCCGGGCCGTGTCGCTTACCCTGCACTGCACGTGGGACATGCTGCCTTCATAGGCGACCTCGCCGATGCGCACGGACATCGTCTCGCTGTCGGCCGGCGGCTGCAGCGACAGGATTTCCGGCCGCACGAACAGCACGGCATCCGAGCCGACCGCTAGGCTGCGGGCATTGCGGCCGCGCAGCGGGCCGACCGGCGTATCCACGGTGGCGATGCCATCGGCGGCGGCGCTCACCTTGCCAATGAAGGCATTGTTCTCGCCAACGAAGGACGCGACGAAGCTGGTGCGCGGGGTCTCGTAGATGCTGCGCCCGTCACCGACCTGTTGGATCACACCGCGGTTCATCACCGCGATGCGGTCCGACATGGTCAGCGCCTCGCCCTGGTCATGGGTGATGTAGATGAAAGTGATGCCGACCCGGCGCTGGATGGCGCGCAGCTCGTTGCGCATATGCTGGCGCAGCTTGAGGTCGAGCGCCGACAGCGGTTCGTCGAGCAGCAGCACCTTGGGTTCGACCGCCAGCGCGCGGGCGATGGCGACGCGCTGCTTCTGGCCGCCGGACAGCTCGCCGACCCGCTTGCCGCCCTGGTCGGGCAGGGCGATCAGGTCGAGCAGGCGGTCGACCGTCTCGCGCTGCTGGCGCCGCGACTGGCTGCGCACGCGCAGACCGTAGGCGATGTTGTCGGCGACGCTCATCATCGGGAACAGCGCCAGGTTCTGGAAGATCAGCGCCGTCGGCCGCTTGTTGGGGCCGATGCCGCGCATGTCGGCGCCGGCCAGCAGGACGCGGCCCTCGGTCGGATCGACGAAGCCGGAGATGGTGCGCAGCAAGGTGGTCTTGCCGCAGCCGGACGGACCGAGAAACGAGAAGAACTCGCCCGGCGCGATGTCGAGCGTGGCATCTTCGACGGCGGTGAAATCGCCGAAACGGACGCTGACGCGATCAAGGGTGACGGCAGCTGTCATGGGAAATGGATGGCAGCGTCAGATGGCAAGATGACGGGTGAAACGGGGCCGACGGGCAGGGACTGCCCGCCGGCGTCCGAGCGCATCAGGCTGCCTTGAACTTTTCGGCATACTGGGTGCGCAGTTCGGCATACCACGATGGCTCCGGCGGCCGCGCCCACAGCTTGGAGACGGCGTCGTCCGGATAGGCCTCCTCGAAGTTCTTGCGGGCGACGTCCGACAGCAGCTTGTCGGCGCCCTTGACCACTGGATTGTAGCCTGAGCCATCGGCCACCTTGGCCGAGACTTCCGGCGAATGGACGTAGTTCACCCATTCATAGGCCTGGGCGATATTCTTGGCGCCGGTGGTCAGCGCCCAGCCGTCGAGCCAGGCAATGGCGCCTTCCTGCGGCGCCATGTAGGAGACCGGCTTGCCCTGTTTCTTCAGCGACAGCGCGGGGCCGTCCCAGGTCTGGCCGATCACCACGCCGTTTTCCATCAGGCCCGACTTGGTGTTGTCGGCCGAATCCCAGAACTGCCTGATCCAGGCTTTCTTGGAGATGGCAAAGGCGAGGATCGGGTCGTAGATTTTCTTCATCGTCGCCTCGTCCTTGAAGGCGTCGAGCATGCGGTTGCTGGGCAGCTTGCCGGTGTGGTCCATCCACAGGCCGATGCCGAGCAGCAACGAATGCGGCCGGCCCTGCACCTTGCCCTTGAACGGCTCTTCCCACAGCGTGCCGTAGCTCAGCGTTTTGTATTCCAGCTTGGCCTGGTCGGTGCGCCACGAGATCGCCTCGCTGCCCCAGCAATGCGGCACGTGATAAAGCTTGCCGTCCCAGGTCCAGACGCTGGTCGAGCCTTCCAGCATCGACGGCACCAGATTGTCGAGATGCAGCTTCTTGGTGTCGAACGGCGCCAGCACGCCGATGTCCTTGAACTGCGGGGCGCGGTCGCGGGTCGGCTGGCAGAGGTCGAAGCCTTGGCCGGCGGTCGCCTGCAGCTTGTTGATCTGCTCCTCGTTCTGCGAGAAGGGCGTCGAGTTCACCTTGATGCCGGTCTTTTTCTCGAAATCCGGAATCACCGGGTTGGGCAGCTCGTCACTCCAATGCAGCAGATCGAGCTGGCCCGAAGACGAGAAGGCATCCCGCACGATCCACGGGCCGGCGGCGGCCAGCGCGGCACCGCCTGCCACACTCTTGAGAAGGCTGCGTCGGTTGAAGGCCCTGGCCGCCAGCCAGGTCTGCAGGCCGGAGTTCTCGCGTTTGCGATCCTTGGTCATTGTGCGCCATCCCTGTTGGTCAACCTGCCGGGATAAAAGCAGGATTCATGCCATGGGATTTCAGTGCCGGAACAGCCGACAGGACGTGCCGCTGCGTCTGTCCTGCATCCGGGGCAGGCAGGACAGCAGAGGGTCTGCCACGATTTCGGGCATCGCCCCGGCCGGGGCTTACTTATGGGATGCAGAGATATGCTACCGGCGGTTTCCGGCCTGCCCCGGACGAGGGCCGCTGTCACCTTAAGGAAAATTAATCCGGCGCCCTCCGTGTCCGGACTGCCGGGGAAGCGCGGGCAGTGATATCCCATGCGTGATCCCCGCATCAGACGGGGTGGCGCGGGTCTGTCCAGCGGGCAGGGTCATGATCGTCAAATCCAGCGTCCAGGAACTGTTCCCGACACCGTTATGGGTGGCGGATCTTCCCCCCGAGCAGGCACTCAGCCTGAACAGCAAGCTCAAGACCCTGATCTACGGCCAGGCCGACCGGCCACCCAACCTGCAGGTCGGCGCCACCTGGCAGACCGACCCGAACCTGCAGCAGCGCGCCGAATTCGCCGAATTCATCGGGCTGGTCAACCTGGCGGCACGGTCGGCACTGGAATTCCTGCAGGTCAGATACGACGGTTTCGAGGTCACCGGCTGCTGGGCCAACATCAATCCCCAGACCGGCATGAATCCGGCGCATATGCACCCGAACAACTTCCTCAGCGGCGTCTATTACGTCTCGCTGCCGGGGGATACCGGCGAGATCGTGTTCAGCGATCCGCGACCGCAGGCAGCCATGGTGATGCCGGTGGTGAAGCAGTGGAACCGCTATACCAGCAACGAGAGCCGGGTGGTGCTCAAGCCGGGCCGCTTCGTGCTGTTCCCGGCCTGGCTGGTGCACTGGGTGCCGGTCAACCCGAGCCCCGAGCACCGCATCAGCATCGCCTACAACATCATGTTCTCCGACTTCACCCGGCAGGTCAGCCCGCCGCAATGGCAGGGCAACGCGCCCCTGTTGCCGCCGGCCAGCGTTTAGGCGGCAGGAAGCAATAGAGGACAGGGACGGCGCGGCCGGCTAGGCTGCCGGCATGATTCGCATCACCGGCCGCATCAGCCTCGATCCGCGCGAGATCGAGGTCAGCTTCATCCGGGCCTCGGGCCCGGGCGGGCAGAACGTCAACAAGGTCGCAACCGCGGTACAGTTGCGTTTCGACGTGCGGCAGTCGCCGTCGCTGCCCGATGACGTGCGGGCCCGGCTGGAAAAGCTGGCCGGCAACCGGCTGACGCTGGACGGTGTCCTGATCCTGACGGCGCAGCAGCATCGCAGCCAGGAGCGTAATCGCCAGGATGCGATCGACCGGCTGGCGGCGCTGATCCGCCAGGCCGCGGTGGCGCCCAAGGCGCGCCGGCCGACCCGGCCGACCCTGGGATCGAAGAAACGCCGCCTGGAGGCCAAGGGCCAGCGCAGCACGGTGAAAAGCCTGCGCCGGGTGCGGTCCAGCGATGACTGAGGCGGTACCGGCCGGCATATGCCATAATCAGGGCATCTGCTGGTCGCGATCCTGCCGTATTTCGCCGCAATGGTCCGCAGGCCCTGACCCCGACACCTGCTGCAACGGATGCCGATGACCAGACGACTGCCTGTTTCTGCCGCCGCTCTCGGTCTGGCCGTCTGCTGGGCGCTGCCGGCGTTGGCCGCCGACGAACCCGTCGGCAAAGAGGTAACACCCGGCGATGCGCAGGCCGATGTCCCGGGCGAGCGCGCGCCGGTGCTGCGGCCGGGCGACGATGGCAAGGAGAAGACCGGCATCTTCAGCTTCGCGCTGGAGAACGACCTCTTCTACAACACCGACCAGCATTACACGAACGGCATCCGCCTCACGTATCTGACGCCGAAGGGCGGCGAGCCGGAATGGATCCGCAATGCCGCGCTGGCCCTGCCGATCTTCAATGCCACCAGTGACATCCGCGTCGAATACGGCCTCGGCCAGAGCATGTTCACGCCCAGCAATATCCGCAATCCCAATCCACCCGCCACCGACCGGCCCTATGCCGGCTGGCTGTATGGCTCGATCGGCGTGATCGGCAACACGCCGGGCGCCAATGGCAGCCGCGTGTTCGACCAGATGCAGGTCAGCCTCGGCGTGGTCGGCCCCGCCTCGCTGGGCGAGCCGGCGCAGAAGCTGGTGCATCACATTGTCGATTCACCGCAGCCGCAGGGCTGGGATACCCAGATCAAGAATGAACCGACCCTGCAATTCGTCTATCAGCGTAGCTGGCAGTCGCCGCAGTTCGAACTGCCGGCCGGCTTCGGCGTCGATGCCACGCCCCATGCCGGCGCGGCGCTCGGCAATGTCTTCACCTATGCCAATACCGGCATGATGCTGCGCCTGGGCCAAAACCTGCCGGTCGATTACGGCGCGCCACGGGTGCAGCCGAGCCTGCCCGGGTCGGGCTATTTCGAGCCGGTCGACGACATCGGCTGGTACCTGTTCGCCGGCCTCGACGGGCGCGCTATGGCGCGCAACATTTTCCTCGACGGCAACACCTTTGCCGACAGTCGCAGCGTCGACAAGCGGCCGCTGGTCGGCGATGCCCAGTTCGGCATCGCCTTCGTGATCCGCGACGTGCGGCTGGCCTATACCCATGTGCTGCGCACGGCGGAATATTACGGGCAGGGCGCCGACGACCAGTTCGGTGTGTTCAGCGTGTCATTCCGCTTCTGACGGTTTTTGTAGCGGAAAGAAGATGGTTTCGACGTCCTCGCTGGCAAAGGTGCCGCCGGCTTCGGGCGTTTCGCCGATCTGGTACAGGGTCGCCCCCAGCATCTGGTGCACCCGGCCGTTGGCATCGGCCAGAGGCAGCAGAAGACGCTCGCCAACCCCGCTGCCTCCCAGGCTGAGGAACACTCGTCCGGCGGCCAGCCCGATGGCCGGTTGCTCGCAGACCCTGCGGTAACGTGCCAGCACCTCCGGCAGTGCCCGGGCCGGCATGATCCGGTCCAGCGGCGTGCCGGCCACAGAATTGGGAAGCATGCGACGGATTTCCTCGCCGGCGAGCCGCAGGGTCAGATTGCGCGTCCGGCTGTCGTAATCGTAAAGGAAGATGTGTGGCAGCAGTGGCGCAAACCGGAAGGTCTCGAAATCCGCGCGCCGGGTGACGAGATTTGCGCCGCGCTGTGCATACCAATGCGTGACAAACGCGCGCAGCATGGGCGCGTGGACTGTCTGCAGGATGCTCTCAATCTGGGACACGGACTAGCACGGATGAATCAGGCCGGAGTCGACTCTGGCAGAAATGGCGACAGGGGCCTAGAGCAGCCACTGCAATTATTCCGGGGCCTGCCGGCGGCGGCTGGTGGTAACTCCGGCCCCCGGTCGTCAGTGTGCATCGACTATCATCTGCGGACACACGGCCAGAGACCGGCATCTTCGTATCCTCTTGTTCACTACCGGCGCGCCTTGAGTAATATCACAGGATTATCACGGCTGCTGATTCTCAAGGCGGTCAATCCGATTGCCTCATACCGGTTGGCTGGATAAGGTTTTCCGATACTTAGGAAAGCCTATTCATCCCGCATGCGACCTGGAAAACGCAAGTCCCTGCTGCAAACCGCTCTGCTGGCAACCGGTTTCGGTGTTCTGGTTGTCGTGTGCCTGGTTTCGGTCTGGCTGGTCCGCGAGGCGGCAAATTCCGGCGACCTAGTAGCCGACACACTGTCCTATACCGCCGATCTCGCCACCCTGCAGGCCGAGGTGCGGCAGGCAGAGAGCGGCCAGCGCGGCTACCTGCTGACCGGCGACGCCCCCTATCTGCGCGATTACGAGGCCGCCACGCGCAAGGTCGGACCGACCCTCGGTCACCTGCGTGAACTGACTGAAGACCGGCCCCGGCGGCAGAAGCTGCTGGCCGAACTGGAACCGCAGATCTCCGCCAAGATGGTGGAACTGGCCCATACGGTCGATCTGGCAAAGACCGGGCAGCGGGCGGCGGCGCTGGATATCGTGAACAGCCAGAGCGGCTTCGAGATCATGGCCGAGGTGAATGCGCGCATCGCCGCCATGATTGCCCAGGCGGAAGGGGTGCTGCGCGACGACACCGACGACGCCGACCGGGCGACCGTGGCCCTGTTTGCCGTACTGACCGTCGGTCTTTTCCTGATTGCCACGCTGGCGGTGATTTCGCTGTCCGTCCTGCGGCGCAGTGCCCGCGAGACCGAGCATGCCAATGCCCTGCTGGAACGCGCCAACGAGGAACTGGAAGACCGCATTGCCGAGCGGACCACCGACCTGCAGGAAGCCAATGACGAGATCCAGCGCTTTGCCTATATCGTCAGCCACGACCTGCGTTCGCCGCTGGTCAACATCATGGGCTTCACCAGCGAGCTTGAGGCGCTGCGCGACGATCTGCTGGCGCTGGCGAATGGTCGGCAGACGGACGGTGTGCAAAAGCAGGGCGTGTCGCCGACGGCAAGTGAAACAACCCTCAGGCGTGACTACAACGAGGCACTGGCCTTCATCAAATCGTCGATCTCGAAGATGGACCGGCTGATCAACGCCATCCTGCATCTGTCGCGTACCGGCCGCCGCCAGTTCACCGCGCAGCCGGTCGACCTGAACCAGCTTTTCACCGACATTACGGCGTCGCTGGCGCACCGGCTGCAGGAGGCGGACATCACTCTCACAGTAAATCCGTTACCGCAGTTGACCAGCGACCGTTTGGCGCTCGAGCAGGTTTTTTCCAACCTGCTTGACAACGCAATAAAGTACATGCGCAATAATATTCCGGGTCGGATCGACGTAACCGTGACCGACACGATGACGCATTACCTGATCTCGGTTGCTGACAACGGTCGGGGCATTGCGCGGAGTGATCTTGACCGCATCTTCGACCTGTTCCGCCGCGCCGGGGTTCAGGATCGTCCGGGAGAGGGCATCGGTCTTGCCCATGTCCGCACCCTGGTGCGGCGCCTTGGCGGCTCGATAAAGGTCGACAGCATCCCCGATCAAGGGACCACCTTCACCGTTGCGTTGCCGAAACGCTGGGCGCCGGCACGTTGAACGCCGGTACGCTGAACAGGAGAGATATATGCGGGAGCAACAGGCCGTCACCATTGTCATGATCGAAGATGACGATGGCCATGCCCTGCTGATCGAAAAGAATATCCGGCGCGCCGGCGTGAACAACCGCATCGAGGGCTTCACCTCGGGCGGTGCCGGGCTCGACTACCTGCTGACCTCGGCCGGGAAGCCGGACAGCGATGCCTATCTGATCCTGCTCGACCTGAACCTGCCGGACATGTCCGGGATCGACATCCTGCGCAAGGTCAAGGAACATCCGGTTCTGCGCAGTACGCCGGTGGTTGTGCTGACGACCACCGACGACAAGACGGAAATCCAGCGCTGCTACGATCTCGGTTGCAACGTCTATATCACCAAGCCGGTCAACTATGAGAATTTCGCCCAGGCGATCAAGCAGCTTGGCATGTTCTTCATGGTCATGCGGGTGCCGGAAGTCGCCGCCTGATGCCGAACCGCCAGCCACATCTGCTGTATATCGACGACGACCCGGCGCTCTGTCGCCTGGTCGAGGTCGGCTTCAGGCGGCTGGGCTATCGGGTCAGCACGGCAGGCAGCGGTGCCGACGGTATCGAGAGACTGCAGCCCGGCCATGATGTCGATGTGGTTGCCCTCGACCATCACATGGATGGGCTGAACGGTCTCGAGACCCTGGCGCTGATCCAGCATCTGTCCGATCCGCCGCCGGTGGTGTTCGTGACCGGCGAGGTCGAGGGCCGGGTGGCCATCTCGGCGCTCAAGGCCGGTGCTTCCGATTATGTGATCAAGGAAGCCAGTGCCGATTTCCAGGTGCTGCTGCAGGCTGCCATTGCCTCGGCGGTCGAGATGCAGCGCCAGCGCCGGCTGCGCGAACGGGCGGAAGCGGAACTGCTGGATTCACGCGACCGTTTCGAGGCGCTGGCCAATGAACGCGCCATCCTGATCCACGAGGTCAACCACCGCGTCTCCAACAGCCTGCAGCTGATTGCCAGCCTGCTGCTGGTGCAGAGCAGTGCCCAGCAGGATACGCGCTCGGCTGAAATCCTGCTCGATGCCTACAAGCGGGTCACCGCGGTCGGCAATGTGCACAAGCGGCTGTATCGCTCCGACGATGTCCGTTTCGTCGATCTGGCCGATTACCTGCGTGGCCTCGTGGAGGATCTGCGCCAGTCGGTCGACCAGAAAAAGAACACCCTGCAGTTCCTGGCCAGCGAGACCCGGATCGGCACCGATATTGCCGTGCCGGTCGGCGTGATCGTCACCGAACTGGTCCTCAATGCGATGAAATATGCCTATGGCGACGAGGGCGGCGCGATCCGGGTGTCGGCCGAGCGCAATGGCAAGCGCATCACTTTTGTCGTCGAGGACGATGGCGTCGGTATTGCCGAAGAAGACTGGCGTCGCGGGCGTGGCATCGGCAACCGGATCGTGATGGCGATGACGGAAAAGATCGGCGGCCAACTGTCGGTCTCCGGCGGCGGGCGCGGCACCCGGATCGAGATTTCGTTCGAGTCCGAGGATCCGATGGCGGCAGAGGATGAGACCGGGCGCGACAGCGCCTCGGTCCTGATCGTGACGGACAGTGTGTCGGGGGGGCGTCCGGCCCCGGAAGCAGTGAATACCGCCATCGGCAGTCTTCTGCTGATCGAGGATGACCCGATGCTGCGGTCGGTAGTGGCCGGCAATCTCGAAGCCCTGGGTTTCACCATCATCGAAGCCGGATCGGCGGGAGAGGCACGCCGCTGTTTCGCCGAAACTGCGGATATCCGGGCCGCGCTGATCGATGTCGGGCTGCCTGATGCGCGCGGCGACCTGCTGGCGGCCGAGTTGCGCCAGGAATTGGCAGGCCTGCCGGTGATCCTTGCTACCGGCTATGACGAGAAAATCTTTGCCGAGCGGTTCGGTTCCGATCCGGCGACCCGGGTCCTGCCCAAGCCCTACAGCATCGAAGCCCTGGTGGCCGCTTTGCAGGCTCTTGGCGTCGGCCCGGTGCCGGCACCGCCGGCGGGTGAGGCGGCCAGGCCGTCACGGCTCAACTGAAGCCGTCCCGACCGGCATCGGTTACGCCGGTATCGGCAGGATGCCGGCGATTTCCTGGATCAGCTTGCGCCGGATCGCTTCACGAAAGGCGTTGAAGTCGCGGGCCGGCACCAGGAAGGCGCCATTGCCACCGATGATCTCCCGCTCGTAGTAATCGTCGATATCCGGTTCCATATGCAGGATCGGCAGACCGTTGATGGTGATGCCGGCCGCGATGGTTTCAGTGCGCTCTTCGCCCGGCGCGGGGCCGACATTGGTGCGGCCGTCGCCGGATATGTCGATGACCCGGCGCAGGGCCTGCAGGGGCCGGTCGCCGGCCACCAGGTGGTCGAGCAGGTCGCGTCCGAACCGCATGGCCCCGGCCGGTGCGGTGCCGCCGCCATAGAGCGTGCGTTCGGCGCGTTCCAGTGCGGTGGCAAAGACGGCGATCTCGGTCTTGTCGTGCAGCAGGGTCCAGGGTTGCAGCAGGGTTTGCAGTCCGTAGCCCGACCACTGGAAATAGCAGGCGGCGATGCGGCCATTGACCCCGGAGCCGATCGCCCGGATCACGGCTGGATCGCGGAAGGCATCGGCATAGCCGCGCTGCTGCAGGACGTAGTGATCGGTCTGGACGCTGCCCGAGCAGTCGGCGGCCAACACCAGGGCCAGATCGACGGTGATGCCGGTTTCGGCCCGCACGGTTCGTAGCGGTGCCAGCAGTGCCGCCGCGCCGGCAGCGCCCAGCAGGCGGCGGCGGTCGGGGCGAAAGGCTATGGCACGGGGCAATGGCAAGTCCGTCAGGCTCCCTTGGGATGACTGCGGAGTCGTGGCGACAGGATAGCACCCCTGTCGCGTCCGGGGCAGACCATATCGACGGGATTACGCAGGCGGACTGGTCAGGCCGACGGGCGGGGAAAGGTCACGGCTTCGATCTTGTTGCCGTCGGGGTCGCGGATGAAGGCGCCGAAATACTCTGTCATGGCGGCCTGGCGCGGGCCGGGTGCGCCGTCGCTGCGGCCGCCATGGTGCAGGGCGGCGGTGTGAAAGGCTTCGACGGCGGCGACATCCGGCGCGCGCAGGCAGACATGCGCACCGGTATCCGCCGGCGCGGCAGGCAGGCCCGGCCGCAGGTTCAGCCAGAATTCCGGATAGGCCTTGCCGAAACCGACGGTGGCCGGGCGCTCGACCAGGCGGCGCAGCAGCAGGGGCGCCAGTACGGCATCGTAGAAAGCCGCGCTGAGTGCCAGATCACGCACCGGAACCGAGACATGATCGATCATTGCCGGTCCTCCTCAGCCGGTCCGGCCGGCGCAGGTCAGCCGCGGAACACCACGGTCTTGTCGCCGTTCAGGAAGATGCGGTGTTCGACGTGGTATTTGACGGCGCGCGCCAGCACCAGGCTTTCGATGTCGCGACCGACGGCGGCGAGCTGGTCGGGCGACAGCGCATGGTCGACGCGGCCCGTCTCCTGCTCGATGATCGGGCCTTCGTCGAGATCGGCGGTCACGTAATGGGCGGTGGCGCCAATGATCTTCACGCCGCGGGCATGAGCCTGCTGGTAGGGCCGGGCGCCCTTGAAGCTGGGCAGGAAGGAATGGTGAATGTTGATGATGCGCCCGGGCATGGCGCGGCACAGGTCCGGCGACAGCACCTGCATGTAGCGCGCCAGCACCACAAGGTCGATGCGCTCGTCCTCCACGATCCGCAGCAGCAGGTCTTCCTGCCGCGCCTTGCTGCTCGGCGTGACCGGCAGGTGATGGTAGGGGATGTCGAGCGCCGCCGCGCGCTGGTATGAGTCGCGGTGGTTTGAGACGATGGCCGGAATCTCGATCGGCAGGGCGCCGATGGAATAGCGGTACAGCAGGTCGTTCAGGCAATGGCCGAACCGCGATACCATGACAAGGACGCGGGACCGGGCGCCCTCGGCGTGAATTTCCCAGGTCATGGCGAAGGGGCCGGCCACAGCGGCAAAGGCCTCGCGCACGCTGTCAACCGGCCGCGCACCGTCGAGGTCGTCAAAGCTGACTCGCATGAAGAACAGGCCGGTCTCGGCATCGCCGAACTGCGCGGAATCGCGGATGTTGAAGCGATGCTCGGCCAGGAAGCCGGAAACAGCAGCCACAATGCCGGGCCGGTCGCGGCAGGACAGCGTCAGGATCATGCTCATGGGATCAACTCAGGGTTTTGACTTCAGGCGGCCGGGGTTTGACGCTGCGCAGGGCCAGGATGATGCGCTCGAACAGTTCGCGGCTGCCGACCGGCCTGACCAGCAGGCTGACCACATCCAGCTTCTGCAGGCGGCTGAGCGTGGTGCCGTCGCGGCTGTCCGACAGGGCGACGATGGCGATGCTGGGGTCCGGCAGGTCGGGGCTGTTGCGGATGCTGCGGATCAGCGCGAAGCCGTCGTGAACGGGCAGGTTGAGTTCGGTGATCATCAGATCGACCGGAACTTCCGCGCGCTGCAGCACGTCATAGGCTTCGGCGCTGTTGACGGCCTCGCGCACCTCGCCGAGATGCAGGCGCGCCAGCATGCGCTGCACCGACTGGCGTGTCCGGTTGTCCGGATCGACCAGCAGGATGCGGCGCAGCCGCAGGTCAACCGGCAGCCGGAGCGAGGACGTGCTGGAATAGGGCAGGGATGACACGGTACAGCCGTATGAAAACAGGGTTAACGAACAGTGTGTGGCGGGCTGGCGGGAAATACAAGAATTGCCTCGCATCCGGCCGGCCTGCAGCATAATCTTTCCCGCAACATGCACGGATTCGCCCGGAAAACAACTCACCATGCTTAATCGCGGCCCTGATTATCTGCGCCAGATGGCCAACAAGGTGCTGGACGCCCTGCTGCAGGGCGCGTCGGCCGAGGCGGCCAAGGGACCGCTGAGCTATGACCGGCTGGCGCAGCTTGTCGAGGTGATGAAGACGGCGCCGGATTACGACCATTTCTACCGCGCGTCCTATGACGGCGTGCTCAAGGTGATGGAGGACGACCAGCGGCGCGGTGCCCGGGTCAATGCCTTCGGTCGCCTGCTGGTGCATCCGCTCGACCCGCTGTTTGCCGAGAACCGGCTCGACCGCCGGCTGATCGGCAACTTCTTTTTCTTCGTGCGGTCGCTGTTCGGTGACGAGGTCGAGGCAATGGCGGAGCAGTCGGCGGAGATCGCCGACGAGCTGCGCGGCCCCGAAGGCGGCCAGCTCGACTGGGCGCGCTTCTATGCCGACCCGCGCGCCAAGCGCATGTACTTCTCGGTGATGGGCCGGATGATCCGCGCCTTCCGCAGTTTCGACGCCCGCCGCGACTGGGCGATGAAGGTGATGCAGCATGACCCGACCGCGGTCGGCCTGTCGTCGACGGTGTATATCGAGCGGCCGTTCGAGGGCCAGGCCCTGCCGTTCGGCAACCGGGAATTCTACCTGTTTTTCGACGGACTGATCCGCCCGCTGGTACGGCTGTCGGCGGAGGACGCGAAGCTGTACAAAGAGGCGACCGGCGAGAACGCGACGCAGACGGCCGGCGATTTCCTCACCAAGCTGGAAGAATACCGCCCCAAGGCGGCCTGAGCCGCCGGGCCAGACTCAGTTGGAGTTGGCCGGCTCGCGGTGGTCGAGCTTCGAGGCGAACTGCTCGAACAGTTCGCTGACGCAGCGCGCCACGGTGCGCTGGTGGTTGTCGTTGAGCTGGTCGGCGGCACGCATGCACATGTCGGCGAACTTGCGGGCCAGCACCACGGCGTCGCGATTGCTCTCCTGGCGGATCTCGTCGAACATCGTGGCGATGAAATCGCGGGTCTGGTTGCTTTCGTGATGCGAGACCGGCCGTTCGCCCATCAGTGAATCGAGCATCGCATTGAAGGTCTGCGACGTATCGATCGCGATGCTGGCGAGGATCTTCTCGATCCGTTCGTTGTCCTTCGGCGTGACGACCTTTTTCGGGCTGTGCGGGCGCAGCTCGGTCACGTCTTTCTCGGCAGGGTTGGGTTTCGGGTTAGAACGGGTCCACATGGCTCGGTCGCTCGCTGTTTGAAGGCGGTGGCTGGTGACTGAGCCGCGGCTCAGTTCACCACTTCGCGCGAGGCGCGGATCAGGTTGTCGATATGCCAGCCCTGGAACAGCCGCACGCCGGCGGCCATGCCGGCCTTCAGCGCTTCCTCGGTTTCACAGCGGGCCATGATCACCCGGTTGGCATCGGCCTCGGCGATCCGGGAAGCGATGTCCTTCGAGGTCCATTCGTCGTGCCGGTCGCGGAAATAGAACAGCTTGATGAAATCGGCTTTCAGTTCCTTGCGGCCGAACAGCTGCAGCAGGTCGGGCGTGATGCCGTCGAGCAGCAGGCGATAGCCGGAATTGTGCAGGAACTCGCAGGCCAGCAGATACTCGCCGTAATCCCAGAACACATCATAGCGCTGCAGCTCGATGATGATCTGTTCCTTCTTCACGATATTGCCGATGCGGCTGTCGAAATCGCGGAAGGTGTCGCTGAGGATGGTGCTGACGTTCAGGTTGATGCTGAACGGGCCGCTGTTGCGGCTGACATAGCCGTCGAGCAGCGAGCGGAACACGCGGGTGTCGAGCGTGCGGGTCAGGTGGTGGAACAGTGAGCGGGCACCGCGCAGGTTCACGTTCGGCGCGATGGCCTGGCGCAGTTCGTTCACGCCGACAAAGATTTCGTGGAAGATCGGCTTCGGCGGCTGGTTGCCGAAGCACAGCGTCACCGGCTGGCGCTTCATGAAGGTCGAGACATCGGCCTTCTTCAGGATGTCGTCGATCTGCTGCAGCGCACCCGGCGTCAGCGGCATGCCTTCGCCCTGGCCGGCGGCGGTGCCGGCCTTGGCCAGCAGGCGCTTGCGGCGCTCGGTGTAGGTGCGATAGCGCTGCTGCAGGCCGTCCATCCACTCCTGCAGGTCTTCGACCTGGCTGTCGAAGCGGTACCAGCGGACGGCGTTCTCGGCTTCCTCGGGGGTCAGGCCGATGGCGACATTGTTGCGGGTCAGGATGTCATCGATTTCCAGCACCAGCTTCTCGAAGGTCTGGTCAAAAAACCGTTCCGACAGCCGGACGAACAGGACGATCGAATAATCGTGCAACGTGTAAAACGTTCCCTCGTATTTCGACATGAGGGAGCGGATCGAATGCACGACGATGTTGTAGCTTTCCCGATTACGCTCGAAGGTCTTGGGATTGACGAACTGCAAGATCGCGGCGAGACGGCCACCGAAAATCTTGCCGCGCATCACACGCTCAAGATCGGTCAGCATCTTCTCGTCGTCGAACGTAATCTGGCTCTGGTTTACTGCCTCGCTCATCGAAACGGTCGCTTTCTCCGGTAACGCTGGTGGAGAGGGCGGCAACACGCCGATCGTTAGCTGTTCTTGGGCCCCCGCGAGATAGTCAATATGGCAAATTCCCCGGTGAGGCAAAAGCCATATGATTGAATTACTCGTCCGTCGGGACCTAATTTTACGTTAACCTTAAAGCATTTGACGTCAGGCAGTGGTATTTCCGCGTGCCGCCAGCATGGCTGGCGTGTCGTAGTCAAGCAGGATGCCGGCGCAGTCGACGGGTACTTCGCAGATCCATTCGGCATGCGGCATGAACAGGCTGCGGGCGCCGCTGTCGCCCTGCAGGCGTGCAAGCTCGTCGAAGAACTGGGCCCCCCACAATGCAGGGTTGCCGCGCTTGCCATTGAAAACCGGCAGGCAGATCGCGCGCCCCTCGACCGGATTGAAGGCCGCGGCGAGCTGGTCGAGGACCATGGTCGAGACATCGGGCATGTCGCCCAGGCAGACCAGAACGCCGTCAGTATCCGGCGGCAGGGCGGCCATACCGGTCCGCAGCGAGCCGGCCAGTCCTTCCGCGTAGGCGGGGTTATGGACAACCTGGAGGCGGTCCCCGTTGCCGGCCGCGGCGGTCACGGCGTCCGCCTGGTGGCCGGTGACCAGCAGCACCGGGCGATGATCCGTCTGCAGCGCAGTTTCCACCACATGGCGGATCACCGGGCGGCCGTCGACCTCGGCCAGCAGCTTGTGGCCGTCGCCGAAGCGGCGCGACAGGCCGGCGGCCAGGACCAGCACGGCGATGTTCGGACGGCGCGGCGCGGCGGGGGCGGCCGGGGGGGCGGTGCCGTCGCGCGGCATCGGGCGGCTGGGGATTTCCTTCAGCAGGCCGCCCAGCCCCATGGCGGTGATGTCGCGCGACGTGACCTCGAGGCCGGCGCAGAGCCGCTGCAGTACCCAGTCGAAGCCATTCAGCTTCGGCGATCGCGCGCAGCCCGGCACGCCGACCACCGGCACGGCACCGTGCCGGCCGAGTACCAGCAGGTTGCCGGGGTCGACTGGCATGCCGAAATGCAGCACCTCGCCGCCGGCAGCCACCAGGCCAGCCGGCACCACATCGCCGCGGTCGACGGTGGCCGAGGCGCCGAACACGAAGATCGGTGCGCAGCCGGCGGCTTTCAGCTCGGAAATGGCACCGGCTACGGCGGCTGTCTCGTGTGCCACCGTGCGGCTGGCGGCGATGCGGCTGCCGAACTGGGCGAGGCGGCCGGCCACCGCCTGTCCGGTCTTGGCCAGCACGCTGTCCTTGGTGCCGGCCACGCGGGTCAGCACCAAGCCGACGTCACGCGGCTGGAACGGCGCGACGCGCACCAGCGGTTCGCCGGCTGCCGCAAGCAGGGCTTCGCCACGTTCGATGGCGGTACACGGTGCCGCGAAGGGGATGATCTTCACGGTGGCGAGCATCTGGCCGGCCTCGACCGGTTCCCAGGGCGCGACCGTTGCCACCGTCAGTGCCTCGTCGAGCTGGTTCAGCGCCGCCACGCGGGCGCCATCGATCACGGCAATGCCGGCCGTTTCGGCATAGAGATTGGCGCGGCCGGTGAAGGCTGCGGCAGCACGGGCCTGTGGGCCTGCCGCCGCCACGGCAATGCGCTGTGCCGCCTCGTCCTCGGCCATGTCGCCGGCATCCAGCCGGGCGACATAAACCTCGCGATGGCCGGCGGCAGCCAGCGCGGCAATATCCTCGTCGCTGAGCCGGCGGCCCTTGCGGAAGCGGTCATTGCCGACCGCAAGGCTGTGGCCGAGGATGGCGCCCCGGGCGCCGCTGACAGCAACCGGACCGAAGAACATCGGTCAGGCAGCCGCCGTGACGGTTCCGGCTGCGGCCTCGCGCGGGGCCGGCTGACGCAGGGCTGCCGTCATCTGCGCGAGGATCGAAATGGCGATCTCGGCCGGTGACTTGGCGCCGATGGCCAGCCCGACCGGCCCGTGGATGCGGGCGAATTCATGCTCCGGGATGCCGGCGGCACGCAGGCGCTCAAGCCGCGCCCCATGGGTCTTCCTGCTGCCGAGCGCGCCGATATAGAACACATCCGACGTCAGCGCCGCGATCAGCGCCGGATCGTCGATCTTCGGATCGTGGGTCAGGGTCACGACCGCCGTGCGCAGGTCGGGTTTCAGCTGTTCCATCGCCTCGTCGGGCCAGTCGTTCGACAGCGTCACGCCGGGAAAGCGCTCGACCGAACCAAACGCGCTGCGCGGGTCGATCACTACGACCTCATAGCCGGTGAACTGCGCCATCGGCACCAGGGCCTGGGCGATATGCACGGCGCCGACCAGCACCAGCCGCAGCGGCGGATTAAACACGTTGAGGAAGAGGGGGCCCTGTTCGGTATCGATGGTGCGCGGCTTGTCCTCCAGCAGGGCGGCGCGTGCCGCCTCGCCGATGCGCGGGTCGAGATCCTTGAGGCCCTTCTTGCCCTGCAGATACAGCAGGCGCTGCTCGCCGCTGTTCAGGAAGGTCGCCAGCACCACCGGCCGTTTGTCGGCGCGGTCCTGCTGCAGCTGCTTGAGAATGTCCTGTTTCATCCGTCGAGCCGTTCCACATAGACCTGGATCTTGCCGCCGCAGGCGAGGCCGACTTCCCAGGCCTGGGCGTCGGAGACGCCGAAATCGAGCATGCGCGGCTTGCCGTCGGCGATGGCATCCAGCGCCTCGGTCACCACGGCGCCCTCGATGCAGCCGCCGGACACCGAGCCGATGAACTTGCCGTCGTTATCAACGGCAAGCTGGCTGCCGACGGGCCGCGGTGCCGAGCCCCAGGTGGTGACCACGGTGGCGAGCGCCACACCCTTGCCGGCCTGTTTCCAGTCCAGCGCGGTGGCAAGAATGTCGTCCGAGATGTCGGTGGTCATGCGGCCATCCTTCCGAGATTGTGCTTCAGCCGGTTGCCGGCATTGCTGGCGTGGCTCAGCGCTGCGGCAAGATCGGCGATGGAGCTAAGATTGTGAACCGGGCGGAAATCGTCAACCTGGGGCAGGATCGCCCGGATTCCGGCGGCTTTCGGCTCGAACCCGTCCCAGCGCAGCAGCGGGTTGAGCCAGATCAGCCGGCGGCAGGATTTGTGCAGCCGTTCCATCTCGCGGGCCAGCCCGCTGCCGCCCTCGCGATCGAGCCCGTCGGTGACCAGCAGCACCACGGCGCCCTGGGCCAGCACGCGGCGCGACCACAGCCGGTTGAACTCCTCTAGCGTCGTGCCGATGCGGGTGCCGCCCGACCAGTCGGGCACCTTCTCGCTGACGGCGGCCAGCGCCTTGTCGACATCGCGCTGGCGCAGCAGGCGGGTGACATTGGTCAGCCGCGTGCCGAACAGGAAGCTGTGCACCCGGGCGCGGTCGTTGCTCAGGGCATGCATGAAATGCAGGAACATGCGGCTGTACTGGCTCATCGAGCCGGAAATGTCGCACAGCACCACCAGCGGCGGCGGGCGCAGGCCGGCGCTTTTGCGCTTCAGCGGGATCAGCGTGCCGCCGGTGCGCAGGCTGGCCTGCAGGCTGGCGCGCAGGTCGATGCGGGGCCCGCGCGGATCGGGGCGCAGGCGGCGGGTCTTCTGCGGCCGGAATGGCCAGGCGATGCGCGCCAGTGCTGCCCTGGCGGCGTCGAGCTCCTCGGCCGTCATCTCGGCGAAATCCTTCTGCTGCAGCAGTTCCTGCGCCGAGAAGGTCAGGGTCGCGTCGATCTCGATTTCCTTCTCGCCGCTGTTCTCCCGTGGCAGTGCGCCCTGGCCGGGCAGCATGGCCTGGCGGATGCGCTGCGACAGCTCTTTCTTTTTCTGGTCGGCGCTGCCGTCCGCCTGCGGCAGCATCAGGCTCATCATGCGCTCGAGGATCTTCGGGTCGCGCCAGAAAATGTGGAAGGCCTGGTCGAACAGTTCGCGCTGGTCGCGCCGGTTCACCAGCACAGAGAACAGCGTCCAGTACAGGTCATCGCGGCGGCGGATGCCGGCGACCTCGACGGCGCGCACCGCGTCGATCGCCTTGCCGGGACCCAGCCGCAGCCCGGCAGCGCGCAGCAGGCGCACGAAATGCACGATATTGGCGGCAAAGGCGCTGCGCTCGCCGCTTGGCTGTTCGCCATCGGAGGGCAGGTCGGGCAGCAGGTTGTTCATGACCGGCGCCGTCAGACGCCGAGCGCGGCCATGTCCTGCTGCACCTTGTGCAGGATCGCGGCGGCCTCGGAGCCCTTCATCTTGGCGATGTCGTCCTGGTACTTGAGCAGCACCCCGAGCGTGTTGTCGATGGTTTCCGGATCGAGCGCCACCTTGTCGAGGAAGGCCAGCGCCCGCGTCCAGTCGATCGTTTCGGCCACGCCGGGCAGCTTGAACAGTTCGGTCTCGCGCAGATACTGCACGAAGGCGACGATCTCGCGGTTCAGGCGCTGCGGCGCGCCGGGCACCTTGCGATTGAGGATCGCCAGTTCGCGTTCGGCATCGGGATAATCGACCCAGTAATACAGGCAGCGCCGCTTCAGCGCGTCATGGATTTCGCGCGTGCGGTTCGAAGTGATGATGACGATGGGCGGCTCGTCCGCCTTTATCGCGCCGATCTCCGGAATGGTGATCTGGAAATCCGACAGCACTTCCAGCAGGTAGGCCTCGAAGGGCTCATCGGTCCGGTCGAGTTCGTCGATCAGCAGCACCGGTGCGCCCAGCGGATCGGGTTTCAGCGCCTGCAGCAGCGGCCGTTCGATCAGGAAATCGGGGCTGAACAGGTCGCGCGCCAGTGAACCCTTGTCGCCTTCGCCAGTGGCCTCGGCCAGGCGAATCTCCAGCATCTGGCGCGGATAGTTCCACTCGTAGACCGCCGAGGACAGGTCGAGGCCTTCATAGCACTGCAGGCGGACCAGGCGCCGGCCCAGCGTTGCCGCCAGCACCTTAGCGATCTCGGTCTTGCCGACACCGGCTTCGCCCTCGAGAAACAGCGGCCGACCCATTTTCAGGGCCAGGAACAGCGTGGTGGCCAGCGACCGGTCGGCGACATAGTCGCCGCCGCTCAGCAGGTTTTCGACGGCATCGATGGAATCGGGCAGGGCGGACATCGGACTCTGTCTGTCGGGGCGGGATGGGAAAGATATAGGGCGAACGGCTTGGAAATCATGCCCCGATCACGCGGCTGCCGCAACGCTGCAGCCGGGATCACCGCACCATAGTCGTATAGCCGCGCTCGATCACCCGCTTGGTGGCCTCGAAGGCATGGACGAGTTCGTCGTTGCCCTCGCGGGCGGCTTTGAGCCGGGCGATATCCTCCGGCGAAGGGTTGGTCTTCGTCGACAGTTCCAGCGCGATCTTGATGTAGCGGGCACGGGCCTCGGCGACCCGCACGGCAAAGGCCATGAACGACTCCCGGGTCAGCTCCGGCACCGCTTTGTGGATCACCTCGCGATTGGCGCTGAAGATCGCCATCTCGACTTCCTCGAGGAATTTTTGCAGCTTGCGGGTGACTTCGCGGTCCAGCATGTCCTTGCTCAGCAGATGGTCGACCTTGTTGTTCTTGGTAAATCCGATGATTTTCACCGCTGCCTCCTGCCGCGATTCGGGGAGAGAGCGGAATCATAGCCGGTCCGGCGGCCGGATGAGAGTGTATTCCTGATTGCAGGGGTCCCGGCCGGGCGCAGCCGCAGGAAACGGAGACCGGAACGCTCCGGGTCGTCTGGCAGGCTTGAAGATGCCTGTTTTTATGGAAATTTCCGGGAAATTTGGAGGTCTGGGCCGGAATTGAACCGGCGTACGCGGATTTGCAGTCCGCTGCGTCACCACTCCGCCACCAGACCCCCGGTAAGCGCGCCCTTTACTACGGGTTCCGCCCCGGCGGGGTCAAGAGGTTCAGGGTATTGCGGCCGGGTGTGACGGCGGCCATTGCGCGGGCGGAATCGCTGCCGCTAAGCCCAAATCGGGCCATTGTTTTCACTGCATTGCAGCATTATAAGGGCAAGATTCTTTTCCGCGTCACCAGCACGGATTCCATCGTCATGGCCCTTGCCGACCGTCAATTCGCCGAAGCGCGCCGCTATATGGTGCTCACGCAGCTACGCCCGAACAAGGTCATTGACGAGAATGTGATTGCGGCCATGGCCGCCGTGCCACGCGAACAGTTCGTGCCCAAGGCCTATCGCGGCGTCGCCTATATGGACGAAGACGTGACCGTGGCGCCCGGCCGCTATCTGCTGGAGCCGATGATCCTGGCCCGCCTGCTGCAGGAAGCCGAGGTCGACCCGCAGGACATTGCCCTCGTGGTGGGCTGCGCCACCGGTTACGACGTTGCCGTTCTCGCCAAGCTGGCCAATACGGTGATCGGCCTTGATGCCGATGCGGCTCTGGTGGCCCAGGCCGGCCAGACGCTGCAGCAGCTCGGGATCGACAATACCGCCCTCATCGAGGGACCGCTGGCCGCCGGGCTGGCCAAGCAGGGCCCGTTCAACGTGATCCTCATCGCCGGCGCCGTGCCGGAAATTTCGCCGGCCCTGCTCGAACAGCTGGCCGATGGCGGTCGCCTGGTCGGCGTGGTCCGCGGCGCCGATGCGCCGATCGGCCAGGCGGTGTTCGTGCATCGTACCGGCGGCACCTTTGCCGAGCGGATCCTGTTTGACGCCGGTACGCCGATGCTGCCGGGCTTCGAACAACCGGCCGGCTTCGTGTTCTGACCGGCTCCGGGGGGAGATGACCATCACCGATCTGCCTGCTGAAATCGCTGTCGGCGACCTCGATGACTGGCGCAAGGCCGGCCGCGACATCGCCGTGCTCGATGTGCGCGAGGATTGGGAAGTGGCGCTCTGTGCCCTGGCAGACAGCCTGAAGATTCCGATGCAGCAGATTCCGGCGCGCAAAGCCGAACTGCCGCAGGACAAGCCGCTGGTGGTGATGTGCCATCACGGCGGCCGCAGCCGGCAGGTGATGCAGTGGCTGCGTGCGAACGGTTTTCCGCAGGCCATCAACCTGGCTGGCGGCATTCATGCCTGGGCGGAACAGATCGATCCCGGCATGGCCCGATACTGAATAGAGTAAGCGTTCAAGACCAATCAGGCGGAATCGCCGGTATGCTGACACGGGAACGACGCTGCAAGATGGGGTCACAGGATAAGAAAAGGACGATGCGCGTCATGACATTCAGACAGGCTCTTCTCGCGTCGGCGCTGGTCGGCGTTGCGGCAATCGTTGCCCCCGCGGCATCTGCCCAGGAGTTCACGGACGTGCTGTCCGCCGCCTACAACAACAACCCGACGCTGCTGGCGGCCCGCGCCGCACTGCGCGCCACCGATGAAGGCGTGCCGCAGGCGCTGTCGGGCTGGCGCCCGACGGTGTCGGTCAACGGCTCGGTGGGCGAGCAGACCACCGACTACAGCCTCAACACCACGTCGACGCAGGACGGCAGCACGACACCGCGCTCGCTGTCGCTGACCGTCTCGCAGCCGCTGTATCGCGGCGGCCGTACCGAGGCCTCGACCAGTTCGGCAGAGGCCCTCGTTCTTGCCGGCCGGCAGGATCTGGCCGGCACCGAGCGGTCGGTGCTGCTGGATGGTGTCACGGCCTATATGGATGTCGTGCAGAACCAGGCGGTGCTCGACCTCAACCGCAACAACGAGGAAGTGCTGCGCCGCCAGCTCGATGCGACGCGCGAGCGTTTCCGGGTCGGCGAGATCACCCGCACCGACGTGGCGCAGGCGGAATCGCGGCTCAGCCGTGCCACCGCCGACCGCATTTCGGCGGAAGGCGCACTGGTGTCGAGCCGCGCCGTGCTGGCCCGCGTGATCGGCGAGATGCCCGGCACGCTGAAGGAGCCGCCGCCGCTGCCGCCGCTGCCCAAAAGCGAGGAGGAGTCGCTGACCATCGCCTATGACGAGAACCCGACCCTGCTGGGCGCGAAGTTCCGCGAAGCCTCGGCGCGGTTCGATGTGCGGGCGATTTCCGGTGCGCTGCTGCCGACGGTGTCGGTGAATGCCTCGGCGACCCGCTCGGAAGAATCCACCACCTCGCACATCGATTCCGACAACGCCCAGATCGCGCTGGCGCTGACCGTGCCGCTCTATGAGTCGGGCTCGGTCTACAGCCAGACCCGCCAGCGCAAGCAGATCTACAACCAGCGCCGGATCCAGGTCGAGGAGCAGCGCCGTGCCGTCCGCCAGGCGGTGGTGCAGGCCTGGGAAACCCTGACCACGGCGCGGTCGAACATCCAGGCCCGCAGCGACCAGGTCGATGCCGCCCGGGTCGCGCTGGAAGGCGTGCAGCAGGAAGCCGAGGTCGGCTCGCGCACCACGCTGGACGTGCTGGATCAGGAGCAGGAATACCTCGACGCCCGCGTGGCGCTGGTGCAGGCTCATCGCGACGAATATGTCGCCGGCTATTCGCTGCTGTCGTCGGTCGGCCGCCTCGGCGCCCGCCAACTCGGCCTGCCGGTCGAATACTACGATCCGATCAACAATTATAACCGCGTGCGCGACAAATGGTTCGGCACCGACGGTGGCCTGAACGTCGAGTAACGAGACGGCAAAAAAACCGCAGCGAATCGGGTAAATTGGCAACCTGAAAGGGATTTCCGGGAAAAAATCCCTTAACCCAGGTTAACAGTTCGGTTATCTTTGCGGCGCATACCATCGGTCCGATGATTCGACTGGTGGCTGGTATCGGGGCGGAAACTGCCTCGCCGGCTGCCAGCGGGTCCCGGAAGGGCGGCGATGCCTGTGCTGGCACGCCCATGTTACGGGCAATTTTATTTCGGGCGAGGGGATGAGCGACCCTAAGGCAGGTCAGAATGAACCGACAATGGAGGAGATTCTCGCCTCCATTCGCCGGATCATTTCCGAGGACGGTGCCGAGCAGGGCGGAGCCCCTGCCGATGACGCCGGAGCTGCGCCTGCGGCCGCGCCGGAGCCCGAAGCCGAGCCGGTGATGGCGGAACCGGAGCCCGAGCCGGAACCGGAGCCCGAACCCGAGCCGATGATGGCGGCGCCGGAACCCGAACTGGAGCCGGAGCCCGAACCCGAGCCGGAACCCGCCTACGAGCCGGAGCCCGAACCGGAGCCGGAAGAGGCCTACGAACCGCCGCCGCCCCCGCCGCCGCGCCGGGCTGCACCGCAGCGCCGGCCGGCCGCGCCGCCGCGTGACGACATCCTCGAGCTGACCGACATCGTCGATCACGAGGGGCTGGTCTCCGAGCCGACCGCCAGCCGCGCCGCGGCCCATCTGGGGCAGCTGTCCAGCGCCGTGGCCGGTTCGCGTGCCATGGCCATGGGCAACAGCCAGCGCACCTTGGAAGAGCTGGTCAAGGAACTGCTGCGGCCGATGCTGAAGGAATGGCTGGACGCGCATCTGGCCACCATCGTGCAGCGCATCGTCGAGCGCGAGGTCGCCCGCCTGACCATCCAGGCGGAAGAAGAGCAGGATCACCTGTAAAATCGCGGCCTGCGGGCCGTTCCTGACCGTCCGGCAAAGCTCCCCGACCCGGCTCCAAGTCTGGACTTGCCAGAGTCTGGACTTGATGGCCCGGATCGTCTTTATTTGCCGCCCTTTCCGTGATTTTCCGAAGTTGACCGCGCTCATGCTGGACAAGACCTTTTCGCCCCAGGACGTCGAAGCCCGCCTGTACAAGGCCTGGGAGGAGGGCGGCTGCTTCCGCCCTGGCGTGAAGTCCGGCAAGCCCTACACCATCGCCCTGCCGCCGCCGAATGTGACCGGCAGCCTGCATATGGGCCACGCACTGAACCACACCTTGCAGGACGTGCTGATCCGCTTCCAGCGCATGCGTGGCCGCGACGCGCTGTGGCAGCCGGGCACCGACCATGCCGGCATCGCCACCCAGATGGTGGTCGAGCGCCAGCTGGCCGCGCAGCAGCAGAACCGCCACCAGATGGGCCGCGAGGCCTTTGTCGAGCGGGTCTGGCAGTGGAAGGCGGAATCCGGCGGCATGATCACCGGCCAGCAACGCCGGCTCGGCGAGAGCTGCGACTGGAGCCGCGAGCGATTCACCATGGACGAGGGCCTGAGCGCCGCCGTGCGCAAGGTCTTCGTCGAGCTCTACCGCGAGGGCCTGATCTACAAGGACCAGCGGCTGGTCAACTGGGACCCCAAGCTGCTGACCGCGATCTCCGATCTCGAGGTCGAGCAGCATGAGGTGAAGAGCCATCTGTGGTATTTCCGCTATCCGGTGGACGGCATGGCGGATACCTTCATTACGGTCGCCACCACGCGGCCGGAAACCATGCTGGGCGATACCGGCATCGCCGTGCATCCGGAAGACGAGCGCTACAAGGATCTGGTCGGCAAGTTTGCCATCCTGCCGATCGTCGGCCGCCGTATCCCGATCGTTGCCGACGAGTATTCCGACCCCGAGAAGGGCTCGGGCGCCGTGAAGATCACCCCGGCGCATGACTTCAACGACTTCGAGGTCGGCAAGCGCCATAACCTCGAGATGATCAACATCTTCGACAAGCATGCGCATCTGAACGACGCCGTGCCCGAGACATATCGCGGCATGGAGCGCTTCGCCGCCCGCAAGGCGATCGTTGCCGCGATGGAAGCGCTGGAGCTGGTCGAGAAGATCGAGCCCAACAAGCACATGGTGCCGCATGGTGACCGCTCGCAGGTGGTGATCGAGCCCTGGCTGACCGAGCAGTGGTATGTCAATGCCGCGGTGCTGGCCAGGCCGGCCATCGAGGCGGTGGAGACGGGCGCCATCCAGTTCGTGCCGAAGAACTGGGAAAAGACCTACTTTGAATGGATGCGCAACATCCAGCCCTGGTGCATCTCGCGCCAGCTGTGGTGGGGCCATCAGATCCCGGCCTGGTACGGCCCGGACGGCAAGGTCTTCGTTGCCTATGACGAGGCCGAAGCACAGGCCGAGGCGGCGAAGCATTACGGCAAGGCCGTCGCGCTCGCCCGCGACGAGGATGTGCTGGATACCTGGTTCTCGTCGGCGCTGTGGCCGTTCTCGACGCTGGGCTGGCCGGAACAGACGCCGCTGCTGCAGTCGCATTACCCGACCGACGTGTTGGTCACCGGCTTCGACATCATCTTTTTCTGGGTTGCCCGGATGATCATGATGGGCCTGCATTTCACCAAGCAGGTGCCGTTTCACACGGTCTACATCCACGCCCTGGTCCGCGACGAGAAGGGCCAGAAGATGTCGAAGTCCAAGGGCAACGTGATGGACCCGCTCGACATCATCGACAAATACGGCGCCGACGCGCTGCGCTTCACGCTGTCGATCTTCGCCGCCCAGGGCCGCGACGTGAAGATGTCGGAACAGCGTGTCGAGGGCTATCGCAACTTCGCCACCAAGCTGTGGAATGCCGCCCGCTTTGCCGAGATGAACGGCTGCGCGCTGCCGGCGGACTTCGATCCGGCCAAGGTGCAGGGCACGGTCAACAAGTGGATCCTCGGCCGGCTCGGCCAGGCGGCCCGCGACGTCGAGACCGCACTTGATGCCTACAAGTTCAACGATGCCGCCGGGGCGCTCTACCATTTCACCTGGGGCACCTTCTGCGACTGGTATCTCGAGCTGATCAAGCCGGCATTACTCGGTGAAGATGTCGCATTGAAGACTGAGACCCAGACGACCTGCGCCTATGTGCTGCGCCAGCTGATCCACCTGCTGCACCCGTTCATGCCGTTCGTGACCGAGGAATTGTGGGACAAGCTCTATGGTGCGCCGGATGGACTGCTGATGCTGCGCGACTGGCCGGCGGATGGCACTCGGGCCGAAGATGCCGCGGCGGCGGCCGAGATTGACTGGCTGATCCGGCTGATCGACGGCGTGCGCGCGGCCCGCGCGGCCCTGAACGTGCCGGCTGGCGCCAAGATCGCCATGATCGTCAACGGTGGCAGTGCCGAGACGGCGGCGCGGCTGCAGCACCATGCCGATCCGGTCAAGCGGCTGGCCCGCATCGAGACGATGACGGCCGACCAGCCGGCCCCGCAGGGTTCGGCGCGGGTGGTAATCGACGAGGCCACCATCGTGCTTCCGCTGGCCGAGGTGATCGATATCGCGAAGGAAAAGGAACGGCTCGGCAAGGAGCGCGACAAGGCGCTGGCCGAGATCGGCAAGATCGACGCCAAGCTCGGCGACGCCACATTCGTCGCCCGCGCCCCCGAGGCGGTGGTAGAAGAGCAGCGCGAGCGCCGCGAGGCCCAGACGGCGCTGGCCGACAAGCTCGGCGATGCCCTGCGGCAGCTCGGATGAACGCGGCGCCGCTCAGCCCTGACGACCTGGCGCTGATCGAGGCGGCCTCCGCCCTGATCCGCAAGCGCTATGCGGTGGGGCGGCACCATATTGCGGCGGCCCTGCGCACGCGCTCGGGCCGCATCTTCACCGGCCTGCATCTCGATACCTATGTCGGCCGCGCCTCGGTCTGTGCCGAGGCGGTGGCGGTCGGCCAGGCGATGGCCGACGGCGCCGGACCGGACGATCCGGTCACCGCCATCGTGTCGGTGCGGCATCCGCGGCCGACCGAAGAGCATCAGGATATCCAGGTGGTGGCGCCCTGCGGCATCTGCCGCGAGATGATTCGTGACTTCGCCCCGGATGCCCGTGTCATCCTGAACGAGCAGGGCCAGCTTGCCGCCTACAGCCCGGCCGAGCTGCTGCCGCTGAAATACCACCGGCTGAAATAGCGGTTATTCCTTCACGGCGCCTATTCTTTCACGGCACCGGTCAGGCTGGCGACGTAACTGTCGACGAAGAAGGAATACAGGATCGCCACCGGCAGCGAGCCGAACAGCGCGCCGGCCATCAGCGACCCCCAGTGATAGACATCGCCCTCGACCAGTTCGGTCAGCACGCCGACCGCCACCGTCTTGTTCTCTGACGAGGAGATGAAGGCGAGGGCGTAGATGAACTCGTTCCAGCTCAGCGTGAACGCGAAGATGCCGGCCGAGATCAGGCCCGGCAGGCTGAGCGGCAGGATGATCTTCCACAGGATCTGGAAGCGCGAGGCGCCGTCGATCAGCGCGCATTCCTCCAGCTCGAAGGGCAGTGTCTTGAAATAGCCGATCAGCAGCCAGGTGCAGAACGGGATCAGGAAGGTCGGGTAGGTGAGGATCAGCGCCCACATGCTGTCATACAACCCGAACTGGAAGATCATGGTGGCCAGCGGGATGAACAGGATGCTCGGCGGCACCAGATAGGCGAGGAAGATCAGCAGGCCCACGGTATCGGCGCCGCGGAAGCGCAGCCGCGCGATGGCATAGGCCGCCAGCACCGAGCAGAACAGCGACAGCGCGGTGGCCGCTACCGCCACCGTCATGGTGGTCAGCAGCCATTGCGGATACTGCGTCTCGAACAGCAGCTTGTGGATGTTGTCCAAGGTCGGGTGGGCAACCCACAGCGGGTCGTAATCCTGGTAGTTGAGCAGCTCGCCGTTCGGCTTGAAGGTGGTCAGACCCATCCAGTAGAACGGGAACAGCAGCACCAGCAGGAAGATGCCGAGCGGCAGCCACAGGGTAACCATCCGGTAGGACACCGAGTCCAGATACTGCATGCCCTCGCGGCCGGGCTTGGCGGCTTTCGCCGGGCTGTCTGCAGAAGCGCTCATCGCGTTTTCCTCACTGCCACTTCTTGCGCTGCAGCGCGATGTAGCTGATCGCCGTCGACAGGATCAGGAACGGCACCATGGCAATGGCAATGGCGGCGCCCTCGCCAAGCAGGCCGCCGTTGATGCCGCGCTGGAAGGCCAGCGTTGCCATCAGATGGGTCGCATTGTTCGGCCCGCCGCGGGTGATCGCATAGATCAGCTGGAAATCGGTAAAGGTGAACAGGATCGAGAAGGTCAGCACGATACTGAGCACCGGCATCAGGTTCGGCACGGTGACAAAGCGGAAGCGCTGCCACGAATTGGCGCCATCCAGCGAGGCAGCCTCGTAGAGGCTGGGCGAGATGGTCTGCAGGCCGGCCAGCAGGCAGATGGCGACAAAGGGGATGCCGCGCCAGATATTGGCGGCGATCACCGCGGCGCGGGCGTTGTTCTCGTTGCCGAGGAAGTCGATGTACTGGTGGATCAGGCCGGCCTTGGTCAGCATCCACGAGAGGATCGAGAACTGCGAATCGTAGATCCACCAGAAGGCAATGGCGGACAGCACGGTGGGCACGATATAGGGCAGCAGCACGATGGCGCGGATGAAGGCCTGGAACGGCATGCGGCGGTTCAGCAGCAGCGCGAGCCACAGGCCAAGCGCGAATTTGATCACCGTCGCCACGCTGGTATAGAGGATCGTGTTGAACACCGATTTCAGGAAAATCGAATCGCCGAGCAGGGAGATGTAGTTTTCCAGGCCGATGAAGATGCCGGGCCGGCCGATGCGCGTGTCGGTGAAGCCGAGCCAGATGCCGAGGCCGAGCGGATAGGTCAGGAAGACCAGCAGCAGCAGGCCCGCTGGTGCCATGAACACCAGGGTCAGGAAGGTGGTGTTGTCGCGCAGGCGGTCCCAGGCCGGGACGGGGGAGGTCATGTCAGGGCAATCCGCAAAGGCAGGCTACGGGAAAAGAAGCGGGGCGACCATCCCGGCCGCCCCGCCGGCACTCACACCTTGTAGAAACGCTGCAGGCGCTTCTCGGCCTCGGCGAGGGCGTCCTTGGGTGACTTCGAGCCCGAGGCAGCCTGTGCCACCATGTTGTTGACGATGTAGTCGTTCAAGGCGGCGGCCGAGGAATAGCCGAGCTCGCCCGAATAGCCGTGCCACAGCATGTTCTTCACCGTGTCGCGGTAGGGCAGGTTCTTCGGATCCGACTTCCAGACCGCATTGTTCTCGTAGGCTTTCAGCGGATGGGTGACATAGCCGATCGCCGCCGACTGCCAAGGCTCGTACTGCTCCTTTTCCATCATGTGCAGCAGGTAGGCCTTCGCCGCGTTCGGGTACTTGCAGTACTTGAACACGTAGGACTGGCTGTACAGGTGCAGTTCGGTGGGCTTGCCGACCGGGCCGACCGGGAAGTTGGCGTGGTAGATGTCCTTCGCCATCTCGTTCAGCTTGGGGTCCTTCGAGGTCTTGGCGGCATAGTAGACCGAGATGCCGTTGTTGGTCAGACTGATCTGGCCGTCGAGGAACGCCTTGTTGTTGTTCGGGTCGAGCCAGCCGAGCGTGCCCTGGATAAAGGTCGGATACAGTTCCTTGGCGTATTCCAGTGCCTTCAGCGTTTCGGGGCTGTTGATGACGACGTTGTTCTTGTCGTCGACCATCTTGCCGCCGAAGGCCCACATCAGCCAGTAGGTCCACGAACCGTCGCCCACCGCATTGCCGAGCGCCATGCCGGCCGGCGTGCCCTTGTCATGCAGCGCCTTGCACAGCTTGAGGAAGCCGTCCATGTCCTTGGGGAATTCCTTGAAGCCAGCGGCTTCCATGTGGCTTTTGCGATAGACCATGCAGGCACCGGCGGCACCGAGCGGCAGGCCGATCCACCTGCTGCCGCGCTTGCTGTACTTCTCGCAGACCGGGAACCAGCCGCCGTATTTGCCGCCGAGATAGTTGGCGATGTCGCTGAGGTCGACCAGCTTGTCGGAGAACAGCTGCGGCGAGTCGAAGAAGTCGACGATGATGTCCGGGCCCGAGCCGACATTGGCGGCCACCGAGGCCTTGGGCGAGACATCCGGCCAGTTCTCGCGGTCGATGCGGACCTCGACGCCGGTCTTCTCGGTGAATTTCTTGGTGTTGGCCATCCACTGGTCGATGTCGCCCTGGACGAACTGGCTCCAGCGCAGCACGCGCAGCTTGGCACCTTTCTCGATCTTCAGGTTCGGGGCCTGTTGCGCGAAGGATGATTGCGGCAGCAGCAGGCTGCCGCCGGCACCGGCCGCGGCGGCGGCCACAGTGGTTTTCAGAACATCGCGCCTGGTGAAATCGGACATGCGGATACGCCCTCCCATGGTTGTCTGACGGTCTTCGCCCCTGCATCGTTGGCAGTCGGGCGGTCATGAACGCTTCAGTACCAGTTCACTCTCGGCGCAGTGATGCACGGCACCGATCAGTCCAGGGGGGATTGGCGCCGGCCTTCTGTCCGGCAGATCAAGACGTTTCCTCGTTTTTTCGCCCGGTCGTGCGATTGCCGGGTTTGATATCTGATATATCTGTTCGCGGAGCGTAAGCAGCCTTGGGCGCCGGCGCAACCCCTTTAATGTTTTTGTCGCGTCACGCCGTGCGCTGCACAAAGACCGACGGGCCGCAGCACTGCGCCGGGCGGTGCTGCGGGCGGTTTTCAGGCCAGTGTGGCGGCGAAGACCCGTGCGGCATTGCCGCCCAGCAGTTTGGCGGTCTCCTCGGCCGAAAACCCCTGCGCCAGCAGGGCCGCGGCAAGGTCGGGCAACTGGGCATAGCTGCTGAAGGCGGCCGGGCTCAGCAGCCCCATCATGTCGCTGCCGAGCCCGACATGGGCGACGCCGGCGACCTCGACCATGCGCGCCATGCCCTCGGCCAGCGCGGCCATGTCGGGGAAGATCGTGGTCGGCGGCCAGATGCCGATGACGCCGCCGGTTTCGGCGACGATCCGGGCATGATCCGGGCTGATGGTGCGGCTGTAGCGGCCGGGCTTCGGATTCAGCGAGGTATGCGGCAGCACCAGCGGCTTTTCGGTCACCGCGGCCACCCGCTTCACCAGTTCATAGGGGCCATGGGCGATATCGACCACGATGCCGCGGCGGTTGCAGCGCCGGATGACGGCGGCGCCGGCATCGGCCAGGCCGCCATGCAGGCGGGGTTCGGTCTGGATGTCGCCCAGCTCGTTGACCCGGTAATGGGTGAGCTGTAACTGCCGCAGATGCCAGCGCTTATAGGCCTCGTCGACCCGGTCGGCACTGCCCTCGAGGAAGTCGCCGCCCTCGCTGGTCACGATCATCGCGGGATGGGCGGCGGTGGCGGCCGCCAGGCTCTGCCGGTCGGTGCCGCGGCGGTGACGGTGATGATCCGCGCCGCGTCGTGCGGCAGACAGCCGGCACAGCAGGCCGGCTCGTCGGTCAGGAAAAAGATGTCATGGCGGTCGCCAGGTCCCAATGCTTCAGGACTGAGGGCGCTTCAGGACTGAGGGCCGCGAACCAGCCCTCGATTTCGACCTGCCGGCCGTGCAGCCGTCCGGTCATTTCCCCGTGCTGAAGATCGGACCAGTCGATGCGCATGGCCAGCCTCCCTGCGGCGCGCGGCACCGGCGGCCGCCGGCATGTCAGCATACAATGCTTCGCTTGACGCCGGTATGACCGGCTGTTCTGCTGCCGGCAGATTCAGGGAGAATGGCGATGACGGCAGTGAACCCGCAGATCACCGATATTCTGGAAATCGTGCAGGTCTATCTCGACGGGCTGTATGCAGGCGATACAGCCAAGCTGCGGCAGGCCTTCCACCCGGCCTCCAGCCTGTTCGCATCGGCGGACGGCAAGCTGGTACAGGTGCCGCGCGAGGACTGGTGCAAGATGGTCGAGGGCCGGCCGGCGCCGCAGGCCAAGGGGCAGGGCCGCGAGCATGACCGGATTCTCTCGGTCGACATGACCGGACCCGATACGGCGATGGTGAAGCTGAACTGCGCGATCCTGCCGCGGCTGTTCACCGACTATCTCAGCCTGATCCGCCTCGACGGCCGCTGGCAGATCATCAGCAAGACCTACACCTTCGAGACGCTGCCGGCCTGAGGCGGGATTACTCCGCGGCGGCCGCTGTCGGCTGCGACTTGCGGCGCACGGTAAAGGCCGTGACGCTGCCGCAGGCGAGGATGGCGGCGACGAACAGCAGTACCTTGTCGGCATGGCCGTGGTCGAGCAACTGGCCCATGATCAGCGGCACCAGCGCCGAGCCGGCATCGAGGCCGGAATAGACGAAGCCGAACACCCGGCCCGACGCGCCCTTGGGCGTGGCGCCGCGCACGATCAGGTCACGCGACGGGGTGGTGAAGCCGAACAGGAAGCCGGCGCCAGCAATGCAGGCGATCAGCAGGGAGTCCGGCAGGTGCACCAGCGCCGCCACCAGCATCAGCGCCCCCGAGCTCAGCAGCCCGCCGACCACGATCACCTCGACCGGGATGCCGCGGTCGGCAACCCAGCCGCCGCTCATGATGCCGACGGCCGAGGCGAGCAGGAAGCCGGTCAGCGCCGTGGCGCCGATGGCGAGCGGGGTGCCGAACAGGGTCTGCAGGGTAGCCGGCAGGAAGTTCTGCAGGCCGATGGCGACGATGGACGTGAACATGAAATAGACGAAGCACATCACCACCGGCAGGGTGAGGATGGCGGCGAGCGGCAGCGGTGCCGGGCCGCCTGTCTTGCCGGCCGCCTTGCGCTGGCCGGCGCCGGCATCGTCGCGCAGCAGGTCGCGGTTCAGCACCAGGGTGGCAAGGATGACGAGGCCGATGATCCCGGCGACCAGCGGCGCGGCATGCCAGCCGGCGAAAGCGGCCACGCCGCCCATCAGCGCGGGCGCCAGCGCCCAGCCGAGATTGCCGGCAAAGGTATGGCTGCCATAGGCGACGCCGAGGCGTTTGGAATCGATGCTGGCGCCGAGGATCGAATAATCGGCCGGATGGAACACGCAGTTGCCGAGACCGGCCAGCAGCATCACCGGGAACAGCATCCAGTAGGCCGGGACCAGCGACAGCAGCAGGATGGCGACGCAGAAGATGCCGAGGCCGCCCATCAGCACGTTGCGGGCGCCGATGCGGTCGACCAGGAAGCCGGCCGGGGTCTGCAGGGTGCCGGAGATCACGTAGAAGCAGGTGGTGATCAGGCCAAGCTCGGTATAGCTGACCTGGAAGACATCCTTCAGCCAGGGAAACAGCGAAGGCAGCACGAGCTGGAAGAAATGGCTGCAGCCATGGGCGGCGCCGACCAGCGCCATGACCTTGAGATCGCGGCTGGGAAGGGCCGGCTGGCCGGCCGGAATGGCAAACTCGGACATGAGCGACCTGCTGCAGGATGGGGTGGCGTCGGGACGGATGTTTCCGCCGGCTGTGGTCGCCGGTTGCCGCGACTGTAGCAGATTCAGGCCGGCCGGCGAGGGGAAAGTCATGGCCCGGATGATCTTCCGCGGCGCAAAAAAAGAAAGCGCGGGACGTTGCCGCCCCGCGCCGGTTTCTGCCGCGAAACGGGGCAGCTTATTTGGTCATCTTGATCGAGGTGTCGAGGAACTCGTTGGTATAGGCCTTGGCGACATCGAAATCCTTTTCCATGCCGAAGTAGGTCTTCACCAGGTCGTAGTCGCTCTTCAGCCGGTCGCCGCTGAAGGCACCGAGCGCCACGCTGGTGGTGGTCGGGTCGGCCATCAGTTCCTTGATGCGGTTCCACTGGTCGCGCTGGTTCGGCTCGTCGAGGCCACTGACGCTGGCCATCAGCGCCTTCAGGCAGGGGCTGACATCGGCGACGCAGGCGGCAAAGGCCTTCTGCGATACCCTGGTGAACTTGGCGACGATGTCCTTGTGCTTGGCGAGATAGTCGCCGTTGACGATCACCGAGTTGCCATAGAGGTTCAGGCCGATGTTGCGCCAGGCGAGGAAGCCGAGGTCCTTGCCGAACTCGCGCACCTTCAGGTCATGCTCGTTGTAGAAGTCGCTGGTGATGTCGATGACATGGCTTTTCAGCGAGGCGAGCTTGGCCTGCGGCGCGATGTTGACGAAGGTCACCGAGTCGGCCGGAATGCCGACCAGCTTGGCGAAGGCCGGCCACATCACGCGCGAGGCATCGCCCGGCGGGTTGCCGAGCTTCTTGCCGGGGAAATCCGCCGGTCCCTTGATCCCCGAACTCTTCAGCCAGTAGAAGCCCTGCGGCGAATTGGCATAGACCGCCATCACGGCGACGATGTCGGCGCCCTTGCTCTTGCCGACCAGCGCGGTGGCCATGTCGGCGATGGCGAATTCGGTGCTGGCGGCGCCGATGCGCTGCACGGCGACGCCCGAGCCGCGGCCGGCTTCGATGCTGACATCGAGGCCTTCCTTCTCGTACCAGCCCTGCGCCTTGGCATAGTAGTAGGGCGAATGGTCGGCGGTCGGCACCCAGTTCAGCAGCAGGTTGACCTTGTCCGCGGCATGGCCGGTCGCCGGCAGCAGGGCCGCGGCTGTCACGGCGATGGCAAGAATACGGCGAAATGTCATCATGAACCCCCTCGAGGCTTGATTCGCCGGCCGCCTCCGGATCTCCCCGTGGTCTCCCCCTCGTGGTTTCCGGGCGGCGGGGGCCGGTCGGGTCCCGCCGCGGAGCCCGCGCCGGCCCCTGCGAGGAAACTGTAGCCAGACGGCAACATTCGTTCAATAATTAATCAACTGGTTGGATGATAAAGAGAGGGTGCGATGCAGGAGACGGTCCAGGGCCGGGAAGAGGGTACCGAGCGGCGCCGCGACCGGGTCGCCACCAAGGCGGCCCTGCTGCAGGCGGCCATTGCCGATTTCGCCGCCAAGGGCTTTGCCGGGGCGCGCATCGACGAGATCGCCCAGCGCGCCGGGGTCAACAAGCAGCTCGTCTACCATTACTTCGGCAGCAAGGACGAACTCTACCGGGCGGCGCTGGAGGCGGTATATGCCGAGATCCGCGAGCGCGAGAGCGCCCTGCATCTGGCCGACCTGTCGCCGCTGGCCGCGATGGAACGGCTGATCGGCTTTTCCTTCGATTACCTGGCCGAACACCCCGAATTCATTGCCCTGCTGAATGACGAGAACCGCCAGGATGCCCGCCATGTGCGCGGCTCGGCGCGGCTCGAGGAGATGCATTCGCCGCTGGTCACCCTGATGCGCCAGACCATCGAGCGCGGTGCCGCCGAGGGCGTGTTCCGCAACGACCTTGACCCGGTGCAGCTCTACATCTCGATCGCCGGCCTGTCGTATTTCTTCTTTTCCAACAACCGCACCCTGTCGGCGATTTTCGGCCGTCCGCTCGACAAGCCGAAGGCGGTGGCCGAACGCCGCCGCCATGTGGTGACCTTTGCCATGGCCGCCCTGCGGCCGGAGGTCGTGTAATTTTGATGACAAATAATCAACTGGTTGGTTGATTAGGTAAGGGGCTGCCGCTAGACTGCCGGCAGTCATCCAGGGGGTGAGCATGGCAGCAGGCGACCGGACCGGCATGGACACGGCAGAGGCGGGGGCACCCCCGCCGGATGGCCGCCGCCTGCGCTGGCTGACCATCCTAGCGGTCCATGTGGTCGCTGTGATCGTCTGGGAAGTGCTGGTGCGCATGACCAGCCTGCCGGCCTTCATCCTGCCGGCGCCGAGTGCCATCCTGGCTACGCTGGCCAAGAGCAACTACGCTTGGCTGAGCAATACCTGGGTCACCAGCATCGAGATCTTCGGCGGCTATGTGCTGTCGCTGGTCGCCGGCGTGCTGCTGGCGCTGATGTTCACCTGGTCGCGACTGCTGACGCTGGCCGTTTTCCCGCTGTTCGTCACGCTGAACATGATCCCCAAGGTGGCGCTGGGGCCGCTGATCATCGTCTGGTTCTCCTACGGTATCGGCACCAACGTGTTGATCACCCTGTCGCTCTGCTTCTTCCCGATCCTGCTGACCACCGTGCGTGGCCTGAAGGAGGTCGAACCCGACCTGCTCGACTTGGTGCGCTCGCTGAAGGGCTCGCGCTGGCAGGCCTTCATCTACATCCAGCTGCCTGGCGCGCTGCCCTATGTCTTCTCCGGCATGAAGGTGGCGGCGATCCTCGCCGTCGCCGGCGCGGTGGTCGGCGAGTTCATCTCGTCGGACCGCGGCCTCGGCTACCTGATGATTCAGGTGCAGGCGGCGCTCGATACCCCGGCCATGTTCATGGCCGTCGTGCTCATCACCCTGATCGGCATCCTGCTCTACCTGCTGGTGGTGGTGCTGGAACATCTGCTGGTCCGCAGGGACGCAAGGATTTCATCATGACGAAGATCGATCACTGGCTTGACGACGGGGTACTGCCGACCGGCTTCGCCGACGAGGCGGCGCTGGAGGAATTCATGACCCGGCCGAGCCGGGCGCTGGCGGCGGACCTCGCCGCGCTCGACGGCGATATCATGATCCTCGGCGTCGGCGGCAAGATGGGCCCGACCATGGCGCGGCTGGCCAAGCGCGCGGCGCCCGACAGGCGCGTGATCGGCGTCGCCCGGTTCAGCGAGAAGGGCCTGAAGGAAGGCCTCGAGCGTCACGGCATCGAGACCATCGCCGCCGACCTGATGGACCGCGCCGCCGTCGACGCGCTGCCGCGGGCAAAGAATGTCGTGTTCATGGCCGGCCGCAAGTTCGGCGCCAGCGGCAACCAGAGCCTGACCTGGGCGATGAATGCCCATGTGCCGGCACTGGTCGCCGAAAGCTTCCGCGCCTCGCGCATCGTCGCTTTCTCGACCGGCTGCGTGTATCCCTTCGTGCCGGTCGCCAGCCAGGGTTCGACCGAGGCGATGCCGCCGGACCCGCCGGGCGAATACGCCATGTCCTGCATCGGCCGCGAGCGCATGTTCGAGCATTTCTCGCAAGTGCATGGCACGCCGGGCCGGCTGTTCCGGCTCAATTACTCCATCGACCTGCGCTACGGCGTGCTGCATGACGTGGCGCAGCTTGTCCTGCGCGGCGAGCCGGTGGATGTCACCATGGGCCATGTCAATGTGATCTGGCAGGGCGATGCCAATGCCCAGGCGCTGCGCTGCCTGCGCGCCGCCACCGCGCCGACCTCGCCGCTGAACGTCACCGGGCCGGAGACCATCGCCGTGCGCTGGCTGGCCGAAAGCTTCGGCAAGCGCTTCGGCAAGACGCCGCAGATTACCGGCACCGAGGCGCCGACCGCCTGGCTGAACAATGCCGCCGAGGCCGCGCGACTGTTCGGCTATCCGCGCGTGCCGCTGGCCGCCATGCTCGACTGGGTCGCCGACTGGGTGTCGCGCAGCGGTCGCAGCCTCGGCAAGCCGACCCATTTCGAAGTGCGCGACGGAGCCTACTGAGCATGGCCGACGCGCTGGTCATCGATCGTCTGTCCGAGGCCGATCTTCCCGGCCTGCAGACCCTGTCGGCCGAGGCCGGCTGGAACCAGACGATGGATGACTGGCGCATTTTCCTCGGCGCGGGCCAAGTGTTTGGCTGTCGCGAGGCTGGCCGGCTGCTCGCCTCGGCGGCGATCCTGCCCTACGGCGCTTTCGCCTGGATCAGCATGGTGCTGGTGACGGCGACGGCACGGCGGCTCGGGCTCGGCACCGGCCTGCTGCGCCATTGCATCGCCGAACTGCGCCGCATGGGTCTCGTGCCGCTGCTCGATGCCACGGCGGCCGGCGAGAAGATCTACATCCCGCTCGGTTTCCGGCCGCTCTACGGCATCACCCGCTGGCAGGGCCAGGGGCAGAGGTCGGGCAGGCCGGATGATACGGCCGTCACCACCGCGCTGCCGCTGAATGAAGCCGGACTCGCCGATGCCATCGCGCTGGATGCCGCCGTCTGCGGTGCGCCACGCGAAGGCCTGCTGCGCAGCCTGCAGGCGCGCGCGCCGCATCTGGCGCTCCGCCTGAAGCAGCACAGCATCCTGCTGGCACGGCCGGGCCGGCTGGCCACTCAGATCGGGCCGCTGGCCGCCAATGACGAGGCCGCCGCCATCGCCCTGCTGCAGGCGGCGCTGGCGCGCATCGACGGGCCGGTTTTCCTCGATGTCCCTGAGCAATGGACCGGCATTGCCGCAGAACTGCAGCAGCGCGGCTTCAGCAAACAGCGCGGTTTCCGCCGCATGGTACTGGATCGCGACGCGGGCTTCGGCGATCCGGGCCGCAGCTTCGTGATCGCCGGGCCGGAATTCGGCTGAGCCAGGGCAGAGCAACAGGACGCGAGAAGAGAGGCGAGAGAGCATCATGGGTCTGCATCATTCCAGTCTGCCGCAGGACGTGCTGGCCAGTCTGCGCCGCGGCGTGGTGATCCCGGCGCATCCGCTGGCGCTGGATGCCAACCGCCAGTTCGACCGCCGGCGCCAGCGCGCGCTGACGCGCTATTACGTCGATTGCGGGGTTGGCGGCCTGGCGGTCGGCGTGCATACCACCCAGTTCGCCATCCGCGAGGTCGGCCTCTACGAGCCGGTGCTGGCCGCCGCCATGGAAGACGCCAAGGCCTGGACCGACCGTCCGCTGGTGATGGTCGGCGGCCTCGCCGGCAAGACCGCGCAGGCGGTGCAGGAAGCGCAGACCGCGGTGCGGCTCGGCTACCATGCCGGCCTGCTCAGCCTGGCCGCCATGAAGGATGCCTCGCCCGACGCGATCATCGCCCATTGCGAGGCGGTGGCCGCCGAAATCCCGCTGGTCGGTTTCTACCTGCAGCCGGCAGTGGGCGGCGTGGTGCTCGACGCCGATTTCTGGTGCCGCTTCGCCAGCATCGACAATGTCATTGCCATCAAGGTGGCGCCGTTCCACCGCTACCGTACCCTCGACGTCATGCGCGGCGTGGCGATGGCGCGGGCCGAGAAACGCATCTCGCTCTACACCGGCAACGACGACCATATCGTGCTCGACCTGACCATCCCGTTCACGGTGATGCGCGACGACGGCCCGGTGACCTTGCGCTTTGTCGGCGGCCTGCTTGGCCACTGGTCGGTCTGGACGCAGCAGGCGGTGAAACTGCTCGACCGCGTGCATGCCGAGATCGCGGCCGGCGCGGTTTCGCCCGAGCTGCTCGGGCTGGATGCCCGGGTGACCGACTGCAATGCCGCCTTCTTCGATGTCGCTAACAATTTCCATGGCTGCATCGCCGGCTGCCACGAGATCCTGCGTCGCCAGGGCCTGCTGGAGGGCATCTGGTGCCTCGACCCGGAAGAAGGCCTCAGCCCGGGTCAGGCCGCGCTGCTCGACCGGGTCAGCCGCCAGCATGCCGACCTGTCCGATGACGCCTTCGTCGCCGCCAACCGCGAGCGCTGGCTGTCATGACAGAGCCTGCGACCCGGAGCGGGGCTGCGCCGCTGATCCATCTGCAGAATGTCCGCAAGGTCTATCGCACCGGCGGCCGCGAATTCGTCGCCGTCTCGGATGTCACCTTCGATGTCGCCGAGGGCGATCTGGTCTCGCTGGTCGGCCCGTCCGGCTGCGGCAAGACCACCGTGCTGAAGATCCTCGCCGACCTGCACAAGGCGGACGAGGGCGTGGTGCAGATCGGCAGCCAGGCCGGCTTTGAGGCCGGCCGCGATGTCGGCATGGTGTTCCAGCAGGCCCTGCTGCTGAAATGGCGCACCATCCTCGACAACGTGCTGCTGCCGGCCGATATCCTCGGCCTGCCGCGCAAGGCGGCCAAAGACCGCGCCCGCGCCCTGCTCGCCATGGTCGGGCTGGAGGGCTTCGAGGCGAAATACCCCTACGAGCTGTCGGGTGGCATGCAGCAGCGCGCCGCCATCGCCCGCGCGCTGGTGCATGACCCCAAGCTGATCCTGATGGACGAGCCGTTCGGCGCGCTCGATGCGCTGACCCGCGAGAAGATGAATCTGGAGATGCTGCGCATCTGGCAGCAGAGCCGCAAGACCATCATTTTCGTTACCCATTCGATCCAGGAGGCGGTGTTCCTCGGCTCGCGCTGCGCCGTGCTGACCTCCGGGCCCGCCCGCATGGCCGATGCGTTTACCATCGACCTGCCGTTCCCGCGCACCCTCGACATGAAGACCACCGAGCGCTTCGGCGAATATACCCGCCGGATCTACCGCCTGCTCGGGATGGAGTAGGGGCGGGCTTAGCCCGCCGGCTGCTGCGCCAGCCAGTCGAGATAGCTCTGCAGGATGTAGCCGGCGGCCAGCTTGTCGACCAGTTCCGCCCGCCGCGCCCGGCTGAGGTCGGCCTGCACCATCATCCGCTCCACGGCCACCGTGCTGAGGCGCTCGTCCCACAGGGCGACCGGCAGGTCGACCACCCCGGCGATGTTCCGCGCAAAGGCCCGGGTCGCCTGGCAGCGCGGGCCCTCCGAGCCGTCCATGTTGACCGGCAGGCCGAGCACCAGCGCGCCGACATTCTCGGCCGTGACGATCCCGGCCAGTCCGGTGGCATCCTGGGTGAATTTCTTGCGGGTCAGGGTGCGCAGCGGCGTGGCGATGCGGTGGCCGGCATCGGACAGCGCCAGCCCGATGGTCTTGGTGCCGAGATCGAGGCCCAGATAGCGCCGTCCGGCGGGCAGCCGCAGCGGGCCCTCGGCGGGGCGGAAGGGGGGCTTTTTTGCCGGATTTTCCGGCACCGGCGCAGGTGGGGACTCAGGGTTGCCGGTGGGCATGCCGGGTGTTACTTTCCGCCGCCATTTCAAGGGATTCTCCCCGGTACTATAGCGAACGGACAGCGCATGTCATTGGATAGAGCAGCCGTGGCGAAGATCGCCAAGCTGGCCCGGCTCCATATGGAGCCCGACCGGCTGGAGGCGATGACCACGGAATTGAACCGGATTCTCTCCTTTGTCGAGGAACTGCAGGCGGTGAATACCGAAAACACCCCGCCGATGACCTCGGTCATGCCCATGAAGCTGCGTCAGCGTGAAGATAAGGTCACCGCCGGCGGCGATGCCGAAGCCGTGCTGAAGAATGCCCCCCAGCGCCAGGGCGATTTCTACACGGTGCCGAAGGTGATTGAGTGATGCGTATCGACCCGGCCAAGCTGACCATTTCTGACGCCCTCGACGGGCTGGCAAAGAAGGATTTCACCGCGGTTGAACTGACCGAGGCCTCTGTCGCTGCCATGCAGGCGGCGAAACCGCTGAACACCATGATCACCGAAACGCCGGAGAAGGCGCTGGAGATGGCCAAGGCCTCCGATGCCCGCCGGGCGAAGGGCGAGGCCGGCCTGCTGGAGGGCATTCCGCTCGCCATCAAGGACCTGTTCTGTACCGAGGGCGTGCTGACCACCGCCGGCAGCCATATCCTCGACGGCTTCAAGCCGGCCTATGAAAGTACCGTCACCGCCAACCTGTGGCAGGCCGGTGCGGTCATGCTGGGCAAGCTGAACCTCGACGAATTCGCCATGGGCTCGTCGAACGAGACCAGTTACTACGGCCCCGCGGTCAATCCCTGGCGGGCCAAGGACGGCACCAGGCTGGTGCCCGGCGGCTCGTCGGGCGGCTCGGCGGCGGCCGTCGCGGCCGGCTTCGCGCTCGGCGCCACCGGCACCGATACCGGCGGCTCGATCCGCCAGCCGGCCTCGCTCTGCGGCATCACCGGGATCAAGCCGACCTATGGCCGGGTGTCGCGCTGGGGCGTCGTCGCCTTCGCCTCGTCGCTCGACCAGGCCGGGCCGATGACCCGCAGCGTGCGTGACAGCGCGTTGATGCTGCAGGCCATGGCCGGTTTCGACCCCAAGGACAGCACCAGCGTCGACCTGCCGGTGCCGGACTATTGCGCCAACCTCGAAGGAGGCGTGAAGGGCCTGCGCATCGGCATTCCGCGCGAATACCATATGGACGGCATGGATCGCGAGATCGTGGCGCTGTGGGAGCGCGGCAAGGAATGGCTGCGCGATGCCGGTGCCGAGATCGTCGACATCCACCTGCCGCATACCCATTACGCCCTGTCGGCCTATTACATCGTGGCGCCGGCCGAGGCCTCGTCGAATCTCGCCCGCTATGACGGCGTGCGTTACGGCCTGCGCGTGCCGGGCAAGGACCTGATCGAGATGTACGAGAATACCCGCGGCGCCGGGTTCGGCCGCGAGGTGCAGCGTCGCATCATGATCGGCACGTATGTGCTGTCGGCCGGTTATTACGACGCCTATTACACCAAGGCGCAGAAGGTGCGGACGCTGATCAAGAAGGATTTCGAACAGGCGTTCCAGCGCGTCGACGCCATCCTGACGCCGACCGCGCCGAACGCCGCGTTCCCGATCGGCATGAAAAACGACGACCCGGTCACCATGTATCTGAACGACGTGTTCACCGTGCCGGTGAATCTCGCCGGCCTGCCCGGCATGTCGGTGCCGGCCGGCCTGAACAGCGAGGGCCTGCCGCTCGGCCTGCAGCTGATCGGCAGGCCGTTCGACGAGGCGGTGCTGCTGCGCGCCGGCCGGGCGCTGGAAAAGGCTGCGGATTTCACCGCGAAACCCGCCGCGTGGTGGAGGCAGTAAGATGGCCGAGAAAGATTACATCCAGGGCGCCACGGGACCGTGGGAGATCGTCATCGGCATGGAAGTCCATGCCCAGGTCTCCTCGAAGTCGAAGCTGTTCTCCGGTGCCGATACCACCTTCGGCGCCGAGCCGAACCACCAGGTCAGCCTGGTCGATGCGGCGATGCCCGGCATGCTGCCGGTGATCAACGCCTATTGCGTCGAGCAGGCGGTGCGCACCGGGCTGGGCCTGAAGGCGCAGATCAACCTGCATTCGGTGTTCGACCGCAAGAACTACTTCTACGCCGATCTGCCGCAGGGCTACCAGATCAGCCAGTACCTGCAGCCGATCGTCGGTACCGGCAAGCTGCTGCTCGACATGGCCGACGGCTCGACCCGCGAGATCGGCATCACCCGGCTGCATCTGGAACAGGATGCCGGCAAGAGCCTGCATGACCAGAATCCGCGCGAGAGCTTCATCGATCTCAACCGGTCGGGCGTCGCGCTGATGGAAATCGTCTCCGAGCCCGACATGCGCAACTCGGAAGAGGCCGGCCTGTATCTCAAGAAGCTGCGCACCATCGTGCGCTATCTCGGCACCTGCGACGGCAACATGGACGAGGGCTCGATGCGCGCCGACGTCAATGTGTCGGTGCGCAAGCCGGGCGGCCCGCTGGGCACGCGCTGCGAGATCAAGAACGTTAACTCGGTGCGTTTCGTGCAGCAGGCTATCGAATACGAGGCGCGGCGCCAGATCGAGATACTGGAAGACGGCGGCAAGATCGACCAGGAGACCCGCCTGTTCGATACCGGCAAGGGTGTGACCCGCAGCATGCGCTCCAAGGAAGAGGCGCATGACTACCGCTACTTCCCCGATCCCGACCTGCTGCCGCTGGAATTCGAGCAGGACTGGGTCGACGGCATCAAGGCGACCTTGCCCGAACTGCCCGACGAGAAGAAGGCGCGCTTCATCGACAAGCTGGGCCTCAGTCCCTATGACGCCAGCGTGCTGGTTGCCGAGAAGGAATCCGCCGACTTCTACGAGCAAGTCGCCAAGGGCCGCGACGGCAAGCTGTGCGCCAACTGGGTGATCGGCGACTATTTCGGCTTCCTCAACAAGTCGGGCCAGTCGATGGAGGATTTCGTCATCACCGCCGACAAGCTCGGCGGCCTGATCGACCTGATCGCCGACAACACAATCTCGAACCGGCTGGCCAAGGATGTCTTCGCGCTGATGGTGGAAACCGGCAAGGATGCCGCCGCCATCGTCGACGAGAAGGGCATGCGCCAGGTCACCGATACCGGTGCCATCGAAAAGGTGATCGACGACGTGATGGCCGCCAATGCCGACAAGGTCGCCGAATACCGCTCGGGCAAGGACAAGCTGTTCGGCTTCTTCGTCGGCCAGACCATGAAAGCCTCCGGCGGCAAGGCCAATCCGGCCGCGGTCAACGAGCTGCTGAAGAAGAAACTGGCCGGCTGATCCGCCGCCGCACCGGTATCGTAGAAAGGCCGGGGTGCCATAACCCGGCCTTTTTTCGTTGCTATACGGAGCTTTTCCGGCGTTTACCGAATGTAAGGCCGTTGCGCCGATTCTGATTCATCCGGCCCCGGGACAGAAAGAAAAGAGCAGGGCAGCCAGTCAGCATGCGCGACGACGTTTCCTACTGCACCACCGAATTCGACTTTTTCGGCATCGGCGCCCGCGAGCTGGCGTTCCGGGTGGCGCGGCCGTATCTCGAGCAGGAAGGCATCACCACCGTCGAGCTGGTGTTCGGTCGTCTGCGCCAGAAGGTACTGGTCAATGACGGCAACCGGCTGGCCGACATGCTGCTGCGCGTTGCGACCGCGCAATGCCAGCAGACCCGCCAGCAGGTCCCCGACCGTCAGGAGGAACTCGATCGCCTGGTCATCGCCGGCGTGCGCCGCATCGACCTGCTGACCCGGAATATCCCGTCGGACTTCGTCTTCGCCGGCCGGCCGCTGTCACGGCTGGCGGCGGAGGGCAATGAGGGTCTGCTGCAGGCCGGCATCATTCTGGCCGCGCAGCTGGCCGAGGCCGACTGGCATGGCAAGGCGGTGCTCTGCCTCGACCTGCTGGAAAGCGGCGCCGACGGCCTGTTCCGCCGCCACCTCGACCAGACCCTGGCCGAACTGCTGCGGCTGACTCCCGCCATGGAAGTGTTCGGCTTCACAGGCGACCGGCGCCTGCAGATCGACATCTGCCTGATGCTGGCCGGCGAGATCACCCGCGACCTGCAGGACCATCTGCTGCGCGACCGCCTGCAGGCGCAGATTGACGGTGGCCTGAACGACACGGTCAGTGCCATCGGCGAACTGCTGACCGAAGCGCTGCAGCAGGTGCCGCTGCTGGCTGACAGCGTGACCGGCGAGCAGGCCCTGCTGCTGGCGCTGCGCGACCGCATCGCCACGCTGCCGCTGCTGGAAACCGAGCAACCGCTGCACGATGCCCTGCAGCGGCGCTTCGTGCGCCTGGCCGGTGCCGAGCTGCTCAACCGCGGTCTCACCGAACTGCCGGCCTATGGCCGCAAGGCGCTGTTCCTCGCCCGGCTTTATCCGGTGGTTGGCGAGGGCGAGGCGCGTACCGCACTGCTGGCCTCGCTGGGTTTCCAGATGGAGCATCGCGATTTCAAAAGCACTTTCGTTGAACCGGGTACCGGCCGCACCGAAGCGCTGGCACTGGCACAGCAGCTTGACCTGGCGCTGCAGGATCCGAGCTTTCCCGAGCATCGGCGCGAGCGTTTCCGGGCGGCGATCACGGCAATCATCACCGGCCTGCAGCAGAAAGGCAGCGGCGAGGCGCAGCGCGATCCGCGCGTGATCGGCGGTGCCGACGACAGCGTCAGCATCGGCAACCAGGCAATGCGCCTGCATAACTGGAGTCCGGTCGGCCTGCTGTTCGGTCCAGCGAAGGTGGTACTGGCGCCGGGGCAGACCGTCGATGTCACGGTGGTTGTGCGCAATGCCGCGCTCGATATCCGCTTCGCCGCCAAGGCTGAAGTGATGAAGATGACCGATGGCATGATCGCGGCACGCTACCGCTGCGCCGATGAAACGATGACCCAGCGCATCCGGCAGTATTTCGCCGACTGACGGCGCCGCCGCCGGCGCCATGTTTTCGCCCTTTTTGGCGTCGATAACCGGGAAAATCCCCAGGCGAGGTCGTCGATGTTCCGCAGCCTTGTTTTATCTGCCGCGCTGATCTTGTCGCTGGCTGCTTGCTCTACCGTTCGCGAAACCGAACCGGATCACACCGCCACCGAACAACTGCTGTTCTCCACCGCGGCCGACCGCGCGGCGGCCAAGCTGTCGCTGACCGTGCCGGATGGCGCAAAGGTTTTCGTCGATGGCGGCGCCACCGATGGCAGCACTCAGGCGAAATACCTGCTGAGCGCGATCCGCGACCAGATCCTGCGCAAGGGCGGTCTGCTGGTCGATGACAAGAAGCAGGCCGACATGGCGGTCGAGCCGCGCATCGGCGCGATGTCGGTCGATCATAACAAGACGCTCTACGGCATTCCTGATTACGGCATTCCGGTGCCGCTGGCCGGGCCGCTCAAGACGCCCGAAATCGCCTTCTACAAGCGTGAAACCCAGCAGGGCGTGATCAAGCTGGCGGTCACCAGTTACAATCCGAAGACCGGCGCGCTGATCCAGTCGGTCGATCCGGTCTATGGCTATGCTCATACCACCGAGCGGGCGGTGCTGATCTTCTTCTACTGGACGCGTAACGACCTGATGCCCGAGGACGAAAAGCAATGGGTCAATCACCACTGACCCGCCAAGGCGTGACTACAGCAGGCTGGTCATCAGGCCGGTCAGGCCGGCGGCGCCGAGGCACCACAGCGGATTGAGCCGCGTCGCGGCAGTGACGATCACGGTCACCGTGGTCAGCGCCAGCGCCATCAGGTTGGTATCCTGGTTGCCGGCCAGCACGGCGCCGCTGGAGAGCACCAGGCCGACGCTGACCGGTACCAGGCCGGCGGCAATGCGCATGCGCCAGGGCGCCTCGCGGAACCGGTGCCACAGGCGGCCGAGCACCAGCGTCAGCACGGAAGAGGGCAGGCACATGGCCAGCGGTCCGAGCACGGCGCCGGCATAGCCCGCGGCGCGCCAGCCGAACACGGCGACCACCAGCACGTTCGGCCCCGGCGAGACCTGGGCCAGCGCATACATCTGGTTGAACTCGGCATCGCCAAACCAATGCGCCACATCGACGAACTGGCGGTGCATCTCGGGCAGCACCGAATTGCCGCCGCCGACCGCCACCAGCGACAGGCCGGCCAGCGTGAGGATGAGATGGGTCAGCGGGCTGTCGTTCACAGCAGCTTCGCCCAGGCCAGCAGGATCGCCAACGGCACCAGCACCAGCACCACCGGCGGCAGCGGCAGTTCCAGCATCGCCACGGTGACAAAGGCGGCGCCGGCCACCGCATAGGCCATCGGCCGCGCCGGCAGGCGCCACAGCATGCGCAGGCCGACACCGATCACCAGACCGGCGGCCGCGGCACCCATATAGGCCAGCACATGCACCAGGGCGGCGACATGGCTGAAGGTGACGTAGAGAATCTCCAGCGTGGTGACGATGCAGATCGGCACGATGGTCAGGCCGGCCAGCGCGACGATGGCGCCACGGACGCCAAAGAAGCGGTCGCCCAGATGCACCGACAGGTTGACGATATTGGGGCCGGGCAGCACCTGGCAGAGGCCGAGCGCTTCGGCGAATTCCTGTTCGTTGAGCCAGCGGCGCTGCAGCACCAGGATCCGGTGCGCCCAGGCGAAGGCGCCGCCGAAGCTGCACAGGGCCACCTGCAGGAAGCCGGTGAACAGGGCAAACAGGCTGGCTGGCGGCGTTGTCGGCAAAGCCGGCGCGGGCAAGACGGCAGGGGAGGTCATGGCCTCTGCATAATCCCGCCCGTCCCTGCCGGCTATCGAGATCGTTTCCCGGCGGCCTGAGAAAATCTCAAGCGGGGCCATGGGCGAGATAACACGCCATTCTAGTTTATGAAAACTCTATACGCGCCAATGGGTTGTGAAACGCAACAACAGGCGCGTGTGCCTTGCCATCCTGCGTTTCACGGCGCTTAAGTTCGGCGAAGAGTTATGCTGCGCCGCAGAATGGGCGAAAGATGTTTTGCGAAAACGACATCCAGACCTTGGGGGACGAGTCCCGCGAAGTGATCTTTCAGGTCGGCCGGGCCTATCTGGAACGGCACGGGATCACCGCCACCCAGCTCGTCTTCGATCCGGCCCAGCACCAGGTCCTGCTCGATGACGGACCGCGGTTTCAGGAAATATTGCAGCGCATCGCCCTGCTGCAAGGCCAGCATACCAAGCGGCCGGTGTCCGAGCGGATGAAGGAACTAACGGCCTTTGCCGAGGCGGCCATGGACCGTATCGCCCGGACCCATGCGGCCGGCCCGGTAGCGCCCGGCAGCAGACCGGAAATCGATACCGTGGTGCAGACCGGCATCCTGCTGTCACAGTTGCTGTCGCGGGTGCCGTCCTGGGGTGAGCGCTGCCTGCGCTGCCTCGACCTGCTGGATTCCCGCACCATCGAGACGGGTCACGGCATGCTGGATCAGACGCTGTCGGAAATCCTGCGCATGCGGCCGGCGGCGATGGATATCTATGGCGCTGATGTCGAGCGGCCGCGGCTGCTGGATCTGTGCCTGTCGCTCTGCGGTGCCGGTGGCGACCGGGCGACGGCGCCGACACCTGTGATGGCCCGCATCATGGCGCGCGGCGGCCTTGCCGACCTGCCACGCTGCATGGCAGCCATGCGCGAACGCCTGCTCGAACTGCTCGGCGGTTCACTGCACCTGTACAGCCCGGAGCCCCATGAGGAGTGGGTGGCGATGCTGGCCCTGCGGCAGCGCCTGCGCGCCGTGCCGGAGCTGGAGGCCGACTGGCAGCTCGCCACCGCGCTGTCGCGGCGCTTCAGCCGTTTCGCCATGCCCGATCAGCTCAATCCGTTGCTGGCGCGCGAGCCCGAGTATGCCCGCAAGGCCATCGTGCTGCTGCAGCTCTGCCGTGAGATCGAGGAGTCGGGGGCGCGCTTCGAACTGCACGGGATCCTTGAGCATTATCTCGATCACCGGGATTTCGCGACCAAGTTCGTCGGGCCGCAGGCGACGCGCGAGGATTTCACCGACCTGGCGGCGGAAATCTCCGGTTCGCTTGTCACCGCCGATATCCCGGAGCAGCGCAAGGCACGCATGCTGGAGCTGTTTCGCGGTCATCTGGCGCGCGCGGTCCGCCCGACCGGGTCGCGGCAGATGCAGCGCGGCCAGGCCGGAATCGAGGACAGCGTGGCGGTCGGCAATCTGCGAATCCCGCTGCGCAACTGGAGTCCGGCCGGTCTTCAATTCGGGCCCTGTCCACCAGGCATCGCCGTCGGCGACCGGATGTCGATTACCGTCACCATCCGCAATGCTAGCCTGATGATCGATTTTGCCGCCGATGCAGAGGTGGTGCGGGTGACCGACGGGCTGGTTGCTGCCCGCTATACCTGCCGGGACAGCGCCGACGAACCACGCATCCGGGCATTTTTCACGGTATGATCCGGTAGCCGTGAGTCGCAATCGGATGGTGACGTCATGATGAATCTGATGGAAGCAACGCTATACGGAATCCTGATCTGGTCGCCGCCGGCTTCTTTCGGCTGTCGCATCACCGATGACCCCAAGGTAGCCCTGTGCAGCAACGACAAGGTGATCCGCGAATTCGCCGACGGTACGCTGGAATATGACAGCAAATACACGGTGAAAAAAGACCGGCGCCGCAACCTGACCTTCTCGACCGGCATCACGGCGCATTTCGACAGCTTCGGCTGGCTGCAGTTCTCCAACGGCTATGCGCTCCGTCGCATGGAAGGCAACACCTTCAAGGTGGCCTTGCCCGACAAGACGACGGACCTGACCTGCCGCTATACCGTTACGGACCGGCAGACCAGATGTACGCGCGAATGACAGTGGCGATCAGCGCATGCCTGCCATGCTCTGGCGGTGCTGGCCGTTCGGTTCCGACACTTTCCTGATTACCTCGGCCGCTTGCTTCTGATTGCCTTCGGTGGCGATATCGCCGAGCGACAGGATGCCGACCAGCCGCTTGCTGCGGTTCATCACCGGCAGCCGGCGAACCTGGATATCGCCCATGTTCTTGACCACATGGCCGATATCCTCATCGTCGAAGCAATATTTGATATCGGCGCTCATCACCTCGCCGATCTTCGTTGCGGCATCGCAGCCGCGGCCGACGCCGCGGATGGCGATATCCCGGTCGGTAATAATGCCGACCAGACGGTCATCCTGGCCGACCGGCAGGGCGCCGGCGTCGATATCCGCCATGATGCCGGCGGCTTCCTGGATGCTGTGATCGGGCGAGATCAGGCGGACATCCCGGGTCATGACTTCGCTTACACGCATGATGTCGGTCTCCTCTGTTGGTGATCGCCCCTGCCATCTAGGCGGTATCGACGGCCACACAAGGCGCCGACGGACGCCACGCGCGGAGTCACAGCGAGGTCACAGAATTCTCCGGCCGATATCCGGCGAGCTTCGGCATGATGGGAATATCTGGCAGATATCGCAGCGCAAGCAGGAGGCCGTGATGCCGCGTGGAGACAAATCCGCCTATACCGAAAGGCAGAAGCGCAAGGCCGAGCATATCGAAGAGGGCTACCGCGAGCGCGGAGTCGGCGAGGAGGAAGCCGAGCGCCGCGCCTGGGCCACCGTGAACAAGATGGACCATGGCGGCAAGCAGAGCGGGAGCGGGCGCGGCACGTCACAGAACAAGGCGTCAGCGCGCAAGGGCGGCCACAAGGGCGGAGCTGCGGCTGCGGCGCGCCCGAAGGCGGCGCGTGTTGCATCGGCCAAAAAGGCTGCCGCCACGCGGCGCCGGAATGCGGACAGTTAGGCGTATCTGTCCGCAATCAGCGTTTCATGTCGATCAGGCGGGATAGCATTTCGTTCGAAGCCGTGAGGACCTGGCTGTTCAGGCCATAGGCCTGCTGTGCGGATATCAGGTGGGTCATCTGCTCGGCAACGTCGACATTCGATTGCTCGACCGCGGAACTGACCAGCAGACCTGTGCCATTGGAGCCGCCCGGTACGCCATAGACGACGTCGCCCGAGACCGAGGTTTCAGTAAAAACGGTGCCGTCGAGACGATTAAGGCGGTCGGGCTCCGGGAAATTCGCCAGCAGGATCTGGCCACCGACCTGGGTGCGACCATTGCTGTAGTTGTAGACGATTTCTCCGTCTTCCTGGATCGAGACATTCTGGAAGGCACCGGTTTTCAGGCCGTTCTGGGTGATGCTGAAGTTCGATTCATTGGCATCGTTGGTGGCGAACTGGGTCAGGCCGCTGGTGTTCGCGGTGGAGAAGGCTCCGCCGAAGGTGCCGAGATTGAAGGTGATTGCCTGTGCGCCGGAGCCGAAGTCGGGACTGAGGGTCGCCACGGCATTGCCGGCGGCGGTGACGGTGATGTTCGGATCGGTCGAGGTCATGGTGCTCAGCACGCCGTTCGCGAAGGTCACGCTGACGGGGCCGAAGCTGGCCGGTGTCGCATCGGGCGTATTGACCGTCATGCTCCAGGTGTCGGCAGCGGTCTTCTGCCACTGAACCTGGAATTGCCGCTCGACGCCCGTCGCATCGACGATGCCGATACCGTTGGTGATGGTGCGACCGACCAGGGCCGAGGAGGGCAGGTTGAGGGTATAGTTGACGACACTGGCCGGGACCGCGGCGATATCGTCGGTATCGACGACGAAATCGCTGGGCGTTGTGCCACCGACCGTTGTCGCCATCAGATAGTAGCCGGCGGAATTCACCAGACGGTTCGAATTGTCCATATGGAAGTCGCCGAGCCGGGTGTAATAGACCTGACTGTCGAAGCCGGATGGCGTGTGGTCCGTCGTACTGAAGCCAGTGGCACGTTCTACCGGGATGAAGCCGTTGCCGTTCACCGCGATGGAGGTGAGGCTGTCGTCATGAATGATCTGGCCGTTCTTGCGGTTATTGAAATCCGCCAGTGCAAGCACACCCATATTCCGGGTATTGTCGGTCACCGGACTGGCGCCCATCAGTTTGTTGGTGACCAGATCGGAGAAGGCCGTGCTGACCTGCCGGTACCCGTTGGTACTGGCATTGGCCACGTTATCGGAAATATGTCCGATCGCCGCAGCCTGGGCATTGATTCCCAGTATGGCCGTATCCATCGAGGCGAAGATCGACATGCGAAAGACTCCCGTGTCCTGTTAAGACATCTGTCGGCAGCAGCAAAGCAAGCATCGTGCCGCGTCTTGTTTTCCCGTAACATTCTGAAATAACATGACTAAGCCTCCGGCGGCAGTTCGGCGACCCGGCAAAAACTGCCGTTTTGGCTTGTTGCTGCCGGGCTGCCGGCCATAATGTGCCGGCCCTTTCGGCCATCGGACAGATGCTGCAGACACCGTTCCAGACCGCGCCTCTCACGCGCGACGACCCGCCAGGCGGCCGCCTGCCGCCCTTCAACTGGGCGGGGGAATTCCGCGACCTGCGGTTCGAGCGGACTTTCATGGAGGCGCGGCGCGAGGAAATCCGCCAGCTGTTGTTCATCTGCGGCATTGCGGCTACGGCGGCCTTTTTCCTGCTGGTGATCCGCGATTATTTTGTGCTCGGTCTCGGTCAGGCCTTCTACTGGACCGCCATGATCCGCTGCGTCGGATTGGTCACCGGGCTGATCTTCCAAGTGGTGGTGATGCGGGCGCCGACCGCGGCGATCCTGCATGTCGCGATCACGGCTGGCATGGCCAATCTGTCCACGCTGGTTTTCCTCACCTGGATTACGGCACCGCCGCCGGGCCTGGGTGGCCCGACCCTGACCTTCGCGGTGTTGCTGGTTTATTACCTGCTGGTACCCTGCTCGGGTGTTGGCATTATCGGCAACGCGGCCTATTTCAGCATCGGCACGCTGGTTGCCGCGCTGTTGCGCTTGCCCATGCATCCAGAAGATGTGGTTGCCGTTGTCCTGATGGTGACGGCGGCCAACGGGCTGGGCTTTATCGGGATGCGCCAGTCCAAGCTCGACCGGCGCCGCTCCTACCTGGCCCAGGGCGAGGCCAACCGGGTTACCGAGGCGCTGACCCTGTCGCGGCAGGAAAGCCGCCGGCGCAGCGAATACCAGGCCTGGGCGCTTGATTCCCTCCAGGTCGGCGTCGTGCTGTTCGACCCCGACGGCTATATCCACACCCTGAACCGCCGTGGCGTGGAGTTGCTGGCGCTGCCGCCCGGGTCGATCATTCCGGGTGACCGTTATGAGGCGCTGATCCGTTTCCTGATCCAGCGTGGCGATCTCGGTGATCTCGACCTGTCGGACGTGCGCTACCATGTCGACCGCCTGCTGCGCGGCCGGGCCAGCGTCGCGGCGATCCGCCTGCGCAGTACCGGCCGGGTGCTGGAGTTCACCATCGGCCGGCTGCCCGACAATTCCGTCTCGCTGACCATTTTCGATGCCTCGGAGCGCTATGCGCTGAACCGCCGCCTGCGCCATGCCGTCGAGGTGGCCGGCGACGGCTTTGCTATCTATGACGCCAATGACACCGTCACGGTCTGCTCCAGCCGCTTCGCGGCCCTGTATGGCCTGACCGTGGATCAGGCGATCGGCATGACCTTCGACGAACTGGTCGAGCGTGCCTACGACCGCGGCGTGTTCGACCGCGGCAACAGCAATGCCGGTTCGGTGCGCGTGGCCGGCCAGACGCGGCGCCGCATCCCGGAGCGCATGGTGGAAATCCGCACCGCCGCCGGCGAATGGTTCCTGATCCATGAGCGCGTCACGCCGTCCGGCGACCTTGTGGTGGTGCGCACCAATATCACGGCGCGCCGCCGCATCGAGGACGAACTGCGGCGGGCCAAGGAAGAGGCCGAGCGCATGCTGGCCGAACTGCGCGAGGCACAGGCCAACCTGATCCTGTCGGAAAAGATGGCTTCGCTCGGCTCGCTGGTCGCCGGCATGAGCCACGAGATCTCGACGCCGCTCGGTATCGGCGTTTCCGCTGCCTCGCATCTGGCCGCGGAGATCGCCAGGCTGTCCGGCAATTTCCAGGATGGCCAGCTGCGGCGCAGCGATCTCGACAGTTTCCTCGAGGCGGCGACCGAGGCGACGCGGATCATGCAGGCCAATCTCGGCCGGGCCGCCCGGCTGATCCAGGCCTTCAAGCAGGTTTCGGCCGACCAGAGCACCGACGAGATCCGCAGTTTCGACCTCGCCGAATACCTCAGCGAGATCATGCTGTCGCTGGCGCCGGCGCTGCGCTCGCTGGCGCGTCCGGTGCAGGTCGACTGTCCCGCAGGTCTGGTCGTCACCAACCGGCCCGGCGCACTTGGCCAGATCATCACCAATCTGGTGATGAATGCCCTGCAGCATGCCTTTGACGACGACACGGCGGAAGCCCGGATCAGCATCCGGGTGACCCGGCCGCGCGAGGGCCGCATCGGCATCGAGTTCAGCGACAATGGCCGCGGCATCGACGCGGACAGCCTGCCGCGGGTTTTCGATCCGTTTTTCACCACGCGGCGCGGCACCGGCGGCACCGGGCTCGGCCTGCATATTGCCTATAATCTGGTCACCCAGGTGCTGGGCGGTACCATTGCCGTGTCCAGCCGACCGGGCGAGGGCACCCGCTTCAGCATCAGCTTTCCCCAGGACGCCAAGACCTGACAGACGGCAGTCGGCTGTCCTATCCTGCGGCTTCCTGTCCCGCCAGCCGGAGTCGCGCTTTGTCTGCTGTCTTCCGTTCCGTCTTCGTCGACGCCAACCCGACCCTCGGCGCCATTGCCGAACGCCTGCATGCCGCCGGCGAACCGCCGCTGCAGGTGAACCGCCAGCCCGACATCAAGCCCGAAGATCTGCCGGCACTGCTCGGCGATGCACCGGCCTGCTGGATCGACCACACCTATCTGCCGACCGACATTGCCCGCCAGTGCAAGGGGCTGAAGCACGTTGTCTTCCTCGGCACCGGCGCCCGCAGCTACATGAATGTCGAGGAACTGGCAGAACTCGGCATCAGCGTGCACCTGATCAAGGGCTATGGCGACACCGCGGTGGCGGAATGCGCCTTCGCCCTGATGTGGGCGGCGGCCAAGGGCTTTGCCGTCATGGATCGTGGCATGCGGGCCGGCAACTGGCTGCGCAGCGACGGCGTGCAACTGACCGGCAAGACGGTCGGCCTGCTCGGCTTTGGCGGCATCGCCGCCGAGATGGCGCGGCTCTGCCGCGGCGCCGGCATGACGGTGCTGGCCTGGAACCGCAGTCCGAAATCGCATCCTGGCGTCAGTTTCACCGATCTCGACACCCTGCTGGCGCACAGCGACGTACTGTCGGTGCATCTGCTGCTCAACGAGGAGACGCGCGGCTTCCTCTCGGCGGCCCGGCTGGCGCAGATGAAAAAAGGCGCCATCCTGGTCAATACGGCGCGCGGCGCCGTGGTCGACGAGGCGGCGATGATCGCCGCGCTCAAATCCGGCCAGCTCGGTCATGCCGGGCTCGATGTCTTCGATGTCGAGCCGCTACCGGCCGGCCATCCGCTTACCGCGCTCGACAATGTCACCCTGTCGGCGCATTCGGCCTTTCGCACACCGGAAGCCAGTGACAACCTGATCCAGGCGGCACTCGACCACAGCCGCCGCATTGCCAAAGAGGGGAAGTAAGATGGCGCGCCGCTTCGACCTGCTGTTCCGCGATGTGATGCTCTATGACGGCAGCGGCGGGGCGGCGCGGCGCGGCGACCTCGGCGTCAGTGGCGACCGGATCGCCGCCATCGGCGACCTTGGCGCCGACAGCGGCGATCGTGAAGTGCTGGGTGAGGGTCGGCTGGCGCTGGCGCCGGGCTTCATCGATGCCCATACCCATGACGACAATGCCGTGCTCTGCGGCGCCGAATGCATGGAATGCAAGCTGTCGCAGGGGGTGACCACCTCGGTGATCGGCAACTGCGGCATCAGCCTGGCGCCGGCCACCATGACGAAGCGCCCGCCGGCGCCGCTCGACCTGGTCGGCGGGGCGGAGAACTGGAAATTCCCCAGCTTCGGCGCTTATGCCGAGCAGCTGCGGCGCCAGCCACCGGCGGTGAACGCCTATGCGCTGGTCGGCCATATGTCGCTGCGCGTGCAGGCCATGGATCATGACGTACAGCGCGCCGCCACCGACAGGGAGGCCGCGCAGATGAAACAGCGCCTGACCGAGGCGCTGGACGAGGGCGCGTCCGGCTTCTCCACCGGCCTGTGGTATCCGCCGAGCCGCGCCGCGCCGACCGACGAGGTTATCGCCGTGGCCGAGGCCCTGCGCTCACGCGGAGGCCTCTACGTGACCCATATGCGCGACGAGGCCGACGGGGTGGTTGCCTCCATCGAGGAGACCCTGAAGATCGGCCGCGACACCGGCAGCGCCGTGGTGATCAGCCATCACAAATGCACCATGCCGGAGAATTTCGGCCGTTCGCCGGAGACGCTCGCCCGCATCGACCGCGGTGCCAAAGAGCAGACGGTTGATTTCGACGTCTATCCTTATGCCGCCAGCTCGACCGCCCTGCTGCCCGACCGCCTGCGTGACGACATGCCGGTGCAGATCAGTTCGTCGGAACCGTTTCCGGAGATGGCCGGCCGCATGCTGGCCGATATCGCAAAGGAATGGGGCACCGACCAGGTGACGGCGGCGAAGAAACTGCTGCCGGCCGCCGCCATCTATTTCATGATGGACGAGAAGGATGTGCAGCGGATCATCGCCCATCCGCGCAGCATGATCGGCAGCGACGGCATCCCCAGCAACGACATGCCGCATCCGCGCCTGTGGGGCACCTTTCCGCGCGTGCTCGGCCATTATGCCCGCGATCTCGGCCTGATCACGCTGGAGGCCGCGGTGCACAAGATGACCGGCCTGACCGCGCGGGTCTTCGGCATGAAAGATCGAGGCAGCCTGCGCGAGAATGCCTTCGCCGACCTCGTGCTGTTCGATCCGGACAGCGTGATCGACACCGCGACGTTCACGGCGCCGAAGACGCCGGCGCGCGGCATCGCCGAGGTCTGGGTCAACGGCGTGTCGAGCTATGTGGGAGGCAAGGGTGTCACCGGGGCCACCGCCGGGCGGCTGGTGACGCGGAATGCGTAAAGCTCCAGATTCGTAGTCTGGTGCTCTGTCTTCCGAGTTATCCACAAGGATAAGCAGAGTCTGCAACACTATTTCCAATTGAATTTACCGGGATGGCATGCTCTGGTACTCCGCAGACGAATAATTCTCCTCCCCGGAGATACCGATGCTGCCAGACACCCGAATGCAGGGCGATGCCCGCTATTTTCCGCGTGATACTGATGTGACGGTGCAGCGCTGGTGCGCGGAATCGAGCACCAGCATTGACGCCCTGGCCCGCCAGATCGGCATTCCGCGGGTCAACCTGAGCCTGATCCTGAAAGGCGTCGATCCGGTGCCGCCGTCGGTGGAACGCAAGCTGCGCGGCATGATCGGCTAGTCTGGCTATACTATTACCAGTTGTTCTGCACACGGAGTGCGGGCATACTCGAGCCAACAGGATTGAACGGGGACCCACCATGCAAATGTCGTCGCTGCTGCCAGATATCCGTCCGCAGGGCGAAGAGCGTTATTTTCCGCGCGAGACCGAGGTGATGGTGCAGCGCTGGTGCGGCATGGCGAAGACCACGATGGACGATATCGCCGCCCGGGTCGACGTGCCGCGCTCCAGCCTCAGCCTGATGCTGAAGGGCATCGATCCGGTGCCGGTGATCGTCGAGCGCAAGCTGCGCGCCATCATCCGTTAGTCTTCACACCATCGCCTGCACGAAGGCCGGCAGCGGCCGGTGCTGGCCCAGCAGCCAGCGCCCCATGGCGCCGGCCACCTGGCGCACCGCCGGGCGTTCGCTCATCCGCGTGCGCCAAGCGATCAGATGGGCGGCCTGGTCCGGTATCGGCGCCCCCATGCGGTCGCCGAAGATGCAGGCCATGAAGAAGGCGATGTCGGCATAGGTGTAATCGGCGCCGGCCAGCCAGGCGCGGCCGTCGGCGAGCAGGCCTTCGATGCGGCCGTAGAAGCCGGCGGCGGCGCCGCGTGCCGCAATCGCGGCCGGATCGTCGGGCGTCTGCTGCAGGCCCATCAGGCGGATGATATGCGGGAAATAGATTTCGTCGGACAGCAGTTCGAGCTGGCGGGCGCGGGCGCGGGCCGCCGTCTCGCGCGGCCACAGCGCCGGATCGGGGGCGAGGTCTTCCAGATATTCAAAGATCTGGGTGGAATCGAACAGCTCGAGATCCGGGCCGCCGTTGCTGCGATGGACCAGCACCGGCACCTGGCGCTTCGGGTTGATGCGCTCGACCTCTGGGTGCTTCGGGCTGTATAGCGTCGCCATGGCGAAGGGGACCATCACCAGTTCGAAGCGCAGGCCCTTTTCGCGGGCGGCGATTTCGGCCTTGGCGCCGAACATGCTGAGCGGGCCGGAATACAGGGTGAGGGGGGCGGACATCGGCGTCTCCGTAATCACGGGCGGTCAGGAAACGTATAGGGAACGGTCCCGCAGGGCAACCGGCTGATCTCCGGCAGTTGCGACGGGAGGTCAGCCCGGTGCGGTTTCCGTTTCGGCCGCCCGGGTCTCGCGCATCAGCCAGTCCAGTGCCCAGTCGCGGCGGCCGAAGGCGCGATGCCGCGCCCAGGGGAAGAAGACCTGCACCAGCTTGAGCAGCATGACGAACAGCGTATGGTCCGACACATAGGCGACCGGCAGGATGCGGCCGCCGGGCGGCGTCCAGTCCGCCATCTGGCTGATGGCGCGCAGCTCGGCCCAGTCGACATTGCCGCTGAACTGCGACAGGTCGATCAGTGCCGGCCGGGCCGCCCTGATCCAGCCGGCCTGCCGGCCGCCGGCCAGCGCCTCGCGCACCAGGGCAAGCGGTACGGCCCCGGCAAGCTCCACGACCAGCAGATCGCCCTCGACCTGCAAATCGACATAATCGGCCGGGGTGCCGAGGCGCAGGCCGGGACCGGCCGGCGCGATGTCGGCTTGCGATATCTGCTGCATGGCGTCCAGCATGGCACTGTATTCGGGGCAGACTCAAGATATATGCTGGCCCTGCCGATATCGCAAAATACGCGAGGCCGCCGGCCGGCGACAGGATTACGCCACAGGATCACGTCACCGTGCGCCAGTGCTTGACCAGTGCTTGATAAGTACCTGTTCCGGCTCTAGGTCGCATGCCAGCGCCGGGCCTGCGCGGGTTGCCGCCGGGGCGCCGATGCCGCAATCTGCTGTTCGCAAAAACGGAGTTCCCAAGATGATCGATCTCTATTACTGGCCGACCCCGAACGGCCACAAGATCACGCTGTTTCTCGAGGAAGCCGGCATCCCTTATACGATCAAGCCGGTCAACATTTCCAAGGGCGAGCAGTTCCAGCCCGACTTCCTGAAATTCTCGCCCAACAACCGCATGCCGGCGATCATCGACTCAGAGCCCGCCGACGGCGGCGAGCCGATCAGCGTCTTCGAGTCCGGCGCGATCCTGCTGTACCTCGCCGACAAGTATAAAAAATTCATCCCGCAGGACCTGCGCGGCCGCACCCTGTGTACCGAATGGGTGATGTGGCAGATGGGCGGCCTTGGGCCCATGTGCGGCCAGAACCACCATTTCAGCCAGTATGCGCCCGAAAAGATTCCCTACGCCATCAACCGCTATGTCAACGAGACCAACCGGCTCTATGGCGTGCTGAACAAGCGCCTCGATGGCCGCGCCTTCATCTGTGGCGACGATTACACCATCGCCGACATGATGAGCTATCCGTGGATCGTGCCGCATGAGCGGCAGGGCCAGAAGCTCGAGGACTTCACGCATCTCAAGCGCTGGTTCGACAGCATCTGGGCGCGCCCGGCCACCAAGGTGGCCTACGAGAAGGGCAAGGCGATCAACCAGGGTGTGCCGACTGTGACCGAGGAAGCCCGCAAGGTGCTGTTCGGCCAGACTGCCGCCGTGGTGAAGGCGTAAGCAACAAATGGGACCCTCGGGTCAAGCCCGAGGGTGACGAGGTTTGCTTTGTCATGCCCGGGCTTGACCCGGGCATCCCATTTTCCAGCAGAGAGCCATTGATGTCACCACCGACTGTCCATATCGCCGATACCGATGCGAAGATCGCCGCCTGTTTTCCGGTGATGCACGAGCTGCGGCCGCACCTGAAGGATGCCGCCGAGCTGGTGCAGCGGGTAAAGCGCCAGCAGCAGGAGGGCTTTGTGCTCGCCTATGCCGCCGGCAACGATGGCGTGCCTGCCGCCTGCATCGGCTTTCGCCGGCAGGAGCGGCTGGTGCATGGGCCGATGATCTATGTCGACGATCTCGTCACCACATCGACCGGCCGTTCGCGCGGCTATGGCGCGGTGCTGCTCGACTGGGTCGAGGCGCTGGCGAAAAGCGAGGGCCGCAAGGTCGTCGATCTCGACAGCGGCACCCATCGCACCGAGGCGCATCGTTTCTATTTCCGCCAGCGCTACAGCATTTCCGCTTTTCACTTCCTGAAGAAGGTTTGAACCGTGATCGATTTCTATACCTGGGGCACCCCGAACGGCCGCAAGGTCGCCGTCATGCTGGAGGAGACCGGCGTGAAGTATCAGGTCTTCCCGATCAATATCGGCAAGGACGAGCAGTTCGCGCCGGACTTTCTGGCGATCAGCCCGAACAACCGGATTCCCGCCATCGTCGACCATGAGCCGCCGGCCGCCTATGGAGCCAAGCCTTATTCGATCTTCGAGTCCGGGGCGATCCTGATCTATCTGGCCGAGAAGACCGGCCAGTTCCTGCCCAAGGATGCCGCCGCACGCATGCAGGCGATCCAGTGGCTGATGTGGCAGATGGGCGGTTTCGGTCCGATGCTGGGCCAGGCGCACCACTTCCTGCGCGCCGCCAAGGAGCAGGTGCCCTATGGCATCGAGCGCTACACCACCGAGGCCAAGCGGCTCTATCGCGTGCTGAACGGTCATCTGGGCAAGAACGAATATCTTGCCGGCAAGGAGTATTCGATTGCCGATATCGCGACCCAGCCCTGGGCGGCACGCCATGAATGGCATCAGGTCGATCTGGCTGACTATCCGCATGTGAAGCGCTGGTTCGATATCATCGCGGCGCGGCCGGCGGTGCAGCGCGGCTTCGAGATCCCCTGAGGCCGTCGTGACGGAAGCGATCCTCGAAAATCCCTCCGTGCGCCGGGTGCGTGCTGCGCTCATCGAGCGCGGCGCCGGCGAGCGGGTGATCGTGCTGTCTGATTCGGCGCGTACTGCGGCCGAGGCTGCCGCGGCGCTCGGCTGTCCGGTCGGTGCCATCGTCAAGTCGCTGGTCTTCGCCCATCAGGGCCAGAATGGCGAAAAGCGGGCTGTCATGGCGCTGGTGGCCGGCGACCGGCAATGCGACGTGGCGGCGCTCGGCCGGGCGCTCGGGCTGGACGGCACCCCGAAGCGGGCCGATGCCGAACTGGTGCGGGCGGCAACCGGCTTTGCCATCGGCGGAGTGGCGCCCTTGGGCCATCCGGCACCGCTGCCGATCGCCGTTGACGACAGCCTGGCACGGTTCGAGACCCTGCATGCCGCGGCCGGCCATCCCCATGCGGTGTTTCCGCTGAAATACCGGGAATTGCTGGACTGGACCGGGGCACCGGCGGCGGCCATCGCGGCCGGCGGCTGACCCGGTTGCGGACCCCGGTCGAGGACGTTGACAGGCCCCCCGAGGGCCCTTAGAAGAGGCCCCGCATACGCCGTGTTAATACCCACTCGCGTGCGGAGGGGTGGCCGAGTGGCTGAAGGCGGCGGTTTGCTAAACCGTTATACACTGTCAAGGTGTATCGTGGGTTCGAATCCCATCCCCTCCGCCACTTACCTTTCCGCGTCCCCGACCAGCATCGGTATCGCCCCGCCCGTCCAGTTCCCGGCCCCTGATCAGGCCGGGCCGTAATGTTGCGAGGTCGTCCGTCCATGCTGTCGCGTCGCCGTTTCCTCCAGACTTCCATCGCTGCCGCCGGCCTCGTCGGCGTGCTGCCGCGCGCCGTCGCCGCCGCCGGCCCGGTCACGCTGACCGCCGAGCCGATGTCCTTCCTGCTGCCCGGCTGCACCGGCCCGAGTCCGCTGTGGGGCTACAACGCGACCTGGCCGCTGGAACTGCGGCTGCGGCGCGGCCAGCCCTTCGAGGCGGTGCTGAAGAACGCGCTGCCCGAGCAGACGGCGATCCACTGGCACGGCATCCGCCTGCCATTCCCGATGGATGGCGTGCCGTATTTCAGCCAGCAGCCGGTCGAGCCGGGCCAGAGCTTCCACTATGCCTTCACGCCACCCGATCCGGGCACCTTCTTTTTTCATCCCCATTGCGACACCGTCACCCAGCTCGGCCGCGGCCTGGCCGGTGTGCTGGTGGTCGAGGACCCGCGCGATGCCGGCCTGTTCGACCGCGAGCAGACCATCGTGCTGAAGGACTGGCGGGTAGCCAAGGACGGCAGCTTCGAGGAATTCACCACCGATGCCGGCGCGGCGCGGGCTGGCACCTTCGGCCGGCTGCGCACCGCCAACGGCATGGCGGCGCCGGTGATCACGGTGCGGCCGGGCACGCGGCTGCGGCTGCGCGTGCTCAACATCGACAACACCCGCATCCCCATGCTGGGTCTGCGCGGTGCCGAACAGGCCGTCGTGATCGCCACCGACGGCAATGCCTGCGAACCGTTTCCGGTCGATGGCTGGCGGATTGGTCCGGCGATGCGCGCCGATATCGGCGTCGTCATGCCGGCCACCGAGGGCGCCGAGGCCTTCCTTGAGGATATCTGGAGCTCGAAGCCGCATCTGCTGGCGAAGATCGTCACCCGGGGCGAGGCGGTGAAGCGCGACGGCGCGCAGCCGGCGCTGCGCCTGCCGCCGCCGGAACTGCCCGAGCCGGACCTGAAGAATGCCGACTCGCTGCAGTTCACCCTGCTGGCCGGCCATGCCGATTCGCCGCAGATCAACGAATGGGCGAAGGAGAATGGCTTCGGTGCCGACGACCTCTGCCTGACCCGCCAGGTGTTCTGGTCGATCAACCGCCAGGCCTGGCCCGGCATGGGGCCGGGGCTGAAGGCCGATCCCCTGTTCACCCTGAAAAGCGGCCGCAGCTACATCGCCGAAATCTTCAACGGCACGCCGCATACCCATCCGATGCATCTGCATGGTCATACCTTCCGCGTGATTGCCTCGACCGAGGAGGATGTGCGCTCGCACTGGTGCGACACCGTGCTGGTGCGGCCCAATGAGCGGGTGAAGATCGCCTTCGTCGGCGGCCGGCCGGGCGACTGGATGTTCCACTGCCACATCATCGAGCACCAGGAAACCGGCATGATGGGCTATCTGCGGGTGGCGTAAGGCGGAGCAGGGCCGGCGCTGCCGGCCGCATCATTAAATTTATTTAATCCGGCGTTCAGGTCGGCCAAAGCCGGGGCTTCCTATGTTCGGGATGACAGTGATTCCCCAGCCCAGGAGGCCATCCATGACCAACCGCAAATTCTCCCGCAGCAAGCGCGCCATCGCTGCCGTCCTGCTCGCCACCACAGTGCTGGCTGGCGGCGGCGGCTTCCTCGCGGCCGGCGCGATTGCCGCCAACGACAGCAACCCGCCGGTCACCGTGCCGCCCATGGCCCAGCGCGCCGGCTTTGCCGATCTCGTCGCCCGGGTGAAGCCGGCGGTGGTGAACATCGCCACCACCGAGAAGGTCGACGACAAGAACGGCCAGCAGCAGATGCCGAACTTCCCGCCCGGTTCGCCGTTCGAGGAATTCTTCCGCCAGTTCATGGAACAGCAGCAGCGTCATCGCGGTCCGCAGCATGCGCTGGGCTCGGGCTTCATCGTCGACCCGAGCGGCTGGATCGTCACCAACAACCATGTGATCGACAGCGCCAGCAAGATCGTCGTTACGCTGGATGACGGCACCAGCTATCCGGCCGAGCTGAAGGGTCGCGACGCCAAGACGGATCTCGCGCTGCTCAAGATCAAGCCGAAGAAGGATCTGCCCTATGTCGCCTTCGGCGATTCCGACGCGGCGCGCATCGGCGACTGGGTGATCGCGGTCGGCAATCCGTTCGGCCTGGGCGGCAGCGTCACGGCCGGCATCGTCTCGGCGCGCGGCCGCGACCTCAACAACGGGCCCTACGACAACTTCCTGCAGGTCGATGCGCCGATCAATCCAGGCAATTCCGGCGGCCCGCTGTTCGACCAGTCGGGCAAGGTGATCGGCATCGATTCGGCGATCTATACGCCGAACGGCGGCAATGTCGGCATCGGCTTTGCCATTCCGTCCAACATCGCCTCCCAGGTGATCGCGCAGCTCAAGTCGAGCGGCAAGGTCTCGCGCGGCTGGCTCGGCATCCAGATGCAGCCGATGACCGACACGCTGGCCAAGGCGCTCGGCCGGCCCGACAGTGACGGCGTCATCGTCAATTCGGTGCTGCCCGATTCGCCGGCGCTGGCCGCCGGGCTGAAGCAGGGTGACGTGATCACCGGCATCAACGATGCCAAGATCAAGGAGCCGCGTGACCTCGCCCTGGCGGTGGCCAATATCCATGCCGGCGATCATGCCGATGTGCATGTCTGGCGCGATGGCAATACCAAGGATATCCGTGTCGCCATCGGCACCCAGCCGGCCGACCAGGATGTGGCCTCGGCCGACAATCCCTCGGGCGACAAGGTCGGCCTGTCGCTGGCTGCGCTGACGCCGGATGTGCGCCAGCAGTTCGGTCTCGACGACAAGGCCCACGGCGTGGTGGTGGCCCAGGTCAAGCCGGACAGCCATGCCGAGGAAAGCGGCGTGCAGGCCGGCGATGTGATCGTCAAGGTCGGCGGCAGCAGCGTCACCACCCCGGGCCAGGTGGCCGAGAAGATCCGGGATGCGCGCAAGGCGCATAAGGACGCTGTGCCGCTGCTGGTGCTGCGTCACGGCACCACCTATTACCTGGCGCTGGAAATCGCCTGACCGCGATGAAAGCGGAACCGAAAGTCCGGGGCGGCATTGACCGCCCCGGATTTGCCCGAAACAATGCCGCCATGAAGATCCTGCTGGTCGAAGACAACGCCCGGGTGTCGCAGTTCGTCTGCAAGGGACTGGAAGAGGCCGGTCATACCGTCGACCATGCCGAGAACGGCCGTGACGGGCTGTTCCTGGCCACCACCGAGCATTACGACGCTGTGATCCTCGATCGCATGCTGCCCGGCGGGGTCGACGGGCTGGCGATCCTCGAGGCGATGCGCAAGGCCGACAACCCGACGCCGGTGCTGATCCTCAGTGCGCTGGCCGATGTCGACGAACGCATCCGCGGCCTCAAGGCCGGCGGCGACGACTACTTGACCAAGCCGTTTGCCTTCGGCGAGCTGGAGGCGCGGCTGGCTGCCCTGCTGCGCCGCAGCATCGCCGCCGATACCCAGACCGCGCTGGCCGTCGCCGACCTCAGCATGGACCTGCTGTCGCGCAAGGTGGCGCGCGCCGGCAAGACCATCCAGTTGCAGCCGCGCGAATTCAAGCTGCTGGAATACCTGATGCGCCATGCCAACCAGGTGGTCACCCGCACCATGCTGCTGGAAAACGTCTGGAACTATCATTTCGATCCGCAGACCAATGTGATCGATGTGCATATCAGCAACCTGCGCCAGAAGATCGACGCCGGATACGAGGCGCCTTTGCTGCGGACAGTACGCGGGGCGGGCTATATGCTGACCGCGGATGACTAAACTGCTGCGCTCGACATCGGTCCGGCTGGCGCTGATCTATGCGCTGCTGCTGGTCGTGTCGTCGCTGACCCTGGTCGGCCTGCTGTGGTGGCATACGGTCGGCTATCTCGACCGCGAGATCGATGCGGTGATCGCCGCCGATACCCGGGCGATCGGCGACCGGCTGCATGATTTTGGCCTGCCGGGCGCCATGCAGACGGTGGAAGAGCGGGTCGATGCCAACCAGGACAAGCGGGCGATCTACCTGCTGGCCGATCCGGCCCTGAAACCGCTGGCCGGCAATGTCGATGCCTGGCCGCTGAAGATCGACCGCAGCATGGGCTGGCACGAGGTCGATCTGGTCTACGAGGGCAAGCTGCATCAGGCCCGCCTGCTGCATGTCGCCCTGCCGGGCAATTACCAGCTGATCGTCGGTCGCGATATCCAGGACCGTGTTGCCGTGCAGGGCATGGTACTGCGCAGCGGCGCCTGGGCCGCGGCCATTGCGCTCGGCCTGGCGGTGATCGGCGGCCTGCTGGTGCGGCGCTTCATCCTGCAGCGTATCGAGAGCATCAACCGCACGACAATCGCCATCGTCGACGGCAACCTCGGCCAGCGCATCCCGATGCGTGGCGCCGACGACGAGTTCGACCAGCTTGCCGGCATCATCAACCGCATGCTGGAACAGATCCAGCAGCTGATCGAGGGCGTGCGCAATGTCTCGAATGCCATCGCCCATGACCTGCGCACGCCGCTGGCCGAGCTGCGCGCCCGGCTGGAGGATATCCTGCGCAGCAAGCCGGACCGCGAACTGACGCTCGACAGCCTGGGCGAGGCGGTCAGTGACATCGACCGGCTGATCGGCGTGTTCAACGCCCTGCTGCGCCTGTCGGAGATCGATTCCGGCCTGCGCCGCGCCGGCTTCACCCGCGTCGATCTGGCCGAACTGGTCGACGATCTGGCTGAATTATACGGGCCGTCCGCCGAGCAGAAGGGCCTGACGCTCGAAACCGACACGGCACCCGATATCCAGGTCAGCGGCGATCCCTTCCTGCTGGCGCAGGCGGTCGGCAACCTGCTCGACAACGCGGTGAAATACACGCCGGCCGGCGGCCGCATCCGCCTCGGCATCGCGGCGGATGGCGATGACCGCATCGTGATTACCGTGGCCGACAACGGCCCGGGCATTCCGGCGGACGAGCGCGAGCGGGTGACCGAGCGGTTCTATCGCGGCGATTCCGCGCGCGGCAAGGGCGGCGTCGGCCTCGGCCTCAGTCTGGTGCAGGCGGTGGCCCGGCTGCATGGCGGCAGCCTCGATTTTGCCGATAACGCGCCGGGATTACGGGCGAGCCTGCGCCTGTCGCGGGCCGCGCCGGACGCCGCCGCGCAATCCTAAAGATTAATTAACTTGGCCTTCACCGCGGGAAAAGCCAAGCTTTGCCATAGTGGTTGCGTTCCACAGGGAACAGTTCGGACCCAACAGTTCAAGGAGGGTTGTTCCATGTATCGCTTCCACCCAGACAGCAAAACCGCCGCCCTGGCCCTGGCGCTTTCCAGCCTCGTGGCCGTCGGCATGACAGTACCGGCCGTTGCGGCCACCGGCAGCATGCCGGCCACCGCTCCGGCGAGGAAAATGGCCGCCCCGGCCGCCAGTGACGACGCCATGGCCCATTCGCCGGCCACCGACGCGCTCAACCTGCTGGAGTCCCGGGGCTACGGCGATTTTGACAATTTCCACCGCGATGGCCGGATGTATGCCGCCACCGTGACACGAGACGGCAGGACCATGCATCTGATCATCGATCCGGAGGCCGGCAAGATCGAAAAGCGCGACAGCTGAGCGCCAGCCAGTCGTCAGCCAGCAAAGGCTGTCGCGCTGCCGGGAGGGTCTCGCCGCACGGGCCCTCCCGGCTTCTTTTTGCCTGCCGCGGTCTGCTATAAAGGGGCTGGTTATCACACCCCGATGGCGGACCCGATGAGCCAGCAACACGATCACCACCACGATCATCATCATGACCATGGGCATGATGATGAGCATGACCACAGCCACGACGCCGCCGGCGGCACCGTGCTGTCGGATGTCGAGCTGCGCGTGCGTGCGCTGGAAAGCATCCTGGTCGAGAAGGGCTATGTCGATCCGGCCGCCCTCGATGCGCTGATCGAGACCTACGAGACCAGGGTCGGCCCCCATAACGGCGCCCATGTGGTGGCGAAGGCCTGGAGCGATCCGGCCTATCACGACTGGCTGATGCAGGATGCCACGGCGGCGATCCACTCGCTCGGCTATACCGGCCGCCAGGGCGAGCATATGGTCGCGGTCGAGAATACGCCGGCCGTGCACAACATGGTCGTCTGCACGCTGTGTTCCTGCTATCCGTGGCCGGTGCTCGGCCTGCCGCCGGTCTGGTACAAGGCGGCGCCCTACCGCTCGCGCGCGGTGATGGACCCGCGCGGCGTGCTGAAGGATTTCGGCGTCACCTTGCCGGCGAACCGGCAGATCAAGGTGTGGGATTCCACCGCGGAAGTCCGTTACCTGGTACTGCCCGAACGCCCCGCCGGCACCGAGGGCTGGAGCGAGGAACAGCTCGCCAAGCTGGTCACCCGCGACAGCATGATCGGTACCGGGCTGGCCCGCACGCCGCCCGAGCTGGAGGCCGCGCAATGAATGGCCCAGGAAAAGGATATGCGTCATGAATGGCGCAGCCGACATGGGCGGCATGATGGGCTTTGGCCCGGTGCAGCCCGAGCCCGAACATGTGCGCTTCCATGCCGCATGGGAAAAGCGCGTGCTGGCCATGACGCTCGCCATGGGTACGACCGGGCAGTGGAATATCGACCAGTCGCGTGCCGCGCGCGAAAGCCTGCCGCCGCCGCAGTATCTCGCCAAGACCTATTACGAGATCTGGCTGGCCGGCATGGAGAAGCTGATGGCCGAGCGTGGCCTGGTCTCCGGCGACGAGATCGCGGCCGGCCATGCGCTGCAGCCGGCGAAGCCGCTGGCCCGTGTCCTGACGCTGGACAAGGTGCCGGAGGTGCTGGCCAGGGGCGGGCCGAGCGACCGGCCGTCCGATGCAAAGGCGCGCTTCAAGGTCGGCGACCGCGTGCGGGCGAAGAACATCCATCCCGCCGGCCATACCCGGCTGCCGCGCTATGTGCGCGGCCATACCGGCGTGATCGAGCTGGTGCATGGCGCCCATGTCTTCCCGGACGTCTCCGCGCAGGGGCAGGGCGATGCGCCGCAATGGCTGTATACCGTCCGCTTCGACGGCCGCGAGCTGTGGGGTGAGCAGGGCGATCCGACCCTGTCGGTCTCGGTGGACGCCTGGGAAAGCTATCTGGAGCCCGTGACATGACAGCCGGCGCGAGTATCCCGGTCGACCTGCTGCCGGACCTGCCCTGCGACGAGACCGCCGCGCCGGTCTTCCGCGCCCCCTGGGAGGCGCAGGCCTTTGCCATGGCGGTCGCGCTGCACCAGCAGGGCCTGTTCACCTGGCCGGAATGGGCGGCGGCGCTGACCGCTGAAATCCGTCGCGCCCAGGCCGAAGGCGACCCCGATACCGGCGAGACCTATTACCGCCATTGGCTGGCCGCGCTCGAGCGTCTCGTCATCGAGAAGGGCGCCGCCAGCAGCCATGGCCTGCAGGACCGTGCCGCCGCGTGGGACCGGGCCGCGCGTGCCACCCCGCACGGCCAGCCGATCATGCTGCCCTAAGCGGAATCCGGCCCGGCATGAAAACGGGGGCCGGCAGCCCCCGTTCGCACTTCGAATATCCGGAAGGATCAGCCCAGCGCGGCCTGCACGGCCCGCCTGGCGATCACGCCGACCAGATGGGCGCGGTATTCGGCGCTGGCATGGATGTCATTGTTCATCTCGCCGGCAGCGGTCTTGATGCCCTTGAGCGCATCCGGCGCGAAGGATTTCGCCAGCGCGGCTTCCATGGCCGCATGGCGGAACACGCAGGGGCCGGCACCGTTGATGGCGACGCGGATGCCGCCGGCGGTCTCGGCCACGAAGGCGCCAACCATCACGTAGCGCGAGGCCGGGTTGGGGAACTTCACATAGCCGGCCCGCTTCGGGATCGGGAACTCGACCTTGACGATGATCTCGCCGTCTTCCAGCGCAGTCTCGAACATGCTGGTGAAATAGTCATCGGCGGCGATCTTGCGCTTGCTGGTATGCACGGTGGCGCCGAGGCCGAGCACGGCCGCGGGATAATCCGCCGCCGGGTCGTTGTTGGCCAGCGAACCGCCCAGCGTGCCCATGTTGCGCACCTGCGGGTCGCCGATCCCGCCGGCCAGATGTGCCAGCGCCGGGATCGCCTTCTTCACCTCGGCCGAGGCGGCCACCACGGCATGGCGGGTGGCAGCGCCGATGGTGACGCTGCCGCCCGACACCGTGATGCCTTTCAGCTCGGGGATGCCGGTGACATCGATCAGGTCCGACGGCGAGGCCAGCCGCTGCTTGAGCGTCGGCAGCAGGGTCTGGCCACCGGCGACGAATTTGCCGTCCTCGGCGCCGCCGAGCAGCTTGGCCGCATCGGCGAGAGAGGACGGACGGTGATAGTTGAAAGCATACATGGGGCAGGTCTCCGGGACTGGTCTATTCGGCGGCATCCGCCAGATGGCGGCTCTGGATCACGTTCCATACCTTCAGCGGCGTTGCCGGCATGGTGATGTCTTCGGTACCGAGCGCATCGGTAATGGCATTCATCAGCGCGGCAGGCGCGGCAATCGCACCGGCCTCGCCGCAGCCCTTCACGCCCAGCGGATTATGCGGGCAGGGCGTCTCGATCATGCCGACCTTGTAGGATGGCAGATTGTCGGCGCGCGGCATGCAGTAATCGAGGAAAGAGGCGGTCAGCAGCTGGCCGCTCTCCTTGTCGTAGACGACGCCCTCCATCAGCGCCTGGCCGACGCCCTGGGCGATGCCGCCATGCACCTGGCCCTCGACGATCATCGGGTTGACCACCTTGCCGAAATCGTCCACGGCGACCCAGTTGACCAGGGTGGTGACGCCGGTATCGGCATCGATCTCGACTTCGGCGATATGGGTGCCGGCCGGGAAAGTGAAGTTGGCCGGATCGTAGAAGGCGCTGGCCTCGAGGCCGGGTTCGAGATCGGCCGGATAGTTATGTGGCACATAGGCGGTGAAGGCGACCTGGGCCATCGGCACCTGCTTGTCGGTGCCTTTGACCGAGAAGTTGCCGCCTTCGAAGACGACGTCGTCGACGGCTGCTTCCATCAGATGGGCGGCGATCTTCTTGCCCTTCTCGATGATCTTGTCGGTCGCCCGCACGATGGCGGAGCCGCCGACGGCCAGCGAGCGCGAGCCGTAGGTGCCCATGCCCATGGGCACGAGGGCGGTGTCGCCGTGCACGACCTCGATGCTGTCGAGCGGCACGCCGAGCTTGTCGGAGACCACCTGGGCGAAGGTGGTCTCATGGCCCTGGCCATGGCTGTGCGAGCCGGTGTAGACGAACACCGTGCCGGTGGCGTTGAAGCGGATCTGTGCCGATTCCCACAGGCCGACGCCGGCGCCGAGCGAGCCGACCACCGCCGACGGCGCGATGCCGCAGGCTTCGATATAGGCGCAGAAGCCGATACCGCGCAGCTTGCCCTTCTTCGCGGCGTCCGCCTTGCGCTTCGGGAAGCCGGCGTAATCGGCCATCTTGCAGGCCTCGTCGATTGCCTTGGCGTACTGGCCGGAGTCATACACGCAGGCGACCGGGGTCTGGTACGGGAAGGCATCCGGCGGCACGAAGTTCTTCTTGCGCAGTTCGACCGGGTCCATCTTCAGCTCGCGCGCCGCCGCCTCGACGATGCGCTCGACCACATAGGTGGCTTCCGGCCGGCCGGCGCCGCGATAGGCATCCACCGGCGTGGTGTTGGTGAACACCGCCTTGACCTCGGCATAGACCGCCGGCGTGGTGTACTGGCCGGCCAGCAGCAGGGCGTAGAGATAGGTCGGCACCGCCGACGCGAAGGTCGACAGATAGGCGCCCATGTTGGCCTTGGTGTCGACGCGCAGGCCGAGGAACTTGCCGTCCTTGGTCATTGCCAGCTCGGCATGGGTGACATGGTCGCGGCCATGGGCGTCGGTCAGGAAGGCCTCGGTGCGGTCCGAGGTCCATTTAACCGGCTTTCTCAGCTTGCGGGCGGCCCAGAAACAGACCGTCTCTTCCGCATAGTTGAAAATCTTCGAGCCGAAGCCGCCGCCGACATCGGGGGCGATGACGCGGACCTTGTTTTCCGGCAGGCCGAAGACGAAGGCGCAGAGCAGCAGCCGCAGCACGTGCGGGTTCTGCGACGTCGTGTAGACGGTCGTCGAATCCAGGCCGGCGTCGTATTCGGCGATGGCGCTGCGCGGCTCCATCGGATTGGGCGACAGCCGGTTGTTCAGCAGCTCGATCTTGGTGACATGGTCGGCCTTGGCGAAGGCCGCCTCGGTGGCTGCCTTGTCACCGAATTCCCAGTCGTAGCAGAGGTTGCCTGGAACATCGGCATGCACCTGCGGCGCGCCGGGCTTGAGCGCGGTGACTACGTCGACCACCGGCTTCAGCACATCGTAATCGACGTCGATGGCTTCGGCCGCGTCGCGGGCATGGGCATAGGTGTCGGCGATCACCACGGCAACCTGGTCGCCGACATGGCGGACATGGTCGATGGCGATAATGTCGTGGCGCGGCGCCTTGTGCGGTTCGCCCTTCTTGTCCTTGACGGTCCAGCCGCAGATCAGGCCGCCGACCTTGTCGACGGCGACATCCTTGCCGGTATAGACGGCGACGATGCCGGGCATCTTTGCCGCGGTGGCAGTATCGATTGACTTGATTTTCGCGAAGGCGTGCGGCGATCGCAGGAAGGCGGCATGAAGCTGACCGGGGCGGTTGATGTCGTCGGTGTAATGGCCCTGGCCGGTGATGAAGCGGAAATCTTCCTTACGGCGGACAGCCTGTCCGATGCCCTGGTTGGTCATGACGTCACCCCCGCATTGCCTGCGCCCCGGCCATCACGGCCTTGACGATGTTGTGGTAGCCGGTGCAGCGGCAGATGTTGCCTTCCAGCTCGTGGCGAACGGTATCCTCGTCCGGGTTCGGATGGCGCTGCACGAGGTCGATGGCACTCATGATCATGCCCGGCGTGCAGAAGCCGCACTGCAGGGCATGATGCTCGCGGAAGGCTTCCTGCATCGGATGCAGCTTGCCGTCAGAGGCGGCGAGGCCTTCGATGGTGGTGACCGTGGCGCCCTGGGCCTGGGCGGCCAGCATGGTGCAGGACTTGACGCTGCGGCCGTCGACATGGACGACGCAGGCGCCGCACTGGCTGGTGTCGCAGCCCACATGGGTGCCGGTCATGCCGAGAATGTCTCGCAGAAGCTGGACCAGAAGCGTGCGCGGTTCGATATCGCGCGTAACAGACTGGCCGTTGACGGTCATCGTCACGGAGTTGGACATGCATTCCTCCCTAAAAGCGCTAAGCAGAAACTAGGCGCACGCTTCACCCGGACAAGACTCTGGGCAAATCGCGTAACGCGCGTCAAGTTGCAAATCGGCGGCATTTCGATGCGCGGCATTATTGCCGCAGGACAATTACCGTCACGATGCCGACGATCACGATCAGGCCGATGATCCAGGCCCATGACGGTATCCCGCCGGTTACCGGAGCAGGCAGCGGTGCCGGTTGCGGTGCAGCAGTCGTTGCCGCCGCGCCGATCGCCATCTCCGGTGCGATCTCCGGGGCCTGAGCATCTTGCGCTGCAGCACCGCCCCCTTCCGCGGCAGCCGGGCCGCCGACAATGGCATTGAACTTCGAGAAGAAGTCATCCGCCATCTTGGCGGCGACACCGTCGATCAGCCGGGCGCCGATCTGCGCCAGCTTGCCGCCGACCTGGGCCTTCACGGCATAGGTCAGCTTCGTGCCGGTGCCGCCATTGATCGGGGCGTCGGCAAGGCGCACCTCGGCGCTGCCCTTGCCGAAACCGGCGGCGACGCCGCCCTGGGCCTCGCCGCTGATGGTGCAGCTGTTCGGCGGGTCGAGGTCGCCGAGCGAGACCTTGCCCTTGAAGCGGGCCTTCACCGGGCCGACCTTGACCTGCACGGTGGCCTCGAAGTCGGTATCGGAGGTCTTGGTGACGGTTTCCGCCCCGGTGATGCACTGGCGCAGGATTTCGGGGTCGTTGATGGCATCCCACACCTTGCTGCGGGGGGCGGGGATGAGCTGTTCGCCGGTCAATTCCATGATAAAATCTCCGAAAAGTACGGATAATCGATTCACGCCCTGTTAAGATTAGCGACCTAGGCTCGGCAGAGCCAGTTTCAGGTCCCGTTTTCCGCGCCGGCCAGCGCGCAGTGAGTGAGGATGGCGATGGTTCCCGCAACGCGATCCGGTATCGATGTCAGCTTCTGGTTCCTCGAACGCGCCGCGTCCGAGCGCATTGCCATGTCGCTGCCCAAGCTGCGTTGGCTGCTGTACCTGGCGCAGGCCCATTATGCCATCCTGCGCGAGGGCGCCAAGCTGATGCCGGCAACATTTCTGGTCGGTGACGACGGCCCGCTCGAGCCGACGCTGGACCTGGTGTTCCAGGCCGGCATCGAGAATCCCTGGACCCCGACCATGAGCGATACCGCCGAATCTTTCCTGGAGGGCTTCTGGAAGCGCTTCGGTGCCCTGCCGGCAATCGCACTGCACAAGCTGGTGGTGGGGGACCCGGCCTGGAAGAAGGCGCAGGAGAACGGCCCCGGCAGCGAGGTGCATGTTGAACTGCATCGCGGCGGCAAGCCGGTCGCCCGTGCATCCGCGCCGACCCTGCCGGCGCGCCAGCAGGCCAAAACCGACCTGCCGTCTTTCGAGGAGGAAGTGCGCGCCAAGATCGCCGAGCATGCCGGAGAGGGGAGCCATCCGCTGACCCGTGCCATGCGCGGCCAGCCGGCGAAGACGCCGGGCAAGGCAACCGGGCGGACCGCCTCGGTTCAGGAAGCCGTCGGCCATCTGCGCGCGGCTCCGCCGGAGAGCCAGGAGGTACGCTTCACCGCCGATGGGCGGTCGGTGACGCGCTGGCGTCCGAAGCGTCGCGTCGAAGGGCCGACGATGTGATCTGCCGGCCGCGGCGAAGACTGTTCCTGACGCTGACGTTCTGCCGGTAACCCCCGGGCAGCCTTTTAGAATCGTTTTGCAGGGTGTTTCACAAGGTGCTACGCTCTAAGCCCCAGTGCGGCAATATGAAGGATTACGAGAGTGGATCAAGGGGGCTTCGGCGACGCGGAAATCGTCAAAATTTCCGGCAAGGTTAAGTGGTTCAACGCAGTCAAAGGTTTTGGTTTCGTCAGTCCCGACGACAATTCCGGTGACGTTTTCCTGCATCTTTCCTGCCTGCGGCAGGCCGGCTACGAGAGCGTTGAAGAGGGGACCACGGTGTTCCTCGAGGTCGCCAAGCGGCCCAAGGGCATGCAGGCCGTTCGTGTACTTTCGGTCGATACCAGCACGGCGGCGCCATCTGCTGCGCGCGGCCCGGGTGGCGGTGGCATGGGCGGTCCGCGCCCGCCGCGTGCACCGCGCTTCGGTGGTGACCGGGGCGGTTTCGGCGACCGGGGTGGCTTTGGCGACCGGGGCGGCTTTGGCGATCGGGGGGATCGCGGCGGCTTCGGTGGTGGTGGCGGTTTCGGCGGCGGCGACCGTGGCCCGCGCTTCCCGTCCGTGGTGGCCCAGGGCGATTTCTTCGAAGCCAAGGTCAAGTGGTTCAATGCCGTAAAGGGCTATGGCTTCGTGTCGCGTGGCGATGGCGACCAGGACATCTTCGTCCATATGGAAGTGCTGCGCCGCGAGGGTATCCAGGAACTGCAGCCCGGTCAGACCGTGCGCATCCGCATCGGTCAGGGCCCGAAGGGGCCGCAGGTCGCCGAGATTCGCCTCGACTGACGCGCGCCTCTCTCGACTGAATGAAATCTGACGCCGGCATGGCAACATGCCGGCGTTTTTCATGTCGGGCCTGTCTTGCTGGAGCCCGTCATGCCTGGGGCTTCACACCGGATGGTTCGGCAGTCGGCGCCGCCGGCTTCTGGGCTGGCTGTTCCGGCAGTGGCGGCAGGGGAATGTCGCTGCGGTTTTCGTCTTCAGGATAGCCGTTCAGGATCAGCAGCATGTCGATGTCGTGGCCGTTGCTGGCCAGCGGATAGTAGATGCGCTCGGTATCGATGAAGTCGCGACCGGGATGCGGCATCGGAAACCGGTCGTAGATCGCATCGCGATGTTCGACCGTTGCTATCATGTTGGCGCGGATGCGATCGACGAATTGCGGCAGGACGGCTTCCTCAACGTGCCGGCCGGTGATCTCGCGGCCGGCAACGGTGGTCTGCAGGGTGCCGACCAGGCGGAAGCGGAAATCGAGGCCGTCAGGCCGGCGGATGACGTCGACCAGGTTGATGAAGGGCAGCAGCGCCTTGAAGACCGTCGGGTCGACAGCCTGCCGGCCGGGCAGGCCGCCGGGCGGCGCCACGCGGGAGAGATAGTCCCGCATCCAGCGGAAACGTGGATGCAGCACAGGGTAATCTGGCAGCCGCATCGCCGGGTCCTCCCGGAGCCAGTGTTCTCCACTTCAGATGGGGTGAACTCTACACCGGGCAAGGCAGGATTGTCGGCTTATTTCAGTTCGGTGGCGTAGCTGTCGACCGGCAGGGCCTTGGGGATCAGGCCCTGGCGGGCCAGATAGGCCGCGAAACGGGCGTAGCGGTGGCGGTCCAGCGCCCGTGGCGAGGGGGCGAAACGCGGCAGGGTATCCCGCCAGGCCCGGCGGTTGAGGTCGTCGTTCAGGCTCTTGTCGCCCTTGATGAAGGCGGCCCAGCTCTCATCCGGGTGGTTGTGCAGCATGGCGACGGCCTCTTCCAGCGCATCCAGCAGGCGCGACAGGCGCGGGTCCTGCAGGTGATCCTTGTTGGCCACCAGGATCAGTTCGTCATAGAGCGGCACGCCGTATTCCTCGGGATAGAAGGCGCGGCCGGGCTTGCCGGCAAGGTCCATCTGGTTCAGCTCGAAATTGCGGAAGGCGCCGATCACCGCGTCGACCTGGCCGGTATACAGCGAGGGCGACAGCGTGAAGTTGACATTGACCATGGTGACGTCGGTGAGCTTGAGGCCGTATTCGCCGAGCATGGTCTTCAGCAGCGCATCCTCGAAACCGCCGATCGAATAGCCGATCTTGCGGCCCTTCAGGTCGGCAACGGTTTTGACCGGCCCGTCGCGCAGCACCACCAGCGCATTCAGCGGCGTGGCGACCAGCGTGCCGATGCGGCGCAGCGGCAGGCCTTCGGCGACCTGCATGTGCAGCTGCGGCTGGTACGAGATCGCGACATCGGCCTTGCCGGCGGCGACCAGCTTGGGCGGATCGTTCGGATCGGCCGGTGCCACCAGATCAACCTGCAGGTCGTGGCGGTCGAAGATGCCGGCATTCTTGGCGACGACCAGCGGCGCATGGTCGGGGTTGACGAACCAGTCGAGCACCACGGTCAGCTTGTCATGCGCCGAGGCGGTGGCGGGCAGCAGCAGGATGGCGGCGAGGAAGGCGGTCAGCAGGCGTGTCATCGGGTGGTCTCCGGTCGGTCGGAAAGCGGTTCGGCATGAGTATCGGCCTGCCACGGCAGCAGGCGGCGGGACAGAAGATCGACCAGCGCATAGAGCGCCACGGCACAGGCGGCCAGCACGATCAGTGCGGCGAACATCAGGTCGGTCTGCACGCGGGCATTGGCCTGCAGCATCAGGAAGCCGAGGCCGGCGCTGGCGCCGACCCATTCGCCGATCACGGCGCCGATGGGCGCGACGGCGGCGGCGACCTTCAGGCCGCTGGCAAAGGCGGGCAGTGCGGCCATCAGGCGGATGCGCAGCAGGATGCGCAGGCGATGGCGTGGCGCATCGCCGGTCATCACCCGCGCCAGGTCGAGCCAGCCGGTCTCGGTGCGGCGCAGGCCATCATAGAGCGTCATGGCGACCGGGAAGAAGATGATCAGCAGTGCCATGACGATCTTCGACGCCATGCCGTAGCCGAACCACAGCACCAGCAGCGGCGCCAGCGCGAAGACCGGCACCGCCTGGCTGGCGACGATCAGCGGCAGCAGCCAGCGCCGCGCAGCTATCGACAGCAACAGGCCAAGCGCGGCCGCAGCGCCGAGCAGGGCGCCGAACAGCAGGCCGAGCAGCATTTCGGTGACCGTGACCGCCGCATGGGCGGCCAGCAGCCCGGCACGGTCGACCAGGATCGGCAACACGCGGTGCGGCGGCGGCAGGATATAGGGCGGCAGGGCGAACAGATACACCGCCGCTTCCCACAGCAGCAGCAGGCCGGCCAGCGTCAGCAGCGGGCGCAGCAGGCGGAGGCTCATGGCGCTGCCTCGCGCAGCAGGTCGTGCACGCGGCGCAGCACCGGCAGGATGTCGTCCGCAAGCGTGTCACGCGGTCCGCGGGCCGGAAAGGCGGCGACCTCGCTCAGCACCGCCGGCCGGCCCGACAGTACGAAGATGCGGTCGGCAATGCGGCAGGCCTCGGCCGGGTCGTGGGTCACCAGCATCACGCAGCGGTCGGCCAGCAGCTCGCAGGCGAGATCCTGCATCTCCTCGCGGGTGATGGCATCCAGCGCCGAGAAGGGTTCGTCCATCAGCACCAGCGGACGGTTCTCGATCAGGGTGCGGGCCAGTGCCACGCGCTGGCGCATGCCACCCGATAATGCCGCCGGGCGTGCCGTCGTCCAGGCGCCGAGGCCGAGGCGCGCCAGCAGGGCGTCGGCGGCGGCCGCATCGGCGGCCTCGCCGCGTAGCCGGGCACCGAGCAGCACATTCTCGCGCAGGCTCAGCCAGGGCAGCAGCAGGTCCTGCTGCGCCATCCAGGCGATCCGGCCGGGCAGGTCGGTCGCCGCGCCGCCGGGCAACAGGCCGGCCAGCCGCTTCAGCAGGGTGCTCTTGCCGCTGCCGCTGGGGCCGAGGATGGCGACGATCTCGCGCGGCCGCAGGTCCAGCCGCAGCGGCGCCAGCAGCGGCGCGTCGTTATAGGAAAATCCACTGTCGCGCAGCGTGAAGCCCGGCGAGGCGGCGGTGGGTGAGGGGACGGGAAAAGGCAAGCCGCTGAATCCCTACGCCGGCATGACCCGGACAGGTTCGAGGGGTCGTCCGGCCAACCCGGACCTCTCAGCCGCCCATCGGCTCCCCCTCAGGGCAGCCTCATTATAGAAGCCGCGGGATACTTGTTAAGGGCCGCCGAACCACTAGATTTCCCGGCATGCAGGCCGCGCCTCTGCTGATTGGCAACGACATCTACCGGCATTCCTCGCTCGGCGGCAAACATCCGCTGTCGATCCCGCGTGTCTCCACGGTGCTCGACCTGATCCGTGCGCTCGGCTGGGTGGCACCCGGCCAGTATCGCGAAAGCCGTCCGGCCACGCCGGCCGAACTGGCGCGTTTCCACCGGCCGGATTACATCGCCGCGGTGCAGGCGGCCGAACAGACGCTGACGGTCAGCGCGGAAGACTCTTTGCGCTACAACCTCGGCCGCGGCGGCAATCCGGTCTACGGCACCATGTTCCGTCGTCCGGCCACCGGTGTCGGCGGCAGCCTGATCGCCGCCGCGCATCTGCTGGCGGAAGGTGGCATCGTCTACAGCCCCGGCGGCGGCACCCATCATGGTCGGCCGGACCGCGCCTCGGGCTTCTGCTATTTCAACGATCCGGTGCTGGCGATCCTGCATATGCTGGATGCCGGCCTCGGCCGCGTCGCCTATGTCGATCTCGATGTGCATCACGGCGACGGCGTGGCCGATGCCTTTGCCGAGGCCGACCGCGTGCTGGTCGCCTCGGTGCACGAGGCCGGCCGCTGGCCGCATTCCGGCCAGCTCAATGAAGAGGGCGCCGGCAACCTGTTCAACTATCCGGTGCCGCCGGGCATGACCGACCCGGAGATGGATGCGCTGATCGGCGACGCCATCGGGCCCTTGGTGGAAGGTTTCCGGCCGGATGCGCTGGTCGTGCAATGCGGCGCCGATGCGCTGGCCGACGACCCGCTCGGGCATCAGAACCTGGGCAACGGCGCGCTGTGGCGGGCGGTGCGCGCGATGGGCGGTCTGGCGCCGCGCCTGTTGGTGCTGGGCGGCGGCGGCTATAATCCATGGTCGGTGGCGCGCTGCTGGACCGGCGTCTGGGCGACGCTGACCGGGCAGGAGATTCCCGACCGGCTGCCGGCGGAAGCCGAGGCCCTGCTGCGCGAGCTGACTTGGAGCCGCGCGGCGGGCCGCAATCCGCCGCCGCACTGGTTCACCACCCTGGCCGATGCCGGTCGCGAGGGGCCGGTGCGGGACGAGGTGTGCGCCCTGATCCGGCGCACGAAAGAGAGGATGCGGGCGTGACAGTTCGTTTGATTGACGCGACACGGCGATGGTTTCTCGGGCTGCTGGCCGCAGCCTTGCTGGCCCTGCCGGCGGCGGCCCAGCCGCAGCCGGCACTGCCGCACAGCGATCTGGTGATCGAGACGGCGAAGGGCCCGCAGCATTTCACGGTGGAACTGGCGAGCAATGATGAAAGCCGGGCCCGCGGCCTGATGTTCCGCCAGAGCATGGCGCCGGATGCCGGCATGCTGTTCGATTTCGGCCAGGAGCAGATGGCCTCGTTCTGGATGCGCAACACGCTCATCCCGCTCGACATGCTGTTCATCAGGGCCGACGGCACGATCCTGAATATCCACCAGCGGGCGATTCCCCACGACGAGACCGGGATCAATTCCGACGGCCCGGTGCGGGCGGTGCTCGAACTGAACGGCGGGACGGTCACCCGGCTGGGAATCCGGGCCGGCGACCGGGTCCTGCATGCCATTTTCGGCGATTCCCCAGCCGCAAAGCGCTGATCTGCCTGCCTTTTGGGCGCCTTTCCGGGGCTGGCCCGGCGGGAGCCTTCGTGATAAACAGGCCGCGGATTTTCCGGTGGTTTCCGGCCGGGACCGGCACGGGGTGTAGCTCAGCCTGGTAGAGCGCCAGCTTTGGGAGCTGGATGTCGGAGGTTCGAATCCTCTCGCCCCGACCAGCCCGGCCCGGCAGTATGGCGCCGGACAGTTAGAACCGGACAGGCAGACCAGAGAAGCAGGACAGACGGCATGAAGGCGCGGATCTATCAACCGACCAAGACGGCCATGCAGTCGGGCAAGGCGCTGACCCGCCAGTGGCAGCTGGATTACGACACGGCGGGCAGCCGCTTCGTCGAGCCGCTGATGGGCTGGACCGGGGCCAACGGCACGCTGAGCCAGCTCGCGCTCAGCTTCGACAGCCGCGCAGAGGCCGAGGCCTATGCCCGCAAGCACGGCATTCCCTACGAGGTCGAGGAACCGCAGGCCCGCAAGGTGATCCGCAAGACCTACGCCGACAACTTCGCGTTTACCAGAATCCGCTAAACCTGCTGATGGCGGGGTGCCGTGACGCGGCCGGCCTCGCCGGCGGCGGACAGTACCCGTTTTCCTTCGGGCGCCCTTAGCTCAGTTGGATAGAGCAGCCGCCTTCTAAGCGGCAGGTCGGTGGTTCGAATCCACCAGGGCGCGCCATTCCCACGGGCGCGGAGCATCACGAAATCTGATCGAAATCATCAGTTTCACAAGTTAGTTTGATCTCGCTTCCAAGCCATATTGTCGCCCACGCCACCAGCGAAGGAGCTCCGATATGGCCGGAACGACACATCCTCTCCCCAGGCTGACCCGCCGCGGCCTGCTCGCGGCTGCGGGTCTGGGTAGTGCGGCATTGCTTTCGCATCGCTCCCTGGCGCAAGCGATGACGGATCTGGCGCTGCCCGGCGGGCCGGGCGAACGGGCGTTGACCACGGCCTTTCCGCAGAAGGGGCAGATGATCCTGCAGCGGACGCGGCCCCCCTTGCTGGAAACCCCCTGGGAGGTGTTCGACAAGGGTGTTTTCACGCCGAACGACCAGTTTTATGTCCGCTGGCATTGGGCCGTCATTCCGACTGAGGTGGATGTCGCCACCTTCCGCCTCAAGGTCCATGGCCATGTCAGCCGGCCCCTGTCGCTGACCCTGAACGACATCCTGCATGGCTTTCCGCGAGTGGAGATGGCGGCCGTCAATCAGTGCTCGGGCAATTCGCGCGGCTTCTTCCAGCCGCGTGTGGCGGGCGGGCAATGGGCGAATGGCGCCATGGGCAATGCGCTGTGGACCGGCGTCCGGCTGAAGGACGTGCTGGACCGTGCCGGCATCCGCGCCGGTGCCCTGCAGGTGCGCATGCGCGGGCTCGACGAGCCTGTCGTGGACGAGGCGCCGGCCTTCCTGAAATCCCTGGCCATCGACCATGCCCGCGACGGCGAGGTGATGATCGCCTTCGCCATGAACAGCGAACAGTTGCCGCTGCTGAACGGCTTTCCGCTGCGTCTTGTCGTGCCCGGCTGGTACTCGACCTACTGGACCAAGATGCTGAGCGACATCGAAGTGCTGGACAGGCCCGACGGCAATTTCTGGATGGCGAAGGCCTACACCATCCCGGATACGCCCCATGCCGACATGCGGCCCGGGCAGGCCGGCGTGAAGATGGTGCCGATCAATCGCATGGTGCCGCGCTCCTTCGTCACCAATCTGCGCAGCGGCATGACGGTGCCGGTCGGGCAGCCGGCGGCATTGCGCGGCATCGCTTTCGGTGGCGATACCAGCGTCGCTGCGGTGGAATTGTCGGTCGATGACGGCCGCACATGGCGGCCGGCGCAATTGGGCCGGGACGCGGGCAAATACGGCTTCCGGCAGTGGCATGCCAGTTTCACGCCGGCAGCGCGCGGCCGCATCGGCGTGAAAGTGCGCTGCCGGAACGGCAACGATGAAGTCCAGCCGGACACGGCCAACTGGAATCCCGGCGGCTTCATGCGCAACGTCGTCGAGACGATCGACGTCGCTGCCGTCTAGGGGAGGGCCGCATCATGCTTCGTCCTGTCTTTTGCTGCTGTCTGGCTCTGGCCGGATTTGCCCTTGTCCCGCTGGCCCGTGCCGGCGCTCCGTCCGATCTGGCATCGGTGACGGTCGACCTGCCCGACAGCGACCGGACCTTCCCCGACGGCCCCGGAGCGGCGGCGATCAACGACAACTGCCTCGCCTGTCATTCGGCCGGCATGGTGCTGAACCAGCCGGCCATGCCCAGGGCGGCCTGGGCGGCCGAAGTCGGCAAGATGATCAACGCCTACAAGGCACCGGTCGCGCAAGAGGATGTCGATGCCATCGTCGACTATCTGACCCATACCAAAGGCAGCAAATAGACCCCGGCCCGCGCAGAAGCTGCCGGTTTCGGACAGGGATTTGTCACCGCCGGGCGGCGACAGGCTGCCCGGCGGCCTTCCTTTCTGCTAATCCTCTGGATAATAATAAAAATCACAATGCATACAGTGTCCGGCGGGCCGGGCATGCAATGAACCGGAGGAAACGGGACATGACGACGACCAAAGTGGCGCTGGTGACCGGTGCCGGCACCGGGATCGGCAAGGCTTCGGCGCTGGCGCTGGCCAAGGCCGGCTACAATGTTGTGCTGGCCGGCCGGCGGCTCGAGCCGCTGGAGACCGCCGCCCGTGAGGCCGAGAAACACGGCACGCGTGCGCTGGCGGTCTCGACCGATGTGGGCGACCCGGCCTCGGTGCGCTCGCTGTTCGCCAAGACCAAGCAGGCCTTCGGCCGGCTCGACGTGCTGTTCAACAATGCCGGCATGGGCACGCCGGTGATGCCGTTCGAGGATATCTCCTACGAGCAGTGGAAGGCCGTGGTCGACGTGAACCTGACCGGCATGTTCCTGTGCAGCCAGGAAGCCTTCCGCATCATGAAGGACCAGACGCCGCGCGGCGGCCGTATCATCAACAACGGCTCGATCTCGGCCTATGCACCGCGGCCGTTCTCGGCGCCCTACACCTCGACCAAGCATGCCGTGTCGGGCCTGACCAAGGCCTGCTCGCTGGACGGCCGCGCCTATGACATCGCGGTCGGCCAGGTCGACATCGGCAATGCGGCGACCGAGATGACCGAGCGCATGGCCAAGGGCGTGCCGCAGGCCGATGGCTCGATGAAGGTCGAGCCGCGCATGGACGTGCAGCATGTCGCCGATGCGGTGGTGCACATGGCCGGCCTGCCGCTCGACACCAACATCCTGTTCATGACGGTGATGGCCTCGAAGATGCCGTTCGTCGGTCGCGGCTGATCCCGGGCCGGTCACGGTCAGGGCACGCCAGCGGACCCCGGTATTGGTGCGGCAGATTTCAGGGCTGAAACGGCACGGCGAGACGGCCTGATTTTTTGGCATTTGTCCCGGCGCGACGCAAAGGGCTGGCTGCCGGTGCCGCTCGCCGGCTACGCCATAAGGACAGCTTGGCGGCGCGGGAACAGAAGTCTATGAAGTTTACCGGGGGAGCTGCCTTGGCGGCAGCTTGGTAACAGCGTTACGGAAGGGGTGATTTTGTCCGGCGCCATCGAGCAGATGCGGGAGCAGATTCTCCACCATCAGGAGGAAAAAAGCCGTCTTGAGGGTGAAATGGCGGCCCTGGCGAAACGGCGCCCCCAGCTCGACAAGGCCATCATGGACATCCAGGCACAGCTGCGGTCGGCGAAGGGGCCGTCGCCACAGTTGCAAAGTGAGCTGCGCAATGCGAAGGAAGCCGCTCAGGGGGCTGTTTCCGGGCTGCAAAGCCTGCGGGTGAAGGTTGCCGAACTCAGCGGGAAGATTGCGGAGCTAGAGAAAAACATTAAAATCGTTGAAGATTTCATGCGGCCGAAGCAGTAGGCGGCGGTTGCCATAGCAAGAGGGGGCTAGGGGCAGAATGAACCCCATGGAGGTTGAACGGATGCTGGCACGCCACCGCGAGTGGCTGCTGAAGCGTCCGCGTGGTGCCCGTCTGAATTTGTCGCTTGCCGATCTCCAGGGGTATGACTTTTCCGGTGCCGACCTGCGGGCGGCCAAGCTGTCGGGCGCCAACCTGGCCCGGGCCGTGCTCGTCGAGACCAATCTGTCCGAGGCCGATCTGTTCGCCGCCAACCTCGAGCGGGCGGACCTGTCCAAATCCGACCTGTCCAAGGCCGACCTGCGCGGCGCCTCAATGCGGGGTGCCACCCTGGCCGGCGCCCGGCTGATGGGGGTGGATTTCCGTGGCGGCGCGCTGATGCAGGCCTCTGACGACGGGGTCGGCTTCGGCGCCGCGGATTCCAGCGGCAAGAAGCCCAAGGCCAATACCTCGGGCGCCGACCTGACCGAAGCCAATCTGCGCGGTTCGAACCTGACCGGTTCGAACATGAACGGCGTCAACCTGTCGGGCGCCAACCTGTCGCGCGCCAACCTGACCAAGGTATCGCTGCGCAAGGCCAATCTCGCCGGCGCGGATTTCAAGGGCGCCTGCCTGCGCGGCGTCGACATGTCGCTGGCCCTGATCGACGGCGCCGATTTCCAGGGCGCCGACCTCAAGGGGGCGATCCTCGAGGACGTCGACATGGAGTCCGCCAACTTCGCCGGGGCAGAACTGTTCGTCGATATCTCCAGCTTCGGCGATACGGTCGCGACGATCCTTCAGGAGCACGAGAAGTGGATCAAGACCGACGGCAAGGAAGGCTCGCGCGCCGATCTTGCCGGGCTGAACATGGAACGCATCGACCTGGCCGGAAAAGACCTCAGCGGCGCCAATCTCAAGGGTGCGAAACTCGCCGGTGCCAAGCTGCAGAACACCACGCTGGTGATGACCGACCTGTCGGAAGCCGATCTGACCGGCGCCAACCTGATCGGTGCGCTGGCCAATGGTGCCAACATGGCCCGTGCCATCCTGCACAAGGCGGTTTTGCAGCGGGCCCAGCTCGGCCAGGTGCCGCTGCGCGGGCCGGACGGCAAGCCGATCGGCCGCTTCTGGTCGGCCAGCCTGGCCGCGGCGGATGCCACCGAGGCGGATTTCTCGGATGCGCTGCTGAAGGGCGCCAACCTGATCGATGCCAAGCTGACCAGGGCCAGGCTGATCAACGCCAACCTGTCCGATGCGAAGATGGTCAATACCGACCTGGAAGGCGCTGATACGACCGGTGCGCAGTTGCCCTCAGCGAGCTGAGGGCAACTGCCCCGACATCAGTCTTCCATGTTGCGGGCACGCTCCATGCGCATCCGTCCGGCGTAATCGATCTGTTCCTTGAGCGCTTCCGGCGCCACCGCCAGCAGTTTGTGATTGAGGTTGCGGCTCATCTGCCATTCCTTCTTCGGGTCGCTCTTGCTGAGCAGCGTCTTGGAAGACAGGTTGGCCAGGATGCGGTCCCACAGCGTCTCGGCGCAGCAGGGCAGACGGTTCTCGCCCAGCAGTTTGTTGAGCTTCTCCAGCACCGGATCCGGTTTCGCGGGCATCTGCAGCTTGCCGGTCGACAGTTCGGCCAGCGCCAGCAGGGCCTCCGACAGATTGGCGCGCGGGCCGAGGATGTCCTGGATCAGCGTCGTTGAATCGAGGCAGGCCGCCGAGATTTCGTCGAGCAGCTCATCGAGTCCCTTGGTCGGACGGTCAATCATGTCGGCCAGGGCGATATCCAGCCGCGCGGCGTAGCTCGACATCGTCTGGGTCGACTTGGTGGTCTGGAAAAAGAACAGGAACCGCAGCTTGTCGATATCCTGCTCGCGCGCAGCCAGACGCTTGTAGAGAGCCGAGAAATCGTTGTTCTCGAAGGCCGGCAGGCCCTTTTCCGCCATCGCGTCGCGAACCATCTGGAACTGCTTCTCGAACAGGCTTTCCAGCTTCTTGCTGCGCTCGGACTGGCTCGGCAGGTCGGGCTGGGTCTGCGCGCCGGCAAGGGCATAGATGCCGGCGCGCAGGAAGCTGCTCATGTCGTTCAGCTTGCGGATATGCTGCGGCGAATGCAGCAGCTCCAGCGACGTTGCATTCTGCTTGTCGAGGAATTCGCGGAAGGTCGCGCTGAAGCCTTTTGCCGCCGGGCGGCGAGACAGGTCGTGGACCGTGCCGCAGATCGGGAAAAGGCCCTTGAACGGGCGCGTCACCATCGCCTTCGGGCGGGCCGTCGCCGTCTTGTTGAAGATTTCCGACTGGGTCTGGAAGCCGTCGCTGCGTGCGCGCGAGCGCATCACCTTGACGGCACTGAAATCGCCCATGTTGAGTAGCGCGTTGGCCTGTGCGATGGCAGACTTTTCCATCTGCTCATTGGCATGCTGGGTGCTGCTCGCTTCGCCCTCAAGGCGTTTGTCGAGGCGCCAGCGGCCATCGACCATCACATAGATTTCATAGGCGTAGGCACGCCCGCCGCCAAACATAGACCCAAACATTCAGCTATCTCCCCACCGATAAAGCTGTAGTTGTTTTAATCCGGCATATTTACCACTGCAACGCCGCTGCACCCCACAGCGGCAGATATCACGGCAGATTCACTCAGCAACCGCTTGGCGCGCTTTCTCCGCGAGGGCGCGCTGTTCAATGGCCTGCAGCTGTTTTGCAAATCGCTCAAAGGCCAGTGAGACCGACAGCACGAACTGGCGCTGCTGCGGCTCCGGCATCTCGAGGGCCGCCTCGGCGAACCGGCGGGCCTGATGGCGTGCGAGACCGGCGGCGTCCTTGAAGGCATCGACGCGGACCTGTTCGAAGGTCGAGAGGATGCAGTGCCGGGTGATGCCTTCTTCAACGGTCTTGAACGAGGCCTCCTTGACCATGCCGTCTTTCAGCAGGTCGAACACCTGGAGGGTTTCCTCGGAAATACGGTTGATGATGCCATCGACCCGCTCCCGATCGCGCGGCGACGGGGCCAGCACCGGATCGGGCTGCGTTCTGCGGGTACGTCTGACGACACTGCGCCACATGACCTTGGCGTAATCCTTTCTGGCGCCAAGCCGGGGTATCCATATTGCGATACAACCCGCTGGTGCGCCAACACTTTCCAGGGCAATGGTTTACCGAGGCTTAAAACCTGCCGATTCCCCCGGCCGGGAAGCCCCAAGGACCCCGGCGGCCGCCTGGCATCCTGCAGTATTTCACAGGACCGGCCGCCGGAGGCATTGCTTTTCAGTAACATGCTCAATCGGTTCAGAATATTTCACATCCTGCGGGTGAACCTGCTATAACGAAGCGCCTTTACAGGGGGCGCTAAACAGGGGTCGTTCCACACTGTGGCTTGACCATACGGTGCAGCGGGGGTAACTCGCTGCGCCCAAGGGTGTATTCAGGCGACGCCGGGCTTGTCCGGCGCGACCGAAAGCGCCGTCGATTCGGGGTAGGGAGGTCTTGTTGGGTATCCTTCTGGCATTCAGTCGGGCAGTCGACTGGCTCAATGAGCATGTCGGTCGTCTGGTTTACTGGCTGGTCCTGGCCGCCGTCGTGGTCAGTGCGGGCAATGCAACCATCCGCTACACGCTCGACACCAGTTCGAACAAATGGCTCGAACTGCAATGGTACTTCTTCTCGGCGATTTTCCTGCTTTGCGCCGGCTACACGCTGCTGCGCAACGAACATATCCGCATCGACATCATCACCGGCCGGCTGTCCGAGCGGGCACAGACCTGGATCGACATTGTCGGCGGTGTGCTGTTCCTGCTGCCGATGGCGACCATCATCATGTGGCTGTCGTGGCCGGTGTTCACGGATTCCTACATCCATCACGAAATGTCGCAGAACGCCGGCGGACTGGTGCGCTGGCCGGTGAAGATACTGATCCCGATCGGCTTTGCCCTGCTGGTGCTGCAGGCCCTCTCGGAAATCATCAAGCGCGTTGCTTTCCTGATGGGGCTGATTCCGAATCCCAATCCGAAACGTGCATCCCATGGCGTACCGCCCGCGGATCCCGTGAACGCGCCGGCAGACATGGTGGGAGAGTAACAGCGTCATGATGGATTTTCTTGCCGCCAACCTGGCGCCGGTGATGTTCGCGGCGCTGGTGTTCTTCCTGCTGCTCGGCTACCCGGTTGCCTTTGCGCTCGCCGCCAACGGGTTCCTGTTCGGCCTGATCGGCATGGAACTGGGCCTGCTGACCCCGGCGATCTTCCAGGCCCTGCCGGAGCGCGTCTTCGGCATCATGGCCAATGACACGCTGTTGGCGATCCCGTTCTTCACCTTCATGGGCCTGATTCTCGAACGATCCGGCATGGCCGAAGATCTGCTCAACACGATCGGGCAGCTGTTCGGGCCGATGCGCGGCGGTCTTGCCTATGCGGTGATTTTCGTCGGCGCCCTGCTGGCGGCGACCACCGGCGTGGTGGCCGCATCGGTGATCTCGATGGGCCTGATCTCGCTGCCGATCATGCTGCGTTACGGCTATGACCGCCGGCTGGCGACGGGCGTGATCGCCGCGTCCGGCACACTGGCGCAGATCATCCCGCCCAGCCTGGTGCTGATCGTGATGGCGGACCAGCTCGGCCGCTCGGTCGGCGATATGTATGCCGGCGCCCTGGTGCCGGGCCTGATCCTGTCGGGCCTTTATGCGAGTTATGTGCTGCTGGTGACGCTGGTTTTCCCCAAGGCCGCGCCGGCGCTGCCGCCGGAGGCGCGCACCCTGCGAGGCCTGGCGCTGCTGTCCCGGGTGGCATTTTCGCTGGTGCCGCCGCTGGTGCTGATCTTCCTCGTGCTGGGCACCATCTTCATGGGTATCGCGACGCCGACCGAAGGCGGCGCCATGGGCGCCACGGGCGCACTGATCCTGGCGATGATCAAGCGCAAGCTGGACTGGTCGCTGCTCAAGCAGGCGATGGATACCACGGCCAAGCTGTCGTCCTTCGTTGTGTTCATCCTGATCGGCTCGACCTGCTTCGGCCTGATCTTCCGCGCGGTCAACGGCGATCTCTGGGTCGAGCACCTGCTGACCAGCGTACCGGGTGGCGAAACCGGCTTCCTGATTGTCGTCAACATCCTGGTCTTCGTGCTGGCCTTCTTCCTCGATTTCTTCGAGCTGGCCTTCATCGTGGTGCCGCTGCTGGCGCCGGTGGCCGAAAAGATGGGCATCGACCTGATCTGGTTCGGCGTGCTGCTCAGCGTCAACATGCAGACGTCGTTCATGCATCCGCCGTTCGGCTTCGCGCTGTTCTTCCTGCGCAGTGTGGCGCCGGTCCATGACTATATCGACAAGATCACCGGCAAGCTGACCGGCAAGATCACCACCGGCCAGATCTACTGGGGCGCGGTGCCCTTCGTCTTCATCCAGATCCTGATGGTGGCGCTGGTGCTGATTTTCCCGGGGATGGTGACACATTTCCTCGACCGGGGGCCGAAGCTCGATCCGGCCGCGGTGATGCAGCAGCTGGAGATGCCCACGCCGGATTATGGCGGCGATGATTCGCTCAATCCCTACGACCAGCAGAACCAGGACGCCGCGCCGGCCGATGATGGCGACCAGGCCGGCGATACCGAGGACGAGGACGACCAGCCGTCTGATTCCGGGGACGACACCAAGAAGGACTGAGGCGGGTCGCCTGCAGACCAGAAGAGCCGGGCTTGTCCCGGCTCTTCTTTTTGCGGCCGTGGCTGTGCGCCGCGCAAAAAAAAGCCCCGCCGAAGCGGGGCTTTTCCTGAAAGCGCAGACCTGGTGGGTTCAGCCCTTTTTCTTCGCCCGACCGCGATTCGACTGCGACGCGATCATGAAGTTGTCGAAGGTGTTTTCGGCAATCCGCCACCACAGGACTTCCTCGTCGCGGAACGGCCGCCAGTTGTCATAGACCTTCTTGAACTTCGGATTGGCTGCCGACGTCTCGGCATACAGCTCGTTGGCAGCCTTCAGCGAGGCTTCCATGATCGGGCGGCTGAAAGCCCGGAGCTGGGTGCCGCTGGAGATCAGCCGCTTCAGGGCCGCCGGGTTCTGGGCGTCGTACTTGGCGACCATCCAGGTGTTGGCTTCGTGGCAGGCTGCCTCGAAGACCGCCTGGTAGGACTTCGGCAGCTTGTTGAAGGCGTCGATGTTGCAGAGCGCCGACAGCTGCGGCCCGCCTTCCCACCAACCGGGATAGTAGTAGTACTTGGCGACCTTGTTGAAGCCGAGCTTCTCGTCGTCGTAGGGGCCGACCCACTCGGTGGCGTCGATGGTGCCCTTTTCCAGCGACGGATAGATGTCGCCGCCGGCGATCTGCTGCGGCACCAGGCCCAGCTTGACCAGCACCTTGCCGGCGAAGCCGCCGATACGCATCTTGAGGCCGTTCAGGTCCTCGACGGTCTTGATCTCCTTGCGGAACCAGCCACCCATCTGCGCACCGGTGTTGCCGGCCATGAAGTTGATGCAGTTGTAGCCCTTGAAGAACTCGCGCATCAGCTCCATGCCGCCGCCGAACATCATCCAGGCATTTTGCTGGCGCCCGTTCAGGCCGAACGGGATGGCGGTGTCGAAGGCGAAGGTCGGGTCCTTGCCGACATAGTAGTACGAGGCGGTATGGCCGCACTCGACGGTACCGGCCTGGACGGCGTCGAGCACTTGCAGGCCGGGCACGATTTCACCACCGGCAAAGACGCGGATCTTGAACTTGCCGTCGGTGGCGGCTTCGACCCGCCTGGCGATGACCTCGCCGGCGCCGAAGATGGTGTCCAGGCTTTTCGGAAAGCTGGACGCCATGCGCCAGCTGATTTCGGGCATGCTCTGGGCGATGGCCGGCATGGCGAAGGTGCTGGCGGCACCGATACCGCCGGCACCAGCCAGCGCAGCCCCCTTAAGGAACTTGCGACGTTGCATTGTTTTTTATCTCCCTAGTTAAGACTTTTTGTCGGTTCACGGGCCGGACTCTTGCGGCCCGATCACCGACCGCCCCCCCGGCAAAGCCGCGTGAACGATGGCGCGAGATTACGGGATTGGTTACCCAAGGGCAACGGCCCAATAAAAAAGCCCCGCCGAAGCGGGGCTTTGCCTGAAATTCAGGCTGTCGAGGATTAAGGCTGGGGTCAGCCCTTCTTTTTCTTCGGCTTGCGGGTGGTGGTCGACGCCATATAGCTGTCGAAGGTGCCTTCCGCGACGCGGAACCACAGCAGCTGTTCGTCGCGATACTTGACCCAACTGTCGTAGATTTTCTTGAACTTCGGGTTCTTCGCCGAAATCTCGGCGTAGAGCGCGTTGGCTGCGTCATAGGCCGCGTCCATGACCGGCTTCGGGAAGGGCCGCAGCTGGGTGCCGCCGCCGAGCAGGCGCTTGAGGGCCGCCGGATTCTGCGAATCGTACTTGCCGAGCATCCACACGATGGCTTCCGCCGAGGCGGTCTCAAGCGCCGCCTGGTACATCTTCGGCAGGCTGTCCCACTGCTTCTGATTGATGTACAGCGAGACCTGCGGGCCACCTTCCCACCAGCCGGGATAGTAGTAGTACTTGGCGACCTTGTTGAAGCCGAGCTTCTCGTCATCGTAGGGGCCGACCCATTCGGCGGCGTCGATGGTGCCCTTTTCCAGCGACGGATAGATGTCGCCGCCACCGATCTGCTGCGGCACCACGCCCAGCTTGGTCAGGATCTGGCCGGCGATGCCGGCGATGCGGAACTTCAGGCCGCTCAGGTCTTCGACGGTCTTGATCTCCTTGCGGAACCAGCCGCCCATCTGCGTGCCGGTGTTGCCGGCCGGGAACTGGACGATGTTGTAGTCCTTGAAGAAGTCACGCATCAGCTCAAGGCCGCCGCCGTTGCGCATCCACGAATTCTGCTGGCGCACGTTCAGGCCGAAGGGCAGGCAGGCGTCGAAGGCAAAGGTCGGATCCTTGCCGACATAGTAGTAGCTGACGGTGTAGCCGGCCTCGACGGTGCCATTCTGCACGGCATCGAGCACCTGCAGCGGCGGAACGATCTCGCCGCCGGCAAAGGCGCGGATCTGGAATTTGTTGTCGGTGAGTTCGGCGACGCGCTTGGCGATGAACTCCGAACCGCCATAGATGGTGTCCAGGCTCTTCGGGAAGCTGGTCGGCAGGCGCCACTTGATCTCGGGCATGCTCTGCGCAAGGGCAGGAGCCGGGAAGCTGGCGGCGACGCCGACGCTGCCGGCACCCGCGAGGGCAGCGCCCTTCAGGAATTTTCGACGAAGCATTTTTTGAGGTCTCCCTAGGAATCTCGTTGGTAGTTGCCCGGTCCGGTTTCCGGGGAAGGCCGGGAACATACAACAGTGTGTATGCAGAGAATCCGCATACGGCCACAGAAAGTAATCCGAAGCCGGAATGCCTGCAAGAACCGTCGGTAGAATGGCCGGTCAGAGCCGGCGCCAGCCCTCGGGGGCCAGGGCCTCGAGCGGCTGGTAGCGGCTCTTGTAGGCCATCTTCCGGCTCTCGGCGATCCAGTAGCCCAGATAGACGTAGGGCAGGCCGGTCTCCACGGCATTGCGGATATGCCACAGAATGATGAAATTGCCCGGGCTGAGCGCCTCGAAATCCGGATCGAAGAAGCTGTAGACCAGCGACACGCCGTCGCTCATCTCGTCGGTCAGGCAGACGCCGAACAGCCGGCCGTCCGGGCAGCGGAATTCGGTCAGGCTGCTGCGCACCGGGCTGTCCTCGACCATGGCCCGATAGTCGGCGAATTCCATGTCGGCCATGCCGCCACCCTCGTGCCGGGCGGTGACATAGCGACGGAAGACCTGGAAATGCTCGCGGGTGGCATAGGCCGGCAGGTGGCGGCTCAGGATCTCGCTGTTGTTACGCCAGATGCGCCGCTGGGCGCGATCAGGCTGAAAGTCGGTGACCGGCACGCGCACCGGCACACAGGCATTGCATTGCTCGCAGGCGGGCCGGTAGGCCAGATCCTGACTGCGGCGGAAACCGGCCTGGCTCAGCGCGTTGTGCAAGCCGTCGGGATCGTCACCGGCCAACAGGGTGACGACCTTCCGCTCCAGCCGTCCGGGCAGGTAGGGGCAGGGAGTTGGCGGCGTCGCAAAGAAATGCCGCAAAGGTATCTGCAGGCGATGTTTCACGTCGCAGTGTCCGTTAATGGGTCTCGATGTCGAGATTAGCGTAAATGGGCCGCTTTGCGAGGGGGATTCTACGTTACGTCCCGACTCGGCTGCGGCGGATGACAACCGTACCGCACAGCACGTCATGCAGGCAGCGATGCCGGTTGTTGAACAGGGCCCAGAGCAGAATCAGCCCGGCGGTCAGGCTGACGGACATGTAGAAAATCACCGTCTGTAGCAGGGCCTGCAGATAGCCCGGTTTCCCGCCATTCCAGACCCGCACCTCAAGGCCGAACAAACGCATACCCAAGGTGGCAGACGCCGGCCCGCCGATGGTCAGCGTGTGGTAGGCCGTCGGGATGGCAGCGCCGAGCAGAATGAGCAGCGGGGTCAGCAGCCCAAAAGACACGATGGTCAGGATGACGAAGGCGATCTTGAACAGGAAAATGATTGCCAGGATGACCAGCAGATCCAGCAGATAGGCCAGCGCGCGGCGCAGGACGACGCCCTCGAACAGCTGCGGGTCCGCCAGCGGATCGGCCGGGATGATGAACGGCGGGCGTTCTGCCGGCAGCGGCGGCTGATCAGACACGACACACCATGATCGCTTGCACCATCATCGCGTCGGCAGGATGCGAATGGCGCCGTTGCTCGGCCCCGGGCTATCGAGGCCCGGCGGCGGCGGCGGCGGCGGCGGCGGCAGCCGCAGGGGGCCCGGGCGCAGCGGGCCGTCGGCTTTTCCTGCTGCCGCACCACCGGCGCCGCCGGCGGCAGCGCCCGCTTTCGGCACGTCGCTGAGCAGCAGGATGGCGATGCGGCGGTTGCGCGGGTCCAGCGGGTTGTCCTTGATCATCGGGTCCTGGTCGGCATTGCCGGTGACCTGACGGATGCGGTCGGACGCCACGCCGGCATCGACGAGCGCACGGCGCGCGGCATTGGCGCGATCGGTCGACAGTTCCCAGTTCGAATAGCCGCCGCCGCCGCGGAACGGCTGGGCATCGGTATTGCCGCTGATCGACAGCTTGTTGGGCAGCTTGGCGACGACCTGGGCCACTTTCTGCATCAGCTTGCGCGCATTCTCGTTCATCTGCGCGGCGCCCGAGGGAAACATCGACGACTGGTCCTGGTCGACCAGCTGGATGCGCAGGCCCTCCGGCGTCTTGTCGAACACGATCTGCTTGGACAGTTCCGCCAGCTGCGGATTGTCCTGGATCGCCTGGCGGATCTGCGCCTCGGCTTCCTTGAAATTCTCGGCCTCGATCTGGGCGACGCGGGCCCGGGCGGCCTGGGCATCGATCTGCTGCAGGTCGGTGATCTGCTGCTGCTGTCCGCTGCCCTGCTGCTGCTGGTCGGTCTGGCCGAAGCCCTTGTTGGCCTCGGCCGGGTTCGGAAAGGTGTCGCCCTGCTGGCCGGGCGCCGGCGGCGGCGTATGGACGTCTTCGTATTTCTTGTCGTACTGCGGCTGGTCCGGTTGGTCGGATTTTTCCGACGAGGGTCCGGTGACTACGGTCGGCAGGCCGAAGCTGGAAATCTTGCCGCCATCCTCGATGATGGTGCGGCCGCCCAGCACGCCGCCGGCGCCTGACAGGCTGCGGCTGATCGAAGCGGGCGAGAAATAATCGGCAATGCCCTTCTTCTGCTCGTCGGTGGTGACGTTGAGCAGCCACAGCAGCAGGAAGAAGGCCATCATCGCCGTCACGAAGTCGGCGTAGGCAACCTTCCAGGCGCCGCCATGGGCGCCGGCTTCGGTCTTCTTGATCTTCTTGACGATGATCGGGCGTTCGCCATCGGCGGCAGCCATGGCTCAGCCTTTCACGACAATCATACCGACTGCACCTTGCTGGTGGCTTCTTCGACTTCGTAGAAGCTCGGCCGGACATTCGACATCAGGGACTTGCGGGCGAACTCGACCGAGACCGCTGGCGCATAGCCCTGCAGATGCGCCAGCATGCCGGCCTTCATGCAGAGCAGATATTTGCCTTCATGTTCCCAGGTCGCTTTCGCCGCCGCCGCGAGCGGCGAGACGAAACCGTAGGAGATCAGAATGCCGCTGAACGTACCGACCAGCGCGCCGCCGATCAGGTGACCCAGCACTTCCGGCGGCTCGCTGATCGAGCCCATGGTGTGAATGACGCCGAGCACCGCGGCGACGATGCCGAGCGCCGGAAAGCTTTCGCCGAAGGCCGCCATCGTATGGGCGGCCAGGTGGGTTTCCTGGTGATGGACCTCCAGTTCCATGTCCATCAGCGATTCCATCTCGTGCGGGTTCTCGCTGCCCAGGGTCATCAGGCGCAGATAGTCGCAGAGAAAATCCATCGAATGGTGGTCGGCCATGAATTTGGGGAACTGGGTGAAGAGCTTGCTCTCTTCGGGCTTTTCGATGTGCTGTTCGAGGGCCAGCATGCCCTTGCTCTTGGCCAGCTTGAAGACGCTGTAGAGCATCGACAGCAGTTCGAGATAGTCATCCTTGGTGTAGCTGGGGCCCTTGAAGGCCTTCTTGAAACCGCCAAGTGCCTGCTTGAGGACCGGCTTCGGGCTGCTGATGACGAAGGCGCCGACGCCGGCGCCCATGATGATGACGAATTCGAAAGGCTGCCACAGAACGCCGATATGGCCGCCGCCGGCGATATAACCGCCCATGACGCAGCCAAGCACCACGACCGAACCGATAATGGTCAGCATTCCTGACTCCCCACGCCCTTGCTGTGGCCTGCCTGCCGCAGCCTGCCTGCCCGACCGCTTTTATCGTATGGATATGGTAAATAGAACATTGAAATCATGCGCCAAGGGCTCTTCAGGGGCCGACCAGGCGGAGGCGGCCGATGGCGCCGGCCTCGTATTCCGCAGGTTTGGCGGAAATCGAGATATATTGGACCGTCGCCCACGGCATGGCGAAATCCCGGTAGTGCGGCGACAGCGGATGACCGGACTGGCCGGTCGAATCGATGAACTGCGACCGGTTCAGGTCCGCCAGATCGTAAATGGCCCGCAGCGACGGGGCATGGCGGTTGGCGTAAGGGGCCCGGTCGTCGGCAAGATCGTTGCGGCCGACATCGATGGTGAAGGTGTCGCCCGGGGTCGGCACCGAGACCTCGAACAGGCTTTTCAGCACCGGCACCTTGCTGAACGGCCGGTGTTCGGCGCGCGCATAATGGGCGTCGCCCCAGCGCCAGCGGGCGACATCGGTGCCATAGCGCGCCTTCAGGTCGTCGAAGGCTCGGTCGAGCGCCTCGGCGATCAGTTCGTTGCAGGTGGCGGCGCGTCCGGTTGCGACGTTGTTGCACCAGCGCGACTGTCCGTCCTTGTTGCTCAGGATGTTCTTCATCAGCCGGGGCCGGAACTGCCACAGCGGCACGAAGGAATCGCCGAGTTCGTCGGCCAGCACCAGCCGCGTCAGTTCGCGATACCAACTGGCGAAGATCAGCGGTTCAGGGCGGTTTGTCGTCGTGCTGCCGTCCCAGCCGGACAGCATGTCGCGCCCGGTCGTGACTTCGGGGTTGCGGGGAGCCGCCTTCACCGGTGCCGCCAGCATCAGCGGCAGCAGGTCGGCCGCCATCAGTGACATGACGTCGCCCTGGATCTGCTTGAAGCTTTCCACCGAATGGACGTCGCGCTCTTTCAGCAACTGTTCGATGCGCCGGGCGCGATAGGGATCGGCCCATTCGGTGGTCAGGAAATAGGGATAGCTGTCGGGCACGATCTTGTTGTTGGCGGTTACGATCATGCCCTGCGCCGGATTGAAGCTGCGCGGCAGGTCATCGTAGGGAATGAAGCCGGTCCAGTCATAGCGGGCATCCCATCCGGGCGCCGGTGCCAGCCCCTTCAGGTCATTGTCGGGGCGGCGGATCGGCACCAGTCCGGGCGCGAGGAAACCGACATTGCCGTCCTGGTCGGCATAGACGATGTTCTGCTCCGGCGTGACATAGCGCCGGAAATTGTTCAGGAAGTCCGGCCAGTCGCGGATCGCGTCGAGGCCGACAAGCGCATCGGCCGTAGTGTCGTCGTCGCGCAGGGCGGTCCAGGCAAACGACAGCACATAGCCGTCGGACACCGACAGCCGGGCGCGGTCAGAGACATCGGAGATAACCGGGCCGTGACGGGTTTCGCGCACGGTCAGCGTCACATCCGGCTCGCCCTTGACCTTGATGACTTCCTGCCGGGTCACGAAGGGTGCGGCTCCGGTCGGCGTGACATACTGCTTCGGGTCGCTGGCGGCGACCCGCTCGATATAAAGATCCTGCGTATCGGGCCCGGTGTTGGTGAAGCCCCAGGCCACGCGATCGTTGTGGCCGAGGATGACGCCGGGGATGCCGGGCAGGGTGGCGCCGATCACATTGCCCTGCGGTGTCGAGAGATGCGTGAAATACCACAGCGACGGCGACGAGAGGCCCAGATGCGGGTCGTTCGCCAGCAACGGCGCGCCGGTAACGGTGCGCTTGCCGCTGACCACCCAGTTGTTCGAGCCAAGGCCCTCCGGCGGCGGCGCCGGCAGGGCCCGCATCAGCCGGTCGAAGTCCATGCCTGCGGCAAACTGCCGATACAGGCTGCTGTGATCGGCAAGGGCGACGGGGCCGTCGCCGGGATAGGGCGGGAAGAATTCCTCGATCTGCTGCTGCGTCAGTCGGCGCGACAGGCCAAGCCGGGCCAGTTCGGTGCTCCAGTTGCCGCTGAGGTCCCAGGCCATCATTTTCAGCCAGCCGAGGGAGTCGGCCGGCGTCCAGGGTTCCGGCGTGATGTCGAAAACGAGGAATTCGGGCGGCAGGAAGCCTTTGCGCGTGGTCAGAAAAGCATTCACGCCATCGGCATAGGCCTGCAGATAGGCCTGCGTTTCCGGCTTCAGCGCGCTGAATGCGGCCGCAGCCTTGCGGCGGATGCCCAGCGTGCGCAGGAATTTGTCGGTATTGAGTGCGGCCGATCCGAAAATCTCGGCCAGGCGGCCGGCAGCGATCCGGCGGTTGATCTCCATCTGCCACAGGCGATCCTGGGCATGGGCATAGCCCAGGCCGAAGGCAACGTCATTGCGGCTGGCGGCGCGGATATGGGGCACCGCATGGCGGTCGCGCACGATCTCCACCGGCGCCGACAATGCCCGGGCAACGGTGACGTCGCCGTTCAGATCGGGCAGCGAGGACCGGGCCACGAAGTAAATGCCGCCCGCCGCAGCGGCCACCATGAAAACAATCAGGGTCAGGAGACGGAATACCCAGCGCATTGCCGCTCGGTCTTGTGACGATCAGCAAACTGCAGACCCAAGTGGCTTAACAGATTTGCGCATGATTCGCAGTGTGAAACCGCATGCCGGTGCGACTTGTTACGCAATCGCTCCAGTGGGTTCGGCTCGTCTGACGATGATCAGGCGATAGCCAGTTCGCGGCTGGGCGCCGGCGCGGCCTGGGCGGCAGTGAAAGCCGCCGCCGCCGCATGGGCCAGCGGTGCCGGCGTCGAAGCCGGTGCGGCAGGCGCGGCCTGGGCAGGCGCGGCTTGGGCGGCTGTGTCGCTCTGGCTGCCTGTGCCGAAGACCGGACCGGTGGTGCCGGTCAGCTGGTCGCTTGCACCGGCATTGCTGCCTGTGCCGGCATTGTCACTCGGGCCGATGACCTGCACCTGCAGGTTCGGCGCTTCCGCAGATTTGCTCTGCGACGGCTGCGGCTGCAGGTCGGACGATTCCGGCAGGTTCTGCCGATACTGCTCGACGACACGCGGGCTGGGATACTGCTGCTTCACAGCGCCAGTCTGACTGTCGCGGAACTCGACGATGGCGAGCCGCGTCTCCAGATCGAGGCGGATGAAGGGGCTGAGGTAGACTGCAACGCTCGACGTCGAGGAGGGCAGGCGCACCTCTTCGCCGCCGGTGTCACCACCACGCGCCGAAGCAGCCGCAAAACCGCTGTCGTTTGCGACGCTGTACTGGGGGGCCACACTTTGGCGAGCACCACGGGCATTCGCACCGGTGCTGCTCACCACGGCGTAACTGCCGATGGATTCGAGCGGCATAATGGGCTTCTCCCATGCCAGATGCAGTAACTCAGTCTTTTGTTTACCTTAACAGAGGGTTTTTTACAAGCACCAATTGTTTCGTATGACCAAACAATCGCGGGGGTCGGTCATGGCCGGCAATTGCCCGCAGGGCAGGCATGGTGCAAACTGCGCATACGCTGTATAATCAGCTAACCCTTTCTTCTTTCATGTAAATTCTGGGGGAAACGATGGCGAAGGTTGCATTTATCGGGCTTGGCGTCATGGGCTACCCGATGGCCGGGCATCTGGTGAAGGCCGGCCATGAGGTCACGGTCTGGAACCGCTCGGCGGATAAAGCCGACCGCTGGGTTGCACAGCACAAGGGCCGGAAGGCCGCGAGTCCGAAGGCAGCAGCCGCCAGTGCCGAACTGGTCATGGCCTGCGTCGGCAACGACGATGATCTGCGCTCAGTGGTTTATGGCGACGATGGTGCCTTCGCTGGCATGGCGAAGAACGCCGTCTTCGTCGACCACACCACGGCATCGGCCGATGTCGCCCGCGAATTGCACAAGGCGGCGAAGGCCGGCGGTTTCGAGTTCATCGACGCGCCGGTGTCGGGCGGTCAGGCCGGGGCTGAAAACGGCCAGCTGACCATCATGTGCGGCGGCGATGTGCCGGTTTACGACCGGGTCAAGCCGGTGATCCAGGCCTATGCCAAGATGCAGAACCTGATGGGGCCGGCCGGCAGCGGCCAGTTGACCAAGATGATGAACCAGATCTGCATTGCCGGTCTGGTGCAGGGCCTGTCGGAAGCGCTGGCCTTCGGCCGGGCATCAGGTCTCGACTTGGTAAAGGCGGTCGAGGTGATCTCGAAGGGTGCTGCCGGGTCCTGGCAGATGGACAACCGCCACAAGACGATGATCGAGGGCAAGTTCGATTACGGTTTTGCCGTCGACTGGATGCGCAAGGACCTCGGCATCTGCCTTGCGGAAGCGCGGCGCAACGGCGCCAGCCTGCCGGTGGCGGCGCTGGTCGACCAGTTCTATGCCGAAGTGCAGCAGATGGGCGGCAATCGCTGGGATACCTCCAGCCTGATCGCCCGCCTGGAAGCCACCAAGACCAAGAAGTAAAGCTGCGGGGCGCGGCAGCCGTCAGGGCTGCCGCTTGCCCTCGGCGATCATGCGGGCGATGTCGCGCGCGAAATAGGTCAGCACGCCGTCGCAGCCGGCCCGCTTGAACGCCAGCAGGCTTTCCCAGGCCACGCGGGTGCGATCAAGCCAGCCGCGTTCGGCGGCGCCGGCCAGCATCGCGTATTCGCCGGAAACCTGATAGGCGAAGGTCGGCAGCCCGAAGGCCTGCTTCACCCGCCAGCAGATGTCGAGATAGGGCATGCCCGGCTTCACCATCACCATGTCGGCGCCCTCGGCGATGTCCAGCGCCACTTCGCGCAGGGCCTCGTCGCCGTTGCCGGGGTTCATCTGGTAGGTGCGCTTGTCGCCGCCGCCGAGATTGCCGGAGGACCCGACCGCATCGCGGAACGGCCCGTAGAAGGCGGAAGCGTATTTGGCCGCATAGGCCATGATCTTCACATTGCGGAAGCCCTCGGCTTCCAGCGCCTCGCGGATGGCGGCGACCCGGCCGTCCATCATGTCCGACGGGGCAATGATGTCGCAGCCGGCCCGCGCCTGCACCAGGGCCTGCTCGACCAGCACCGCGACGCTTTCATCGTTGAGGATCTCGTCGTCCTGCAGCAGGCCGTCATGGCCGTGGCTGGTATAGGGATCGAGGGCAACGTCGCAGAGGATGCCGATGTTGCCGGTGCCGGCCTTGATGGCACGCACCGTGCGGCAGATCAGATTGTCGGGATTGGTCGCTTCGCGGCCATCGGCCGTCTTCAGGCCGGGATCGGTGGCGGGGAACAGGGCGATGGCCGGGATGCCAAGCTGTTCGGCCTCGCGCGCGGCGGCCACCGCGGCATCGATGCTCAGCCGCTCGACGCCGGGCATCGAGGGGATCGGCGCGCTGCCGCTGCCGTCATGGACGAAGATCGGCCAGATCAGGTCGTCGATGCCGAGGCGGTTCTCGGCGACCAGGCGCCGGGTCCAGTCGCGGTCGCGCAGGCGGCGCGGACGCAGGGCCGGGACGGAAGGAAGGGGGGGCAAATGGCTCTCTGTCATGTCAGAGAGCTTTATTAAACCTCTCCTGGAACGCAAGCCAGACCCACGGCGAGGTCCCGAAAATACGACCCAGCCGCAGGGCCAGCCCGAGCGAGATCGGCCGCTGGCCGTTCAGCACCATCCGCAGCAGGCGCAGCGGCATCCGGGCTTCAAGGTAAAAGTGCTCCGGGTCCGTGCCGCGGGCATCGATGGCCCGCGCCAGCAGGGTACCGGGATGAATGGGCAGCATGGTCGGCAACCTCCGCGCATCGGGAGACCTGTCGGAGCAGAATCGCCGATAGCGGTTAACAGCCGGTAATTGTGCGCTCAGGACTGGCCGGCGGCGCCCGGGGTGCGACCGTCTGTCGCGGTCAGCTGTGCCATTTCGAAATCTTCGCGGCACTGCAGCGTGAACCGGAAGGTCGATCCCTTGCCGACGGTGCTGGTGACGCCGATCTCGCCGCCCATCAGCTGGACGAGGTGGCGGCAGATCGTCAGTCCGAGACCGGTGCCGCCATAGCGCCGGGTCGTCGAGGCGTCAGCCTGGATGAAGGGCTCGAACAGCCGGTCCTGGATCTCCAGCGGAATGCCGATGCCGGTGTCATGTACGGCGCAATGCAGCAGGAAGCGATCGTCCGCCTGCGGTGTCGCCGTCACTTCCAGTTCGATGCTGCCGTTTTCGGTGAACTTGATGGCGTTGCCCAGCAGGTTGCTGAGGATCTGCCGCAGCCGCAGCGGATCGCCGATCAGGTGCTCGGGGACAGTATCGGCGACGGTGGTGCGCATGCGGTCATTGTTTTCTTCGGCACGGGGCTGCAGCAGGGCGACGACGCCGGCGATGGTGGGGCGCAGGTCGAAGTCGATGCTGTCGATCCGCAGCTTGCCGGCTTCCAGCTTGGAAATGTCGAGAATGTCGTCGATCAGGCCAAGCAGGTCGCGCGCCGATTGTTCGGCGATATCGGCATAGCGGCGCAGTTGCGGCTCAAGGTCATGCTTCTGCAGCATGCCGAGCATCCCGATCACGCCGTTCATCGGTGTCCTGATTTCATGGCTCATCATCGCCAGAAAGCTCGATTTGGCACGGTTGGCAGCTTCCGCCGCATCGCGGGCATGCAGCAGGGCCTGGGCGTTCTCCGCCAGCCGGACGGATTGTTCCTCCAGCATCTGGCGCTGCCAGTCCAGTTCGGTCATCTGCTGGCGGACCTGGTCGACATCCTCCAGGCTGCCCAGCATCCGCAGCGGCCGGCCGGTCGCATCGCGCATCACCTCGGCGCGGGCCAGCACCCAGATGTATCGCCCATCGCCGCGCCGCAGGCGGAACTCGCATTCATAAGGCCGCTCGCCGCGCAGGCTTTCATTGACCCGCTTCTGTACCCGGGGCAGGTCTTCCGGATGGATCAGGGCGTTGAAGGCCTCGATGGTGGTGCGGGTTTCCAGCAGGTTGCCGTCGTCGCTGGCCTGCAGGTAGTTGGCCGCGATCAGCAGATGCCCGGTCGGCAGCGACCAGTCCCAGATGCCGATATGACTGCTGCGGGCCGCCGCCTGGAACAGGCTGTTGCTTTCCTCGAGTGCGGCACGGGCCTCGGCCATCTCCTGCTGCTGCATGGCGACGCGGGCCGCCAGCGTCAGCAGCCCGGCGATGGTATAGGTGCCGAGCAGGCAGGCGATCAGCGACAGGGCGGGGACGATGGTCTCCGATGAACCGGCGACCAGGGCCTGCCACAGCACGAAGGACGCGGTAACGCCGCCGACCAGGATCAGCGTCTGTCCGGCCAGCAGAGCCAGCGGCGCGATGCGCGGTGCGGGATAGAACGCGCGGGCAGCGCAGGCCATGCCGAGTAGCAGCAGGATGATCGCGCCGTCCGGCAAAGCGGCCGTATGGGTCGCCCAATGCGTCGATTGCGGCAGCACGGATGACGCGCCGACGGCCAGCGTGACGGCAAGCGCGACGATGGTCATGGCCATGGACCAGCCGAGCGGCACGTTGTTGGCCGTGGCCTGCCCCGACAGCGGCACGCTCAGGCGCAGGCCGGCAACGATGAAGCCGCAGTCGACAACCGGGCCGGCATGGGAGAACCAGAGAATGCCCGTGGCCATGCCCGCGGGCAGGCTTGCCGCGGTCAGGTCCGGGATCAGGGCGAACACCGCCAGTCCGGCAAAGCCGAACAGGACCAGCAGCAGGGCTGCCAGTCGGCTCAGCCGCTCGGCGTGATCGCGCAGCAGCAGGGCGAGGGCGGCAAGGGCGGCCGCCACGACAATGTCGGCATGGAAAGGCGGATGGCCGGGCAGCCAGGCAACATCCTGCACGCCACCCACCGTCTCGCGGCCGGCGATGCAGCCCAGCGCCACGCCGACCATCAGGACGGCGAGGCCGTAGGACAGCCCTCGTAACGGTCCGCGCTGGACCGGCATATTCGTCGACCGTGGCCGGGAAACGTCAGGGACCATAATCGGCTGCGTCAGATACCCAGTTTTGTGATTTCGCGGGCGCAGCGATATCGCTGGCATGGCTGGCCAAGCTAGCATGGGGGGCGACGGCAGGCGACCCTGTTCTGCGCGGATGGCGGCGACGGACATTGACGGCCCGCCATGGGCCGATTAAGACCCGGGACCAGGGAGAAAACGCCATGAATCTGGAGCTTTCGGAAGACCAGCGGGCTATTCGCGACATGGCACGGCGTTTCGCCGCCGAGCGGCTGAAGCCGCATGCGGCGAAGTGGGACGAAGAGAAGCACTTCCCGGTTGCGGAACTGCGCGAGGCAGCTGAGCTTGGTTTTGGCGGCATCTATGTGAAGGACGATGTCGGCGGCTCGGGGCTCAGCCGGCTCGATGCGGCGATCATCTTCGAGGAACTGGCGGCCGGCTGCACCTCGACGGCGGCCTATATCTCGATCCACAACATGGCGGCCTGGATGATTGACCGTTTCGGCAGCGATGCCCTGCGGCAGCGGGTCCTGCCCGACCTGTGCAGCATGCAGGCCTTCGCCTCCTATTGCCTGACCGAACCCAATGCCGGTTCTGATGCTGCGTCGCTGCAGACCCGCGCCGTCGACGCCGGCGATCATTATGTGTTGAACGGCACCAAGGCCTTCATCTCGGGCGGCGGCCGTGCCGATGTCTATGTCTGCATGGTGCGCACCGGCGAGCCGGGACCGCAAGGCATCACCTGCCTGGTGGTGGAGAATGGTACGCCCGGCCTGTCCTTCGGCGCGCAGGAACGCAAGCTCGGCTGGAACAGCCAGCCGACCGCCATGGTGATCTTCGAGGACTGCCGGGTGCCGAAGGCGAACCGGGTCGGCGAGGAGGGCGACGGCTTCAGGATCGCCATGGCCGGCCTCGATGGCGGCCGCATCAATATCGGTGCCTGCTCGATCGGCGCCGCGACCGCCTGCCTTGAAGCGGCGCGCGAGCATGTGGCAACGCGCAAGCAGTTCGGCAAGGCGCTGGCCGACTTCCAGGCGACCCAGTTCAAGCTGGCCGACATGGCCACAGAGCTGATCGCGGCCCGGCTGATGATCCGCCAGGCGGCAGCCCGTCTCGATGCGAAGCACCCGGAGGCGACTATGGCCTGCGCCATGGCCAAGCGCTTTGCCACCGATGCCGGCTTCGCCATCTGCAACGAGGCTTTGCAGCTGCATGGCGGCTACGGGTATCTCAAGGATTATCCCATCGAGCGTTATCTGCGCGATGCCCGCGTGCACCAGATTCTCGAAGGCACCAACGAGATCATGCGCGTGATCGTTTCCCGCCGCCTGCTCGGCGGCGCCTCCCTCGACTGAAGCAGAAAAGACAACGGAACAAGATGACCGACGAGATTGCGTTTGCCGTCCAGAACGGCGTGGCCACCATCCTGCTGAACCGGCCGCAGGCCCTGAATGCACTGACCCATACGATGTGCGTGCCGCTGGAACGCCATCTGCGCGACTGGGCGAAGGATGCGGCGGTCAGGGCGGTGATCATCAAGGCGGCCGGCGACAAGGCTTTCTGCGCCGGCGGCGACATCCGCAAGCTGGCCGACCGCGGCCCGGACGGCACGGCTTACCGGCAGAGGTTCTGGCATGACGAATACCGCTGCAACACGCTGATCGGCGAATACCCGAAACCGTTCATCGCGCTGATCGACGGCATCTTCATGGGTGGCGGCGTCGGCCTGTCGGTGCACGGCAGCCACCGCATCATCAGCGAGCATGCGCTGTTTGCCATGCCGGAGACCGGCATCGGCCTGTTTCCCGATGTCGGCGGCACCTATTTCCTGCCGCGCTGCCCGGGCGAGATCGGCATGTATCTCGGCCTGACCGGCGCCCGCCTGAAAGGCGCGGATATCATCACGGCCGGCGCGGCCACGCATTTTGTGCCGCGCGAGAAAATGCCTGCGCTGGAGGCGGCGCTGATCGCGGCTGCGCCAGCCAGCCAGGCCGATGTCGATGCCGTGGTCGTGAAATTTGCCGCCGATGCCGGGCCGTCGCCCCTGGCCGGACTGCGGGTCCAGATCGACCGCCTGTTCGGCGGCGCCAGTGTGCCGGCGATCGTCGCGGCCCTGGAGGTCGAGGACAGCGACTTCGCCCGCCAGCAGCTCAAATTCCTGGCCGGAAAATCGCCGACCTCGCTGAAGCTGACTTTCGCGCAGCTGCGCCGCGGCCGGACCCTGTCGCTGCGCGACTGCATGCGGCTGGAATGGCGCATGTGCAATCATGTTGCCGGCGGCCATGATTTCTATGAAGGCGTGCGTGCGGTGATCGTCGACAAGGACCACCATCCGCACTGGCAGCCGGCGACGCTCGGCACGGTGCCGGATGCCGATATCGAGCGCTATTTCGAACCGGTGCCGCAGGGCGAACTGCAGTTCGACTGACGCGGCCAATCCAGAACAGCACCAGCCAGAAAAAGCATCAGGAGGAAACAGCATGGCGAAGATCGGATTTATCGGTGTCGGCAACATGGGTGGGCCGATGGCCGCCAACCTGCTGAAGGCCGGTCACGAGGTGACGGCTTTCGACCTCTCGGCCGAGCTGGTGCAGAAGGTGGTGGATGCCGGCGGAAAGAAGGCCGCAACGGCCGCAGATGCCGTGCGCGATGCGGAGATCGTGGTCTCCATGCTGCCGGCCGGCAAGCATGTGAAGGCGGTCTATACCGGCGACAAGGGGATACTGGCCGCAGCCAAACCCGGCACCCTGTTCGTCGACAGTTCGACCATCGACGTGAAGACGGCCCGCGAAGTGATCGCGGCGGCCGAAGCGAAAGGCATGCTGATGCTGGATGCGCCGGTCTCGGGCGGCGTGGCCGGGGCGGAGAATGCCGCGCTGACCTTCATGGTCGGGGGCAGCGACGCAGCCTTCGCCAGGGCAAAGCCGGTGCTGGAGGCGATGGGCAAGAAGATCGTCCACGCCGGCGGCGCCGGCAACGGCCAGGTGGCGAAAGTCTGCAACAACATGGTGCTCGGCATCTCGATGATCGCCGTCTCGGAAGCCTTTGTGATGGCCGAGAAACTCGGCCTGTCGACACAGGCGATGTTCGACATCGTATCCAGCTCGTCGGGGTCGTGCTGGGCCCTGGTCAATCACTGCCCGGTGCCGGGCCCCGTGCCGACCTCGGCGGCCAATCGCGACTACAAGCCGGGTTTCGCGGCCGAACTGATGCTGAAGGACCTGCGGCTGTCGCAGGAGGCGGCGCGTAGCGCCAAGGTCGAAACGCCGCTGGGGGCCGAGGCCACGGCGCTGTTTGCCGAATATGTCGAAACCGCCAGCGGCGGCTCGTCCGACTATTCCGGCATCATCCGTATGATCCGCAAGATGGCCGGCTGAACCGAGGTGTAGAACAGAGGAGGGGCGTCAGGCCGGAATGACGGCGGTCGCCTCGATCTCGACCTTGGCGCGGTCTTCCAGCAAGGCGGCGACCTGCACCAGCGTCATCGCCGGATAATGCCGGCCGATGATCTCGCGGTAGGCTTTGCCGAGATCGGCGTTGCGGGCCATGTAGTCGCGCTTGTCGGTGACATACCAGGTCAGGCGGACGAGGTGTTCGGGGCGGGCGCCGGCCTCGGCCAGCACGCGCACGATGTTGCGCAGCGCCTGCCGCGTCTGCTCGACCAGATCATCGCTCTCGAACCGGGCCTCGGCGGTCCAGCCGATCTGGCCGGCGACGAAGACCATACGCCCAGTCGCCGCGATGCCGTTGGCGTAGCCTTTCGGCGGGGCCCATTCTGCCGGGTTCAGGATGTCCATCGAATCTTGTCCTCCCGATAATATTTTAGATATAAAATATATTCATCCAGCAATGCAAGCCCGCCTGCGCAGCGGAAGAAATAATATGTCCGAAATTTTTCGCGTCGCGAAGTAAGAGTCGACAAAAGCTGACCGACTGTACAGGCTCTGCCGGGTAACCGGCTCAAGCCGCTTGAGCTTCCGGACAAAGTGATGGTAACAGACCTGTAATGTCACGCGCGACAGACAGCGGTGATGGTGATGCGATCGTCGAATTTCGCCGCATCGGGGCGGCGTTAAAGGTGGTCGCGATCGATCCGGCAACCGGCACGGAAGTGTCAATGGTCGGTGACCCGCGTTTGTCGCGTCAGGAACTTGCGCGATTGGCCGTGCGTAAGCTGCAGTATGTCCTCAATAAGCAGCAGCAGGGCCAATGACAGGGAACACGGGGGACAATGGGGTTGGAGTATTTTCTTCAGCAGTTGATTAACGGCGTCACGCTGGGCGCCGTCTACGCCCTGATCGCCATCGGTTACACGATGGTCTACGGCATCATCGGCATGATCAATTTCGCCCATGGCGAAATCTACATGATCGGTGCCTTCATCGCGGTCATCAGCTTTTCCATCCTGGGGCTGGTCGGCGTCACCTGGGTGCCGCTGGCCCTGCTGATCGTGCTGATCGTCTCCATGGTGCTGACCGGCCTGTATGGCTGGACCATCGAACGCATCGCCTACCGCCCGCTGCGCGGCTCGTTCCGCCTGGCGCCGCTGATCTCCGCCATCGGCATGTCGATCTTCCTGCAGAACTACGTGCAGATCGCCCAGGGCGCCAAGATCAAACCGTTGCAGCCGATCATCCACGGCGGGGTCACGCTGATGACCGGCGACGTTTTCTCGGTCAGCCTGTCCTATATGCAGATCATCATCATGGTGCTGACGCTCGTGCTGATGATCGGCTTTTCCTGGCTGATTGCCGCCACGCCGCTCGGTCGCGCCCAGCGCGCCTGCGAACAGGATCGCGTGATGGCCTCGCTGCTGGGCGTGAATACCGACCGCACGATCTCGCTGACCTTCGTGCTGGGCGCCGTGCTGGCCGCGGTCGCCGGCGTGCTGGTCACGCTGTATTACGGCGTGGTCGATTTCTACATCGGTTTCCTGGCCGGACTGAAGGCCTTCACCGCCGCGGTGCTGGGCGGCATCGGCAGCCTGCCGGGCGCCATGCTCGGCGGCCTGCTGATCGGCCTGATCGAAGCCTTCTGGTCGGCCTATTTCAGCATCGAGTACAAGGATGTCGCGGTCTTCGCGATTCTGGTCATCGTCCTGATCTTCCGCCCCTCGGGCCTGCTCGGTCGTCCTGAAGTCGAGAAGGTGTGAGATGATGACCGTGCAACAACGCCTTCGCGACGCAGTCCTGGCGGCTTTCGTCGGCGCCGTGCTGGCGCTTCCGCTGCTCGGCTTCGAGACGGTCGATACCGGAGGCCCGCTCGGCATCAACACCCGGTTCCACCTGGTCGGTTATGCCGCGGTGATCGTGTTCTTCGGCCGGCTGGTTTTCATGGGCCTGCTCGACTGGCGGCGCAACCATCTGACGAAGGGGCAGCAGGCGGAGGCCGCAACCGGCGAGCGCCGCGACTTCCTGACCCGGCTGGGCAGCAAGGCCGACAAATGGCTGATGCCGGCATTGATCGCCTTTGCCGTCATCCTGCCGATGATGCCGTTTGCCGATCGCACCGTGGTCGATCTCGGCACTGTGGTGCTGATCTACGTGATGCTCGGCTGGGGCCTGAACATCGTGGTCGGTCTCGCCGGCCTGCTCGATCTCGGCTACGTGGCTTTCTACGCGGTCGGCGCCTATACCTATGCGCTGCTGTCGCAGCATTTCGGGCTCAGCTTCTGGGCCTGCCTGCCGCTGGCCGGCCTGTTCGCCGCCAGCTTCGGTGTCGTGCTGGGCTTCCCGGTGCTGCGGCTGCGCGGCGACTATCTCGCCATCGTCACGCTCGGCTTCGGCGAGATCATCCGCATCATCCTGCTCAACTGGACTTCGGTGACGCAGGGCTCGAACGGCATCAGTGGCATCCAGCGGCCGTCCTTCTTCGGCTATCCGTTCACTGCCGATCCTGATGACGGCGTGACCGCCTTCCACCAGTTGTTCGGACTCGAGTATTCGTCGCTGCAACGAATCATCTTCCTCTACTACGTGATCCTGGTGCTGGCGCTGGTCACCAACCTGTTCACCATGCGCATCCGCCGCCTGCCGGTCGGCCGCGCCTGGGAGGCTTTGCGCGAGGACGAGATCGCCTGCAAGGCACTGGGCATCAACCCGACCAACACCAAGCTGACGGCTTTCGCCATCGGCGCCATGTTCGGCGGTTTCGCCGGCAGTTTCTTCGCCACCCGGCAGGGCTTCATCAGTCCGGAAAGTTTCTCTTTCATCGAGTCCGCCGTCATTCTTGCCATCGTGGTGCTGGGTGGCATGGGCAGCCAGGCCGGCATCGTGCTGGCCGCCGCCTTCCTGACTCTGCTGCCGGAAGTGGCCCGCGAATTCTCGCTCTACCGCATGCTGGCCTTCGGCGCGGCCATGGTGCTGATCATGATCTGGCGGCCGCAGGGCCTGCTATCGCATCGCGAACCGACCATCCGGTTGCCGAAGCCGGCCAGGCCCGGCGGGGGAGGCGCGTCATGACCGCGCCCCTGCTGCAGGTCGAACATCTGACCATGCGCTTCGGCGGCCTGGTGGCGGTGAACGACGTTTCCTTCGAGGCGATGCCGAAGCAGATCACGGCGATCATCGGACCCAACGGTGCCGGCAAGACCACGGTGTTCAACTGCATTGCCGGATTCTACCGGCCGACGGTCGGCCGCCTGGCACTGAACCGCGATGGCGCCCTTTACCTGCTGGAACGCATGCAGGGGCATGACATTGCCGCTAAAGCGCGGGTGGCGCGCACCTTCCAGAATATCCGGCTGTTCCCGAAGATGACGGTGCTGGAGAACCTGATCGTCGCCCAGCACAACAAGCTGATGCGCGCCTCCGGCTTCACCCTGACCGGCCTGTTCGGCTGGAAGGGCTATCGCAAGGCGGAAGTCGAAGCGGTCGAACAGGCGCGTTACTGGCTGGAACATACCCGGCTGACCGATGCCGCCAACGAGCCGGCCGGCAGCCTGCCCTATGGCGGCCAGCGCCGGTTGGAGATCGCCCGCGCCATGTGCACCGAGCCGGTGCTGCTCTGCCTCGACGAGCCGGCCGCGGGCCTCAATCCGCGCGAATCCGCCGAGCTGAACGCGCTGCTGCGTTTCATCCGCGACCAGCATCAATGCGGCGTGCTGCTGATCGAGCATGACATGAGCGTGGTGATGGAAATTTCCGACCACATCGTCGTGCTGGATTACGGCAAGAAGATCGCCGACGGCTCGCCGGAGCAGATCCGCAACGACCCGACGGTGATCCGCGCCTATCTCGGCGAACCCGAAGATGACGAGAAGGGGGCCGCGTGATGCTGAGCGTCTCCGGCCTTCATACCTATTACGGCGCGGTGCATGCGCTCAAGGGCGTCGATATCGAGGTCGGCAATGGCGAGATCGTCGCCCTGATCGGTGCCAACGGTGCCGGCAAGTCGACCCTGCTGATGACCATCTGCGGCAATCCGAAGCCCCGTCACGGTGCAGTGTCGCTGGCGGGCGAGAATATCGTCGGCCTGCCGACCCATATGCTGGTGCGCCGCGGCCTGGCACATGCGCCGGAAGGGCGCCGGATTTTCGCGCGCATGTCGGTGCTCGAGAACCTGCGCATGGGCGCGGTGGCCGGCGATCCGGCGCATTTCGACAGCGACCTCGATCGCGTCTTCACATTGTTTCCGCGTCTGAAGGAGCGCCGCGAGCAGCGCGGCGGCACCCTGTCGGGTGGCGAGCAGCAGATGCTGGCGATCGCCCGCGCGCTGATGAGCCGGCCGAAACTGCTGTTGCTCGACGAGCCGTCGCTCGGGCTGGCGCCGCTGGTGGTGAAGCAGATCTTCTCGATCATCGAGGAGGTCAACCGCCGCGACGGCGTCACCGTCCTGTTGGTCGAGCAGAATGCCTATCATGCGCTGAAGCTGGCGCATCGCGGCTATGTGCTGGTCAACGGCAAGATCACCATGACCGGCAGCGGCGCGGCCCTGCTGGCCGACGAGCAGATCCGGGCAGCCTATCTTGAGGGAGGCCACGGATGAACGCGGTTCTGGGCGAAAGCATCGGCGTCTTCATCGGCCTGACCCTGGTCCTGACCGGCGGTTGTGCCTTCCTGATGGGGCAGGCGATTGCCAATACCTGGCGCCCCTGGTGGCAGCTGGTGCCCTACAGCATCCTGCTGGGTGCCACCAACCGGTTCCTCTCCTTCGCTCTGTTTGGGGAGCCTTTGCTGGCCGTGGTGCCATATATTGTGGCTGTCGCGGTCGTTCTCGGTTTCGCCGGTTTCGGTTTCCGGCTCACGCTCGCCGACCTGATGGTGCATCAGTATCCGTGGCTCTACCGGCGTCACGGGCTGCTCGGCTGGCGTGCAACCGGACCGGATACCTGAGGTTGTTGCTCCTGCCGGACTGACCCTCTAGACTTTTCCACCAGCGCATCCAAACGGGGAGATGTATTCATGCGTAAACTGACAATAGGTTTGGCTGCCCTTGCCACCGCCGGGCTGTTTGCCGGCTCGGCATCGGCTGATGTGAAGATCGCGCTGAATGGCCCGATCACCGGCCAGCTCGCCAGCTTCGGCGAGCAGATGAAGCGCGGTGCCGAGATGGCGGTGGCCGACATCAACGCCAAGGGCGGCGTGAATGGCCAGAAGATCCAGCTGATCATCGGCGACGACCAGTGCGATCCGAAGCAGGCGGTGGCGGTTGCCAACCGCGCGGCGCAGGAAAAGGTCGCCGTGGTGATCGGCCATTTCTGCTCGGGCTCGTCGATCCCGGCCTCGGATGTCTACAAGGAGGAGAATATCCTCCAGATCACCCCGGCCTCGACCAATCCGAAGTACACCGACCGTGGTTACAAGAACACCTTCCGCGTCTGCGGCCGTGACGACCAGCAGGGCATCGTCGCCGGTGACTACATTCTGGCCCATTACAAGGGCAAGAAGGTCGCCATCCTGCATGACAAGACCGCTTACGGTCAGGGCCTCGCCGAGGAAACCAGGAAGCGCCTGAATGCCAAGGGCATGAAGGAGACCATGTTCGAAGGCATCACTCCGGGCGAGAAGGATTACTCGGCGCTGGTGTCGAAGATGAAGGCGGCCGGCATCGATCTGATCTATCTCGGCGGCTACCATCCGGAAGGTGGCCTGATTGTCCGCCAGGCCAAGGAGCAGGGCATGAATGCCCCGCTGATGGGCGGCGACGCGCTGGTCGACAAGCAGTTCTGGGCGATTTCCGGCCCGGCCGGCGAAGGCACCCTGATGACCTTCGATGCTGATCCGCGCAAGAACGCCGTTGCCAAGCCGATCGTCGACAAGTTCAAGGCGCAGGGCTACGACCCCGAGGGCTACACCCTCTACACCTATGCTGCGGTCCAGGTCTGGGCCGAGGCGGCGACCGCGGCCAAGTCGTTCAAGACCGCCGCTGTCGAGAAGGCGATGCATGCCGGCAAGTTCAAGACCGTGCTGAACGAGATCTCGTTCGACGCCAAGGGTGACACCACCACCCCGGCCTACAAGGTCTATGTCTGGAAGAACGGTTCCTACGACTACGTGAACTGATCCACCCGGATCGACGGAAAACCCGGCAGGCGACTGCCGGGTTTTTCTTGTGACGATTGTTCGCTCATTGTTCTCAATGCCGGACGGGCGGTTCAACTGGCCCGAAAAGCATTTTCTTGTTGCTGGGGTTGGCACCAGCCACCGGATATTGTAGGGTCCGCGCGTTCTTCCCCGAGGTATTTGCCCATGACCAAGCCCACGGTCGCCTTTGCCGCCGATCACGCGGGTTTCGAGCTGAAAAACCTGCTGCGCGACGAGCTTAAGGCCCAGGGCTACGGTGTGCTCGACCTCGGGACCAATGGCCCGGAAAGCGTCGATTACCCGGATTTCGGCCGCGCCCTCGGCGAGGCCGTGGCGGCCGGCAAGGCCGGCTTCGGCATCGCCGTCTGCGGCACCGGCATCGGCATTTCCATTGCCGCCAACCGGATCGCCGGCTGCCGTGCCGCTTTGTGCCACGACACCACCAGCGCCCGGCTGTGCCGCGAGCATAACGACGCCAATGTGCTGGCGCTCGGCGCCCGGCTGATCGGCGTCGAGACCGCGCGCGACTGTGTGAAGACTTTCCTTGCCACCGAGTTCGCCGGCGGTCGCCACGCCGGCCGCGTGGCCAAGCTCGGCCAGACGGCCTGACCGGAATTCAGACGCCCTGATTTGGAGTGCCCGCCATGTCCAGCACCGCAACCAAACCCACTGTCACCCATGCCGGCTTCTTCGAGCGGACCCTGGTCCAGGCCGATCCCGAGCTTTACGCCTCGATCACTGGCGAGCTCGACCGCCAGCAGCACCAGATCGAACTGATCGCGTCCGAGAACATCGTCAGCCGGGCGGTACTGGAAGCCCAGGGCTCGGTGCTGACCAACAAGTATGCCGAAGGCTATCCGGGCAAGCGCTATTACAACGGCTGCGAGTTCGTCGATGTCGCCGAGATCCTGGCGATCGAGCGGGCGAAAAAACTGTTCGGCTGCGGTTTCGCCAATGTACAGCCGCATTCCGGCGCCCAGGCCAACCAGGCGGTGTTCATGGCCTGCCTGAAGCCGGGTGATACCTTCATGGGTCTCGACCTTGCCGCCGGCGGCCATCTCACCCATGGCTCGGCGGCGAACCAGTCGGGCAAGTGGTTCAACGTGGTGCCCTATACCGTACGCCAGGACGACCAGCGCATCGACATGGACCAGGTGGCGAAGCTCGCCGCCGAGCACAAGCCGAAGCTGATCATCGCCGGCGGTTCGGCCTATCCGCGCTACTGGGACTTCGCAAAGTTCCGCGAGATCGCCGACAGCATCGGCGCCGTGTTCATGGTCGACATGGCGCATTTCGCCGGCCTGGTGGCGGGCGGCGTGCATCCGAGCCCGTTCCCGTATGCCCATGTGGCGACCACCACCACGCATAAGACCCTGCGCGGTCCGCGCGGCGGCATGGTGCTGACCAACGACGAGGCGCTGGCCAAGAAGATCAACTCGGCGGTGTTCCCCGGCCTGCAGGGCGGCCCGCTGATGCATGTGATCGCCGCCAAGGCGGTTGCCTTCGGCGAGGCGCTGACTCCGGAATTCAAGGCCTATAGCCAGGCCGTGGTCGATAATGCCAAGGCGATGGCCGGGGCCCTGCAGGAGCGTGGCTACGACCTCGTCTCCGGCGGCACCGACAACCACCTGATGCTGGTCGACCTGCGTGCCAAGGGCCTCAAGGGCAATGTGGTGGTCGAGAGCCTCGAAGCCGCGCGCATCACCACCAACAAGAACGGTGTGCCCTTCGACACCGAGAAGCCGACGGTCACCTCGGGTGTGCGTCTGGGCAGCCCGGCCGGCACCACGCGCGGTTTCGGCGTCGCCGAGTTCCGCCAGATCGGCAACCTGATCGCCGATGTGATGGACGGCCTGGTGAAGAAGACCAACGATAACGCGGATACGGAGCGGGCGGTGGCCGAGAAGGTCGTCGCGCTGTGCAACCGTTTTCCGATCTATCCGCACGCATAAGACCGGCGGGACCGGCGGGGGAAGCTGAACAATGCGTTGTCCGTTCTGCGGGAATGACGACACACAGGTCAAGGATTCGCGGCCGACCGAAGACAATTCGGCGATCCGGCGGCGGCGCTTTTGCCCCAATTGCGGTGCGCGCTTCACCACCTTCGAGCGCATCCAGCTGCGCGAGCTGACGGTGATCAAGAAGAACGGCCTGAAGGCGCCGTTCGATCGTGACAAGCTGGCCCGCTCGATCATGATTGCCACCCGCAAGCGGCCGATTGACCCCGAGCGCATCGAGCGCCTGATCAACGGCATCGTGCGCCGGCTGGAAAGTTCGGGCGAGAACGAGATCAAGTCGGATGCCATCGGCGAGCTGGTGATGGATGGTCTGGCAGCGCTCGACAAGGTCGCCTATGTGCGCTTTGCCTCGGTCTATCGCAATTTCCGCGAGGCCAAGGATTTCGAGGAATTCATCGGCTCGCTGAGCGGCGCCGGAACCGACGATGACTGAACAGCGGGCCGCGCCGGGCCAGGACGAGCGCTACATGCGCATCGCGCTGGGCCTGGCCGCTCGCGGGCTGGGCAATACTTGGCCCAATCCCGCCGTCGGCTGTGTGATCGTCAACGACGGCCGCATCGTCGGCCGCGGCTGGACCCAGGTCGGTGGCCGGCCGCATGCCGAAACCCAGGCGCTGGCCGAGGCGGGCGCGGCGGCCAGGGGCGCCACCGCCTATGTCACCCTTGAACCCTGCAGTCACCAAGGCAAGACACCGCCCTGCGCCGAGGCGCTGATCGCCGCCGGCATCGGACGCTGCGTCGCCGCGCTGGAAGATCCCGATCCGCGGGTCTCCGGCAAGGGCTTTGCCATGCTGCGCGAGGCGGGCGTTGCCGTGCGTGACGACTGCCTGTCGATCCAGGCCGCCGACCTCAATGCCGGCTTCCTGATGACCCGCCAGCAGGGCCGCCCGCTGATCACGCTCAAGCTGGCGGTCAGCCTCGACGGCCGCATCGGCACCCACAGCGGTGACAGCCGGTGGATCACGAGTCCGGCCTCGCGCCAGCGGGCCCACCTGCTGCGCAGCCGCAGCGATGCCGTCATGGTCGGCAGCAACACCGCCCTGCAGGATGATCCGGAACTGACCTGCCGGCTGCCGGGACTGCCGCCGAAGCAGCCGGTCCGGATCGTGCTGGATGGCCGGCTGCGGCTCAGCCTGACCGCCCGGGTGGTCGCCACCGCCCGGGAAATTCCCACCTGGGTGATCACCCGCGAGGATGTCGATGCCACCCGCCGCCGCGCCTTCGAGGATTGCGGGATAGAGGTCATCGCGGTGCCGCCGGATGCGGCCGGGTTTCCCGATCTGCCGGCGGCTTTCGGGGAACTGGCCGAGCGCGGGCTGACCCGGGTTCTGGTCGAAGGTGGCGGCAAGCTGGCCGCCAGCCTGGTCCGCGCCGACCTGGTCGACCGGATGATCTGGTTCCGCTCCCCCAGCGTGATCGGCGGCGACGGCCTGCCGGCCCTTGCGGCTTTCGGGGTGGATACCGTCGCGGAAGCCCCCCGCTGGCGCCGGGTCCGGGCCGATATTCTGGGTGACGACCTGCTGGAAACCTTCGTCCGCGCCCTCTAATACTTAAGGCCATGTTCACAGGCATCATCACCGATATCGGCACGGTCACCGCACGCGACACCCGCGGCGATACCCGTTTCCAGATCCGTACCGCCTACGACACCGGCAGCATCGCCATCGGCGCCTCGATCGCCTGTTCCGGCGTCTGTCTGACCGTGGTCCAGAAAGGCGCCGACTGGTTCAGCGTCGATGTCTCGGCCGAGACCCTGTCGCGCACCACGCTGGGCGACTGGCAGCCGGATGCGCCGGTCAACCTCGAGCGCAGCCTGAAGGTCGGCGACGAACTGGGCGGTCATATCGTGTCCGGCCATGTCGACGCCGTTGCCGATGTGATCGACACGCAGCCCGAGGGGGATTCGCTGCGGGTGCAGATCCGGGTGCCGGCGGAGCTGGCCGGCTTCATTGCCGAAAAGGGCTCGGTCACCATCGACGGCGCGTCGCTGACGGTAAACAGCGTACAGGGCAATATCTTCGGCGTGAACCTGATCCCGCATACGCAGGACGTGACCACCCTCGGCAAGCTCAAGGCCGGCAGCCGGGTCAACCTTGAGATCGACACGCTCGCGCGCTATGTCGCCCGCCTGCAGCAGTGGAGCAAGACATCGTGAGTGCAGTGGACGATATCGGCCGGTATATCTCGTCGTCGGAAGAGATCATCGAGGAAGCCCGTGCTGGCCGCATGGTGGTGCTGGTCGATGCCGAGGACCGCGAGAACGAGGGTGACCTCTATATCCCGGCGCAGGTTGCCGATGCCACGGCGATCAACTTCATGGCGCGCTACGGCCGCGGCCTGATCTGCCTGGCAATGACGCGCCAGCGCATCGAGCAGCTCGGCCTGCCGCTGATGGCGCAGCATAACGCCACCCGGCACCAGACCGCCTTTACTGTCTCCATCGAAGCCCGCGAGGGCGTCACCACCGGCATCTCTGCCGCCGACCGCGCCCGCACCATCGCGGTTGCCATCGATCCGGCGAAAGGCCCGGCGGATATCGGCACGCCGGGGCATATCTTCCCGCTGGTCGCCCGCGACGGTGGTACGCTGGTACGGGCCGGCCATACCGAAGCGGCGGTGGATATCGCGCGGCTGGCCGGGCTCAACCCGTCCGGTGTGATCTGCGAGATCATGAATGACGACGGCACCATGGCCCGGTTGCCGGACCTGATCGGCTTTGCCCAGCTGCACGGGCTGAAGATCGGCACCATCGCTGACCTGATCGCCTACCGCCGGCGCAACGACAACCTGATCGACAAGGTCGTCGAGGGCGAGATCGACAGCGCCTGGGGCGGCAAGTTCCGCATGCTGGTCTATCGCAACCGGGTCGAATATGCCGAACATATTGCCCTGGTGAAGGGTGATATTGCCGAGGGCGGACCGGTGCTGGTGCGCATGCACGCCCTGAATGTGCTGGACGACGTGCTGGGCGATCACGGCAGCCGATCCGGCACACTGCATAACGCCATGCGGATGATCGGCGAGGCCGGACGTGGCATTGTCGTGCTGATCCGCGAGCCGCGGCCGACCGCCCTGTCCGACCGGGTGCGTCAGAAGCTCGGGGAACCAGTTGAAAACTCTTCACAACTCCGGGATTATGGCATCGGAGCACAGATCCTGATCGATCTGGGGGTGAGGGAAATGATCGTCCTGTCGAATGTGCAGCGAACCATTGTGGGCCTTGATGGCTATGGCCTGACCGTGGTGGAAACCCGTCCGATCAGCGTCCAGAGGGAGGCCTGACATCATGGTGTCGCGTGCGCGCAAACCGGTCTCGAAGAAGCCGGCCCCGAAGACATCCGCCAAGCTGAAGAAGTTTGCCACCGGCAAGAGCCAGGTGATGGGCTCGCTGTCGATCGACATCCGTAAGCCGCGGGTGCTGATCATCGAGGCCCGCTTCTACGAGGATATCGCCGATGCCCTGTTCGAGGGCGCCAAGGCGGCGATCGACGCCTCGGATTTCGAATACGACCGGATCGACGTGCCCGGCGCGCTGGAAATCCCGGCCGCTATCCGCTTCGCCATGAATCGCAAGGGCGACCGCGCCTATGACGGCTTCGTCGCGCTCGGCTGCGTCATCCGCGGCGAGACGGCGCATTTCGACGTGGTGATCAACGAAAGCGCCCGCGGACTGCAGCAGCTTGCCATCGAGCATCAGCTCGCCATCGGCAACGGCATCATCACCGTCGAGAACGAGGAGCAGGCCTGGGAGCGCGCCCGCAAGGACCGCCAGGACAAGGGCGGGCAGGCGGCACTGGCCTGCGTCGCCATGATCGGGCTCAAACAGCTGTTTTCCTTATGAGCGATGGAGGCCAGAACCGCAACAACAGGACTTCCCGACCGGCAGGACGTAGGTCGGTCGCCCGTCTGTTTGCGGTTCAGGCATTGTACGAGATCGAGTTCGGCGGCGGCGTCCCCGAGGCGGTGATCGCCGATTTCCGTGCCCACCGGCAGACCGAGGAAATCGACGGCGTGCAGATGCGCGAGGCCGACGCCGACTGGTTCGGCGAGATCGTCCGCGGCGTATCCAGGCGGCAGGAGGAGGTCGACGAGGCCATCCGTGCTGCCATGCCGCGCGCCGGTGCCATCGACCGCATGGAAGCGATCCTGCGCTACGCGCTGCGCTGCGCCACCTATGAAATCCTGGCGCGCATCGATGTGCCGGCGACGACGGTGATCGACGAATATACCGGCATCGTGCGGGCGTTCTTCGGTCCGCGCGAGATCAAGCTGGCCAATGGCGTGATCGATGCCGTGGCGCGCCGGCTGCGTCCCGGCGAATATGCCGCGTCGCAGAACGGCTGAGGGCGCGGCGTGTCGGGCGGGCCCGGCGAATTCGATCTGATCGCCCGTTACCTGGCCCCGCTGGCCAGTGCCGTGCCGGGCGCCTTCGGGCTGCAGGACGACGCCGCAATCATTCATACGCCGGCCGGCTGCGATCTGGTCATCACCACCGACGCGATGATCGAGAGCGTGCACTTCCTGAAAGCCGATGGCGGGCAGTCGGTGGCGCGCAAGCTTCTGCGGGTCAACCTGTCCGACCTCGCCGCCAAGGGCGCCGTCCCGCTCGGCTATCAGCTCGTGCTCGGGATGCCGGCACCGTTGGATGAGGGCTGGCTCGCCGATTTCGCCGCCGGCCTTGCCCAGGACCAGGCCGCATTCTCCTTCCCGCTTTATGGTGGCGACACGGTACGCAGTCCGGGCGGCATCACGCTTGCGGTGACGGCTTTCGGCAGCGTGCCGGAAGGCAGCATGCTGCGCCGCTCTGCCGCGCAAGCAGGCGACGACCTGTATGTGACGGGCAGTATCGGCGATGCGGCACTCGGCCTTGAAGCCAAGCTGAATCATCGGCTGTTTCCCTCTGCGTCGAGAATGATGTTCGACAGCCGCCTGCATCTGCCGTCGCCACGGCTGGCCTTCGGGCAGGGCCTGCGCGGCATTGCCCACGCGGTGCTCGATGTCTCCGATGGCCTGGTGCAGGATGCCGGCCATATCGCCGAAACCGCCGGTGTCCAGGTGGTGATCGAGGCGGGGGCCGTGCCGCTGTCACTGGCGGCGCGCGGTGCGCTGGCCGAGGACCCGGCCCTGCGCTCGGTTGTGCTGACCGGGGGCGACGATTACGAGTTGCTGTTCACGGCGCCGCCGGCCGCGGCCGATGCGGTGGCCGTGCTGGCGCGGTCGCAGACCCTGGCCGTCACCCGGATCGGCCGGGTGCAGGCGGGGCAGGGTGTGGTCGTGCTGGACAGCGACGGCCGGCCGCTCGCGCTGGAAAAAGCCGGGTTTCAGCATTTCGGCGGATCGGTAGAATAGGGCCACAGAAAGGGTCCCCGTTTGCGCAAGATTGCCCTCATTCTCATTGGCCTGATCGCGCTGCTTGCCCTCGCCGGTGGCGGCTATGCGATCTATTCGATGTTCCTGGCGCCGAAGCCGCATGCCGAGGATGAGGCCTCAAAGGACCCGCCGCCGCCGATCCCGGTCAAGCGGCCGGCCTTCGTTCCGCTGGAACCGTTCAGCGTGTATGTCAAACCGGAAGGCCAGCCGGTCCGCGAGGTCATCGCGATCTTCAATCTGGAAGTACCGCCGGACAATGTGCCGAAGGTCAACGAAAAGATGTTCATGCTGCGCGACCGCTATATTGGCGAGCTGCTGAAAGGCCCGCCGATCGAGGTTCCGGCCCGGTTTACCGCCAAGGACCTGTACAGCCTGCGTGATCGCCTGCAGAAACCGACCGACGAGGTGTTCGGAAAAGGGGTGGTGACGCAGGTCCTGCTGCTGAATATTATTTCCCCGCTCAAATAAACAGAATCGTCTCGCAGAAAGCCCTCATGACCACCCTGTCCGAAGCCGCAGCGCGGCGGAATGTCTTCACGCTCGCCGTCTGCATGGCGCTGTCGAACTCCGCCGTCACCCTGCAGGTGACGCTGGGCGGCCTGGTGGGCAGCATCCTGGCCGAGGACAAGGCGCTGGCCACCCTGCCGGTGACCTGCGTGGTGACGGGCATGGCCCTGTCGACCATTCCGGCGTCGATGCTGATGCGGCGGGTCGGCCGCAGGCTCGGCTTCATGGCCGGTGCGCTGATCGCCATCTGCGGCTCGCTGCTGTCGGCGCTGGGGGTCTACCAGGGATCGTTCTGGCTGTTCTGCCTGGGCGCCTTCGTCTTCGGTATTTCCAGTGCCTATGTGCAGCTCTATCGCTTTGCCGCTGCCGATGTGGCGCCGCCGGCCATGAAAAGCCGTGCGATTTCCATTGTCATGGTTGGCGGCCTGGTGGCGGCTTTTCTCGGCCCGGAGATCGCCAAGCATACCCGCGAGCTGCTCTCGCCGTACCTGTTCCTCGGCTGCTATCTGGCGGCGGCCTGCCTGCCGCTGCTGACGCTCGGCGTCCTCACCCAGGTGAGCATCCCGGCGCCGACGACGGCAGAGATCCAGGAGCAGGGGCGTCCGCTGTCGGCCATCGTCCGCCAGCCGGTGTTCTTCGTCGCCGCCATATCCGGCATGTTCGGCTATGGCGTGATGAACCTGCTGATGACGGCGACGCCACTGGCGATGCAGATCTGCCAGCATCCGTTCGTCGCCGCCGCGACGGTGATCCAGTGGCATGTCTTCGGCATGTTCTTCCCGAGCTTCTTCACCGGCAGCCTGATCGCCCGCTTCGGTGTGCTGCGGATCATCATTGCGGGTGCGGTGCTCAACCTGATCTGCGTGGCCGTTGCCCTGAACGGCATCGCGGTGATGAACTTCCAGATCGCCCTTCTGCTGCTCGGTATCGGCTGGAACTTCATGTATATCGGCGGCACGACGCTGCTGACCGAGGCCTATCGCCCGGCCGAGCGCAACAAGACCCAGGCATTGAATGACTTTCTGGTCTTCGGCACGGTTGCCCTTGCGTCACTCAGCTCCGGCAAGCTGCTGTTCCAGTGGGGGTGGGGCGTGGTTCCGGCCGCCGCCGTGCCGTTCATCCTGATGGCGGCGCTGGCTGCCGGCTGGCTGATGCTGCAGCGCAGGCGCGTACCGGCCGCCCCCTAACTCCCGGAAAAATAAAGCGATATTGCGCCGCCCGGTTATCTCTGGCATAACCGGATGGTATCCGCCCTGCGTCGAGTCCGGGCGGCAATAACGATTACAGTCGCGTACCCCGTCCCGGGCCAGCGCACCGGCCCGCTCGGGCGCATCTCGTTTCTGTAAGCATAAGACTAATAATCACGAGAAGGGAAACGCTCATGATCGAGTTGTGGTTCGCCATCGCCTGTGGCGTGTTGGCGCTGTTATACGGAGTCTGGACGTCGCGCTCGGTGCTGGCGGAATCCGCCGGCAATGCGCGCATGCAGGAAATCGCTGCCGCCATCCAGGAAGGCGCGTCTGCTTATCTCAACCGCCAGTATCGGACGATTGGCCTGGTTGGCATCGTGGTCGTGATTATCCTCGGCTTTACGCTGGGCCTGAAAGTGGCCATCGGCTTCATCATCGGCGCTGTGCTGTCCGGCGCGGCCGGCTATATCGGCATGAATGTTTCCGTCCGCGCCAATGTGCGCACGGCGGAAGGCGCGCGCAAGGGCATGGAGCATGCGCTCAGTATCGCCTTCAAGTCGGGTGCGGTCACCGGCATGCTGGTGGTTGGTCTCGCGCTGCTTGGCGTCGCGATCTATTACGTCATCCTGCTGCAGATGGGTGTGCCGACACGCGAAATGGTCGATGCGCTGGTCGCGCTGGGCTTTGGTTCGTCGCTTATCTCGATCTTCGCCCGCCTCGGCGGCGGTATCTTCACCAAGGGCGCCGACGTCGGCGCCGATCTCGTCGGCAAGGTCGAGGCCGGCATCCCGGAAGATGACCCCCGCAATCCGGCCGTGATCGCCGACAACGTCGGTGACAATGTCGGCGACTGCGCCGGCATGGCGGCCGATCTGTTCGAGACCTATGCGGTGACCATTGTCGCCACCATGGTGCTGGCGTCGATCTATTTCGCCGCCGACGCCGCCATGATGGCGAAGGTGATGGCCTATCCGCTAGTGATCGCCGGCGCCTGCATCATCACCTCGGTGATCGGCACCTTCTTCGTTCGCTTGGGCAAGAGCCAGAATATCATGGGCGCGCTGTACAAGGGCCTGATCGTCACCGGCGTGCTGTCGGCGATCGCGCTCTGGCCGATCACCGATTACATGATCGGCATGAACACCACGCTGACGGCCGGCACCGCCACCTTCACGGGCGTGAGCCTGTTCTGGTGCGGCATCGTCGGCCTGCTGGTCACCGCGGCGATTGTCTGGGCGACCGAATATTATACCGGTACCGAATACCGCCCGGTGAAAAGCGTGGCGCAGGCCTCGACCACAGGTCACGGCACCAACGTGATCCAGGGTCTTGCCGTGTCGATGGAGGCGACGGCGCTGCCGGCGCTGTTCATCGTCATCGGCATCATTGCCACCTTCAAGCTGGCGGGCCTGTTCGGCATTGCCATCGCCGTGACCACCATGCTGGCGCTGGCCGGTATCGTGGTGGCGCTGGATGCCTATGGTCCGGTGACCGACAATGCCGGCGGTATCGCCGAAATGTCGGATCTGCCGAAGGAAGTACGCAAGACCACGGATGCCCTGGATGCCGTGGGCAACACCACCAAGGCGGTCACCAAGGGCTATGCCATCGGTTCGGCCGGCTTCGGCTCGCTGGTGCTGTTCGCCGCCTATACCGAGGACCTGAAGTACTTCTTCAAGGACGTCACCATCGACTTCTCGCTCAGCAATCCGTATGTCGTCGTCGGCCTGCTGATCGGCGGCCTGCTGCCGTATCTGTTCGGTGCCATGGGCATGACGGCGGTCGGTCGCGCGGCCGGTTCTGTCGTCGTGGAAGTCCGGCGGCAGTTCAAGGAAATCCCCGGCATCATGGAAGGCACCGCCAAGCCGGACTATTCCAAGGCCGTGGATCTGCTGACCAAGGCGGCGATCAAGGAAATGGTGATCCCCAGTCTGCTGCCGGTGCTCAGCCCGATCGTGCTGTATTTCGTCATCAAGACGATTGCCGGTCAGGCGGCGGCCTTCGCGTCGGTCGGCGCCATGCTGCTCGGCGTGATCGTCACCGGCCTGTTCGTCGCCATCTCGATGACGGCGGGCGGCGGTGCCTGGGACAATGCCAAGAAGTACATCGAGGAAGGCCATCATGGCGGCAAGGGCTCGGACGCCCACAAGGCGGCCGTGACCGGTGATACCGTCGGCGATCCCTACAAGGACACTGCCGGTCCGGCGGTCAATCCGCTGATCAAGATCACCAACATCGTGGCTTTGCTGCTGCTGGCCGTGCTGGCGCACTGATCCGCAAACAGGATCGCAGGACGACGGGCCGGGGCAACCCGGCCCGTTTTCTTTTTGTCAGGTGGCGATGGTCACCGCGCTGATCGCCAGCAGGGCGGCCACTTCGGCAATCTGCTGCATGGCACCGAGCACATCGCCGGTTTGACCACCGATCTGGCGGCGCGCCAGCAGCAGCATGACCAGGCTGACGGCGCAGACGGAAACCAGCGCGGCAACCAGCAGGGGGCCATCCAGCAGCAGGGCGGCCGGCAGCAGCGCAAGCAGCACGCAGACCAGCAGCGCCGGCACCGGGACGATTCCGGCCGAGGCCGAGAGGCCATCGGATCGCGCCGGCGGCAGGGCGAACCACAGCACAGTCATGGCGGCGCGCGACAGCGCACCCGATACCACGAGAGTGATGACGACCGAGGCCGTATGGTTGACCGTCTCGTCGTATTCGTCGGAAATCGAGATCAGGCTGTTGGCGAGTTCGCTGAGCGCCGCATAACGCAGTCCGATCAGCAGCACCAGCGCCAGCACGCCGTAGGTGCCGATCCGGCTGTCGCGCATGATGGCGAGCTTGGCATCCCGGTCACGACCGCCGCCGAATCCATCCGCCGTGTCCGCAAGCCCGTCTTCATGCAGGCCGCCGGTCAGCAGGACCTGGCTGCCGATGGCCAGCAGGCTGGAACTGCCGATGCCGAGTCCGGCCTGGTTGGCGGCAAAGAACACCAGGCCGCCGGCGAGGCCGACCAGCGCGCCGACCAGCGGAAAGGCCCAGGCACAGCTGGCAACGGCGCGGTCGGGCAGGGCCTGCAGGGGCGGCAGCGGTATCCGTGTCAGCAGGGTGAGGGCAAGATAGGCCTGCTTCGGCCATGGCAGGCGCGTGTCTGGCGGCATCGGATTGCGGCTCTCGTCCGCCGCGCGGTCCCGGTCGTGTGTCATCGTGGCTGATTGCGGTCCATGGTTGCCTGCCTTATAGCACGCGGGGGCCAATCAACGAAGCCGGGGGCGCGTCCGTGCCATGACTGTATCGTATGCCGATTTCGATGCCATCCGTGCGGTCGCTGCCGCGCTGCCGTCGGCCGATGCGGCCAGCGCGCAGGCCGCCCGCGCGCATGATGCACAACTGACCAAGCCGCCGGGCGCGCTCGGCCGGCTGGAGGACTGCGTCTTTCATCTGGCGGCCTGGCAGAAACAGGCGAAGCCCCGGCTTGAAGACGTGCACATCCTGATTTTCGCCGGCAACCATGGTGTGACGGCGCGCGGCGTCTCGGCCTTTCCGGCCGAGGTCACGGCCCAGATGGTGGCCAACTTCCGGCAGGGCGGTGCGGCGATCAACCAGCTGGCAAAACTGCACGGGGCAACCTTGTCGGTTGCGGCGCTCGATCTTGACCGGCCGACGCAGGATTTCACCATCGCGCCGGCGATGACCGATGCCGAATGCCTTGCCGCCTTCAATGTCGGTGCCGCGGCTGTACCGGCCAGTGCCGATCTGCTGATTGCCGGCGAGATGGGAATCGGCAACACCACGTCTGCGGCGGCCCTGGCTGCGGCGCTGCATGGCGGCAACGGGCAGGACTGGGTTGGCCGCGGCACCGGCGTCGCGGGCGCCGCGCTGGCCGGGAAGTTTGCAGCGGTCGATGCGGCGCTGGCCTGCCATGGCGCCACGCTGGCGGATCCGCTGCAGGCTCTGCGGCGGGTCGGCGGCCGCGAGCTGGCGGCAATGGCCGGCGCCATCATCGAGGCACGGCGCCGGTCGATCCCCGTGCTGCTCGACGGTTTCGTGGTGGCGGCCTCTGCGGCTGTCATTGCGCGGCTGGCCACAGATGGCCTGCAGCATTGCCTCGCCGGGCATGTGTCGGCAGAGCCGGGGCACCGGCGTCTGCTTGCGGCGCTCGATCTGGTGCCGCTGCTCGATCTCGGATTGCGGCTGGGCGAGGGGTCTGGCGCGGCAGTGGCGCTCGGCATCCTGCGGGCGGCAGTTGCCTGTCAGGCGGGCATGGCAACCTTCGCCGAGGCCAGCGTCAGCAATAAGGCGCCGTAGCGAGGCGTGGATTATTTCTTGTTGGTGTCGTTGTTGAAGCGGCCGAAATTGCCGAACAGCTGTTCGAGCACGGTCAGTTCCTTGCCGCGCGTCGGCGTCTCGCGATCGACAAAGGCGATCTGCTTGCCGTCCTTCAGGCCATAGCGCTTGATGTCCTTCACCTTGCTGGTGCTCTTGTCGAAGGCGATGGCCAGTACCTGCTGGTCGATCACTTCCGGAGCAAGGAAGGCAACCGCCTCGGTCTCGCTGGAGATGTAATAATAGGTGGTGCCCCAGTCGGGAAAGGTCGAGCTGGTCGATGGCGAACCGAGCAGCGTGGCCACCTGGGCTTCCGTGGTCTGGCCGACCACGACCTGCTTGAGTTTTTCCTCATCAATGCTGGTGCCGCGGTATTCGTCCCGCGGAGCACAGGCTGCACTGAGCAGCAGAAGGAGGGCGGCGGCGATCACCGCGCCCGTATGGCGCATCGACATGGCAGAAGACTCGCTATAACGCGGGGCGCATACTATCTTTTCCCGCCCCGGAAGCAAACCGCCGACTCTAAAAATTCTATAAAATGGTATGAATACAGATGCTTACTAATGTTATGTCATTCTTCTCGCCAAAACCCGAGAAGGCCGTGGCCGTGGCGCTCTACCGGGTCATTGTCGCGCAGGCCCGCCTGCCGCGCCTGTACAGCGAGCACGGGGTGCCGGACACGCTGGATGGCCGTTTCGACATGATCATCCTGCACGCCTATCTGGCGAGCCGGCGCCTGAAAGCCATGAATACTGAGGAAAGCCAGACGCTTAACCAGGCGCTGTTCGACCTGATCTTCGCCGACATGGACAGCTCGCTGCGCGAGATCGGCATCGGGGATCTCAGCGTTGGCAAGAAAGTGAAAGTCATGGCCCAGGCCTTTTACGGCCGGGTCGAGGCCTATGATGCGGGCCTGGCGGCGGATACCGATGCTGTGCTTGCCGAGGCCCTGCAGCGCAACCTGTTCGGCACGGTGAATCCGCAGCCGGCGCAGAGTCTGGCCGTGGCGGCCTATGTCCGGCGTGTCGATGCCACGCTGGCCGTCCTGCCGGATCGCGAAATTCTGGCGGGAAACCTGGAATTTCCTGCGCCGTAACACGACGAAATCACCCTGCGGATACCGGTTGACCGGCGCCGGGTCAGCCCCTATGTTCCGCCGCCTTGACCGCTGCAGGGTCGGAGGGTCGCGCCGTGTCAAAAGAATCGCTGTCCGGCGAATTCAGCCACGTCGTCGAAACGGGGCAGATTTCGCCTGAAGGACTCCAGCTCCACCTAACGGCCAGCGCCGATGAGTGTCGTGCGCTGGCGGAACGCTTCGGAATTCTGGCCGTACTGCGGCTGGAGGCCCGGCTGCAGATTCGCCCCGATCCGGTGCTTGCCGGCTGCTACGTCATGTCGGGGCAGGTGGATGCCGAGGTCGAACAGGCCTGTGTGGTATCGCTGGAGCCGGTCCGGCAGCGGATCGCCGAAACCTTTGTCCGCAGTTTCGCGCCGGCCGTTGCCGGGACCAGGAACGAGGGCGCCGGCGAGGATGAAGCGGACTGGCTGGACCCGGATGCGGCCGATCCGCCGGATCTGCTCGAAGATGACCGGATCGACGCCGGTGAGGTCGTGGCTGAGGAACTGGCCCTGGCGCTGGATCCGTACCCTCGCAAGGCGGGGGCCGATTTGCCGCCGGAATATCATCCGGAGCCGGAGCAAGCTGCCAAGGTCAGTCCGTTTGCGGTTCTGGCCGGCCTGAAGGCGGCAAAAAAGGATTAAGGCGAAAGCGCTTGGCCCCCGGGCGCACCGAGAGTATATAGGCGGGGATTTTTTGCCGGGGTAAGGCAGCAATGCCGGTATCCCCGCGCGGATTGTGAGAGAGATGTATCATGGCTGTTCCGAAGAAGAAGAAGTCCAGCTCGAAGCGTGACATGGGGCGTTCGCATGACGCCCTGAAGTCGAGCGCCCATGTCGAGTGCCCGAATTGCGGCGAGCTGAAGCGCCCGCACCATGTGTGCGGTGCCTGCGGCCATTATGATGGCCGCGAAGTGGTGGCGAAGTCCGCTGCAGCCTGATCCGTCAGGCCGACACTGTAACCGGTTAAGGACAGCCGGGTGACTGCGGCCTTGACCATCGCGCTCGATGCCATGGGGGGGGATCATGCCCCCGATATGGTGATCAAAGGCGCCGCTGCCGTATTGCCGCGTTTTCCGCAGGTGAGGTTCATCCTGTTCGGCGATGCCGGACAGGTCGAGCCTTTGTTGCGCCGTTTTCCGGCGCTGCAGGACAAGTGCGAACTGCGCCATACCAGCGAGAAAGTCGCCAGCGAAGAGAAGCCGGGCCTGGCCCTGCGCCGTGGCCGCAACACCAGCATGCGGCTGGCGATTGACGCGGTGGCCAGCGGCGACGCCGACGCCATCGTCTCGGCCGGCAATACCGGCGCGCTGATGGCGATGGCGAAATTCGTCCTGCGCACCCTGCCGGGAATCGAGCGGCCGGCGATTGCTTCGTTCTTTCCCACCATGAAGGGCGAGACCGTCCTGCTCGATCTGGGCGCCAACGTCGAATGCGACTCACGCAACCTCGTGCAGTTCGCCGTGATGGGCGCCAACCTGGCGCATTCCGCGCTCGGGCGGCATCGTCCGCGGGTCGGCCTGCTCAATGTCGGCGTCGAGGATGCCAAGGGCCATGACGAGGTCAAGGCGGCGGCCGAGATCCTGCGTGGCGTACAGAATCCGCCTTTCGAGTTCGTCGGCTTCGTCGAAGGCAACGACATCACCATGGGCGAGACCGATGTCATCGTCACCGACGGTTTCACCGGCAATGTCGCGCTGAAGACGGCGGAAGGCACCGCCAAGCTGATGGCATCGCTGCTGCGCGCCGCGTTCCAGCGGTCGATCTTCACCAGGATCGGCTATCTGTTCGCCAGCGCCGGCCTGACCATGCTAAAGGACCGCATGGATCCGCGTTTCTACAATGGCGGCGTGCTGCTGGGGCTGAACGGCATCACGGTGAAAAGCCATGGCGGCACCGACGAGGTCGGCTTTGCCGCGGCGCTGGAAGTCGCCATCGACATGGCGCAGGATCGACTGATCGAGCGGATCAAGGCAGACTTCTCCGGTGCCTTTGCCGATTCCCTGGCGGGCAAACCGGCGGCCGAAGACGACAACCGGGACGGACAAGAAACACAAGAATCGAGTGCGAGGATTTCATGATCCGGTCGGTAGTCGTCGGGTGTGGCAGTTACCTGCCGGAACGGATTCTGACCAATGCGGACCTCGAGAAGCTGGTCGATACCTCTGACGAGTGGATCATCGAACGCACCGGGATCCACCAGCGTCATATCGCTGCCGATAACGAGAAGACGTCCGACCTGGCGCTGAATGCGGCGCGCGCCGCACTCGCGGATGCCGGCGTTGCGGTCGACGAGGTTGACCTGATCGTGCTGGCCACGTCGACGCCGGACCAGACCTTTCCGGCAACCGCGTGCAAGGTGCAGGCCGGCCTCGGCATGACCCGCGGTTTTGCCTTTGACGTGCAGGCGGTCTGCTCGGGCTTCATCTACGCGCTGGCCACCGCCGACAACTTCATCAAGGCCGGGCAGGCCAAGACGGCGCTGGTGATCGGCGCCGAGACCTTTTCGCGCATCCTCGACTGGACCGACCGCACCACCTGCGTGCTGTTTGCCGACGGCGCCGGCGCGCTGGTCCTGAAGGCCGAGGAGGGGCGGGGCGACAACAGTGACCGCGGCGTGCTGACCACCCACCTGCATTCGGACGGCCGGCATCACGACCTGCTCTATGTCGATGGCGGCCCGTCCAGCACCCAGACCACCGGGCATCTGCGCATGCTGGGCAAGGAAGTGTTTCGCCATGCGGTGGTCAACCTCGCCGAGGTGGTTCGCGAGACGCTGGACGCAGTCGGCATGCAGCCATCGGAAATCGACTGGCTGGTGCCGCACCAGGCCAACAAGCGCATCATCGATGGCACTGCCCGCAAGCTCGGACTGAGCACCGACCGGGTGGTGCTGACCGTCGACCGGCATGGCAATACCTCGGCGGCCTCGGTGCCGCTGGCCCTGGCGGAAGCGGTCAAGGATGGCCGGATCAAGCGCGGCGACGTGCTGCTGCTGGAGGCCATGGGCGGCGGCTTTACCTGGGGCAGCGCGCTGGTTCGCTGGTAGCTTCGGGTACGGCGATACCGCTTTCCGCCATTTTTCTGTCATCCGGGCCACGATTCGGCGAACGTCGTATTGACGGCCGCCCGGTGGTAAGTTAGCGTCCCTGAAAGAAAATTTGCCAATAAGGGGCGGTGGCTATGAGCGGCAATACGTTGACGCGGGCACAACTGAGCGAGGCGATCTACCAGGAGGTTGGCCTGTCGCGCAGCGAGTCCGCCCAGCTGGTCGAGACGGTACTCAACGAGATCATCGAAAGCCTGATCGCCGACCACATGGTCAAAATCTCGTCTTTCGGGACCTTTCAGGTCCGTTCCAAGGGCGGCCGCATGGGGCGCAATCCGAAGACCGGCCAGGAAGTGCCGATCGAGCCGCGCAAGGTACTGGTTTTCCGGGCCAGCCATGTGCTGAAGGAAAAGATCAACGCCGGCATGCATGCGCAGCAGAGCAAACCGGCCCAGTAACCCAGCCTGTTAGCAGGTAACGGAGCGATTCTCGCGGCATGGCGGATACAGTCGGCCCTGAAACGACGGCAAAACGCAGCCGCAGCCCCCAGCGCAAGACCGAGACCGCGTTCCGGACCATTGGCGAGGTCGCTGACCAGCTCGACCTGCCGCAGCATGTCCTGCGCTTCTGGGAAAAGAAGTTCCATCAGATCCGGCCGGTGAAACGCAATGGCGGCCGCCGCTATTACCGCACCGAAGACATTGCGCTGCTGACGGAAATCCGCGGCCTGCTGCACGATCAGGGCTACACCATCCGGGGCGTGCAGAAGCTGCTGCGCGATGGCGGCATGGCCAAGGCTGTCCGCGCCCGGGCCCAAGGCAGCGCAACCTTGGGCAAGACGGCCGGCGGCACTACCGAAAAGACGGCATCTGCGCCGGCGGCGCCGAAGCCGGACAGCCGGCAGATCGGCATGCCCTTCGATCTGCTCAGCGACATGGGCAGCCTGAAACAGGCGCTGAAAACCTGCCTCCATGAACTGGAAGCGATTCACGCCGACATCGTGGCCCGCCAGAGTCGCTAAGCAGAGCCGCTAATTTCCTGTAGTTCCTGTGTTTTCCACGATGGCCGCGCGGTTGCGAAGGGCGTGTCCCGTGGGTATAGTGCGCGCCGCCTGAAGCTGCTGCCTGCTTACCCGGCTGGCGGCCTCGGCCCGGTCGGAGCGTAGCGCAGTCTGGTAGCGCATCAGTCTGGGGGACTGGGGGTCGTGGGTTCAAATCCCGCCGCTCCGACCATTTCTTCCCCCGCCTTGCAGATGACGGCCCGCGGCTTACCGCCAGGCGGCACCCGTGCCGATCGGGGCCGGCGCGATGGCGACGATGCGGCGCAGCAGTGCGTCATACTCGCGTTTGGCATCCAGGCCGAACAACGGATCTTCGTTGTGGCAGAAGGCGGCATTGATCTCCTGCCAGTCTTCCGGCAGCAGCCGGCTCGTGGCCAGCGGAAAGACCTGCTCTTCCTCGATCCGCATATGACTCCAGTGGAACTCGGCATATTGCCGGATCAGGGCCTGAAGCGTCGCCAGCCGCGCCATGTCGCCGGGTGCTTCCTCGAAGCGCTGCAGCGCGCGACGCAGATCGCCCATCAGGTCGATATTCTTCCGGTGTTCGGCTTCAAGGCTGTCGAGCAGGCCGGCGGCATCCGGTGCGCGCAGGCGCAGCAGGCGGAACAGATAGTGGTCTTCCTTGGGGTGGTGGAAACGGTCGGGATAGCGGTCGATGTAATCGAGCATGGCATGCAGGACGCGGAAATCGACCCTGCCGCCATGATTCTGGAGGTCGTCGACCACTGTCATCAGGCCGTGCAATACCGCGGCCAGAGACCGGTGCTCGGCCTTGATGACGGATATTGCCTGCTGCATGACAGCCTCCACCCTGGCTCCACCCTGGAAATACGGGGTGGAGTATGCGGGGCGTTTGCGCGGCCGGCCTTGATCTGCCGCAAACCGGCGCCGGATGGCGGTCAGCTGTCGAGAATCGAATAGCCGGCGTCGCGGATGGCGTTCCGGATCACGGCGAGCCGGTCGGGCGGCAGGTTGCCGACGCGCACCTGCTTGCGCCGCAGGTCGACCTCGAAGGTCGTGCCGGGGGCGGCCAGGCTGATGGCATTGCTGATGGCCCTTTTGCAGCCCTCGCAGGTCATGCCTTCGATATTCATCACGTGCATTGCAGCCACATCTCCGAATCTGTGGCGGCATTTTAGCCGGCCGGTTGCGCGGAGGGTACCCCCGCAGGCTGGTCGTGTTGTCGCAGTCCGTTGATATATAAGGTATTTCAACGGGCTGTCGGCGGGCCCCAAGCCCCGGCAGCGCTTGCATTCCCAGTATCGGCCGTTATAGTCCCCCCTCGCGCCGGACGGCCGGCCAATCCAATGCTCAGGGAGCCCTTTTCATGCTGATTTCCGAGGCCTACGCCCAGGCGGGTGGCGGCACCACCGATATGCTGACCTCGCTGCTGCCGCTGGTCCTGATTTTCGTCGTCTTCTATTTCCTGCTGATCCGTCCGCAGCAGAAGAAGATGAAGGACCACAAGGCGATGATCGAGGCCGTGCGGCGCGGCGACACGGTCACCACGTCCGGCGGCATCATCGGCAAGGTCACCAAGGTGCAGGAAGACGGCGTGCTGCAGATCGAGATCGCCGAAGGCGTGAAGGTCAAGGTGGTCAAGGGCACGATCACCGAGGTCCGCGCCAAGGGTGCGGAAGTCGACGAGGGCGACAAGGCCGAAAAGGCCTCCTGACGCAGGTTCGCTATCCGGCGCGCGTGCGGCGGCGCCGGATTGTTCCGCAGTCCGGCCCATGGATGGTGCCGGGCTGCCGATGAGGTATTCCGATGCTGTATTTCGCGCCCTGGAAAACTGCTCTGGTGATTCTGGTCACCCTGGCCGGGCTGATCACCGCCGCACCGAATCTCCTGTCCAAGCAGCAGCTCCAGGATCTGCCGTCCTGGCTGCAGCTGCCACAGGTCAACCTCGGTCTCGACCTGCGCGGCGGCTCGCATCTGCTGCTCGAGGTCGATACCAGCTCGGTACTGCGGGATCGCCTCGAGGCGCTGGTGGAAGGCGCCCGCGAGGAACTGCGCAAGGAGCGCATCGGCTATACCAATCTCGGCATTGCCGGCACCAATACCGTGGGCCTCAAGCTGCGCGATCCGTCGCAGGCCGACCGTGCCCGCGAGCTGCTGAACAAGCTGGGCCAGCCGATCCAGGGCGGTGCCTTCAGCCTTGGCGCCACACCGAGCGACATGACCGTCGACATCGCCGCGGATGGCACCGTCCGCATGACGCTGTCCGAAGTGGCGGTGCGTGAGCGCGCCCGTTCGGCTGTGACCCAGTCGATCGAGATCGTCCGCCGCCGTATCGACCAGACCGGCGTCAACGAGCCGACCATCCAGGTGCAGGGTAGCGACCGTATCCTTGTGCAACTGCCCGGCCTCGACGATCCGGAACGCATCGAGCGCCTGCTCGGCACCACAGCGAAGCTGGCCTTCCGCATGCTGGATGCCTCGGCCGATCCGAATTCGCCGCCGCCGCCGGGCGCTGAAATCCTCGAAGGCGACAAGCCGCGCGCCGGCAACGGCCCGGTGCCGAAATACGTGGTCAAGCGCCGCGTCGAAGTCTCCGGCGACGATCTCGTCGATGCCCAGGCCGGCTATGACCAGCGCAGCGGCACGCCGATGGTCAGCTTTCGCTTCGATACCGCCGGTGCCAAGCGCTTTGCCGAGGTGACCCAGCAGAATGTCGGCCAGCCCTTTGCCATCGTGCTCGACAACAAGGTGCTGAGCGCGCCGGTGATCCGCGAGCCGATCCTCGGCGGGTCCGGCCAGATCACCGGCAATTTCTCGGTGGCCGAGGCCAACGATCTCGCCGTGCTGCTGCGGGCCGGCGCGCTGCCGGCGCCGCTGAAGGTGGTGGAGAAGCGGGTGGTCGGTCCTGACCTCGGCGCCGATGCCATCCGTGCCGGCACCATCGCCATCATCATCGGCTTCGTGCTGGTGAACATCTTCATGGTTGGCGTCTATGGCCTGTTCGGCCTGTTCGCGGTGGCGGCCGTCGCGCTCAACCTGATCCTGATCCTCGGCGTGCTGTCGCTGATGCAGGCGACATTGTCGTTGCCGGGCATTGCCGGCATCCTGCTGACCATCGGCATGGCGGTGGATGCCAACGTGCTGATCAACGAGCGCATCCGCGAGGAGGCGCGGCTCGGCAAGTCGCCGGTGGCGTCGCTGGATGCCGGTTTCAACCGGGCCTTCTCGACTATTCTCGACGCGAATCTGACGACCCTGATCGCCATGGGCGTACTGTTCGCGCTGGGCTCCGGCCCGGTGCGCGGTTTCGCCGTGACCATCTCGGTCGGCATTGCCACCTCGATGTTTACCGCCATTACCGTCGTCCGCATGATGATGGTGATGTGGCTGAAGCGGGCCCGCCCCAAGGCTCTGGCCGTTTAGCTGAAGGGGAAAACCGCCATGCGCCGCCTCCGCCTCGTTCCGGAAAAGACCAATATCAAGTTCATGAAGGGCCGCTTCGCCGGCCTGGCGACTTCGGCCTTCCTGTCGATCGCCTCGATCATCATGTTCTTCTATCCCGGCCTCAATTACGGCATCGATTTCAAGGGCGGCATCCTGATGGAAGTCCGCTTCGAGAAGCCGGCCGATTTCCCCGGCCTGCGCGGCAAGCTCGGCGATCTGAACCTGGGCGAAGTGGCGCTGCAGCAGTTTGGCTCGCCGAACGACGTGCTGATCCGCCTGGAAAGCCAGGGCACGGCCGATGAAGCGAACAACAATGCCGCCAACCTGGTGCGCACCGAGCTGGCCAAGAGCTATCCTGGCACCGAAGTCCGCCGCGTCGACGTCGTCGGCGGCAAGATCAGTGCCGAGCTGTTCGAGAGCGGCCTGTTGGCGGTCGGCCTCGCGCTGCTGGCCATCGCGGTCTACATCTGGTTCCGCTTCGAATGGATGTTCGCCTTCGCGGCACTGGTTACCCTGCTGCTCGACATCACCAAGATGATCGGCTTTTTCGCGGTGATGCAGCTGCCGTTCGGCCTGACGGCGGTGGCGGCGATCCTCACCATCATCGGCTATTCGATCAACGACAAGGTCGTGGTCTACGACCGGATGCGCGAGAACCTGCGCCGCTACAAGCAGATGCCGTTGCGCGAGCTGATCGATCTCAGCATCAACGAGACGCTGTCGCGCACCATCTTCACCTCGATGACCACCTTCCTGGCGATGATCCCGCTCGCCTTCATGGGCGGCGAGTCGGTCGAGGTCTTCGCCATGGGCATGCTGTTCGGCATCATCGTCGGCACCTCGTCGTCGATCTTCATCGCGGCGCCGCTGGTGCTGCTGACCGGCGAGAAGTGGCTGCGCCGGGGCAAGGCGGCCGCCGAGGCGGCGGACAAGAAGGCGGCTGCGGCAGCCCAGCAGTCCTGACGCCATGGACCTGCTGCCGCGCATCCCGGTCGACCGCCAGGTCATCAATGCCTATGGGGATGGCGGTTTCCGCATCAACGGCCAGCGCTGGGAACAGCCGATCCTGATCTTCCCGGGCCTCACCGTCGCCTGGGCCGTCGACGGTTTTGCCGGCATGACGGTGGAGTCGCTGCAGCCGGTCTTCGACGCCGATCCGGCCGTCGAACTGCTGCTGGTCGGCTGCGGACCATCGATCGCCTTCCTGCCGAAAGACATTCGCGCCGCGGTGCGCGAACGCGGCGTGGTGATGGAGGCGCTGGATACCGGCGCCGCCTGCCGCACCTACAACCTGCTGATGGGTGAGTCGCGGCGGGTCGCCGCCGCGCTCATTCCGGTCTAGATTCTACCAGGCGCCGCCGTTCTGCTGCGCCACCATGCAGTAGAGCATGGGCAGCGACAGCATGAAGTTGGCGCGCGACCCAAGCATGGCGATCCGTGCCGACTTCGCCTTGGCTGCATCGTCAGCCGGCACGATGCCGAGCGCACGCTTCTGGTTCGGCCAGATGATGAACCAGACATTGGCCGCCATGAACAGGCCGAGCCACATGCCGATGCCGATGGTGCGCGCACCCTCCTGCAACATCAGTGCCTGGTGGCCATAGCCGTTCAGCCCCGACAGCACCAGGCCCGTCACCGGCGTGGCAATGGCGGCCCAGCGGAACCAGAACAGGGCTTCCGGCGCGATGTACTTGCCGATGGCGGGTTTCAGCTCGGCGGGAATTTTCGGCATGGTCGGGATCTGGACCATGTTGAAATACCACAGCAGGCCGATCCACAGGATGCCCGACAGCACGTGCAGCCAGCGGACGAAGAAGCTCCAGAACGTGACGTCGAGGCCGTGGTAGGTGAGCAGGAAGACGATGAAGGCCAGTACCACGCCGGCACCGAGCGCCTTGTACATGTTCTCGAGAATTTTCGTCATGATGGCCGTGTCCTTGTCGGTACTTGTTGTTATTGGCGCGGGTCATGGACGCCCGCAACGGCACTGTGATTCGCGACTGTCAGGCTAGCACGATTCGTGATAGCGACAAGCAGACAACACCCGGTTGCCCGTGAGCCATGACCGAGTCGCCCGATGACCGAGTCGCCTGACGAATACTGCGCCGCCGAGGTCCGCCGCCAGGATCCGGACCGCTGGCTGACCGCCCTGTTCGCGCCGGACGTGCGCCGGCCGGCGCTGCTGGCTCTCTATGCTTTCAATGCCGAAATCGCCCGCGCGCGCGAGGCCGTCAGCCAGCCGATGATCGGGCAGATCCGCCTGCAATGGTGGCGCGAGGCCTGGGAGGGCATCACACAGGACCGGCCGCGCCAGCATCCTGTTGTGCTGGCGCTGCACAGCCATTGCCGGCAGGCCAACCCGGCCGATGTCGCGGCGCTGATCGATGCCCGCGAGCGCGACATGGAGCCGGCGCCGATGGCCGATATGGCCGCCCTGCTGGACTATGCCGAAAAGACATCGGCGCCGCTGATGCGGCTGGCGGCGGCGGCACTCGGTGTCCCGGTGAGCGACGACCTGCAGGCGATGATCCGCCCCGCCGCCACGGCCTATGCACTCGCCGGGCTGCTGCGCGCCACTTCCTTCATGGCCACGCAGGAACGCGTTGTGCTGCCGGCAGACCTGCTGGCGGCGCAGGGCATGCGGCCTGAGGACCTTTATCAGCAGGGAAGCGGGACGCCGGTCTTTTCGGTGATCGCCGCGGTGGCTGCCGAGGCGGAAAGCCTGTTGCAGGAGGCCGGGCGGCAAAGGATTTCTCGTGCTGCCATCCCGGCTGTGCTGCCGGCGCGGCTGGGTCGCGTCTATCTGCGGGCGCTGCGCCGGGCCGGCCATGATCCGGATGCCCCGGCAGCAGCGGTTTCGGCAACGCGCAAGCATGCCGCCCTGCTGGTGGCCTCGGTCACCCGGCGAATCTGATCTAGGCGGCGGCCGCGGCGGCGTGGGTCTGCAGCCAGTCGCCGAAATCGGCACGGGCACGACGGCTTAAGCTACGCTTGCGGTCGTCCTTGCGCACATCGCCGGGCGGCGGCGGGAACAGCCCGAAGTTCACGTTCATCGGCTGGAAGTGTTTCGCATCGGCGCCGCCGGTGATGTGGCTGTGCAGCGCGCCCAGCGCCGTGGTCGGCGGCGGCGGCGCCTGTTCGCGACCCAGACGTTCGGCGGCGGCCATGCGGCCGGCCAGCAGGCCGATGGCGGTGCTCTCTACATAACCCTCGACGCCGGTGACCTGGCCGGCGAAGCGCAGGCGCGGCAGTGCCTTCAGCCGCAGTTGCCCGTCCAGCAGTTTCGGGCTGTTGAGGAAGGTGTTGCGGTGGATGCCGCCGAGGCGGGCGAACTGGGCGTTCTCCAGACCCGGGATCATGCGGAAGACGCGCACCTGTTCGGCGTGCTTCATCTTGGTCTGGAAGCCGACCATGTTGAACAGGGTGCCGAGCTTGTTTTCCATGCGCAGTTGTACCACGGCATAGGGTTTGCGGCCGGTGCGCGGGTCGGTCAGGCCGACCGGCTTCATCGGCCCGAAAGTGAGCGTGCGCGGCCCGCGCTCGGCCATCACCTCGATCGGCAGGCAGCCCTCGAAATAGGGCGTGTTCTTTTCCCACTCCTTGAACTCGGTCTTTTCGGCGGCCAGCAGCGCGGCATGGAATTCGAGGTAGTTCGGCTTCTCGAACGGGCAGTTGATGTAGTCGGCGCCTTCGCCCTGTTCGCCGGCCCCGCCCGGGCCGATCTTGTCATAGCGCGACTGGAACCAGGCCTTGTCCATGTCGATGCTGTCGCGATGCACGATCGGCGCGATGGCATCGAAGAAGGCGAGGCTCTGTTCGCCGGTCAGATCGCGTACGGCTTCGGCCAGGGCGGGAGAAGTCAGCGGCCCGGTGGCGACGATCACTCTGTCCCAGTCGGCCGGCGGCAGCCCGGCGATTTCCTCGCGCTGGATGGTGATCAGTGGATGGCCCTCGATGACTTTCTGTACTTCGGCCGAGAAGACATCGCGATCGACGGCAAGCGCGCCGCCGGCCGGCACCTTGGCGATATCGGCCGCCCGCATGATGACCGAGTCACAGCGCCGCAGTTCCTCGTGCAGCAGGCCGACGGCATTGCTGTCGGCATCGTCCGAGCGGAAGGAATTCGAGCAGACCAGTTCGGCCAGCCCGTCGGTGCTGTGGGCGTCGGTCTTGCGCACCGGGCGCATCTCGTGCAGCACGACAGGCACGCCGGCGCGGGCGAGCTGCCAGGCGGCTTCCGAGCCGGCAAGGCCGCCGCCCACGACATGAACAGGGGGGACGTGGACAGGATCAGTCTGGGTCATTCAGTATCTCCTCGAGCGCCGCGACGCTCTCGGCATTGAGTATCTTCGTCGCCACAGTCTGGCTGAAACCGCGGCGGGCGAGGGCGCCGAGATCCTTCTGGCGCATCTCGCGACGCTGCGTCGGGTCGGCACGATAGGGCCCCAGCTTCCGCCGGCGGGCAAAGGCCACGGCCGCCGGCAGGTCGGAAATAGGCGTTTCCGCCTCGTCCCGCAACCGCTCCAGCGCCGCCTCGATATCCGGCTTGGAAACGCCTTTCACGGCAAGGGTTTGCCGGATACGGGCCAGCGGCTTGCCGGCAGCATAGAGGCTGCGCACCCGGCTTTCGGCGAAAACGCGGTCATTCAGCAGGCCATTGCGCTGCAGCTTGGCCAGCACCTCGCCGATCCATTCCGCCGCTTTGGTCGCTTCCGGCTCGCCATGCTCCTGGATCGAGCGCCGCACCTTGCGGTCCAACACCCGGCGGAGATTCTCCGCCGAGCTGCTGTAACGTTCGAGGTAGAACAGCGCCGCCCGCTCCAGATAGCCCGGTGAAATTTTCTTCGGCTTCTTCCGGGCGGTGGGTGGCATGATGGCGAGGGCGGTCAGCCCAGAACGGCGATGCCGGCCTGGGCGATCTGGGCATCCTGTGCCGAGGTCACGCCGGAGACGCCGACGCCGCCGATGCAGATACCGTCGACGAGGATCGGCTCGCCGCCTTCCAGCAGCACCAGGTCGGGCACCGAGAGGAAGGCATTGCGGCCGTTGCCGACGATGTCTTCCAGATTCTTGGTCGGCTTGCGCGAGAAGGCGGCCGCCTTGGCCTTGCCCTGGCTGATCCAGGTCGACTGCACCGGGGCGCCATCGAGACGCTGGAAATGCAGCAGATGGCCCCCATCATCGGTGATGGCGATGCTGACCTTCCAGTCGTTCTTCTTCGCTTCCGCCTCGGCGGCGGCGGCGATCTTCTGGACGTCGTCGAGGGTCAGTCCCTTACGCGTAATCATGCTGCGTTAACTCCGTTCGTTTTGATCAATCACTCTGCCGCATCGCGACGCTTGCCGTTGCCGGCTTTCTTCGCGGCCGCGGTTTCGCGCTGCGCCGGCGGCTTCAGGTATTCTTTCAGGTACCGGCCAGTATAGCTGGCCGCGACCTTGGCGACGTCTTCCGGCGTGCCCTGGGCAACGACCTGGCCACCGCCATTGCCGCCCTCGGGGCCCATGTCGATGATCCAGTCGGCGGTCTTGATGACCTCAAGGTTATGCTCGATGACGATCATCGTATTGCCGGAATCGACCAGGGTGTGCAGCACCTCGAGCAGCTTGCGGACATCCTCGAAATGCAGGCCGGTGGTCGGCTCGTCGAGGATATACAGCGTGCGGCCGGTCGCCCGCTTGGACAGTTCCTTGGCCAGCTTGACGCGCTGCGCCTCGCCACCCGACAGCGTGGTCGCCGACTGGCCGACCTTGATATAACCAAGCCCGACCTTCTGCAGGGTTTCCAGCTTCTCGCGGATGGTCGGCACCGCCTTGAAGAAGGCGACGCCGTCCTCGACGGTCATATCGAGCACATCGGCGATCGATTTGTCGCGGTAATGGATCTCCAGGGTCTCGCGGTTGTAGCGCTTACCCTTGCAGACGTCGCATTGCACGTAGACGTCGGGCAGGAAGTGCATCTCGATCTTGATCAGGCCGTCGCCCTGGCAGGCCTCGCAGCGGCCGCCCTTGACGTTGAACGAGAAGCGGCCCGGCGCATAACCGCGCGCCTTGGCTTCGGGCAGGCCGGCAAACCAGTCGCGGATCGGGCCAAAGGCGCCGGTATAGGTGGCGGGATTGGAGCGCGGCGTGCGGCCGATCGGCGACTGGTCGATGTCGACGATCTTGTCGAGCCATTCCAGGCCCTCGATGCGGTCATGCAGGCCGGGGATTTCGCGGCTGCCGTTCAGCTTGCGCGACATCGCCTTGTACAGGGTCTCGATGGTCAGGGTCGACTTGCCGCCGCCGGACACGCCGGTGACGCAGGTGAAGATGCCGAGCGGAAATTCCACCGTGATGTCGCGCAGGTTGTTGGCCTTGGCGCCGACCACCCGCAGTGTCTTGTTGGGCTGGCGTTTGCGCCGCTTGGCCGGCACCGGCACCGACCGGACCCCGGTGAGATACTGGCCGGTCACGGACTTCTTGCTGGCCATGATGTCGGCCGGTGTGCCCTCGGCGATGATCTCGCCGCCATGCACGCCGGCGGCCGGGCCCATGTCGATCACGTAATCCGCCGTGCGGATGGCTTCCTCGTCATGCTCGACCACCAGCACGGTGTTGCCGATGTCGCGCAGGTGCACGAGGGTTTCCAGCAGCTTGGCATTGTCGCGCTGGTGCAGGCCGATGGAGGGCTCATCCAGCACATAGAGCACGCCGCTGAGGCCGGAGCCGATCTGCGAGGCCAGCCGGATGCGCTGGCTCTCGCCGCCCGACAGGGTTCCTGACGCACGCGACATGGACAGGTAATCGAGGCCGACATTGACCAGGAAGCCGAGCCGCTCGTTGATTTCCTTGAGGATGCGGGCGGCGATGTCCTTTTCCTTGGGCGACAGCTTCTTGGTCAGCGCGAGGAACCAGTCGCGGGCCGCAAGGATCGAGAGCTCGCTGATCTCGCCGATATGCTTGCCGCTGATCTTGACCGCCAGCGCTTCCTGCTTCAGGCGATGGCCGCCGCAGGTCTCGCAGGCGGTCTGCGACTGGTAGCGCGACAGGTCGTCGCGGATGGTGTCGGATTCGGTCTCGCGCCAGCGCCGCTCCAGGTTGGGCAGCACGCCCTCGAATGGCTTCTTCACCGTGTAGCTGCGCATGCCGTCGTCGTAGGTGATCGGCACGATATCGTCGCCGGAGCCGCCGAGGACGGCATTGCGGATCTTGGCCGGCAGTTCCTTCCACTTGGTCGCCAGCGAGAACTTGTAGAACTTGGCCAGGCCTTCCAGGGTCTGCAGGTAATAGGGCGAGGGGGTGGCGGCGCGTGACCATGGCACGATGGCACCGTCGCGCAGGCTGATGCCACCGTCCGGCACCACCAGCGCGGCATCGAAATACATCTTCGAGCCGAGACCGTCGCAGGTCGGGCAGGCGCCATGCGGGCTGTTGAACGAAAACAGTCGCGGCTCGATTTCCTCGATGGTGAAGCCCGAGACCGGGCAGGCGAACTTGGCCGAGAAGATGGTGCGTTCGTCCTTGTCGGCATTCTCGGCAAAGGCAATGCCGTCGGCGAGACCGAGCGCCGTCTCGATGGAATCAGCCAGCCGGGTCTGGATGCCGTCGCGCACCACCACGCGGTCGACCACCACCTCGATGTCGTGCTTCAGCTTCTTGTTGAGCGCCGGCACCTCGGCGATCTCGTGCAGCTTGCCGTCGACCTTGACGCGCTGGAAGCCGCGCTTCTGCAGGTCCTGCAGTTCCTTGCGGTATTCGCCCTTGCGGCCGCGCACGATCGGCGCCAGCAGGTAGAGGCGGGTACCTTCTGCCATGGCCATCACGCGGTCGACCATCTGGCTGACGGTCTGGCTCTCGATCGGCAGGCCGGTCGCCGGCGAATAGGGGATGCCGATGCGGGCGAACAGCAGGCGCAGGTAATCGTAGATCTCGGTGACGGTGCCGACCGTCGAGCGCGGGTTGCGCGAGGTGGTCTTCTGCTCGATGGAGATCGCCGGGCTGAGGCCGTCGATATGGTCGACATCGGGCTTCTGCATCAGTTCGAGGAACTGCCGCGCATAGGCCGACAGCGATTCGACGTAGCGGCGCTGCCCCTCGGCGTAGATCGTATCGAAAGCCAGCGAGGACTTGCCCGAGCCGCTGAGGCCGGTCAGCACCACCAGCTTGTCGCGGGGGATGTCGACATCGACGTTTTTCAGGTTGTGCTCGCGGGCACCGCGGACCGAAATGAACTTCTGCATGGGTTACGCCGGGTCTGAGGGGAGCCGAATATTGCGCTTTTCGGAGGAGACTTTCATTATACGCCGTCTGGATGATATAAGACCAGTTCGCGAACGGATAGGGGCTAAAAAATGGCTGGAAGTGTCAATAAGGTAATTCTCGTCGGCAATCTGGGCCGCGACCCCGAAATCCGCTCCATGCAGTCGGGCGAGGAGATCGCCCAGCTGTCACTGGCCACCTCGGAAACCTGGCGCGACAAAGCCTCGGGCGAGCGCAAGGAGCGCACCGAGTGGCACAGGGTGGTGATTTTCAACGAGAATCTGGTCAAGGTCGCCAAGCAGTTCCTGAAAAAAGGCTCCAAGGTCTATATCGAGGGCGCGCTGCAGACCCGCAAGTGGACCGACAAGGACGGCGCCGAGAAATACACCACCGAAGTGGTGCTGCAGCGCTTCCGCGGCGAGCTGACCATGCTGGATGGCCGCGGTGAAGGCGGTGGCAGCGGTGCCGGCGGTGGCGATGATTACGGCAGTGGCGGCGGTGGAGGTGGATTCGGCGGCGGTTCGTCGGGTGGCGGCGGCCGCTCCGGTGGTGGCGCGCCGCCGCGTCGTGACGATCTCGACGACGATATCCCGTTCTGAGCCCAGGCCCGTTTTAAGCCAGGCCCGTTCTAAGCCCTCATAAATCCTAGCGCCGGGCTGACAGCCCGGTCAGCCCGCCCAGCACGGCGGCGGCCAGCAGGGCCGTGGTCGGATGCTGTCTGACCAGCGGGGCGATCTGCGCGATCGCCTCGTTGAGGGGATTGACCGGCTCGGGCTTCAGGCGCAGCACGAGGCAGCCGCTCAGGCCAGCCAGCACGAACAGGCAGGCCGCTGCTGCGGCGGCTGCCCAGGGCGCGATCAGCACGGCGCTGAAACCCAGAAACAGCGCCCAGCCCGCCATCAGCAGGCCGGCCAGCATGGCCGCCAGGCCAAACAGGCCGGCGACGGCAGCGACGGCAATCTGCCGCCGCTGCCGCGCCGATGCGGCTGCCTGCAGGCCCTGGAAGGCCAGTGAGGCGAGGTTGAGGCTCATCGCCGCATCAGAAGGCCGGTCAGCAGCGCACCGGCGGCAAACGCCGTCAGCAGCGACGTTCCCGGATGCTCCTTGACCGTATCTTCCACCTTCACGAGGGCTTCATGCCCTCGATCCTTCATGTCGGCCATCATGGCCTGAACGCGGGCCTGCAACTGGCTGAGCTCGGCTTCGGCCAGCGCGCCGCCATCCTGCTTGGCGCGGGTGAGCAGGCTGCCGAGCTGATCGCCGATTTCGGCGACCTGGGCCTGCAGGGTGGCGAGATCGGGGTCAGCCGATGTGCGGGTGGTGGCTCGTGCCATGGTAGTTCTCCTGTCTGTCTGATTCAGTGATTGCGGCGTCAGCGGCGGTGTCAGCCGCCATCGGCCGATTCAAGGCCTTTCAGCCATTCGGCGACCTGGACTTCCGCCTGCTCGTGGATGATCCCGTAATGCTCCTGGATCTTGCCGATCAGGCGCTGGTGATGGCCGTCGATGATGGCGAGGTCATCGTGGGTCAGCTCGCCCCAGCGTTCCTTGATCTTGCCGGCGAACTGGTTCCAGTTGCCGGCCACGCGGTCCCAGGACGGCAGGGCCGCACGCATCTCGGCTTCGGTGGACGCGACTGTGCTGGGCATGGTCATGCCTCCTCAAGCTTGAATTGGGTCAGTGGGCAGCCGGCGCAGGTCAGTTGACCTTCTGGGTCTTCTCCCAGGCGTCGACCTGCTTCTCGGCTTCCGCCTTGGCGATGCCGTAGCGCTCCTGGATCTTGCCGACCAGTTCCTGGCGATGGCCCTTGATGGTGGTCAGGTCATCGTCGGTCAGCTTGCCCCACTGCTGTTTGACCTTGCCGGCGAACTGGTTCCAGTTGCCCTCGATCTTCAGCCAGGTGGCACTTTCGGCATAGGCCGGGGCGGCGATGACCGGCACGGCGGCCAGAATGGCCAGGGCGGATGCGGCAGCAATAGCGATCTTACGCATTATCAAGTCCTCCTAAAATAATGGGTGTCCTGCGAAGTATTCGCCGGCATGGAGGAAGGACTCCAAGAATAAAAAGGAAATCATTCCGCGGAATTCCGGGTGGAATGATTTCCGCCTTGCGCTCCAGTGACTTGTATTTGAGAACCAAGTCGGGGCAATACAATGGAGACGGCATGATCTTCGTGTGATGATGTTGTGGCCGGAATGGGGCAGCCGGCCCGGATGGTCAGGCGCTGGCGGCCTTTTCCTCGGCCTTGGCGCGATCCCAAGCCGCATCCATGGTCGCCAGATCGCAATCCGGCAGATGTTTGCCTTCTGCCTTCAGTATAGCTTCCATCCGGCTGAAGCGTTTCTCGAATTTCCGATTCGCTGCACGAATCCGGTCTTCCGGGTCGAGCTTCAGGTGGCGGGCCAGGTTCGCGACAACAAAGAGAAAATCGCCGAACTCCTCATCGATCGCTTCTGATTTTCCGGATTGGATTTCGTCTTCAAGCTCCTGCAATTCCTCCCTTATCTTGGCAATTACAGGTTTCATGTCCGGCCAGTCGAATCCCACGCGGGCGGCGCGGTTCTGCAGTTTCACCGCCCGGGTCAGGCCGGGCAGGCCGGTGGTCACGCCCGCCAGCACTTCGGAGATTCCACCAGGAGCCGCGGACTTCGCCTGCCGCTCGGCCGCCTTGATGGCCTCCCAGTTGCTGGTCACCGTTTCGGCCTCGCGGGCCTCGACGCTGCCAAAGACATGGGGGTGGCGCCGGATCATCTTGTCGGAAATGGCAGCGGCGACATCGGCAAAGCTGAAATGCCCGGCTTCCTCGGCCATCCGGGCATGGAACACCACCTGCAGCAGCAGGTCGCCGAGTTCGTCCTTCAGGGCCGCCATGTCATTGCGGGCAATGGCATCTTCGACCTCGTAGGCCTCCTCGATGGTATAGGGCGCGATGGTGCTGAAGGTCTGTTCGAGGTCCCAGGGGCAGCCGCCATCGGGATTGCGCAGCCGGGCCATGATGGCGAGCAGGTCGGCCAGGCTGGAAAGATCGGGCTGTGTCATGGCGGGAATCCGGAAGCTGGGGCGACCCAGCCTCGACAGGATCGCCGGAGGCGTCAAGCCGGCGCCGGCCGGCCACGGTAATGCATAATGCATTTGCCTATCTGTTGTGCGGTAACTGGCATTAAACAGTAGGGGAATGTGCTGTTGTGGTGTGGCAATTCAGGCCGAAACCAGCGTCTCGTCTGGGAAACCCACTGCAGCGCAAACCGGGCGTCGCTGGCACAAGAAATGCTTACCATTGCATACATTGTACTGGTATCGTCCGGCCGTGCCTAAATGATAGGCATGATTGGTCCGTTTATTGATGAAGGCTTCCATGTCCCGTCCTCCGTTCGCTTTTACCACCCGCCCCGAGATCAAAGGCAATTTCGGCGTCGTCGCCACCACCCACTGGATCGCCACCTCGGCTGCCATGGGCGTACTGGAGCGCGGCGGCAACGCGTTTGACGCGGCCGTGGTCGCCGGCTTCGTGCTGCATCTGGCCGAGCCGCATCTGAACGGCCCGGGCGGCGATCTGCCGGCGCTGATGTGGAGCGCGGGCAAGCAGAAGGTCGAGGTGCTGTGCGGGCAGGGGCCGGCACCGCAGAAGGCCAGCATCGCGCATTTCCGCTCGCTCGGCCTCGACCTGATCCCCGGCTCCGGCCTGCTGGCGCCCTGCGTGCCCGGTGCCGTCGACGGCTGGCTGCTGATGCTGCGCGACTACGGCACCATCAGCCTCGACGAGGCGCTGGCGCCGGCCATTCATTACGCGCTGCAGGGCTGTCCGCTGGTGCCGCGCGTCATCGACACGATTGCCACGGTGCGCGAGCTGTTCCGCGACGAGTGGAAGACCTCGGCCGCGGTCTGGCTGCCGGGCGGCAACCTGCCGAAGGGCTATGCGCTGTTCCGCCAGGAGAAGCTCGGCGCCACCTACACGAAATTCGCCGAGATCGCCAAGGGTGCCGGCGGTCGCGAGAAGGGCATCGACGCGGTGCGCCAGGTCTGGCGCGAGGGTTTTGTGGCCGAGGCGATCGACAGTTTCTGCCGCAGCACCGAGGCCATGGATGCCTCCGGGCGGCGCCATCGCGGCGTACTCAGCGGCGACGACATGGCGAAGTGGCAGGCCCATGTCGAGGCGCCGCTGACCTATGACTATCACGGCTGGACGGTGGCCAAATGCGGCCCGTGGAGCCAGGGCCCGGCCTTCCTGCAACAGCTCGCCCTGCTCAAGGGTTTCGATCTCTCCGCCATGGAACCGGACGGCCCCGATTTCGTCCATACGGTGACTGAGGCCGCCAAGCTTGCCTTCGCCGACCGCGAGGCCTGGTACGGCGATCCCGATTTCGTCGATGTGCCGATGGATGCCCTGCTGTCCGATGCCTACAACGCCGAGCGCCGCAAGCTGATCGGCGAACAGGCCTCGCTGGAACTGCGGCCCGGCAATCCGGGCGGCGCCGGCGCGAAACTCACCAGCATCAAGGCCGGTGACGCCGGCGGCGCCGGCATCGGCGAGCCGACGGTCGGCCGTCTGGCCGGCAGCGACGGCGCCGTCAGCAAGCGCGGCGTGGCCAGCGGCGATACCTGCCATGTCGACGTGATCGACCGCTGGGGCAACATGGTGGCGGCGACGCCGTCGGGCGGCTGGCTGCAGAGCTCACCGGTGATCCCCGAGCTGGGCTTCGCGCTCGGTACCCGCGCGCAGATGTTCTGGCTCGAAGAGGGCCTGCCGAATTCCCTGCTGCCGGGCAAGCGGCCGCGCACCACCCTGTCGCCGTCGATGGCACTGAAGGACGGCAAGCCCGCCATGGCGTTTGGCACCCCGGGTGGCGACCAGCAGGACCAGTGGTCGCCGCAACTGTTCCTCAAGATCGTGCATCACGGCATGAACCTGCAGGAAGCCATCGATTCCCCGGCCTGGCATTGCGAGCATTTCCCGAGCTCCTTCTATCCGCGGGCGTCCAAGCCCGGCCATCTCGGCCTTGAAGGCCGCTTCCCGAAAGAGACGGTCGAGGCGCTGAAGGCGCGCGGGCACAAGGTCGAGGTTGGCGGCGACTGGTCGGAAGGCCGACTCTGCGCCACGGCCACCGACGAGACGCCGGAAGGCACCATGCTGCGCGCCGGTGCCAATCCGCGCGGCATGCAGGGCTACGCGGTTGGCCGCTGAGGCCGACGGAACGGGGGACGGACGATGACCTGGTCGATCGTCGCGCGCGATCCGGCCGGCGATGCCTGGGGCGTCGCCGTGGCCTCGCGTTTCTTTGCCGTCGGATCGCTGTGCCCGCATGTCCGTCCGGGCGCCGGTGCCCTGTCGACCCAGGCGCTGATCAACCCGACCTACGGTCCGCGCGGACTTGACCTGCTGGCCGGCGGCGCCACGGCATCGGATGTCATTGCCGGGCTGATCACCGGCGACGAGGGCCGGGCGGCGCGGCAGCTTCATGTCGTCGATGCGCAGGGACGGGCTGCCGCCCATACCGGCGCCGACTGCATCGGCTGGTGCGGCCATCGCGGCGGCGAGAATCTTTCCGTGGCCGGCAACATGCTGGCGGGTCCCGAAGTGATCGATGCGACCTGTGAGACGTACCTGAAGATGGCCAGCCTGCCGTTTGCCGAACGCCTGCTGACGGCCATGGAAGCCGGCGAGACCGCCGGCGGCGACAAGCGCGGCAAACAGTCGGCCTGCCTCGTCATCCACACCGGCGAGGCGTATCCCTCCCTGTCGCTGCGGGCCGACGACCATGTCGATCCGCTGGCCGAACTGCGGCGGCTCTACCGCGTCTCGCAGGGGCGCTACGCGGCCTTCATGAGCTTCCTGCCGACCCGCGACAATCCCTGCGGCGTGTTCGACCGTGCCGTCATCGAGGCGGAAGTGCAGCGCCGCGAGGCCATGCTGGCACAGGCAGAGAAGGGGGCGGCCTGATGGCGCTGCTCGAAGTCGATGGCCTGCGCACCCATTTCGCCACCGACGGCGGCGAGTTCCGTGCCGTCGACGGCGTCAGCTTTGCGGTCGATGCCGGCAAGACGCTCGGCATCGTCGGCGAGAGCGGCTGCGGCAAGTCGGTCACCTCGCTGTCGGTGATGGGCCTGCTGCCGGCGCGGATCGCCCGCGTCGCCGGCGGCAGCATCCGCTTCAAGGGCACCGACCTGCTGACGCTCGACGAGGATGCCAAGCGCGACCTGCGCGGCAACCGGCTGGCGATGATCTTTCAGGAGCCGATGACGTCGCTGAACCCGGCTTTCACCATCGGCGACCAGATCATGGAAGGCCTGATCCGGCACAAGAAGCTGAACCGCGAGCAGGCGCGTCAGGCTGCCATCGCCATGCTGCGCCAGGTGCGCATCCCGGCCCCGGAACAGCGCGTCGACGATTATCCGCACCAGTTGTCCGGCGGCATGCGCCAGCGCGCCATGATCGCCATGGCGCTGGCCTGCGGTCCGGAGCTGCTGATTGCCGACGAGCCGACCACCGCGCTCGATGTGACCGTGCAGGCCCAGATTCTCGACCTGCTGCGTGACCTGCAGCGCGATACCGGCGCGGCGATCCTTCTGATCAGCCACGATCTCGGCGTGATCGCCGAAATGGCCGATCATGTGGCCGTGATGTATGCCGGCCGCGTGGTCGAACAGGCCTCGGTCGATGCGCTGTTCGATGCGCCGCAGCATCCCTATACCATCGGCCTGCTGGGCTCGATTCCGCGCCTCGACCAGGATCAGGAAAGGCTGGCGGTGATCGAGGGCAGCGTGCCCGATCCGGCTAGGCCGCCGCCGGGCTGCCGTTTCGAGCCGCGCTGTCCGTTTGCCGACGAGCAATGCCGCGCCGCGCAGCCGGACCTGCGGGACGTTCTGCCTGGCCATGCCGTGGCCTGCTGGAAGGCCCCGCTATGAGCCGTTTGCTGGAAGTGAACGGCCTGACCAAGCGCTTCGTCGCCAAGGCCAACTGGTACGGCCGGCCGATCAGGCATGTCAGCGCGGTCGACGACATCAGCTTCACGCTGGATGCCGGCGAGACGCTGGGACTGGTCGGCGAAAGCGGCTGCGGCAAGTCGACCACCGGCCGGCTGGTGCTGCGCCTGCTCGATCCGAGTGCCGGCAGCATCCGCTATGACGGCCGCGACATCACCGGCATCGAAGGCAGCGCGCTGCGCGACCTGCGCCGCGAGATGCAGCTGGTGTTCCAGGACCCTTACGCTTCGCTCAATCCGCGCATGACCATTGGCGATATCCTGACCGAGCCGCTGATGCTGCACGGCCTTGTGCCGCCGGCCAAGCGCAAGGAACGGGTGGCCGAGCTGCTGCAGATGGTCGGCCTAGCGCCGTTCCATGCCCGGCGCTACCCGCATGAATTCTCCGGCGGTCAGCGCCAGCGCGTCGGCATCGCCCGGGCGCTGGCGGTCGAGCCCAACCTGATCGTCGCCGACGAGGCCGTCTCGGCGCTCGACGTCTCGGTGCAGGCCCAGGTGCTGAACCTGCTGAAAGACCTGCAGGCGAAACTGGGCATCGCGCTGATCTTCATCGCCCATGACCTTGCCGTGGTGCGCCACATCGCCGACCGCATTGCCGTGATGTATCTCGGCCGCATCGTCGAGGTGGCGCCGACACGGCAGCTGTTCGCCACGCCGCGGCATCCCTATACGCGGGCCCTGCTGTCGGCCATCCCGGTGCCGCAGCCGCGTGCCGCCCGCCAGCGCGAGATGCTGACGGGCGACGTGCCGAGCCCGATCGATCCGCCGCCCGGCTGTCGCTTCCATACGCGCTGTCCCTTCGCCATCGACCGCTGCCGGCAGGAAACGCCGGCGATGCAATCGACGGGCGACGGGCAGGAGGTTGCCTGTCACCGCTGGACCGAGCTGCCGGCCGCCGCACCTCTGCCGGCCACCACGGACAGCGCCGGCGCCGCCCGGCTGGCCCGGCTGCAGGCCCGCTTTGTGCAATCCACCGAAGTTCCACCCTTGTCCCGCTGACCCGGAGGAGAAAGACCTGATGCTACGGAAAACTACCCATGGACTGCTGGCGGCGCTCGCGCTGCTGGTTGCGATGCCCGCCGGCGCGCAGACCCTGCGCTTCGGCCTTGCCGAAGATCCCGATGCCCTCGATCCGGCGCTTGGCCGCACCTTTGTCGGGCGCATCGTCTTTTCGGCGCTGTGTGACAAGCTGGTCGACATCTCGCCCGACCTGAAGGTCGTGCCGCAGCTTGCCACCGCCTGGAGCTGGTCGGCCGACAACAAGGCGCTGACCCTGAAGCTGCGCCCGGGCGTCACTTTCCAGGACGGCGAGAAGTTCGACGCCGAGGCCGTGAAGTTCAATATCGAGCGCTACAAGACCATGCAGGGTTCGCAGCGCCGCGGCGAGCTGTCGGCGGTCACCACCGTCGATGTGGTCGATCCGCTGACCGTTCGCATCAACACCACGGCGCCGTTCGCGCCGCTGCTGGCGACCCTGACCGACCGTTCCGGCATGATGGTTTCGCCCAAGGCTGCCAAGGCGCTGGGCGACAAGTTCGCCACCGCGCCGGTCTGCTCGGGCCCGTTCAAGTTCGTCGAGCGTGTTGCCCAGGACCGTATCGTGCTGGAGAAGTATGACGGCTACTGGGACAAGGCCAATATCCACTTCCAGAAGATCGAGTTCCGGCCGTTCATCGATGCCACCGTTCGTCTTGCCAACCTGCGCTCGGGCCAGCTCGATATGCTGGAGCGTCTGGCGGCGACCGATGCGCCGTCGGTGCAGAAGGACAAGACCCTGAAGTTCGGGTCGATCACCGAGATCGGCTATTACGGTATCGACATCAACATCGGCCATGGCGAAAAGGCGAAGTCGGCGATCGGGTCGAACCCGAAGATCCGCGAGGCCTTCGAGCTGTCGCTCGACCGCAACGGCATCAACAAGGCGGTCTTCGACGGTCTGGCGACTCCAGGCAACCAGTGGGTCGCGCCGACCAATCCAAATTACGTGAAGGCCTTCCCGGTCCCGAAGCGTGATGTCGCCAAGGCCAAGGCGCTACTGAAGGAAGCCGGCAATCCCCATCCGGTGGTCAACCTGGTCACGCCGACCACGACCGATGCGCGCAACATCGCCCAGGTCGTGCAGGCGATGGCCAAGGATGCCGGCTTTGACGTGCGTATCCAGGCGACCGAATTCGCCACCTCGCTGAACATGGCGGACAAGGGGGATTTCGAGGCCTATATCCTGGCGTGGAGCGGCCGGCCCGATCCGGACGGCAATCTCTACAGCTTCTACGCCTGCAAAGCGCCGCTGAACTATCCGGGCACCTGCAACCCGGCGCTGGACGAGGCGCTGAAGGATTCCCGCCTGACCACCAATCTGGCCGATCGTCAGAAGGCCTGGGAACGTGCGGCCGGGATCATCATGGCCGAACGCCCGATCATCTACCTGCTGCACCGCAAGTGGATGTGGGCCTATAACGCCAAGCTGACCGGCTTCAAGGAATATCCTGACGGCCTGGTCCGCTTCCAGGGCATGAAGCTGTAACCGTCACGTAACAGGGAAGGGCGGGCCGCCGGTTTCAGCGGCCCGTCCGTTTTCAGATGACCCGATTTCTGCTGCGCCGTTTTGCCATCATCATCCCGACGCTGATCTTCGTTTCGATGATCATCTTCGGGCTGCAGCAGCTGTTGCCCGGCGACCCCGCCCTCGCCATGGCTGGCGAGGAACATGATCCCGTGGCCATCGCGCAGATTCGCGAGAAATACAATCTCAACAAGCCACTGCCGGTGCGCTACTGGCTGTGGATTTCCGGCGTGGTACGCGGCGATTTCGGCGAATCGATCCGCATCCAGATGCCGGTCAGCCAGCTGCTGGCCGACAAGCTGCCGGTCACGCTGGAACTGGCCGTGCTGGCCATGCTGATCGCGCTGCTGATCGGCCTGCCGGCCGGCATGATCTCCGCGCTCTATAACGGTCGATGGCCGGACTACCTCGCCAATGTGATTGGCCTCTGGGGCCTGTCGACCCCGAATTTCTGGCTCGGCATCATGATGATCCTGCTGTTCTCCGTGCATCTCGGCTGGCTGCCGGCGTCCGGCTATGTCAGCCCAGCGCAAGACCTGCTCGGCAACCTCGAGGCGATGGTCATGCCGGCCTTCGTGCTGGGCACGGCGATTGCCGCCGTGATGATGCGGCATACCCGCAGCGCCATGCTGCAGGTGCTGTCCAGCGACTATATCCGCACGGCGCGGGCGAAAGGCCTGTTCGAGCGCGTGGTGATCGGCAAGCATGCCTTGCGCAATGCCGCCGTGCCGGTGATCACGCTCGGCGCGCTGGAATTCGGCCAGCTTCTGTCCGGCGCGGTGCTGACCGAACAGATTTTCTCGGTGCCGGGCTTCGGCAAGCTGATCGTCGATGCCGTGTTCAACCGCGACTATGCGGTCGTGCAAGGCGTCGTGCTCTGCACGGCGACGGCCTACATCGTGCTGAACCTGCTGGCCGACATTGCCTATTTCCTGGTGAACCCGAGGCTGCGCGCATGACCGCCGCCGCTGCCAACGAAACCGCCACCGCGGTCCGCGCCGAAACCGAAGAGAGCCCGGCGCGCCGTGCCTTCCGCCGCCTGCTGAAGCGGCGCAGCGCCGTGATCGGCCTGATCGTCGTGCTGCTGTTCATTGCGGTGGCGGTGCTGGCCGATGTCGTCTCGCCCTACGATCCGACCGAGGCCGACTGGGGCGCCCTGCGTGCCGCGCCGACCCTAGCGCATCCGTTCGGCGGCGACGAGCTCGGCCGCGACGTGCTGTCGCGGGTGATCTACGGTGCGCGGGCCTCGCTGCTGGCCGGCGTGATTTCGGTGGCGCTGGCGCTGCTGCTCGGCATTCCGATCGGCCTGCTGTCGGGCTATGCCGGCGGGCTGGTCGACGGCCTGATCATGCGGCTGACCGACGCCATGCTGGCGGTACCCTTCCTGATCCTCGCCATCGCGCTGGCCGCCTTCCTGGGCCCGAGCCTCAGCAACGCGATGATCGCCATCGGCCTGTCGGCGACGCCGATCTTCATCCGGCTGACCCGGGCGCAGGTGCAGGCGGTGAAGGTGGAGGATTACGTCGAGGCGGCGCGCGCCATGGGCAATCCGCCGCTGCGGATCGCGCTGCGCCATATCCTGCCGAATATCTGGCCGGCCCTGCTGGTGCAGGCGACGCTCACCATCGCATCCGCCATCATCGCCGAGGCCAGCCTGTCGTTCCTCGGTCTCGGCCAGCAGCCGCCGGCGCCGAGCTGGGGCAGCATGCTGAACACGGCGAAGGATTTCCTCGAGCAGGCACCGTGGATGGCGGTCTATCCCGGCATCTCGATCTTTCTGGTCGTGCTGTCGTTCAACCTGTTCGGCGACGGCCTGCGCGACGCCCTCGACCCGCGGCACCGGGGCTGACAGGGCGGCCTGCAGATTGCGGGCTGTCCCGGTTATTTACCGGTGCGCCCGGGACGACGCACAGCTCTCACCTTGCCGCTGTTGCCGCCGCCGCAGAAAAAGCGGTCGCTGCCGTCCGATTCCAGACCGGAGACCGCGGTGCCGGCTGGCATGTCGAGACAGTCCAGCACTTGGCCGGTCTGCGGATCAATCAGGCGCAGGTCGCTCTCATCGCCTTCCCAGGTGCCATGCCACAGCTGGCCATCGACCCAGGTGACGCCGGTGACAAAGCGGTTGGATTCTATGGTCCGCAGGATCTTGCCCGTTTCGGGATCGATCTGGTGGATCTTGCGATCGCGGTGCTGGCCCACCCACAGGCAGCCTTCTGCCCAGGCCATGCCGGAATCGCCGCCGCCGCCCGGCGCCGGGATCGCGGCAAGCACGCGGCCGGTTTCCGGGTCAATCTTCAGTATTTTGCTCTCGGCAATCTGGAACAGGTGCCGGCCGTCAAAGGCCGTGCCGGCGTGGGCGGCGATATCGATGGCGCGCGTCAGCTCTCCGCTGTCGGGATCGAAGGCCTGCAGCCTGTCACCGGCGGCGAGCCAGACATGCTGTCCGTCGTAGCTGACGCCACCGACCTGTTCGATGCCGGGGAAGGGGCCGTATTCGCGGATGATTTCTGCTTTCGATCTGGTCATGGCGCCATCCTAGCCGGCCGGCAGCGGAGCAGGGAGTAACAATATCGTCGTGAATGCCGGCACCGGCGGCATCATCCAGCGGCGCGCCCGCCCGCGGCCGGTGGCCTGCACCTTGCCGTCTGCCGCGAGTGCATCGAGCGCGCGCTGTACGCTGCGCTGGCTGGTGCCCAGTGCCAGGGCCAGCGCCGAGCTCGACCAGGATTCGCCGTCGGCGAGGAAGGCCAGCACGGCCGCATGCGGTTCCTCGACCGGGCGGGCCAGCACGACGACTTCGCGGGCCTGGCGCGGCGTCAGAATGAAGCCGTCCGGCGTGGCGCTGATGCCGGCCAGCGGCCGTATGCTCGCGCGCAACCGCCCGATCTCGACCCGCAGCCGGGCGCGATGCGATTCATCGGCATGCCGGCCGCCAAAAGCCCGGGCAATCAGCAGGTCTCGCGCTGCATCTTGCGGCCAGGCTTCGGCCAGCACACGGGCCAGGGCGAACAGGACGGGGCGCCCCAGCAGCGAAACCACGGCCTGCCGCTGGCGGACCACATACCGGCAGGCATCGACGATGAGGGCCTTGGAAGCCAGCAGCGTTTCCACCTGCTCCAGCAGCAACGGGCGTTCCCTGCCGCGATCGATGCGCCGCGCCGCGGGTGCGTCCAGCAGGCGGGTGGTACTTTCGACCTCGGCGACGAGTGCAGGAATGCCGGCCTGCTGCGCGGCACGTCTGGCGCGGGCCAGCGCCGCGCGGGCCGGTTTGGTGCGAATGCGCCGCATGGCTATTCCGGCGACCACCAGTTCGTGGGCGGCACGCGAGGCCGACGGGAAAGGGGCGGGATCGAGCCGGGCCAGCAATCGCTCGGCATCTTCCAGCCGGCCGATCAGCAGCAGGCGGCGGATCTCGAGATAGCGCGCATGCGCTGCATTCAGCCGGTCGCCATGGCTTTCCAGTGTCGACCGTGCCGCATCGAGCGCTTTCGCATCCCAGCCCAGCTCGCGCGATGCCAGGGCGATTTCGGCCTCGGCCACGATGCAGCGGGCGCGCGCCACCGCTTCTTTCACGCCAAAGCGGCGCGCCGCACTCCGCATCAGGGTTTTTGCCCGCGCGAAATCGCCCAACTGCGCCATGGCAATGCCGCGCAGGGCGAGGGCAGGCGCATCGTCGCGCAGGGCGACGCGATTCAATGCGCCGAGCGGGTCACCGGCCGCCAGTGCGCGGGCTGCTGCCGTGATCAGAGAGTCCATGCGAATCCCGACACACTTGTCACTCCCGCCATCCGGTTTCCCGATCCTAGTCTAACCCTCGACTGCCAGCCAGAACGTCGTGACAGGACGGCCGGGCGGCAGAACACAGGCAGCAGAACACAGGCAATGGAGAGATACGATGACTGCACATATGACCGCAACGCGTGAGGAATGGCTGGCCGCACGCACCAGGCTGCTCGAGGAGGAAAAGGACCTGACGCGGCGCAGCGACGCGCTGGCGCAGCAACGCCAGGCGCTGCCCTGGGTCCGGGTCGACAAGGGCTATCGGTTCGAGACCGAGCAGGGGCAGGTATCACTGGCGGATCTGTTCCAGGGGCGCTCGCAGCTGCTGGTCTACCACTTCATGTTCGGCCCCGACTACAAGGCAGGCTGCCCGTCCTGCTCGATGATTGCCGATGGTTTCGATGGCTTCGCCATGCATCTGGCGAACCACGATGTGACGCTGACGGCCGTATCGCGGGCACCGCTGGCAAAGCTGCTGGCCTATCGCAAGCGGATGGGCTGGTCATTCCCCTGGGCGTCGTCGCAGGGCGGCGACTTCAACTTCGACTTCAACGTCTCGTTCACCGAACAGCAGCAGCGCGACGGCACCATCGAATACAACTTCCGCAGTGGTGGCCCCAAGATGGCCACGAATGCGTTTCCGGCAGCCGTCACCCAGTTCGCGGCGACCTGTGGCACTGATGCGGCCACCTACACGCGGGACCGGCCTGGCATAAGCACCTTCGTGCTCGAAGACGGTGTGATCTATCACACCTATTCGACCTATGCCCGCGGGCTGGACGGCCTGTGGGGTGCCTATCAGTGGCTCGACCGCGCGCCCAAGGGGCGCAACGAACAGGGCATCTGGTGGCGCCGCCATGACGAGTACGAGGCTCCGGCGAAAGCTGCCGGCGCGTCGTGCTGCGGCTGAGCCGCGAACGGCCCTGACGTAGCCAGAGGGCGGGAGGTCCGCAGGCCATGATTTCTGAACGGGTCTCCCGACTGGCTTTCCCCGGCATTCTGCTGCTGCTGTTCGCCTGCAGCGCAACAGCGACGGCCGTCTGGTGCATGTCCATGTCGGACATGGGCGCGGTGCCGATGCCGGGCGGCTGGTCGATGGCGATGGCATGGCTGCCGATGTGCGGTCAGACCTGGACCGGCGCCGCGGCGGCGTTCACCGGTATGTGGTTGGTGATGATGGTCGCGATGATGCTGCCGTCCCTGGTGCCGATGCTGCGGCGGTATCGCTCGACGGTGACCGGCGGGTCGGGCAAGGGGCGTCCGGGCTGGCTGACGACTCTGGTGGGTGCCGGCTATTTTCTCGTCTGGGGCCTGGCCGGCCTGGTGGTGTTTCCGCTGGGGGCGGGACTGGCGGACATGCTGATGCGGTTTCCGGCGCTGGCGCAGGCCGGTCCGCTGGCCACAGGCCTCGTGGTGCTGGGGGCCGGCGTGCAGCAGTTCTCCGCCTGGAAGGTCCGTCAGCTTGCGTGCTGCCGGCAGGCCGAACGAGTGTCCGGGTCGGCCGGTGCGGCGTGGCGGCACGGGTTGCGTCTCGGTCTGCGCTGCGTGCGCTGCTGCATCGGTCCGACCGCGATCCTGCTGGTGCTGGGCGTCATGGACCTGTGGGTGATGGCCATCGTCGCGGTCGCCATCAGTCTTGAACGGCTTGCCGCGAACGGCGAACACCTTGCCCGGGTCACCGGGGCGGCCGCTGTTGCAACGGGGGTGTTTCTGGTCGCGCAGGCCGTGGTGCAGGGCTTTTAGGCGGCCTTAAAATTTTCCATTGCCCGACGAGTTGAATTTCTTTGAGCAGAACTCTTATCACTCCCGCAGTAACACTGCCTATCGGGTTTGAACTTTCCCATTGATCGTTTCTAGGCACCGTGAGCCACAACCGGTTGAGGGGTTGAAGTAAACGGCCGGTCAGGATGACGGTGGTGCCGTCACGACAATACGGAAGGGATTGTTCGGATCATATTTTTCCAGGACCTGGTTCGGATCGCTGACAGGCGACCAGGATATGGTGCCGCGTGTGCTTGTCTGGACCGTGATGCTGGCCGTATAATCAGGGGGGACTGGCCGCACGCTGCCCTTGGGGTAATGGGCCTTGTCGTTCACCCAGACATCGACCGCAAGGTTGACAGACGTGCCGGCCGGCGGCGCATAGAAAGCGGTCGGTGGGCCAACCGAACTGTTGGCGGCATAATACGGCTCCTCGATCGCCGTGACCGTAGTCCCGCTGGCGAAGCCGGCACAGGTAACGGACTGCCCGACCACGACCGGCGCGACATCAAAAGCAGCATCCAGCGTCACACTGGCCGTGCTGGCAGTCACGGTGCCGGTGGTCATGGCGGAAAGGCTCAGGGCGGCGGCGGTTCCGCCGCTTGTTGCTGCCGCACTCATGGTCAATGTGCCGGCCTTGGCATCGGCGGCGATAACCGTCGTACCGGTTGGCACCCCGGTTCCTGCAATGGCCTGGCCCGGACGGACCAGCGACAGATCGGCAACGCCGGTGACGGTGGCCATCCCTGTCGCAAGGCTGCCGGTGGTCGTGGCGGAAAAGGTCATCGGCATGGCGGTACCGCCCGCACTCGCTGCTGCACTGCAGGTGATGATGGCGGGCGCCCGCACCACAGCCCGCACCAGCGGGTTAGTCGCACTCAGGACACCTGAACCGCTCTGGCTGGTGAACAGCACGAAGAAGTTGCGTGTTGGCTCGGCCTGCGACGGCATGCAGGACAGCTGCATTACGCCGAGCTTATTTTTTCCATCGGGTATGGTAACCCAGGAAACGACCAGCGGACTTTTGGAATCGCGCAGCGGGCTGAAGCCGGGAACGCCACCGGCACTGGTGTAATCCTGCGCATACAGGATGCCGAAATGGCGCGGGAAGGCCGCATCGAACTGCGCGGCTGACCAACTTCCGTCGGAAAAGTCGAGCCACATCGCCTCCGTGCTCTGCAGGTCGAAATCGTCGGTCGCCTTGCCCGATTTGCCATGCTGCAGCGGATACCAGCCGATGGTCTGCACATAGGCATCGACGCCGGTGAAGCTGTCCTCGGGCGGTGGTCCGGACCAGCCGGGACCGGACTGCGAGGTCGTGAATATCAGCGCAACGGCCGAACCGCTGGTTGTAGCCGCCAGATTCAGTGTCAGGCTGGTGCCGTCGACCGCTTTCACCTGGGCGCCGGCCGGCAGTCCGGCACCGGACACATACTGGCCCGGCACGACGATGGCCGGGTCGGCGATGCCGGTGATGGTGGTCGAGCCTTGCGTTACATCTCCTGTCGTGGTGCTGGTGTTGAAGAATGTCGCGAAGGTCAGCGACACGGCCGTGCCGCTGGCTGTCGCGTTGGCGCTGAGGGTAACTGTCGTTGCCCCGACAGCCGTGACCGTTGCCCCGGCCGGCACGCCAGTGCCGGACACCACCTGGCCGATGGCTACCGACGTGATGGCAGCGACGCTGCTGATCGTGGGGTGTCCTGCGATCAAGGTCCCCGTCGTCGCAAGCGTGGCTATCGTGAAGAACGTCAGCGCGACGGCCGTGCCGCTGGTCGCCGCTGCAGCGCTGAGCGTGACTGTCTGGGCGGTCGCATCGACCGCCAGCACTGTGGTGTTCTCCGGCACACCGGCGCCGGTGACGCCCTGGCCAGTGAAGAGGCCCGTGCAGCTGCTCAGGGCCGTGATGGACGTCGAGTTCGCGGTCAGGGTTCCGGTGACCTGCACCGGCGGATTGGGGCCGGTGCTGGCGGCATCGAAAGCGACGTAATTGGCGAGGTTCATCGTCACGTTGCCGATCGGCATGTCGGCTTCGCTGCTGATCCAGGGAATCTCGCCACCCGGGGCCTGCGGCCCGGATCTGGCGATCGATGGATAGCCGGTCAGGTCGAATTCCGCGACCGGCGTGGCCTTCGAGATGTCACGGCCGCCATTGGGCGCATCGATATACTGTGCCATGCGCGTCGGTGACCAGGCAATGGTATAGGTGTGAAAGCCATCATAGGGCGCGAACACCTCGCTGGTATCGAACAGATAGGCCTCGTTGTTGAGCACCGCCGCGGTAAAGGATCCGTCGAGAGTCGAGCCGGCCATGGGGGTCGAACTCAGGACGCCATCATGGGCGATGGTGCCCCAGCTGCCGAGATCTACGCTGACCGATGTATTGCCAGTCGGAGTGCGCCAGAAGTTCAGGGCCACGGCATTGTCCATGCTGAGGCTGCTCGGGGCAGCTTTTGTCACCAGCGGATACTTCCAGTCAGTCGCCTGGGGCCAGGCCGGTGCCGTCCCCGTGCCGGTCTGGGCGACGAGCAGATCCCACCAGGTCTGGCTGCTGCGCGGCTGCAGGCTGGGCTGAAAGATCGTGACGTTGAGCGCAGTAACCGTGGTACCGCTCAGACCAGCGACGACCTTGCCGAGCGTGCCGGTTGGTAGCAGGCCAGCGGAGTGGACGATCAGCGGTTTCTCGGCCGGCAATGGTGGCGTGAAGGTCACGCTGTAACTGCCTGCGGGTGTGAAATTGAAATTCTGCCCGGCAGCCGCCTGCATCGCACAGTTGCTCAGCGTCACCGTATTGGTCACGGCATCAAGCGCCGTGATCGTCGTATCGGACGGCAGCAGGGCGGGATTGTTCGCTGCAGTGACGATTTCGCCGACCACCAGCTGCGGAACCAGGCCTGCCGACAGGACGATCTGGTCGGTCTGCGCACAGACCGCCTGCCCGACCAGCACGCCGGCGGGCAGCGTGATATCCGTCACCATCGCCGATGCCGCGGTCAGGGTGCCCGTGGCGGTGCCGCCGATGAACAGCAGGGGTTGCTGCGTGTAGGCGGCCGTAGCCGCGTTCGACAGGGTGATCGAGTTGCTGGCCGTATTGATCGCCTGCACCGTGGTGTCGATCGGTACACCCGTCGCATACACGCTCTGGCCCACGGCGATAGCCGACAGGGCCGCAAAGCCGTTGACCGTGGCCGAGCCAGTGATGAGGTTGCCCGATGCAGTGAGCGTGAAGTTCAGGGTGGCGTCGGCGCAGGTGACGGGAGAGGCACTGCTCAGCGTGACCGTGCTGGCACCGGCATCGATCTCCGTCACCATGGTTGCATCTGCAAGGACGGAGGCGATGCTGCCGGGTCCGCCCGCGGACGAAACGCTGACCGCGTATTGCCCCTTCACGCCGAACAGGCCGGTGCCGTCATTTAGCTGGTCGAGCGCGGCCTGCACATCCGAGGCACTCGCATTGAAATCCAGCGAATCCGTCATGTCGCCGCTCACGCCATCCTCGAGGATAAACGTGCCGCCCGTGGGCGCGCCGGCGCTGCCTGCGGTCATCCAGGTGTTATAATAGGCCCACATCTGCCGGGCGATCTCTTCATCGGTACGCGCAACCTGTGTCCAGGCGACGGCGGCATTCTCGATCGTTTCTGAGCGCGGATCGCCGAGATTGAGCATGGCAGCGTAGGTCGTGACCGTCGGCTTGGGCAGATTGCCGTCGAAGGACAGATAGGCAGCCTGCGGCGCCTGCGTATACGGGACGAACTCGAAATCGACCTCGTTCCAATTCCAGTTCTGCGCGGTGTTTGAGGCCTGCGCCGGCGACGGGCAGTTGGAATAGAGCCAGAAGGTCGAGCAGACCGGTCCCTTCGCCGCTCGCATCCGGCAGATGAACAGGCCGTAGCCGAAGCTGCGGTTCGACTGCATCTGCGTCGACAGGAAATCGCCCATGCGGACGTAAGAAAACTGGCTGTCTTTCAGCATTCCCGGCTTCGATGTCATGTCTGTATCCCCTCTGTTGATGGATCGATCCGGCGAGCGGCTGCTACCGGCCCATGAACTGCTTCTCCGCCGCAGCAAGGCGTTTCTCGAGTTGCGCCAGTTTTTCCAGCAGTCCGTTGCCGCCCGGTCCGGCAAGCGGACCGAACAGGACGCGCAGGTCCTGGTCGACCGTCCAGGCCGTGCCGGACAGGCTGAGCGCGGCGATCTGCGCGTAATTGTGCGAGATGCCCTGCTTCGGCTGCGGCAGCGGCACGCCTTTGGCATCCGCCGGCCAGTCGATGCCGCCGGTCGCCGCCCGCGCGGTGAAGGTCCAGAAATCGCCATAGGCCACGGCCGGCTGCGTGGCGGCGGCGGGAAACTGCACGGTGATGCCGTCTTCGAGCGGTAGCCAGCTGCCCGGCACGATCGGGATGGTGCCGTCCACCAGCCCGGCGCCATCCTGCTGGTCCCAGCGCTGCAGCATCGGATGCCGGTCCGGATGGATGGCCGGCGCCTTGCCTGTCGCCGAGCTGAGCGTGACGGTGTTGCGGGCCGCGTCGATGGCCGCCACCTGCCAGAGCGGCACCGCGGTCTGGCCGAACACGATGTCGTCGTCGACGAATTCGACCCAGTCGCCGACGGCCAGCTGTGTGCCAAGCGGCGCGGCCGCCGGGGCAAGCGTGACAGCCCCGTCATTCCAGGCCTGGATCCCGAAGGTCACCGCACCATTGCGCCGCGACCATTTGAACGTGCCGTTCGCGGCATTGGCGGTGCCGCTGCCGTAATGCACCTCGACGCGGTAGAGCCAGTTGCCGAGGCCGGAACTGTTGGTGACCTGCGCCGTCATCACCGGACTGGCCGGCGCCGACCATGGCGGCGGATCGGCTTTCGGCAGCAGTTTGAGCTGCCAGACCTGCTGCAGGCCGACCGCGGTATCCGCACCGCCGAGCGCCACCTCGCCGAGCGCCGGGTCCTGCCAGGCATTGACGATGCGCGGCCAGACATCGAGATAGGCGATGTATGATCCGGCCTTGAGCGGCAGCCGGCTGCCGACCGGCAGGTAGGGCTGTCTGGCCCAGGCCACCGCGGCATCGCAGCTGCACAGGATGCCGGCCACATAATAGCGTCCGGCGCCGATCTGCAGGCCGGCGTTGCTGCCGGGGGTCAGCGCGAAGCCGGCGGCATCCTTCGGACCGGCCGCCGCGCCGACCAGATCGACGAGCTGTTGCTGCAGATGCTGCTGCTGGCCGGATTGCAGGTTGTTCCAGTCGGCATCGAGGGCGACACGGCCTTGCTGCATCAGGATGGTCTGGTATAACCCGCTGGTGGGAAACTGGAAGCGTGAGAAATCGCCGCTCATGTGATCCTTTCCGCGCTGGCTGCTGCAGCGCTATGTGACGAAGACCGGATCGACGGTGCAGCCCAGCGGCACAAAGCGTGGCAGCAGGCGCAGGAGCAGCCGTCGCAGCTGCGGTTCGTTCAGATTGTTGAAGGCCCCCATCGCGCCCCCGTCATTGGCACCGCCGGTGATCTGCGGTGCCGCATCCAGCGTCAGCTGGCCATAGCCGGCCTGCGGCAATGTCAGGCTGGTGAATCGCGGCGTGACCGCGGCAGTCACGGCAGCGCGCACCGACGGCGGCAGCTGGTCGGGACCGGCCAGGCCGAGTTCGGCGGCGGCCTCGGCCAGGGCAAGCTGCGGCTGGGCCCGGTAGGCCGGCGGCAGTACCGATCCCGCGGCGGCATAGCTGTAGCGGAAGATCCCGTTTTCGCTGTCGGCGAGACTGACCGGCGCCAGGAAGATCGAATCCTCCGCCACCGCAAGCTGGCCGGCAGTGACCGCGCCCAGCAGGGTGCAGCGCCGCACGGTCAGCACGGCGCCGCCGGCAGCGCCATCGACACCTGTGATCGCCGCCGGCAGGCCAAACGGATCGACGATGCTGTCGCTGAGCGTCACCGTCGCGGTGGATGGCAGGGCCATGGGTGGCACGATGCTGTCGGTAATCATGATGGCGATGCCGGCCCCGGCTGCAGCGGCAATCGGCGCCGACGTCACCGGCCCGTCCGGCGGCAGCATGGTGCTGTCGCGCAGGATCAGGTGCATCGTGCCGTCCATAGCCAGTGCGCCCTGCAGCAGTAGACCGGACAGTTCGAGGATTCCCGCACCGCTGACCGCCCATGGCGCCGGCAGGACGATGCTCGGACGCTGCTGGTCGGCGGCCTGGATCACCAGGCGACTGCCACCGGTGATGTCCAGTATCGGCGGCAGGCCGGCATAGCTGGCATTGTCCAGGACGGTGATCACCGCCGTTGCCGGATTTGCCTGCTGCCATTGCGCCAGTGCGGTGGCGATATCGGGCACCCGGCCGCCGCTGCCGACCGTGATGCTCCAGTCGGCGGCGGCCGGATCGGCCATGCGCCCGGTCCGGCCATAGGGGCCGCCGCCCATGCCGGCGGAAAAACCATAGCCGTAGTCGGTGGTCACGGCGCCGGTCGCCGCCAGCATGAAGCGGCCGCATTCCGGATCGAGCAGCACGAGACCGTTGGCCGGCAGGCTGTCCGGCCAGGCCCCGAGATCGGCAGCTTCGATCTGCAGCGGGGTGAGCGCGATATTTCCGCTGGTGATCAGCAGGCCGCGATCGGGCCCGTAATACAGGCTGTTGGGTGGCGGATTCGTCGCGCCGCCCCATTGCTGGCGATAGGCGGCCAGGTCCTGCTGCAGGGCGCGGCGGCTGATCTCGACGGGCAGCGACGCGACGCCGGCGGTCTCGTCACCGGGCACCGGCCGCGATGGCGGCGCGAAGAGCGGCAGGTCGCGCCCGAACGGATCGAAACAATAGGCATGGTCGATGCCGGTCGCGGCAGTGGCCGGCACGGCCTGCAGGGGAAAGGCCGTCAGCCGCCAGACATAGACAGCGATATCGGACAGGTTATAGGCACCGGTGTGGCCGCTGGTGGCCATGTCCGGGCGGTGGAAGAGCGGATCGAAGGGCGTATCGATCGCCGCCAGCGTACCCGGTGCAGCGATATCGACATAACCGGCCTGGCCCGGTCGCAGGGCGGTCATCGCCTGCGTCGCCAACAGATGCGGTGGTGCCTCGACGGCACGCGCTGCCCAGCCGGTGGCGGCCCAGCACAGCGCCTGCAGCACGGGCACGACGCCCTTGCGGCGGGCAAAGGCGACGGCATCGGCGACCAGGGCACGACGCTGCGGCTCCAGCGCGGCATCCGGCCCGAGCAGCCAGTCGATGCCGACCAGTTGTCCAATATACGGCACTGCCCAGTCCTGGCAGGTCTCGATAAACCAGTCGTCGTAGAGCTGCTCGATATTCGCGTCGATGGCGTCATACTGCCGCTGCATGACGGCCATCAGCGCCTGCAATGGACTGCCGGCCGTGATATCGAGGCTGCGGTACAGCGCCGGCAGCAGCTGTAACAGGTCGAGGCGGTTGCCGTTATTCATGGCGCGCCGCCGCCGCCAGGGTGATGCCGTCCGGATCGATGCTGAGCAGCTCGGGGGGCGTGATCCGGTCGCCATCGACCTGCAGGGATGCCGCCGGCAGCCAGCTATGCCGCTCCGGCAGGGCCGTGCCGGAATCGAATTCCGTCAGCACGACGCCGGTCACCCCATCCACCGACTGCAGGGCGGCAATCACCATCGAGGCGGCCACGCCCTGACCGAATGTACGCGCGGCAAAGCCGAATCGCGCCAGCACCAGCGACCGCGCCGCGGCCAGGATGGCTTCGGCATCGCGACGCGGATCGAGCGACAGCCTTGCGCCGAGCGTGAACAGGCGCGGCGTGTAGGAAACGAGGCGGCAGGTCAGGCCCGGATCGCTGGCCCCGGCAATGGCATCGCGCAGCCGGTCGTACAGTGCGCTGCCGGGGGGCACGGCGGCGCCGTCCTGACCCGCGACGGCCAGACAAACCTGCCGCCGGTCGCCGGGCAATACCGTGCTGCGGGCCTTAGCGATGCCGGCAAAGGACATGGCGAAGGTCTCGTAATCCATGGCGGTGACAATCCGGTCCAGTGACAGCGTGGTGATCGGCGCGATGCGCCGCAAAGTCGCGAGGCTGTCGGGATCGGTACCGCCGGTAGCCGGCATCGGATTGGTGACGGTGTCGACAAATTGTGGCGGCTGCAGCATCTGCTGCAGCCGGTTGGCCGGCACGTTGCCGCCCGTGCCGATGCCGATGCCGTAACTGGCGACGATGTTGTCGATGCCGCTGGCCGGCCGGGCGCCGTGCCGGCCGTTACCGAAGCGGATGGTGGCGCGGCCGCTGCGGTCGCGCTGCACGGTATAGACCTGCGAGGCAGGCAGGCTGTCGAGCAGGCTGTCGACCTCGCGCCAGGCGATGCCGTCCACGGTGACGGAGAGGGCATCGCGGCTGCCGTGGCTGGTGGCTGCGGGAAAGGCGCTCAGCGGATATTCGGCAAGGGTGAAGGTCTGGTTGGACAAGGTGCCATCGCCACTGCCCAGAATCTCGCCGGCCACCGTCTGCGTCTGCAGCGCCGCAACGACATTGGCATTCAGGCTGACCGTGACGCGCTCGTAGATGCGCTGCATGGCATCGGTGAGAACTAGCCGGGTCGGGCCGCCATCGGCCGGCGTTTCGGCCGCGGCGATCACTAGACGCTCCGCGGCGATGGGCGCGGCCGGATCCGGTTCGAGATCGAAAGCGTCTAGGGCCGCCGTCAGTGTGCCGGTAAAGCCGCGCGCCGTGATCAGGCACCAGACGCGTAGGCCGGCGGAATCGGCCGGCCCAACCGAAACGATGGTCAGCGCCTCGCCGGCTTCGAGGGCGACCCAGCGTCCGCTGGCGGCATCGGTCAGACGCAGGCCGGTCCCGGCCGTCGTAACGATGGCCTGCAGCGGCCGGCCACTCAGGATCGTGACCTGTCCGGCAGAGAACCCGCTTTCCGCGGTCTGCAGGACCAACTGGTCGCCCATCACCGGTTCGGTCAGCGGCGCCGGTGCCAGCGGCAGCGGCTCGCTCTGCGTCAGCACGGTGCTGTCGCGCCGGCTGCCGGCCGGCAGCGGCTGTGGCGGCGCCACATAGAGGCTGGCCGCATTGACCGGCGTGTGGCCATGGCCATCGCTGCTGCCACCGGCCAGCAGGATGCGGCCGGTCGGCAGGCGCAGGCAGACGGCCATCACCTGCGCGGCCAGCATGGCACCGGTCGGTGCGATGGTGCCGGCGAGCGGATCGTATAGGGACGCGGCGGTCAGTGCCATGCTGCCCGCCGCGCCGCCAGACGTGCCGCCGGCGATCAGCACGCGGCCATCGTCCAGCAGGCTGGCCGCGTGGAAGGCGCAGGCCGGACTGAGCTGCGCCGTCGGCCCGAAACCACCCCAGGCCGGATAAAAAATCTCGCAGGTGGCGACCGGCTGGCTGTCGTTGTCGAGGCCGCCGGCGACTAGCACCCGGCCATCGGGCAGCAATGTCGCGCTGTGGCCGCGCCGGGCGAAGCTCATGCTGCCCACGGCCGTGAACTGGCCGGTGGACGGATCGAAGATCTCGGCGCTGGCCAGGGAATCCTGCCCGTTGCTGCCCCCGGCGATCAGCACCAAGCCATTCGGCAGAACGGTAGCGGTCTGCTGCTGGCGCGCCGCCGCCATGCTGCCGGCCGTCGCGGTGAAACTGCCGCCGCCCGGATCGTACAGTTCGGCGGAATTCAGGGTCGGCGTCGGCATCGGATGGTTCGGCACGAAAGCCGTGCCGCCGGCCAGCAGCACCTGCCCGGTCGGCAGCAGGCTGGCGCTGTGGAAATAGCGCATCTGCTGCATCGGCTCGGTGGTCTGGGCAAAGGCGCCGGTGGCTGGATCGTAGATCTCGGCGGAGAGCAAGCCCGGGCCCATCGCATAGATTGCGTCGATGATGGCTTGGATGCCGTCGAGGATCTGCTGCGTGACGGATTCGAGCGTGTTGCCGTTACCGGTGGATGCATCGTTCAGGATCTGCGTGAAATACGCTTCATCATTATTGACGAGATACTGAACAGGATTCATTACCTGCCAGAGATTGCTGTTCCACTGCCAGACCCATGGCGAAGCATCATCATGACCGTGGGGCGGCTGGCCATTGCATGTCATGGTTATGGTGAAGTTGCCCTGATATTGATAGGAGCCGTTGATAGTATAATCGTGGCCACTGAAAGTGACGGTGATGTTGCCGGTAATCGGGCTGTTCTCGCTGTTCGAAACGATTGCCTGCGTCGTGCTGATGCCGGCATTGGCCTGCGCGACGATGTCGTTGGTCAGCGGTGTCAGCTGGCCGACCGTGCTGGCCAGGGCCTGCAGCATGTCGATGATGTTCTGCAGCTCCGGAGCGACGCGCTGCAGCTGGCCGCCGGCGACCAGGATGCTGCCGTTGTCCAGCGTCGTTGCGGTGTGGTAGCAGCGCGCCGTGCCCATCGCACCGGTGGCGGAGAACAGCCCGGTATAGGGATTGTACAGCAGGGCGGCATTGAGCGGCGCGTCGGACACTGGCTGGGCCGGCGGCGGCGTCTGCACCGTCATGCCGAAGCCGCCGCTGTGCAGCGCATAGCCGTTGGGCAGCAGGGCGCCGGCGCCGCCGAAGCTGGCGACCGGCATGGCGCCGGTCGGCACGAAGGTCTCGACGGCGGGATCGTAGGTCTCGGGATCGGTGATCAGGACGGTACCGTCGCTGCCGCCGGCCAGCAGGACCGTGCCGTCGGCCAGCAGGGATGCCGTGCCGTCCAGCCGGGCCTGCGCGGCCGGCACTGCGGCCCGGAAGCCGCCGGTCTGCGGCGCATAGAGTTCCACGGCCGCCAGCGCCGTGCGGCCATCGGCAGTGCCGCCGCAGACCAGGACGTCGCCGCTCTGCAGCAGCAGCGAATCCTGCCGCCAGCGCGGCGTCAGCATCGCACCGCTGGCCGCGAAGCTGCCGCCGGCCGGATCGCCGGCCGGCTGGAACAGTTCGGATGACGGCTGCGCGGCCGGACCGTCCATGCCGCTGGCGCCGCCGATCAGCAGCAGCAGGCCGGTCGAGGGCAGATAGATGCTGCTATGCCCGGTGCGCGCCGCCGTCATCTTCGCCGTGATCGCGCTGCTGCTGCCGCTGGCGGCGACATAGCTTTCGGCTGTGTCGAGCACCATACCGTCGTCATCGCCGCCGGCCAGCAGGACCCGCACATCGCCCTGCCGGATCAGCAGGGTCGCGCTGTGATTCTGCCGCGCCGCAGCCAGCGCGACCGGTGGATCGAACTGTCTGGTCTTGGGCTGGAAGAGTTCGGCGCTGGCCAGGGTCTGCCGGCCGTCGAAGCCGCCGGACACCAGCACCGGACCGCTGGGCAGGGCGGTGGCCCGGTGCCGGCTGCGCGGCGTCGCCATCGGCGGCAGTACCGTGGCCGTGAAAGGATCATCGCCCGCCAGGCGCAGCAGCTCGGCATCCGCCAGCATGCCGCTGTCATTCTCGCCGCCGGCGATCAGCACGCTCTGGTCGGGCAGCAGCACGGCGACATGGTTCCAGCGCGGCACCAGCAGGGCGCCGACAGTCTGGATGGCCCGGGTGGCCGGGTCATAGACCTCGACCACGGCGCTGGCGCCGTCACGGCTGCGGCCGCCGGCCAGCAGCAGCCGGCCATCCGGAAGCAGCGTGGTGGTGAGATCGGACCGCGGCGGCGCCAGCGCATGATGGTAGGAAAGGCTGGCCAGCGCCTCCGACAGGATCTGCGTCGCCTGCCCGGTCAGGGAAAAGGCCGCTTCGGCAGCCGTCCGCACCGTTCTCGCCACCGACAGCGTCAGCGCGGTCGGCTGCATCAGCACGGTATAGCTGCCGGCCAGAACCGCCGGATAGACGGCATCGAGATCGAGCCGGCCGGGATCGACGCCGAAGCCCGGCCATTCGCTGAAATCCTGCGGCGCGTAGCCGGGCGGCACCGCATCCTGCTTGAGATCGTAGGCCAGCGACGACCAGGCCGGCGCGTCATAACCGAAAAGCGGTGCGCTGAGCCGCAGTGCGAAAACCGCAATGCGGCTGGCGGTCGTCAGGCCGTCGAGCGGCTCGTACCACGACACCAGGCTGCGCTCGATTCCTTCCGCGGTGGTCCCGGGGATGACCGCATCGACCTGCCGCAGCCACCAGAGCGGCGCCGCGCTGTTCAGGCTGGCCTCGTCGAACAGCAGGATGTAATCGCCGACATTCAGGCCGGTCTGCAGCCCGGCCAGATAGAGCTGCCGGCTGCCGGGCCCGACCTGCTGCGGCTGAGTGAGCAGCGGGCGCATTGCATTCCAGCGACTGGACAGCTGCGCCGCCTGCTGGGTCTCGAAGGTCCGCGGCAACAGGCCGGCATCGGGGATGCTCTGTATCGCAAGGCCTGGATCAAGGCTGAGGCAGCGGGCGGTCCCGTCCTCTTCGTCGGTAACGGCGAAGGCAAGGTCGGTGGCGGCCGACAGCCCGGGCCGCGGCTGATACCCGACCAGGCCGGCCAGTTCGGCGACCGACAGGCGCTCGCGCGCGGTGCCGATATAGCCCTCGTTGGCAATGCGCTCCTGATAGAAGGTCAGGATGTCGCCGATCCCGGCCCAGGCATGCAGCAGGGCGATGGTCCAGTCTTCGCGCGCACGGGTGGTCAATGCCTGCAGTGGCGTGGCATCGGCATTGGGGCCGCTCCTGATCCGCTCGCGCGGCAGCTGGTCGAGCATCGCCTGGAAGAACGAGGACTGGTCGCCGATGCGATAGGATAGCGACGGTTGTCCCGGCGGATTGGCGGGAAGGGTGTCGGGAAAATCGCTCATGCGTTCCGCGCCACATAGAAACGCACCTGGCCGCCATGCCCGGCGGTGACACTGGCAACCTCCAGCGGTGCGAAAGTCAGCATCTGGCGCTGCCGCAGATCGGCGGGCGGCCGGTCGGCGCGATAGAAGCCGATGCGCGGGTCGTTGCGCGGATCGCTATCGATCCAGGCAACGCCGGGCACGGCGCTGGCCTGTTCGAGGATGTCGCTCAGACGCAGCGGCGCGCCGAGCCGCAGGCTGTCGGGATTGAAGAAGGCCGGGCTGCCATCCGGCAGGTAGCCGGTGCCGAAGCGCCGGTTCAGCTCGGCGCGGATGGCGCTGGCCTCCGCACTGGCCGTGCAATAGACCACGAGACCGAGGACGATGCCGATCTGCCGCGGTTCCGTGATCGCCACCTGGACGCCGCCGCAGCGGAAGCGGTCGATATGGGCCTGCAGTGCCGTCCTGAATGCGGCGTCGAGCGGTGCCGCCCCCGTGCGTTCGACGGCAATCTCCATGACGCGCCAGCTGCCCGACCAGCCCGCCTGCGCGGCGGCCTGCAGTACGCTGGGAAAACTTCCGGCGCGCAGGGCGTAATCGGCCGGCGTGACGCAACGCTGCTGCCGGCGGAAGGCCTGCGGCGCGGTCAGGCGGGCATCGGCCAGCGCCTCGGGTTCCAGTCCGCCTGCTGCCGGCAGCGGGTTACGGACCGCAGTGATCGTCGCCACCGGTATGCCGCCGCCCAGTACGGCATCGATGGCATCGGCACCGACATTGCCGGCGCTGCCGCCACCCTTGCGCAGAACCAGCGTGAACCGGCTGCCGGGCGCCGGCCGGCGGCCATATTGGCCATCGCCGAAGCGCAGGCGGTTCCACCCGGCGGCATCGGGTTCCACGGTAACGGCACGCATGAAGCCGTTGCGGTCGAGCAGGTCGATGCAGGGCTGCCAGGCATTGCCCTGCGCATCGGTCAGGCTCAGCTGCGGCACGGCCAGGCGCGGGTCCTGATCCAGGCAGAGGGCTGCCGGCAACGTCGCGGCGGGTGCCGCAGTGGCATAGACCAGCGGCCCCTGCGGCAGGGCCGGCTGGTAAGTGCTGGCGAAAAGCACAGGATCCGGCAATGCTACCGCCGGCTGCCAGGCGCCTTCGTCGGCCAGCAGGATATTGCCTAGCGCCACGCTGATTCCGTCGATCCGTTGGCCGGCGATGGTCGCTGTCACCGTCAGCGGGAATTGCAGGGCATCGCTCTGGTCCCAGCGGACCTCGACGCCATCCGCCGTGGCCGTCACGCCGGTCAGCCGCACGGCCTGGCGCCGCTCTGGATTGCCCGGCTCGATCCGCGCGCTGGCCGGATTGCGGATTTCCTCGAAGACCAGGATGTCGCCGGGCCGCAGCGTGGCAGAGGCAGCCAGTCGCGCCGCCGTCGCGCCCTGCGGAATCACGTGGCTGCCGGCCCGGGGCGGCGACCATAGGGCGATGCGGTTGCAGCCCGGATCTAGGCTCGCCCCGGCCATGGCGGCGAAAACGCGGCTGCCGGCGGCGAAGGTGATGCCGGCCGGCAGAACCATCGGCGCGTTGACCGCCACATGAATCCAGGCCCTGGCATTGCAGCCTTCATGCAGGCGATAGTCGATCAGGCGAAGATGACGCCGCACCGACCGGCGCAGCCGTGCCGTGCCCAGATAGGCTTCGGTTGCCACCGCATCCTGGAAATAGCTGAGCTGGTCGGCGGCATAGGCCAGCGCCTCGACCAGCATGACCGGAAAATCCGCCGCCCCCTGGCCACCATCGAAGCCGGGCACGGCAATGCTGAGCTGGTCCAGCATGGCCTGGCGTAGGGCCGGATAGTCGCGTGCCAGGTAATCCAGCGCGGCATTGACTGGTAGGGTGGCCGGTGCGGCCGCAACGGCCGCCTCGGCCGCGTCGAACAGTGTGGCGGCCGGCGCGCCGAGCAGGAAGCCGGCATAATTGGCTGCCGGATCTATGACATCGTCGAGGCCGACCAGCGTGAGGATGACCGGCGACGGATCGTCGTTGCCGGCGACGAGGGTCAGCGGCCGCAGATCTTCCAGCGTGACCGTCAGCGGCGCCGCCGGGCTCGGCGGCGTCACCGCACGCACCGCAAGATCACTCGCCGGCGCCCCCTGTACAGTGGTCAGCCGGATATTGCCTGTCGTAACGGGGCCGGGCGCGTCCGGCGGATCGAAGCGCAGGCCCAGCAGCCATTGCCGTCCGTCGCCCTTGCGGACCGTGATGCCGGCGAGCCGCGTCAGCAACGATGCTGTGACCGCCATCGCCGTCAGTCCGCCAGACTGCGCAGGAAAGTATCGGTCTGCCGTTCCTGGCTGACCAGCACGGTATAGACAACCGTCACCGACAGCATGGAATCGGCGCTTGCCACGGCCACCTGTTCGACCTGGATGCGCTCCCCCAGCCATTCCAGCAGGGCGGCCTGGATGGTGAATTCCAGCGCCGTCGCCATTTCGTCGCTGGCCGGGGCGAAGACGAACTGCTGCAGGCCGCTGCCGAAGGTCGGCCGGTTGACCCGTTCGCCCGGCGCCGTGAATAGCACCTGCTCGATCATGTTGCGCAGACTCTGTGCCGGCGTCGCCAGCATGGTGCGCCCGTCCGGACCGATCTGCAGGGGCAGCAGCAACGTATTCATTGCGACTTCACCCGCGGCGGCACCGGCGGGATGATGGCCTTGCCCTGCATGATGCCCTCGGCGCTGAAGCACAGGCCGTTGGAATTCTGCAGCAGCGCGACGCCGCCGGCCTTGCTGCGCATGGTGCCGGTGATCCACTGCACGCGGATGCAGGGCTGCGGCTTCGGCCCGCCGGGCGTCGGAATGGTGAAGGGGCAGCCGGCGATGGGATAGCCGCCCAGCAGCATCAGGATCGGCCGGCCGGTCGCCTTGACCCGCGGATTGCCGCCGGTCGGCATCACCGTGCCGCCATGCGGGCATTTGATCTGGGTGCCGAAGGGAATGAGGGAAACGCCCATCAGGTCACCTCGAAGGCGCCGTTGTTGATGCTGACCTTGACCCGCTGCAGCGCCACCGTGGCACCGCCATGCTTCAGCACCAGGCCATTCGAGGTCATGCCGATGTTGCCGGGCGGCAGGCTGATATCGATGCCGTTCTTGCGCAGCTGCAATTTCACCGAGGCCAGCGAGATCGTCACGCCGTCATCGGCGGCCGATATCCTGATCGGCACTGAGACGGCGGGGGAGCCGACCGTCAGGATGGTGCCTCCCTTGCGCTGGCGGTTGTCCAGCGTCAGGCTGATATATTCGGTGTCCCAGAATTTGGTCGCCGGCGATACGGCCTTGGCCGGCAGCTCGCCCTTGCCCCAGAAACAGCCGCTCCAGATCGGATAATCGATATTGCCGGCCTCGAATTCGACCCAGACATTGGCGCCGACTGGCGGCATCGCATAAAAGCCGACATTCTTGCCGGCATAAGGCACGGAAGGCATCGCCCAGTTCTTCGCATTGCCCATCACCGCCGGACAGCTCACCAGCAGGCGGGCCTGATTCTCGGGATCGACATTCTGTTCGACCTTGCCGCGATATTTCCCGAAAAATGATGTCATGGCCGCACCAGCGGTTTCAGGGCTGCGATGCCGCCGCGGTTGAGGCGGAATTTCTGCCGGAAGCTGCCGCGCGCCAGCTGATGCGTGACTTCGGCCACATAATAATCGCCATCATAGGTCCGGCCGACACCGCGCACGCCGACCAGGCCGGCGGCGCGCAGGATATTGCCATAGGCCAGCGCATCGAGTTCGCCCTCGGCGATCATGGTCCGCTGTGAACTGCTGTCGGTGCGCCCCTGCGCCAGCGCCCGCGCCTGGGCATAGGTCAGCCCCTCCGCACCGTCGAGCAATGCCTGACGGCCGTCGCTGCCCCAGGCCTGCAGGGCCGGCGTGCGGCCGAGCGCCGGCCAGGATGCCTTGGTGACGGCGATGCTGCTGGCCTTGTTGGTCGCCGGGTCCATGATCTGGCCGGCCGTGGCGGCGGCGGCCAGCGCATCGGTGCGGAAACTGATCGAATCGACATTGGTCTCGCCGCTCATGGCGACCGTCAGGGCCGGCTGCGGCAGCCCGATCAGGCGCGGCGGCCCCCAATAAGCAATATTGCTGAGCGGCACGCGGCCGGGCCGCACTTGGAAGACATAGCCGAAGCGCGCCGCCATGGTTAGCAGATAGCCAAGGTCGGTATCATGCTGCATCGGCATGCGCTGGGTCGGCGGCGGCACCACGATCACCGGTGGCGGCATCACCTGCGGCAGGATGCCGTAGCGGCCATAGGACAGAATGATCTTGCTGGCGATGACATTCTCGCTCTGCGCCGGATGGGCTGCGGTCTTCGCCTCGCGGTCCATCGCCACGCTGAGATCCTCGCCGGTCAGGACCAGCCTGGCGCTGCCATCGCCCTGGCTGGGCTGCAGCTCCTGGCGCGTGATCAGTCCGTCGATCAGCACAGTCGGCACGGCGTTGAATGTCACCAGTACGACAACCCGGCTCCAGGGCGCCAGGCTGCGCTCCTTCAGCAGTGGATAGTCGATCAGGTCAAACGGTGAGCCGCGGCTGGCTCCGAAAACGAGCTGGAAGCCGCTGCGGCCCTCCATCGCCTCAGTGATCTCGACGGATTCCAGCAGGTCAACCGTCGCCGGCAGCAGCGGTTTGGGCACCGACGGCCCGGCCAGCACGGTCATGGTGATGCCGCGCGCCGCCGTCATGTCGATTCATCCTGCTGCGGCGTGTCCTGCGCCGGCCAGCCGGTCTCGGCCTGCGGCAGCGGGATCGCCAGCCGACGACCGAGTTCGGCCAGCAATGCCTGCGGTCGCATGGCATTGTTGGCATCGGCGATGCGCCATGCCTGCTCGGTATCACCGAAACTGCGATAGGCGATATTGTCGAGCCGCTCGCCAGCCTGCACCGTCACTTCCCCCACAGTGGGGATATCCGCGCCCTGCGGCAGGAAACGCCGCAGGCGGTAGCGGACAGTGCGGCCATCAGGTTGCGGCAGCCGGCCGATGCTGGCGCTGTCGTCATTCTGGGCATAGCGGCTGTTGGCTTGGAGGATGGTCATGACGGGTCCGGCTATTTGAGTATTGCGGCGCCGGTGGCGGCGATGTTGCTGACGCTGGCCACCATCGCCATCGCCTCCTTGACGATCTGGTAGGACAGGAAGGTGTAATAGCCGGCCTGGCGGCGGGTGAAGTTCTGGTAGGTCAGCACCCGCAGTTGCAGGTCGGCTTCGGCGATCAGCGGATTGAGGTTGTTGTCGTGATACTGCTCGGTGACGCTGTAGCTCTCGACCGTCACCGGCATCACCCGCCGCAAGCCCCAGATGAACAGCGTCAGCGGTGCCTCGGGTGGCTGTACCTCCATCGTGCCCATGGCCGCGAGCACGGCATTCTTGATGACCAGCAGGCTCTTCGGATACATCAGCATCTCGAGCGCGGCGAGCTGCGGATAGACGCTGCCACCGGTAACCGTGCCGGCCACCGGCATCTGTTCTTCGGCATTGATGGTGACCTTGAGTGAGATCTTCTCGGTCGGCGGCCCGGTCAGGCGCTGGGCACCGACCGGCACGGCAGCGGCGCCGCCTGGCGGCGCTGCGGGCGTCAGCGAGCGGGTCAGTTCCGCCGGGTTGTACTGGAAGATCACCACGCTGGCTAAAGGATTGAACGGATCGAGCGCGACGATGGCGCCCTTGGTCAGCCGCGCATTGTTGACCGGCGACGTCATAGCCGCAGGCTCCATTTCCACAGGTCGGTGATGCCTGCGCGTGCGGCCGGTGCGGCGGCGGTGGCACCGGAAGCCACCCCGGAAAGAGCAGCAAGTTGCGGCGTGCCGCCCACCGGGTTGGCATTGATCGTCGTCCATAGCCACGCGGCTGGCGCAGCGATCTGGTTGCTGATCCAGTCCCTGAACTGCAATTCAAGCGGCTTGCCGACGATGGCGGTCTGCGTGATGGCCGGCGATGTCGCCGTCGCAGCCATCATCTGGGTCCTTTGGGCGTTCGGTGCAGCCGTGTTCTGGATGGCCGTGCGGGTCGCGCCGGCGGTGCCGCGCATGCCCGTGAACGGAACCGAGGCGGCGGCATCCTGCGGACCGATATTGGGGATGCCGGTATTATTGCCTGCCGCCGCGATGGAGGCGGCCGTCGCAACACCAAGCTGGGCTTTCGGCAGGGTTCCCATGACGCCGGCAAGACGCGTTCTGCCGGCGGCACCGCCGCCAGGATCGCCACGACCGGCACCGACATGGATTGCGAGCACGGCCGCCCTGGCTTCAGGCCTGGTGAAATTGGTCATGACCGCGTTGATGTTGGTACCGGCATTGGCGACAATCACAATCCGGATTTTAGTCGCCAGCTGCGCATCGGTTTTTCCAGCTATCCCGCCATATCCGAAAAAACTGGCGGGGAATTGGCCCAACAAATAATTTGCGGCATTCTGGATTTGGAGCGTCGGCTGACCTTCGATGGTTGATTCGATCACGGCGTTGTTGGGGAAGGCGCCAGCTGCACCGGTCAAACCATTCGCTGCCGAAAGGCCGGCGTAAAGATTTGCTGTCGAATAATTGCTCAAAGCAGTGACTAGCGGGGCGCGAGTAATGCGCGACAGGATGTCACCGCGGGCATCGGCGGTCATGCCGGCAATGATGCCGCGGCGGGTGGCATGATGAATCTTGCCGAGGCCGCGGCCGGGAATGCCCTCGAGTGGCATGCTCTCGAACACCACCTCGCCATTGACCGGGGTGCTGACCTCGATGGCCTCGTCGGGCCGTACACCAGGCAGGTACCAGGGCCCGCCGGCGGCGGCATTCTGGTATGCCGGTGGCAGCGCGTTGTTCATCAACGCGCCGAATTCCGCCTGGGTGCCGATGGCCCATTGTTCACCGCCGATGCATTCCTGCCGGGCGGCATTGCGATAGGTGCCAAGCTGGGCGGCGCCGGCGCCGGGCGTGTGTTTGGGCTTGATCTCGTAGATTCGATAATGCGCGGTGTCCGCCAGATCGAGGAAGAAGCAGTTGCCGCCACCGGGGTCCTGGACCTGGTATTCCTTCTCGACGGTCGGATTGGCGCGGGTGATATAGCTCTGGATGACGATCTGCTCGGGGCTGCCCGACGAGCGGTTGGTGCCCTTGCATAGCCGCTGGATCGTCGCACGCGATACCGGCGAGATGGCCGGCGCACCGGCACCGATCGCCGGGCCGGCCGCACCCTGTTGCACCGCATGGGTCAGTTCATGCGCCAGCAGCCGCCGGCCACTATCGGAACCGGGCGTGTATTCACCCTGGTTCAGCACCACGTTGTGGCCGTAGGTGAAGGCGCGTGCATTGATGCTGTCGGCCGCAGCGGCGGCTTGGCCATCGGTATGCAGGCGAATGCCGCTGAGATCGCGGCCGAGCCGCGGCTCGAAGAAGCCGCGCTCGTCGCCCGACAGCGGCCGGCCGCCGCCGCTGGGTAGCCCGACCGCGGACAGGGACACGGCCGCGTCCCCGCCGGGCCGGCGGGATTTCATCTGGCCGAACAGCCGTTTTCGGTCCTCGTCGGAAAGAAACGGGAAGCTCTGACTGGCCCAACTCTGGCCGGTTGTACCGAAACCGAAGCCGAAGCCGCTGTTGCCTGTACTGCCGAAGCCGAACGCGGGGCTGCCGGATACCGGCGGACTCTGGAACTGGAAACTGGTGCTGGCCGTGGCGGCAGCTACCGCCGTCGCTCTGCGGCGACCGCTGGTAGCGCTGCTGCGGTTTCTGCCGGCTGTCGGCCGTTTTTTACTGCGCTTGAAAGCGGTCGGCGTGATGCCAAACTCTTCCAGCGTGATGGCCCGGGCCTGCTCATCCCATGGCGATACAGGCGGGGCTTGCGTGGTCGAAGGGGCAGGTGGAGTCGGCACCACCTCGCCCCGATTGCGCTTGGCTGATCGGAGCCGCCGTGGCCTGTCTTCATCGTCCTCATAGCTGACCAAGGGCTGGTCATCATCGTCTTCCAGCGGTGCTAAAGCCGCTGCCGACGGCGTCGAGGATCGGGGCCGCCGGATCGCAGGCGTCTGTTGCTGTCGCGATTCAAAGCTTGGCATTCCACTGGAAGTCTGGGCCGAGGACTGAGCGGTTGGGAGTTGGAATGCGGCCGCATAGGGCGATTGCGCCTGCTGTTGGGCTAATGCCTGCTGCTGCGCTGCTTCCTGTTCGACCTCGGCATCACCGTCGCCGACCCAAGGATCGCATGCTCCCTCATAGCATTCACGCTGCACCAGCACGTCGCCGCCGCCGGCATCCTGCCGGGTACTGTCCTGTTTCTGCTTCTGCTCGGCCTCGCACTGCTTGCAGGCGCGCTGCACCAGCCCCATGCTGCCGGCTGGTGCCCAGGGCATGCCGGACTGCAGGCTCGGCGATGCTGCACCGGGCTGCGGCATGCGCATGATCTGGTCGGCCACCGCATCGGCCTCGCGTTCATGATGGTCGCCCGGCTTACTGATGCTCAGTTTGGCCTGCAGGCGCGGGGCTGGCCGGGGTGCCGCCTGCACTGCCGCGGGTGCCGGGCGGATCGGCGGGGCGAAGGCGGCGCCGCTCATTTCGTCACCAGCTTGTGCAGGGCGGCGGCGGCGGCCCGCGGCTGCGCCGCCACCTGCAGGTCGGCCTGGTGGCGCGGCACAGCGAGAGTGGCGTCGGGCTGCACCGGCGCAGCGGCCAGTTGCGCTGTGAGTGCCCGCTCCATAGCGCGGATAAAGGCTCGTGCCTCAGCCGGCGTCTTACCCACCAGGCTGAGGCGATGGATCCGCAGCTCGATCTCGCGCGTCATCCCCAGTCCCCGATCTCGGCCGCGGTGGGACGTTTATCGTTCTTGGCATATTCCGAAATAGCCGCACTGCGCACATGCGCCATCGAAACCGGCTGGCCGGCATCGGCGGCAAGAAAGGCGGCGTTCAGCGCGATATTGGCGATGCTGCCGCCGGCCAGGTTGAGCCGGGCGAGACGCATATGGTCAAGCGCGCCAAGCGGCACGGCGCGCGGGAAAGCGCGCTGCCACAGCTTCACGCGGGCGGCCTGGTCTGGGAAACTGAAATCGAGGATGAAGCGCAACCGGCGCAGAAAGGCAGGATCGAGCGATGACCGCAGATTGGTGGTCAGCACGGCGACGCCGCGATAGGCCTCGACCCGCTGCAGCAGGTAGCCGACCTCGATATTGGCATGACGGTCGTGGCTGTCGCGCACCTCGCTGCGCTTGCCGAACAGGGCATCGGCCTCGTCGAACAGCAGCACGGCGCCGCTGGCTTCGGCGGCATCGAAGACGTGGCGCAGGTTCTTCTCGGTCTCGCCGATATACTTGCTGACCACCGCGCTCAGGTCGATGCGGCACAGGTCGAGCCGCAGCGCCGTGGCAATCGCCTCGGCCGCCATGCTCTTGCCGGTGCCGCTCGGCCCGGCGAACAGCACGCTCAACCCCAGGCCGCTGCGGTTGCGGGCGGCGAAACCCCAGTCGTCCAGCACGCGCGTGCGCTGGCGCTGCGCCGCCACGATCTGCGCCAGGATGGCGGCGATCTCGCCGGGCACCACCAGGTCGTCCATCAGGGCACGTGGCTCGATCACCTCGGCCAGGTCGTTCAGCGGCCGGCGCGCCTGGGCCCGGGCCAGCGACCACAGCGCATCGACATCGAGCCGGCCTTCCGCATCCAGCGCCGCCTGGCTGCAGGCCCGCATCGCCGGCGCATCCAGCTCGAACTGGTCCGCCACCACATCCGCGGCATCCGCCATATCTGCGCCCAGCCCCATCTTGGCCAGCGCCGCCTGCCATTGCGCGCGGCGCTCGGGCGCCGTCGACAGCGGCACGGTGAAATGCGCGGCGATGCGGCTGCGCGGGCGCAGATGGGCCCCGCCGGCCAGCACCAGCGGCGTGGTGATGCGTTCGGCCAGGCTGAGCACCGCCTGGGCCAGCGGATCGGCGGCATCACGGTCGCCGGCATCCAGCAGCAGCGCCGCCGGCAGCAGCGCCACCTCGCGCTCCCACAGCCGGGCGACGAGATCGAGATCGGGCTGGCTGGCCAGGCTGTCCGCCGGCATCGCATAGAGCGGCAGGCCAAGCCCGGCGGCGGCGGCGGCGGCGATGCCGCGCACGGCCGCCACCGGCCCGTCCAGGCATGGCAGCGGCGCAGCCAGACGGCCGGCCATCAATGCTGCCACTTGGCGGGCCAGCGGCCGGTGCGCCGGCGGCACATCCTCGAGCGGCGGCTCGGGAATCCGCTCGCTCATCGCCGCCAGCCGGGCATCGCGGTCGCCGCCGCCCAGCAGGAAATGCACGATACGCTCGTTCAGGCGGATGTGGCCGCCCTGCAGCGAGGCTTCGCCATCGGTGTCGAGCAGCAGCCAGTGGCGCAGCGGCCGGCCCGGCGCCGCCGCATTCCAGTGGCCGCCCGGCAGGGCGGCCACGGCAAGGCCGAAAGTGGGGAAGGGACGGGACGCATCGTTGACGGCGGTGGCGCAGAGCTGGGCCATGCCGGCATCGATCTCCATGCCGATGCACAGCACCACCACCGCCTGCTCGAAAGCGGATAGGTCGAAACGTTCAGCCAGTATGTCCAGCGTGTAGGGACCGCCTTCAGGCACGGGCGGCACCGGGGCATCCATTACCCGGCCGGCATGGCGGGCCAGCGCCCGGCGCACGCCGTCAATGGCATGCGCCAGCGCCGCCCGGTTGCCGGCATTCCAGGCGGCGAGGTCGATATCCATGTCGTTGACGCTCATGCCAGCACCAGCAGCGGCCCGGCATAGCGCCGGAAATCCGGGCTGGCCGGATCGGTATCGACATCCAGCGCGGTCTCGGCCCCGTCGACGCGCAAGCGGACCAGATAGCTGCCGGGGGCAAGGCCGCTCACCCGGAAGACAATATCGTTGCCATCCGCCACGCGGCTGCCGGCGACATAGACCGGACCCGGCGTGCCGCCGGGCACGGTGGCGTTGAGCAGCAGTTCGACTACCTGGTAGGCGCCGATGCATGGCTGCAGCCGCGCCGTGACCAGCCAGGCGGGTTGTCCGCCCGCCATGGCAGCCGGGTCCGGCGGCAACGCAACGGCCGAGACCGTTTCCAGTATCGGCAGCAAGGTGAAAGAGGCGCTGTTCGAGGCCGCCGTGGTGATGTGCTGGCCACCGGCATCGCTCTGTTGGTGCAGGATTCTGACCGTGTTGGGCCCCGCGCGCAGCGCGGGTTGCTGTGCCGGATCGAGCCGCAGCCGGATTTCGCCGGGCTGCATCGACAGCGGCACGACGCTCTCGGCGCCGACCCGCACCTCCATCATCGGCGCGAGAAGATTCTCGCCCCGGATCACCAGGATGCTGCCGACCGCAGGCCAGCCGGCCTTCCTGTCCTCCGACGACAGACGGTCGATACGCGGCGCCCGCAGGCTGCCGGTGCGCAGGTCCATGCTGCGCACCGGCAGCGGCATGGTGGGAATCTCGGGCCAGTCCAGCAGCACCGGGCCGGCCTGGTACAGGGCCGAGAGCTGGTAATCGACCTGCGGGAACATCAGCCACAGCCGCGACAGCTCGTCCACACTGGGCAGGGCCGGTGTGATGCGCACGACATCCGGCTGGTCGGCCAGATCGGATTCGGCCAGATAGGGAATTCGCTCGGCGGTCTGGCGCACCAGGCTGCGCGACAGGACCGGGTCGGCATGCAGGTAGGCCGTCACCGAACCGTACAAGCGCTGCGGCTCCAGCTTGCCGTTGTCGCCGTGAAAGGTCAGCAGGTAGCACAGATACAGGGCGGCACGCGGCCGCTGCATCGCCTGGCCGTCGGCCCGACGGGTCGGCAGGTCGTCATTGGCCAGGGCGGCATTGACGACGCTCTGGTAGAGGAAAACGTTCACCCCGGGATGGACGGCATCGAGTTGTTCGCTGCTCGGCGACAGGTGGGTGACCTGCGCGCCGGGCACACCACCCAGCCCCTCGCTGTAGACGGCCCCCTGCAGGGCCTCGCACAAGGCAGCGGTTGCATTGGCGACGGCCAGGAAATTGCTCATGGTCGCACCCGCAGGCGCAGGTAATCGGACAGCGACATGTATGTCGGCCGGGCGACCGGCGCAGCGGCGGGCAGCGGCGTCAGCTCAAGGCGGCCGATCTCGATCCGCACCGGCGGCGGCGGTGGCGGTACGGTCGAAGCCGGGTTGAACAGCCGCTCTTCCGGCTGCGGCCGGAAAGTCGGCGCTGCGGTCTCCGGCACCAGGGTCGGCGGCCGCCGCTCCGTCCTGTCGGTCTCGCCCGGCGCCGCGGCACCGAAGGCCCGTGCCTGCGGCGAATCCTGCCCGCTGTGCTGACGGCCGGCACTGGCACTGGCGTCGGCACTGGAACTGGCACTGCCGCTGATGCGGCCGGCGGCAGGGGCCGGTGAGCGGCGCAGCCGTTCCGGTTTCTGCTCTGCGGTTGCCGGTCGCAGCGGCATGGCAGGTGGATGGTCGCTCCAGGCCGAACCGTCCTGTGCGGCGGCTGTCGCCGGTGAACCGGCGGATGGCGACGGTGCTGCTGCCGGAGGGGCCGAAGCCGGTGCAGAGAGTGGCGCCGTCTGCACGGGTGACGGCATCGCAGCAGCGGCAGGCGGCACAGGGAACGGACGTAGCGCGACCGGCCCCATCACCGGCACCGCCGGGTCTGACAATGGTGCTGGCCGCGGCGCCGGGACCGCCGATGCCGTGGCATTGTCTCGGGTCGGTGGTGCGGCAGGGGGAAGGGCGACGACTCCCGCCGGTTCCGCCAGGGGCGATGAGAGCGGCGCTGGCTTCGCCTCTGACCCGGTCCCGCGCAATGGTGCGACCGGCTGTGCCGCGACCGCGGCATCTGTGCGCAGGGAAATCTCGGCCCCGGGGATTTCCGCTGGCGGCATGCCCGCGGCCGGAGATTCCGCTTTCGGCGCAGATGGCATGGCAGGAAGCGGAACAGCGGCGGTTCCGGCCGGCTCGCGCGGCAGGTGCGGCAGGTGCGGCGCCTGTTCCGATTCTGGCTTCAGCTCTGGCGCCGGCGATGCGCGGCGCGGCGGAACCTGGATCGCGCCTGCATCGCGATGCAGGACCGCATCTGTCGGTTCCGCAAAGGATGCGGCCTTGACGGCTGCGGCAGGCGACATGCCGGTCGCCGCCGGGGATGCATCTGCTGTCGCCTTATCCCTTGCTGGCATGCCTGCTACTGTTCCACCGGCCTGCGGCATGGCGGTTCCGGCCGCAATATCACCGCGCGCCGGATGGCCGCCACCCGCCATGTCTGTCGCGGACATGTTATGCAGTGGGGCGGCACCCGGCCGCTCGGCCGCCGGCTGCATCCCGGCCGGGGCATCCAGAGGTGTATCGGTTCCCGCCCAGACCGCGGTCTCGGTGGGCGGCTCGGCGACAGGCAATGCATAGAACGGCGGCATCACCGGCTGCACCGGTGCCGCATCGCCCTGTGCCTGCGCCACCAGACGCCCGAGGAAACCGCCGCCGGCCTCGTTCATGACAGGACGCGCTCCAGATAGGCCTGCCGGCGGCGCGGTTCGAGAGCCAGGATATCCGCCTCCGGCCAGTGATAGACCCGTGCCAGGGCATCAACCTCGGCCAGTATGCGGCGGGCCTGCGCCACGATCTCCGCCCAGAAAAAAGCCGCGACATCCAGCGGCTGATGCGACTGCTGCTCGCATTTCGGACAGGACAGGGCGAACAGGATATCGGCCAGCGGATCGGCTTCGGCCAGCAGCGCCGACAATGCGCGCAGGACATCCTCGGACAGCGCCGGCGGGTCGTCCGGCGTCATGCCGTCGACGACGCAGCGGCGGACCAGCCGGTCGCGCGGATCGCCGGCCATGCCGGCATCCTGCACCAAGCTGGCCAGATCCCGACTTGTCGGCAGGCGCAGGACAAGATCAAGTCCGTCCGACTGCAGGCGTAACGGCTTCGCCTCTGCGGGCGGTGCGGCCTCAACCAGCATGCGGCTGTCTATGGTGAATTCCAGCGGCATGCCGCAGGCAGGACAGGCCGTGGCTACGGCAATGGCCGGACCGAAGGTGGCGGCGCGCAATTCCAGCAAGCGGTGGTTGCGTTCGCCGATTGACAGATCGGCGAGACTGCCCCAGGTCGCCGACGTGGCCTGCAAACCGGCAGCCGCGCTCAGGATCATGAGGGCCCGGTCGAGCGGATGACGGACCTCACCCTGCTCCCAGACCTCGAGTAACTGGCGCGCCGTAAGCCCCTGCATACGGCCACCGCCTCAGTTGAAGCTCGGTTCTGGTGGCGGCTCGAGACCGCTATCGCGCTGCCACCCTTCGTTCTGCAGAACCAGCGTCTGGATGGCGACCGCGTTGCCGCCGGCATCCAGATCGGGCATCGCCTGGTACTGCGATGGCCAGCAGCGGAAAATGTTGTAGCCGATCACGAGCTGGCCGGCCTCGTTGTAGAATTCCAGCGTCACATCGCGGCGGTAGTTGGCCAGCGCCACCTGGCGGCCAAAGCCGGAACCGAAATTCCAGATCTGCCGCATCCAGGCTTCGAACTCGGTGTCGAGGGTCAGGCCGCGCTCCAGCGTGATGGGGTCGTAGGAAGCCTGGCCGGGCGAAACACGGGTCGTCGACGGATCGCCGCCTTCGCGGAACTTGATGGCTTCGACCGACATCTTGAGCGAGCTGACCTTGCTCAGCGCGGCAACATAACGGCCTTCCCAGCGCAGCCGGAACTTGAAGTTCTTGTACGGATCCATGCGCTGCGGATTAACGGGAAACATGACCATGATCGCGCCTCGTGCTTAGGTCTGGCTGGTTGCGGTGAGCTGCTGCAGGGTGATGATGACGAATTCGGCCGGCCGCAGCGGCGCGAAGGCGACTTCGACCACCACGATGCCACGCTCGGTTTCGTATTCGCTCGTAGTGTCATCGCCGCAATTGACGAAATAAGCTTCCGCCGGCGTCATGCCCTTGAAGGCGCCCTGCACGAACATGTTGTTCAGGAAGGCATTGACGTTGAGGCGAATCTGCGACCACAGCACTTCGCCGTTCGGTTCGAAAACAACCCATTGCAGGCCGCGCTGCAGGCTCTGCTCGATATAGAGCGCCGTGCGGCGCACCGGGATGTATTTCCACTGCGAGGCCATCACGTCGGCACCGGCGCTGGTCCGGGCGCCCCACGACACGTTGCCATAGACCGGACGGTTGCGCAGGCAGTTGATGCCCAACGGGTTGAGCATGCCGTTCTCGTCGTCGGTCATCACGTAGGAAGGCGCCAGCACGCCGACCAGCTTGTCATCAATGCCGGCCGGCGCCACCCAGACGGCCCGCTTGGCGTCGTTATTGGCATAGACCCCGGCCATCGTGCCGCTGTTGCTGGTCTGGCGCGTACCGCCGGTCAGCGGATCGGGAATGATCACCGAAGGAAAGTAGACGGCATTATAGGCGCTGGTGATGTTGTTTTGGGCCATCCACTGGATGGCATCCTGGGGTGATGCCACCGACGCGGCCATGTCGGCGATGTAGAAGGCCAGCCGGTCCTCGCAATAGGCAGTGGCGGCGGTCATCACCTGGAAGGCATCCGTGGCGCCCAGCAGCGATACCGAGGGGATGCTGAGCAGGTTGATGATGTCGACCGTATCAAGCGCGAACATGCCGGTGCGTGCCACCGAATCGCCGGTCAGCTCGTCAGCGCCAGGCTGCAGGCCATCGCCGCCGGACACCGCATTGCTCTGCGCCCCCACCGTGCCGGAGCCAAGGCTGTAGCGCTGACAGTTCGCCGACACACCCTGGCCACTGAGATTGAGCAGGGTCGCAAGCTGCCCCGTGAAGGTCAGCACGTTGTTGGCATAACCGAAGTCCGTCAACTGGACGCGCAACTGACCGCCGATCATCTGCACCACGGCCGAGGCGAGTTGCGGTACCTGGCGGATCGCCGCCTGCAATGCATAAGGCAGGCTGGCCAGCGTGGTGGTGTCGGGCAACGGGCCAATGACATAGGGCTGGCCGCTGGGATTGTTGATCGCCGTCGTGTCGATGCTGGCCGTCATCGTCTCGCTGCCGCTCAGCGTCAGGCTGGTCAGGCTGGCGCCGGTCAGGCCGGTTTGTGCCGGCATGACGCTGCCTGTCGCGCTGCCCCCGCTGGGCAGCGTGGCATTCAGCAGGCCGCCCATTTCGCGGCTGGCCGTGGATGGCGCGTAGCGCGCGCTGGACGGGTCGACGGACAAATTGCGCGAGACCACGGTGTTGACGTTGCCGGTGGTCTGCAACGCACTGAGATCGGAAACCGTGAGGTTGAACAGCGTGGCCGGATTTTGGGTGTTGTAGTCGATATCGACATACAGGCTGTTGCCCCACGCACCATTGCTGCCCGCATTCGCCACCAGTACCGGAGCGCCGCTTTCCACTGCGCTCAGCAGCGTCACGCTGGCCGCCCGGAACGGCGCCGTGCTGGTGCTTTTCGCCGTGCGCACGACCCAGGCCTCGCTGCCTCCATTGAGGAAGAATTGCGAGATGGCGTAGGACGCTTCGCTGTTCTGCGTGATACCGCCGAATTGCTGCTGGAATTCGCCGAAGCTGAAAATCGGCGTGGCCTTGTTGGCCGGCCCGCGCAGGAAATAGCCGACGAAGCCGGTCACCGATGTGCTGGAGCCGACGATGGTGCGGCTCGAGCTCGGCTGTTCGCTGATGTAGATGCCGGGATAGGTGGGAGTGACCGTCATGGCTGACCCTGCAAGCGTGCCGCTCAGGCGGAAGGCGGCAGCGGGATGGGGGAAATGGTGGCGGCGGACGCCGGCCCGGCTTTAGGGAATGTCGTCAGGGGAGGGCAGCGGGCGGGCCGGTGCAAAAAACCGCATGTCTCTAAACGGGTATTTTCATAGTAACAATTATCAAGGGAAGAGCTAGTCAAATGATGTTCTCGCAAAACTAATGGATTTTCCGCTACCCGCCCCATACTTGGCTCCCCCGATCACACACAATAAGACATATGAAATTTTATTTTAGCCCGCCTAAGACTCATTAAATGATGAAAATGAAACTAAAGCGAGTCTTTCTATCTTGATATTCATCGCAAAATATATGTAAGACATCATTGCGCTTGTAAACACCAAGCTCTACAGCCTCCACGCGCATGTGTCTTTAGGGTTGTGGCCGGGGGAATCAATGGCGGAGACAGACACGGCTGCTAAGCGTCCGGCATCGGCCGCCGTGGCACCAGGCCAGGCTGTCAAACCGGAAGAGGCCGGGGCGACCGCGTTTCCGGTCACGCTGCACTTCCAGAACATGCCAGCCTTGCTGCATCATACGGTGGCCGTGGGCGGCGAACGCAGCCTGCCATATGCCGCCTGGTCGATGGCGCCGGGCCCTCGGCATGACCAGCGGCTGATGATCTCGGCACCGGCCAGTGCCGCTGTCAGCCTGAAGCTTTTCATTCTGACCAACACGCATCTGACGATCGCCGTCAACCAGGCGATGCCCGCCCTCGACATCGCGCTCTACGTCCGCACCGCAAGTCCGTGGGTTTTCGGCTCGGTCGTGCTGCCGCCGGGCACCATCGTCACGCCGCAGTCGAATCTCGACCGCACCAATGTCGTGGGGACCGGTTCCTGGTCCTTGTTCTTCGACATGCCACCCGCTCAGAGACCCTGAATCCGCGGGCAGGCGGATAGTGCGTTCCTGCTCCTGAACTCCATGGCCAAACGCAAAAGGAAGTGCAACATGACAACTGCAACGGCGCAAATGGTTCAATTCATGCTTTCCAATATGGCGGCAAACGCGAGCTGCCTGCTTCAGTTGCCCTCCGGGGCGACCTGGGTGCTGGCGCCGACAAGCGGCGGTTCGTCGCAGAACGGGCTGACCATCATGCCAAGCGGCAATCCGACGCAGTTCACCGAGGTCATTTTCACCCCGACCTCGATCTACGTCAGCGGCGCCTCGGGTGGCGCCACCAGCCTGTCGCTGAAGACCTGGGTGCAGACCGACCAGTCGACCGTCAACGGCATGCTGACGCTGAGCAGCGGCACCCTGACCGTCGTCACCATCAACGGTCAGAATACCTATCAGGCCGGCTCCAACAACTGGGCCGCCGATCTATCGTCGTGACCGGCTGCCACCGGCCGGATCGCATCACGCTCATGCCGTGAAGAAAAACGCCTGGCGTCGCCCGCCTGGCGTTTTTTTTTGTTTTCTCTCCCGCGGCAACGGAATCCGGCCGGCTTGGGTCGAACGAATCAGGAGAACGATCATGGCGGCTCTGCACCGGCTGCGGCAGGCCCAGACGTTCCCAGCAGGCGCTGGCTGGCGAGAGGTATGGCTCGAAACTGATTGCGCTGGAGGTGCAGCGGCGGCTGGTCGAGATGGAGAAGGGGATATTGGCTTTATTCGCCCGGGCAGAAGATTGTCGACGAGAAAGCCGGGCTGATCCATCCGGTTCGCATTGCACGGGCCCGGATCTGGATCGATACCTTGATCGAACGCTTCATTTCGGCCGAACGCAGCGAGTCGCCGAACATCGATATGGATTCCGGTCATAGCCGCCGCGAAGAAGTCATCCACCAATACGTCTGTAACCGCTATGGCCGTTGAGCACCGTGGGCTTCGCGCTCATTCCCGTTGCTCTCAGCCGGCTAGGCGCCCCAAAAGGCTACACTACAAAAAGCGTCCATTCATCGGATAATGTATATTATGGAAAATATAGATTAGCCAAAATATGCCGGTTCTCCAGTATTTCCGGTTCCAGTCAGATCATGACCGGCATCATATGGTTGTCCCACTGCAGCCGGCGCTCCGTGGCCGATAGCATGCGCGGCTGCGCGCTGCCCTGGTGCCAGACCTCGCGCTTGCCGGTGCCGGCCGACAGCACGAAGCCGCCAGCCTCGCCGCTGGCGCCGAGCCCGCAGACATCGCCGAGCGGCACGCTCGCCACCATCGGCATGGCGTCCGCCGCCAGGTCCCAGACCAGGACGCGGTTGCCCCGCGGGCTGCTGACCGCCAGATACCGGCCGGTCCGGTCGATGGCGGCACTGCCGCAATACTGCCGGAGCGCGGTCTGCTCGGCCCGCGGCATCGGCAGATAGCGGAACCCGGTTTCCCCGGCGCCCGGATCGTGCAAGGCCACCAGCGGCACGTCGTCGTCCGCCGGGCCCTCATACTGCATGGCGACCGCGACCCGGCCGTGCCGGTCGATGGCGATATGCCGGGTGCTGAGCTGGTGCAGCTCCCGGGCCGGTTTGATCTCACCCGTCAGGCTGCCGTCGCGGCTGTCGAGATAGACCAGCGACGGCGCCATGTCCGGGATGTTGAGCTTCAGCCGCGGCATGTCCGACCGCATCAGGATGCCGCCATTGGCGACCACCAGCGTCCGGCCGTCCGGCATCAGCAGGATCTCGTGCGGATCCAGGCCGCGAGTGGCAAATTCACCGATCCGGCGGTAGCCGTCGCGCACGTCGTAGATGCCGAGCACGCCGTCGCCCGTCGAGGCCACCACCTCGGTGGCATGCAGCAGCCGGCCATCAGCCGAGTAAGCGCCATGGCCGCAGAAATTCCGGTCCTCGGTCGCGGCGATCTCATGCTGCACTGTGCCGCTGCGCAGATCGAAGACCCGCGCGAAGCTGCCCGGCCGTCGGGCAAAGGCAACGCCGGTACGGGCATCCGGACTCTGCGTGAAGCTGTGGCCGCGCTGTGGCAGCGGCAGCGTATAGCGCAGCGCGCCGTCCGCGCCGAAGGCGGCAAACCCGAAGCCCTGCGGCGAGCCATAGGCATTGACGAAGATGCGCTCCGACGGCGTGTTGGCGAACGCCAGCCGTGGCAGCAGCAGGCCGCCACCGATCAGGCTGGCCACAAGGGTGCGACGGTTCATCGGGATGGCGGTCATGGCCTCAGTCTCCATCCAGGGCATTGAAGCCGACTTGCAGCTCGATATTGCCCGGCAGCTTCTGCAGCAGCAGGGTCTTGAGCGCGAGAATCTGCGTGGCCAGCGCCTCGACCTTGCCGCGCTGCGCCTTGTCCTCGACCGCCTGCTCCAGCGGCTCCGAAATGCCTTGGGCGGCTTCAAATGCGCGACGGAAGGTATCGGCGATGGCGTCGTCGAGGTCGCGGTCGGGCACCACCGGCGAGAAGACTTTGGTGTACAGGTCCTGCGCGGCCTTGAGGTTGATGACGATGTTGCGCATCGAGCGCTGGCTGCGCCAGGCCTCGGCCAGATGCGGCCGTGCCTGGTCGATGCTGCCGCCCAGCGGCCGCGCCAGCTTGTGGTCGGCAATCAGTTCGACGCCCGTGTACAGGCTTTTGAACAGGTCGAGGGTCGCATCCTTCGGCTCGTGGTAGAGCCCGTCGCTCTTCGCCGGCTCCAGCATCTTGGTCTGGAAGGATGGCGCCCCCTCGCGCCAGTCCTTGCCGGTCTCGGCCGCCATGGTCGCGAGATTGGCGCTGATCGCCTGCACATACCGGCAGCGGAAGGCTGCATCGTCGCCGGACAGCAGTTTGTCGGCATCCTTGCCGAAGATCAGGCGTTCCAGTGCCGGCAGGCCCTGCACGGCAACACTGCTCCTGCCCAGATGCTCGGGCGACAGCGCGTCGGCGTCTTGCTTCGCCAGCAGCTCGGCCATCTGCTTGCTGATGCTGTTGCGGGCATCCGGCCAGAAAGCAATCCGCTGGCTGCGGAAGAACAGGTCGACCGGCCCGAAAGTGACATGCTGGATGTCCTGCCAGGCATCGACGGCGCCGTTATAGGCATTGCGCAACGGTGCCAGGCCGGCCGGCGTCGGCGCCGCGCAGAAGGCCTTCGCCTGCCCGTCCAGTTTCGCGGTCGCGCCGGTCAGGGCATCGTAGCGCGGCAGGATGTGCTGCTCGATCGCCGTCCGGTTCATCTTGCCATAGGTCGCATCATCGAGCGCCATGGCCGGTCCGCTGGCCAGCAAGCCGGCGGCAAGGACGGAAAACATCAGACGGGACATGGACACACCTCTCACAGCGACCGGATAAAGGCGAGCAGGTCCTGGCGATCCTGCCGGCTCATCTGCATGACCTTGCGACGCGCCGGCGCGGCTTCGCCGTCATGCCAGAGTATGGCTTCCAGCACATCGCGGGCGCGGCCGTCATGCAGCAGATTCTCGTGGCCGCTCACCGTGCGGGTCAGGCCGATGCCCCACAGCGGCGGCGTGCGCCACTGGCGCCCGTCGGCCAGCCCTTCCGGCCGGTGATCGGCCAGTCCCTCGCCCATATCATGCAGCAGCAGGTCGGTGTAGGGCCAGATGGTCTGGCCCGAGAGTTCCGGCCGGGCCGGATCCTGTCCGGTGACAAATTGCGGGACATGGCAGGCGGCACAGCCGGCCTCGGCGAACCGCTGCTTGCCGCGCAGCACCGCCGGCGCCCGCGCCCCGGGTCGCGCCGGCACCGCCAGGTTGCGGGCATAGAAGACGACGAGATCGAACAGCTTGCGCGGCACTTCGACATGCTCCGCCGGATCGTCGCCGACCGGTGCGGCCATGCAGTCCTGCTGTGCCGGCATGCAGTCGCCATGGGACTGCGGCAGCAGATCGGTCGACAGGCCGATATCGCCGGCAAAGGCCGTGGCCGTCTGGTCGGGAATGCTCGCCATGCCGGCCTTCCAGCCGAAGCGGCCGAGCGCTACCTTCCCTTCGGCGGCGCTCCAGACCCGGTTGGGCCGGCCGGCAATGCCATCGCGGTTAAGGTCTTCCGGATCGGCATGGGCAAGGATATCGGCCTCGGGGATCATTTCCAGCAGGCCGAGGCCGATCATCGGCGGGGTCAGCCGCGGCGAGACCATGACATGGGGATCGAGCGGCCCGTAATTCAACCCGTCGATGTCGTAGGCGGGCCGTCGCACCACGACGGTCTCGCCGCCAGCCAGGGTGACCGGCTCATCCGTATAGCGGATATGAAAGCCGCCTTCCGCCAGCACGCCCTGCACGGAAAACGTCTGCAGCTGGCTGCCGTAGACCGGCTCCGGGATCGACAGCTCGCGCAGGCTGGCCAGTGCGGCGCGCTGGGCATCGGTGGCCGGCGGCACACTCAGGCGCAGGAACAGCGAGACCGGTGCCTCGTCCGCGACCGGCACATGGCCGCGACCATCCTTCAGGTGGCAGCTCTGGCAGCTGCGTGCGTTATACAGCGGGCCGAGACCATCCGACGACGTGGTCGAACTCGGCGCCGAGGTCCACAGCTTGCGGAAGACGCCGTTGCCGACCTTGAAGTCGAGCTCCTTCTCGAAGCCCATGTTGGCCGAGGGCTGCGAGAAGACCGAGCGGTCGCGCGTCTTGTCGGTGGTCGCTGCGCCGCCGGGCCGGTCCTCGCCCGGCACGAAGGCCGCAGTCGCCGCGCCTGCTGCCGTACCACCCGCCAGAGTCTGGCCGGCCGCCAGAGTCTGGGCGGCGCCGGTCGGCACCGTCAGCAGGACAAGAGCCAGAGCGGCTCCGATGGCGAGGAACTGTGACATGAAACGCGGCCGGTTATACGCAAAAGCCGACGGGGCGGACAGGCGAACCTGCCCGCCCCGCAATGCGGTTACTTCTTCTTGGCGACCTTGTCGGGGGAGTCGAGGCTGTCCGAGCCCTCGAACTTGATCGCCTTCAGCTTCAGGCTGCCGACCACGCGCTCCAGCGTCTTGGTCTGGTCGGTCAGGCGGTCGATGGCGGCCTGCACCACGGCATTGCCCTCGGGGTTGTTCGGCCCGATCATCTGGTCATAGGCTTCCTTGGTTTCGGCGCGCTGCTTGATCGCCAGCACGGCCGCGTGGGTCGCCGCCAGCTTGGCCAGCATCTCCTTGTTGAGATCCGGCGCCGTCTTCTGGACGAGGTCGCTGGCCGACGGGCCTTTCATGACGGTACCGCCGAGCGTCTTGTAGGTGCCGCTGTAGACGATCCGCATGCCCTCGACATCGTAGTAATGCGAGTTGTGGGTATTGTCGGAGAAGCAGTCCTGCTCTTCTTCCGGATCGTGCAGCAGCAGGCCAAGCTTCATGCGCTCGCCGGCCAGTTCGCCGTAGGACAGGCTGCCGATACCGGTCAGGATCGCGGCGATACCGCCATCCTCGCCATGCTCGACCAGCGCCTTGCGGGCGGGGCCCTCGGGCTTCCAGTCATGGGTCATCTCGGTCAGATCGTCGACCAGCAGCTGGGCGGCAGCCGAGAGGTACTGCGCGCGGCGATCGCAATTGCCATGGGTGCAGTCGCCGCCCCTGGCGTAATCCGTCCAGGGCCGGTTGCCGGCGCCCGGGCCGGTGCCGTTCAGGTCCTGACCCCAGAGCAGGAATTCGATGGCGTGGTAGCCGGTGGCCACATTGGCCTCGACGCCGCCGGCCTCCTGCAGCTTGCGCAGCAGTTTCCAGTCGACCTTGCTGGCATCGAGCACCTTGCCGCCGAACTTGACCTGCCTGTTGGCGATGATGTTGGCGGTATAGAGCGGGTTCTCGTCGGACTCTTCACCGTAGCTGGCGGTATCGACATAATCGATCAGGCCTTCGTCGAGCGGCCAGGAATTCACCCGGCCCTCCCAGTCGTCGACAATGGCATTGCCGAAGCGGAACACCTCGGTCTGCTGATACCACGGCCGGGACGCGATCCAGGCCGCGCGCGCCGCCTTCAGGCTGGCTTCCGACGGCTTATCGACCAGCGCCTTCACGGCGGTCTGCAGCTTGCGCGCCTGCTTCAGCGCATCGCCGTACATCGCCTGGGCGAGGTCGCCGTAATGCTGCAGGATCGCCTGCTTGGTCGGGTCGCCATCGGCGGCATGGGCCGGCGCGGCGGCCCACAGGCCGGCGGCCAGCGCGATTGCGGTTGCGAGCTTCTTCATGATCTTCCCCTTTTGACTCTTTGGGCTGACTCTCGTGACTGACTCTGCGGGTGCTACTTCAGGAAAAATTCCACGGGTACGACGATTTCCAGATGATCCTTGCCGAGATCCGGTGGAATCGGCGGCAGCGGATTGGCCTTCTCGATCATCCGTTCGACCGCCTCGTCGAGTAGCCGGTGACCGGAACTGCGCTGGATGCTGTAGCGCAGCACCTTGCCGTCCTGACCGACGACGAACTGCAGATAGGCGACGCCCTCGCTGTGCCGGCGCTGGGCGCGCCAGGGATATTCCTTGTGCTGTTCCAGCCAGGCGGACAGCACCGCGAAGTAATTCGCCTCGGCACCGGGATTGCCGCCGCTGCTGCGGGCGGCGCCGTTGCCGGCACCGGGCGCATTCTGGCGGCCGACCTGGCCCTGCGGTGCCGGTGCGGCGGCCGCTGCGACCTCGATTTCCTGCGGCGGCGCCTCGGCGGGTTTCTCGGCCTGCCGTATCTCCTGCTTCGGTTCGGGCTTCGGTTTCTGCACCACCGGTTTGGGTTTCGGCTCGGGTTTCGGCCGGGCCTCGGGTTTCGGCGCTTCGGCGACCTCCGGTGCCGTGTCCTTCGAGGTGACGACCTGCGGCTCGGGTTCGGGTGGCGGTGGCGGCGGCTCGACGAACTGCGGTTTCGGCGGCGCTTCCGCGGCCTGGGCCCCGGCAATGCCGCCGGCGGCCAGCATCACCTCGATGCCCTGCAGGCCCTTGTCGACCGCGCCGGGCGGATCGCGCTGCGGCAGGCCGACGACAAACGCCGCGACGATCCCGGCGTGGGCCAGAATCGAAACCGAGACGGCTGTCATGCGTCCGCGCATGCCGGTTATTTCCCTGCCGCAATTGGGCCTGCCGCAACCGGCGGCTGGACGGGCTGGGTATTGGCGCCTTCGGCAACCAGCGAGACCTTGCCGAAGCCCGCCTCGCCGACCAGGCCCATCACCTGCATCACGCGACCGTATTCCAGTGCCTTGTCGCCGCGCACATAGACCACGGCATTCGGCTCCTTCGCCTTGATGCCGGCCAGCCGGGCGACGATCTCGCCCTCTTCCACCGGCTCCTTGCGGATGAACAGCCTGCCGTCCCTGTCGATGCTGACGACCAAGGGTTCCTTCGGCGGTGTCACTTTGGCGGCTGTGGTCTTCGGCAGTTGCAGCGGCACACCGACCATCATCAGCGGCGCCGCCACCATGAAGATAATCAGCAGCACCAGCATGACGTCGACCAGCGGCGTCACGTTGATGTCGGACAGCGGGCGGTAGCTGCCGAAATCGTCGCTGTCGAAATCGTGGCCGCCGCCGGCGGAGGACATGCCCATGCCGGCTCTCCCTACTGGCCGGCTTCGGCGTGGCTGCGCACTGCCGGATGACCGGCGCTGCGGGCAAGCTGGCGCGAGGCTTCAACAATCGCCGCGCTGGTGCGCTGGGCGATGCGGCCGAGATCGGTGCTGAACTTGTTGTAGGCGACGACGGCCGGGATCGCGGCGACCAGGCCCATGGCGGTGGCGAACAGCGCCTCGGCGATACCGGGCGCCACCACGGCGAGGCTGGTGTCGTTCGAGCCGGCGATGGCCGTGAAACTGTTCATGATGCCCCAGACGGTGCCGAACAGGCCCACGAAAGGTGCCGCCGAGCCGACCGTGGCGAGGAACGGCAGGCCGGGTTCGAGCTGGCGCAACTGCACCACCATGGCCTGGCGCATGGCCAGTTCGAGCCGGCCGCGGAAATCGCTGCGGCTTTCGCCGGCCTCGATGCCGTCATGCTTCTCGCGGGCGGCAGCGGCGAGGATGGCGCCCTGCAGGCCGCTGGCCGGGACCTTGCCGGTGCCGGTGAGCAGCAGGTCGGCCTTGATGGCGGTCTCGAAGCTGCGGGCAGCGCGGCGGGCGCGGCCGAGCTTGACGACCTTTTCAAAGACGATGGACCAGCAGACTACCGAGGTCAGCGCCAGCAGGGCCATCACGCCCTGCACGATCGGGTCGGCGTTGAGCACCATGTCGGTGAAGGAGAATCCGGCACCGCCGGCTGCAGCATCGGCTGCTGCGGGAACAAGGCTCTGATCCATAAAGCAAAACTCCAGCGGCTGGCCTCTTCGGGCCGGCCATCATGTCTGAGGCATTGCTATTAATAATGAGAACCGATCGCAAATGGAAGGCGCAGAATTGACAGATTGCGGTCCCGGGCCCGGAAATGTGCGGTTTTGCCGCGCTCAGGCCCAGCCGAGCTTCTGCCGCACCTGCCGGGCGATCTCGTCCATGTCGTCCAGCTTGCCGTTCTGCCACTGCATCAGGCGGCCGTCGAACCACTGGATCAGGCCCTTTTTCTCCAGGCCGGCAAAGAAACTGTCGAACCGTCGCGAGCTGCCGGGCAGACGGGCCACCAGCACCGGCTTGCCGGTGGAGCAGGCTTCCGAGACCATCGAGATGGAATCGCAGGTCACCACGATGGCATCGGCCAGGCCGAGGAAACCGAAATACGGGTTCGGTCCCTTCCCGTCCCACAGCGCCGCCGGCATGCTGGCCAGTCCGCCGCGCAGGATGCTGGTTTCCGCCTCGCCGGTGCGGCGCGAAATGGTGGCAAGGAGGCCGCAGCCCGAACGGTCGACCATCTGCCGCAGCTGCGCGACGAAGCCGCGCATCCACTCGTCGTCCAGCGTGTAATAGCGGTTGTTGCCGCCGACCAGCACGGCGACGCGTGGCGACGGCAGATGCGCGTATTCCTGCCGCAGGGCTTCGGCGCCGGAGCGCAGCTTGAGCTGCGTCACCCGGTGCGGCGCCCCCTGGGTCACGACAACATTGGGACCGCGGACGCGATCATGTTCGGGCACGACCAGCAGATCCCAGTTGCGCGGCGATGCCTTGGGATCCTGCACATGAATGGTTGTCGTGCGGCCCTTGCTGGCCTGCTTCACCGCCATGGCCAGCATCGCCGATTTGCGGCCGCAGGTGATCAGCACATCCGGCCACGGTTCGGCAAAGGCGGCACGATCGGCTGGCGACAGCATGTTCAGGCTGGCAAAGCCCGGCCGCATCGGCAGCCAGGTATACGGCGCACGGAACGAGACTTCCTTCGCTTCTGGCAGGCCGAATCCGCCGCCGGCGAACAGCGCTTCAGCCAGGCCAAGCGCCTGGCTCTGCATGCCGACGGCGCCACGCTGCGACACCGCCCAGATACTTCTCAGCATTCCACTACCATGCCGTCATAGGCCGGCTCGACGCCGGGCGGCAGTTCCGACAGCAGACGACGATAATCCAGATCGATGGTCATGTTGGTCAGCACGGCGCGTTCGGGTTTCACCCGGGCGATCCACTCCAGCGTCTGTTCAAGATGGCTGTGCGACGGATGCGGCGTGTACCGCAGGGCATCCACCACCCAGACCCGGATGCCGGCGAGCGCCGCAAAGGCCTCATCATCCAGTGAAGAGACGTCGTTGGAGTAGGCGAAGTCGCCGAAGCGGAAGCCGAGGGAATGAATCCGGCCGTGCCGCTGCTGGATCGGCAGCACATCCATGGCGCCGACACTGAACGGCCCATCGATCAGCCTGGGCTCGATGATCGGTGGATAACCGTCGCTGCTTTTCTGGAAGCAGTAGCCGAATTTCCGTTCCAGCCGCTCCAGCGTGAAGGCATCGGCATAGGCCGGGATCTGGCCGCGCGCCGCATAGGCGAGAAAGCGGATATCGTCGATGCCGTGGGTCTGGTCGGCATGGTCATGCGACCACAGGATCGCGCTGATCTCGGTGATGCCGTTGTCGATGAACTGGTGGCGCAGGTCCGGGCTGGTATCGATCAGCAGGCGGGTCTCCGCCTCTTCCACCACAATCGAGCCGCGGGTGCGGCGGTTTTTCGGCTCGGCCGGATCGCAGTCGCCCCAGACCCCATCGATGCGCGGCACGCCGGGCGAAGCGCCGCAGCCAAGGATGGTCACTTTCATCGGCGCATCCGCATCCGGCGCGTCAGGCCGCCCGACGGTCGGCAACCGCCTCGCGCGGTACCTTGTCGAACAGGCGCAGGAAGTTCTGTGTCGTCTGCTCGGTGATCTCGCCGACCCCGACGCCCTTCAGCTTGGCGAGGAAAGCGGCGGTATGGACCACGTAGGACGGTTCGTTGCGCTTGCCGCGCAGCGGCACCGGCGCCAGATACGGCGCATCGGTCTCGACCAGCAGGTTGCCCATGGGAAGCGCGACCGCAGATTCCTGGACGCCGCGCGCCTTGTTGAAGGTCAGGATGCCGGAGAAGGACACCATCATGTCGTGCCGTACCGCAAGTTCCGCCAGGGCATGGCCCGACGAAAAGCAGTGCAGCAGGCCCTTGAATTTGCCTTTTGCCATCTCGGCATCGAGAATGGCGGCCGTGTCATCATCAGCATCGCGGGTATGGATGATCACCGGCAGGCCGGTGTCACGCGCGGCCGTGATATGGGCAAGAAAACAGCGCTTCTGGGCTTCGCGGTCGCTGTGGTCGTAGAAATAGTCGAGCCCGGTCTCGCCGATGCCGACCACCTTCGGATGGCTGGCCAGCGCCACGAGTTTTGCCGCCGTCACATCCGGGTGGTCATCGGCCTCATGCGGATGCACACCGACCGTGCAGTAGATATCCGGATAGGCCTCGGCCACCGCCAGAACGCGATCGAACTGGTCGAGCCGCGTCGAGATGGTCAGCATCAGGCCGATGCCGGCCTGCCGCGCCCGGGTGATGATGGCATCGCGCTCCTCGGCGAAATCCGGGAAGTCGAGATGGCAATGGCTGTCGATCAGCAAAGCCATGTCAGCCCTCCTGGGCGGCGGCTTCCACATGGCGCGGGAACACGCCCTGCGGTGCCGGCAGCGGCGTGCCGGCGCGCAGGCGGCCGGCCTCGCCCAGATGCGCGAAGCTGCGCGCCGCCTCGGAAACGCCGAGCTGGTCGAGCATTTTCGCTGCCGAAGCCGGCATGAACGGCTGGGCCAGGATGGCAAGCTGGCGGATCGCCTCGAGCAGGCACCACAGCACGGTCAGCATGCGCGCCGGATCGGTCTTGCGCAAAGTCCACGGCGCCTCGACGTCGATATACTTGTTGGCGGCATCCACGAGGTCGAACCAGTGCTGCAGGGCGGTATGGATCGCCTGCACATCGAGGGATTCGCCCATGCGCGGATGCAGGCTGTCGGCATGGGCCAGCAGGGCCTCGTCGGCCTCGCTCAGCTCGCCCGGCTGCGGCACCGCGGCGCCGGTATTCTTGGCGCAGAACGACAGCGTGCGCTGCGCCAGGTTGCCAAAGCCGTTGGCCAGTTCGCTGTTGATGCGGCCGATGATGGCCGAGCGGCGGAAATCGCCATCGTTGCCGAACGGCACTTCGCGCATCAGGAAATAGCGGGTCTGGTCGAGGCCGTATTCGTCGACCAGGCCGACCGGATCGATCACGTTGCCGAGCGACTTGGAAATCTTCTGGCCTTCGTTGGTCCACCAGCCATGGGCGAAGATGCGCTTGGGCGCAGCCAGTTCGGCGGCCATCAGGAAGGCCGGCCAGTAGACGGCGTGGAAGCGCAGGATGTCCTTGCCCACCATATGCAGGTCGGCCGGCCAGAAATGCCGGTACTTCTCGCTGGCGGTATCGGGATAGCCGGCGGCGGTGATGTAGTTGGCCAGCGCATCCAGCCAGACATACATCACATGCGCCTCGTCACCCGGCACCGGGATACCCCACTTGAAGGTGGTGCGCGAGACCGACAGGTCCTTCAGCCCGCCCTTGACGAAGCTGATCACCTCGTTGCGGCGGCTGGCCGGCAGGATGAAGCCGGGATTCTCCTCGTAGAATTTCAGCAGCGGCTGTTCCCAGGCCGACAGCCGGAAGAAATACGACGGCTCCTCCACCCATTCGACCGGGGCGCCGGAGGGCGCCAGCTTCTGGCCGTTCGGGCCATCCTGCAGTTCGTCTTCCTGGTAGAAGGCCTCGTCGCGCACGGCATACCAGCCGGCATATTTGCCGAGATAGATATTGCCGGTGGCGGCCAGCTTCTGCCACAGCGCCTGCACGGCGGTGACATGGCGCGGCTCGGTGGTGCGGATGAAATCGTCGTTCGAGATGTTCATCGTCGCGGCGAGGTCGCGGAAGCTCTGGCTGACCCGGTCGCAGAAGGCCTGCGGATCGATGCCGGCGACCTCGGCCGATTTCTCGACCTTCTGGCCGTGCTCGTCGGTGCCGGTCAGGAACATCACGTTACAGCCGTCGAGCCGCTTGAAGCGCGCCAGCACGTCGCAGGCCAGCGTCGTGTAGGCATGCCCGATATGCGGCTTGTCGTTGACGTAATAGATCGGCGTCGTGATGTAATAGTTCTTTTGGGTCATGGATTTAAAGCTAGGGCAGAAGCGCCGGATAAGCCAGCCCGGCAAGCCGGCGGCGGGCCTTTTGCTATCACCTGAGGGCGGATTTGGCCAGTGATACGAGGGTGTCTGCCACCTGCGCCGCCAGCGCGGCCGGACCGGCGTCCGGCGCGGGGCGGAAAATCCGCATCGACGGGTACCACGGCGTGCCCTCGCCCTGCGTCATCAGGTAGAAGAACCGGCTCTTGCTGGCCGGTGCCAGCACCCAGACCGGGCGCCCCAACGCGCCGGCCAGATGCGCCGTGACATTCGAGACTGTTACCGTCAGGTCGAGAGCGGTGATCTGCGCCGCCAGCCCGTCGAGGTCGTTGCGCGCGTCGATCTCCGGGTCCAGCAGCAGGCGGTCACCGAACAGGCCACGCAGTTCGGCGAGTTCATCCTCGGTCACGCCATATTGCAGGCAGACGAAACGGCAGTCCGGCACGGCGGCCAGCGGCGCGAGATCGGCGGGCCGCAGCGACTTGGCCGCCCCGAGCGCCGGATTGGCACTGCGCCACGACAGGCCGACCAGCCGCTCGCCGGCACCGGTCCGATAACGATCGCGCAGGATCGCTGCGCGGGCGATATCGGCCTGCAGGAATGCCTGCCCCGGCGGCGGCCCGGCCGGCAGGTCGCCGAGCGGCAGATGGGCAGCGAAAGATCCAGCCAGCAGTTCCGGATCGGCCGTGGCGGCTTCCGGTGCGAAATCGAGCGCCGGGAACGACCGTTTCAGCAGCGGCACCAACCGCGGATCGGTCTCGAGCGTCACGCGGGCGCCGGACTGCAGCAGCGCCGGCAGGTATTGCAGGAACAGCAGGCGGTCGCCGAGCCCCTGCTCACCCCACAGCAGCAGCCGGCCGGCCGGCACCGGTGCGCCCGGTGACCAGCGCGGCCAGGGCCAGGCACGGCGCGGCAGCGGCGGTTCCGCCTTGCGCCAGCGTGCGGCATAGGCTGCCCAGCCGTCGGCGAAATGGCCGGCGGCCAGTGCCGCCAGCGCATAATTCCACTGGATCTCGGCATCACCCGGCCGGCGGGACAGTGCCTCGCGGAAAGCCGCCAGCGCCTTGTCGGGTTCTGCCAGCGCATGAAGGGTCTGCGCCAGCGCATGCCAGGCATCGGCCTGCAGCGGCGCCGGCAGGCTCCGGCTGGCCGCGATGGCGTCGGTGGCCAGCGGCAGCGCTTCGGCGGCGCGGCCCAGCTCGCGCAGCGAGGCTGCCATGTTGATCGCCGCGGCGGGATACTGCGGGCGCAGCTTCAGGGCCTGCCCGAAACAGGCGAGCGCGGCGTCATGGCTGCCGCCGGCTGCCAGCAGGTTGCCGAGGTTGTTGTGGCATTCGGGAGCCTGCGGCGCCAACGCCAGCGCTTGCCGCGCGGCTGCCAGGGCGCCGGTATGGTCGCCGGCCGCCTGCAGGCAGGTGGCGAGCTGCAGCGCGGCCGCCGCATGCTGCGGACGCATCACGAGCACATGGCGATAGCCGTCCGCCGCCGCCGCCCAGGCGCCGCCGATCCGCTGGGTCTCCGCCCAGAGGAACAGGGCATCGGCGTCTTTCGGCAGCAGCCGTCTTGCGGTCTCGGCCGCTTCCCGCGCCGCCGCCGCATCGCCGGCAGCAATCAGGGCTTCGGCATAACTGAGCCACAGCGGCCCCTGCCCGGCCGCGACGTCGAGGGCACGGCGCAGTTGCGACGCGGCTTCGGCCGCCCGCCCGGTCTGCACCAGCAGGCGGCCCAGCAGGTTGATGGCATCGAGGGTTTCCGGCGCATGGGCCAGCACGGCGCGGTAATTCTGTTCGGCCACCGCCAGGTTGCCCTGGCGATGGGCCTCGACACCGGCCTGCAGATGCTGCAGCAACTGGGGCTGCACGGGTCAGGCCTCGAACCGGAAATCCGGCACGTCGATACACCGGTCCAGCAGATGCTTGATCAGGGCGCCGACCTGCTCGAACAGCGCCGGCAGGTTTTCCGGCACCAGCTGCCGCGGCACGTCCGGCAGGGCATGGTCATGGAAGTCGGCCAGCACGTCCTGCTGCATCAGGAAGACGGCCTGGGCGAAATAGTTGATCATGTCACGGCGTTCCAGCACCGTCAGATAGGCACCCATGGCGCGCAGCAGCGCCGAGAAGGCACGCATCTTCACCGCGCTGATTTCATGCAGGATCGGCTCGCGCGTGGACGGCGCGATATTCTCCAGCTTGCTTTCGATCACGTCGCAGAAGGAGAGAAATTCCTGCACGCGGCGGAAGCCGTCGGCATAGTCGGAAAACGACAGGATGGTCGCCATCTCGTACATCCGGGCGGTGACGCCCTGGACCTCGGTGGCCCGGCTGTTGAGGACCTGCAGCAGGCGCACGGCCTGCCCGACGGGATCGGTCCCGCCGGCGGTCTCCACCTGATTCTGGCGATAGTCCTGCACCATGAAGCCAGCACAGCATAAAATGGTTAACGGTTTGATTGCTGAAAATCGGGCCGCCGTGTAAGGTGCGTTTTTGATGTCATCGAGTCGCGCAGCAAATCCCGCCACCGACCCGGCCGCCTCCCGGCCCTCGGTTACTTTTCCACACCGCCACCTGCTGGGAATCGAGGGGCTGTCCGCTCCGGATATTGCCCTCCTGCTGGATCATTCCGACCATTACGTCGACCTGAACCGGGCGGTGGAAAAGAAACAGTCCAGCCTGCGCGGCCGCACCATCATCAACCTGTTCTTCGAGAATTCGACCCGGACCCGCACCTCCTTCGAGCTGGCCGGCAAGCGCCTCGGCGCCGACGTCATCAACATGTCGGTGGCCACCTCGTCGGTCAAAAAGGGCGAGACCCTGATCGACACGGCGATCACCCTGAACGCCATGCACCCCGACCTGCTGGTGGTGCGCCACCAGGACTCGGGCGCGGTCGCCCTGCTGGCCCAGAAGGTCGGCTGCGGCGTCATCAACGGCGGTGACGGCAGCCACGAGCATCCGACCCAGGCCCTGCTGGACGCGCTGACCATCCGGCGCCGCAAGGGCTCGCTGGAAGGCCTGCTGGTGGCGATCTGCGGCGACATCCTGCACAGCCGTGTCGCCCGCTCGAACATCCACCTGCTGAACACCATGGGCGCCCGGGTGCGCCTGATCGCGCCGCCGACCCTGCTGCCGGCCTATGCCGAAAACCTTGGCGTCGAGGTCTTCCACGACATGCGCAAGGGCCTCACCGACGTCGACATCGTGATGATGCTGCGCCTGCAGATGGAACGCTTCCACGGCGCCTTCGTGCCGTCGACCCGCGAATATTTCCACTTCTATGGTCTCGACTACGCCAAGCTCAGCTTCGCCAAGCCCGATGCGCTGATCATGCATCCGGGGCCGATGAACCGCGGCGTCGAGATCGACACCGAAGTGGCCGACGACATTCACCGCAGCGTCATCCACGAACAGGTCGAGATGGGCGTTGCCGTCCGCATGGCCTGCCTGGAACTGCTGGCCCGGCATCTGCCGAACTGGCGCGGCACCACGCCGCCCGGCCTGTAAGCGGACGGAGAGCGTACAATCATGGCCCGCCGCCGCAAGCTCTACACCAACGCGCGCCTGCTCGACCCGGCCTCCGGCCTGGACGTGAAAGGCGCCTTGCTCACCGAGGGCAACCGCATCGTCGATCTCGGCCCCAAGCTCGGCAATGCCGGGTTCGCCGATGACACCGAGACGATCGACTGCCAGGGCCATTGCCTCAGCCCCGGCGTGATCGACATGCATGTCTGGCTGCGCGAGCCCGGCGCCGAACACCAGGAAACCATCGCCACCGGCGCCCGCGCCGCCGCGGCCGGCGGCATCACCTCGGTGGTCGCCATGCCGAACACCGATCCGGTGATCGACGAGGTGGCGCTGGTCGAATTCATCTCGCGTCGCGCCGCCGATACCGCGGTGGTGCGCGTGCTGCCCGCTGCGGCGATCACCCGCGGCACCAGAGGCGAAGAGATGACCGAACTCGGCCTGCTGGCCCAGGCCGGCGCCGTCGCCTTCACCGAAGGCGAGAAGACGGTGACCAGCAGCCGGCTGATGCGCCGCGCGCTGTCATACGCCACCACCTTCGACCTGCTGCTGATGCAGCATTGCGAGGATGCCTCGCTGGCCAAGGGCGGCGTGATGAACGAAGGCGAAGTCGCCTCCCGGCTTGGCCTGTCCGGTATCCCGGCGGTGGCCGAGACCATCCTGCTGGAGCGCGACATGCGCCTGCTGGAAGCGACCGGCGGCCGCCTGCACGCCTCGCATCTGTCGACCCAGGATTCTCTCGATGTCGTGCGCCGCGGCAAGCAGCGCGGCCTGCGCCTGACCGCCGGCGCGGCGCCGCATAACTTCGCGCTCAACGAACTCGACGTCGGCGACTACCGCACCTTCGCCAAGGTCAAGCCGCCGCTGCGCACGGAACCCGACCGCCGCGCCGTGGTCGAGGCGATTGCCGATGGCACCATCGACGTCATCTCCTCGGCGCATTCGCCGCAGGACCCGGAGAACAAGCGCCTGCCGTTCGGCCAGGCGGAATTCGGCGTCATCGGGCTCGAAACCCTGCTGCCGCTGACCTTGGAGCTGTATCACAACGGCTCGGTGCCGCTGCTCAAGCTGCTGGCCTGCCTGACCTGCAATCCGGCCCGGTTGCTGAAACAGGAAACCGGCCGGCTGGCGCCGGGCGCGCCAGCCGACCTGCTGGTCTTCGACCTCGATACGCCATGGCGCGTCGACGAAAAGAAATTCCGCTCCAAGGCCAAGAACTCGCCCTATGACGGCCGCCGCCTGCAGGGCCATGCGCTCCGTACCGTGGTCGCCGGCGAGACCGTGTTCCAGCGCAAGCGCGAGGCCTGAGCCATGATGCAGTATCAACTGGCCGCCGCCCTGCTCGGCTACCTGCTCGGCTCGATCCCTTTCGGGCTGGTGCTGACCCGCCTCGGCGGGCTGGGCGACATCCGCAGCATCGGTTCGGGCAATATCGGTGCCACCAACGTACTGCGCACCGGACGCAAGGACCTGGCCGTGCTCACCCTGCTGCTGGATGGCGGCAAGGGCACGGCGGCGGCACTGATCGGCGCCAAATACGGCCCGGAGATCATGGTGATCGCCGCCTTCGCCGCCTTTCTCGGCCACCTGTTTCCGGTCTGGCTGAAGTTTCGCGGCGGCAAGGGCGTCGCCACCTATATCGGCGTGCTGCTCGGCGCGGCCTGGCCGGTCGGCATCTTCGCCTGCCTCGCCTGGCTCGCCACCGCGGCGATCAGCCGCTATTCGTCGCTGTCGGCGCTGATCGCCGCACTGCTCAGCCCGTTGTTCGCCTGGTATTATGCCGGCCCACAGGTTGCCGGGCTGGCCGCTGCCATGGCGGTGCTGGTCTATATCCGGCACCACCAGAATATCGCTCGCCTGCTGAAGGGCGAGGAACCCAAGATCGGTCGCAAGAAATCCGATGGAGCCGAAACCGCGCCGCCTCAGTGACGACGAGAAGCGCGACTGGCTGCGGCTGATCCGCAGCGAGCATCTGGGTCCGATTACCTTCCACCACATACTCCGGTATCACCATGGCGATGCCGCGAAGGCCATCGCGGCCCTGCCCGACATGGCACGGCGCGGCGGCTCCAGGCGCGTGGTCAAGCTGGCGCCGCTTGCCGCCATCGATGCCGAACTGAAAACCCTGCGCAAGCTCGGCGCCAGCCTGCTGGCCTGGGGCGAGCCGGGCTATCCGGTCCGCCTGATGCAGCTCGACGATGCGCCGCCTTTGCTCTGCGCCATGGGCCAGCCGGCACCGGACGAACCGCCGGGCATCGCCATTGTCGGTGCCCGCAATGCTTCGGCGATCGGCCAGCGCTTCACCCGCGACATCGCCGCCGCGCTCTGCGGCCACGGTTATGCGGTGATCTCCGGTCTCGCCCGCGGCATCGACCGTGCAGCCCATGAGGGTGCGCTCGCCGCCACCGGCCGCACGCTGGCTTTCATCGGCACCGGTATCGATATCGTCTTTCCGCCAGAGAATGCCAAACTGCAGGCCGAGGTCGCCGAACGTGGCCTGTTGCTGGCGGAGATGCCGCCGGGCACGCCGGCACTGGCGCAGAATTTCCCCCGTCGCAACCGGCTGATCAGCGGCGCATCGCTTGGCGTGCTGGTGGTCGAGGCCGCGCTGAAATCCGGCTCGCTGATCACCGCGCGGATGGCGGCCGAGCAGGGCCGCGAGGTGATGGCGGTGCCGGGCTCGCCGCTCGATCCACGCTGTCATGGCAGCAACGACTTGATCCGCCAGGGCGCCACCCTGGTCGAGCGTGTCGACGACATCCTTGCTGTGGTGGCACCGCAGGTCACCCCGGCCCGCCGGGCCGATCCGCCGGTGACGGAGACGCCGCCAATGCAAGGCGATCTCGATCACGCCCATGCCGAAATCGAACGCCTGCTGTCGCCGAGCCCGGTGCTGGTCGACGACCTGATTCGCTTGAGCGGGCTTGCTCCGGCGGCCGTGCATATGGTGTTGACCGAGCGCGAACTGGCCGGTCGCCTGACCCGGCATCCCGGCGGCAAGGTATCGTCGGCCTGAAAATCCCGCTTGCCGGCACCGCGATACAAGCCTATCTGTTGGGGCACGGGGACAACGCGGTCTCCCCGCCAGATGCTCCGCATCCAAGCGCCGCTACACCGTTACGCAGAATGTCTGCGTATTGGAGGTAGCCAATGGATGCCACCCTTCCCTTCATCACCGTCAATGCGCTGGCCGGCGAGATTGCCGCCGGGCGCTTTCCCTATCTCGTCGATGTCCGCCGCGAGGAAACCTATGCCACGGCCGCCGGGGTGATCCGTGGCGCCCGCCGCCGCCGGCCTGACCGGCTTGCCGTCTGGGCGCAGGAGATTCCGGCTGGCGTTTCAGTCGTCGTCTGTTGCGTGCATGGCCACGAGGTCAGCCAGCAGGCCTGTGCTGCCCTGCGGCAGCGAGGTATCGACGCGCGCTATCTCGCCGGCGGCATTGAGGTCTGGCAGGAAGCCGGAGGCCCGCTGCAGGCCAAGCCGCCCGCCGAGGCCGGCCGCTGGATCACCCGCGAGCGGCCGAAGATCGACCGCATCGCCTGCCCCTGGCTGGTGCGGCGCTTTGTCGATCCGGATGCGCGGTTCTTCTATGTGCCGGCCAACGAGGTCTTTGACCGGGCGGCGGACTGGCAGGCGACGCCCTACGACATCCCCGGCGCGGACTACAGCCATGACGGCGAGCTGTGCAGCTTCGATACCTTCATCACCCGCCACGGCCTCGGCGACGATCCGGCGCTGGCGGCGCTGGCCCGGGTGGTGCGCGGCGCCGATACCGGGCGGCCCGATCTCGCCGCGGAGGCCGCCGGGCTGAAGGCACTGTCGCTCGGCCTGTCGGTGATGTTGCCGGACGATGACAGGATGTTGACACAGGGCATGGCGATCTACGATGCCTTGTATGCGTGGTGCGCGAGCGCCCGGGCAGAAACCCATGGCTGGCCGCCGGCCGCCTGACGGATGGACAGACATGACTGACACGACACCGCCGTCCCGCCCCGGCTTCCGCGAGGCACTGCATGTCTGGGCGAAGATCGGCCTGCTCAGTTTCGGCGGCCCGGCCGGCCAGATCGCCATGATGCACCGCATGCTGGTCGACGAGAAAAAGTGGATCAGCGAGCCGCAGTTCCTGCATGCACTGAACTTCTGCATGCTGCTGCCGGGGCCCGAGGCGCAGCAGCTGGCCACCTATGTCGGCTGGCTGCTGCACCGGGCGAAGGGCGGTGTCGCCGCCGGCCTGCTGTTCATCCTGCCCGGGCTCTGCGTCATCCTCGGCCTCAGTGCGGTCTACATGCTGTGGCGCGAAGTACCGGCGGTCGAGGGCGTGTTCTTCGGCCTGCAGGCCGCCGTGCTGGCCATTGTCATCGAGGCCGTGCAGCGCATCGCGAAGCGGGCCATCAAGACGCGGTTCCTGCTGGCGCTCGGCGGCGCAGCCTTTGCCGCCATCTACGGCCTGCAGCTGCCGTTTCCCTTGATCGTCCTGGGTGCCGGCCTGGTCGGCGCCATGGTCGGCCGCCGCCGTCCCGACTGGATCGCCGCAGCGGCCGTCAAAGACGACCGCGACGTGCTGCCGTCGGTGCCGCCCAGCGCGCGGCGCAGCCTGCTGCTGCTCGGCCTGTTCGGCCTGCTGTGGTTCGCGCCGGTGATCGCGCTGCTGGTCACGCTCGGCGACGCGCATGTCTACAGCCGGATCGGTGTGTTCTTCAGCGAGATGGCGGTGGTCACCTTCGGCGGCGCCTATGCGGTGCTGGCCTATGTCGCGCAGCAGGCGGTCACCATCTATGGCTGGCTGTCACCCGACCAGATGCTGCACGGCCTTGGCCTCGCCGAGACGACGCCGGGGCCGCTGATCCTGGTGCTCACCTTCGTCGGCTTCGTGGCCGGCTTCGAGCATGGCGGCTTCGCCTCGCCGCTGCTCGGTGGCCTGGCCGGCGGCCTGCTCGCCACCTGGGTAACCTTCGTGCCCTGCTTCCTGTGGATCTTCCTCGGCGCGCCCTATGTGGAACGCGCCCGCCATGTGCGCGCCTTCGCCCACGCACTGGCGGCGATCACCGCCGCCGTGGTCGGCGTGATCCTCAACCTTGCGGTCTGGTTCGCCCTGCATGTGCTGTTCCGGCAGATGCAGCCGCTCTCGTTCGGCCCGCTGCACTGGGACCTGCCGGTGCTGTCCAGCCTCGATCCGGCGATGGCACTGCTGGCGGCGGTGGCACTCGTTGCCGTGTTCCGCTTCCACCTCGGGCTCGGCTGGCTGCTCGGTGGCGCGGCTGTTGCCGGCATCGTCATCCGGCTTGCCGCATAAAAAAGAAAGGGGGCTATGGCAGCCCCCTTTCGCATCATCGTCGTCAGGTGGCTCAGAGGCCGACCTGGGTGATGAACTTGGTATTTAGGTAGGATTCGATGGCTTCCGAGCCGCCTTCCGAGCCGTAGCCCGAATCCTTGATGCCGCCGAAGGGGACTTCCGGCAGGGCAAGGCCGTGGTGGTTGATCGACACCATGCCGCTCTCGAAGGCGGCGCCGATGGCGGCCGCCGTCTTGGCCGATTTGGTATAGGCGTAGGCCGCGAGGCCGAAGGGCAGCCGGTTGGCCTCTTCCACCACCGCATCGAAGCTCGAGAACGGCACGATCGGCGCCAGCGGGCCGAACGGCTCCTCGTTCATGATGCGCATGTCGGTGTTGATGCCGGTCAGCACGGTGGGCTCGAAGAAGTTGCCCTTGTTGCCGATCCGCTTGCCGCCGGTCTCGATCTTGGCGCCCTTGGACACCGCATCGGCGACGAACATCTCCATCGCCTGCACGCGGCGATCGTTGGCCAGCGGACCCATGCGGGTATCCTTGTCGAGGCCATCGCCGACTTTCAGCGACTTGGCGAAAGCCGTGAAGCCGTCGACGAACTTGCCGTAGACCGATTCATGCACCAGGAAACGGGTCGGCGACACGCAGACCTGGCCGGCGTTGCGGAACTTGTTGGCCGACAGCACCTTCACGGCGACATCCACATCGGCATCGTCGAACACGATGGCCGGGGCATGGCCGCCGAGTTCCATGGTGATGCGCTTCATGTGCTGGCCGGCCAGCATGGCGAGATGCTTGCCCACCGGGGTCGAGCCGGTAAAGGTGATCTTGCGGATCACCGGATGCGGGATCAGGTATTCCGAGATCTCCGACGGGATGCCGTAGACCAGCTGGATCGCACCGGCCGGCACGCCGGCATCGACATAGGCCTGCACCAGGGCGGCACAGCTGGCCGGGGTCTCTTCCGGGCCCTTCAGGATGATCGAGCAGCCGGCCGCCAGCGCGGCCGAGCATTTGCGCACCGCCTGGTTGATCGGGAAATTCCACGGCGTAAACGCGGCGACCGGGCCGACCGGCTCCTTGACGACCAGCTGGTAGACGCCCTCGGCGCGCGGCGGCACGATGCGGCCATAGGTGCGGCGGGCCTCCTCGGCGAACCAGTCCATGATGTCGCCGGCCAGCAGGGTCTCGCCCTTGGCCTCGATGAACGGCTTGCCCTGCTCCATCGACATGATCTTGCCGATCTCGTCGGCGCGGCCACGGATGATGTCGGCGGCCTTGCGCAGCACCTTGTAGCGGTCGTAGGGCGAGACCTTCTTCCAGGCCTTGAAGCCCTTGTCGGCAGCGGCCAGCGCACGATCGAGGTCGGCCTTCTCGGCATGGGCGACCTTGCCGATTTCCTCGCCGGTGGCGGGGTTCAGCACCGGCAGGAATTTGCCATTCGCGCCCTTGGTCCAGGCGCCGTCAATGTACAGGGAGACTTCGGGGTACATGTTTCCTCCTCACGCATCCGGAGACAAAAATCAGGCCCGGGATTATGACGGAAAGCCCGGGTCCCGGCTAGGCATTGAGCGGGATTTGCAGGTCTGCTTCAGGCCGCCATCACCGGCTGGTCCGGCACCGCCAGTTCATGCCGCGCGCGCCATTCCGGCACCACATAGTTGACGATGATCGAGCGCCGCACGCCATCGATCCGCCGCGGCTCGAAGCCGTGCCAGGTATCGCTGGCCGGCACGAAAATCAGTCCCTGGTCGAAACCGGCCGGTGCCCGGCCGGCATGATGCCGCGCGGCGTCGTAGATGTCGGTGCCCCATTGCGCGGCGCCCGGCGCGGTCGACAGGTAGACCAGCATGGTGAAGCATTTGGCGCCGATGTCGGTATGCGGCTCCAGCCAGAAACCGCCGCGATCCTGGCAATACTCGATGCGCAGGCTGCTGCCCTCCAGCGCGGCCCCGGTCGTCTTTTGCAGTGCGGCAATCGTTTCCGGATGCTGGAAGCAGGCCGCCACCTCACGGCAGACCGCATGCTCCCCGAGCAGGCTGCCGGCGAAGAACACCCGGCTGTCATTGTGGTTGTCGCGCTTGCCGCCGGTATCGCCGATTTCGACCGGACGCAGCGGCAGGTCGACGATGGCCGCCGCCGTTTCCAGCGGCAGGGCTGTCTGCAGCAGCCAGTGGCGGAAAGGCTGCCGAACCTCGCTGGCCGCCCGCAGGCGGGCGAGGAAATGGCGGCGGATATGGCCGGGGCCGTGCAAGTCTGCGCCGAACATGGTGGGACCTCCTGTCCCCGCTGCTTTACCCTGCCGGCCCGGACGGGTATTGATCTTCCTCAAAAGATTGCTGGAAACACCGGAAAGCTACCCCATGCCGCCGCGTCCGAAGCCGAAAACCGCCGTCCGTCCCGCTCCCGCCGTCACGCCGGCCGACAGCGCCGATCTGCTGCAGCGCATCGCCGACGCGCTGGAGCGTCTGGCGCCGCCACGCGCGCCGGACTGGGACGAGATGGCCGCCGATGCCTTCGTCTGGCATGCCGAGCCGGCGCCGGGCTGGCTGGAAGCCGTGCCGCGCATCAATGCCGTGACCATCGACCTGCTGCAGGGCGTCGAGCGCGTGCGTGACATCCTGCTCGACAACACCCGCCGTTTCGCGAAGGGCCTGCCGGCCAACAACGCCCTGTTGTGGGGCGCCCGCGGCATGGGCAAATCGTCGCTGGTCAAGGCGGTGATCGGCGCCATCAATGTCAAGAAGGCGCATGCCCTGGCGCTGGTCGAGATCCACCGCGAGGACATCCCGTCGCTGCCGCAGCTGCTCAAGCTGCTGCGCGCGTCGCAGCGACGCTGGGTGCTGTTCTGCGACGATCTCTCCTTCGATGCCGAGGACCAGCATTACAAGTCGCTGAAGGCGGTGCTCGACGGCGGCATCGAGGGCCGGCCGGACAACGTGATCCTCTATGCTACGTCGAACCGCCGTCACCTGCTGCCGCGTGACATGATGGAAAACGAGCGTTCGACCGCGATCAATCCGCACGAGGCGGTGGAAGAGAAAGTCTCGCTGTCCGACCGCTTCGGCCTCTGGCTCGGTTTCCATTCCTGCAGCCAGGAGGATTTCTTCGCCATGCTCGATGGCTATTGCGCCGCCTATGGCCTGAAGATCGACCAGAAGCAGCTGCGCGCCGAGGCAGTGGAATGGTCGATGACCCGCGGCGCCCGCTCCGGCCGCGTCGCCTGGCAGTTCATCCAGGACCTCGCCGGCCGGCTCGGCACGCCGCTCAAGGCGAAATAACGCTCAGGTCACCGCCAGGAACTTGGCCGGATCGACCGCCTGGGTGCCCTGGCGGATCTCGAAATGCAGCTGCGGCGAACTGACCCCGCCGCTGCTGCCGACCGTGCCGATCGCCTGCCCGCGCGCCACCTGCTGGCCCTTCTTGACCAGCATCCTGTCGAGATGGGCATAGGCGGTGATCCAGCCGCCGGCATGGCGCACCAGCAGCAGGTTGCCGAACCCGCGCAGTTCGTTGCCGGCATAGACGACGACGCCGTTCTCCGCGGCGGTCACCGGCGCGCCGGCGCGGGCGGCGATATTGATGCCGTCGTTGTGCAGGCCGTCGGCCTTGGGGCCGAAGCTCGAGATGATGCGGCCGCGCACCGGCCATGAAAACGTGCGGCCCGAGCGCGGCGGCACCACGGCGGCCTGCTGCGTCTCGGCCGGCTGCTGCGCGGCCGGTGGCGTCGGCTTTTCCTCGGGGATCACCGGTTTGTCTTCCGGCGCCGGTTCAGCGGTCGCGGCCTGCCCCTCCGGTTTCGCTTCGGCGGCCGGCGGTTCCGGCGCTTTTGCCGCGGCCGTGCCGCCCGGTGGTGGTGGCATCAGCACGCCGGGCGCGGCCGGTGTCTTGGGCCCGGGCGGCGCAGCGACTGACGGCGTGACGGCTGGCGGTGTGGCGGCAGTACCGCCCGGTGGCGGCAGGGCTTCGACCTGTACCCCGCCATTGCCGAGGCTGCCCACCGTACCGGTTGCCGCCGGGCCGGTCGCCGGGGCCGCGTCATGGGGTGCCGAGGCGATGGCAGAACCACCCGGCGCGGAGATCCGCAGTTGCTGGCCCACCGCGATGGCATAGGGCGGCGCGAGGTCGTTGGTCCGTGCGATGCTGTAGAGATCGACGCCATAGGCGCGCGAGATGCTGTAGAGCGTGTCGCCGCGCTGCACGGTATGGAACTGCCCGCCCGGCATCTCGATGCGCTGGCCGGGCTGCAGCTGGTAGGGCGGCTGCAGGTTGTTGTCGTCGATGATCGCGCGCACCGGCCGGTGATAACGCCGCGACAGCGCATAGACGGTATCGCCTGCCTGCACCGTCACCGCTTCCGGCGTGGTGCCCGGCGCCACGGCGATCTGGCTGGCGGCGGGATTGGGGCCCGGTTCGACGGCGCGGGGGACGTTGAGACTGTGCCCGAACTCGACCGGGGCCGGCGGCTGGGTGCCGCAGGCGGCGACCGTCAGCAGGGCCAGCAATGCAAGAAGCGGCCGGGCGCCGTGCCAGGTGCCGCGCCGGGCGCACCGGGACGGACACCCCAGAAACGACTGTATCGGGCGAATCCGGCGCATGGGCGGCGAGTCTAGGCTGCTTTGCCGCCAGCCACAATCCGACGGCAGGTCGCAGGCCCCGGACACCTTCGTCAGGAGGTCGCCGCCTCGCGGGCGATGCCGGGCAGCAGCGGCACGAAGCGCACCGGCAGCAGGCGTTCCTCGGTGATCTCGGTGCCCTGCCGGGTATAGCGGATCACATCCTGCTCGGTGGTGGTGACGGCCACCGGTGCCACCATGATGCCGCCATCGGGCGACAGCTGCTCCAGCAGGCGGTCGGGCCGCCGGTCGGCCGCGGCGGTCACCAGGATGCGGTCGAACGGCGCCTGCTCGGGCCAGCCCTTGTTGCCGTCGCCCAGCATGCAGGTGATGTTGGTCAGGTCGAGGGCGGCGAAGCGCTTCTCGGCGGTCTGCAGCAGCGAGCGGTAGCGTTCGATGCTGTAGACCCGGCGGCACAGCCGCGACAGGATCGCCGTCTGGTAACCCGAGCCGGTGCCGATCTCCAGCACCTTCATGCGGTCACCGACCTGCAAGGCCTCGGTCATATAGGCGACCACATAGGGCTGGCTGATGGTCTGGCCCTGGGTGATCGGCAGGGCGATGTTGTCATAGGCATGCTTGAGGAACTGGTCGGCGACGAACTGCTCGCGCGGCACCCGTTCGATGGCCGCCAGCACCCGGGTATCGGCAATACCCTGGCGCCGCAGTTCCATGATCAGCTGGATGACACGGGTGTCCACGGCGATCAGGTGAGCGCCGATTTCAGCGCCCGGATACCGGCATCATGGGTCAGGTCGAGCTGCAGCGGCGTCACCGAAATGGCGCCGTTGTCGGTGGCGCCGAGGTCGGTCTGCCGCTTCGCCTTGTTCTTCTGGCGGCGGAAGCCGATCCAGTAATACGGCACGCCGCGCGCATCGACGCGGGCATCCAGCAGCAGGTCGGTCAGGTCGCGCTTGCCCTGCTTCACCACCTCGATGCCGGTGACCGCATCGGCGGCGACATCGGGGAAATTGACGTTGATCAGCGTGCTGGCCGACCAGCCGGTCTTGAGCAGCTTGCGGATCACCTTCGGCGCATGGGTCTCGGCTGTCTTCCACTTGACGGCATGGCCATGGGTGAAGACCTGGCTGAGCGCAATCGAGGGCACGCCGAGCAGCGCACCTTCCATGGCCACCGCCACGGTGCCCGAATAGGTGACATCCTCGCCGAGGTTGCCGCCACGGTTGATGCCGGACAGCAGCAGGTCGGGCTTCTTGTCCTTGAACAATTCGTGCATCGCCAGCATCACGCAATCAGTCGGCGTGCCGCGCACGGCGTATCGGCGGGCGTTGATCTTGCGCAGCCGCAGCGGCAGTGTCAGCGTCAGCGAATGCGAGGCACCGGACTGCTCGAATTCGGGCGCCACAACCCAGACATCCTTCGACAGCGACTTCGCCACCTTCTCCAGGACCTTCAGGCCCGGCGCGTGGATGCCGTCGTCGTTGGAGACCAGGATGCGCATTACTTTGATACCTTCTCGATTGTCTTCAGGCCGCCCATGTAGGGCGCCAGGGCATCCGGCACCGCGATGCTGCCGTCCTCGTTCTGGTAATTCTCCATCACCGCGATCAGGGCGCGGCCGACGGCGACGCCGGAGCCGTTGAGCGTATGCACGAAGCGGGTCTGCTTCTCGCCGGCGGCGCGGCTGCGCGCATTCATGCGGCGCGCCTGCCAGTCCCAGCAGTTCGAGCAGGAGGAAATCTCGCGATACTGGTTCTGGCCCGGCAGCCAGACTTCGAGGTCATAGGTCTTGCGTGCCGCGCCGCCCATGTCGCCGGCACAGAGCAGCATGGTGCGGAACGGCAGGCCGAGCCGTTTCAGCACGGTCTCGGAGGCTTCCGTCATCCGCTCGTGCTCTTCGACCGACTTGTCGGCGGTGACGATGCTGACCAGCTCGACCTTGTCGAACTGGTGCTGGCGGATCATGCCGCGGGTATCGCGGCCGGCGGCGCCGGCTTCGGAGCGGAAACACGGCGTCAACGCGGTCATCCGCCACGGCAGCTCGGCCTCGTCGATGATCAGGTCGCGCGCCAGGTTGGTCAGCGGCACTTCCGCCGTTGGGATCAGCCAGTAGCCCGCCGTGGTGCGGAACAGGTCCTCGCCGAATTTCGGCAGCTGGCCAGTGCCATAGGCGGTGGCGTCGTTGACCAGCAAGGGCGGCTGCATCTCGGTATAGCCGAACTCGGTGGTATGCAGGTCGAGCATGAACTGCCCGAGCGCGCGACTGAGCCGGGCGAGCTGGCTCTTGACCACGGTGAAGCGTGCGCCGGCCAGCTTGACGCCGGCGGCGAAATCCATGTAGCCGAGCCCCTCGCCGATATCGAAATGCTCTTTCGGCTTGAAGCTGTAAGTCTTCGGCGCGCCATGCTGGCGCTGCTCGACATTGAAGCTCTCGTCCAGCCCGTCCGGCACCTCGTCGGCCGGCAGGTTCGGGATGCGCGACAGCGCGTCGGTCAGCGCCGCCTCGGCCTCCTTCTGCTCGGCCTCCAGCGCCGCCAGCCGGTCCTTCAAGGTCGCCACCTCGGCCATCAGTTCGGCGGCCCTCGCCTCGTCCTTCCTGCCCTTGGCGACGCCGATCTCCCTGGACAGGCTGTTGCGGCGGCCCTGCAGTTCGTCGAATTCGGTCTGGGCGGCACGGCGCGTCTTGTCGAGGTCGATCAGCGCCTGCGCCTGCGGCGCGACGCCGCGCCGCGCAATGGCCCGGTCGAAGGCTTCCGGATTGTCCCGGATCGCTTTGATGTCATGCATGGCGGTCTTCCGTCACGACTGCGATGAGGGCCCGGCCCCATCCTGTCCGCTGGTGCTGCCGGTACTGTCTGCGCTGTCGCCGTTCTCGGCATCGCGGGCCGCGGTTTCCGCCGCCTCGCGCTTGGTCCGGTCGCGTTCCATCATCTTCACCAGGAAGATCGAGATTTCGTAGAGCAGCAGCAACGGCACGGCGAGCGAAACCTGGCTGACCACATCCGGCGGCGTCACCACCGCGGCGAAGATGAAGATGCCGACGATGGCGTATTTGCGCATCGAACCGAGGCTCTTGGAGGTGACGATGCCGACCCGGCCGAGCAGGGTCAGCAGCACCGGCAGCTCGAAGGCGATGCCGAAAGCGAAGATCAAAGTCATCACCAGCGACAGGTATTCGCTGACCCGGGTTTCCATCTGGATCGGGATGCTGTCGGGTCCGCCCGGCGCCTCGAAGCCGCTGAAAAAACGCAGCATCATCGGCATGATGACGAAATAGACGAAACACGAGCCGAGGGTGAACATGATCGGCGTCGCGATCAGGAACGGCATGAAGGCGTGGCGCTCGTGCTTGTACAGGCCCGGCGCGACGAACATCCAGATCTGGCTGGCAACGATCGGGAAGCTCAGCAGCAGCGCCGCCCACAGCGACAGCTGCACATAGGTGAAAAAGGCTTCCTGCGGCGCCGTGAAGATCATGCGCCGGCCCTCGGTGCCGATCGCCAGCACCAGCGGGTGCATCAGGATCTCGTAGATATGCGCCGAGAAGTAATAGCAGATGAAAAAGGCCACCAGGATGGCGGCGATGGAATAGATGAGACGGGTGCGCAGTTCGAGCAGATGCTCCATCAGCGGCATGCGCGAGGCTTCGACTTCATCCCCGGGCGTCTGGTCGGTCACGGCGTCTTTCCGTCCTGGTTGTCCGGCACGGGCGCGGCGGCAGGCTGAACGGCCGGCTCTGCCACCGGCGTTGCTACGGGCTCAGCGGCAGGCGTCTCCGCGCCGGGTATCTCTGCGGCGGGCGCCTCGACCGCCGGCGGCTGGAAACCGCCCGGCTGCTCGGCGTCGGTCAGCATGGCATTCATCTCGGCTTCGGTCTTTTTGAAGTCTTCCGCCATGCTGCCGTCGGGATCGACGGCCTTCTTGATCTCGTTCTCGATCGAGAAGTCGGTCACCTGCTTGGCCGCCTTGCGCAGGTCGTCGAGTTCGGCCTCGCGCACCATGTCGTCGAGGCCGCTCTGGAATTCCCGGGCCATCGAGCGCGCCTTGGAGGTCCACTGGCCCATGGTGCGCAGCACCTTGGGCAGGTCCTTCGGGCCGATGACGACCAGCGCCACCACCGCGACCACTCCGAGTTCTGACCAGGCAATGTCGAACATCGCCGCCTACCCGCTTGTCAAAAGGAAGCGGCGCCGGGGGAACCCGGCGCCAGATTGGGGCATCGCCCCGGGGGAAACCGCAGGCGGCGCGTCAGTTATGCGCGGACTTGTCGGCCGGGGTGCCGGCATTGGCGCTGCCCCCGGTCGGCTGGCCCTGCTGGTTGATCACCGGCGGCTCGGGCTTGGTCTCGGCACCCGGCTCTTCCTTCATGCCCTTGCGGAAGCTCTTGATGCCGGCAGCGACGTCGCCCATCAGGCTCGGAATCTTGCCGCGACCGAACAACAGCAGCACGATCACGAGAACGATGATCCAGTGCCAAATGCTAAACGAACCCATACCCTTGTCTCCTCAAACCCAGGGGCAGATCCGCCTGCCGCGGGACCTGCCGAAGTCAGTGCGCACTATGACAGAGATAGCGCGGCCAAGGCAATCTTCCGGGGAAATCTTCCGGCCTGCTCAGGCGACCGGAAAAACGAAACAGTATTCGCGGTTAAGCCCGAAATTCAGGGTCGTCCCGGCGGCCGGCAGCGGACCCGGCGGCAGCCGTGCCGCCAGCCGCAGTCCGGCCCCGGCGAGATCGAGCCGGCGATAGGGCCCAAGGGCCAGGGCGCGCTCCACCGTCAGGGCCAGGCCGCCGGCATTTTCCTGCAGCGCCTCGGGGCGGAACATCAGCACCGCCGGGCTGCCCTCGGCGATCCCGGCCGCCGCGACGGCGCCGAACGGGGTGTCCAGCCGGCCGGCGGCAATCCGGCCGCGGATTTCGTTGGTCTCGCTTAAGAATCGCGCGGCAAAGGGCGTGCCCGGCCGGGCATAGACCCGGGCCGGGGTATCGAGCTGCTCGATGCGGCCGGCCTGCATGATGGCGATGCGGTCGCCCATGCGCATGGCCTCGTCCGGGTCATGGGTCACCAGCAGGGTGGCGGTGCCGGCCTGCTTGAGCACGACGACGGTCTCGTCGCGGATCTGGTCGCGCAGGCGGCTGTCGAGACTGGAGAACGGTTCGTCCAGCAGCATCACCCGCGGTTCCGGCGCCAGTGCCCGGGCCAGCGCGACCCGCTGCTGTTCGCCGCCGGAGAGCTGATGCGGATAAGCGTCCAGATGGCCGCCGAGGCCAAGCCGGCCGGCCCAGAAAGCGGCGCGGTCGCGCTGGCCGGCGGCCGGCAGATGGCTCAGCCCGAAGGCGATGTTGGCGGCCACGCTGAGATGCGGGAACAGCGCATGGTCCTGGAAGACCATGCCGACGTGGCGCCGTTCGGTGGGAATATTGACGCGGGCGCCGGCGACGATCCTGCCACCGATGCGAACCTCGCCGCGCTGCAGGTCTTCCAGGCCGGCGGCGATGCGCAAGGTGGTCGATTTGCCGCAGCCGGATGGCCCGAGCAGGCCGAGGATCTCGCCCGGCGCGACGCTGAAACTGATGTCGTCGACGGCGCGGCGGCTGCCGTAATCGTGGCTGACCCCGACGAGATCGAGGCCGCCGGTCGCCGCAGCCGGACCGTCAGCCATGGCGGCGGTCAGCCACCGTTGCGCGGCCCGTGGCCGTCCTCGTCTTCATCGGACTCATCCTCGTCATCATCCGAGTCCTCGTCCTCATCATCGTCTTCGTCGTAATCGTCGTCGTCTTCATCGTCGTTGTCGTCGGACTCGTCATCATCATCGTCCGAGTCATCATCATCGTCATCCGCATCGTCGTCATCGCCATCCTCGTCGGAGGCGTCGTCGTCCTGCGGGGCAGCATTGTCTTCGGCGGTTTCGGCTTCGGCCTTCTCTTCCGCCTCGACGATCAGCGGTTCAAGGAATTCGCGGCCGTCGTCATCCTCGCCCAGCGGGTCTTCCGGCGCGGTGTCCAGCGCCTCGCCCGGCATCGGGATGCCACCGGAGGCCGGCAGCGCCTCGAGCAGGCCGGCCGCGCGCAGTTCCTCGATGCCCGGCAGGGCGTCGGCGCTTTCGAGGCCGAAATGCACCAGGAATTCGTCGGTGGTGCCCCAGGTGACCGGACGGCCCGGCACCCGGCGACGGCCGCGCACCTTGATCCAGTCGGCTTCCATCAGCACGTCCAGCGTGCCGCGGCTGAGGCCGACACCGCGGATGTCCTCGATCTCGGCGCGGGTCACCGGCTGGTGATAGGCGATGATCGCCAGCGTCTCGATGGCGGCACGCGACAGCTTGCGCTGCACCTGGCGATGCTCTTCCAGCAGATGCTGCATATCCGGCGCGGTCATGAAGGCCCAGCGGCCGGCAACCTTTTTCAGGATCACGCCGCGGCCGCGGTACATATCCTCCAGCGCCGCCAGCACGGCCGGCACCCGTGTCTTGGGCGGCAGGCGCTTGCGCAAGGTCGCCTCGTCGAGCGGCTCGGCGGCAGCGAACAGCAGGGCCTCGGCCATGCGGATGGCACCGGCAAAAGCGGCTTCGGCATCGTCCTCGCCGGATTCATCGGCGGCGTCGACGGACTCGTCATCCGCATTGTCATCGGCAAAATCCGGCGCAGCATTGTCCTGTTCGGACGCCACTTCGGCTGCCGCCACGGTCATTTCGGTTTCGTCTTCCAGCCGCTCCTCGGCCGGTACAGCGTCGTTCGACATTGCTTATTCTTCCGGATTGGTCGTCGCCGGCTGCGCATTGCTGTGCCGGCGGATGTAAATGGGGCCGAAACTCTGCACCTGTTTCAGATCGATCAGGCCCTGCTTGGCCATTTCCAGGCTGGCATTGAAGGTCGACGCGATCGCCGAGCGCATGGTGAACGGGTCGTCCATGTCGGGCGGCAGGAAGCTCTGCAGGGTCGCCCAGTCGGGGATCTGCCCGATCATGTTGCGCAGCCGGGCCAGCGCCTCCTCGACCGACACGATGCGGCGGCGCGCCATCCGCATGGTCAGCGCCTCGCTCGAACCCTTGCTGGCGCGGAATTCCGCATAGGCCTTCAGCAGCTCGTAAAGCGTGGAATTGTAGACCGACTTGCGGATGATGCGGACGCCTTCCGGCTGGCCGCGCAGGAACATGGCCAGACCGACCTGGTCGCGTTTCAGCAGCTGGTCGGCGGCATTGCGCATGGCCTCCAGCCGCTGCAGCTGCAGGGCAAGCCGGGCAGCCATCTCGGCGCCGGTGGGCTCGCCCTCCTTCTCCGGCTCGGGCAGCAGCAGACGGGATTTCAGATAGGCCAGCCAGGCCGCCATGACCAGGTAGTCGGCGGCGACCTCGATGCGCACCTTGCGCAGTTCGGCAATGAACACGAGGTACTGCTCGGCCAGCGCCAGGATCGAGATCTTGCGCAGGTCGACCTTCTGCTCGCGGGCGAGGTTCAGCAGGACGTCGAGCGGGCCCTCGAAGACATCGAGGTTGAGCACGAGCTGTTCGCCGACCCGGATGGCGTTCCCCTCGCCGTCCGGCAGCCCATCGCGATGGGCCGGCTCGAAGGGCTCGGCCGGGCTGCCCGTGACGGGGCCTCCGGCAGCGTCGGCCGGCGCGGTATCAGATGGGTCAGCGCTATCGCTCACGGCCTAAATTCCAGTTCGGACACCTAAATCGGACCAGCGTGTTAATCGCTCAGTCCGGCCAATACAAGCAGGAAGTCCCGCAGGCCGTCGATGATCGGCGAGATCACGTCGAACAGCGGGTTCCAGTTGGTGCCGAATTCCCGTGCCGCCAGGGGCACGGCCAGCAGGAGAATCAGCAGGATGACCATGCCATAGGGTTCCAGACGGGCCAAGGGGCGCGCCAGCGGCAGGGGCAGCAGTCCGACCGCGACCCGGCCGCCATCCAGCGGCGGCAGCGGAATCAGGTTAAAAACACACAATACAAGGTTGATTGCTATGGCTTTATCGAAATTCATGGCCAGCCAGTCGTCAGCCAGTCCACCGAACAGCGGCAGCAGGTTGAAGGCCAGCATGGCGATATAGGCCTGCAGCAGGTTCACCGCGGGTCCGGCGGCCGCCACGATGGCCATGTCGCGGCGCGGTCGCGGCAGGTTGGCGAAATTGACCGGCACCGGCTTGGCCCAGCCGAACAGGAACGGCGCCCGCAGCAGCAGCAGCATGCCGGGGATGATGATCGTCCCCATACGGTCGACATGGCGCAGCGGGTTGAAGCTGACCCGGCCGGCGCGCAGGGCGGTGTCGTCGCCGAGTTTCCAGGCGACCCAGCCATGGGCGGCCTCGTGCAGGGTGATCGCCAGCAGGGCCGGCAGGATCCAGGTCGAGATGTCGAACAGGGTGGCGAGGAGGTGCTGGCTCATGCCCCCGCCTGTTCCAGCAGGCTGCGGTGCCGCGCGGCCTCCGCCGCCCCGAAGGCCTGCGTTGCCGGCAGGCTGGCGCGGGCGGCGCCGATCCGCCGGGCGGCGTCCGGGCCCATGGCCGGCAGGGCGGTGAACAGCGCCTGCATCTCGGCCAGGTCGCCCGAGCAATGCAGCGCCAGGTCGCAGCCGGCCGCCAGCGCCGCTGGCCCGGTTTCGGCCGGCCGGCCCTTCAGGGCCTTCATGTTGAGGTCGTCGCTGATCAGCACGCCGTCGAAACCGATGCGGCGGCGGATGATATCGCCGATCACCAGGGGCGACATGGTGGCCGGATGCCCGGCATCGATGGCGCTGTAGACGATATGCGCGGTCATTGCCCAGCACGGCGTGCCGTAGGGCGCGTCGCGCAGGGCGACGAAGGGCCGGAAATCGCTGTGGGCCATCTCTGCCAGATCGGTATCGACCACCGGAAGGTCAAGATGGCTGTCGACATGCGAGCGGCCATGGCCGGGAATATGCTTGATGACGGGCAGCACGCCGGCATCGGCAAGGCCGCGCATCACCGCGCCGCCGATGGCGGTCACCGTGGCGGGATCGCGGCCATAGGCGCGGTCGCCGATCACGTCATGAGCGCCGGGCACCGGCAGGTCGGCGACCGGCGCGCAGTCGACATCGATGCCGAGCGCGGCCAGTTCGGCGCCGATCCAGCGGTAATTCAGGTAGGCCAGTTCCTCGCCGGCGGCACGGTCCTGCGCCCACAGCCGGCCGAAGACCTCGCCGGCGGGAAATTTCGGCCAGTGCGGCGGCTTCAGCCGGGCGACCCGGCCGCCTTCCTGATCGATCAGCACCGGCGCCAGCTCGTTGCCGACCACGCCGCGGAAATCGGCGATCAGCGCCTTTACCTGCGCCGGGCTGTCGACATTGCGGGCGAACAGGATCAGGCCGAGCGGCCGGCGCACGCCGAACAGCACGCGCTCCTCGGGCGTCAGCTGCAGGCCGGCACAGCCGACCACGACCGGGGCGAAGCCGCCCCAGTCGGTGGCAGCCGCGCCGTTACTTGCTGACAACGATGCAGCCCTGGTTCTTGGCCGCGAGCTGCTGGCACAGCGACTGCGCCGCGGCGCGATCCTTCAGCGGCCCGACCTGCAGGCGCACGAAGGCGCCCTTGTTGGGGATTTCCACCTTCTCGTAGCTCGGGGTCAGGCCATTGAGCAGTTCGGGGAACTTCTTCTGCAGCCGGTTCCAGGTCGCCTGCGCGTCGGCCTGGTCCTTCAGCGAGGCGAGCTGCACTTTCGCGCTGCCGCCCGGCGACGCCAGCGAGGCGGTCTTGGCCGGTGCCTCGGCTGCGGGCTTGGCGGCCGGCTTGCTCTCGGCCGGCTTTGCCGCCGGAGTCCTCTCGGCCTGCGTCTTCTCGGCCTGCGACAGCGGCATGGCGCTCGGCGCGTTGGTCTGGTTCGGAATGCCGGTCGCCGCCTGGCCCTGCTGGCCCTGCGCCTGATTCGGCGCCTGGTTGGGAACCGGGCTCGGCGCCGGACGCATCGGCACCGTCACCGACGGCGCGCTGCCGGCCGGCCCCGTGGCGGGAGCCGTGGCAACGCTGGCGGACGGCCGCTCCGGCGGCGGCAGCAGGCGTTCGGTCTTGCCGTCATCGCCGGCCGGCGGCACATTGCCGCCGATGCGGTCATAGATCTGCTTGTCCTGGTTCGGCACCTGCATGCCGCCGGGATTCTCCGGCGCCACCTTGGTCGGGCCCTGGTCGGCCCGGATCAGCGGCGGCGCGCCGCTCGAGCCGCGCTTGACGCCCTGGTCATAGGCGAACCAGATGCCGATGCCGAAAGCCGCCACCGCGCCGAGCGCGATTGCCGCCGTGATCATCCGCTTCGGGCTGCCGCCCTGCTGCTCGTCGCCGGGCACCGGGCGCCCGCCGCGTTCGGTTCGCAGGTCACTCATCACTCACCTCATCTCTTCAACGGGCGTCACGCCCATCACCGACAGGCCCGACGCGATCACGACGGCCACCGCGCGCAGCAGCGCCAGCCGCGCCCGCGTCAGCGCCAGATCCTCGGGGATCAGAAACCGCACGCTGGTATCGTCGCGGCCGACGTTCCACAGGCCGTGGAAGGCCGCGGCGACCTCCTGCAGATAAAACGCCACCCGGTGCGGTTCATGGGCCTCGGCGGCGCTGTCGACCAGCCGCGGCCAGCTTGCCAGCAGCTTGATCAGCGCCAGTTCCGAGTCATGCGACAGCCGGCCGAGATCGGCCTGGGCCAGCGCACCGTCCTCGGTGTCGATACCCGGCACTTCGGCAGCCGCATTGCGCAGCACCGAACAGATGCGGGCATGGGCATACTGGACGTAGAAGACCGGATTGTCCTTCGACTGTTCGGTCACCTTCTTGAAGTCGAAGTCGAGCTGGGCGTCGTTCTTGCGCGTCAGCATGATGAAGCGCACGACGTCCCGGCCGACCTCGTCCACCACGTCACGCAGGGTGACGAAGGTGCCGGCCCGCTTGGACATCTTCACCGGCTGGCCACCGTCGAGCAGGTTGACCATCTGCACCAGCTTGACGTCGAGTTCGCCCTCGCCGTTCGACAGCGCCTTCACGGCCGCCTTCATGCGCTTGACGTAGCCGCCGTGGTCGGCGCCCCAGACGTCGATCATCTGGCTGAAGCCGCGGCGGTACTTGTCGTCGTGATAGGCGATGTCGGCGCCGAAATAGGTCCACGAGCCGTCCGATTTCTTCAGCGGCCGGTCGGTGTCGTCGCCGAATTCGCTGGCCTTGAACAGCTCCTGCGGCCGCGCCTCGTAATCCTCGGGCGGCTTGCCCTTGGGTGGCTCCAGCACGCCGGTATAGATCAGGCCGCGCTGCTTGAGGCGGTCGAAGGCACCCTGCACGGCGCCGCTGTCATGCAGCGCCTTTTCCGAGGTGAAGACGGCATGGTGGATGTTCAGCGCGGCAAGGTCGTCGCGCACCATCGCCATCATCGCCGCGGTGGCTTCCTTGCGGAACAGCGCCAGCCATTCGCCCTCGGGCGCGGTCTTGTATGTGTCGCCGTATTGCGCGGCCAGCGCCTGGCCGAGCGGCACCAGGTAGTCGCCGGGATAGAGCCCTTCCGGGATGCTGATGGTCTCGCCGAGCGCCTCGCGGTAGCGCAGATGCGCGGAACGGGCCAGCACGTCGACCTGGGCGCCGGCATCGTTGATGTAATATTCGCGGCAGACCTGGAAGCCGGCCTTCTGCAGCAGGGCGGCCAGCGCATCGCCAAACACGGCGCCGCGGCAATGGCCGACATGCATCGGGCCGGTCGGGTTGGCCGAGACATATTCGACATTGACCGGCCGGCCCTGCCCCAGGTCGCTGTCGCCATAGGCGGCGCCGGTCTTCAGGATCGTGGCAATCTGGCCCTGCCAGTGCTCCGGGTTCAGGCGCAGGTTGATGAAGCCCGGCCCGGCGATCTCGACGGCGGTGACCGCCGGATGGGCTTCCAGCAGCGGTTTGATCGCCTCGGCCAGCGCACGCGGCGCCATTTTCGCCGGTTTGCCCAGCACCATGGCGACATTGGTGGCGAGGTCGCCATGACTCGGATCGCGCGGCGGCTCGACGGCGATGGCCGACAGCGGCAGTTCGCCCGCCAGCACCCCCTGCTCGGAAAGCGTATGGACGGCCGCCATCACGGCGCGGCGGAATTCGGTGAAAACGTTCATTTCGGAAAGGCTTTTCGTATCTTCCTGGAATCGGGCCGGACACTAGCGACTGGCCATCCCAGCCGCAACGCACCGCCCGCGCGCCCTGCCAAAATTGACTTCCGCGCAATGTTTCCTAAATTGCTTATGCAATGTGGCAAATTATTGGTAAACCAAGCGTAAATACACCTGTGAGGACCCTGTGACCGACCTGCCGACCCAGACCAGCCCCCAGAACGGCGCCCAGACTGCCCCGGCCGATGCCGGCGCGGCTCCGGTGACCGTCAGCGCCTCGGCGGCGCGCCGGGTGCGGACCATCGTGGCGCAGGACGGCAATCCCGCCATGGCGCTGCGCATCAGCGTCTCCGGCGGCGGCTGCTCCGGCTTCCAGTACGGCTTCACCCTCGACGATGCCGAAACTGCCGACGACATCGTCATCGAACGCGACGGCGCCCGGGTGGTGATCGACACCGTCTCCGTGGAATACCTGCGCGGCGCCGAGATCGACTTCATCGAGGACCTGACCGGCGCCTATTTCAAGATCGCCAACCCGCAGGCCTCGTCGAGCTGCGGCTGCGGCAATTCCTTCGCCATCTGACGCCAGCCGCCCAACCTGGCGGTCCCGGCCTCAGCGGCCGAAATCGACTGCATGGCTGTTGGCGCCGCACATCAGCACGCCGATCCGCTCGCCGGCCTGCGGCCGGTAGCGCCCTGACAGCACGGCCGCCAGCGCCGCCGCCCCGCCCGGCTCGGCCACGATCCTGAAACTCTCCCAGATGCGCCGCTGCGCCGCCACAATGGCATCGTCGGTGACCAGCACCGTGGCCGCCACATGGCGCTGCGCCTGTTCGAAGGCCAGCGCGCCGATCTGCTTCGGTGCCAGGCTGTCGGCGGCGACGCCGCCCGCCGGCGCCTCGACCGGGCGGCCGGCGTCCAGCGCCATGGTCAGGGTCGGCGCTGCTTCCGGCTCGACGCCGATCAGCCGCGTGCCGCCGGCGTAATAAGCCGCCATGCCGCCGATCAGGCCGCCGCCGCCGACCGCCACCAGTACGGTATCGAGCTCCGGCGCCTGCTCCGCCCATTCCAGCGCCACCGTGCCCTGCCCCAGCAGGGTCGCCGGATGGTCATAGGCATGGACGGCGAGCGCACCCGACTGCGCGATCCATTCTTCGCTGGCCGCCAGCGCATCGGCATAACGCTGCCCGGATATCACCAGCGCGGCGCCATAGCCGCGGATCTGCGCCACCTTGGTCGGCGAGGCCACCTCCGGGATGAAGATCTTCGCCGGGATGCCGAGCTGCTTCGCGGCATAGGCCACGGCGGCACCGTGGTTGCCGCCCGAGGCTGCGACCACGCCGGCCGCCGGTATCTGCCGGGTCAGCAGGTTGGTGAAGGCGCCGCGCGGCTTGAACGAACCGGCATGCTGCAGGAATTCCAGCTTCAGCGTCACCGGCGGCGCATCGCCGGCTAGGCCGAGATCGGCTGCCGCCACCTCAAGCACCGGCGTGCGGCGCACATGTGACCGGATCAGCGGCAGCGTCGCTTCCACCCCGGCGCGGTCAATAATGGCGGCTTCGGCGGCAACAGCGGCGGTCATGGCGATCCCTCGTTTGACACACGGAATATGGCACAGTAACTTAGCTAATCGACTAAGTCCATCGGCAGGACATGAAAGCCAGCGACCTCGACGGCCTGAAGGCCATCGCCAATCCGAAACGGCTGGCCATCCTCGGCTGGCTGAAGGACCCGCGCGCGCATTTCCCCGAACAGCGCGACGGCGATCTGGTGAAGGATGGCGTCTGCGGCGTGTTCATCGCCGACAAGCTCGGCGTCAGCCAGCCGACCGCCCATGTGCATCTGGCGACGCTGACCCGCGCCGGCCTGCTGACCGCCAAGAAGACCCGTCAATGGATTTTCTACAAACGCAACGAGACGCGCATCGCCGCGCTGAAGAAAGCGATCGGCGGCGAGTTGTAATCGCGGCAGCGCAGAAATCCGCAACCGGCACTGAATATAATTCAATGCCGGAATCCGCCCGGCTCTGTTTAGCTGATGCGGCAAAAACGAGAGACGGATCCCGCGAGGTCCGCACATGGAGAGGAAACAGATGTTCGACGGATTCCGGTCGGCTGCGCAACGCTGCGGCGATATCGACATCAGTTATGTCGCGGGCGGCAACGGTCCACCGCTCCTGCTGCTGCACGGCTTCCCGCAGACCAAGGCCATGTGGGCGCATGTCGCGCCTGTGTTGGCGCGCAGCCACACGGTGATCTGCGCTGACCTGCGCGGCTATGGCGACAGCGACAAGCCGCCGGAGTTGCCGGATCACAGCAACTATTCCTTCCGTACCATGGCCGGTGATCAGATTCTGCTGATGCGGCAGCTTGGCTTCGGGCGTTTCCATGTGATCGGCCATGATCGTGGCGGCCGCACCGGCCACCGCATGGCGCTCGACCATCCGGATTGCGTGGCCTCACTGGCCGTACTCGACATCGTGCCGACCCACACGATGTTCGCCGCGGTCACCCGGCAGGTCGCCAAGGCCTACTGGCATTGGTATTTCCTGTCGCAGCCGTCACCCTTCCCTGAAACCATGATTGCCCGCGATCCGGATGCCTTCTTCGAGACCTGTCTGGTTGGCTGGGGCGCCACCCGGATCGAGGATTTCGACGCCGCGCAGGTGGCCGAATACCGGCGCTGCTGGCGCCAGCCAGATGCGATCCGCGGGGCCTGCTCGGATTACCGCGCGGCCGCTACGGTCGATTTCGACCTTGATACCGCCGATCTCGCCCGTCGCGTCGCCTGCCCGACGCTCGCCTTCTGGGGCAGCACCGGCCTGATGGGACAACTGTTCGATATGGCGGCTGTCTGGCGCGAGAAATGCGATGACCTGTCCACCGCCAGCCTGCCGGGCGGGCATTTCTTCGTCGACCAGTATCCGACGGAAGCCGCCGGCATCCTGAGTGACTGGCTGGCCCGGAACCGGTTGTGAGGTAGCCCCCTTCATTCGGCACAGCTTTCCTGCTATTCCGTTTGGCCATGAAAATCGCCTCCTGGAACGTCAATTCGATCAAGGCCCGGCTTGCCAATGCCACCGACTGGGTGCGCGAGGCCCGGCCCGACGTGCTGCTGCTGCAGGAAATCAAATGCCAGGACGCCGATTTCCCGGTGCTGGAATTCCAGTCGCTCGGCTATCAGGTCCATGCCCATGGCCAGAAGAGCTATAACGGCGTCGCCGTTCTCAGCCGCGAGAAGCCCGATGCCGTGCGCACGCGGCTGGCCGGCGACGATGCCGACGAGCAGTCCCGTTATATCGAGGCGGATTTCGGCGGTGTGACGGTCTGCGGCCTCTACCTGCCGAACGGCAACCCGCGGCCGGGCGAGAAATACGACTACAAGCTCGGCTGGATGCGCCGCCTGCAGGCGCGCGCCGCGGAACTGCTCGCCGAGGAACGCCCCTTCCTGATGGCCGGCGACTACAATGTCTGCCCGCTGGATGTCGATGTGTTCGATCCGATCGGCTTCGCCGAGGATGCCCTGTGCTGGCCCGACAGCCGCAGGGCGTTCCGCAGCCTGCTCAATCTCGGCCTCACCGAGGCCTGGCGTGCCCTGCACCCCACCAAGGTGGATTACACCTTCTGGGACTATCAGGCCGGCGCCTGGCCGAAGAACAACGGCCTGCGCATCGATCACTTCCTGCTGTCGCCGCAGCTGGCCGACCGGCTGGTGTCCTGCGAGATCGACCGCAACCCCCGCGGCCGCGAGAAGGCCTCCGATCACACGCCGATCATCTGCGAGATCGCCGCAGCGGCCTAGTCGGCGGCATCCCGGCCTGGCGCCTGCCGATCCGGCGCGTCATGCGCCAGCACCACATCGAGAAACGCGTCGCCGAAGCGGTCGAGCTTGGCCTGGCCGATGCCGTGGATATCCGCCATCCGGTAGAGATTCTGCGGCCGCTTGATCGCCAGTTCGATCAGCGTGCGATCGGAGAACACCAGATAGGCCGGCTGCTGCAGCTCGGTGGCAAGTTTGCGCCGCAGGTCTTTCAACGCCGCAAGCAGCGTCTGGTCGCCGGCCGAGAGTGCGGCTTCGGCGACGGCCGCCGCACCCGCCCCGCGCCTCCGGTCCTTGGCGCGACCGCCGGTCAGGCTCTCGACGCGCAGTTCCACCGTCGCCTGCCCCTTGAGCACGGCGCGGCCCTGGTCGGTGATGAACCAGCCGCCATGACCGGCTATATCGAGGTCGATCAGTCCGGCGCCATAAAGCTGGCGGAAGATCGAGCGCCAGGCATGAGCATCGCGGTCCTTGCCGACGCCGAAGGTCGGCAGCCGGTCATGCTCCAGCCGCAGGATGGCGTCGGTCGCATTGCCGAGCAGGATCTGCACCAGATGCTCGGTGCCGAAGCGCTGGCCGGTACGCGCCATCGCCGACATCGCCTTCTGCGCCTCCACCGTGGCATCGAAGCGCGCGACGTCGTCCTGGCAGAGGTCGCAATGGCCGCAGGGGCCGCTCTCCTCGCCGAAATAGGCGAGCAGGGTCTGCCGCCGGCAGCGCGGGCTTTCGCAGAGTGCGACCAGCGCGTTGAAGCGCTGCCGTTCGATGCGTTTGCGGTCTTCGCTGGCCTCGCCCTGCTCGATCTGCAGGCGGCGCAGCCGCATGTCGTCGAGGCCATACAGCGTCAGCGTTTCGGCCGGCAGGCCGTCGCGGCCGGCACGGCCGATCTCCTGGTAATAGGCTTCCACATTGGCCGGCAGGTCGGCATGGCAGACATAGCGCACGTCCGGCTTGTCGATGCCCATGCCGAACGCCACGGTGGCCACCATCACCACGCCGTCCTCACGCAGGAAGGTGTCCTGGTTGGCGTTGCGGACGCTTTGATCGAGGCCGGCATGATAGGGCAGCGCGTTGTGGCCCATCCCGGCAAGACCTGCCGCCAGCTCCTCGGTGCGCTTGCGCGACGAGCAGTAGACGATGCCGTTCAGCCCCCGCCGCGCCGCGATGAAGCGGCCGATCTGCTGCTTGGCGCTCGCCTTGGGCTGCATCATCAGGTGCAGGTTGGGGCGGTCGAAGCTGCGGATGAACAGCCGCGGATCGCTGTCGCCGAACAGCTTCGCCACGATATCGGCGCGGGTCGGCGCGTCCGCCGTAGCGGTCAGCGCAATGGTCGGCGGATGGCCCAGCTCGGCGCGCACCTGGCCGAGCGCGAGGTATTCCGGGCGGAAGTCATGGCCCCATTGCGAGACGCAATGGGCCTCGTCGATGGCGAGCAACCCCACCCCATGCCGTTTCAGCATCGCCACGGTGCCGTCGCGCACCAGCCGCTCCGGCGCCACATAGAGCAGGCGCAGGCTGCCGTCGCGCAGGTCGCGGTGGATGCGCGTGTTGTCGTCCTCGGAATTGGCGGAATTGAGCGCCGCCGCATTCACGCCGAGCCCCTGCAGCTGGCGCACCTGGTCGCGCATCAGGGCGATCAGCGGGGAGACCACCACGGTCAGCCCGCCCGTCAGAATCGCCGGCAGCTGGTAGCACAGCGACTTGCCGCTACCGGTCGGCATCACGGCCAGCACATCGGCGCCGCCGAGCAGGCACTGCACGATCTCGGCCTGGCCGGCGCGGAAACTGTCGAAGCCGAACACCGAATGCAGGGCGGCGCGCGCCTCCGCCAACGCATCGGAAAGCGCTGCGGACTCGCCGGAAACTGCGCCGGACTCTGAAGACATCTGAGAGGTCATGCCAACCGGAAGGAGGGGCCGATTCGCCCTGCCCCTCCGGTTTAGCAGAGACCGGCCGCCGCTTCGACCCCGGGGGATATGGGGCCGGTACGGCTTCTTTGACGGACGTATAAAAAAACCGTCATCCCCGGGCTTGACCCGGGGATCCATGCGGCACCGTCACCATACAAACCGCACGACCAGAGACACGGAAAGGACAGATGGCCCCCCGGATCAAGTCCGGGGGTGACGATCTTTGTGAACGGGTCAATCTGGCCGGGGTGACGATCTGGGTAAACGATCCGGCCTGCGCCCCTACTCCACCGGGTGGTCGCCGCCGAGATGGCCGTGGCGGCGGCTGTCCGGCATCCAGATCACCGCGAGCAGCGCGATCACCGCCATGCCGGTGACATACCAGTAGAAGTCGCTCTCGATGCCTGCCTGCTTGAACCAGAGCGCGGCATATTCCGCCGTGCCGCCGAACAGCGCGTTGCCGATGGCGTAGGACAGGCCGACGCCGAGCGCGCGCACCTGGGTCGGGAACAGCTCGGCCTTCACCAGGCCGCTGATCGACGTATAGAAGCTGACGATGGCGAGCGCGGCCACGATCAGCACGAAGGCCATCACCGGGCTCTGCACATGGCCGATGGCACTCAGCAGCGGCACCGTGCTGACGATGCTGAGCACGGCAAAGGCCAGCAGCGCCGGCTTGCGGCCGATGCGGTCGGCGATGGCGCCGAACAGCGGCTGCATCAGCATGTAGACCAGCAGCACCACGGTCATCGTCTCGCTGGCGGTTTTCGCGTTCATCCCGGCGGTGTTGACCAGGTATTTCTGCATGTAGGTCGTATAGGTGTAGAACAGCAGCGAGCCTGCCGCGGTCAGGCCCAGCACCTGCAGCACCGCCTTGTAATGCACGCGCAGGCCGGCCAGCGTGCCGGCCTCCTTGCGGCTGCGGTCGGTCTTGCTGGCGGTCTCCGGCAGGGCGCGGCGCAGGTACAGCGCGATCACCGCCAGCACCGCGCCGATGAAGAACGGCACGCGCCAGCCCCAGGCCGACAGTTCGGCATGGCTGAGGAACTGCTGCATGATCACCAGCACCAGCACGGCGACGAGCTGGCCGCCGATCAGCGTGACATACTGGAACGAGGCGAAAAAGCCGCGGTGCCTGGCGACGGCGACCTCGCTCATGTAGGTGGCGCTGGTGCCGTATTCGCCGCCGACCGAGAAGCCCTGCAGCAGGCGGGCCAGCACCAGCAGCACGGCGGCGGCATTGCCCAGCGTGTCATAGGTCGGCAGCACGGCGATCACCAGCGAGCCGCTGCACATCAGGATCACCGAGAGCACCATGGCGGCGCGGCGGCCCCGGCGGTCGGCGAAGCGGCCGAAGAACCAGCCGCCGATCGGCCGCATCAGGAAGCCGGCGGCGAAGACGCCGGCGGCCGAGAGCAGCTGGGTGGTGGTGTTGCCCTGCGGGAAGAAGGCCGGCGCGAAATACAGCGCGCAGAAGGAATAGACGTAGAAGTCATACCATTCGACGAGGTTGCCGGACGAGCCGGCGACGATGGCCCAGACGCGGCGTGCGGTGTCACGAGAACCGGAGTCAGGGGTGGCTTGGCCGGCGGCGGTGCCGGCAGGCAGGGTGGCGGGGGCGGACATGGGGGAGGCTCCTGGGCGGCATGTTTTTTTATCGGCGGGCTGCCGGATGCAGATCGCGCTGCGGACGGGGCGGAACAGGCCGGGATAAAACCGGCCGGGAGAGACCGTCCGGAACGGCGGATGGTTACCCGCGACAGGCGCGGCAGGCCCGGAAAACTGCCCCGAGCCTGCCAACTCATCTGTCTGCAAACAATGTCGGCGGTCACAAACCCTGCAGTATATTGCAGGTGCGAAGCGCCCGCCGGTCGGCGCTTACTTTGCCGCCCCGCAGAAGGCCTCCAGCCGATAGCCGTCCGGATCAATCACGAAGGCGGCGTAATAGTGCGCCCCGTAATCGGCGCGCAGGCCGGGCCGGCCGTTGTCCGACCCGCCGGCCTTCAGGGCAGCGGCATGGAAGGCATCGACCGCCTTGCGGCTGGGCGCATCGAAGCAGACATGCAGGCCGTTCTGCGCCTCGGCCCTGACCGGCTTCTTGGCCGCCAGCAGCCACAGCGCAATGGCGCCGGCCGCATCGCCGTAACCGAGCGATGTGTCGCCCGGCGCGGTGCAGGCAAGGCCCAGCGGCTTGAGCACGGCATCGTAGAATTTGCGGCTGCGGGCGAGATCGGCGACGCCGAAGGAAATGTGGTTGAGCATCGGAAGGCAGTCCTCTGTGTGGGTCTGACGGTGTCCGTCATACTGGCGCCGCGCAGACTGCCCGATGCCCCCTCCCGGCACTTGGGGAATATTGCTATTCTTCCATCATGCCGACCGCCGAAACCGCGCCGCCACCGAAGCTCGCCAGCCGCACCATTGCGGCCGGCAACGGCTGGCTGTTCCGCGACATCCTGTGCACGGCCGGCCCGGCCGACCGCGCCTTCGAGGAACGCCACGACAGCGCCTCGATCTCGCTGGTCGCCGCCGGCAGCTTCCGCTACCGCACCGACAGCGGCACCGCGCTGCTGCATGCCGGTGCCCTGCTGCTCGGCAACAGCGGCGCCTGTTTCGAATGCGGCCATGATCACAGCGCCGGCGACCGCTGCCTCTCGCTGCATTTCGCGCCCGACTATTTCGCCGAGATCGCCGCCAGCCATGCCGGCAGCAGCCGCTTCCGCTTCCGCCATGCCATGCTGCCGGCCAGTGTGCGCCGGCTGACGCCGCTGCTGGCCGGCCTCGAAGCCCTGGCCGGCCTCGAAGCTTTGGCCGCGCCGGATGCCCGGTCGCCAGAGAGCGACAGCGCTCAGATCGAGGAGACCGCGATCCGCCTGGCCGAGGCGGTGCTGACCACGGCGAGCGGCGAGACGCCGACCACCGCCGCGCCCTCGCCCCGCGACCACCGGCGCATCGCCGCCGTGCTGCGGCATATGGAAGAGACGCAGGACCAGCCGCACAGCCTCGATGCGCTGGCGGCGCTCGCCTGCATGAGCAAATACCATTTCCTGCGCAGCTTCCGCCGCATCACCGGCAGCACGCCCTATGACTGGCTGCTGGGTTTACGCCTGCGCCGCGCGGCGGTGCGATTACGCGAGAGCACCGACAGCATCGCGGCGATTGCCTACGACGCCGGCTTCGGCGACCTGTCGACGTTCAATGCGAGATTCAAGGAAATATTTCGAATGACTCCGAAAGAGTGGATATATTCATGCTAACGAAGATGTTTTTATTTTTTGAATTAAGTCACTCGGATTATCGCGCGTCATTTCAATCATATTGATAATTTTATTTTTATATTCGGATCCACTTTTCGGGTGCAGAACAATTGCATCGATCATTTTATCTAAATCAATTTCGACATGCACAAATTTATTCGGATTTTCAACATTAGAATCAATATGGCTACCAACTAAATTGCCTGCCCATTTTTCATCCACAGTCAAAGAGTCGGTTACAAATCGAATTTCTGCATCACTAGAAAATTCGAGCCGCTTTTTTGATAGCATATCGACAACGATTTGTGACATTCCGCCGGGCAGGCGATCCTTACCTCCGCTCGCGCCCATCGCACTCGCCGCCGGTCGCAGCATGGCTACATACGACTTCCGAATCTCCATCCATCCACCGTACCCCTTCGCCAGCAGGCGCACCCTCACGCCGCCTTCAGCATGAAATCCACATGGATGGCGTCCCAGGGGAATTCCACCTTGCCGTCGTCGGTGGCCTGCAGCAGGCCGGCTTTCAGCATCGCCTGCACGTCGCGGTGCACGCTTTTCACGTCGCGCTCCACCCGCCGCGCCAGCGGGCGGATGCCGGTCGGCCCGAGCCCCGTCATGGCGCGCAGCAGGTCCCAGCGTTTCGGCGTCAGCGTCTTCATCAGCAGGTCATGCGAGGCGAAGGTGATATGGGCACCCTGCTTCCTGCCGCGAAAGGCGGCGCGGGCGCGGCTTTTCACGTCTGCCAGGTCGGCGATGCCGATGGTCACGGTATTCGCGGGTCCGTCTGTCGCCGGTTTGCTGCTCATCTGCGCCTCCACTCGTCAACATCGCGCCAGAAATCCGCCAGCAGGGTATCCGGGTCGCTGAAGTCATAGGCCTGTTCGCGGCGCCCGGCATGGCGGTGGTCGCCCTTGCCCGCCTCGTTGTCGTAGCGCAGCACGCAGCGATTCCGCTCGATATAGGCCAGCCGGTATTTGAAACCGTGGCGCGATCCGGCCAGCGGTTTCGGCAGGCGCCAGATAACGATCTCGACCGCCGCATGCTCGTCGAGCCGCCAGACCTCGCGCATCAGCAACTCGGCCTTCATGTTGGCAGGAATTACAGCACGGCCGGCCGGCTGTTGTCAATTATGCCAACACCTGTATGCAGGGCCGCCGGTCACCGCTCGGGGCGCGTCGGATATGCTGCGCCCCTCAGATATGCTGCGCTTTCGGGCCGCTCGCACCGCCGCCCCGCTCCGACAGCGCACTCGCCGCCAGCCGCAGCACGGCGGCGTAGCTTTTCTGAATCTCCATCTTCTCGCCCCAGCCTTTCGCCAGCAGCATGCGGTGCGCCTGCGGCAGTTTCCAGCAGGGCACCTGCAGGGCGAGATGGTGTTCGAGGTGGTAGTTCACCCGGTAGGGCGCCAGCACGAGGCGCAGCAGCGGCCCGGCATGGGTCGTGCGCGTGTTGCGTAAACTGTCGTCGTTGTCGGGCACCATGGCATGCTCGGCGATGTTGCGGATGCGGCTGACCAGCTGGTACCAGGTGAACAGCGGCAGCAGCCACAGCACCGGATAGAGCCACCAGGTGCCGATGGCAGTGAGTCCCGCGAGCAGCACGAGGTTGGCGGCCAGCCCGCCGGTGATGCCGAGCTGGCTCAGTCGCGCGCGGCGCTCCGTCCAAGCCAATTCGCCTTCCCATGCCTCGCGCCACTGCGCCTGCCGCCGGCGAAAGCCACTCTCGCCGGTCAGGTCGCGGCGGATCTTGCGCCAGAGACTCCTGCGCGTGATCGGAAACGGCGCCGAGAGCACCAGGTCGGGGTCCTCGGCCTGCTGGGTGAAGCGATGATGCTTCAGGTGATAGGGGCGATAGAGATGCAGGTCGGTGCCGACCGGCCAGGCGCAGAGCCACTGCCCGGCGAATTCGTTCCAGCGCCGTGTGCGGAACAGCAGGCCATGGGCGGCGTCATGCATCAGGATGGCGAGGCCGAGCTGCCGCCCGCCGATCACCATCACGGCCGCGATGAAGGTGAGCGGGTTCGGCCAGGCGGCAAACACCGCCATGGCGCCGCCGATCAGCGCCCAGGCATGCAGCACCAGCAGGGCGCCGGCGAGGTCCGAGCGGCGGCCGAGCCGTTTGATCTCTTCCGGCGTGAACAGGTCGCGGGCATGGCGCACCGGCCTTGCCGCCACGGCCTCGGCGGATTCCTCCTGCACTGGCCTCTCCTCCGCTGGTCGTCCGTGTCGTTGCCGGCCAGTCTAGCGCGCCGGCGGCGGGGCATAAATCCTGTCCTTGCGGCAGGCCCGTTCATTCGTGATCGGGCGTCCATGGCCGGCTCCCATAAACCGTCACCCTCGGGCTTGCCCCGAGGGTCCAGCCGCCCCTGCCGCGCCTGCCATCCCGCCGCCTGCGCTACGGCGCCACCGCATGGACCCCGGGTCTGCGCCCGGGGTGACGAGTCAGGGTTCGACCTTCCATGGCCGCCCCCCACAAACCGTCACCCCGGCCAAGCGTCAGCGCGAGCCGGGGTCCAGCCGCCCTTGCCGCGCAGGCCGTCCCGCCGCCTGCGCTACGGCGCCGCCGCATGGACCCCGGGTCTGGCCCGGGGTGACGAGTCAGGGTTCGACCTTCCATGGCCGCCCCCCCACAAACCGTCACCCCGGCCAAGCGCCAGCGCGAGCCGGGGTCCAGCCGCCCTTGCCGCGCCTGCCATCCCGCCGGTTGCGCTACGGCATCGCCGCATGGACCCCAGGTCTGGCCCGGGGTGACGGGTTATGGGATGGCGGGGTTTCGGACGGCGGGGCTTCGGGAGCGCCCCCACAAATCGTCACCCCGGCCAAGCGCCAGCGCGCGCCGGGGTCCGGCAGATCCGGAAGACCGCCTGACCGGCCGCGAAAATTTCAGAGAACGGCGCGTATCCTGAAAATTGCGCGGGACGACGGCTCTTGCCGGCGGGCCGCCGGATACCCATTTTGTTCTTGTCCGGGTACCGCCCCGGCGCATCCGGGCAGACCCCGCCGGTCCTCAGCGGTCGCCAACGGTGCGAAACGGTCAGAAACGGTCCCGAACGGTCAGAAACGGTCAGAAACGGTCCCGAACGGTCAGAAACGGTCACCAGCGGGCCAGAACGGGCCGCAACGGTCACAAACGGACCGGAACGGTCAGCACCGGTGCATAATGCGGTATGCGTCAGCCGGCATGCACCCGGCCCTGCGGGAACAGCCGGATACCGCTGCGCAGGTGCTTGTACGGCAGGGTCTCGGCCCGCTCGATGAAGGCGCCAGGGCTCTCGACGGTCAGGATCTCGTGGGCGATGTCGGTGAAGTCGCCGCGGAAATGCACCGTGCTTTTCAGGCCGAGGATCGGGCGCTGGCCCGGCTCGATGCCGAGCTGGCGGAACTGCTCCTTGTCGGCGGCCTGCATGCGGGTCGAGCTGACCAGGATGTCGACGCCGCGGCCCTGGGGCGATTCCGGGTTGCGGATGCGCAGCAGGGCCTGCGGCCCCAGCTTCGCCTGGGTGCCGCGATAGAACGGCCCGGTGCAGAGGAATTTGCCGTCGCCGAGCCTGGCGACCTCGAAGCGGTGGCGGAACGGCCCGGCGCCGTGGTCGGTATAGAGCTTGCCGCCGATGGCGATCTCGAGCGTGGCGCCCTCGCCGGCCTGATGCGCCAGCCGCGCCGTCTCCGGGTCATACAGCGCGCAGACCGCGGCGTCCGGCACGCCCTCGGCCACCAGCGCGGCGATCAGGCCCGTGGTGTCGCAGGTCGCCCCCGCACCCGGATTATCCTGCACGTCGGCCAGCACCACCGACTTGCTGGCGCCGGCGCGGATCATCGCCCGCGCCTCGGCAATGGCGGCCTCGGGCGACAGCAGCCGGGTGCGGAACTCGCCCTCGCGCTCGGCGATCTGGCGGGCCAGCGCATCCGCCGCGCGGTCGGCGGCATCCTGCGTGTCGGCATAGGCGATCACCGCCGGGCCGCAGTCGCGGATATCGGCCGGATGGAAGCCCGGCGCGAACGACAGCGACGAGACGGCGCCCAGCTCCATCTGGCCGAGAGTCTCATAGATGCTCCTGCACGGCTCGATGAAGGTGCATTGCGCGGTCAGCGGGATCAGGAACGGCAGCTTGCGCAGCGCTTTCGCCTGCTTCGACCGCTCGCCGGTCAGCAGCTGTTCCAGATGCCGCGCGACGCGGCCGCCGGTCACCGCCATGTCGAGATGCGGATAGGTGCGATAGGCGATCAGCGCGTCGCTGTATCGCACCATCGCCTCGGTGATGTTGACATGCAGGTCGAGGCTGGCGACGACGGGTATGTCCGGGCCTACAACTGCACGCACGCGGCGCAGGATCTCGCCCTCGCCGTCCTCATGGCTCTCGGTGACCATGGCGCCATGCAGGTCGAGATAGACCGCGTCGATGCGGCCCTGCAGCGCGGCCACGCCATCGACGATCTTGCCGACCACATGCTCGAAGGCCTCGTCGGTGACATGGGCGCATGGCTGCGCGGCGGCCCAGGCGATGGGATGCAGCGCCCATTTCTTCTTCTTCGCCTCGGCGATGAAGCCGCCGATCGGGATGTTCATCGGCTCGAAGGTCGCGTAGATCGCCGCGCCCTCGGTCAGCGCCGGCCAGCCCTCGCCACGGACGAACTTGTCGAGCGTCGCCTTCTGCGGCGCGAAGGTGTTGGTCTCGTGCTGGAAGCCGGCAATGGCAACGCGAAAGGTCATGGCTGGGGGCTCGCTGGTTGTTTCCGCGAGCTTAGTCAGGATACGGACAGGCTGTCCATGGCCGTTCGCTACACCCGGCGCAGCACAAGCTGGGTCCAGGTAACCTCGCGGCCGTGCATGTCGCCGCGCTGCGCCTGCAGAACCGCCTGCAGGCCGTGCGGGGCCGCCAGCGCCACGGTCTCTGCGCCGGAGACCTCGAACATGCGGCGACCGGGCGGCACCGGCCCGTGCCGGAGCGTCATCGCCGCCAGGCCCTGCGGTGCCAGCAATGCCGCCAGCCGCGCCATGCCCCGTGCGCGCTCGCCGGCGTCGAGATGCATCCACACGGCGGTCAGCATGACGAGGTCGAACGTGCCCTCGACCCGCGCCAGGTCGGGCAGGCCGTCGTCGATCCAGGTGATGCCGCTGCCGGGATGCAGGCGCTGGCCATGCGCCCGCATCGCCGCCGTCGGTTCGACCGCGGTCACCGCATGGCCGCGCGCCGCCAGTGCCGCGGCGTCACGGCCGGTGCCGGCGCCAATATCGATGGCGCGGCACGGCGTGGCCGGCAGCAGGTGCAGAATTGCGGCATGCACATCCTCGAAGCGGATGCGTTCATAGCGCTCGGCGAGAACGTCGGCTTCGGCCGTATAGCCGTCGGTGCTTGTGCTGTCGGTCATGTTGGGTCGCCAAAAAGAAAGCGCGCCACCGGGTCGCCCTTCGATGGTCCGGTCAGATATCGGCGTAGCATTCGACCTCCGCCTTGCCGCCGGGGTGGGTTACCGCGCCGTCATGGGCGTCGCCCACGGTCTGGGCGTATTTCCACAGCGCACCCGACTGGTATTCGGTCTTGCGCGGCTTCCACTTTTTCTTGCGCGCCGCCATCTCCCTGGCCGAGACATCGACGCTGAGGATGCCCTTGACCGCATCGATGGTGACGATGTCACCGTTTTTGATCAGACCAATGGGCCCGCCGACCGCCGCCTCGGGCCCGACATGGCCGACGCAGAAGCCGCGCGTGGCGCCGGAGAAGCGGCCGTCGGTGAGCAGCGCCACCTTCTCGCCCATGCCCTGGCCGTAGATCGCCGAGGTGGTCGACAGCATCTCGCGCATGCCGGGACCGCCCTTCGGGCCCTCGTAGCGGATGACGATGACGTCGCCTTCCTTGTACTTCTTGGCCTGCACCGCCTCGAAGGCGGCCTCCTCGCTGTCGAACACCCGCGCCGGCCCGACATGCTTCAGGCGGTGCATGCCGGCGACCTTCACGATGGCGCCGCGCGGCGCGAGGTTGCCCTTCAGGCCGACGACACCGCCGGTCGGCGTGATCGGGTTGGTGATCGGGCGCACCACGTCCTGGTCTTTCGGGAATTTCACGCCCTTCAGGTTCTGCTCGATGGTCTTGCCGGTCACCGTCAGGCAGTCGCCGTGGATGTAGCCGCCCTTGAACAGCTCGTTGAGCACCACCTGCACGCCGCCGATCTGGTACATGTCCTTGGCTACGTACCGCCCGCCCGGCTTGAGGTCGGCGATATAGGGCGTCGACTTGAAGATCCTGGCGACGTCGTCGAGGTCGAACCGGATGCCGGCCTCATGAGCGATGGCCGGCAGATGCAGCGCGCCATTGGTCGAACCGCCGGTGGCGGCGACCACGCGGGCGGCATTCTCCAGCGCCTTGCGGGTGACGATGTCGCGCGGGCGGATGCCGAGCCTGATCAGCTCCATGACCTGTTTGCCCGAGGCCTCGGCATACTGGTCGCGGGTCTCGTAGGGCGCCGGCGCACCGGCGGAACCCGGCAGGGCGAGGCCGATGGCTTCCGACACGCAGGCCATGGTATTGGCGGTGAACTGGCCGCCGCAGGACCCGGCCGACGGGCAGGCCACGCATTCCAGCTCATGCAGGTCGGCCGGCTTCATCTCGCCGGCGGCGTATTTGCCGACTCCCTCGAAGACGTCCATCACGGTGACATCCTTGCCGCGGAACCTGCCGGGCAGGATCGAGCCGCCATACATGAAGACCGACGGGATGTTCAGGCGCACCATGGCCATCATCAGGCCGGGCAGCGACTTGTCGCAGCCGGCCAGGCCGACCAGGGCGTCATAGCAATGGCCGCGCACGGTCAGCTCGGTCGAGTCCGCGATCACCTCGCGGCTGATCAGCGACGACTTCATGCCCTGGTGCCCCATGGCGATGCCATCGGTCACCGTGATGGTGGTGAATTCGCGCGGCGTGCCGCCGGCTGCCTTCACGCCCTTCTTCGCCCACTGCGCCTGGCGGCCCAGTGTGATGTTGCAGGGCGCGGCCTCGTTCCAGGTGGTCACCACGCCGACGAAGGGCTGGTGGATTTCCTTCTCGGTCAGGCCCATGGCGTAATAGAAGCTGCGATGCGGCGCCCGCTCCGGGCCCTCGGTGACATGGCGGCTGGGCAGCATCGCCTTGTCGATCTTGCCGCCCTTCATGACGGACTTGCGCTTCGGTGCAGCCTTTTTTGTGGGCTTTTTCATGGGCTGGTCGCTCCCTGGGACGGACATCGGAAAAGCACAGGGTCCGGAGCATAGCCAGCGGCCGGCCGCCGGACCAGAGATGATGTCTAGCCGGATACCGGTTTTTTGCGTCCCATGCGGCCCTGGCGGCGCAGCAGGGCGGCATTGACCTCGGCGCCGAAGATGAACAGGACCGCCGAGATGTAGAAGAAGACCAGGGTGATGATCACGCCGCCGAGGCTGCCATAGGTCGCCGTGTAGTTGCCGAGATTGGCGACATAGAAGGAAAACAGGCTGGCGGCGCCGAGCCAGAGCAGTGCGGTGACCAGCACACCGGGCAGCAACGCCTCCAGCGCGAGCCGCCGCCCCGGCAGCCAGCAATGCAGGGCCAGCAGGCCGCCCAGCAGCACTACGGCGGCAACGCCGTAGCGCAGCGCGCCGAAAGCCCAGTGGTCGCTGTCGCTGAGCGGCAGCAGCCACAGCAGCCCGTCCCAGATCACCGGACCGAGCACCACGACCACCGACAGGACGAGAAAGACCACGGCGCCGATCACGATGGCACCGAGACTACTCAGCTTGACCCGCCACCACGGCCGCGGCTCGTCAAAGCCATAGGCGGAATTGAGCGCAATGCGCAGGGCGTCGATGCAGTTTGACGCCACCCACAGCGCGCCAAGCAGGCCGAGGGTCAGCAGGCCGCTGTCACGCGAAGTCAGCACCTCGCGGATCACCGGCAGCAGGGTACGGGCGACATCGCCTGGCAGCAGGTTGACCGCATCCTCCACGGTGGCGAGGCTTTCCGCACCACTGCCGAGAAAGCCGGAAAGAGCGGCGAGGAAAATCAGGAACGGGAAGATCGCCAGCAGCGCCGTATAGGCGATATGTCCGGCCAGTTCGAGAGCCAGGCTGCGCGCCATCGCCCGGCCGGCCTGGTAGAGCACGAGAACCGGCCACCGGGTCATTTACCGCCACCTGCCTTGGGGCCGGCAGCATGGATCAGCGCCGCGCAGTCGCTGTCCTGCGCCAGGCCGGGATCGATGAAGGCAAGGATCGAGGCCAGCGGCGTCAGCAGCACGCCGAGTGCCGCCGCGCCGGCCGCCCGTGCACCCAGCGGTGCGGCCTCGACGCCGACCGAAGGACGGCTGAAGGCGCCGCTGACCGTGATCGGGGTGCGCGCACTGACCAGGGTCGGCGTTTTCGGATGCGCCAGCAGCCGCAGGTCAAGCTGTTCATCTGCCAGGCTGACATTGCCCTCGGCGGTCAGCGTGCTGTTGCTGGAATCCAGTACGAAGGTTTTCGGGGTCATCACGCCCTTGCGGACATCGAAATCGGCCACGAAACAGCGCAGCGGGATCGGCGCATCGCCGGTCGCCCAGAGGCCGAGCGCGCGGGCGATGTCGAGGCCGGCCAGCGCCACGGCCAGATTGGAGATGGTGCCATGGTCGATGACGAAACGGATATTGCCGTTGGCGCTGCCGAGCGACTTGCGCACGGAATCGCCCTGCCCGGTCAGCCGGATCCGCCCGTCGATGATGCCGTTGCCGGAACCCGACAGGCCGGCGCTGTCGAGGAAGCGCTCCAGCCGGAACTTGCTGAGCCGGATGTCGTAATCCGTGGTGACCGGATCATGGCGGGCATCGAGGCGGATATCGGCATTGACCTGGCCGCCGGCAACGCCGAGCCGCAGCGGTTTGAGCAGCAGCAGGCCATCCTGCAGGGTCAGGTCAAGGTCGACGGCATTGAGCGGCACATTCGGCGCCTCGACCTTGTCCCCATGGAAGGTCACCTTGGCATCGACGGCGCGGATCTGTTCGGCGGCCAGCGGCGCATCCGGCAACACGCGCGGCGGCGGCGCATCGCCTGCCGGCGGAGATGCAGGCGCCGGTTCTGACGGCGCAGCCTTGCCGGCCGCAGGCGGCGCCGCACTGGCCTGCTTCGGTTGCGGCGCCCCGCCCGCTGCTTCCACGGCGGCCGGCGGCGACAGGCCGATCAGGGGACCGATATCGCGATAGTCCAGCACCTTCGAATGCAGGTCGGCGCCGATAAACAGGCGCTCGCGGCCGGTATCGATGCGGAGCTTGCCGGCCAGATCGCTGTTGCCGACACGGCCGGCCATATCCTCGATGCGCAGTATGGCGCCGTCACGACGCAGATGGCCCTTCAGGTCATAGGGCGGCGTCGCGGGCAGCGGCACGCCGGTGATGCGGGTCAGCCGGCCGAGATTGGGGCCGGTCAGCGCGACATCGAGATTGAGGCCTTCGAAGCGGATCGGATCCGCCAGCGTGCCGGAGATGCGGCCCCGGGTTTCGCCGACCCGGGCATCGACCGTCAGCGGATAGGGATCGTTGCCTTCGCGCAGCGCCAGCAGCGAACCGCCGCGTGCAGTCAGACGAAAGGGCTCGCCATGCAGGCGCCCCTCGCCCTCGAGGCGCATCTCGCCGCCGGCCTGCCCACCCTGACCCGTCCCGCCCTGGCCCGTGACGGTAGAAATCCGGGTGTCGATGTCGAGGCCGGCCTTCGCATCGCGATACCGCAGTCGGCCGTTCTCGACGCTGAGCCGGCCGATCACCGGCATCTCGTGGCGATCATCCGGCGTGGCCGCATCGGCAGCTTCCTTCGCGCCGAGCGTCCAGTTCGAGCGGCCATCGGCCTGGCGTTCGAGATCGATTTTCGGGTCAACAAGCCGCAGGTCCGGAATCTCGATCCGGCCATGCAGCAGGGCCGGCAGGTCGATCACCACCTCGATCCGCCGGGCCGCTGCCATTTCCGGCTCGGCTGCCCAGTCGGCATTGGCCATATGGAAATCCTCGATCACCAGACGCGGGTGCAGCGACCATTGCCCGGACAGGTCACCATCCAGTCGCACATTGCGGCCGGTGGCATCGCTGAGTGCAGAGGCAACGGGGTCGCGCAGCCAGTTCCAGTCGAACAGCGCCACGGTCCCGCCGATCACCACGACAAGCACGGTGAGACTGCCCAGTAGCCATCGCCGCCAGCTCGGCCGGACCGCCGGTTGTGGCGATTCCCGGTTCATTTCTTAAACATCCCCCGGGGCTCAAATGCGGCCATGGCAGCCTCCCGGATCAGCAGTATCCCTAAGTATATATTGATCTTTTCGGGCTTTTTTGCGGCAGGATGGAAATTAACGGCTGTTTAAGAATCGTTAACGCTGCGGATGTAATCTTCAGACATGGGATTACAGGCTGAAATAGTTGTCCCACGCTATGTGGTCATGACGCGGCTGGCGGACAGCTGGATTCCGCGCGCTTTCCATGCCGATCCCGACAATGCCGAAGCCGAGGCCTTCCGCTGGCGCCGCATCTACGGCCCGCGCCGCACCCGCATCGCCGAATACTGGGTGCAGGACCGGCCGGAGCCGGCCTCCGCTCTTCCTGCCCTGCCGCCGCCGATCACCGTCGAGGTCGGGCCGGTGCAGCCGGCGATCCTGCCGCGCACGGTGGCCCGGCCGCTGAGCTGGCAGGATGCCGCCCTGCGCGCCTTTGCGCTGTATCTGGTCTTCAGTCTCGCCAACCGGGCGCTGGAACTGCTGATCCTGCTGGCCGGCTAGCAATCCGGCCGTCATGGGCTAGAGTGCGGGAAAATCGTCCCGCCCCGAGTCCCCCTCCATGTTTTCGATCATTCTGGCCATCATCCCGATCTTCCTGCTGATCGCCATCGGCACCGGCCTCAAGCGTGGCAATTTCCCCGGCGATGCCTTCTGGCCGCTGGCCGACAAGATGACCTATTTCATCTTCTTCCCGGCCCTGCTGGTCGACAACCTGGCCCATGCGCATCTGGGCAACCTCGATCCGACTGGCATGCTGGGCGCCCTGCTGATCGCCCTGATCGTGCAGGCGGCGCTGGTCTATGCGCTGCGGCCTCTGATGAATGTCGACGGCCCGGCCTTTACGTCGGTGTTCCAGGGCGCGGTGCGCTTCAATACCTTCGTCGGCCTGGGCGCAGTAACGGCGCTGGAAGGCGGCACCGGGGTGACGCTGTTCGCCGTGGCCATTGCCCTCGCCATCCCGACGCTGAACGTGATGTGCGTCCTGACGCTGGCGCGTTACGGCGACCACGGCCAGGGCACCACGCTGAAGGCGCAACTACTGTTCCTTGCCAAGAACCCGCTGATCATTGCCTGCCTGCTCGGTATCGCCCTCAATTTCTGCGGCATCACGATTCCGGCCGGGATCGAGCCGGTGCTGAAGATGCTGGGCAGCATGGCCGCCCCGATGGGTCTGCTGACCGTCGGCGCCGGCCTGCAGTGGCATGCGGCCCGCAGCGGCGGACGGGCGATCGGCTTTGCCTGTGTGCTCAAGCTGCTGGTCTATCCGGCGCTGCTGTTCGGGCTGAGCCGGCTGTGGAGTCTCGGTCCGCTCGAGACCAAGATCCTGATCCTCTGGGGCACCATGCCCACCGCGAGTTCGAGCTATATCCTCGCCCGCCAGATGGGCGGCGACGCGCCGCTGGCCGCCGCCATCGTCACCGTCTGCACCCTGCTCGCCTTCATCACCGTGCCGGCAGTCTTCCTGCTGGTCGGGATATAGCGCGGCTTATTTCTTCGGGAAATCGAGGCCCATGGCCTCGTAGCGCTCGGGGTCGTCGCCCCAGTCCTCGCGCACCTTGACGAACAGGAACAGGTGGACCGGGCGGTCGAACTGCACCTGCATTTCCTCGCGCGCCTTGGCGCCGATGCGCTTGATCATCTGGCCGCCCTGCCCCAGCACGATCTTCTTCTGGCTGTCGCGCTCGACATAGATCACCTGCTCGATCCGTGCCGCGCCGCCCTTCTTCTGGTCGGTCCAGTTCTCGGTCTCGACGGTGATCGCATAGGGCAGTTCGTCATGCAGGCTGCGATAGACCTGCTCGCGGGTGATCTCGGCGGCCAGGAAGCGCATCGGCACGTCGGCCAGCTGGTCTTCCGGATAGAGCCACGGGCCGGCCGGCATCCGTTTCGCCAGCGCGGTGCGGACATCGTCGACGCCGTGACCCTTCTCGGCCGAGATCATGAAGGTCTGCTCGAAGGGATAGTCGTCGTTGAGCATCTTGGCCAGGCCAAGCAGCTTCTCGCGCGCCACCGTGTCGATCTTGTTCAGCGCCAGCAGCACCTTGCGCTTGCGCGCCTTCAGCGCCTCGACGATGGCACGGCTTTCATCGTCATAACCCTTGCCGGCATCGATCAGCAGCAGCACGGCATCGGCGTCGTCGATGCCGCTCCAGGCCGCCGTCACCATGGCGCGATCGAGCCTGCGCTTCGGCACGAAGATGCCGGGCGTATCGAGGAAGACGATCTGCACGTCGCCTTCGACGGCAATCGCCGTGATGCGGGCGCGCGTGGTCTGCACTTTCTTCGAGACGATCGACACCTTGGCGCCGACCAGCCGGTTCAGCAGGGTCGATTTTCCGGCATTGGGTGCGCCGACAAGGGCGACGTAGCCGCAATGCTGCGTCGCCGGAGTGGTCTGTTCGGTATCGGTCATGCCTTCGCTTTGTCGAGCCGCGCGAGCAGATGCCCGGCCGCTTCCTGTTCGGCCGCGCGCTTGGAGCCGCCCTTGCCGGTTTCGGGGTCACCATTGCCGAGACGGACGGCCACGGTGAAATGGGGTTCGTGGGGCGGGCCTTCCTGGCTCACCACATCGTAGCGCGGTGTCGCCATGCCGCGGGCGGCCGCCCATTCCTGCAGGGCGGTCTTCGGATCTTTCTCGGCGCCGGCGGCGAAATCGCCCAGCAGCGGCTCCATGTAGCGGCGCACGAAGCGTTCGGCAACCTTCAGGCCGCCGTCGAGATACAGCGCCGCCACCACGGCCTCGCAGGCATCGGCCAGAATCGCCGGTTTGCCGGCACCGCCGGAATCGCGTTCGGACCGTGACAGCTGGATGAAATCGCCGAGCCCGAGGCTCTGGGCAAAGCGCGCCAGACTTTCCTGCTTGACCAGCGCGTTGTAGCGCAGCGCGAGGTCGCCGGCGGCGGCCTGCGGGTAGCGTTCGGCCAGCAGGGTCGCCACCACGAGACCGAGCACGCGATCGCCGATGAACTCCAGCCTGTTGTAATCGCGCGCCGGCGTCGGTTCACCGTCCTTCTGGCGGGCCGATTTGGCCCGGCTGCGCCGCGGATTGGCCGACGGATGAACGAGTGCCTCTTCCAGCAGCCGCGGCTCGGCAAACCGGTGCCCGAGGGTTCTCTGCAGGTCTTCGATCGGGGCTTTGCGGCTATCGGCGGACAAGCCGTCCTCAGTGGATCGCGGTGAACATGCGGTTCCAGCGCAGGGCGCCGAACCAGGTCCAGGGCTTCAGCAGCGAGGCATCCGGCTCGATGGAGATCCACCGCACATCGGCGCGGCCGACCAGGTTCTCGGCCGGCACGAAGCCGACGCCGCCGGCCTCGACCGGCACGCGGCTGTCCTGCGAATTGTCTCGGTTGTCGCCCATCATGAAGTAATGCCCCGGTGGCACGGTGAAGATGCCGGTATTGTCCTCGCGGCTGAAATCATAGAGGTCGAGCGTATGGTAGGTGACGCCGTTCGGCAGGGTCTCCTCCCACTGCTTGGTACGGCTGATGACATTGCCGTAATGGTCGCGCTGCTCGAAATCCTCAATGCGGTGCCGCTTCACCGGCTCGCCATTGATATAGAGCGCGCCGTCCTTCATCTGCACCTTATCGCCCGGCAGACCGATCAGCCGCTTGATGTAGTCGATCGAGGGATCCTGCGGGAAGCGGAACACCACGACATCGCCGCGCTTGGGCTCGGAGCCGAGAATGCGGCCGCTGAACAGCGGCGGGCTGAACAGCAGGGAATACTTGCTGTAGCCATAGGAGAATTTGGCCACGAAGACATAGTCACCGATCAGCAGGGTCGGATACATCGAGGCGGATGGAATATGAAACGGTTCGTAGGCGAAGGTGCGGATGCCCACGGCGATCAGGATGGCATAAACCAGCGTGCGGATGCTGTCCCACAGATCGCTGCCGGCCTTCGCTTTCGGCTTCCCCACGACTTGCTCCTGTTTCATATAAATCAATCCCTTAGACGATTTACGCACCCCCGGCCGGGGCTGCATCAAGCCGGGAACAGACCGGCAAAGTCAAGCTCCGCCGGCAGGCTACGCGGTCGCACCCGGGCGGGGTATGGCGGTGATGATCACAATGGCCTGGGCCATCGGTGGTTCGTCGGTAATCGACAGGTCGATCTGGGCCTCGCAGCCGGGCGGCAGCAGGATCTGCAGCCGGGCCAGCGCCCCGCCGGTCAGCGCCATGGTCGGCTTGCCGCCGGGCAGGTTCACCACCCCCATGTCGCGCCAGAACACGCCCTTGCGCAGGCCGGTGCCCAGCGCCTTGGCGCAGGCCTCCTTGGCGGCAAAGCGCTTGGCGTAAGACTCGATCCGGGTCATGGCCCGGCGATCCGACCGTGCCTTCTCCACCGGGGTGAAGATGCGGTCGAGGAAGCGGTCGCCGAACCGCGAGACCGTCTGCTCGATGCGGCGGATGTCGATCAGGTCCGAGCCGATGCCGATGATCATCTGCCGGCAATCGTGCTCAGGCCGACCGGGCGCGCAGGCCGCGCGCCTCGTCCATCAGGGCGCGCATGCGCCGGATGGTGCCGTCGAGACCGCCGAAGATCGCCTCGCCGATCAGGAAGTGGCCGATGTTGAGTTCGACAATGGTCGGAATCGCCGCCACCGGACCGACACTGTCATAGGTCAGGCCGTGGCCGGCATGGCATTCCAGCCCGATCGTCTCGGCATGGGCGGCCGCCGTGCGGATACGCTCCAGCTCCACCACCCGCTCGGCACCTTCGGTCTCGCAGTAGCGGCCGGTATGCAGTTCGACCACCGGTGCGCCCAGCGCCCGGGCGGCATCGAGCTGCCGGATCGACGGCTCGATGAACAGCGAGACGCGGATGCCGGCCGCCGACAGCGCGCGGACGATCGGTTGCAGGTGGCTCTGCTGGCCGGCGGCATCGAGGCCGCCCTCGGTGGTGCGCTCCTCGCGGCGTTCCGGCACGATGCAGGCGGCATGGGGCTTGTGACGCAGCGCGATGGCCAGCATTTCTGCGGTCGCCGCCATTTCCAGATTGAGTGGCAGTTCGATGGCGGCCATCAGCCGGTCGATATCGCCATCCGAGATGTGGCGGCGATCCTCGCGCAGATGGGCGGTGATGCCATCGGCACCGGCCGCCGCCGCCAGTTTGGCGGCACGGACGGGATCGGGATGACCGCCGCCGCGCGCGTTACGGATGGTGGCGACATGGTCGATGTTGACGCCGAGGCGGAGCGGACGGGTGGCAGTCATGGCGGAGGCTCCCTGCGCTGTCAGGCGAGACCGCGGGAGCCCGGCTTCACCGCCGGCAGCTTCTGCATCTCGGGCGGCAGCTCGTCGGTCCGATAGGCCGGTACCTTGAAGCCGCAGAGCGCAAACAACGGCACGCCGAGATCGACGGCGCCATCCGAGCGGTCGACGATGCACGACGCCGCCACCGTCCTGCCACCATGCGCGGCGATGCACTCGATGCATTCCACGCTCGACTTGCCGGTGGTGACGACATCCTCCGCCATCAGCACCCGGGCGCCGGGCGCGATCTCGAAACCGCGTCGCAGGACGAACTTGCCGTCGACCCGCTCGGTGAAGATGGCCGGCACGCCAAGCTGGCGGGCCAGCTCGTAGCCGACCACCACGCCGCCCATGGCCGGCGAGCAGACGATATCGACCGGGTTGGGGCCGAGCGCGGCGGTGATCTTGGCAGCCAGCGCCTTGCATAGCGCTTCGGCGCGCTGCGGGTGCATCAGCACCTTCGCCGACTGCATGTAGACCGGGCTGTGCAACCCGGAGGTCAGCAGGAAATGGCCCTCCAGCAGGGCGCCGCTGTCGCGGTAATGCTGCAATACGTCGTCTCGGTTCATCGGTGTCGTTTCTCTTTCCCGTCAGCGTCTCAGCCCTTGGCGCGCTCGACTGAACTGATGCTCGCCGTCGCCCGCAGGGCTGCAATAATGTTGGTCAGGTGTTTCACGTCCCGCACCTCGATATCGACGAACATCTCGAAAAAGTCCGTGGTGCGGTTGGTAATCTTCAGGTTGGTGATGTTGCCCTTGTGCTTGGCGATGATCGTGGTCAGCGCGCTGAGTGCGCCGGGTTCGTTGTTGATGACAAGGCTGATGCGGCCGACATGGCCCTGCGATTTCTCGGCCTCGGACGGCGAATCCCAGGCCAGATCGAGCCAGCGTTCCGGTTGTTCGGCGAACTGTTCCAGCGCATCGCAGTCGATGGTGTGGATGGTCACGCCCTTGCCGGTGGTGACGATACCGACGATGCGGTCGCCGGGCAGCGGATGGCAGCAGCCGGCGAAATGCATCGCCATGCCGGGGATCAGGCCGCGGATCGGGATGCCGCTGCCGGCCTTGCCGGATGACGGCTTGTGCAGGCGCGGCAGCGGCGGTGCCTTGTCGGCCTCGCTCTCGCGGTTGCCCGGGAACACGATATTGAGGACCTGGCGGGCGGTGATGTTGCCGTCGCCGACGCCGACGTAGACGTCTTCGGCGTTGCGCAGCTTCAGCACCTTGACTGCCGGGTCCAGTGCCTTTTCCGATACCGCGGCGTCATGCTCGCGGAAGGCCTTCACCAGGATGGCCTTGCCCAGCTCGGAATACTGGCCGCGCTGCTGCTGGCGGATGAACCGGTTGATGCAGGACTTGGCGCGGCCGGATTTGACGAAGTTCAGCCAGGTCGGATTGGGCGCCGGCACCTTGGAGCGCAGGATCTCGACCTGGTCGCCGTTGCGCAGGGTGGTGCGCAGCGGCACGACGCGGCCGTTCACCTTGGCCCCGACCGCCGTATCGCCGATATCCGAATGCACCGCATAGGCGAAGTCGACCACGGTGGCGTCGCGCGGCAGGGCGATCAGGTCGCCCTTCGGCGAGAAGCAGAAGACCTGGTCCTGGAACATGTTGAGCTTGGTATGCTCAAGGAATTCCTCGGGGTCGGAGGCCTGTTCCAGGATTTCCAGCAGCTCGCGCAGCCAGCGATACTGCCGCGCCTCGGCTTCCGGGGCTTCCTTGCCGTTATGCTTGTACTGCCAGTGCGCGGCGACGCCGAGTTCGGAAATGTCGTGCATCTCCTGGGTCCGGATCTGGATTTCGATGCGCTTGTTCTCGGGGCCGATCACCGTGGTGTGCAGGCTGCGATAGCCATTCTGCTTCGGTGTCGAGATGTAATCCTTAAACCGGCCCGGCACCGACGGCCAGGTCTGATGCACCACGCCAAGCGCGTGATAGCAGGACGCCAGGTCCTTGACGACGACACGGAAGGCCATGATGTCGGAGAGCTGCTCGAACGCGATGTTCTTGCGCTGCATCTTCTCCCAGATCGAAAACGGACGCTTCTCGCGGCCCGATACCCAGGCCTCAACGCCCTGCTCGGCAAAGGTCCGTTTCAGCCGGTCGGCGATACGGTCGACCAGCTTGCCGCCCTCGTTGCGCAGCTGCTCGAGGCGGGAAATGATCGAGGCGCGGGCATCGCCGTTGAGTTCGGCGAAGGCGAGGTCTTCCAGTTCCTCTTTCAGGTCCTGCATGCCGATGCGGTCGGCCAGGGGGACATAGATTTCCATGGTCTCCTTGGCGATCCGCTTGCGCTTGTCCGGCGTGCCGATGAAATGCAGCGTCCGCATGTTGTGCAGACGGTCGGCCAGCTTGACCAGCAGCACGCGGATGTCGTTCGACATCGCCAGCAGCAGCTTGCGGAAATTTTCCGCCTGTCGGGTGCGATCCGACTGCAGCTCGATGCGCGATAGCTTGGTGACGCCGTCAACCAGCCGCAGCACATCCTTGCCGAAGTTCTTCTCGATCTCGGTCGAGGTGGCGACGGTGTCTTCGAGGGTGTCGTGCAGCAGGCCGGTGGCGATGGCGGTGCTGTCGAGCTTCATGCCGGCGAGGATGCCGGCGACTTCCACGGGATGGGAGAAATACGGATCGCCCGAGGCCCGCTTCTGGGTGCCATGGGCCTTCATGGAGAACACATAGGCACGGTTCAGCAGGTCCTCATCCGCATCTGGATCGTATGCGAGAACCTTCTCAACCAGCTCGACCTGCCGCATGATTCGGGGACGCATCATACCGGCCCGTTCTGCTCCTCCGGCAAACGGTTGTTCCACAAGGCTTATTTTGGGCGAAAAAACGGCGGGGACAAGCCCGCCGCAGTCACAGAGCGGAGAATTACTCTTCTTCGGCGGCCGAATCGGCCTCGTCGGCCACTTCCGCTTCCGCTTCGTCGTCGCCGTCGGACTCTTCGATCGACATGCCCTCGGCCAGGTCATCGTTGTCCTGCGGCACGCCGGCCCATTCGCCGGACTGCATCAGGGCAGCCATGTTGTCCTCTTCCGGCTCGTCGACCTCAACATGCTTCTGCATGCCGCCGATCATCCGCTGGCGCAGGCCTTCGGTATCCACGGTCTCGTCGGCGATTTCGCGCAGGGCGACGACCGGGTTCTTGTCGTTGTCGCGGTCCACCGTCAGCGAGGCGCCCGACGAGATGGCCCGGGCGCGCTGGGCGGCCAGCAGAACCAGTTCGAAACGGTTCGGAACCTTGGTGATGCAGTCTTCGACGGTTACGCGGGCCATGGTTTACCCTCGGCAAAAATGCGGCGGAATTGGCTTAAGCGCGCCTATTTACGGGCGTTTCGACCGCCTGACAAGCCCGACCAGAGCAGATACCGGGCCGGATTGACAGGAAAAACTCACAACCTGTTGATATTTAATGGTTCTGCTGCACGGATCAGGGTGGCGATTTCCACCCCCGATACCGGATGCCGCCAGCCGGGAGCGATTTCCTGCAGCGGCAGCAGCACGAACAGCCTTTCGGCGACCCGGGGATGCGGCAGCACCGGCCCCGCCCCGGCCGCATCCGTCCCACTCTCACCCCGGCCGGGCTGAACGCGGCCCTGGTAATCGATCAGATCGAGATCAAGCACCCGGGCCTCCCAGCGCTGCTGCCGGACCCGCCCGAAATTCGCCTCTATCCGGTGCAACAGTTCAAGCAGGACGCCGGGATCGAGCGTGGCCGCAACCTCGATCACACCATTGATGAAATCGGGCTGGTCGGCCGCCGGCTGCGGCGCCGAACGCCACCATGACGAGCGGCGCAGCGCAGGAACCCCTGCGCCCGCGAGTACATCGATTGCCACCTCCAGCGCCTCGCGCGGCGCACCATGGCTTTCGCTGGACAGATTCGCGCCCAGTGCGACGTAGACGCCGGATGGCTGCGTGACCATTAAAGACTTGCCTTGTTCGCCGTGCGGTCTATGAGTGTAGGGATTGAATGTGCGTCATTCAGCGTCCAGTAATATCAGTCATAACCGTAAGGGTTTTGCCATGAAGTTCTATACTCAGGAGCGTGTCGGCCTGTTTATCGACGGCGCCAATCTTTACTCCGCCGCCCGCAGCCTCGGCTTCGAAATCGACTACCGCCGCCTGCTCGATGCCTTCCGCAAGGAGGCGCATCTGGTGCGCGCCTTCTACTACACGGCCCTGGTCGAGGATCAGGAATATTCGCCGCTGCGGCCGCTGATCGACTGGCTCGACTATAACGGCTTCACCATGGTGACCAAGCCGGCCAAGGAATACACCGATGCTATGGGCCGCCGGAAGGTGAAGGGCAACATGGATATCGAGCTTGCCATCGACGTGATGGAAATGGCGCCGCATATCGACCATGTGGTGCTGTTCTCCGGTGACGGCGACTTCCGCCGCCTGGTCGAGGCCGTGCAGCGCAAGGGCGTGCGTGTCAGCGTGGTCAGCTCGACCAAGACCCAGCCGCCGATGGTGGCTGACGAGCTGCGCCGCCAGGCCGATACCTTCGTCGAGTTGCAGGACCTGATGCCGAAGATCGCCCGCGACCAGGCCGCCCGCGAGGCCTCGCGCTCCGCCGGCCTGCAGGCCACCCTGCGCAGTGGCCAGGGCGGCCATCAGGGCGCCCATGCGCCGAGCCCGGCCAGCGCCATGGACGATTTCGACGACGAGATCGACACCGCCGATCCGCGCAAGCATCTGCGCTGAGCCTGCTGCAATGCCTTCTGCCGTGGCCCTGCCGGACCGCGATTGCGGTTTCTGCGACCGTCTCGCCGCCTTCCGCGCGGCCAATCGCGCCGCCTATCCGACTTTCTTCAACGCCCCGGTGCCGCCCTGGGGAGATCCCGATCCCGCGCTGCTGATCGTCGGCCTCGCGCCGGGCCTGAAGGGTGCCAACCGCACCGGCCGGCCGTTTACCGGCGATTATGCCGGCGACCTGCTCTACAGCACGCTGATCCGCTACGGCTTTGCCCGGGGCGAGTTCAAGGCCGATCCGAACGACGGCCTGCAGCTGGTGGGATGTCGCATCACCAATGCGGTCAAATGCGTGCCGCCGGAAAACAAGCCGACCCCGGCCGAAACCAAAACCTGCATGCGGCATTTCCTCGAGCACGAGATCGCCGCCCTGCCCCGCCTGAAAGCCATCCTGGTGCTGGGCCAGATCGCCCATATCGCCGTGCTGGACGCCCTGAAGGTGAGACGCGCCAGCATGCCGTTCGGCCACAATGCTGCCCATGTCCTGCCGGGCGGCGTGAAGCTGTTCTCCAGCTATCACTGCTCGCGCTACAACACCAACACCGGCCGGCTGACCGAGGCGATGTTCCACGCGGTGTTCGACCGGATCGCCGCAGCCGCCGCTTAGGCCGGCTGCGGCGCCGGTACGTCCGGTCAGGCCTTTGCCGGCTTCATCATCAGGGCATTGAACCGGCGGTCCGGCCGCGGCGTGATGGTGACGCCGGTCTTGCTGCCCATCAGCCAGCTCGGATGCAGGATCGGAATGATCGCCTGTTCCTCCATCGAGGCCTCGATGGCTTCCTGCACGTATTTCTTGCGCTTGACCGGGTCCATCTCGGTCTGCGCCTTTTCGATCCTGGCGTCCAGGCCGGCATCGGAAAACCGCGTGCGGTTGGCCGTGCCGTAAATCCCGCCGGTGGTATGCACCAGGACGCGCGGACCGATCAGCGCCTCCTCGGTGCCATACTGGGCGAGGAAGGCCGAATATTCCTGCTTGGAGGCCTGGGCGAAGAACACCGTGCCCGGCATCGCCTGAACTTCGACCTCGATCCCCAGTCGCGTCCAGCTCTGGCCGATCGCCTGGGCGATATCCTTGTCCTTGGGATAGCGGTCGGCGGTGGAATGCAGGGTGATCTTGAAGCCGTTGCCGTACCCCGCCTCGGTCAGCAGGGCCTTGGCCTTCTTCATGTCGTAGGGATCGACCTTCAGCTTGGTGCTGGTGCCGTCGAACATCGCCGGCAGGAACTGCGAGGCCGGCGTGGCCAGACCGTCCAGCAGCCGGTCGACGATCAGCTTGCGGTTGATCGCCAGCGACAGCGCCTTGCGCACCCGGCGATCGCTCAGCGGATTGCCCTTCAGCGGCGACTGGCCGTCCCTGGCCGATATGAAGGGACTCTTTTCGCGCACGGCATCCATGGCCAGGTAATGGATGGTCGCCGCCGGGCCGGTAGCGACATGAAAGCGTTTGTCGTCGCGGACGCGCGGCAGGTCGATGGCCGGAATCTCGTCGATGGCATCGACATCGCCGGCGAGCAGCGCGGCGATACGCCCGGCATCGCTTTTGACCACCTTCTCGGTCACGCGTGCCCAGGGCTGTTTCGGACCCCAGTAGCCGTCATTGCGGTCGACCACCAGATGGTCGCTGTTTACCCATTCGACCAGCTTGTAGGGGCCGGTGCCGACGGCCGCCTTGCCCGAGTTGAAGTCCTCGGTGCTGGCCGTGGCGAATTTCTGCTGCACGATGAAGACCCGGGCCATGTCCATATGCAGGGTCGGGTTCGGCGCATCGGTATGGAAGCGGATGCGATGCGGATCGATCACTTCCGTCTTCACGATGGTGCGGGTGAACTGGGTGAACGGATTGGGGCTGTTCGGCACCTTCGGCACGCGGGCCAGCGTGGCGATCACGTCATCGGCGGTGAATGGCGTGCCGTCATGGAACTTGACGTTCTTGCGCAGCTCGAATTCCCAGGTCAGGTCATCGATGTTCTTCCACGCCATGGCCAATGCTGGCTGCGGCCGCAGCTTGTCGTCGAGCAACAGCAGCGCGTCGTAGATCAGCGAATGCGACGAGGCCTGCGGAAAGCCGTTGAAGAAATGCGGATCCAGCGTGTTCAGCTCGAGCTTGGTGCCGATGCGCAGCGCCGGCCCGGCATCGGCCAGGGCCCGCCCCGAAAAACTGCCCGCAGCAAGTGCCGCCAGCGTTCCACCCATGAACAATCGCCGGGATACTGGGATCATGCCGCACGTCCTTTTCATTTAGTGGCCAGTCAGTCTAGTATTTAAGGCGTGCAAAGAGTCGGGATGTCAATGCAATGATGACTGCCGCCCCAGAATCTGGCAACCGGACACCGCGTATCGCGATCGGCGGCTTCATGCTCGAGAGCAACGGCCATGCGCCGGTATCGACCCGCGAGGAATTTGCCGCCAACGTACTGATCGAAGGTGATGGCCTGCTGGCAGATCTGGCCAGCGCCAACCCGCGTTCGCCGACGACGCTGACCGGATTTGCGGCAGCCATGGACAAAACTGGCACCTGGGAACGCATCCCGCTGATTATGGCGGCAGTCGGCGCTTCGGGTCCGGTCGACCAGGCCTTCTTCGACTGGGTGGTCGAACGCCTGCGGACACGATTGCTGGCTGCCGGCCCGCTGGACGGCGTGTTCCTCTCGCAGCATGGCGCTGCCACCGCCACCGGCGATGTCGATCCCGATGCCACCATCTTTCGCGCAGTACGCGCAGTGGTCGGGCCGGACGTCCCGATCGTTGCCACGCTCGACCTGCATGCCAATGTCAGCCTGGCCATGGTCGCCGCGGCCGACGTGCTGGTCGCCTATCGCTGCAACCCCCATACCGACATGCCGGACCGTGGTGCCGATTGCGCCCACCATCTGCGTGCCATGCTGGGCGGCCTGCGGCCGGCATCGGCCTTCGTCAAGCTGCCGTTCATTCCGCCTTCGACCAGCCAGAATACCAAGAGCGGACCTTATGCGGATGTCATCGCCTATGGCCAGTCGAAGGTCGCCGATGGTGTGATCGACGTCTCGGTTTCCTCCGGCTTCACACTGGGCGACACGCCGAAGAACGGCATGTCGGTGATCGTCACCGCCACGACACAGGAAAAAGCAACCGTCGTCGCCCGCGACGTCGCCAGTTATGCCTGGTCGCAGCGCAGCCGCTTTGTCACCAGCCTCACGGCGCTGGACGAGGCCACCGCCATGGCGCTCGCCTGTGGCAAAGATGCCGGCAGGCCTGCCCTACTGTTCGCCGATGTCGCCGACAACCCCGGCGGCGGCGGTCGCGGCAATACGCCATATATCCTGGCGGCCTTCCACGCGGCCGGCGTCACCGGCTGCGCCCTCGGTCCGGTTTATGACCCGGAACTGGCCGTCGAGGCGCAGCAGCTTGGCGTCGGTGCCAGTTTCGAGGCGCGCTTCAACCGCAGCGAGACCACCACCTTCTCGGGACCGTTCACCGCTGCGGGAAAAGTGATGGCGCTCAGCAATGGTGTGTTCGTCGGGCGGCGTGGCATGGCGGCCGGCCGCACCCTCGACATGGGACCCGCAGCCCTGATCGCCGTGGGCGGCATCCAGGTGGTGGTGACCACCAACCGTCACCAGGCGCTCGACCCGATGTTCTTCGAATCGCTCGGCGTCGATCTCTCAGGCCTGCGCAGCCTGGTGGTGAAGTCGCGCGGGCATTTCCGCGCCGCTTTCGACGACCTGTTCAGCGACGACCGCATCGTCGAGGTCGACGTGCCGGGCCTGACCACCCCGGTCTCGCAGAATGTGCCGTGGCGCAACCTGCTGCGGCCGATCTATCCGCTCGACCCGGATCTGGAGTGGTCGCCGGCCTGAGGCTCGGGACGGGGGCTAACCGTAGCGGTCTTCCTTCCAGGGATCGCCGGTGTTGTGGTAGCCGCGCACTTCCCAGTAGCCCGGCGCATCGCGGTCCAGGAAGGCGATGTGTTTCACCCACTTGGCCGACTTCCACAGATAGTATTGCGGCATGATGATGCGCACCGGCCCGCCATGCTCGCGGGTCAGCGGCTTGCCGTCCCAGGAATGCGCCAGCAGCACATCGGCCGCCGAGAACATCTGGAGTGTCACGTTGGTGGCATAACCGTCATAGGACTGGAAGACGATATGGCGCGCCTCCGCCTTCGGCTTCACCAGCTTCAGCAGGTCGGACGCCAGCACGCCGGTCCAGCGGTTGTCGTAGCGCGACCATGCCGTGACACAGTGGATGTCCGAGATGCTGTCGCTCTGCGGCAGATCGAGGAAGGCATTCCAGTCGAGCTTGACCGGATTGCCGACCAGGCCGCCGACGGTCAGCTGCCAGCGGTCGAGCAGGATGTTCGGCTGCACGCCGAGGTCCAGCACCGGCCAGTCACGCACCAGGCGCTGGCCGGGCGGCAGGCGGTTGCGTTCCCGCGACGAGGCCTCCCCGGTCAGCAGGCGGCCGTCTTTGGCCCATTGCTGCTTGGACGAAATCAGCTTGTCCTTGATCTGGCCGATCAGGCCGGGCTTGTAGTCGTCGTCGCTCATCGCCGCCTCCGGAAGAGTTACGCGGTCATTCCTTGCTCTTGGTGCGCAGCAACCGGTGTTTCTCGCGATCCCAGTCGCGCTTTTTCTCGGTCTCGCGCTTGTCGTGCAGCTTCTTGCCGCGGGCCAGTGCGATCTTCACCTTGGCCCGGCCGCGTTCGTCAAAATACACGCTGAGCGGCACCAGGGTCACGCCGCCGCGCTTCAGGCTCCCGACAAGTTTACCGATCTCCTTGCGCTTCAGCAGCAGCTTGCGCTGGCGGCGCGGCTCGTGGTTGAAACGGTTGGCGCCGTGATATTCCGGGATATGGCAGTTGATCAGCCAGATTTCACCGTTCTGTTCGGCAGCATAGGAATCCTGGATGCTGGCGCGGCCGTCCCGCAGGCTCTTGACCTCAGAGCCAAGCAGAACCACCCCGGCATCGTAAATCTCGTCCAGGTGAAAGTCGTAGCGCGCCCGGCGGTTTTCAGCCACCGTGCGCGGTTGCTGGGCCATCCGTGCCTACTTCTTCTTTTTCGGCTTGGCCTTGGCCGACTTCGATGCCTTCGGGCCCTGCAGGCCGAGCGCCTTGACGGCCGCCTTGACCTTGGCCTGGGTTTCCTTGCTCGGCGGCGCCATCGGCAGGCGCAGGTCGCTCTGGCAGATACCGAGCAGCTCGGCGGCATACTTCACCGGGCCGGGACTGGCCTCGACGAACAGCACACTGTGCAGCGGCATCAGCTTTTCCTGGATCGCCAGCGCCTTGGCATGATCGCCGGCAAGGCTGGCTTCCTGCATCTGGGCGCAGAGCTTCGGCGCGATATTGCCGGTGACCGAAATGCAGCCGGTGCCGCCATGGGCGTTGAAGGCGATCGCCGAGGCGTCGTCGCCATCCAGCATGCAGAACTTCGGGCCCGAGGCAATGCGTTGCTTCAGCGGCCGCACCAGGTCGCCGGTGGCATCCTTGACGCCCCGGATGCGCGGCAGCTTGGACAGGGCGGCCATGGTCTCGACCGACATGTCGATCACGCAGCGCGGCGGGATATTGTAGATGAAGATCGGAATCTTCGTCGCGTCGTGGATCGCCTTGTAATGGGCAAACAGGCCAGCCTGGGTCGGCTTGTTGTAATACGGCGTCACGATCAGGGCGGCATCGGCGCCGGCCTCCTGGGCATGCCGGGTCAATGCGATCGCCTCGTCGGTCGAGTTCGAACCGGCACCGGCCATCACCGGCACCCGGCCATGGGCGGCCTCGATGCAAATCTCGACCACCCGCTTGTGCTCATCATGGCTGAGGGTCGGCGATTCGCCGGTGGTACCGACCGGCACCAGGCCATGGGTGCCCTGGGCGATCTGCCACTCGACGAAATCACCAAACGCTTTCTCGTCCACCTTCCCCTTCCTGAAGGGGGTGATCAAAGCGACGAACGAGCCCTTGAACATCGGCGTTTTCCTTGTCTTGCGCCTGAAACGATACGGACAAGCGGCGAACATACCTGCGCCTATCGCCTGCTTCAAGGGCAAGCCACGCTTTTGCCCGGCGGCCGCACCTGCTATCATGTCTTTGGAAACACGAAAGATTCGTTGTGCCGGGACCCGCCTTTTCCGCTGTCATTCGCCGCCGCCCGCCGATCCGGGGGCTGCAGGCGCTTTTCCTTGTCCTCGGTCTGGCGCTGCCGGCCCTGGCCCCGCTGCCGGCCGGTGCCGAACCGCCCCTGCCCCAGGCGAAGCCGGAATACCGCGCCGGTGACGACACTCCGCGTGTCGAGCCGGTCTCCGTCACGGTCGACGTCCCGCTGCCGGAAGCCAAACCCCGGCAGGGTACGCCACCGGCCCGGCCCGAACAGACCCGCCTGCCGGCCAGCCGCACGCTGCTCTCGGCTGCCGACCGCGAGACCGGCCTGAAGGCCATGAAAGAGGCCGATGCCGGGCATTTCGATGTCGCCCGGCATCTGGCGGCCCGGGTGAAGGAGCCATTGGTCGCCAAGCTGGTGCAGTGGATGTGGCTGCAGACCTCGGGCAGCGGCGCATCTTTCGACGCCATCACCGCCTTTGTCGACGCCAATCCGGACTGGCCGGCCCGCGACGCCCTGCTGCGCCGCGCCGACGAGAGCCTCGATGGTTCGGTCAGCGACGACAAGGTGCTTGCCTGGTATACCGCCCATCCGCCGACCTCCGGCCTCGGCCTGCTGCGCCAGGGCGAGGCTTTGGCCCGCAAAGGCCAGGAACGCGAAGCCTTCGATGCCCTGCGGCGCGCCTGGGTCGACGGCAACCTCGCGCTCAGGGATGAAAAGCAGATCTGGAGCGAGTTCGGCAGCCGCTTCTCCACCCAGGACAATGCCAGCCGCACTGACCGCCTGCTGTGGGACGGCAATATCGAGGCCGCCCGCCGCATGCTGCCGCGGCTGAAGCCCGCCACGCAACGGCTGGCCGAGGTCCGCATCGCACTGGCGCTGAATGCCGCCAATGCCGAGAAGCTGGTCGCCGAGCTGCCCAAGGACCTGCAGGATGATGGCGGCCTGGCCTACGACCGCCTGCGCTGGCAACGCCGCCACGGCAAGGACGATATAGTCGAAAGCCTGCTGTATAACGCGCCCGACGATCTCGGCCGCGCCGAAAAATGGTGGGCCGAGCGGCGTTACCGCGCACGCAAGGCGATGGCCGAGGGGCGCATCTCGGAGGCTTACCGTCTGGCCGCCGGTCATGGCCTGAAGAGCGGCAACAGCATGGCCGAGGCCGAATGGCTGGCCGGCTGGATCGCGCTGCGCCTGCTGCAGGAACCGGCCACGGCGCTGAAGCATTTCTCGACCCTGCAGCAGAATGTCCGCTATCCGATCAGCCAGGCCCGCGCCGCCTACTGGCTCGGCCGGACCGAGACCAAGCTCGGCGACACCGACAAGGCGCATTACTGGTATGGCCAGGCCGCACAGCACAGCACAACTTTTTACGGCCAGCTTGCGGCGCACGAACTCGATACCAAGCAGACGCTGAAACTGCCCGAACCGACGACGCCTGATCCGGCACAGGCGGCGAAGTTCGAGAAGCGCGAAGTGGTGCGCGCGACCCATATCCTCGTCGAACTCGACCGCGAGGACAAACTGCGCCCCTTCATCCTGCGGCTGGTGCATACCGCCACCAGCCCCGAGGAACACAAGCTGGTCGCAGAGCTGGCGCGCAACCTGCGCCGCGTCGATCTTGCCGTCACCTCGGCCAAGCGGTCGGCGCGCGAGGGAATCATTCTCGTCCATGAAAGCTACCCGCTGGTCGAGCCGATGCTGCGCGTGGACACGCCGGAGCCCGCCCTGCTGCTGGCGGTGTCGCGGCAGGAAAGCGAGTTCAACCAGTTCGCCCTGTCGTCGGCCGGCGCGCGCGGTCTGATGCAGCTGATGCCGAGCACCGCCAAGCATCTCGCCAAGCAGCTCAAGCTGGGGTACCAGCAAGCGAAGCTGACCGACGATGCCGGCTACAATGTCCGGCTCGGCGCTTTCTATCTCAGCGGCCTGCTGAAGAACTGGGACAACAACTATGTCCTGGCGCTGGCCGGCTATAATGCCGGCGAGGCCCGCGTGCGCAGCTGGATTCGCGACTGGGGCGACCCGCGCAGCCCTAACATCGACGTGATCGACTGGATCGAGCTTATTCCCTTCTCGGAAACCCGGAACTATATCCAGCGCGTACTGGAAGGCGTGCAGGTGTACCGGGCCCTGCTCAGCAACCAGCCGCCGACCATGGAACGGCTCTATGCCGACATGCGGGGCTGGTCGCCGCAGCAGCAGGCCTGTACCGCACCGGCCTGCTGACCGCCGGATAAAGAATACGATCAAGGGAGAACGCTCATGACCAAGGCTCCGTCGGGCATCAAAGCCTGTTTTTTCGATGCCTACGGCACGCTGTTCGATGTCAATGCCGCAGCCCGCGCCCTGGCCACAGAACTTGGTGACAAGTGGCAGCCGATGGCCGAGATGTGGCGCAACAAGCAGCTCAACTATTCCTGGCTGCGCAGCCTGATGGGCCGGCATGCCGACTTCTGGCAGCTGACCGGCGACGCGCTCGACTTCACCATGGAAGCCCATGGCGTCAGGGATGCCGGCCTGCGCCAGCGCCTGATGGACCTCTATTTCAACCTTGCCTGTTTCCCCGAAGTGCCCGCCATGCTGCAAAGCCTGAAGCGGGCCGGCCTGATCACCGGCATCCTGTCGAATGGCTCGCCGGCGATGCTCGAGGCGGCCTGCAAGACTGCCGGTCTCGACGGCCTGCTCGATCATGTGCTGTCGGTCGAGGATGTCGGCATCTTCAAGCCCGACATGCGCATCTACCAGCTGGTGACCGACAAGCTCGACCTGCCGGCCAGCGCCGTGGCCTTCCACAGCAGCAACGGCTGGGACATCCACGGCGGCAAGACCTTCGGCTTCTATTCGATCTGGATCAACCGCAGCGGCCAGCCGCAGGAACGCCTGCCCAACCCGCCCGACGTGATCCTGAAGGATCTCGCCGAGGTACCCAGGGTCGTCGGCGCCGCGGCCTGACCCCGGCATGAGCGCGCAGGTCTTCACCGAGCATTTCTTTCATGCCCAGGACGACCTGCGCCTCTACTACCGCGACTACGGCGACCGCCATTCGCCGCGCCTGCCGCTGCTGTGCCTGCCGGGCCTGACCCGCAACAGCAAGGACTTTCATGATCTCGCCAGCCGCTATGCATCGCAGCGTCGGGTGATCACCGTCGACTACCGCGGCCGCGGGCGGTCGGCCTATGATCCCGATCCGCGCCATTACGATCCGGTCGTCTATCTGGCCGACCTTCAGAATCTTCTGGCCGTCGCTCATGTCGAGCAGGTCGTCGTGCTGGGCACTTCGATGGGCGGGCTGCTGGCCATGGGCATGACGGCGGCGATGCCGGCGGTGCTGGCCGGCATCATCCTCAACGATGTCGGACCGGATATCGACCGCGGCGGATATGGCCGCATCGCGCAGACCATCGGCACCGCCATCCGCGCCGCCAGTTTCGAGGACGCCGCCGAGTTGTGGCGCCGCAGCGACCAGGCCGCCAATCCGCGGCTCGATACGGCAGGCTGGCTGAAGCTTGCTCATGCTACCTTTCGTCAGGACGACAGCGGGTCCGGTGTGCGGCTCGATTACGATATCGCTATCGGCAAAGCACTGCAGGCCCAGGCCGATGCTCCGCTGCCCGACCTGTGGCCGCTGTTCCGCGGGCTGCGCAACCTGCCGCTGCTGGCCCTGCGTGGTGCCCTGTCCGACGTACTGTCGGCGGACACTTTCATCCGCATGAAGCGTGAGCATGCCAGCATGACCGCCGTCACCATACCCGATGTCGGCCATGTACCGATGCTGGACGAACCCGAGGCGCTGGCCGCCATCGACGAATTTCTGGCGGGACTCTGATGTGTATTGCGAAACTTCTTTCCCTGGCCCTGCTGTTGGTCTCCGCCACGGCGGCGGCGCAGACGCGGCCCGCGCCGGAAGCCGCCACCGGCCGGCTGCAGAAGACCGAGACCCTTGCCCGCCACGAGATGGTGGTGGCGGCCAACCCACTGGCGGCGCAGGCCGGACTCGATATCCTGCATCGTGGCGGCAGCGCCATCGACGCGGCCATCGCCGTGCAGATGATGCTGAACCTAGTCGAGCCGCAGTCATCAGGCATCGGCGGCGGCGCGCTGATCCTCTACTGGGATGCCCGCCAGAAGCTGCTCTATGCCTACGATGGCCGGGAAACCGCGCCGGCGGCGGCCCGGCCGAGCCGCTTCCTCAATCCCGACGGCACGCCGATGGATTTCCGCAAGGCGGTGATCGGCGGCCGTTCGGTCGGCGTGCCGGGCGTGCTGCGCGCGCTGGAGCTGGCCCATCAGGCCCATGGCCGGCTCGACTGGGGCCAGGACTTCCAGCCGGCGATTGCCGCCGCCGCGGCCGGCTTTGCCGTTTCGCCGCGCCTGCACGAGTTGCTGTCGCAGGACAGCGTGCTGCCGCAGGACCCGGTGGCCCGCGCCCTGTTCTACCAGCCCGATGGCCAGGCGCTGCCGGTCGGCGCGCTGCTGCGCAATCCGGACCTTGCCGAGACACTCCGCCGCATCGCCACCGACGGCGCCGATGCCTTCTACCGCGGCCCGATCGCCGAGGCGATCGTCGCCGCCGTGCGCGGCCACCCGACCAACCCGGGCGACATGACCGATGCCGACCTCGCCAATTATCATGCCGCCGTGCGGCCGGCGGTCTGCGGCAGCTTCCGCCTGCTGCGCATCTGCGGTTTCGGGCCACCGAGTTCCGGCGGCATCGCCACGCTGCAGATCCTCGGCATCCTGCAGGCGCTCGGGCCGGCAAAGCCCGGGCCGGTGACGCCGCAGGATATCCATCTCTACAGCGAGGCGGCGCGGCTGGCCTTTGCCGACCGCGATGCCTATGTCGCCGACCCGGATTTCGTACGCGTCCCGGTCGACGGCCTGATCGACCCGGCCTACCTCGCCGGCCGCGCCCGCCTGATCGATCCGCAGCACAGCATGGGCCATGCCGAACCGGGCGAGCCGCCCGGCCGTCGCGGCATGGCGCCGCCCATCGGCTTCGGCCCTTCAGAACACGGCACCAGCCATGTCTCGATCATCGACCGCGACGGCAATGCCCTGTCGATGACCACCACCATCGAAAGTGCCTTCGGCTCACACCTGCTGGTCGGTGGCTTCCTGCTCAACAACCAGCTGACGGATTTCTCGTTCCTGCCCGAGCGCAACGGGTCCGCGGTGGTGAACCGGGTCGAGGCCGGCAAGCGGCCGCGCAGCTCGATGTCGCCCACCATCCTGTTCGACGCCACCGGACACCTCTATGGCGTCGCCGGCTCGCCAGGCGGCAGCGTCATCATCAACTATGTCACCGGCAGCCTGTGGCTGATGATCGACAAGGGCTACGCGCCGCTGGCGGCGATCAGCCTGCCACATTTCGGCAGCCGCAACGGCCTCACCGAACTGGAGGCCGATGCGCCGATTTCCTGGGAAAGCGCCCTGGAAGCCATGGGCCACAAGGTCCGGAGACTGGAAATGACCAGCGGCCTGCATGTAATTATGCGGGGTCCGCAAGGCTGGATCGGCGCCGCCGATCCCCGCCGCGAGGGCGTCGCTCTAGGGGATTGACCATGAATGCACCTGCCGGCCTGCCGCCGCTGCCCACCGTTGCCGATGTCGAGGATGCCGCCCGCCGCCTGCGTGGCGTCGCCGTGCGCACCCCGCTGCTGGAAAGCCCGCTGCTGAACGAGCGGCTGGGCGGCCGCCTGCTGGTCAAGGCCGAACCGCTGCAGCTCACCGGCTCCTTCAAGTTCCGCGGTGCCTATAACCGGATCAGCCGGCTCTCGCCCGAAGAACGCCAGCGCGGCGTCGTTGCCTTCTCGTCCGGCAACCATGCCCAGGGCACTGCCTATGCGGCCAAAATCTGCGGCGCGCCGGCGGTGATCGTCATGCCGGCCGATGCGCCGGCGATCAAGATCGCCAATACCCGCGCCTATGGCGCCGAGGTGGTGCTCTACGACCGCCACAAGGAAGACCGCGAGGCGATCGGCAACCGCTATGCCCGTGATCGCGGCATGACTCTCGTGCCGCCGTTCAACGACCCTTACATCATCTGCGGCCAGGGCACCGTCGGCCTCGAGCTCACGGCGCAATGCGCCGAGCGCGACATCACGCCGGACGCGGTGCTGGCGCCAGCCTCCGGCGGCGGACTGATTTCCGGCATCGCGCTGGCCGTGAAGAGCCGCCTGCCCGATTGCAGCGTCTACTGCGCCGAGCCGCATGGCTATGACGATATCGACCAGTCGCTCAAGGCCGGCAGGATCGTCAGTCACAGCGCGAACGAGCCCACCTTCTGCGACGCGCTGATGGCGCCGCATCCGGGCGACATCACCTTCGGTGTGATGTCGCAGCAACTGGCTGGTGCGGTTTCCGCGACCGATGCCGAAATCGAGACCGCCATGGCCACCGCCTTCCATTACCTCAAGCTGGTGGTGGAGCCGGGCGGCGCCGCGGCACTCGCCTCGGTGCTGAACGGCAAAGTGCCGTGCGCTAACCGCACGGTGATCGTGGTGGCATCGGGCGGAAATGTTGACTCGGCGCTCTACTCGACCATCATCTCCCGCACGCCGCCGGTGTGACCGGCGGCGTTCCATACTCGGCCTTCGAGAGACCCTAGGGAGAGACATATGACCGAGGCATTCATCTGCGACGCCATCCGTACGCCTGTCGGCCGCTACGGCGGTGCCTTGTCCAGCGTACGCGCCGACGATCTGGGCGCCATTCCGATCAAGGCGCTGATGCAGCGCAATCCGTCCGTCGACTGGGACGCCGTCGATGACGTGATTTACGGCAACGCCAACCAGGCCGGCGAGGACAATCGCAATGTCGCGCGCATGGCCCTGCTGCTGTCCGGCCTGCCCGACAAGGTGCCCGGTGCCACGGTGAACCGGCTGTGCGGTTCGGGTATCGAGGCGACCAGCGCCGGTGCCCGCGCCATCAAGACCGGCGAAGCCGACCTCGTCATCACCGGCGGCGTCGAGAGCATGAGCCGCGCGCCCTTCGTCATGGCCAAGGCCGAGGCTGCCTTTTCGCGCACCGCCGAGATCTACGACACCACCATCGGCTGGCGCTTCGTCAACCGGCTGATGAAGCAGAAATATGGCGTCGATTCGATGCCGGAGACCGCCGAGAATGTCGCCGAGCAGTATCAGGTCAGCCGCGCCGACCAGGATGCCTTCGCACTGCGCAGCCAGCAGCGCGCGCTGAACGCGATCAAGCTCGGCCTGTTCGAGGCCGAGATCACCTCGGTGACCATCCCGAGCCGCAAGGGCGACCCGACCGTGGTCGACCGCGACGAGCATCCGCGCGAGACCTCGATCGAGGCACTGGCCAAGCTGCCGACACCGTTCCGCCAGGGCGGCACGGTCACCGCCGGCAATGCCTCGGGCGTCAATGACGGTGCCGCCGCGCTGATCCTTGCGTCGGAAGATGCTGCGCGCAAGCACGGCCTGACCCCGCGTGGCCGCATCATCGCCACCGCCGTGGCCGGCGTGCCGCCGCGCATCATGGGCATGGGTCCGGCGCCGGCGACCGAGAAGGTGCTGGCCAAGGCCGGCCTGTCGATCCGCGACATGGACGTGATCGAGCTGAACGAGGCTTTTGCCGCCCAGGCGCTGGCCGTGCTGCGGCAGCTCAACGTGCCGGACGACGCGACTTATGTGAATCCCAATGGCGGTGCCATCGCGCTCGGCCATCCGCTCGGCATGAGCGGCGCCCGCCTGATCACCACGGCGCTCAACCAGCTCGAGCGGACCGGCGGCCGCTACGGCCTGTGCACCATGTGCATCGGCGTCGGCCAGGGCATCGCCATGGTGATCGAGCGGGTCTGACCGACCGCTCGGCCGGATGTCCCGCGCCGGTCAGATCTTGTAGCCGATCCGGAAGCCGCCCCAGTGGCGGCCCCGGATCGTGATCGGCGCGGAAACATCCTTCATCAGCACGAAATGCCCCCCGCCCATGTCGCGGCGATAGCATTGCAGCAGATAGGGCTTTGTATTCTGGCCGCAGGCCAGCCCGACCGGATCGTTGAAGATGCGGCGGTTGCGGGCATTGGCGGCATTCCAGACCGGATCACTGCCCTGCGGCTGGCAGTATTTCAGGTTATGGGTCGGCAGATAGCCGTTGCGATCAACCGCGGCGCAGAAGGCAATCGCGGAATTCGTCGTCAGCAGCGGCTCCTGGATATCCGGCAGATGACTGTCGGTGAACTTGACGAACCGCGTCATGAACTGCTGCGGATTGGTGCCCTTGATCGGCGCGTAGTTTTCATCGAAGAAATCCTCCAGGCTCATCTCGCCACGGTCGATCGCCGCATTGAACAGCGCGCTGATACGGGCGGCGCCATCCTTGGCGGCAACCAGGAAAGGCCGGTCCGCCGTGGTGGTGACGAAGGCGATCTGGGTGGCCAGGTTGGCCACCTGCAGGTCGATATCCTGCACCGACTTGCCGGTGCGCTGGACCACCGAGAGATAGCCACGGGTCGCCGCGTTCATGTCGGCGATGGCATGGGTGACGCCGTTGACCCGCCCCGACTGTTCCGTACTGGCCTGCTCGATCTCGTCGAGTTGCCCGGCCATGGCGTCGATCGCCTCGACGATCCGATTGAGCACGGCGCCGGTCTCGCTGACCAGGGCAACGCCGGATTTCACCTTCTCGCCGGATTGCTTGATGATGGTGCCGATGTCCTTCGAGGCATTGGCCGAGCGCAGCGCCAGCGCCCGGACCTCCTGCGCCACCACGGCAAAACCACGGCCCGCATCGCCGGCGCGGGCCGCTTCCACCGAGGCATTCAGCGCCAGCAGGTTGGTCTGGAAGGCGATCTCGTTGATCAGCGTGGTGATCTCGGAAATCCGCTGCGACATCTCGGACATCTCGTTCATCGCCTCGACCGAGCGGCTGACCACCTGGACGCCATTCTGTGCCGCGCTGCGTGCCTCGCCGGCCCGCTGGTTGGCGCGCTTGGCGATGGCCTCGCTGCCGCGCGCCGCCTCGCTGAGGCTGGCGGCATCCGCCGCCGTGCGATCCAGGCTGTCGGTCTGCGCCTCGGCACTCTCGGCCAGGCCTTTCGCCTCGCGGTTCAGTTCCACAGTAGCCGACGAGATGGAATTGGCAGCCTCGACGATGGTGCCGATCACGCTGCCGAGCCGTTCGATGGCCTGTTCGGCACCGTCGCGAATCACCGCGAAATCGCCGCCGAAATCGGTATGCATGCCTTCGGAGAGATCGCCCTCCGCCATGCGACCGAACAGGGTTTTCAGTTCACCGACCACACGGTCCAGCGTCTCGGCCATGGTATTGAAATGGCCGGACAGGGCATGGCTGTCGCCGGCACCACCGTTGAGGTCGAGCCGGCGATCCAGCACGCCGCGACTGATCGCGCCGCACAATTCGCCCATGCGGCCGAAGCGGGTGCCATCGGCCGTCCGCAGGCCGGCAAGTTCGCTCTCCCGTGCCTCCAGTCGCTGCTGCAGGGCCGTGGCGCGGTCCTGCTCGCTGCGCCAGGCCCCGGCCAGCTTGCGCAGCGCATCACGCCAGGTGGCCGGCAGGCGTTCCACGTCCTCTGCCTGCCGTGGCCAGGTCTCGAGAATCGCGGCGACGGCCCGGGTGCCCGCCGGCAGCGACAGGACCAGCGCCAGCCCCACCAGCAGGACCAGTCCGGCCAGAACCAGCACGACGACAGGGCTGAACGCGACCACCTGCCAGGCCGAGCCGAGCCAGCCGGCCGCCAGAAGGAGGAGACACAGAACCGCTGCACCGGTTCGCAATTCGACTGGCAGACCCGACACCATTTGCACGCCCCTCCCGTAGCGTCACCGCCCCGCCCAGCGCAGGGGGTGACACGGCCTTTCCGGCCTTGTTCTTGCGTTTACGCGCACAGTCTAACGCAACCAGTCCGGTTTTGTGCATTCCTCCAACAACATCAGGGCGATGGAAAGACTGCGACTTTGGTCGAAGTCTGGAGCGCCTGTCGCGTCAGGGCCAGACTGGGCGACCGGCTGGTTGACCATGTGTTTTCAGCCCATTGGCCATATACATGGCCGTCAAAGCTGAGATAGAACATTACCCGCTGGGCGGGCATTGTCGCCCGGCCAAAGAGGCGCAGGGTTTCATACCGGTATGGCCAGGGGCGACAAGCCACGTCTGATCAAGGCATCGCAGGGTCTGCGCCAGCGCGCGGTCAATCACACGACCGGGCTGGAGCTGACGCTGACCGACGAGGTGCGGGCAAAGATCGAGGCGGTGATCGGCGAATCCACCGACATCTTCGCCAAAGAGGTTCTGGACAAGCTGAAGGACATGCGCCGGCAGGTGAAAGCCGCCGAAGACGACGAGCTGCAGCGCATTTTCATCCTGTCCAACATTTCGGAAATCGCCTTCGACATCAAAGGCATGGGTGGCACTTTCGGCTACCCGCTGCTGACCCATCTGGCGAAGTCGCTGCATGATTTCACCGGCAAGCTCGGCCTGCCCAACGAAGCCCAGCTCGAGGTCATCAGCATCCATATCGATTCCATGTATGTGGTGCTGGCGCGCGGTATCGGCGGCACCGGCGGCAAGATGGAAAAGGAACTGCTGGACAATCTGGGGGTCGCGGTCAGCAAGGTGCAGGACTAGGCTGCCCGGAGCTTACCTTTCCCTAACCTTTTGCCGGCAGGGTCAGGGCATGACCAGCGATGCAGAAATCTGGCGGACGGCCCGCGACCTGATTGCCGAACAGGGGGCCAAGCGCGCCGAGGCCTATGCCAAGAAGCAGATCGACGAGATGGCCAGCAGCGCCAATTTTGTCGGCAACCTGGTCTGGCGGCGGATTCACCGCGCCATCAAGGGCCTCAACGGGGGCGCGACCGCTGCCTCCGGCGGACGCCGCTAAGCCGAACTTCAATCTCAGTTCTTGTTGCCCGGCAGCACGACCGGCAGGCCGCGCGAACCTTCGGTCAGCGCGCCGCGCAGGTCGGCATCGGTCAGGTTGGTGTACATCAGGTTCGCCTCGCGCAGATCCGAGCAGATCAGCCGCGCCCCGTGCAGGTTGGCATTCGACAGGTTGACCTTGCGCAGGTCGGCCCCGTTCAGGTTGGCCTGGGCCAGATGCGCCCGCGACAGATACCAGCCGGACATAATCGCCCGCCGGCCGCGCTGGCCATCGGTGTCGATCCACAGCTGATGATCGTTGACCACCTGCTCCAGCACCTCGGGCGGTACCACCTGCGGCAACTTGGCGCCACCGGTCTGCAGATCCTTCATCATCTCGACCGGAAAATCGGCCAGATGGAAGTTCGCGTCGTGCAGCTTGGTATTCTTGAACTGCACATTGCTGAGCGTCGAATAGGAAAAGTCCGCACCTTCCAGATCCGCATTGTCGAGGATCGCGCCATCGAGGATCGCCCCGACGAAGGAGGCGCCGAGCAGTTTGGCCTGGCTGAGGTTGGTGTTGTGCAGGGTCGTGTCGCTCAGTGATACCACGCCGCCCTTGCCGTGCGGCAGGACCGGCGGCTCGGTCATCGGCCGCATGTCGGCATTCTCGAACCGAGTGCCCTTGAGGATCGCCCGTGACAGGTCGGCGCCGCGCAGGTTGGACCAGACGAAGCGCGCATTGGTGAGATCGGCGCCCGAGAGATCGCAGCCGGTCAGCACCGCCTGGCTGAAATCGGAATTGCGCAGATCGGCGCAATAGAAGCGGCAGCCGCGGAACACCGCGCGCTGCAGGTTCATGCCAACCAGCTTGACGCCGGTCAGGTCAACACCGACCAGGGTGAGCTGCTTGCCACGGGTCAGCTTGCCGAGCCGGGCCGACAGGAACTCGCCATGGGACTTGATCTGCTCGTACAGATCATCCGGCCAGGAGGCTGGGTTCGACTCCACCGTCATGTTTCCACCCAATCGCCGCCGGCCGGGACGGCTAGGCGGGTCTACCGACAGATTTGTGACGTTACGGGGCGGATTTCAAGAATGTATTAACGGCCGGCCAGCTGGGCCCGGTAACTGTCGGCCAGCCGGGCATAATGGCTCGCCGTATCCGGAATATTGCGGATTTCCGGCTCTTCCAGATTGCGCATCAGCTTCGCCGGCCGACCGGCCCAGAGTTCGCCGCGGCGCACCCGTTTTCCCGGCGTCAGCAGGGCGCCGGCCGCCAGCATGCCGCCACTCTCGATCACGCAGCCATCCATCACGGTGGCCTGCATGCCGACGAAGCAGCCGTCTTCCAGGGTGCAACCGTGGATCAGCGCCATATGGCCGATGGTCACCCCGGAGCCGATCACAGTGCCGAACTTCGCCCGGGTGACATGGACGACCGTGCCGTCCTGGATGTTGGTCTCGCTGCCGACCCGGATGCTGTTGACGTCGCCGCGCAGGGTGCAGCCGAACCAGATCGAGCTGCGCGCACCGATCACCGTATCGCCGATGACCGTCGCATTGGGCGCGATGAAGGCATCATCGGCGATCTGCGGCCGATGCGCGCCGAATGGCAGAACCAGACCGGACATCCGACGCGGCCGACTTACGGGAACAGCGCGAGCTGGTCCAGCGCCATGGTCTCGGGCAGGCCGTACATGACGTTGAAATTCTGCACGGCCTGGCCGCTGGCGCCCTTCATCAGGTTGTCGATGACGGAAAACACCATGGCCCGGTTCTTCACGCGGTCGGCGAACACCCCGATATGGCAGGCGTTGGTGCCGCGCACATGGCGGGTCTGCGGCGCCACGCCCTGCGGCACGATCTGGATGAACGGCTCGTCGGCATAGCGTTGCAGCAGGACCGCCCGCAGGTCATCCGCCGAGGCGCCGTTCTGCAGCCGCACATAGATGCTGGCCAGCATGCCGCGGTTCATCGGCATCAGGTGTGGGGTGAAATTCACCACCAGCGGCCGCCCGGCCGAGGCCGACAGTTCCTGCTCGATCTCCGGACCATGCCGGTGCGAGGCCACGCCGTAGGCATGGGTGCCCTCGGCGACCTCGGCATAGAGTGAGGCTTCCTTGGCCGCCCGGCCGGCGCCGGAGACCCCGGACTTGGCATCGATGACGATGTCGTCGGCGTCGATCAGGCCCTTCTCGATCAGCGGCACCAGCGGCAGCTGCGCCGAGGTCGGATAGCAACCCGGGTTGGCCACCAGCCGCGCCTTGGCGACGTCCGTCCGCTTCAGCTCGGTCAGGCCGTAGACCGCCTCTTCCTGCAGGCTTGGTGCCCGGTGCTCATGGCCATACCAGCGGGCATATTCGCCCGGGTCCCGCAGCCGGAAATCGGCCGACAGGTCGATGATCTTCAGATGCTTGGGCAGGCCGGCGATCACCTCCTGGGTGGTGCCGTGCGGCAGGGCGCAAAACACCGCGTCCACCCCGCTCCAGTCCACTTCCTGGATGGTAACCAGCCGGGGCAGCCCGAGACCGATAAACTGCGGGAAGACCGTGTCGATCCCCTCGCCGGCCTTGCGGTCTGCGGTCAGGGCGACGATACGGACGCGCGGATGCCGGACGAGCAGACGCAGCAGCTCGGCCCCGGTGTAACCGCTGGCACCCAAAATCGCGACCCTGATGGCATCCGCCGTGGCCATAACCGACCTCCTGAAAACCCGACCTTCTGAAAAAAGCCGTGGGCATCGGTATAACGCGCCCGGACCGCCGGTCAAACGCTAAATTGACCCCCTCAGATGCGGAATTGTCCCACAAGTTCCGCCAGTTCCCCGGCCTGCCGCGACATCGCCTGGGCCGAGGCCGTGGTCTGTTCGACCAGGGCACCATTGCGCTGGGTCATCTCGTCCATGTTGGCGACCGCGGTATTCACCTCCTCGAGCCCGACCGCCTGCTCGCGGCTGGCCGAGGAAATCTCGCCGATGATATCGGCGACCTTTTTCACCGCGGTGACAATCTCGGTCAGGCTCTGGCCGGTCTGGTTGACCAGCCGCGCGCCTTCCCGCACCTCGCCGGTGCTGGCCTGGATCAGCCCCTTGATATCCCGCGAGGCATCGGCCGAACGCTGGGCGAGCGCCCGCACCTCCTGTGCGACCACCGCAAAGCCCTTGCCCGCCTCGCCGGCGCGCGCGGCTTCGACGCTGGCATTCAATGCGAGAAGGTTGGTCTGGAAGGCGATCTCGTCGATCAGGCCGACGATGTCGGTGATTTTCTGCGCGCTCTCCTCGATGCGGGTCACCGCGCTGACCGCATCCTGCACCACGCTGCCGCCCTTTTCGGCGGTGTCGCGCGCCGTCGTCGCCAGCCGGTTGGCTTCTTCGGCGTTGTCGGCATTCTGCTTCACCGTGGCGGTGATCTGGTGCATCGAGGCGGCCGTCTCCTCGAGGCTGGCGGCCTGCTGCTCGGTACGGCTGGCCAGATCGTTGCTGCCGGAGGAAATCTCCGATGCTGCATCGCGCACCATGCCGGCGGCCCCGCTGACCTGCCCGATCGTCTGGGCCAGCTGCTGGCTGGTTTGGTTGGCATTCTGCTTCAGCCGGTCGAACACGCCGGCATAATCGGCATCGATACGATGGGTGAAATCGCCGCCGGCCATCGCCCCCAGCGCGCTACCCAGTGAATCGAAGACATGCTGCACGGTTTCGAGCAGGCCGTTCATTCGCTCGCCGAGCCGCGCCATCGTGCCAGCGAGCTGCGACGTGTCGATGCGCGACGACAGGTCGCCGCCGGCTGCCGCGCCGACCACCTCGCCCACGGCACGATCCAGCAGCGCTTCCTGGGCCTGGCGCTGCTCCTCGGTGGTGCGGCGATCATGTTCGACCGTCAGCTGGAGCTGTTCGTTCTCGAGGCCGTTCTCCTTGAACACCTGCACCGCCCGGGCCATGTCGCCGATCTCGTCCTGCCGGCTGCGATCGGGCACATCGGTCTGCCATTCACGGTTCGCCAGCCGGGCCATCACGCCGGTCAGCGCGGTCAGCGGCAGGCCGACGCGCCGGCCGATATACAGCCAGCCCAGCAGGAAGGCGGCCGCGAGGCTGACACCCGCGACGGCGATCAGGATGAGCTTGCCGCCAGCACTGGTCTGCTTGGCGCCGGCAGCGGAATCGAGCACACCCTTGTTGGCCTCTCCGACCACCAGTTCGGTCGCCGCATTCAGGCGCTGTGCCGCCGCGCGGCTGACCTGCAGCTGCTGGCGCGCCTGGGCGATGGCCGAGAGTTCCTGCTCGCGCAGGCTGATCACGCCGATGCCCGGGCTGCCGAAATCCAGCACCGCATTGGCGACCTTGTTGAGTTCAGTATTCGGCCGGATCTTGCTGACATAGGCGAGGCCGCGTTCGACCTTGGCTGCCGCCTCCTCGTACTGGCTGCTGAATTTCTGGATCTCGTCCATATTGGCGGCCTGCGCCCCCACCGCCAGCAGGCCGACAGTATTGTTCACCTCGGAGATCAGCCCACTGATGCCCTGCAGCATCAGCAGCTCGGTATTGGCCAGCTTGCTCAGCGTCTGTTCGATCTTGATCAGGTCGCCGGCCTCGGTCGCCGAGGTCATGCTTGAGGTCAGGTCGAACACGGCGTCCTCGACCAGCGGGCTTGCCACTTTCAGAAATTCGGCATGGGCAACCGACAGCTTCTGGGTCTCGTCGATGCGGAACTGCGAGGTACGGATGCGCGCATCCACCACCTGCCGCAACTGGCCTACGCTGCCCAGCAGCGCCTTGGTTTCCTTCTGGATGCCCTCGACAGCCGGCCCGCTCATGATCGCCGAGACCACGCCCAGCGTGGCCTCGATCCGGGCCTCTTTCTCCTTGATGCCGCCCTCGAGCGCCTGCAGATCCTTTTCGCTTTGGGCGGTGACGATATCCGGTGCCACGCCGGCGAGGTCGGAAACCTGCTTGGACAGGTTCAGGGCAGCCGTCATCGCCGTCACGCCCTCGTCGGTGACCGTGACGATGGCATGATCCAGCCGGGTCAACGCAAACCATCCGGCTGCGGCGGAAATCAGGGCAAAGGACGCGATCGCGCCCACCGCCAGATACAGTCGGTGTCGGATGCCAAGGCGTATGCTCCGCATACGCAGCCTGCCGATATTCATTGCGAATCCCCCCGGTATGATCTCTTTGTCCGGATTGTTCTGTGTTTTTATCCACATCGCAATACCTTGATTTTCTGAGGGGATTTGGCCAATTCTTTGCAATTGATACGGGTGTGACCGCCGCTGTAGTCAGGAAATGCGGTTATGGTAGGGTGCAGCCCCGAGGAAGGCGTCATGCTGGTTTTGATCGATAATTACGACAGTTTTACATGGAATCTGGTCCATTACTTCGGCCAGCTGGGGCCTGAGGTGCGGGTTTTCCGCAACGACGAGATCACCCCGGAGGGGGTTCTGGCCCTCAACCCGGCCGGCGTCGTGCTGTCGCCCGGTCCCTGCGACCCCGACCGGGCCGGCATCTGCCTCGACATGATCGGGCTGGCCGCCGAGAAAGCCGTGCCGCTGTTCGGGGTCTGCCTCGGCCATCAGGCGATCGGCCAGGCCTTCGGCGGCAAGGTGGTGCGCGCGCCACAGCCCCTGCATGGCAAGATGAGCCGTATCCATCATACCGGTGACAGCGTGTTTGCCGGCCTGCCGCAGGATTTCCTCGCCACCCGCTATCACTCCCTCACGGTCGACCCCGCCAGCATGCCGAACGTGCTGCAGGTCACTGCCCGGGCCGAGGACGGCGTGATCATGGGCCTCGTCCACCGCGACCTGCCGATCCACGGCGTACAGTTCCACCCGGAGAGCATCGCCTCCGAACATGGCTTGGCGATGCTGGCGAATTTCGTCCGCGTCTGCGGCCTGCCGGTTGCCGGAGTACGGGACGAGAAAGCGGCATGAACGCCGACATCCCCGAATTCAAGCGGCTGCTGGCGGAAGTGGCCGGTGGCGGCCGGCTCAATCTGCAGGATGCCCGGCTCGCCTTCGACATCATGATGTCGGGCAATGCCACGCCATCGCAGATGGGCGGCTTCCTGATGGCCCTGCGCGTGCGCGGTGAGACCGTCGACGAGATCACCGGCGGCGCCATGACACTCCGTGCCAAAGTCCTGGGCGTGAAGGCGCCGGCCGATGCCATCGACATCGTCGGCACCGGCGGCGACGTCAAGGGCACCTGGAACGTCTCGACCTGCTCGGCCTTCGTGCTGGCCGGATGCGGCGTGCCGGTGGCCAAACACGGCAATCGCGCCGTCTCGTCGAAAACCGGCGCCGCCGACGTGCTGACCGCACTCGGCGTCAACATCGACTGCGATTTCCGCCTGATCGAAAAGGCCATTGTCGAGGCCGGCGTCGGCTTCCTGATGGCGCCACGCCATCACGGCGCCATGCGCCATGTCGGCCCGACCCGCGGCGAACTCGGCACCCGCACGATCTTCAACCTGCTCGGGCCGCTGAGCAATCCGGCGCTGGTGAAACGCCAGTTGCTCGGCGTCTATGACCGCCAGTGGGTACAGCCGCTGGCCGAGGTGATGGGCAAGCTGGGCAGCGACAAGGTCTGGGTCGTGCATGGCTCCGACGGCCTCGACGAGATCACCACCACCGGCCCGACCTATGTATCCGAAATCAGCGGCGGCAAGCTGCGCCATTTCGAGATCACCCCGGAAGAGGCCGGCCTGCCGCGCGCCCGCATGGAAGACCTGAAGGGCGACGAGCCGACCGCCAATGCGGCCGCGCTGCGCGCGGTGCTGAACGGTGCGACCGGCGCCTTTCGCGACATCGTGCTGATGAATGCCGCCGCCGCGCTGGTGATTGCCGACAAGGCGCCAGACCTGCGCGAGGGCGCCGCCATGGCCGCCGCCGCCATCGACGGCGGCAAGGCCCGGGCCGCACTGGCACGGCTGATCGAGATTACCCACGAGCCGCCGCCGGCCGAGCCGGATGCGGACGACAAGGCAGCAAAGACCAAGTGATGAGTGACGTTCTCGCCAGGATCTGCGACGACAAATACGGCCATATCGCCCGCAGCAAGGCCGCCGTGCCATTTGCGCAGGTCGATGCAGCAGCCCGCGCCACGCCGGCGCCGCGCGGCTTCATCCGTGCCCTGCAGGCCACCGTCGCCGCCGGCCGTTACGGCCTGATCGCCGAGATCAAGAAGGCCTCGCCGTCGAAGGGCCTGATCCGGCCGGATTTCGATCCGCCGGCGCTGGCGACAGCCTATGCCCGCGGCGGTGCCACCTGCCTCTCGGTGCTGACCGACGAGCCGTATTTCCAGGGCTGCGACGACTATCTGCGGCAGGCGCGGGCCGCCGTCGACCTGCCAATCATCCGCAAGGATTTCATGCTCGATCCCTACCAGGTCGCCGAGGCCCGGGCGCTGGGCGCCGACTGCATCCTGCTGATCATGGCGGCGCTGGAGGATGGCCAAGCGGCCGAACTCGAGGCCGCGGCCCGGGATTACGGCCTCGACGTGCTGGTCGAGGTGCATGACGCCGCCGAGATGGACCGCGCCCTGAAGCTGAAATCGCCGCTGCTCGGGGTCAACAACCGCAACCTGAAGACCCTGACGGTCGACATTGCGACCACCGAGGCGCTGGCCGCCCGCGCGCCGGCCGGCAAGATCCTGGTCAGCGAGTCCGGCCTCTACAGCAAGGCTGACCTCGACCGCATGGCGATCTGCGGCGCGCGCTGTTTCCTGGTCGGCGAGAGCCTGATGCGCCAGGCCGATGTGGAAGGCGCCACCCGGCTGCTGCTGACCGGAGCGCAGGCAGCGTGAGCGGCAAGCCGACCCTGACCCACCTGAACGAGGCCGGCGAGGCCCATATGGTCGACGTTTCGGCCAAGGCCGAGACCGAGCGCGTCGCCCGCGCCGGCGCCCGCATCGAGATGCAGCCGGCCACGCTCGACCTGATCCTGTCGGGTGAGGCGTCGAAGGGCGACGTGCTGGCCACCGCCCGCATCGCCGGCATCATGGCGGCGAAGAAGACCCATGACCTGATCCCGCTCTGCCATCCGCTGGCGCTGAGCCAGGTGGCCGTCGAACTGACGCCGGACCGTGCGGCGCACGCCATCGACATCGTGGCTACCTGCAAGCTGAAAGGCCGCACCGGCGTCGAGATGGAAGCCCTGACTGCGGCCAGCGTCGCGGCGCTGACCCTCTACGATATGGTGAAGGCGGTCGACCGCGGCATGCGCATCACCGATATCCGGCTGCTGCACAAGTCCGGCGGCAAGTCGGGTACCTTCGATCAGGATTGAGCCGCGCCATGCTGCCCGTTGCCGAGGCCCGTGCCCGCATTGTTGCCGCCCTGCCGGTCATGCCGGCCGAAACCGTCGACCTGCGCCACGCCGCCGGGCGCGTGCTGGCCGAGGATGTCACCGCACGGCGCACCCAGCCGCCGTTCGACGCCAGCGCCATGGACGGCTGGGCCTGCCGTCAGGCCGATCTCGGCACCCTGCCCGCCCGCCTGAAGCCGGTCGGTGAAGCCGCGGCCGGCGGCCGTCATGCCGGCACAGTCGGTCCGGGTGAATGCGTGCGCATCTTCACCGGTGCACCGCTGCCGGCCGGTGCCGATGCCATCGTCATCCAGGAGGATGCCGACCTGCAGCCGGACGGCAGCCTGCTGGTCCGCGAGGCGCCCAAACCCGGCCAGTGGATCCGCCGCGCCGGCCTCGACTTCGCCGCGGGCCAGGTGCTGCTACAGGCCGGCCGTCTCCTCGCGCCCGAGGATGTCGCGCTGGCTGCCGCCATGAACGTGCCGTGGCTGGCCGTGCGGCGCCGGCCGCGCATCGCCGTGCTGGCAACCGGCGACGAACTGGTGCGGCCGGGCGATCCGGTCGGCGAGAACCAGATCGTCAGCTCGAACAACATCGGCATCGCCGCGCTGATCGAGGCCCGTGGCGGCATCGCGACCGATCTCGGCATCGCCCGCGACACGGAAGCTGACCTGCGCAGCAAGGCCGATGCGGCGGCCGGGCATGATCTTCTTGTCACGCTGGGTGGCGCCAGCGTCGGTGAGCATGACCTGATCCATGCCGTGCTGGGCGGCGGCGGAGCCGGCATCGATTTCTGGCGCATCGCCATGCGGCCGGGCAAGCCGCTGATGTTCGGCCGCGCCGGCATCGCCGGTGGCGCCATCCCGCTGCTGGGCCTGCCCGGCAACCCGGTCTCGGCCTTCGTCTGCGCCCACAACTTTCTCGTGCCGGCGCTACGCGCCATGCTGGGGCTCGACTGGACCGTCGGCTTCGACAGCGCGGTCACTGCCGAGGACCTGCCGGCCAACGACCGGCGCGAGGATTACCTGCGCGCCAGCCTGCGGCAGGACCCGCAACACGGCCTGACCGTCAGCATGTTCGCCCGCCAGGACAGTTCGATGCTGCGCCTGCTGAGTGCAGCCGACTGCCTGATCGTGCGGCCGCCGCTGGCGCCGGCCCTGCCGGCCGGCAGCCCGGTGCCGATCCTGCGCCTGCGCTGATGCCGCCCGGCCGACCCGCCCGGAACACCGCCGAACCGGCAAAAGCCGCCGACCTCGACGCCCTTGTGGCGCTGGAGGAACGCTGCTTCTCCGGCGACCGCATGAGCCGCCGCAGCTATGCCGCGGCTCTCGCCAACCCGCGCGCCGTGGTGCTGGTCGCCCGGGACGCGGCGGGTCTGCTGGGCGCCGCCACGCTGTTCTTCCGTGCCGACAGCCCCGCCGCACGGCTGTATTCCATCGCCGTGGCGCCGGAGGCGCGCGGCCACGGGCTGGGGGCCGGGCTGCTGCGGGCGGTCGAGGCCGCGGCCCGCCGGCATGGCGCCCAGGCCCTGCGGCTGGAAGTGAGCGCCGGCAACAAAAGCGCTCTCGCGCTCTACCGAAAAAGCGGTTATGGAGTGATTGGGCGCGTCGCCGGTTATTACGAGGACGGGTCCGACGCATGGCGGCTGGAAAAGCGCCTGCCCAAGCCTGCACCGGCCGGCCGGCGGTCGTCCCGCCGCCGCGCCACCTGACAGTCACCGGACAGATACGGGAGCCGTTCCCGCCACCATGCACATTATTGTCGTCGAGCGAAAAACCCATTTCCGCTACCGCAATCCCGGCTGCCTGGTCCTCAACAACCGGGAGTTCATCACCCGGCCTGATCTCGTGCAGGCCAAGCGCGCCAAGATCATCAACCTGAGCAAGGACTATTCCTATCTCGGGTACGGCTATTACTGCTCGCTGCTGGCCGAAGCCCGCAGCCAGAAGGTGATCCCCAGCGTCAAGACCATCCTCGAACTGCGTGAGCGCAGCATCTACAGCCATACCCTGCCGGAACTCGACGAACTGCTGCGCCAGCAGGTCAAGAAACTGGTCATGCTGCCGTCGGCGCCCTTCGTGCTGCACATCTTCTTTGGCCGCACCGACGATCCGCGCTTCCCCGACCTCGCCCGCCGGGTCTTCGATGAATTCCGCGCGCCGATGCTGCGGCTCAACATCTCGCCGGAAGACGGCTGGCATATCGCCTCGATCCGGCCGATGGCGCTGAGCGACCTGAAGCCGGAGCAGGAGGAATTCTTCGAACTGGCGCTGGAAACCTACACGCGGTCGAGCTGGCGCACGCCCAAGGCCAAGCCGGCGGCCAAATACAGCCTCGCCATCCTGCACAATCCGGCCGATGCGCTGCCGCCATCGGACAAGCGTACCCTGCAGAAATTCATCCGCATCGGCGAGCAGATGGGCGTCGAGGTCGAGCTGATCGAAAAGAAGGACTACTCCGAGCTCGCCGAATACGACGCCCTGTTCATCCGCGAGACCACGGCGCTGGATCACCATACCTTCCGCTTCGCCAAGAAGGCCGAGAACGAAGGCATGGCGGTGATCGACGACCCGACCTCGATCCTGCGCTGTACCAACAAGGTCTATCTGTCGGAGCTGCTCAAGGCCAACAAGATCCCGACACCCAAGACCGTGGTGCTCGACAACCGCGGCATCGAGGCGATCGAGCAGGAAATCCCCTATCCGATCATCCTGAAGATTCCGGACGGCTCGTTCTCGCGCGGCATCGTCAAGGCCGAGAACCGCCAGCAGCTGCAAGACGCCGCGGCCCGCCTGCTGCGCGAGTCCGACGTGATCCTGGCGCAGGAATACCTCTATACCGATTTCGACTGGCGCATCGGCATCCTGCGCGGCCAAGCCATCTATGCCTGCCAGTATTTCATGTCGCGTGGCCACTGGCAGATCGTCAAACATGCCGACAGCGGCCGCTTCACCGAGGGTGGCTATCGCACCCTGCCGATCGAGGAAGCGCCGGCGGATGTGGTCGAACTGGCGCTCAAGGCGGCCGGCCTGATCGGCAACGGCCTGTATGGCGTCGACCTGAAACAGACGCCCAAGGGCGTGGTGGTGATCGAGGTGAACGACAACCCCTCGATCAACCAGGGCGAAGAAGATGCCATCCTGAAGGACGATCTCTATCGCCGCATCATCCAGGAATTCATCCGCCGGCTGGAAGAGCGTCCCGGCGGTGCGGCGGAAAACGGCGGCTCCGCGGTCAGCCTGCCGCAAACGGTGGTGCCGGCTACGACTGCCGCACCGTCGCCGGCCCAGATCGCGGCCCAGGTGGCCGCCAAGGTCGCCGCCGAAGTCGCTGCGAAGATTGCTGCCGAGGTTTCCAGTCAGGTGGCGCAGGCGATCTATAATGCAGCCCGCCCGCAGGCCGTGGCCGGCGAGGACTCTGGCGAGCAACCCGACCTGCCGCTACCCTTCACCCGGAAATAATAGAAACCGCCGCATCTGACGCCACTGCCGGCCTTTTTCGCTTGGGGCCGGCAGCGCGCCATCATAGTATGCCGGCCAACAATCATAAACGAGGAGGAAACCAGATGATTCGATCCATGTATTTCGGCGTTGCAGCATCGATGCTGCTGGGACTGGCAGCAGCCCAGGCGCAGGCCGCCGATATCACCCTCAAGGCCTCGCACCAGTTCCCCGGCGGCAAGGGCGACGTGCGCGACGAGATGGTGCAGATGATTGCCCGCGATGTCGCTGATGCCAAGGTCGGCGTCGACATCAAGGTGTTCCCCGGCGCCAGCCTGGTGAAGGCGAGCGAACAGTGGAACGCCATGCTGAAGGGCCAGATCGACATCACGTCCTTCCCGCTCGACTATGCTTCGGGCCAGCATCCGGAGTTCGGCGCCACCCTGATGCCGGGCCTGGTCAAGAACCACGAGCATGCCAAGCGCATCAACGCCTCGCCGTTCATGGCCGATATCAAGAAGGTCATCAACGATGCCGGCGTGGTCGTGCTGGCCGATGCCTGGCTGGCCGGCGCCTTCGGGTCCAAGGACAAATGCATCCTCGAGCCGAATGACGCCAAGGGTCTGAAGGTCCGTTCGGCCGGCGCCACCTTCGCCGAGATGTGGGCCGGAGCCGGGGCCTCGATCGTCTCGATCCCGTCCAACGAGGTCTACAACGCCCTGCAGACCGGCGTGGCCGATGCCACCGACACCTCGTCGGGTTCCTTCGTCTCGTTCCGCCTCTACGAGCAGGTCAAGTGCCTGACCGCGCCGGGCGACAATGCGCTGTGGTTCATGTACGAGCCGGTGCTGATGTCCAAGCGCAGCTTCGACCGCCTGAATGACGCGCAGAAAAAGGCACTGATGGCTGCCTCGAAGAAGGCCGAGGACTTTTTCGCTGCCGAATCCAAGAAGCTTGACGACAAGCTGGTCGCCAGCTTCAAGGAGCATGGCGTGAAAGTGGTCGAAATGACCGATGCCCAGGCCGGCATGTGGCGCGACGTCGCCAACAAGACCTCGTACCGGACCTTCGCCGAGAAAGTGCCGAACGGCAAGGCGCTGATCCTCAAGGCCCTGCAGGTGCGCTGACGTTTACTCCATGCAGCATTTCATCACCATCGTAAAAATGCTGTCGCGGATCAGCGGGGTGGTCTCAACCCTGCTGATCCTGCTCAGCATCATTGTCGTCTGCCAGATGATCTTCCAGCGCCAGGTGCTGGGGCAATCGACCATCTGGCAGACCGAATTTGTCATCTTCTCGCTGATCGCCGCCACCTTCGTCGGTGCCCCCTATGTGCTGCTGACCCGCGGCCATGTGAATGTCGACCTGCTGCCGCTGGTGCTCGGCCATCGCGGTCGCATGACGCTGGCGCTGCTCTCGTCGGTGATGGCGCTGGCCTTCTGCTTTGCCGTGCTGTGGAACGCGGTGCCCTGGTGGCAGGAAGCCTTCGACACCAACCGCCTGACCAGTTCCATGTGGCGCGCCCGCATGTGGATTCCCTTCCTGTCCGTGCCGGTCGGCATGGGCCTGCTTTGTCTGCAATACGTGGCGGATATCTGGGCGATCGCCACCGGCCGCGAGATGCCGTTCGGCCTGCGGCCCGAGGATGGACTATGAGTGAATTGCACCTCGGCGTGCTGATCTGCCTTGTCGCCATTGCCGTTCTCGCCACCGGAATTCCCATTGCCTTCGGCCTCGGCATTGTCTCGCTGGGCTTCCTGATCGCCTTCGAGGGCTTCCGCAGCATCGACTTCCTGGCCGATACGCTGTTCTCCGGGCTCGACGACTTCACGCTGGTCTCGATCCCGATGTTCGTCATCATGGGCGCTGCCATCGGCTCGTCGCGGGCCGGCGGCGACCTCTACGAGGCGCTGAACCGCTGGCTCAACCGGGTCCCCGGCTCGCTGGTGATTTCCAATATCGGTGCCTGCGCGCTGTTTGCCGCGCTGACCGGTTCCTCGCCGGCGACTTGCGCCGCCATCGGCAAGATGGGCATCCCGGAGATGCGCAAGCGCGGCTATTCGGCCGACCTCGCCACCGGGGCGATTGCCGCCGGCGGTACGCTGGGCATCCTGATCCCGCCCAGCGTGACGATGATCCTCTATGGTATCGCGTCGGAAACGTCGATCGGCAAGCTGTTCCTGGCCGGCGTGCTGCCCGGCCTGCTGCTGACCGTACTGTTCATGGCCTGGGCGCTGTTTCTGAGCTGGAAACGCGGCGAGCGGCTGGTCGACTTCGACCGCCGTTACACGCTGGCCGAAAAGCTGGAACTGCTGCCGCGCGTGGTGCCTTTCCTCGTTGTCATCGCCGGCGTCGTCTATGCCCTCTACGGCGGCATCGCCACCCCATCGGAAGCGGCCGGCGTCGGCGCCATGCTGTGCCTGGTGATGGTGATCGTCGTCTACCGGATCTGGAACATCCAGCATCTGTGGCAGATCCTGCGCGACGGCATGCGCGAAAGCGGCATGCTGCTGATGATCATCGCCACCTCGATCCTGTTCTCCTACATGATGTCGAGCCTGTTCGTCACCCAGTCGGTGGCGCAGTGGATTGCCGGGCTGGAGATCAATCGCTGGGTGCTGATGCTGTTCATCAACGTCCTGCTGCTGATCGCCGGCTGCTTCCTGCCACCGGCCGCCATCATCCTGATGACCACGCCAATCCTGGCCCCGATCATCAGCAATGCCGGCTTCGATCCGGTCTGGTTCGGCGTGATCCTGACCATCAACATGGAACTCGGATTGATCACGCCGCCGGTCGGCCTCAACCTCTTCGTCATCAACGGCATCGTGCCGGATGTCAGCCTGCCCACAATCCTGAAGGGGGCCCTACCCTTCATGCTGTGCATGATGCTGGCGATCCTGCTGATCTGCATCTTTCCCGAGATCGCGACCTGGCTGCCCGATACCCTGATGAAGCGCTAGGCAGTCCTGTATGTCCGCAGCCACGCGTATCCTGGTCTGCACCAGCATCACCTATGTGATCAGCCAGTTCTACCGATCTGCCAATGCGGTGATCGGTCCCGACCTGATGGTCGAACTGCATCTGACGCCGGACGATCTTGGCATCCTGACCGGCGCCTTCTTCCTGACCTTCTCGCTCAGCCAGATCCCGGTCGGCATCGCCCTCGACCGCTGGGGCCCGCGCCGCACCATCCTCGTCTCGCTGGTGATTGCCTTGGTCGGCGCCCTGGCTTTCGCCATGGGGCAGACCCTCGCCGAACTCACCTTCGCGAGGGTCATCCTCGGCCTTGGCTGCGCCGCGCTGCTGACCGGGCCACTGGTGATGTTCTCGCACTGGTATCCGCCGGAACGTTTCGCGCAGGTCTCCGGAATACTGCTTGCGGTCGGCAATCTCGGCGTCATCGCCTCCACCGCGCCGCTGGCTGCCTTCTCAGCCGCCTTCGGCTGGCGCGGCGCCTTTCTTGTCACCGCGGCCCTGACCGTGCTGCTGTTCGGCCTGTCCTGGCTGGCGATTCGCGACCGTCCCGCCACCGCGGGAAACGAAGCGGCAGCACCGGAAACCATCCGGCAGACATTGCGCGGCATCGGCACGGTGATCCGCCACCCGGCCTTTCCTTCCCTGTTCGCCATCTTCTTCAACGTCTACGCGATCTTTATCACCATCCTCGGCCTGTGGGCGGGGCCCTTCCTGCATGACGTCTATGGCCTCGATGCGGCGGGACGCGGCAACGTGCTGATCTTCATGGCCATTGGCGCAGCAACCGGATTTTTCGTCTGGGGACCGCTCGACCGGGTGTTCAATACCCGGAAATGGCTGCTGGCCGTCGGCATCGGCGTGCAGCTCAGCTGCCTGGCCACCATCGCCGCGGTGCCGGGGCTCGGAGTCACGGTCATCACTGTGCTGTTCGCCGTCATGGGCCTGATGAACGGCTGCATGGTGATGACCTATGCCCATGCACGCTCGGTATTCCCCGCCCATCTGGTCGGCCGCGGACTCACCACGCTGAATATCGGGACCATGGGCGGGGCAGCCTTCCAGCAGATTGCCACCGGCTATCTGATGACTTGGCTGATGGCTTCCGGCACCATGGGGGTCGAAACCGCTTACCGCACCATGTTCGGCCTGCAGGCGGCGCTGCTGCTGTCTGCCCTGCTGTTCTACCTGCGCACACCGGATGCCAAACCACGCCAAGCCGCCTGAGCCACAGCCAGTCCGAATTGCCGCCATGATCGAACCTGCTCCCGCCCGTTTCAACATCGCCCGCTACTGCCTGGCCGAGAATGCCCGCCTGCGCGGCGACAAGACCGCGATGATCCTGGTCGGCGCCGATCACGAGACCCGCATGACCTTCGGCGAGGCCGACCTCGCCGTGCGGCGGCTGGCCGCCGGCCTGCAGGGGCTCGGCCTGCCGCGCGGCAGCCGCATCATGATCCGCATGGCCAATGACGCCGATTATGCGCTGACCTATTTTGCGACCATGGCGGCCGGTTATGTGGCGCTGCCGTCGAGCGCGCAGCTCACGACGGCCGAGGCCGCCTACCTGCTGGAGAATTCCGGCGCCGCCGCCGTGGCCGCCAGCGCGGAACTCGCTGCTAGCCTGCAGTTGCCCGAGGGCGTCCTGCTGCTCGATCCGCCGCGTCTGGCTGCCCTGAAGCAGACGGCGCCGCTGGTGGATTACGCCGATACCGCCGCCGACGATCCGGCCTATCTGGTCTATACCTCCGGCACCACCGGCAAGCCGAAGGGCGTGCTGCATGCCCAGCGCGCCGCCTGGGGCCGCCGGCCGATGCATCAGGGCTGGCTCGGCCTGCGCGACAGCGACGTGATGCTGCATGCCGGCGCCTTCAACTGGACCTACACACTGGGTGTCGGCCTCGTCGATCCCTGGGCGGTCGGCGCCACCACGGTGCTTTACAATGGCCCGCGCGACGTGCAGGTCTGGCCGGCGCTGCTGGAAAAGCACAAGGCGACAATGTTCGCCGCGGTGCCGACGCTGTATCGCCAGATCCTGAAATACTGCGATCTCGGGGCCCGCGATCTCTCCGCCTTCCGCCACGGCGTTACGGCCGGCGAGGCACTGCCCGCCGGCCTGCTCGGCGAATGGCAAGAACGCACCGGCAAGCCGCTCTATGAGGCACTCGGCATGTCGGAGATCTCGACCTACATCTCCACCGGACCCGGCATGGAAATCCGGCCGGGCAGTCCGGGACGGCCGCAGCCCGGCCGCCGCGTCGCCATCCTCGATCCCGACAGCGACAGCCCTGAACTGCTGCCGGCCGGCAGTATCGGGTTGCTGGCCGTGCACCGCTCCGACCCCTCGCTGATGCTGGGCTACTGGCAGCGCCCCGATGAAGAGGCGCTGGTCTATCGCGGCGAGTGGTTCTGCGGCGGGGATCTCGCCAGCATCGATGCCGATGGCTATGTCTGGCACCATGGCCGCAACGACGACATCATGAACGCCATGGGCTATCGCGTCTCGCCGGTCGAGGTGGAAACCGCCCTGGCCGAACATCCGGCGATTGCCGAAATCGCCGTGACCGAGGCGAAGGTGCGTGCCGATGTCTCGGTGGTCGCCGCCTTCATCGTGCTGCGTGAAGGCCAGACACTGACCTCGGCCGTGATCAGCCAGTTCGCCGCCGACCGGCTGGCCGCCTATAAATGCCCGCGTGAATGGCGCTTCGTCACCAGCCTGCCACGCACCGCCAATGGCAAGGTACAGCGCAAGAAACTTGCGCTCGACTGACATTCTGTAACTGGCACCGGCTTTGCAATCATCCCTGTAACATTGTGTATGGGGATTGCCATGAGCCTGTCGACCACAGCCACCGCCAAAGCCCAGTTCGGCGACCTGACAACCGCCAACCAGAATATCGCGATCCATACGCCGGCCGCCCAGGCTGCCGGGAAATTCGCGGAATACCTTGCCGAAAAGCAGGCTGCCGGCAAGCCGGTCGCTGCACCGGCCAATGGTGCGCCGCGACCCGACGAGCTGGCAAAGACCCTGTTCGGCAAAGCCTTCGACCCCGCCACCGGCACGGTAAATCTCGACCGGGCGACCGGCACAACCCGCCAGCACACGGCAGAATTTGCCGGGCTGCTGCGGCAGCGCCTGGCTGCGGCCAAACTCGACCCGACCCAGCCGGTCAACCTCAGCATCGGCGCCGATCACCGCATCATCGTCGACAACAGCAACCCGCATGCGGCCGATATCGCCAAGCTGTTCCAGGACGATCCGGCCCTGGCCCAGGCCTACCGCGACGTTGCCGGACAGAATGACAGGCTGGCGTTGCTGCAGACCGGTGCTGCCTATGTGAAGGAGTGGAATGGCGCCACCAGCGACGGCGAGCGGCAGGCCCTGTGGACACGCTATAGCGAACTGATGAACCGCCTGTCGGGTAGCTTCAGCGGCCGCATGACCTTCGGGCCCGGTACCGCCACGGCGGAAAGCCAGCAGATGCTGCGTCGCATGGGCGTGGCAGTCTAGGGTTTTGTTCGGCTAGTCCGGTCCGCTTTAATCCCAACCCAGGCCGCGCTGTTCGGCGGCAGCCTTCTCGTCCTCTTCCAGATTCTGCATCAGGCGGGCGCGGGCCTGCTGCTGCAAGGTGATGCGCTTCTGCAGGTCCTCGTCCCAGTGGTCGTGGATCTGGTCGAGCAACATCTCGTTATGCTGCTTGAAGGTCAGGGCCCGCTGGCGTGCCGTATAGGCCGGCATGCCGAGCATCTTCAGCGTCTCCTCGCCGATCCGCAGCGCCGAGCGGAAGGTCTCGCGCTCGATCACCGGCACCTCGCGGTTCATCAGTTCCACTGCATGCGGCAGGTCGCGGGCCCGAGCGATGATCTTCAGGTTGGGGAAATGCTGTTTGGCGAGATCGACCAGTGCCAGCGAGGATTCAGTATCGTCCACCGCCACCACCAGGATCTTGGCCCGCGCGGCGCCGGCAGCCTCCAGCAGGTCCAGCCGCGTTGCATCGCCGTAGAACACCTTGAAACCGAACTTGCGCAGCGTATCGATGATCTCAGGGTCGTGATCAAGGATGGTGGCGCCGACGCGGTTGGCATAGAGCAGGCGGACGACGATCTGGCCAAAACGGCCGAAGCCGGCGACAATCACCGGATTGCCGTCGTCTTCCGGCATGTCATGCGGCCGGTCGTCGATCTTCGTGAAGCGCGGCTCGATCAGCCGGTCGTTGACCACCGCCAGCAGCGGCGCGCTCACCATCGACAGTGCCACCGCGACGGTCAGTAGCGCGGCCCTGTCGCCACTGAGCACGCCGAGCCCCGCCGCGCTACCCAGCAGCACGAAAGCGAATTCGCCGCCCTGCGCCAGCAAAAAGGCCAGCAATGCCGTCTGGCTTGCCGGCACCTTGCCCAGCCGCGCCATCACCAGTAGCACGACAGCCTTGATCGCCAGCAGCAGCGCGACGAGGCCGAGGACGGCACCCGGCCGGGTCACCAGCAGGCCGAAATCCACCGACATGCCGACCGCCACGAAGAACAGGCCGAGCAGCAGGCCTTTGAAGGGCTCGATGTCGCTTTCCAGCTCATGCCGGTATTCCGATTCCGCCAGCAGCACGCCGGCGAGGAAGGCGCCGAGCGCCATCGACAGGCCGGCCAGCTGCATCAGCAGTGCGATGCCGATCACCAGCAGCAGGGTAGCCGCAGTGAATACCTCACGCATGCCGGTGCTGGCGATCAGGCGGAACACCGGCCGGGTCAGGAAACGGCCGCCGATGATGACGATGGCAATCGCCGCCACCGCCTTGCCGGCGCCAAGCCAGCCGCCGGTGCCGGCCGCCACCGCCGGGGCCGCCGCCAGCAGCGGCAGCAGGGCCAGCATCGGGATCACCGCAATATCCTGGAACAGCAGAATCGAGAAAGCCGCCCGGCCACCCGGCGTGCCCATCAGGTGACGTTCCTCCAGCGGCTGCAGGGCAATCGCCGTCGACGACAGTGACAGCGCCAGTCCGGCAACGACCGCTGCTGCCGGCGCCCAGCCGACGGCGTAATGAAAGATCGCCGCGAAAGCCAACGCCGACAGGCCGACCTGCCCGGCGCCGAGCCCGATGATCGGGCCGCGCATCTGCCACAGGCGGCGCGGATTGAGCTCCAGGCCGATCACGAACAGCAGCATCACGACGCCGAATTCGGAGAAATGCAGGATCGCCTCGACATCGGTGATCAGTTGCAGGCCCCAGGGGCCGACAATGATGCCGGCAATCAGATAGCCGAGCACCGAGCCAAGCCGCAGCCGCTTGGCAATCGGCACGGCGATGACTGCGGCCGCAAGGTAGACAACGGTATTGGCAAGCAGGCTGTGCTGGTCCATGGCGTCCTCAGCGGTCGGTGGCCGGAACCACCGGCTGGGCGCAGGCAGCCTGCTGCGCGGGATGGGCATAACCATCGAGCCAGTGGCGATAGGCGGCCGCATGGGCCTCTACTTCCTGCTGGCTTTTCAGGCGCACGCCCTGGAACAGGTAAGGCGGCCGGTAGGTCAAGCCGCAGAGCGTGGCCGAGCGCTCGAAAGGACGCAGCAGGTCTTCCATCGGATAGCGGTTATAGCCGTCCTCGCGATAGGCATAGTCCGGCCCGCCGGTGGAGATCGCCTGCACCAGGTCCTTGCCCTGCAGGGCAGTGCCGCCATTGCCATAGGCCCAGCCGTATTCGAGTACCGCATCCATCCATTCCTTCAGCAGCGACGGGCAGGAATACCAGTAGAACGGATGCTGCATCACGATGACATCATGGGCAGCCAACAGGGCCTGCTCGCGCTTCACATCGATATGGAAATCCGGATAGGTCTCGTAGAGGTCATGCACTGTCACATGCGGCAGGTCACGCACCGCATCGATCATCGAGCGGTTGGCCCGCGACAGCTGTGGATAGGGGTGCGCGAACAGCACCAGGATCTTCGGCTTGTCGGTCTCCGGTATACTCACGCAGTATCCTTTTTCAGGTGACCGACAGGCCGTCGTCGGCCGCCACGATGGCGCCGTTGATGAACCGCGCCTCGTCGGAGGCCATCAACAGCAGCAGGCCGTCGAGATCCTCCGGCGCGCCCACCCGCTTGCGCGGCAGCATCTCGACCAGCTTCTGGCCGCCCGGGGTGCTCCAGTAGTCGCGGTTGATCTCGGTCTCGATATAGCCCGGGCAGATCGCATTGGTATTGATGTTGTAACGCGCCCATTCCAGCGCCATCGCCTTGGTCATCTGCACGACGGCGGCCTTCGACATGCAGTAGACCGAAAGCTGGCCCAGCACCCGCAGGCCGGCCACCGAGGCGATGTTGATGATCCGGCCGGCCGCCTTGCGGGCGATCATGTCCTTCGCCGCCGCCTGCGCCACGAAGAAGGCGCCCTTGGTGTTGGTGTCCATGACGAAGTCATAATCATCCGGCGTGACATCGGTGATCTTGCCCTGTTTGCTGACGCCGGAATTGTTGACCAGGATATCGACGCCGCCGAGTTGGCCTGCCACCTCGGCGAAGGCCGCCTGGATATTGCCATGGTCGTTGACGTCGAGCCGCACCGTGATCGCCCGGCCACCGGCCGCATTGATCCGGCCGGCCAGATCGGCCAGCCGCTCGGTGCGCCGGGCCGCCAGCGCCACGGCGGCACCGGCGCTGCTCAGCACCTCGGCAAACCGCTCGCCCAGACCACTCGAGGCCCCGGTCACCAGCGCCACCTTCCCCTTCAGACTGATTCCCGTCGACATCGATTCCTCCTGATTTTCCAGTCGGATCGTCCCGCCTCCCGGAATTGTGGTCAAGGGGCCGGCGGTCAGGACTGGCCGGGCGACCATGACTGCGCTACCGTTGCGGCATGCAAATCGAAATCGTGTCCGACGTCATCTGCCCCTGGTGCTTCATCGGCAAGCGCCGCCTGGAAAAGGCGCTGGCCCAGCGCCCCGATATCCCCTTCGAGATCGGCTGGCGACCCTTCCAGCTCAATCCGGACATGCCGCGCGACGGCGCCGACCGGAAGAGCTATCTGGAAACCAAGTTCGGCGGCCCCGAACGAGCCCAGCAGATTTACGCCCGGATCAGTGCCGAGGGCGCCAAGGAAGGCATCCCCTTCGACTTCAACGGCATCCGCCGCACCCCCAATACACTGGCGGCCCATACGGTGCTGCGCTGGGCACTCGGCGCCGGCGTGCAGAACGAACTGAAGGAACGCCTGTTCAACCTGTATTTCATCGAGGGACAGGATATCGGCGACCACCAGGTACTGGCCGATGCCGCTGCCGCAGAAGGCATGGACGGCGCCCTGGTGAAGAGCCTGCTGGACGAAGACCGCGATGCCGATGTCATCCAGCAGGAGGACATGATGGCCCGCCAGCTCGGCGTGACCGGGGTGCCCTTCTTCATCTTCGAACGCAAATACGGCGTGCCGGGCGCGCAGGAGCCGGACGTCCTGCTGCAGGTGATCGACCAGGTGGCCGGCGGTACCGCCGGCGACGAGGCGTGACCCCTGAGGTTACGGGGGGACCGGTTCCCGGCACCCCGGCGCTTCCCGTGATCGAGGCGGTTTCCGATGCCGACCGGGTTCGCGACCCCAATGTGCGGCAGTTCCTGTCGCTGTGGTTCGCCGAGGCCAATGCCGGGCGGCGCCCGGGCAAGGATTTCCTCGATCCCCTGCGGCTGCGCTTCTTGCTCGGCTCGCTGTCGCTGCTGGAGGTCCAGAAAGATCCGCTGCGCTTCCGCTACCGGCTGGCTGGCACCGACGTGGTGCAGCGGCTCGGCACCGAGCTGACCGGCAAGTGGCTCGATGACCACCCCAATCCGGTGTTCCGGCCGCTCCTGATCCAGGGCGCCCGCATGGTCTACCATACCGGCCGGCCGGTCTACGGCGGGATGGACACGCGGGCGCTGGGCCAGGACTGGTCGCTCGAGGTGGTCGCCGTGCCGCTGTTCGCGCCCGACGGCAGCGTCGGCTGGATCGGCGCCGGCCAGAGCTTTCCGCCGGACAAGGCCGAGCGCATGCCCGGCCAGCCGATCAGCTAGCAGCCGGACCGCTAGCTGTCAGGCGGCCTTCTTCGCCTTCACGGCAATCTCGCCGAGCCGCGAGGCAATATGCATGACGCCTTTCAGGCGCTGCTCGGGTTCCGGCCAGTCGTGGATGAACACCACCTTGTGGTCGGGCCGCAGCTTGGCCTTGCCGCGCTCCGACTGGATGAACAGCACCAGCCCGGCCGGATCGGCGAATTTGTTGTCGCGGAAGGTCAAGGTCGCGCCCTTCGGGCCGGCCTCGATCTTCATGATGTTGGCATCGCGGCAATGCCGCTTGATCGCCACGATATCCAGCAAATGCTGCACTTCGGCCGGCAGCGGGCCGAAGCGGTCGATCAACTCGGCCGCAAACGAGTCGATCTCGTCGCGGCTCTCGAGATCGGCGACCCGGCGGTAGAGCTGCATACGCAGGTTGAGGTCGGCGACATAGCTATCCGGGATCAGCACCGCCGTGCCGATCTGGATCTGCGGTGACCATTTCTCGCTGCCGGCACCAGTCTCGCCGCGGGCTGTCGCCCGCGCCTCCACGATCGCCTCCTGCAGCATCTCCTGATACAGCTCGAAACCGACCTCGCGGATATGGCCCGATTGTTCCTCGCCGAGCAGGTTGCCGGCGCCGCGCAGGTCAAGATCATGCGAGGCCAGGGTGAAGCCGGCACCGAGCGTATCGAGGCTTTGCAGCACGCGCAGGCGCTGCTCCGCCGAGGTGCTGAGCAGCCGGCCGGCCTGGTAGGTGAAATACGAATAGGCCCGCAGCTTGGAGCGACCGACGCGGCCGCGCAGCTGGTACATCTGCGCCAGGCCGAACAGGTCGGCACGATAGACCACCAGCGTATTAGCGGACGGGATATCGAGGCCGCTTTCGACGATATTGGTCGCCACCAGAACATCATAGCGCCGGTCGTAGAACGCGTTCATCACGTCGTCGAGGTCGGTCGGCGCCATCTGGCCATGGGCGACCACGGCTTTCAGTTCCGGCACATGGTCGCGGATGAACGCCATCGCGGTATCGAGGAATTCGATGCGCGGGCAGACGAAGAAGCTCTGGCCGCCGCGGAAGTGCTCGCGCAGCAGCGCCTCGCGGATCACCACCGGATCGAAGGGCGTGACGTAGGTGCGCACGGCCAGGCGGTCGACCGGCGGGGTGGCGATCAGGCTGAGCTCACGCACGCCGGACAGGGCAAGCTGCAGGGTGCGCGGGATCGGCGTCGCCGACATGGTCAGCACATGCACCTCGGCCTTGAGTTGCTTCAGGCGCTCCTTGTGCTTGACGCCGAAATGCTGCTCCTCGTCGATGATCAGCAAGCCGAGCCGCATGAACTCGATGCTTTTCGACAGCACCGCATGGGTGCCGATCACAATGTCGACGGTGCCGTCGGCCAGCCCCTTCTTGGTGGACGTCGCCGCCTTGGCCGTCACCATGCGTGACAGCTGTTCGATGCGGATCGGCAAGCCGCGGAAGCGTTCAAAGAAAGTGCGGTAATGCTGGCGGCACAGCAGGGTGGTCGGACAGACCAGCACCACCTGCTGGCCGGCCATGGCGGCGGCAAAGGCCGCCCGCAACGCCACCTCCGTCTTGCCGAAGCCGACATCGCCGCAGATCAGCCGGTCCATCGGCTTGCCGGAGCCCAGGTCTTCCAGCGTTTCCGCGATGGCGCGAGCCTGGTCGCCGGTCTCGTCGTAGGGGAAACGGGCGCAGAATTCCTCGTAGAGGCCATCCGGCGGCGTGACCTGCTCGCCACGGCGCAATTCGCGCTGGGCGGCGATCTTCATCAGCTCGCCGGCCATGTCCTTCAGGCGCTGCTTCATGCGCGCCTTGCGATTCTGCCAGGCCACGCCACCGAGCTTGTCGAGGGTCACTTCCGCATCCGGCGAGCCGTAGCGCGACAGCATCTCGATATTCTCGACCGGCAGGTACAGCCGGTCGCCGCCGTCATACTGTAGCAGCAGGCAATCGTGCGGCGCCCCGGCAACGTCGAGCGTCACCAGGTCCTTGTACTGGCCGATGCCGTGATCAATATGCACGACGAAATCGCCCGGCTGCAGGGCGCTGGCCTCGGCGATGAAATTCTCCGCCCGGCGCTTCTTCTGGCGCGGCCGCACCAGACGATCACCGAGGATGTCCTGCTCGGCGACGACGCAGAGATCGGCCGCCTCGAAGCCATGCTCGAGCGGCAGCACGGCGATGGCGGCAACCGACTTCGGCAGACCATCGAGATCGGCGGCCCGCTCCACCATCTGCGGCGTCGAGATGCCGTGATCCGCGAGTACATGACCCAGCCGGTCGGCGGCGCCGGCCGAGAATGTCGCGAACAGCACGCGGCGGCCGGCCTGCGCCTGTTTCGCCAGATGGCCGCCCAGCGCATCATAGACGCCGACCTTGCTCGCCTCGCGGTGTTCGGCGGCCTGCGCCGCCTGGGCGCGCTCCGGCGCGAAGTCGCGCCCGGGCCGGCCACCCAGATCGACCACGGTGATGTTGGGGCCGCCGGCGGCATCGAAGGGATAAAGCTGGCCGGTGGGGCGCTTCTCCAGCCGCTGTTCCCATTCGCCGCTGGTCAGATACAACCGCTCCGGCGGCAGCGGCTTGTAGGGTGCACCGCCCTCCTCCAGTCCGCGTTTCATCGCGGCACGGCGGGCATCGTAGTGGTCGGCCACGGCCTTCAGCCGCTCGTCGGCGGCATCGCTGCTCAGATGGTCGAGCGTCACGACGGCCTGCGGAGCATAGTCGAGCACGGTAACCAGCCGGTCGAAGAACAGCGGCAGCCAGTGTTCCATGCCGATCTGGCGCCGGCCGGTCGACACCGCCTCGTAGAGCGGGTCTTCCTTGGTCACCGTGCCGAACAGCTCACGATAGCCGCTGCGGAACCGGCCGACGGCATCGGCATCGAGCGGCACCTCGCTCATCGCCGTCAGCGACAGGTCGAGAACCGTGTCGATGGTGCGCTGGGTCAGCGGATCGAAGCGGCGGATGTTCTCCACCTCGTCACCGAAGAAATCGAGCCGGTACGGCGCCTCGCTGCCCGGCGGAAACAGGTCGACCAGGCCGCCGCGCACCGCGAATTCGCCCGGCTCCATCACCGTCGAGACGCGGCGGTAGCCATTGCCGGCAAGATAGGCAACCAGAGTGTCCGGCGCTACGCGGCTGCCTTTCGCGGTACTGAACCCGGTGCGGCGCAGGTAATCCGGCGCCGGCAGGCGTTGTAGCGCCGCATTCACCGTGGTCAGCAACAGCCAGGGGTCGTCGGGCAGGCCGCCGGCGATGCGGCTCAGTGTGTCCATGCGCCGGGCGGCGATCTCGGCATTGGGCGACACGCGGTCATAGGGCTGGCAGTCCCAGGCCGGCAGGGTCAGGACATTCAGCTCCGGCGCGAAGAACCGCAGCGCCGCTTCCAAGGTCGCCATGCGGGCATCGTCGCGGCAGACATGCAGCAGGCCGGCCGCCTGCTGGCGCCGCGTCAGCGCGATCAGCAGGCGCGCGTCCTGCCCCTCGGGTGCGCCGGCCAAAGCCCAGCGACCCGGCCGGGTCAGGATATTCGGCAGCATGAAGGTCATGACGTCAGAGCGGCAGCCGGTAGGCGCGCAGCAGCTTCATCACCCCGGTGCTCAGATGCGCCGGCACCGGCTCGCGGCCGATCGCCCAGGCGTAGATCTGCGGGTCGGGGTAGTTTTCCAGAAGATTTTCGTACTGGTCGAGCTCGACGTCGGTGAAGGTCGGCAGGTGACGCGCGGCGAAGCCGCCGAGCAGGAGATCGGTTTCCTTCATGCCGGTATAGCGGCTGCGATGCAGCAGGCGCTTGCGGCGGGTCTCGATATCCTCGCTCTGGGGCTCGGTCATGCCTGTCTCCGGCCGGTCAGTGTGGCCCGGTTCTGGGGCCTGCCTGTGGGCTGTCTCGGGGGTCGGGGCAGGATATAGTACGGCAAGCCTCGGATTCTCAAGGTATTCAGGGTAATTTCCGTCCTCCATGCGCCCGGAATCGCTGTTTCCCGCCTTTGTGCCGATCACCAGCCTGAAAGGCTGCGGCCCCCGCCTCGCTCCGCTGGTCGAGAAGCTGGCCGGCGGACGCGTGCAGGACCTGTGGTGGCACCTGCCCGCCGGCCTGATCGACCGCCGCTACCGGCCCAGCATTGCCGAGGCCGAGCCTGGCCGGATCGCCACCATCACGCTGACCATCGACCGCCACCAGCCGCCACGCATGCCGCGCCTGCCCTATCGCATCACCGCCCATGACGGCAGCGGCGAACTCACGCTGGTCTTCTTCAACGGCCGGGAAGATTTCCTCAAGCGCAGCCTGCCCGAGGGCGAAATCCGGGTGGTCAGCGGCACCATCGAGCTGTTCGACGGCCGGCCGCAGATGACCCATCCCGACCGCATCGGCACTCTGGAGGAATCCGACCAGCTCGCCACCGTCGAGCCGGTCTATCCGCTGACTGCTGGCCTCGCGCCGCGCACCTTGGCCAAGATCATCGACGGCGCGCTGGCCAAGGCCCCCGAGCTGCCGGAATGGCTCGACCCGGCGTACCAGAAAAAACAGGGCTGGCCCGGCTGGCATGCCGCCCTGATGATGGCGCACCGGCCGGAAAGCCAGGCGGACCTTGAGCCGTCCACACTGCCCCGCCAGCGGCTCGCCTATGACGAACTGCTGGCCAACCAGCTGGCCCTGCTGCTGGTGCGTCGCCGGCTGAAGCGGTTGTCCGGCCGGCCGCTCAAGGGCGACGGCCGCCTGCGCGACCGGCTCGAAAAGCTGCTGCCCTGGCCGCTGACCAATGCCCAGCGCCAGGCCAATGCCGAGATCGCCGGCGACATGGCGTCCGACAAACGCATGCTGCGGCTGCTGCAGGGCGATGTCGGCAGCGGCAAGACCATGGTGGCGCTGAACGCCATGCTGGCCTGCGTCGAGGCCGGCGCCCAAGCCGCGCTGATGGCACCGACGGAAATCCTCGCCCGCCAGCATGCCGACACGCTGGCCCCCTATTGCGAACAGCTCGGCCTGCGCATCGCGCTGCTGACCGGCCGCGACAAGGGCAAGGCGCGCGCCGCCCTGCTGGAGCGGCTGGCCGGCGGCGAAGTGGACATTCTGGTCGGCACCCATGCGCTGTTCCAGGACGACGTCGCCTTCCACGACCTGGCACTGGCGGTGATCGACGAACAGCACCGCTTCGGCGTCAGCCAGCGGCTCGGCCTCGCGGCAAAAGGCCAACGGGATAAAGGCGGTGTCGACGTGCTGGTGATGACGGCGACGCCGATCCCGCGCACCCTGTCGCTGACCGCCTATGGCGACATGGATGTCTCGCTGCTGACCGAGAAGCCGCCGGGCCGCACCCCGGTCGATACCCGTACCGTGGCGGCTGACCGCTACATGGATGTGGTGGCGGCGGTGAAGCGCAAGATCGAGGCCGGCGAGCGGGTCTACTGGGTTTGTCCGCTGGTCGAGGAAAACGAGCAGAGCGACCTCGCCGCCGCCGCCGAGCGCCATTCGGCACTGAAACTGGCGCTGGAGCCGGAACTCGGCCCGGTGATTGGTCTGGTACATGGCCAGATGAAGGCCGCCGACAAGGATGCCGCCATGGAAGCCTTCGCCAGCGGCGCGACCCGGCTGCTGGTCGCCACCACGGTGATCGAGGTCGGCGTCGACGTGCCGGAAGCGACCCTGATCGTGATCGAGCATGCCGAGCGCTTCGGCCTCGCCCAGCTGCACCAGCTGCGTGGCCGGGTCGGGCGCGGCGGCCGACCGGGGGCCTGCCTGCTGGTCTATTCCGGGCCGCTTGGCGAAACCGCCAAGGCGCGACTGACCATCCTGCGCGAGACCGATGACGGCTTCCGCATCGCCGAGGAAGACCTGCGCCTGCGTGGCGCCGGCGAGGTGCTGGGCACGCGGCAAAGCGGCCTGCCGGACTTCCGCCTCGCCGATCTTGCCGCGCACGGCGAACTGCTGGTCGCCGCCCGCGACGATGCCAGGCTGATCCTCGAACGCGATGCCGAGCTGGCCGGTGAGCGCGGCCAAGCCTTGCGCGTGCTGCTGTATCTGTTCGAACGCGACGCCGCGATCCAGTACCTGCGCTCAGGCTAGACCAACGCCTACCGCGGCGGCAGCGCCTTCAGCCAGCCATCGGCGGCACGGCGTCCGCTGTCGCGCAGGCCGGTGAGGAATTTCCAGTCGAGATTGATCGCGCTGGCCGACTGCAGGTCGTCGTGGGAATCCTCGGCGGCGAGCCGGTGCAGTTTCAGACGCTGCAATTTGCGCCCCAATGCCGAGCCGAAGATGCCGCGCCGGCGATGCAGTTCGGTGGTGATCGCCAGCAGGTCGAGCTCGCGACGCAGCGGCAGGCCGAAGACGATCTGGTTCAGCCGCTTGGTGATCTGCTGGCGGTCGCGCGGCAGGTCGACATCCTCGCAGGGCGTCAGTTGCACCAGCAGCAGGTCATCAGCCCGCGAGGTGGCCGCCAGATGCAGCAGCGGCGGATTGGCCGAGATGCCGCCATCCCAGTACCAGTCGTCATCGATCGAGACGGCGTGATGCAACGATGGCAGGCAGGTCGAGGCCATCACCGCATCAAGCGAGATGTCGTCGTTGCGGAAAATCCGCGACCCGCCATCGCGGATCCGGGTCGCCGAGACCAGCAGATTCACCGGCGCCGCGCGGCGCAGGCGTTCGAAATCGACCTCCTGCGCCAGGATGTCGCGCAGCGGATTGATGTCGAGCGGATTGGCCTGATAGGGCGACAGCATCCGGGTAGACATGTCAAAGGCTATCGAGGCCATGGCGTTAGCGGCCGAGGTGAGAAACGGATTACCGGACAGCAGCGATGCCATCGGATGTTCGCCCGACGGCCCCAGCGACCCGGCCTTGCTCAGCCGCTGCCACACGCGCTCCAGCCGCCGCCGGGCGTCGGGCCGGCCACCGGCGGCGAGGCCATCGGCCAGCACCACGGCATTCACGGCACCCGCGCTGGCACCGCTGACGGCATCGATGACAACGCCGTCGTCTTCCAGCAGCCGGTCGAGCACGCCCCAGGTGAAGGCGCCGAGCGAGCCGCCACCCTGCAGCGCCAGCGACAGCCGGCGCGGCCCCGTCTGCGCCGGACGCAGCACGGCATTCAGCGCCGGTCTGATCCTGCCCAGCAAAGCCTGCGGGCGACGCCAGAGCGGGGCGACCGGCGGGATGACGGGGTCACTGATATCGTGAATAACCATCCCGCTAATATTGCGCTGCAATATGAAAATTCAATGATTCATTATAATGCGTTGGTATTACTATAATTTTTTAGCCAATTGAAATGCTGCGTTGCAATATTCGAGTCCGAGTCTGCCCGGTCACCGGATGGTCACCCGCTCTGCCGCGAAAAGGCGCCGATCCCGACACAAAGCCGCCACAGATCGCCCGTGATGTGGAAGGCAGACGACGACAGGTGTCGGCCGGCTGCAGCCCGGAGCGAGCCATGATGATGATGATGCTGAATCCCCGAACCATCCCGTTCTTCCGGCGGCCCCTGCCCGCGCTGACCATACTGGCGGCGCTGCTGGCGGCCGCACCGGCCTGTTACGGCCAGTCAGCACCGCAACCGCAGACCGCCCCTCAGGTCGCGCCGGGACCGCCGATCACCGCCCAGACTGCGGCCGGCGACCCGCCTGCCCGCGTCGGCCGGCTGGCGCAGATGAACGGCACGGTGTCTTTCCATACGGCCGATGCCGACCAGTGGAGTCCCGCGTCGCTGAACTATCCGGTCACCTCCGGCAATGCGCTCTGGACCGAACCCGGCGCGCGGGCCATGCTGCAGATCGGCAGCGGTAGCCGCCTGGTGATGGATGGCGGTACCGAGCTCGACATCGCCACCCTCGACGACAGCACCCTTGCCGCCAGCGTGCCTCAGGGCAGCGTCTACCTGCAGGTCGACAGCCTTGTGGCCGGCGAGCGTTACACGATCCGTACGCCACGCGGCGATCTCGATGTCACTGCCCGCGGCCGTTATGTTGTCGCCGCCGGCGACGACGACCATCCGACCACCGCCACCGTGCTCGAAGGCGCGGCAAAGATCGGCGATCATGCGGTCCCGGCCGGCCAGACCGCATCGCTCAGCGGTCCGCTCGACAGCGCCGATCCCGCGCAGATAACCCTGGCCGCCGCCCGGCCGGATGCCTTCACCCAGTCCGTGCTGGCGGCGGAAGACCGCCCCGCCCCGACGCCGTCCACCGCTGCGGCCCCGCCGCCGGCAGCCGCCCTGCCACAGCAGGTCTCGGGCATGACCGGTGCCCAGGACCTGGCCGCCGTCGGCACCTGGTCGACCGCGCCGGACTACGGCAATGTCTGGTATCCGCCGGTCTCTGCCGGCTGGGTACCCTATCGCGACGGCCACTGGGCCTGGGTGGCACCCTGGGGCTGGACCTGGGTTGCCGATGAGCCCTGGGGCTTTGCGCCGTTCCATTACGGCCGCTGGGTCGTGATCCATGATCGCTGGGCCTGGAGTCCCGGCCTGCATGTCGATGTGCGCTACGGTCGGCCGCGTCCGGTCTATGCCCCTGCCCTGGTCGTCTTCTTTGGCGGCGGCGCCAGCATCGGCGTGCTGACCAGTGACGTCGGCTGGGTGCCGCTCGGCTGGCACGAGGCCTATTACCCGCCCTACCGCGTCAGCCGCACGTATATCCGCAACGTCAATATCACCCATGTCACCAACATCACCCGTGTGACCAATGTCTCGACCGTCAATCGGGCGACCATCAACCGCTATCACAACGTCGCCGGGGCAACGGTGGTAAACCGCACAGTGATGCGGGATGCACGGCCGGTGCAGCATAGCGTGACGCAGGTATCCCGGCAGCAATATGCCAACCTGCACCCCAACCGGCAGCCGGCGATCCGGCCTGCCGCGGTGCAGGCCATCCACGCCACGGCGCCCGGCCCTCGTATCCAGCCTCGCAGTCAGTCGCAGGCTGAAGTCCGGCGTCCATCAGCGCAGATCGCGCCGCAATCCCGGTCGCAGCCGCAGGCCCACCTGCCGCAACAGAAACCGCCGCAGGGCCATGACCACATGAGCCGGCCCCGTCAGTCCGCGGCGCAGCCCGCGGTGCAGGCCGACATCACCCGCCAGCAGGACAGCCGCCGGCAGCAGGATGCCCGCATGCAGCAACATGAAGCCGCCCGGCGCGAGGATGAACAGCGCGTTGCGCGTGAGTCGGACCAGCGCCGGCAGCAGGACATCCGGCTGCGCCAGCAACGCGACACCATGCAGCATCAGGAACAGCAGCGCCGCGCACAGCAGCAGGCCACGCAGCAACAGGACAGCCAGCGCCGCGACAGTCAGCATCGAAGCCGGCAGTCCGATAACAAGGAGCGCGCGCCGGATCCGCCGGAATAGCCGTTATTCGGCGGCCTGCGGCAGCGCGGCGACGGAGTCCGGTGCTTCCGCTTCGGCCCCGGAACTACGGAAAAAGCCGACCAGATCGGCCAGTTCGCGCGCCTGGCCGGCCAGGGCCCGGGCCGAGGCATGGGTTTCCTCGACGAGCGCGGAGTTGCGCTGGGTCAGTTCATCCATGCCGGTGACCGCGTCGTTGACCTGATCGAGGCCGCGCGCCTGCTCGGCACTGGCCGCGGCAATCTCGCCCACGATCCCCGACACCTTGCGGATCGACGCCACGATGTCGCCGAGGCTGGCGCCCGCCTCATGGGCCAGCTGCGAGCCGGCCTTCACCTCGGTATTCGAGGTCTGGATCAGGGTCTTGATGTCCTTCGAGGCATTGGCCGAGCGCAGCGCCAGCGCCCGCACCTCCTGCGCCACCACGGCAAAACCGCGGCCCGCATCGCCGGCGCGGGCGGCTTCCACCGAGGCATTCAGCGCCAGCAGGTTGGTCTGGAAAGCGATCTCGTCGATCAGCCCCATGATGTCGGCAATCCGCCGGGCGCTGTCCGCGATGCGCTCCATCGCAGACACCACGTTGCTGACCACACCACCGCCGCGTTCGGCATTGGTCCGTGCCGTCGCCGCCAGCCGGTCGGCTTCCTGCGCATTATCGGCATTCTGCCGCACGGTCACTGTGATCTGCTGCATGGCGGCCGCAGTTTCCTCCAGCGTGCCGGCCTGGCTTTCGGTACGCCGGGCCAGGTCTTCCGCGCCATCGGAAATCTCGGCCGATGCACTGCGCACCACGTTGGTGGAGCTGCCGAGCCGCTCGGCGAATTCCGCCAGCCGCGCAGCCAGATCGTTGGCCGAACGCTTCAGTCCGCCGAAAACGCCGCGATACTCGCCGCGCATGCTGCGGCCGAGTTCGCCTTCGGACAGGGCCGCCAGCACAACCGACAATTCTCCGATCACAGCCTGCAGGGTATCGGTGAGCTGGTTGATGTTCCGGCTGACCTCACGGAAGTCGCCATCCTTGTCATCCAGCGACAGGCGCTGATCGAGGTCGCCAGCGGAAATGGCCCGGGTCAGCGTCGCGATCTCGGCCGCCATTGCTGCCTCGCGCTGCCGCTGGGCCGTCTGCTCCGCCAGATGTGCCCGTTCGCGCTGCTGCTCGGCTTCGGCCATCTGGCGCCGGTCGATTTCGTGCTGCCGGAAGACTTCATAGGCTCGCGCCATGGCACCGATCTCGTCGCCGCGGCCGGCGTCCGGGCTGGCGATCTCAAGGTTACCCTCAGCAAGGCCATCCATGGCCGCGGTCATGCGCTGAATCGGCCGCAGAATACCGCGCGCCACTATCACGCTGACCACCAGGATGATGGCCAGGATGCCGAGCACGATACCGGCGGACAGCATCAGAATATGCTGTTGCAGTGCCGCCAGACCGGCCCTCTCGGCCTCCTCCTGCTGCTCGGCCTGTTCAGCCAGCGCATTAGCCATCGGCCCGAGATCGGTCCACAGCCGGTCGGCGGCGCGTTGTGCACCAACCATGGCCTCGTTGGTTTCACCGAATTTGGCTGCGGCGGCGCGATAGGCCGCAAGCTGCGATTTCAACGCGGCCTTGCCCGCATCGGGCAACGGTGCAGCGGGCAGCATCTTGTCGAGTGCTGCGACTGCCGCGTCGAAACCGTCTTCCAGGTCATAGAGATCCGCGTCCAGGGAATACTTGAATTCCACGGCGCGTAATTGCAGGGCGATGCGGGCAATCTCGTCAAGGGCTGCATTGTTCTGCTGGGCCGCCTCTTTCTGCACGGCTTGCGCGGTTTTCTGGAATTCGGCACCGGCCTTGACCAGGGCCCCGCGTAGGCCGTTATTGTTGTTGAAGCCGATCGCCGTCTTGGCCCGCATCAGACGGTTATTGGCGCCCCAGGCGGTTTCAGTCTTCTCGGCCAACGCCTTCAGCGGATCGGCCAGCGGCGTGCCGGCCACCAGATCGGTCGCCACCTTGAGATCGCCGTCGATAACATCACGCATCTTCACCAGATGGTCGCCGAGGCTGGCATCATTGGCAAAGACCGCGCGGTTGACGGCATCGCGGTATTCGAGGAAGCGGCGATTGATGGTGAGTGCAGCCAGCTTGACGTCGGCAGCGCGGTCGAGATTGTGCTGGGCGTGGGCAACCGTCAGCCGCTCGAAAACATAGGCGCCGGCAGCTACGCCGACGGCAAGAACAGCGCCCAGAATGATGGCGCCAATCCGCTGTCCAATTGAGATACGCATACTAGAGTCCGGGGATTATTGTTTTTGAGTGCCGCGACCATAGGCGGTCGTGATGACAGCGCCGTTACATCTGCTGCATTCGTCTATGAATCGCGCGCAGCTAAACCTGCCGTACCGGCTGGCCGCCCCCTAAAACTACTGTTGGTTTTTCTGCTATGGTCGGAGACCCAGCACCAGGGCTTTGATGCCCGCCGCGATACGATCGACCGGCACCTGCGCCCCGGTCAGGCCGCCGCGCACCATGCCCATGATCAGGGCCGGTATGACCTCGGTGTCGAGGGGAGCGAACTCGCCGGCCGCCACTCCGGCCTCCAGCACCGTCTGCAGACGGCCGAGAATCTGCCGCCGGCGCCGGCGATAGGCGACGCGCCAGCGGCCGGCCAGGTCCGGGCTTTCGCCTTCCAGATACGGCAGGGTGGCAATCTGGTCGGCCAGCCCGCCGACCAGCGCATCGATCATCTCTGCCACCTGCTGGTGCGGCGAGCGGCCCGAGCTGGCGATCTCCTGCAACCGGACATCTATGCCATCCAGCAGGCCGTCGAAGGCCGCCAAAAACAATTCTGCCTTGGACGGAAAGTACCGATATAATGTAGGCTTACCCATGCCGGCGAGGCGGGCGACGTCGTCCATCTGGACATCGGCGAAGCCCCGGTTGGCAAACAGGGTGGTTGCGGCGGCCAGAATCCGGCTGCGGCGGGCTTCGCGCCAGCCTTCGACGGTTTCCTCCTGCGCGCCAGCAGTTTTCATTTTCATAAATCCGGTTTGACAATAGAACTGGCAAGTTCTATTTATTCTGACGGCTCCGCGGCGTCTTGTCGAGTGGTTTGGTGCGGGTGTGGTGACAAGCCGCAGGGCCAGGCAATTATCCCCAGGGGCGTCATAAAATGAAACGTTTGCTGCTCGCGGCGATCCTGCTGGCTGGCGTGGTCGCTGGAGCTTACGCGATATATGCACCACGCAGCGATGCTGAAGGCCGTGCCGCCGATGCACCGAAACCGGCGGTCGGCGTGGTGGTCACGCCGGTAATCGCCAAGGCGATGCCGGTGCAGATCGGCACGATCGGCCGCGTACAGACCATTGCCAGCGTCGCCGTGAAATCACGGATCGACGGCGTGATCTCCGAGGTGCTGGTGCATGACGGCCAGACCGTCACGGCCGGTGATGTGCTGTTCCGTCTCGATGACCGGCAGCCGACCGCCCAGTTGCATCAAGCGCAGGCCACCCTCGCCCGCGACAAGGCGCAGCTCGAGAATACTAGGCGCGACCTCGACCGCCTGACCCCGCTGCAGCAGAAGGAATACGTGTCGCGCCAGAGCGTCGACACCGCACGCACCAACGTGGCGGTACAGGAAGCCGCGGTAAAGGCCGATGAAGCGCAGATCGAGAATCTGCAGGCGCAGCTGTCCTATACCGTGATCAAGGCGCCGATCAGCGGCCGGCTTGGAACTGTCAACTTCAAGCTCGGCAGCAACGTGAAGGCCAACGACACCACGACGCTGGTCACCATCAACCAGATCAAACCGATCTATGTCTCCTTCTCGGTGACCCAGGGCGACCTCGCCGAGCTGCGCGCCGCCATGGCCCGCGAAAAGGTCGAGGTGCAGATCCGCGGCCAGAACAACGAATTCGAGCCCCTGACCGGTGTGGTCAGCTATTTCGACAATGCCATCGACACCGCGTCCAATACCATCAATGTGCGTGCCACTGTTGCCAACGACAAGGAAACCGTCTGGCCGGGCCAGTTCGTCAACGTGCTGATCACCCTGCGGGTCGATCCCAATGCCGTGGTGGTCCCGAACGTTGCCGTACAGGCCGGGCAGAACGGCAATTACCTATTCGTCGTCGATGCCAATTCGATAGCCCACGTCCGGCCGGTCGAGGTCTCTCGTACCATCGGCAACCAGACCGTCATCGCCAAGGGTGTCGAGCCCGGCGATACCGTGGTCACCTCCGGTCAGCTGCGGATTCGCGATGGCGTGAAAGTGGCGCCACGCCCACAGCCTGACGCCGCAGATGCGCAACCCAAGGCCTGAGCCAGGAGCCGCCGGATGACGCTTCCCGAATTGTGCATCCGTCGTCCGGTCATGACGACGCTGCTGATGGTCACCTTCGTCGTCGTCGGCATTTTCGGCTACCGCCTGCTGCCGGTAGCCGCATTGCCCAGCGTCGACTTTCCCACCATCAACGTCTCGGCCTCGTTGCCGGGTGCCAGCCCGGAGACGATGGCGTCTGCGGTGGCAACGCCGCTGGAGAAGCAGTTCTCCACCATTGCCGGCATCACCTCGATGACCTCGGTGAACGGACTCGGCACCACGCAGATCACCCTGCAGTTCGATCTCGGCCGCAATGTCGACGGTGCCGCCCTCGACGTGCAATCGGCAATCACGGCAGCGTCCCGCCTGCTGCCCAAGGAAATGACCACCCCGCCGAGTTTCCGCAAGGTCAATCCGGCGGACCAGCCGATCCTGTTCCTGGCATTGAACTCCGACACCCTGCCGCTGTCCACCGTCGATGAGTATGCCGAGACGGTGATCGCGCAGCGCCTCTCGACCCTGACCGGCGTGGCGCAGGTCTCGGTTTATGGTGCCCAGAAATATGCCGTGCGTGTCCAGGTCGACCCGAAGGCGATCTCGGCAGCCGGCATCAGCTTCGATGATATCGCCAATGCGCTGGCCGCTGCCAATTCCAATGTTCCGGTCGGCCAGATCGACGGGCCACGCCAGGCCGTGACCCTGCAGGCGAGCGCCCAGCTCGCCAACGCGGCCGCCTACCGGTCACTGATCATCGCCTACCGCAATGGCAATCCGGTCCGGCTCAGCGACGTCGCCCAGATCATCGACGGCGTCGAGAACAACAAGGTAGCAAGCTGGTATAATGGCAAGCGCAGCATCACGCTCGCCATTCAGCGCCAGCCGGATTCCAACACCGTCGAGGTGGTCGACCGGGTCAAAGCGCTGCTGCCGGAATTCCGCGCCGTGCTGCCTGCCCAGGTCAATCTCGACGTGTTGCTTGACCGGTCGCAGTCGATCCGTGAATCGGTCAACGATGTGCAGTTCACGTTGGGCCTGACGGTTGCGTTGGTGGTGATGGTGATCTTCCTGTTCCTGCGCAGCCTGTCGGCCACGGTGATCCCGATGCTGGCTCTGCCGGTATCGATCATCGGCGCCTTCGCCGGCATGTATCTGTTCGGCTATACCATCGACAACCTGTCGCTGCTGGCGCTCACCCTGTCGGTCGGCTTCGTGGTCGACGACGCCATCGTCATGCTGGAAAACATCGTCCGCCATGTCGAGGAAGGCATGACACCGTTGCAGGCCGCACTGAAGGGGTCGCGCGAGATCGCCTTCACCATCATGTCGATCACCATGTCGCTGGTGGCCGTGTTCATTCCGGTGCTGTTCATGGGCGGTGTGGTCGGCCGGCTGTTCAACGAATTCGCCGTCACCATCAGCATGGCGATCCTGATTTCCGGATTCGTCTCCCTCACCCTGACCCCGATGCTGTGCAGCCGTTTCCTGCGCCAGGACCATGGCCATGGCGGCGAAAAAAACGGCAAGCCGAAGCGCGAACTGTTCATTCTCCGCTGGTTCGAGGCCGGCTTCAACGCCTCGCTGAACGGCTACGGCCGCAGCCTCGGCTTCGTGCTGCAGCACCGCTTCGCCGTGTTGCTGCTCACCTTCGGCACCATCCTGCTGACCGGGTACCTCTATGTCATGGTGCCCAAGGGTTTCTTCCCGAATGAAGACACCGGGCAGATCCTGGTGGTCACCGAGGCGCCGCAGGATATTTCCTTCGATGGCATGGCCAAGCTGCAGCAGGAAGCCGCCGCGATCATCCTCGCCGATCCGGCCGTCGATGCCGTGAACTCCTCGATCGGCACCAGCGGCCTGAGCAGTTCGCTCAACCAGGGCCGCATGTTCGTCGGCCTCAAGCCGCTTGAAGACCGGCATGGCGTCAAGGTCGATGCGGTGATCCAGCGCCTGCGCCAGAAGCTGTCGGTGCTGCCCGACATGCAGGTCTTCCTGCAGAGCATCCAGAACATCCGCGTCGGCGGCCGGCTCAGCAAGAGCCAGTACCAGTACACCATCCAGGGTGATGACTTCCATCAGTTGCAGGACATCGTGCCGAAGCTGGAGGCCCGGCTGCGCACCTTGCCGCAGATGCAGGACGTCTCCAGCGATCTGCAGATTCGCAGCCCGCAGGCGCTGATCGACATCGACCGTGAGAAGGCGACCACGCTTGGCGTCAGCGCCGATGCGGTGCGTAACACGCTATACAGCGCCTTTGGCGACCGTCAGGTCTCGACGATCTATACCCCGACCAACGAATACGAGGTGATCCTCGAGGTGTTGCCGCGCTACCAGGAAAATCCGTCATCGCTGAAGGACATCTATGTCCGTGCCAATGACGGCCATCTGGTGCCGCTCGATGCCGTTGCCCATATCAAGCGCAACGTCGGCCCCAGCACGGTCAACCACCAGGGCCAGCTGCCGGCGGTGACCATCTCGTTCAACCTGGCGCCGGGCTATTCGCTCGGCCAGGCCGTCGACGTCATCCACGCCACTGAGCGCGACATGAACCTGCCCGCCACCATCATCACCAGCTTCCAGGGTACCGCGCAGGTGTTCCAGGATTCGGTGAAAGGCCAGGGCCTGCTGCTGGCGGCCGCAGTCTTCGTGATCTACGTGATGCTTGGCATCCTGTATGAGAGCTTCATCCACCCGATCACCATCCTGTCCGGCCTGCCGGCCGCCAGCGTCGGCGCCCTGCTCACCCTGATCCTGTTCAAGACCGACCTGAGCGTGATTGCCATGATCGGTATCGTGATGCTGATCGGCATCGTGAAGAAAAACGCCATCATGATGATCGACGTGGCGCTGGAAAAACGGCGCAACGAGGGACTGGAAGCGCTGGACGCGATCCGGCAGGCCTGCCTGCTGCGCTACCGCCCGATCATGATGACCACGATGGCGGCGATCATGGGCGCGCTGCCGATCGCCATGGGCACCGGCGCCGGCGCCGAACTGCGCCAGCCGCTCGGCCTCGTCGTCGTCGGTGGCCTGATCGTCTCACAGCTGCTGACGCTCTACATCACGCCGGTGATCTATATCTACCTCGACAAGGTGCAGACCCGGCTCAACCGCAAGAAACATGCAGCCGAGCCGCACGAGGTGCTGGAGCCCTACTCAAGGGCGGCAGAATAACCGGTCGTCTCTGCCACGAAAAAGGGCCGCTGATCACGTCAGCGGCCCTTTGCTTATTCCGGCAACCGGAGGTGAAATCCGTCAGGCGAATTCCAGGATCACCTGGTCGACGGCGAGGCTGTCGCCCTTCTTGGCGTTGACCTTCTTGACCGTGCCATCGCGCTCGGCGCGCAGCACGTTCTCCATCTTCATCGCCTCCACCACGGCCAGCGCCTGGCCGGTCTTGACCGGCTCGCCTTCCGCCACGCCGATCGACACCACCAGCCCCGGCATCGGGCAGAGCAGGTATTTCGACATGTCGGGCGGCAGCTTTTCCGGCATCAGGCGGGCGAGTTCGGCCGCCCGCGGCGTGCGCACGGCAATGTCGAGCTCGGCACCGCCATGGACAATGCGCAGGCCGTCCGGCCGCGGCGCAACCCGGGCAACCACCGGCTGGCCGTTCACAGTGCCGCGGAAGAACGGCTCGCCCGGCTTCCAGGCACTGCGCACCTTCAGCGCCTTGCCCCCGGACTTGCCTTTCTGGCCGACCTTCACATCGCAGCCGCCCTCGGCGTCCGACAGCGTCAGCGGAAACTCGGCCTTGCCGAGGAAGGCGATCCAGTCGGCGTCCGGCTGCCATTCCGGCAGGCCTAGCTTGCCGCCGAGATGGCGGGCGCGGAATTCGTTGCGCACATGCACCAGAGCGGCCACCGCCAGCATGGCGTCGCGGCGGCCATCGGGCAGCACGGTGCCGGCGAAACCGTTCGGCCATTCCTCGGCAATGAAATTGGTCGAGATATTGCCGCTGCGGAACCGCGGGTGGTCGAGTACGGCCGACAGGAAATTGACGTTATGGCCGATGCCGGCGATCCAGGTCTCGTCGAGCGCGGCCGACAGCCGCGAGACTGCCTCGTCGCGGTCCTTGCCGTAAGCGCACAGCTTCGAGATCATCGGGTCGTAGAACATGCTGATCTCGCTGCCCTCGACCACACCGGTATCGTTGCGGATATCGTCGGATTCCGGCGCCGTGCGCCAGCGCACCAGCCGGCCGGTTGACGGCAGGAAGCCGCGCACCGGGTCTTCGGCGTAGATGCGGGCCTCGACGGCCCAGCCATCCAGCTTCACGTCTTCCTGCCTGATGTCCAGCGCCTCGCCGGCAGCAACGCGGATCATCTGCTCGACCAGGTCGATGCCGGTGATCAGCTCGGTGACCGGATGTTCGACCTGCAGGCGGGTGTTCATCTCGAGGAAATAGAAGCTGCGATCGGGCCCGACGATGAATTCCACCGTTCCGGCGCTGTCGTAATTCACCGTCTTCGCCAGGGCGACGGCCTGCTCGCCCATCGCCTTGCGGGTCTTCGCATCGAGGAACGGGCTCGGCGCCTCTTCGATCACCTTCTGGTGCCGGCGCTGGATCGAGCATTCGCGCTCGTGCAGGAAGATGACATTGCCGTGCTTGTCGCCCAGCACCTGGATTTCGATATGGCGCGGCTGTTCGATGTATTTCTCGATGAAGACGCGGTCGTCGCCGAAGGAATTCTTCGCCTCGTTGGTCGCCGAGGAAAAGCCCTGCGCCACTTCGTCGGCCGAGCGGGCGATGCGCATGCCCTTGCCGCCGCCGCCGGCCGAAGCCTTGATCATCACCGGGAAGCCGATCTCGGTGGCGATTTTCACGGCCTCTTCGGTGCCGGAAATGGCTCCCAGGAAGCCCGGCACGGTCGAGACGCCGGCCTTGTTGGCCAGCTTTTTCGATTCGATCTTGTCGCCCATGGCGTAGATTGCGTCGACATTCGGGCCGATGAAGGCGATGCCGGCTTCCTTGAGGGCGGCGGCAAACTTGCGGTTTTCCGACAGGAAACCGTAGCCCGGGTGTACCGCCTGGGCGCCGGTCTGCTTGCAGGCAGCGACAATCTTCTCGATCACGAGATAACTCTCGGCGGCCGCCGGCGGACCGATATGCACGGCCTCATCCGCCATCCGCATGTGCAGGGCGCCATCGTCGGCATCGGAATAGACCGCCACCGTCCTGATGCCGAGCTTGCGGCAGGTCTTGATGACGCGGCAGGCGATTTCGCCGCGATTGGCAATCAGGATCTTGTCGAACAGCTTCATTTTCTTGGCCCCTCACAAGCCGAAACAAAATCAAATCCTAATGGGGTTAGTTCAGACCAAATGACAAAGTACTCGGCCTGTTTCCTTTTTCCTCTAAATGACTTGATTTGGATCAGGCCTTCGTGCTGCAGCGTCACCACTGACCGAACAATTCGATGATGCCCCGAACTTGCATCGAATCCCTTCGCCCAAACTTTCTTCGCTAACTCAATATCAAGGAACAACTTATCGGAAATATCCAAATTACCTTCCATTCTTATTAGATTCCGACCAAACTTAGCGGCGTCTTGATCTAAGAATGAGAAGCTCGCCTGCCCTATTAAATTGCCCGATTTTATTTTGCTTTCGATTACATAATCGAATCCATATGAATGATAATAACTGCCAGGCCCGTTGAAGAAATTAGGATCTGCCTTCTCCCATAATTGCTTAAGATATCGGACCTCAAAGCTCGTTAGTTTTGAGAGAATATCTATAAAAAGAATATGTTGAGCATCTTGCTCATTGCTTCCAGCCAGCAACAAACGAGCCCATTCTTCAGTTAATTCACTACTCTCATCTTCGAGAGAAGCTTTCTCCATAAAGGGAATGAGGAATTTTAGCGGAACCTGTTTGGGTTCAATCCCCTCGTCTTGAGCGATTTCTTCCGCACGTTTCAAGACGCGCATTGCAGACTGCCAGCGGTAAAAGCGAATTCTTTCACTAAGAAAGTCCGCTGCTTCTGCGACTGGACCAAGAAGTCTTTGAAAAAAGCCCGCCATATCCCGAGTTACATCCTCGGGAATATGAATTGTTATATTGGGCTTTTCTGTCACAGCGGAATGTTGTCGTGCTTCTTCCACGGATTTTCCAGCTTCTTGTCGCGCAGCATGGCGAGCGAGCGGGCAATCCGGTAGCGCGTGTTGTGCGGCATGATCACATCGTCGATGAAGCCGCGATTGCCGGCAACGAATGGATTGGCGAACTTCTGCCGGTATTCCTCGGTACGGGCGGCGATCTTGTCGGCATCGCCGATCTCCCCGCGGAAGATGATCTCGACGGCGCCCTTGGGGCCCATCACCGCGATCTCGGCGGTCGGCCAGGCGTAATTGAGGTCGCCGCGCAGATGCTTGGACGCCATCACGTCATAGGCACCGCCATAGGCCTTGCGGGTGATCACCGTCACCTTCGGCGTGGTCGCTTCGGCATAGGCGAACAGCAGCTTGGCGCCATGCTTGATGATGCCGCCATATTCCTGCGACGTACCCGGCAGGAAGCCCGGCACATCGACGAAGGTGACGATCGGGATGTCGTAGCAATCGCAGAAGCGCACGAAACGCGCGCCCTTGCGGCTGGAATCGATGTCGAGACAGCCGGCCAGCACCATCGGCTGATTGGCAACAATGCCCACCGTCTGGCCGCCGATGCGGGCCAGCCCGGTGATGATGTTCTTGGCATAGCCCGGCTGGATTTCGAAGAAGTCGCCCTCGTCGACCACCTTCTCGATCAGCTCCTTCATGTCATAGGGCTTGTTCGGATTCGGCGGCACCAGGGTGTCGAGCGAGGCCTCCTGCCGGGTGATCGGATCCCAGCTTTCGCGCACCGGCGGCTTCTCGCGGTTGCTGAGCGGCAGGAAGTCATACAGCCGGCGGGTCTGCGCCAGCACCTCGACGTCGTTCTCGTAGGCATTGTCGGCCACCGAGGATTTCGTCGTATGGGTGATGGCGCCACCGAGCTGTTCCTGCGTCACCACTTCCTGGGTCACAGTCTTCACGACATCCGGACCGGTAACGAACATGTAGCTCGAATCCTTCACCATGAAGATGAAGTCGGTCATTGCCGGGCTGTAGACCGCGCCACCGGCGCAGGGTCCCATGATGACGGAAATCTGCGGCACCACGCCCGAGGCCATCACGTTGCGCTGGAACACTTCGGCATAGCCGGCAAGGCTGTCGACGCCTTCCTGGATGCGGGCACCGCCGGAATCGTTAAGGCCGATCACCGGCGCGCCGACCTTCATCGCCGTGTCCATGATCTTGCAGATCTTGCCAGCGTGGCTGGCCGACAGCGAGCCGCCGAATACGGTGAAATCCTGGCTGAACACGAAGACCGGGCGGCCATTGATGGTGCCATAGCCGGTGACCACGCCATCGCCGGCCACCTTCTGCTCGGCCATGCCGAAATCCGTGCAGTCATGCTCGACGAACATGTCCCACTCCTCGAAGGAGCCGGGATCGAGCAGCAGCAGCAGGCGCTCGCGTGCGGTCAGCTTGCCCTTGGCATGCTGCGCCTCGATGCGCTTGGCCCCGCCGCCAAGCCGGGCCTGCGCCCGCTTTTCTTCCAACTGACGGATGATGTCCTGCATGAATCTCCCCCCGCTGGCCAGACAGAGCTTCGTCTGGCCGGGCACATGACGCGGCGATGACAATCTCATCGCTGGAGATAGCATATCGCGGGGCGCGGCAAAATAGCCGGGAGCCACGCCCTCACCCTGTGAAACCAATATGTTAGTGTCAGAAGGTTAGTGTACGGGCTTGGGCTGCGGTTGCGGCAACTGGGTTTCGGAGATGTCAGCCCCCTCGAGCAGCGCCCGCGAGAAATCCGCCTCCTCGACCAGGGCCTGACGCAGCTTGGCGCCGCGCAGGTCGGCGCTGCGCAGCAGGCTGCGGGTCAGATTGGCGGGAAAGGCCCGGCCGGCCGCCACCACCAATGGCCGCAGGTCGGCATCGCGCAGGTCGGCGCGCACCAGATAGGCATTGCTGAGATTGGCGCCACGCAGGTCGGCGCCAGCAAGATTGCAGTCGCGCAGGTCGGCACCGACGAGCTTCGTGCCCTGCAGCGAGGCCCCTTCCAGATTCAGCCCCTGCAGGATGACACCTTCCAGCGAGGCGCCGGTCAGCACGAGGCCCGGCCGTGGTCCGATGCCGCGCAGATCGAGCCGGCTGAAATCAAACAGCCGGCCCTGCTGCCCGCCGGTCTCGACCCACAGGCGATAGAGACGGAAAGCCTCCTCGATCGGTACGCCGAGTTCGGCCAACGGCCGGCCGCGCGGCTTGTCGTCCAACACATCCTTGACGTCGGCACCCTCCATCATGGTCTTGTCGAGCTTGACGCCGACCATCACGGCGCCGCGCATCTGCGCGTCCTTCAGGTTGGCGCCTGACAGATCGGCGCCCGAGAGGTTGGCGCCTTCCAGACGCGCCGCGGCAAGATTGGCGCGCGTCATCACGCAGTTCACCATGATGGCGTCGGTGAAGTCGGTGCGACCGGCGCTGATGCCGGTAAGGTTGGCACCGGTCAGGTCGGCAGCGACCAGCCGCGCGCCGGCAAGATCGACGGCATCGTGATCCGGCTTCTTGAGTTGCATCTTGCCGGTGATGTCGCGCTCGGCGATGACGCCATCGCGCATGTCGGCATCGTTCAGCCGCGCGCCGGTCAGGTCGGCGCCGCGCAAGGACGCGCCACGCAGATCGGCGCGGTCGAGCCGGGCGCCCTGCATCATCGCACCACGCAGATCGGCGCCGTAGAGTACGGCCTGGCTGAGATTGGTGTCGGCGAGGTTGACCGACTGCAGATTGCAACCGGTGAAGTCGGCGCCGGACAGGTCCGTGCCGGCCATGGTCAGGTTCGAGAGATCGCGGAACTGAAAGATCGCCCGGCGCCCGCCCGGCAGGCGCTGGCGGTACTTCTCATGGTCAGCAATCGCTGCCAGCAACTCGCCATAGCCGACCTTTGGCCGCTGGCGCTTTTGCAGATCGGTCCCAGCCATGTTCGGCCCCCCAGCCGACATGTTCTTTCAAAGGAAAGAGCGTGTAAAAGCAAGTGTATCACTTACAAAGTGATTCGTCGCAACAAACTCTGACAGTTGCGGTCCCGATAAATTCAACGCACGACAACCTTCGGATGCCGAACCGGTTGCAGCAGAGTATTGTCGGTATAAATCGGCTCTGCTTTACGGCCGCAGCAGGGTCAGGAATTGTTCGACGGCGTCCAGCTCCTCGCGCAGGGCGATCCGCCGCATACGCGCTTCCTCATCCTCGCCCCATTGCTGGGCCTGGAACAGTTCATGGAGTTGGCCGGCTTCATGGGCCGTGGCGGCGTCGAGCCTGCCTTCCAGCAGAGCGAAGCCCAGGACCGCCGACCCCGTGATGGTGGTGACCGCATGCAGCGCGGTCAGCCGCATGGCATCGAGGCCGGCGCAGAGCTTTTCCAGCCGTGCCGGCAGTTCGGCCGCCTGCGGCACGGCGATGATCCCGCTGGTGACCTGCAGCTGGATGTCATAGCGCGCGCGGAACCAGTCGAGCAGCGGCGACCACAGGCCATCCTGGCTGGCAACCAGTTCGGGCGGCGCCTCGACCCGATAGGACAGCAGATCGGTGCCACCATACCGGACAATGTCGGCTGTCGTCACGGACGGATCGGCGGCCACGCGGTCGATGGCCGTGGCGGCCAGCCGGGTCAGTGGCATCCGCAACGGCGCAATCTCGGTCGTCTGCGCATCCCATTCGGCGGCAATCGCCTGCGCCAGCGGCAGGGTCGGCAGCAGCATCTCGGTCTTGGCCGGCGTGCGCAGCAAGCGGCCGTCGAGCAGCACCACCGCGCCGGCTTCGCGCGGCTCGGCCGCCGCCGTCTTGTAAAAGCGTTTCATGGCGCCGGCTTATACCCGCGGGCACGTCCGGCGACAACCACGCATCAGCGACCCAACAGGCCCTTCAGCTTGCTGCCCAGATCCTTCAGCTCCTGCTGCGGCGTCGACGGCGGCTGGCTGCCGCTGCCGGAAGCACCTGACGATTGCGGTAGCGGCTTGCCTTCGGCCAGTGCCACGGCCTTGGCGCAGGCGGTGGCTGAGTCATCGCCACCCGACTTGCCAAGAACCGGCGACAGGATCGCCAGCGGGCCCAGCGCGGCAATGCCGGCTGCCGTGCCGATCACGCTTTTCGCCAACGCCGCCGGATCCGGACTGAAGCTCGGTCCGGTCAGGGGGCCGCGCACGCGCACCGGCGGCAGGGCCGCGCCCAGCGACACGTCGCGCGACGACGGCACCACCAGCATGGAGACCTGTTCGGTACCGAGATTGACCTCACCCTGGCCGGTCAGGCTGATCCGGCCGCTCTCGGCCAGCAGGGACTTCGGTGTCACCACGCCCTTCTTGATGTCGAGGCCGCTGACCACGCAGTACAGCTTGGTCTTGGCCGTGGCCCTGCCGAGAATGCCGACCGCATCGGCAAGCTGCGGCAGGAAGCTCTTCATGTAATCTTCCTTCAGCTCGCCCTCGCCGACCTTCAGAATCACCGTGCCGTCCAGCGCGGCCATCAGCTGGTGCAGGCTGGCACCGGTGCTGGCGACATCGACGGCAAGATCAGTCGGCGCGCCGGTATTGATGATGTCGGTAACGCCGGCCTGCTTCAGGTAGCCGCTGAGGTCGATCTTGCTGGCGTCGAGCTTGACGGCCAGCGTCTTCGCCTTGCCGTTCAGCGCCACGGAACCCTCGGCATGACCGCCAGCAGCGTCGAGCGTAAAGGGCTTCACGTTCAGCACGCCGTCCTTCAGCGTCAGGCTGACGGCGAGGTTTTTCGCCTCCAGCTTCGGCGCCTTGAAGTCAGCAGCCTTGTAGGAGAGCACCGCATCCACGGCATTCAGGCCGTCGAGCGGCAGTGGATCGTCGCTGAACAGGCGGCCGCCATTGCCGCCGCCAGCAGCATTGCCGCCGCTACCACCACCACCCGTGGCCGGCTTGCTGTCGCCGCCCTTCATGTCGAGCAGCGGCACGAGATTCGTGGACTTCGAGGCCAGGTCGAATTTCAGCGACGGCCGCGTGCCGCCCAGTGCAATCTCGCCATTGCCCGACAGGTCGCTGTCACCGATCTTGCCGGTGATGTCCGACAGGACGTAATCCTGCGGCCCGTTGTCCTTGACCGCGACCATCAGCTGCAGCGGCACGGCCGGCGCCGCGGCGCCGAACGTCTGTGCCAGCTTGGCGAGGTCCGGTGCTTCGGCGATGATCCGCAGCGCGAGCCCCTTCGCCTGCATCGGCTGGGCAATGCTGCCATCCACATTGACGGTGGCGCCCGGCACGGTGACGGCCAGCTTCACCGGCCAGGGCCGGCTTGGACCCATCAGCTCGGCGAGGCTGCCGAGTGTGCCCTCGGCGGCGATCTCGTTGCCGTCAACATCAGCCGACAGCTTGACCGCGAGCGTGTCGCCCTTCGCCTGCTTGACCGAAAGCTGGCGCAGCAGCAGGTCGTTCTTCGCGCCGGACTGCGCGTCGCGATAGGCGAGCTTCACGTTCTTCAGCAGCACGTCAGAGATCACCGGCAGGCCGTTGAAGCTGCTGCCGCTTTCAGCCACTGGCGGCTGCGTCGGCTGCGCCGCAGTGCCGGCGCCACCCGATGGTGGTGCGAATTCCCAGTTGGCCTGGCCCTGCCGGTTCTTCTCCGCCAGCAGGTCGACATCGGTCAGCACCAGCCGGTCGATCTTGATCTGCCTGCCCAGCAGGGCGAACAGGTCGACCTGCGCCGTGAACTCACCGATCGTTGCCATCTGCGGCCGGCTGCCCCAGGCGGCATTGCTGAAGCTGACCTTCTTCACCGTCACGCCCAGCGGGAAGAGGCTCAGCTTCATGTCCTCGGCAATATCGAGCTTGCGGCCGGTGGCATTCTCGACGGCGGTCACGATCTGCGGCTTGAAGCGGTTCACGTCGACGGTCAGCACAGCCACCACGGCGGCAGCGATCACCAGGACCAGAACGACCAGCATCCATTTGACTATGCGCATACGGCACCTCCCAGAAGTTCATCAACCAGATCCGGAAGCTGCCGGAAGCTGCTGATTATCCTTGATGCCCCTGCCCCAAGCAGCATCGCCTCGTCATGATAGCCCCAGGACACGCCGATGGCCGCGACCCCGGCATTGCGCGCCATTTCAATGTCGTAAGTTGTGTCGCCGACCACGATTGTCGAGGCCGGCACTGTACCGGCTTCGGCCATCGCCTGCAGCGCCATGTCGGGCGCCGGCTTGCCGGCCGCGACCACGTCCGAGGTCTGCAGCGTCACGAAGCGACCGGTCAGGCCATGGGATGCCAGCGTGTAGTTCAGGCCGCGCCGCGCCTTGCCGGTGGCGATGCCGAGCAGATGGCCGGCCGCCTCAAGCCGGTCGAGGGTTTCGACCAGATCGGGAAACAGCGGCTCTTCATGGTCCGGGTGGCTGCGCTGGGCCACCGCCGCCGCCTTGTAGGCCTCGATCACCGGCGCCGGTTCCATGCCGACCGGCAGCAAGCGCTGGATCGCCACCGCCAGCGGCAAGCCGACGGTGCGGCGCACCGCATCGGCCGGCGGCAGCGCCAGGCTATGCGCCCCGAAGGCGGCATGCATCGCCGCGACGATATGATGCTGGCTGTCCACCAGGGTGCCGTCGCAATCAAAAATCACCAGACGCGGCGGGCTGAAATCTGCAGGGGAATCCGACATGGCGGCAGACTCGCACGGGCGGCCGGCAGCCTCAACCCGCCTGGGTGCCCCGACGGGCCGTCCCGGAGATGCTTTTTCACCGCGATTGTGGCACAAAGCGGCCATGACCAAAGCCAAAGCCGCCGCCCGCAAGAGCATTCCCGGCCTGACCCAGCTCGGTCAGGCGACCCGCCAGCCCGCCTCGCCCGACGAGGCCGTGCTGGAGACGGCGCCGAACCCGCAGCCGGGCGTGCTGTACCTGATCCGCTTCACTCAGCCGGAATTCACCAGCCTCTGCCCGATGACCGGACAGCCCGATTTCGCACATCTGGTGATTGATTATGTTCCGACTAAAACTATTGTAGAATCAAAGTCTTTAAAGCTGTTTTTGAACAGCTTTCGCAACCACGGGGCGTTCCACGAAGATTGCACGGTCAGCATCGCCCGCCGGCTGGTCGAGACCGTGAAACCCCGCTGGCTGCGCATCGGCGGTTACTGGTATCCGCGCGGCGGCATGCCGATCGACGTGTTTTACCAGACCGGCAAGCCGCCGGCCGGCCTGTGGCTGCCCGACCAGGGCGTCGCCTCCTACCGCGGCCGCGGCTGAGGTAATGCGGCGCCGCGGCCTTGTCCTGCTCGTGCTGGCCGCCTTGGCCGGCTGCAGCGGGGTCGAGGGCGGGCTGCGCAATCTGAACCGAAGCCTGTACCAAACCTGGTCCGGCGATGACGGCCGCACCGGACGCCCGGAGACCGCTACCGGCGAGGGCGCCGATGCCGGCACACCCTGCTTCAATGCGGAAAACGGTCTGATGTACGTCAGCCAGACCGGACGCTGCGCCCCGGGCTATGCAGCCATTGCCCTGGACCAGGCCGAACGCGCCTTCGGCGGCAGTACGGCGCGGGCACCGGTGGCCGGCCGCGGCGGCCCTGACCTGACGCCGCTGCCGCAGCAGAGCTATCCGCCGGCCCGTGCCGGCACCACCGCCTCGGCCGCGCCCACCGACCGCCGCCTGGCGCTCTGCTACAACGACAGCACCGGCCAGATATTTGAGGCCGAGGCCTGCCCGTCCGGCAGCCGCTGGATCGACAGCGCCGATGCCGAAGCGATCCAGCGCGCCAGCCTGAGCCGGGCGACCTGGTGCTATTTCGCCAGCCGCCATCTGCTCTATCGCAGCCGGGCCTGCCGGCCCGGCGACCAGACCCTGTCGGTGGCCGAAGCCGACCGGATCTGGGACGGATTGCCGGCCGACCGGCGCACCCGCCAGCGGCCGTCAGCGACGGGAGGACCGCTGCAGCCGGTGCCGCCGGTGGATGCCGCACCGCGCAGCGGCGTCAACGCTACGCCGCTGCCGGCACCGAAATAGCGCCGGCATCGGGCAGGATCGTCGCGAAGCGGTCGCTGAGCGCCGCCAGGGTCACCCGGTGCAGATCGGCCGCCGCCATCACCCCCGCCCCCAGCGGGTCGGGCAGATCGCGGGTGGCACAGGCCCAGGCCACAACAACCGACCGGTAGCCGTGATCGACGGCGCTGCGCACCGTGGCGCTGATGCACATGTGGGTCTGGAAACCGGCGACGATCAGCTCCTTGCGGCCGAGCGTCTTGAGCCGGGCATCGAGGTCAGTGCCGGCGAAAGCATTCGGCAGCGCCTTGGTGACCGTGATCTCGCTGGCGGCCGGGCCGATCCCGGCGATGAACTGGCCGCCCGGTCCATCGGGATTGAACAGCGCGCCGCCCGGCCGACCGTGATGACGCACATGAATCACCGGCGCGCCGTTCTTGCGCGCGGCGGCCAGCAGGCGGCCGACCTCGGCGGCGGCGGCATCGATGCCGGTCAGCGGCAGGCCGCCGGCAGCGGTGTATTCGACCTGGTGGTCGATCAGCAGCAGGACGGATTTGTCCCACAGGACCGGCTGGCCAGCGGCGCCGGCCATTTCGAGCAGGGTTTTCGGGCGTGTCATGGCACTACTCCTGTTGGTGTGACACCCCCGATTTAAGCCATGGCGCGCCCTGTGCGAATTCCATAAGATCGCACGATGACTGAGCGTTTTCGCACAGATGACCGGCTCGACTGGAACGACCTGCGCTATGTGCTGGCGCTGTCGCGCCACGGCAGCCTGTCGGCCGCGGCGCGCAGCCTGAAGGTCAACCACGCCACAGTGGCCCGCCGCGTCGCGGCGCTGGAAGCGGTGCTGGGCACGCCGCTGTTCGACCGCCATGCCCGTGGCTACCGGGCAACGCCCGCGGCCCAGCCGGTGATCGCCGCCGCCGAGCAGGTCGAGGCGCCGCTGCTGCAGCTCGGCCGCATGGCCGGCGCCCGGCAGGCCGAGCAGATCGAAGGCCTGGTGCGGGTCACCGCCACCGAGGGCGTCGCAGCTTACGCGATCGCACCGGCCCTGCCCGCCTTGCTGCGGCGCTGGCCGAAGCTGCAGATCGAAATCGTCGTCGAGCACCGCTCGCTCAGTCTGGCCCGGCGCGAGGCCGACATCGCCTTCCGCTGGGCCCGGCCACAAACCGGCGAACTTTATGCCAGCCGACTCGGCAGTATTCCCTACCGGGTGTACCGCACGCCGGCGCTGGCCGATCGCAGCATGATGGCCCGCTATGACGAAAGCCTGGCCGACCTGCCGGAAAGCCGCTGGCTGGCGAAACAGGCCGGGCTGCAACCGGCGCTGAGCAGCAACAGCATGATGCCGCTGCTGGCAGCGGCGCGTGCCGGCGCCTGCGCCGTGCTGCTGCCCGACTATGTCGGCCGGCAGTTTTCCGAACTGGTCGCCGAACCGGGCAAGCCGGTGGTCAGCCGCGACCTGTGGCTGGTGCTGCATCGCGACCTGCGCAGGGCACCGCGCGTGCGCGCCGTCAGCGATCATCTGTCCGCGGCGATCCGCACACTGCTGCGCGGCTAGTGCAGGCCCTGTTTCTGCAGGGCCCGGCGGAACCGGCGCAGGCCCCACCAGACCGCCAGTGCGACCACCGGAATGGCGATGCCGACCGTGATGTCCTTGTTGACCGGCCAGCCGGCGGCATCGAGTGCATGGGCCGCATAGCCGACCAGACCGACCACATAGTAGGTGATCGCCGCCACCGACAGGCCTTCGACGGTTTCCTGCAGCCGGAGCTGCAGCTGCGAGCGCCGGTTCATCATGTCGAGCAGTTCGACATTCTGCCGTTCCAGCGCCACGTCGACCCGGGTGCGCAGCAGGTTGGCCATGCGTGTGGCCCGCCGCGACAGGCCCTCGATCCGCCCGGCCATGGTCTCGCAGGTGCGCATGGCCGGCGACAGCCGGCGTTCCATGAACTCGCCGATGGTGGGCAGGCCTTCGATGCGCTCCTCGCGCAATTCGGCAATGCGACGCTCGACCAGCGCATGATAGGCCCGGGCGGCGCCGAAGCGATACGGCGTCTCAACCGCCAGGGTCTCGACTTCCGCGGCCAGCACGGCGATCTCGCGCAGCAGCGTCTGTTCGCTCTCGGCCGAAACATCGACCATCCGGGCCGACAGCGCCGCCAGCCCCTGTTCAAGCGCCGTGATGCGTGGCGCCACCTTCTGCGCCAGCGGCAGTGCCAGCAGGGCCATCATGCGATAGGTCTCGATCTCCAGCAGACGCATGACGGCCCGGCCACGCTGGGCATCCTTCATCCCGCGATCCCGCAGCAGGAAGCGCACCGCGCCGTCAGCCCCGAGAAGGAAATCGGTCCAGACGGTCGCGCCGCCACCTGCCATATGGCTGGCCACCAGCGTCGGCCCATCGAACAGCCGCCGCAACGTCGCGTCGTCCGGTTCCGGTTCGCCGGCGCCCAGCACCGTCGCATCGGCCGCAACCATCAGGCGGCCGGGCAGTCCGGCAAGCCAGTCGGGCGGCAGCATCGCTGACGCATCGGTCCCGGCGGCGCCATCGAAATACAGCGTGTAGGTCGAGAACTCGGTCCGCTTTTCCCAGATGAGATGGCCGCCGGCTGGCAGCGCGACGGCGACGTGCCGGGAGCCGCCTTGCGGCTCGGGCTGACCGGCGAAGCGGCACAAGGCGATCAGTGCGGCATGTTCGGCCGCCCCCTCGCCGTCCTCCAGCATCACTCCCAGATGCAGCACCCGGGCCGGCGCGGCCAGTGGCAGCGGCGGCCGGGCGTGGACTTCGCCAGCCAGCACCGGGCGCAACGGATGCGCCCGCCCCAGCAATGCGTCAGGCACCAGGCGGTCTATTCCAGCCACGCGTCGGCATCCTTCTCGACCGTCAGGCCGAGGAAATCCCAGGTGCCCTGCATGTGCGGCGGCAGCGGTGCCCGCACCTCGATCATGCCGCGGTCCGGATGCGGCAACCGGATGCCGCGGGCATGCAGGTGCAGCTTGCGGCTGACGCCGCCGGTGAGATAGGCCTCCTGCCCGCCGTATTTGCCGTCGCCGACAATCGGCGTGCCGATGGCCGCACTATGCACACGCAGCTGGTGGGTCCTGCCGGTCAGCGGCGCCATGGCCAGCCAGGCCGCCCGCTTGCCCGCGGTCTCGATGGTGCGATACAGCGTGACGGCGTTCTTGCCGTCGTCCTCGTCGGCCACCATGCGCTCGCCGGCGGCACCGGGCAGCTTGGACAGCGCCAGCGAGATCTTGCCCTGGGCCTGCTGCGGCACGCCGACCACCAGAGCCCAGTACAGCTTGTGCGCATCGCGGGCCCGCAGCGCCTTGGCCAGCGCAGCGGCCGCAGTGGCGGTGCGCGCCAGCAGCAATACACCTGACGTGTCCTTGTCCAGTCGATGCACCAGCCGTGGCCGTTCGGCATGGCCGAAGCGCAGGTGGTCGAGCAGGCCGTCGAGATGTTCGGTCTGGCCGGTGCCGCCCTGAGTGGCAAGGCCGGCCGGCTTGTTGAGCACGATCACCGCGTCGTCCTTGTACAGCACGGCGGCCTGCAGCGCGGCAATGCGGTCTGGATCGGCCCGCACCGCCTTGGGCCGGGCCGGTTCAGCGTCTTCTGCCGGCGCTTCGCCCAGCGGCGGGACCCGGACGGTCTGGCCGGCCTCAAGCCGGGTCGAGGCCTTGGCGCGGCCGCCATCGACGCGGACCTGGCCGGTGCGCAGCAGCTTTTCCAGCTTGCCGTGGCCGATCCACGGGAAATGCCGCTTGAACCAGCGGTCAAGACGCAGCTCGGCCTCGCCGTCGGCGACAGTGCGATTGGTAACCTGGGACATGCGCTACACTCTGGCGGACGGATTGCGGTCTGTCACTGCCAGACCCGGCGGACGCGGTCGCTTTCCTTGGGCGGTTCGGCAGGTTTCGGCGCGGCCTTGGCCGCGGCGCGCGTCTGAGCCTTCTCGGCCTGTTCCTGCACCCACGCGTCATACATCTTTTCGTGGCCCTGCAGCGACTGGATTTCCAGTTTGCATTCGTTGGCCGCCTGGAAAATGATCTGCTTGTTGACGTTCTTGAACTTTGCCAGACGGTCATAGAAGCAGTCTTCCTGGCTCGGAATCGCCTTGCCGGGCACGAAATACGGCTTCTCTTCCAGCGACACCGTCACCATGCCGTAAATGCCGGCTGCAATCAGCGCCAGCAGCAGCAGCACGCCGGCAAAGCCAAGGCGCTGGAGGCTCGAGAACCGCCCGAGCAGAGTGTTTGTGGTCGTAGCCATAAACTCAGTATACCGCAATTTGTTAACAATTTCAGCGCCAACAACACTCTGGCCGGCCTGATAAATCTGCCCTGCTATGCGTCGTCGGAGTCACCGGAAGCGGAATCGGTGCCAGCGCGACGCTGGCGCAGCCGGTGCCAGTACTCCAGCCGCTTGACGATCTCACGCTCGAAGCCGCGCTCGACCGGACGGTAGAATTGCTGGCGATCCATCCCGTCCGGAAAGTAGTTTTGGCCGGAAAAGCCTTCCGGCGCGTCGTGGTCATAGGCATAGCCGTCACTGTAGCCGAGCGACTTCATCATCTTGGTCGGCGCATTCAGGATATGCATCGGCGGCATCAGCGAGCCATGCTCGCGCGCCGCCCGTTTCGAGGCGCCGGCCGCCTTGTAGGCGGCATTGGATTTCGGCGCCGTCGCCAGGTAGATCACCGCCTGCACGAGGCCGAGTTCACCTTCCGGCGAGCCGAGGAAATCATACATCTCCTTGGCCGCCAGCGCCTGCAGCAGCGCATTGGGATCGGCCATGCCGACATCCTCGGCGGCGAAGCGGACGATACGCCGGGCAATATAGAGCGGATCCTCGCCGCCGATCAGCATGCGGGCCAGCCAGTACAGCGCGGCATCACAGTCCGACCCGCGCATGGATTTATGCAGCGCCGAGATCAGGTTGTAATGCTCTTCCTGGCCCTTGTCGTAGAGCGGCGCGCGCTTCTGCAGGCTTTCCGCCAGGCCGGCGGGGTCGAGGATCTCGTCGCCATGCAGGGTGAATATCTGCTCGGCCATGTTCAGCAGGTAACGGCCGTCGCCATCGGCCATGGCGCGCAGCGCGGCGCGTGCGTCGGCGGTCAGCGGCAGCGCCCGGCTTTCCTCGGCTTCGGCGCGCGCCAGCAGGGCCTCAAGTGCCGCATCATCCAGCCGGTGCAGCACGATCACCGTGGCCCGCGACAGCAGGGCCGAATTCAGCGCGAAGCTGGGGTTCTCGGTGGTGGCGCCGACCAGCACCACGGTGCCGTCCTCGACATAGGGCAGGAAACCGTCCTGCTGGGCGCGGTTGAAGCGGTGGATCTCGTCGACGAACAGCAGGGTCGCCTGCCCGGCCGCGCGGCGCTTGCGTGCCTCATCGAAGACCTTGCGCAGGTCGGCGACACCGGAGAAGACGGCCGAAAGCGGTGCGAAATGCAAGTCGGTGGCATCGGCCAGCAGGCGGGCGATCGAGGTCTTGCCGGTGCCCGGCGGGCCCCAGAGGATCAGGCTGGGCAGGCGCTTGACCTGCACCATGCGGGCCAGCGGACCGCCGTCTTTCAGCAGATGATCCTGACCGATCACATCGTCCAGCGTCTTCGGCCGCAGGCGATCCGCCAGCGGTCCGGCCGGAACTGTTTCCAGTCCTGCCGTGCTGAACAGCGTGTCCTCCGGCGCGGGGCTCATCGGCGCGTCACAGCCTCACATTCAGGGTGTATTGCTGGCTGCCGCGCTTGAGCACGAGCGACCAGCGGTCGGCCGAGGCCAGCAGCTTCTGCAGCCCCGACACGGCCTCAATGGTCTTGCCGTTCACCTTCACCAGGCGATCGCCGGGCTGGATATTGAGCCGGTCGGCGGGCGACCCGTCCGCGACCTTGACGATGATGACCCCGCGATCCAGCGTATCGGTACCGATCTCCTCGGCAAAGGCCGGCGACAGGTTGCCGACCGTGGCGCCGGCGAGCGGCTGGTTGCCCTGCAGCTGGGTGAGGTCACGCGGCGGCGTCTCCGGTGCCTCGACCAGAGCCACGGTCAGATCGAAGTGACGCCCCTCACGGATCACGTCGAGCTTCACCGTCTCGCCCAGCCGGCGTGTCGAGATGCGGAATTTCAGGGCGCGCGGATCGTTCACCTCGCGGCCATCGACGGTCAGCACGACATCGCCCGCCTTGAGGCCGGCGCGGTCGGCCGGGCCGCCGCGATAGACGGCATTGATCAGCACGCCGCCAGGGCGGTCGAGGCCGAGGCTGCGGGCAAGCTCAAAGGTCACGGTCTCGCCCTGGGCGCCGAACCATGGCCGCTTGATGCCCTTGCCGGCCAGGGCGCTGGCCACTGTCGAGGACACGAGATTCGCCGGGATGGCAAAGCCGATGCCGATCGAGCCGCCGGACTTGGTGAAGATTGCCGAATTGATGCCGGCGAGCTTGCCATCCATGGTGACCAGTGCACCGCCGGAATTGCCCGGATTGATCGCCGCATCGGTCTGAATGTAGGACTGCGCATCGAGGTCGCCGATGCCCGTACGGCCGAGGCCGGAGATGATGCCCTGTGTCACCGTCTGGCCGACGCCGAACGGATCGCCGATGGCGACCACCAGATCGCCGACCTCGATATCATCGGAATCGCGGAATTCCAGATGTGGCAGCTTTTCGCCCTTGGTGTCGATGCGCAGCACGGCCAGGTCGACATGCGGGTCAGCGGCGACCACCTTGGCTTCGAACTCGCGGCGGTCGGCCAGCGCCACGACGATTTCGGTGGCGCCGTCAATGACATGGTTGTTGGTAACGATCACGCCATCGGGCTCGATGATCACGCCGGAACCGAGCGACCGGGCAATACGCTCGCGCGGCTGACCCTGCGGCGACAGGTTGCCGAAGAACTGGCGGAAGAAGGGATCGTTCATGAGCGGCGAGGTCTGCGCGACGCGCTCGACGCGACGGGTGTAGATATTCACCACCGCCGGCGCCACCCGCTTGACCAGCGGCGCGAAGGTCAGGCGGATCTCCGCCTCGCTGCCCGGCACGCGGGTCTGGGGCTGCGCCAGCACCGGCGGGGCACATGCCGCCAGCAGGCTGCCGGCGACCAGGAAAACCTTGAGAAATCGATGCATCGGTCCGGTCCGTGGGAAGATCATAATGATAAAGGATGTTGCCGAAAGGTTTTCAATGCCGCGGCCGCACAATTAACAATTGTATCGGGGAGAATTTCGTGTTCGGCTCGGGATGCATGCTGAACCAGACCCCTGCCATCCAGCTCGACAAGCCGGCCCTGCAGCAGCTCTATGCCTACTGGGACGACAAGCGTGCCGGTCGCCCCTACCCCACGCGGGAGGATATCGATCCGCTGGAGCTGAAATTCATCCTCGGCTGCCTGCTGCTGCTGGATGTCGAACGCAAGCCCACCCTGCGCTTCCGCTATCGCCTGTTCGGCAGCGAAATTGCCCATCAGCAGGGCCTCGACATGACCGGCAAATATGCCGACGAGCATCCCTGGCCGGCCTTCGCCGCCCGCACCCGCACGGTCTATACCGGCGTGCTGGATACCGGCAGCCCCAGCGTGATCCGGCGCCAGGAGCTGATCGGCGACCGCTTCTTCGATCACCAGTCGCTGGTGCTGCCGCTCGGGCATGACCAGATCGACATGATCCTGGTCGGCGTCATCTTCTCGCCGGCCGATCCGCAGCAGCCCTGATCCCGCAAATGAACCCGATCCCGCAAATGAAAACGGCGGCCCGGAAGCCGGACCGCCGTCATCGCATTCAGTCGGATGCCGCTCAGGCGGCTTCAGCTTCACCGGCCTCGACGACCGGGCCCGAATCGAGGCCCTTCACCGACGGGTCACGGTCGACCAGTTCGATCACGGCGAGCGGTGCGGCATCGCCATAGCGGAAGCCGGCCTTCAGCACGCGGGTGTAGCCACCCTTGCGTTCGGCATAGCGCTGGTTCAGCGTCGAGAACAGCTTCTCGACCGCGGCCTTTTCCGGCAGGAACGACAGCGCCTGGCGGCGGGCATGCAGGTCGCCCCGCTTGCCCAGCGTGATGAGCTTGTCCATCAACGGCTTCAGCTCCTTGGCCTTCGGCAGCGTGGTGGTGATCTGCTCGTGCTTGATCAGCGACGCGGCCATGTTGCCGAACATCGCGCGACGGTGGGAGCTCGTCTTGTTGAGCTTGCGACCGGCATTACGGTGGCGCATGTCTACTCTCCTCGATCCTTCAGTAGGCGGGCAGGATCAATACTGATCCTGCAGTTTCTTCGCCAGTTCCTCGATATTCTCAGGCGGCCAGTTGGGGACATGCATGCCAAGATGCAGGCCCATCTGCGCCAGGACTTCCTTGATCTCATTCAGCGACTTGCGGCCGAAGTTCGGCGTGCGGAGCATTTCCGCCTCGGTCTTCTGGATCAGGTCGCCGATATAGACGATGTTGTCGTTCTTCAGGCAGTTCGCCGAACGGACCGACAGTTCCAGCTCGTCGACGCGACGCAGAAGGTTCGGATTGAATTCCGGCTCGCTGATGGTCTTCTCGCGGGTCTCGGCCTTCGGCTCCTCGAAGTTGATGAAGAGCTGCAGCTGGTCCTGCAGGATGCGGGCGGCAAAGGCCACCGCATCTTCCGGCTTCACTGCACCGTTGGTCTCGAGCTGCATGGTCAGCTTGTCATAGTCGAGAATCTGGCCCTCGCGGGTGTTCTCGACCTTGTAGGAGACCTTGCGGACCGGGCTGTACAGCGCGTCGACCGGGATCAGGCCGATCGGCGCATCTTCCGGACGGTTGGCCGACGCCGGCACGTAGCCCTTGCCGGTCTCGACGGTCAGTTCCATGCGGATGTTGGCGCCGTTGTCGAGGGTGCACAGCACATGGTCGGGGTCCATCACCTCGATGTCATGGCCGGTCTCGATCATCTTGGCGGTGACTTCGCAGGGACCCTGCGCATTCAGATGCATGCGCTTCGGGCCCTCGCCGTGCATCTTGAGCGCCATCGACTTGATGTTCAGCACGATGTCGGTCACGTCCTCGCGGACGCCCGGAATCGACGAGAATTCATGCAGCACGCCATCGATCTTAATCGACGTGACGGCGGCGCCCTGCAGCGACGACAGCAGCACGCGACGCAGCGCATTGCCCAGCGTCAGACCAAAGCCACGCTCCAGCGGCTCGGCGACGATGGTCGCGGTGCGGCCCGGCACGGCGCCCGGCTCGATCACCAGCTTGTTCGGCTTAATCAGATCGGTCCAATTCTTCTGGATCACCTGTAACCTCGTTCGGTTGCGGCGGGCTCAGCACACCGCCTGGACCACCTCGGTTGCGGCAGCGGCCGCCCCTCAATTCGCTCGGGGTGCGGCCGTCCGCTTTATCAATGGATCGCGCCGGGAGTGTCCCCGGCGCGACAAATCAGATGCGGCGGCGCTTCGGCGGGCGGCAACCGTTATGCGGGATCGGCGTCACGTCGCGGATGCTGGTGATGACGAAACCGACCGCCTGCAACGCGCGCAGCGCCGACTCGCGGCCCGAACCCGGACCCTTCACCTCGACCTCGAGGGTGCGCACGCCATGCTCGGCGGCCCGCTTGCCGGCCGTGTCGGCAGCGACCTGCGCGGCATACGGAGTCGACTTGCGCGAGCCCTTGAAGCCCTGGCTGCCGGCCGACGACCAGGCGATGGTATTGCCCTGCGCGTCGGTGATGGTGATCATCGTGTTGTTGAACGATGCATTCACATGCGCGACGGCAGAGGTGATGTTCTTCTTTTCCTTGCGCCGGGGGCGCGCGGCCTTGTCCTTGACCATGAGTGTCCTGCAGTCCTTGAAAACGGGGGGTTAGGGTTAGCGGGCTGCCTTCTTCTTGCCGGCGATGGCAACCGCCTTACCCTTGCGGGTGCGGGCATTCGTGTGGGTGCGCTGGCCGCGCACCGGCAGGCCCTTGCGATGACGCAGGCCGCGATAGCAGCCGAGGTCCATCAGGCGCTTGATGTTCATCGCGACTTCGCGACGCAGGTCACCCTCGACCTTGTAGTCACGGTCGATCGCTTCGCGGATCTGCAAAACCTCGGCATCGGTCAGCTCGTTGACCCGGCGCTCGCGCGGCAGGCCAATGGTCTCACAGATTTCCTTCGCCTTCACCCGGCCGATGCCGTAGATGTAGGTCAGTGCGATCTCGACCCGCTTGTTGGTCGGGATGTTCACGCCAGCAATACGCGCCACGCTTTTTCTCCTCGAATCACACGTCCCGACCGCGTCGGAACGATTACCTGGGCTACACGTCGGCAAGCGAAAAATCAGCGATATCAATAAGATACGCCGATACGTGCCGGCCGATTTCCTTATCGCGCCTGCTGCCCAAGGGGCGCGATTATAGAAACTATCCTTACTCAGTCAACTACTTATGCGACCCCTCAGAGGGCGGCCAGAACTCCCTCGATCTGCCGGGTCACCTCGTCCATCGCCGCCATCCCGTCCACCTGGCGCAGGATGCCGCGCCCGTTGTAGTAGGGCAGCAGCGGCGCCGTCTGCTCGTGGTAGGCCTTCAGCCGGGGCACCACGGTTTCCGCCTTGTCATCGGCGCGACGGCTGAATTCCGTGCTGCCGCAGACATCGCAGACCCCGGGGGTCTTCGGCTGCTTGAAGGTGTCATGATACCCAGCGCCGCATTTGGCGCAGGTAAACCGGCCAGTGATGCGCTCCACCAGGGCGCTGTCATCGACCTTCATCTCGATTACCGCATCCAGCTTCAGCTTGCGCTCGGCCAGCATCTTGTCGAGCGCCTCGGCCTGCTTGGTGGTGCGCGGGAAGCCGTCGAGGATAAACCCCTTGCGGCAGTCCGGCTGGTCGATCCGCTCGGCAATGATGCCGACGACGATCTCGTCCGACACCAGCTCGCCGCGATCCATTACCGCCTTCGCCTTCAGGCCGGTCGCCGTGCCCGCCTTGACGGCGGCGCGCAGCATGTCGCCGGTCGACAGCTGGACCAGGCCGTGGCTGGCGGTCAGCCGCTGCGCCTGCGTGCCCTTGCCGGCTCCGGGCGGCCCCAGAAGGATCAACCTCATTTCCGCGCTCCCCTCAGCTTGGCCTTCTTGATGAGGCCCTCATACTGATGCGCCAGCAGATGCGACTGGATCTGGGCGACCGTATCCATGGTCACGCTGACGACGATCAGCAGCGACGTGCCGCCGAAGTAGAACGGCACCGAATAATGCGAAATCAGGATTTCCGGCAGCAGACAGACCGCGGCGATATAGATCGCGCCGATCACCGTCAGGCGGCTCAGGACGTAGTCGAAATACTCGGCCGTGCGCTGGCCCGGGCGGATGCCCGGCACGAAGCCGCCGTTCTTTTTCAGGTTGTCGGCCGTCTCGGTCGGATTGAACACCACCGAGGTATAGAAGAAGCAGAAAAACACGATCAGCGCGACATACATCACGATATAGAGCGGCTGGCCGTGGCCGATCAGGGTGGTCAGCGTCGTCACCCAGGCCGGCGCGCCGGCACCGACGGTGAACTGCGCGATGGTGATCGGCATCAGCAGCAGCGAGGACGCGAAGATCGGCGGGATCACGCCCGAGGTGTTCAGCTTCAGCGGCAGATGCGAACTTTCGCCACCAAACATGCGCTGGCCGACCTGGCGCTTGGGATACTGCACCAGGATACGGCGCTGGGCGCGCTCCATGAACACGATGAAGGTGATCACGGCCACGACCAGAATGATCAGGAACAGGATGAAGAAGGTGCTGAGCGCGCCGGTGCGGCCGAGTTCAAGCGTCGCGGCCATGGCGCGCGGCAGCTCGGCAACGATGCCGGCGAAAATGATCAGCGAGGTGCCCTGGCCGACGCCGCGCTGGGTGATCTGCTCGCCCAGCCACATCAGGAACAGCGTGCCGCCGGTCAGCGTGATGACAGTGGTGAACCGGAACATCATGCCCGGATCGATGACGGCGCCGCCGTGGCTGCCGTTCATGCCTTCGAGGCCGACCGAAATGCCATAGGCCTGGATCGCCGCCAGGAAGACGGTGCCGTAGCGGGTATACTGGTTCAGCTTCTTGCGGCCCGCCTCGCCTTCCTTCTTCATCGCCTCGAGCTGCGGCGACACGGCGGTCAGCAGCTGGACGATAATAGAGGCCGAGATGTACGGCATGATGTTCAGCGCGAAGATGGTCATGCGCGCCAGCGCACCGCCGGCGAACACGTTGAACATGCCGAGGATGCCGCCGGACTGCTGGCGGAAGATGTCCGCCATGATCATCGGGTCGATGCCAGGCAGCGGGATATAGGTGCCGAGCCGGAAGACGATCAGCGCACCGATCGTGAACCAGATCCGCTTCTTCAATTCGGTCGCCTTGGCGAAGGCCCCGAAATTGAGGCTGGCTGCCATGCGTTCCGCTGCCGATGCCATGTCTGATCCCTAAATCCGGACGCGTGACCCTGGAGAAGACCGGCGGGGTCTTTGCCCCGCCGTCAATCCCGTGACTTACTTCTTCTTGCCCTTGGCCTTCTTTTCGGCCTTGGGCTGCTCGCTCTTCGGCGGGACCAGAACCGTGATGCTGCCACCGGCCTTCTCGACCGCCGCCTTGGCGGTCGCCGAGGCGCCGCTGACGGTGATGGTGATCTTGGCCTTCAGCTCGCCGGTGCCCAGCAGGCGGACGCCGTCGGACTTGCCCGAGCACAGGCCGGCCTTGGCCAGCGCCGCCTCGTCGATCGGCTGGGCCGCGTCAAGCTTGCCCTTCTCGATCACGGCCTGCAGGCGACCGATGTTGACCGCCTCGTAGACGGTCGGGAACGGGACGTTGAAGCCGCGCTTCGGCAGCCGGCGGTAGATCGGGGTCTGGCCGCCTTCGAAACCGTTGATGCTGACGCCGGTACGGGCCTTCTGACCCTTGACGCCGCGGCCCGAGGTCTTGCCCTTGCCGGAGCCGATGCCGCGGCCGACACGCATGCGGTCCTTGCGGGCGCCCGGATTGTCGGCGATCTGATTGAGACGCATGTTTCTAACCCTTCCGCTCGGGCCGGCATACGCCGGCCGCTAATTCCTTCAGCCTTCGACCTGCAGAAGGTGCTCGACCTTCTTGATCATGCCGCGCACCGAGGGGGTATCCTCGAGCTCGCGGCTCTGATGCAGCTTGCGCAGGCCCAGACCCACCAGGGTCTGCTGCTGATCGACGGTGCGCTTGTTGGCCGAGCGCACCCAGGTAACCTTGACCGTCTTCGCCTTGGCCATGACCGATTACTCCTCAGTCTCCGGGCGGCGGCCCAGGATGTCAGCCACCTTCTTGCCGCGCTTGGCGGCAATGTGGCGCGGTGCATTCAGGTTCTGCAGCGCGGCAAACGTCGCCTTGACCATGTTGTGCGGGTTCGACGAACCCAGCGACTTGGTCACCACGTCGGCGACGCCGAGCGTCTCGAACACGGCGCGCATCGGGCCACCGGCGATGATGCCGGTACCGGCCGGAGCCGCGCGCAGCACGACCTTGCCGGCGCCATGACGGCCCTCGATGTCGTGATGCAGCGTGCGACCTTCGCGCAGGTTGACGCGGATCAGGTTGCGCTTGGCATGTTCGGTCGCCTTGCGGATCGCTTCCGGCACCTCGCGGGCCTTGCCCGAACCGTAACCGACGCGGCCCTTCTGGTCGCCGACAACGACCAGCGCGGCAAAGCCGAAACGCCGGCCGCCTTTCACCACCTTGGCGACGCGGTTGATGCTGACCAGCTTGTCGACAAACTCGTTGTCGCCGCGATCACCGCGGTCGGAACCGCGATCGCCTCGGTCGGAACGTTGAGTAGCAGCCATTGTACCCAAACCTTTCTTAGAAACTCAGACCGGCTTCACGGGCCGCGTCAGCGAGCGCCTTGATGCGCCCATGAAACAGGTAGGCGCCACGGTCGAAGATCACTTCCGTGATACCAGCGGCCTTGGCACGCTCGGCAATCAGCTTGCCGACTTCCGAGGCGGCCTTGGTATCGGCGCCGGTCTTCAGCGAGCCGCGCAGGCCGGCCTCCAGCGACGAGGCCGCAGCAACCGTCACGCCCTTGGTGTCGTCGATCACCTGGGCATAGATGTAGCGCGAGGTGCGATGCACGCTGAGCCGGGCGCGGCCATGGGCCGCGGTACGGATGCGGGTGCGATTGCGTTCCTTGCGGCGCTCGTTCAGGTCGTTCAGGCGGGTCTTCATGCTCATGGCGGCGGCCCTTACTTCTTCTTGCCTTCCTTGCGCAGGATGGTCTCATCAACGTACTTGATGCCCTTGCCCTTGTAAGGCTCGGGGGGCTTGATCCCGCGGATTTCCGCGGCGACCTGGCCGACCAGCTGCTTATCCGCGCCCGAAATCTTGATCGAGGTGGGCTTTTCCACCTTGATCTCGATACCGGCCGGGATCGGATAGATCACTTCATGGCTGAAGCCCATGTTCAGCTGCAGGTTCTTGCCCTGCATCGCCGCACGCAGACCGACGCCGTTGATTTCCAGCTCCTCGGTGAAGCCGTCCTTGACGCCCTTCACCAGGTTGTTCACCAGGGTCCGCTGCATGCCCCACATGGAGCGGCCGCGGCGCGAGGTTTCCCGCGGCTTGACGGTGATCTTGCTGTCCGCCATCTCCACCGAAAGGTCATCCACGACGGTGAGCTTCAGCTCGCCCTTCGGGCCCTTCGCGGTCAGAGTCTGGCCAGCCAGCTGGACCTGCACGCCCTGCGGCACCGGAACCGGATGCTTGCCGATACGCGACATGGTCATACTCCTCAGAATACGCGGCAGAGGACTTCGCCGCCGACATTGGCAGCGCGGGCCTCCACATCGGACATCACGCCGCGCGGGGTCGACAGGATCGAAATCCCGAGGCCGCCACGAACCTTGCCCAGGTCCTTGATGGCCGAATAGACCCGGCGGCCCGGGGTCGACACACGGTCGATCGCGCGGATGACCGGCTCGCCTTCGTAGTACTTGAGCTCGATGCGGAGGTTGCGCTTGTTGGCTTCCTCCTGCAGCTCGTAGCCACGAATGTAGCCTTCCTTCTTCAGCACCTCGAGCACGTTCATACGCAGCTTCGAGGCCGGGCAGTTGATCGACGACTTGTTCGCCTGCTGGCCGTTGCGGATACGGGTCAGCATATCGCCAAGGGGATCGGTAAGAGCCATGCTCGTATCCTCCTTACCAGCTCGACTTGACCATGCCGGGGATCTGGCCCATCGAGGCCAGCTCACGCAGCATGTTGCGCGACAGCTTCAGCTTGCGATACACGGCGCGCGGACGGCCGGTGATTTCGCAGCGATTGCGCACACGGATCTTGGCAGAGTTGCGCGGCAGCTCGGCCAGCTTCAGGACAGCCTCGAAACGCTCTTCCGGCGACGCGTCCTTGTTCTTGATCGCGGCCTTCAGTTTCGCGCGCTTCGCAGCGTACTGCGCCGAGAGCTTCTCGCGGCGCTTGTTCTTTTCGACGGAACTTGTCTTCGCCATTTCAGCGATCCTTTCCCGGCTCAGTTCTGAAACGGCATGCGGAAAGCGGTCAGGAGAGCCTTGGCTTCCTCGTCCGTCTTCGCAGTCGTGCAGATGATGATATCCATGCCGCGGACCTCGTCGATCTTGTCGTAGTTGATCTCCGGGAAGATCAGCTGCTCCTTGAGGCCGAGGGCATAGTTGCCGCGACCGTCGAAGCTCTTGCCCGGGACGCCGCGGAAGTCGCGGACGCGCGGCAGCGCGATGTTGATCAGGCGGTCGAGGAACTCGTACATGTGCTGGCGACGCAGGGTGACCTTGCAGCCGACCGCCTGGCCCTCGCGCAGCTTGAAGTTGGCGATCGCCTTGCGGGCCTTGGTGGTCACCGGCTTCTGGCCGGTGATCGCGGCCAGCTCGGTCGCCGCCGCCTGCACCTTCTTCGAATCCTGGGCGGCTTCGCCGACGCCCATGTTGATCACGATCTTGTCGATCCGCGGAACCTGCATCGCATTCTTGTAGCCGAACTTCTCGATCAGCTGCTTGCGAACCTGGTTCTCGTAGATGTCCTTCATACGGGGAGCGCTCATTGCATCACCCTCCATCAACGATCGATGACTTCGCCGGAGCGCTTGGCAAAGCGCACCTTGCGACCGTCATCCAGAAGCTTGTACCCGACGCGGGTCGGCTTGCCGTCCTTGGGATCGGCATGCATCACGTTCGAGATGTGGACCGGAGCTTCACGCTCCTCGATGCCGCCGGCCGAACCGCGGCTCGGCTTGACGTGCTTGGTCGCCTTGTTGGCACCCTGCACGACCACGCGGTCCATGATACGGTCGACGCGGAGCACCTCGCCGGTCGCGCCCTTCGAGCGGCCGGAGACGATGACGACCTTGTCGCCCTTCTTGACTTTAAACTTCTCGGCCATGGCTCAGAGCACCTCCGGCGCCAGAGAAATGATCTTCATGTGCCCCTTCACGCGCAGCTCGCGGGTGACCGGCCCGAAGATACGGGTACCGATCGGCTCCTGCTGCTTGTTGATCAGCACGGCTGCATTGCGGTCGAAGCGGATGGCGCTGCCGTCGGGACGACGGATTTCCTTGGCGGTGCGGACGATGACGGCGCGATGCACGTCACCCTTCTTCACGCGGCCGCGCGGAATGGCGTCCTTCACGGACACCACGATGATATCACCGACCTGGGCCGTCTTGCGCTTCGAACCACCCAGCACCTTGATGCACTGGACTCGGCGCGCACCCGAATTATCGGCGACGTCGAGATTGGTTTCCACCTGGATCATTGGACCTGTACCTCGCTAAATATCCGGTGTCGGCTCAGGAGGCGGTCTCGAGGACGACCCAGCGTTTCAACTTTGAAATCGGCTTGGTTTCCTCGATCCGAACAACGTCACCTTCCTTGTGGCCGTTGTTCTCGTCATGAGCATGGTAATTCTTCGAACGGCGGATGAACTTCTTGTACACGGGATCCATGATCCGCCGCTCGACTTTCACGACGACGGTCTTGTTGCCCTTGTTGCTCACCACGACGCCCTGCAATACGCGCTTCGGCATCTTCGTCTCTCCTTACGCCCGCTTGGCGACGGCCGACTGGCCGAGCGCGCTGCGTACACGGGCGATGTCCCGGCGCACCTGACGGACGCGCGCGGTGTTCTCCAACTGGCCGGTCGCCTTCTGGAAGCGCAGGTTGAACTGCTCCTTCTTCAGGTCGGTCAGCTTGGTAACCAGTTCATCCTTGGTCTTGCCGACCAGTTCAGTGGCCTTCATGACTTACGCTCCCTCACCCAGACGGGTGACGACTTTGGTGCGGATCGGCAGCTTGGCAGCGCCCAGCTGGAAAGCTTCCTTGGCCAGATTGGCCGGAATGCCGTCCAGTTCGAACATCACGCGGCCCGGCTTGACGCGGCAGACCCAGAGCTCGGGCGAACCCTTGCCGGAGCCCATGCGGACTTCGGCCGGCTTCTTCGACACCGGCACATCCGGGAACACACGGATCCACATGCGGCCCTGGCGCTTGATGTGGCGGGTGATCGCCCGGCGGCAGGCCTCGATCTGGCGCGCGGTGACACGGGCCGGCTCCATCGCCTTCAGGCCGAAGGCGCCGAAGTTGAGGTCGGTGCCGCCCTTGGCAACGCCCTTGATGCGGCCCTTGAAGGCCTTGCGGAACTTAGTACGCTTCGGTTGCAACATTTCCCGTCACTCCCGGATCAGCCCTGACGGCCGCCCTGATGGCCCTGAACCTGATCGGCCAGGCGCTTGTCCTGGGCCATCGGGTCATGAGCCATGATCTCACCCTTGAACACCCACACCTTCACGCCGCAGCTGCCATAGGCAGTCTTGGCGGTGGCGCGGGCGAAATCGACATCGGCGCGCAGGGTATGCAGGGGCACACGGCCCTCGCGGTACCACTCGACGCGGGCGATTTCCGCACCGCCGAGACGGCCGCCGCAGGTGATGCGGATGCCGCCGGCGCCCAGACGCATGGCCGACTGCACCGCACGCTTCATGGCGCGACGGAAGGCAACGCGACGCTCGAGCTGCTGCGCGATATTCTCGGCAACCAGCTTGGCATCCAGTTCCGGCTTGCGGATCTCGACGATGTTCAGATGCACTTCCGACTTGGTCATCTTGGCCAGGTCGGACCGCAGCTTCTCGATGTCGGCGCCCTTCTTGCCGATCACCACGCCCGGACGCGCCGAGTGGATGGTGATGCGGGCCTTCTTGGCCGGCCGCTCGATGACGATGCGGGCAACACCGGCCTGGGCCAGGCGCTGCTCGAGATACTTGCGGATCTTCAGATCCTCGTGCAGCAGACCGGCATACTCCTTGTCGCTGGAATACCAGCGCGAGTCCCAGGTGCGGTTGATGCCGAGGCGGAGCCCGACCGGATTGACTTTCTGACCCATTACGCCTGCTCCCCGCTCTGCTGCGCTTCGGCCTTCTTCGGCTTCGCAGCCGTCTTGGCCTTGGCAGGAGCCTTCTGCTCTTCCTCGCGCTCGCGCACGACGATGGTGATATGGCTGAACGGCTTCAGGATCTTGGCTCCACGGCCGCGGGCGCGGGCGTGGAAGCGCCGCATCACCAGACCCTTGCCGACACTGGCTTCGGCGACGACCAGACGGTCGACGTCAAGCTGGTGGTTGTTCTCGGCATTGGCGATCGCCGACTGCAGGACCTTGCGGACGTCCTGGGCGATGCGCCGCTTGGAGAAGGTCAGTTCCGACAGGGCCGCCTCGACCCGCTTGCCGCGGATCAGACCGGCGACCACGCCGAGTTTGCGGGGGCTGACCCGGATGTTCCGCCCCACGGCCATCGCCTCGTTCTCGCCGAGGCGGGATTCGTGCGCCTGCTTGCCCATGGTTACTTCTTCGCCTTCTTATCAGCGGTGTGGCCGTGGAAGGTGCGGGTCGGCGAAAACTCGCCGAACTTATGCCCGACCATATCCTCGGTCACGTTCACCGGGATGAACTTGTTGCCGTTATGAACGCCGAAGGTCTGACCGACAAACTGCGGCATGATCGTCGAGCGACGCGACCAGGTCTTGATGACCTCCTTGCGACCCGACGATGCGACCTTGTCGGCCTTATTCAGCAGATACCCGTCCACAAACGGGCCTTTCCAGACAGAACGTGCCACGACCTAACCTCCTAGCCCGATCAGCTATGCTTGCCCGACGGGCGGCGGCGCAGGATCATATTCTGCGTCCGCTTGTTGTTACGGGTGCGCTTGCCCTTGGTATTCTTGCCCCACGGGGTCACCGGATGACGGCCACCCGAGGTACGACCTTCACCACCACCATGCGGATGGTCGATCGGGTTCATCGCCACGCCGCGGACGGTCGGGCGAACGCCGAGCCAGCGCTTGCGGCCGGCCTTGCCCAGCTTGGTGTTCTGGTTGTCCGGGTTGGACACCGCACCGATGGTGGCCATGCAATCGGCCTGCACCAGACGCTGCTCACCCGAGGCCAGACGCAGCAGGGCCATGCCCTGGTCCTTGCCGACCAGCTGCACGAAGCTGCCGGCCGAACGGGCCATCTGGCCACCCTTGCCCGGCTTCATCTCCACATTGTGGATGATGGTGCCGACCGGGATCGACTTCATCGGCATGGCGTTGCCGGGCTTGATGTCGACCTTCTCGCCGGCGATGACGCGGTCGCCGACCTTCAGGCGCTGCGGCGCCAGGATGTAGGCCAGCTCGCTGTCATCGTACTTCAGCAGCGCGATGAAGGCGGTACGGTTCGGGTCGTACTCGATCCGCTCGACCGTGGCGCCGACATCGAACTTGCGGCGCTTGAAGTCGATCATGCGGTAGCGGCGCTTGTGGCCGCCGCCGATGTGGCGGGTGGTGATACGACCGGTGTTGTTGCGGCCGCCGGTCTTCCTCAGACCCTCGGTCAGTTCCTTGACCGGGCGGCCCTTATAGAGCTGCGAACGGTCGATCAGGACCAGGCCGCGGGTCGACGGCGTTACCGGCTTGTAGTGTTTCAAAGCCATGGCGTCAGATTCCCGTCGTCACGTCGATTTTGTGGCCGTCGGCGAGGGTGACCATCGCCTTCTTCCAGTCGGAGCGCTTGCCCGGCTGGCCACGGAACATCTTGGTTTTGCCTTTGGCGCGCAGCGTGTTGACCGCCATCACCTTGACCTTGAACAGCGCCTCGACGGCGGCCTTGATCTGCGGCTTGGTGGCGGTCAGCGGCACCTTGAAGGTGACCTGGTTGTACTCGGAAGTACGGGTCGCCTTTTCGGTGATCACCGGCGAAAGGATCACATCGTAGTGGTTGACGTTGCTCATTTCAGGCGAGCCTCCAGAGCCTCGACCGCGGCCTTGGTCAGCACCAGGGTGTCACGGCGCAGGATGTCGTAGACATTGGCGCCCTGCTCCGGCAGCACGTCGATGTTGCGGAGCGAACGGGCGGCGCGGGCGAAATTCTCGTCGAGCACCTTGCCGTCGATCAGCAGCGCGCTGTCGAGCCCGAGGCCCTTCAGCTTGCCAGCCAGCCCCTTGGTCTTGGCATCCTTCAGCACCGCGTCGGACACGACCTTCAGCTTGCCTTCGGCCAGCTTGGTCGACAGCGCGGTCTTCAGCGCCAGCTTGCGGACCTTCTTGGGCAGGTCGATGGCATGGCTGTGCGGCACCGGACCGAACGCCTTGCCGCCGCCGCGGAACTGCGGCGCGCGGATGCCGCCGTGGCGGGCGCCGCCGCTGCCCTTCTGCTTGATGATCTTGCGGGTCGAACCCGAAACCTCACCATAGGTCTTGGTCTTGTGCGTGCCCTGCTGGCGCTTGGCCAGCTGCCAGATCACATAGCGCTGCAGCAGGTCTGCGCGCGGCGGCAGGCCGAACACGTCCTTGGACAGCGCAAGCTTGCCCGCGGACTTGTTCTCCAGGTCGGTCACGCCGACTTCAATTGTCTCGGCCATGGCTCTCTACCCTTACTTCTCAGCTGCCTTGAGGGCGGCCGGCATCGGCAGGTCCTTGTGCACCGGCTTCTTCACCGCGTCACGGACATACACATACTGGCCTTCAGACCCCGGCACGCTGCCCTTCAGCATGATCAGGCCGCGGGCAGCATCGGTGCGGATTACCTGCAGGTTCTGCTGGGTGCGCTGACGGTCGCCCATGTGGCCGGCCATCTTCTTGCCCTTGAAAACCTTGCCCGGATCCTGACGCTGACCGGTCGAACCGTGGCTACGATGGCTGATCGACACGCCGTGGCTCGCTTCGAGACCACGGAAGTTGTGCCGCTTCATGACACCGGCGAAGCCCTTACCGACAGTGTTGCCGACGACATCGACGAACTGGCCGACGACGAAATGCTCCACCGAGAGTTCAGCGCCGACATCCACCATCGCTTCGGCGGTGACGCGGAACTCGACGACCTTGCGCTTCGGCTCGACATTCGCCTTGGCGAAGTGGCCGCGCATGGCCTTGGACACGTTCTTCGGCTTGGCAGCCTCGACACCGACCTGAAGAGCGGAATAACCGTCCTTCTCCTCGGTGCGCTGCGCCACCACCTGGCAATTGTCCACCTTCAGCACGGTGACCGGCACGTGCGTGCCGTCCTCCGTGAACAGCCGGGTCATTCCCAGCTTGCGTGCAACCAATCCGGTCCGCATGGGCCCAGTCCCCTTACAGCTTGATCTCGACGTCGACACCGGCGGCCAGGTCGAGCTTCATCAGCGCGTCCACCGTCTGCGGAGTCGGATCGACAATGTCGAGCAGCCGCTTGTGGGTGCGGATCTCGAACTGCTCACGCGACTTCTTGTCGACGTGCGGCGAACGGTTCACCGTGAACCGTTCAATATGGGTCGGAAGCGGGATCGGGCCCCGCACCCGCGCCCCGGTACGCTTCGCGGTGTTGACGATCTCGCTGGTGCTCTGGTCGAGCACCCGATGATCGAACGCCTTAAGGCGGATGCGGATATTCTGGCTGTCCATAAGTTTTATCCCAGCTAGACGCGCCGATTACTTACGCGATGACTTTGGCA
>NZ_JBHRYJ010000005.1:0-279834 GCF_042648965.1 Ferrovibrio xuzhouensis
ATGAAACGCGCCCCTCGCAGCCGTCAACGCCATGATTTATATGCGAAATATCACGATTACGACAGCGAAATCAGCGACTTACTTGGAGAATGTGGGGAAACAGGACCTGTCGGAGAACCAGTTGCTTCCGATCATGGAAAACTCGATGAAGAAGCTGGTGTCGACGGCGGACTGGCTGCCTGACGATTACGCCCGAGTTTCGGAGAGCTCCTATCGCCAGTACCTGCTTTACTGCGATCCATTCGAACGATTCAGCGTCGTCAGCTTTGTCTGGGGCCCCGAGCAGAAGACCCCGATCCACAATCATGCAGTCTGGGGCGTCATCGGACAGCTCGTCGGCGAGGAAATGGCGCAATCCTTTGCGTTCGACACGGATGGCAGCTTGGCGCCGGTCGGAGACGCCCATATGGCACATCCGGGCGATGTAAGTTCGGTCTCTCCTCGCATCGGCGACATCCACCAGGTCTGGAACCCCAGCACGATTAGCCCTGCCATCAGCATCCACGCCTATGGCGGCAATATCGGGCGGATAACGCGCAAGACCTTTACGCCTTCCATCGGGACGGCCAAGCCCTTCATCTCCTCCTATTCCAACGACAGCCTGCCCAACATCTGGAAATAGATGGCGGAGCGCAGCGGTAGGCGGGTCCGCCCCTACTTTCCGCTGAGATGTCTACTGACAATTCCGAGGATCCCCCCATGCATGACGTGACTCTGCCGCTCGCCGGAATCAAGGTCATTGAAATCTGCAACGTTGCGGCTGGGCCGTTCTGCGCAATGGTTCTGGCCGATCTCGGCGCCGACGTCATTAAAATCGAGAATCCGAACGGCGGCGATACCTTGCGCAGCTGGCCGCCCCACTCCGGTCCGGATGGCAATACCTTCAGCGAGAATTTTGCGTCGCTGAACCGCAACAAGCGGTCCGTCACGCTCGACCTGAAGCAGCAGACGGACAGGGAGCAAGCAATCGTGCTAGCGGCCGACGCGGATGTCCTTCTGGAAAACAACCGCCCTGGCGTCCTGACCCGGCTGGGACTCGGCTATGAAGTCCTGCGCCAACACAACCCCAGGCTCATCTATTGCTCGATCTCAGCCTATGGCCAGCACGGGCCGCGCGCGGACGAAGGCGGCTTCGATGTCACCGTTCAAGCGATCAGCGGCATCATGAGCGTCACCGGCGAGAAAGATGGCGCCCCAGTGAAAGCCGGCGTGCCCATCTCCGATTTCGCGGCCGGCCTCTACGGCGCCTTCGCTATCTGTGCGCAGTTGCGCAGAGTGGCGGAAACCGGCGAGGGCGTGCATATCGACGTACCCATGATGGGGGCCTCCCTTGCCATTGCCGCCCTGCAAGTCAGCGAATACTTCGGTTCCGGAAAGGACCCCGTGAAGCTCGGATCGGCGCATCCGCGCAATGCCCCGTACCAGGCATTCAAGGCGCGCGACGATTATTTCGTGATGGCAGCCGGCACCCAGAACCTGTGGGAGACTGCATGCAGACTGCTCAACCGGGAAGAGCTGATCGCAGACCCCCGCTTCTCCACTACGGCATTGCGTGCCCGCAATCAGGCGCCGCTCAAGGAGACCTTCGAGATGACGTTTTCAAGCTTCTCTGCGCAGGAGCTGATCGACCTGCTGTCCCGCGCGGGAATCCCCTGCTCTCTGATCAACAGCTATTCTCGCGCACTATCGGATCCCCAAAGCGAGCATATGGGATGGGCAAACCCAATAGTCCTCGCAAATGGCGTCCATACAAAGACGCTTGGCTTTCCGTTGCAATTCAACGGTAAAACGCCAGGGATCAGAATGACTGCCCCAAAGCTCGGCCAAGATCAGCATATCATCTCGGACAGCCAGAATCAGGGCGGCGAATTGACACGCCCGCGGGCGAGACACAAACAGCCTCAGTAGGATTACCAACTTTTTGTCCGAGTCAGTAGATTTTAGACATTTCATCATCGCGATAAGATTACGTGCATAGCGCCGCTATTCGCCATGCCGCTTGCGCCAGTCGCATACCATTGGCTCTGTTACGTCGCTCTCATAGCACAACGGCGCCGCCCCACCCGGCCGCGAATAGGCACTGCGTTTGCCGCAGCGCGAGCCATTCTTGGCGGCATTATAGGGGCATGGGCAACTGCCACGATAATTCTGTATCGACTCTTGAATGATTTGTTGCTTGATCTGCGCATCGGTCAGATTGGGCTTGGCTTGCGCAACCGAAAGAAGCGACAAGTCGATTGATCTATGGCTCGATCATCTTGGCGGCATCGATCAAGGCTGCTACAGCCTGCACCCGCTCGAAAAGGCCCCCGTCGGCAATCTCTTCGAGCCGATCAAGCGCACGGCGTCGCTACAACACAAGAAGCGTAGCAACAACCCTATAGCCGGCTCATCGTACGCTCCTTAGCCTGCTCCTTAGCCTCAATCAAAAAATATCGACTTTCTAAAATATATATGATATAGTTAATCTCTTCTGCTTTTCACCTTGCTGTCGTTGACATACCCAATAATTGAGCTAATACAAGCGCCTACTACAAAACACGAAGGCGGAGTCCCCGGTGCATGCCTTGCGAATGATTGACTTGGTACGGGACGGTCGCTCGGGGTCCGAGCCCAAGACCTTGGTCGAGGCGATCTACAGACAGATTCGCCAAGACATTCTCAGCGGCAAGCTGAAGCCAGGCAGTAAGCTGCGCTTTGCCGACCTGAAAACCAGTTACGATGCAGGCACCAGTACGCTACGCGAGGCCCTCTCGCGGCTTACTGCGGATTGCCTTGTAACTGTCGAGGGACAGCGCGGCTTTCGCGTGGCGCCGATCTCGCTCACCGAGTTATGGGACATCACAAAGTTGCGGGCGGAAATCGAATCGACAGCGCTCGCCGATTCAATCGAGCATGGCGACGATAGCTGGGAAGCCAACGTCCTAGCCTCGCTGCACCGGCTATCGAAATATGAGGATCGCGACGATACCACACCCGCCCTGCTCAGTGAGGAAGGGGCGCTGCTGCATAAGCTTTTCCATATGTCTTTGCTCTCCGCCTGCCCCTCGGTCTGGCGCCTGCGCGTCCTTGACCTTCTCTATGACCAGTCCGAACGCTATCGCCGGCTGCAGACCTCATATCTCCCTGACTACCGCAACTCTCCGCAGGAACACCGCGACCTGATGGAAGCCACCATCGGCCGGCACAAGCAGCGTGCCGTCGCTCTGCTGACCCTGCATCTCGAGAAGACAGCGCAGAGCCTGGCCACGGTGGAGGAACTCTGGGGCCCCGAGGCGCGCCGCCAGGGTCAGCCGTAGATTTCCGGATTGGCGAGGTTGCGCGGCCGCTCACCATGCAACATGCGCAGCATTTCCTCGGCCGCTCCTTGACTCATGCGACGCAGGCTTTCCTGTGTCAGCCCCGCAATATGGGGGGTCAGCAGCAGGTTTGGCAAACCGAAGAAGACATGGCTGGCCGGCAGCGGCTGCACGGCAAATACATCAAGTGCGGCAGCCGCCAGCCGGCCACTGCGCAAGGCTTCGGCCAGTGCCTCGTCCACGATCACCGCACCGCGCGAGACGTTGATCAGGCGGCCTCCGGGACGCACCTGCCGTAGTAGACCGGCATCCACCATGCCGCGGGTTCGGTCATTCAGCGGACAGCACAAGACGATGAAGTCGGCCTGGCTGAACAGCCCTGCCAGATCCACAGCCGTTATGCCATCGGGAAGGTTTTCCGGCCGCGGCGTATGAGCCAGCAGGCGCATACCGAAGCCCGCGCCGATGGCGGCAACACGTCGGCCGATATTGCCGAATCCGACAATTCCCAAAGTTTTTTCCGCCAGCTCGCCAGCGCTTCCGACAGACTGGCGGACTTCCTGCCAGCTGGCTATGCGCAGGCCGTCATCCACACGACCGAGCCGGCGGCCGAATTTCAGCATGACCGCGAAACAGTATTCCGCCACAGCTGTGGCGTTGGCGCCGGGCACATAGGCCACCGGGATGCGGCGCGCCGTGGCGGACACCATCGGGATCATATCCAGTCCGGCACCATGGCGGACGATGGCACGCAACCGGGGTGCATGCTCCAAGATATCGGAGGGCAATGGCACGCGCACGATGATGCCTTCGGCCTCTCCTGCCAGGCGATTGAGCGTTCCGGCAGACGTATCCGGCGCCACCAGCAGCCGGACATGCCCGAGCAGCAGATCCTCGCCGCTGGGATCCAGCGGATTGGTCGCCAGAACAAGCGGCAGGTCGGTCATGCTCATTCCACCGTATAGCGTTTTACCGTCGCCTCATTCAACGTGACGCCAAGCCCAGGTCCCTGCGGCACCGCGATCTTGCCCTTTTCGGCGGCCAATGGCGGATCGGTCAGTTCGAAGCGGATTGGATCGAAAGCCACCGGATATTCGCAAAGCTGGTAGTTGTCGATGCTGGCCAGAACCTGGACCTGCGCGGCAAAGCGGAGAGCGGGGCCAAAGAAGTGCGGGATGCAGGGGATGTCCCAGGCACTGGCAAGATGGGCGATCTTCACCACTTCGGATATTCCCTGGCGCAGGTCGGGTTGCAGGATATCAGCTGCACCGGCTAGCAGGATGTCGCGCGCGTCATAGCGATTGAAAATCTCGTGCTCGCCCATCGCAACCGGGGTGTCGAGGTTGGCAGCAAGATGGGCATAGCCGGTCAGGTCGTAAGGCGGCAGAGGCTCTTCAAGCCAATGCAGCTCGTGCTTCTCCAGCCGCTTACCGTACTGCACGGCATGGGCCCGGTTCCAGCCGGAATTAGCATCGGCCATCAGCCTGGTGGAGTCGGTCGGCTTGAGCACACGGCGCGCCTCGGCGACGATTGATTCATCCTGTTCCGTCTGGAATCCGATGCGTATCTTGACACCGCTGAAGCCTTCCGCCGCGCGTTTTCCCACCTCCTCGGCGATCATGCCCAAGGGCAATTGCCCCAGGCTGGCATAGAGACTGATCTCGTCGCGCCGGCTGCCCAGCAGACGGTGGATCGGCTGGTTGGATGCCTTGCCCAAGATATCCCACAGCGCGGTATCGATGGCTCCCAGCACGTAGGACTCCAGGCTGCGATAACGACCGAGCTTGTCCAGAACGTAGAACATGTCCTTCAGGCGCGCGCCGATATCCAGAGGGTTCCGACCGAGCAGCAGCGGCCTGAACGTGTCGCGGATCAATTGTACGCAGGCCATGTCGCCAGCTGGCGGCCCATCCACATCGGCCAGGCCAACCAGGCCTTCATCGGTATAGACCCGGACCAGAATGATCCGCCGCTCGGTCAGCTCCATATGGGCGAAGTGGATCGGCCGGTCGTAACGGCTGGACAGCACGGTGGCGGTAATATCGGTGATCTTCATGGCCGGTTCCTTCGCCCGTGGCTCAGCCCAGGGCCTGTGCCGCGGCCAATAATTCCTCGTAGCTGCCCACCGTTTCCTCCGGAATGCGCACCTGACTGGCAATCTGGTCGAAATCCTTGAATCCCGAGCCGGTGACGACGCAAACCACCCTCTCGTCCGGCGATGCCTTGCCCTCCGCCACCAACCGCTTGATGCCGGCAATCGCCACGGCACCGCTCGGCTCGATGAACAGGCCTTCACTGGCGAGAAGCTGCATCGCCTCAAGCGTCTCAGCATCGCTCACGCCGAGCGCTGTACCGCCGGACTCGCGGATGGATGCCACCGCACGGTTGCCAAGCAGGCCAGGGTCCGCGCCGGCCAGCGCACTGGCGATGGTTGGCCCTTTTTCGACCGGCGTCACGATGTTGGCACCGGCGAGGACCGCCTTGGCGATCGGCGCACAGTTAGCCGCCTGCACACCCGTCATCTTCGGCAAGCCCTCCAGCCAGCCGATCCGTTTCAGCTCGCCGAAACCCTTCCAGGCTTTTACGATGGACATGCCACCATTGGCCGGGTGCACTACCCGATCCGGCGCCCGCCAGCCCAGGTGTTGCGCAATCTCGTAGGCGTAAGACTTCTTGCCTTCGTAGCGGAATGGATTGTCGGTGCCACAATCATACCACTTGACCGCGCCGCTGTGGATCAGCTTCCGGTACATGGCATTGATCTGCGAGTAATGTCCGCGCACCCGGATGACCCTGGCGCCGAAATACAGGGCTTGCGTCACCTTCGGCACCGGCGTGTCATCGGGACAGAAGACCACACTGTCCAGTCCTGCACGCGCAGCATAGGCCGCAACCGATGATGCCTTGTTTCCGGTGGAATCACAGGACAGTATCTTGTAGCCGAATTCCACCGCCTTGGTTGCCGAGACCGTGATAGAACGATCTTTCAGGGAACCGGTCGGATTGTTGGCATCGGATTTCACCCACAGTTCGCGCACGCCGACCGCTTTGGCAATGCGATCACAGCGCAGCATTGGCCCGTCGCCTTCGCCCAGACTGACAATGGCCGCGTCATCGAGCACCGGCATGAATTCGCGCCACCGCCAAACGCCGTGCGGTCGCGCCGCTATCGCGTCCCGATCCAAATCCCGGCCGATGGCGTCGTAGTCATAAGTCGCATCCAGCAGGTTGTGACATGCCGGGCAAAGCAGGAGATCCTCGTCCGGACGATAAAGCTTGCCGCATTCGAAGCAGCGGAACCCGGTGAAATACATTCTTGTCACCTATGTTTTGCAGTGGTGTCCAGCCGCTGGCGCAGCAGAAGTAGCGGCAACAGCAGTGCCAGGGTCGTCAGGATTACGAGAGTGGAGATGGCCGGCAGTATCGGCGTGACTTCATACTGGATCGCATCCCATACCTTCACCGGCAGGGTCTTGCTGTACACGCCGCTGATAAACAGCGTCACGACAACTTCATCGAAGGAAATATTGAATGCGAACAGGGCACTACCGATCAGAGACAGTCGTATCTGCGGCAGCACGACGCGGAAGAATGTGATGGCGGGGTTGGCGCCCAGGCTGCGCGAGGCCTCCTCCAGACTATGGTCAAGACCGCGGAGCGCGCTGCCGACGAAAACTACCACGAAAGGCATCGCCAGGACGCTATGAGCCAGCATCAGGCCAAAGACGGAGCCAACCAGGTGAAATTTGAGAAACACACTGTAGGCCGCCACGGCGAAAACGATGGTCGGCACAATGCGCGGCAGGATCAGGACCGCATCAAGCAGCAGCCGCCATCGCGCACTCAGGCGGGACAAACCAAGCGCGGCGGCAACGCCGAACACGGTTGCGAGGCAGGTTGTTCCCAATGCCACCTGCACCGAAATCCACAATGCCGTCATCCAGTCGGGGCTGGAGAAGAAGCGGCTGTACTGGTCGAAGCTGGGATGATCGGGAATCAGCTGCAATGGACCGGCCGCCCCGAAGGACATGGGAATCACGGCCAATACCGGCGCCGTCAGGAAGAACAGGACCAGTGCTCCGGGAATTGCCACGGCGATTCGGCACAGGCTTGCCATGATGCGGCGGTATTTCATGGCAGGCCCGGGCGCGCCCCGCGCCTCTCAACAAAGCGAACATAGAAATAATAGATCGCCAGAGTGACCCAGAGCAGCATATTGGCCAGCGCGAAAGCAAAGGGCCAGTTCAGAACCTCACGCACATTGAAGTCGATCAGATTGGAAATCATCATCTGTTTGGGTCCGCCGACTAGGGCTGGCGTAATGAAAAAGCCAAGTGCGACGATAAAAACCAGCAATCCCCCTGCGGCAACGCCGGGCATGCTGAGCGGCAGGGTGACGCGCAGGAAACCGCGCAGCCGGCCGGCTCCCAGGCTGGCCGAAGCATCATGCAGTTCCGGCGGGATCGCCAGAAGCGCGGAAAGGATTGGAAAAATGGTGTAGGGCAACAGCATGTTCGTCATGGTGACCAGCATGCCGAACTCATTGTACATCAGCGCCAACGGTTGCTCGATGACGCCAAGATCAAGCAGGAGGTTGTTGATCAGACCGGCGCGCTGCAGCAGGGCCATCCAGATATAGTTCCGGATCAGCATGCTGAGGAAGAACGGGATCACAACGCAGAGCAACAGGTATTGCCGCGTGCGCGCGCCGCACTGGGCCAGGAACAAAGCTGCCGCGTAGCCCAGCAGCACGCACAGGCCGGCTGTACAAAAGGCAACATAGAGCGTACGCCCGAACACCTGCAGGTAGATCGGCGTATTCCAGATGCGAAGGTAATGCGCCAGAGTAAAAGAGGGCGTGAAGAAACTTCCCCAGATCACTTGAGCCAGAGGCACTAGGAAGAACAGGAGCACGAAGACAAGCGGTGGCCCGAGCAGAACCATGTGATCCAGCCCGACCGGCGCCAGAAGTCGTCTTGATCGCAGTCTCATGATCGTATCGGCAGGCAGTGCTCGGTGCGCCAGCCGATCAGGGATGTGTCGCCGACCCGCCATGGCTGCCCGGCAGAGGCCAGGGCCTTGATGCTGAACTGCTCGCCGGTCTCTGTTTCAACGCGATATTTCAGCAGGTCGCCGACATAGAGAACCTCGCGTATGCCGGCGCGGCAGTGATTGGGCAACTCGGCTGCAGCATCGCCAATCTGGATGTTTTCCGGCCGAACCACCAGCCACGATGCCGCTTCCTCGCCGGGCCGCAGCGGGGCAGCCAGGGTTTCCAGTCCTCGACTCGAACGGCAGAGCAGGCCCTCGGTTCGCGGCTGGCACGCAGCCACGTCGATCAGGTTGGATTCGCCCAGGAAATCCGCGACGAAGCGGTTGACCGGTTTCTGGTAGACTTCCAGCGGCGGCCCCAGTTGCTGCAGAACGCCGCCATCCAGCACCGCGATCAGGTCGGACATCACCAACGCCTCGATCTGGTCGTGCGTCACCGAGACGGTCGTGATACCAAGCTGCTGCTGCAGCTGCCGGATCTCGATCTGCATCAGCTCGCGCAGGCGTTTATCCAACGCCCCCATCGGCTCATCCATCAGCAAGAGGCGTGGTTCGAACACGATCGCCCGCGCCAGCGCCACGCGCTGCTGCTGACCGCCCGACAACTCTTTCGGCAGACGACCGGCGAAGCCTTCCAGCCGCACCATGGCCAAAGCTCTTTCGACGCGATTGGCAATTTCCGCCTTGCGCAGACCGCGCATCTCCAGCGGATACGCCAGATTACGGAACACGCTCAGGTGCGGAAACAGCGCATACTGCTGGAAGACCACCCCGATATCGCGCTTGTGCACAGGCAGATCGACTATGCTCTCGCCCGCCACGCGCACATCACCGCCCGTGGGCTCCTCGAAGCCGGCGATCATGCGCATGGTGGTGGTCTTGCCCGAACCGCTGGGGCCGAGCAGTGTCAGAAGCTCTCCGCCCTGGAGCGAGAAGGACACATCGCGGACAACGACCTGTCTGTCGAACACCTTCATCAAATGCTCGACGTCGAGCGTGGCTGCCTGCGCCTGCATAACATACTCCCGCTTCACCATCCTGGTCAGACTACACCAGCGCCGGATCAGTCCGCCTCGAAAATGATCTCGAGTTCGACCGAGACGTTGGATGGCAGGGCATTTACACCGACGGCAGAGCGGGCATGGGCCGCGAGGGGGCCGAACAGCTTCTCGATCAGGTCGGAGGCCCCGTTGATTACCGCCGGCTGCTTCTCATAACCATCGACACAATTGATGAAGCCCAGCACCTTGATCACGTCGCGTAACTTGTCGGTCCCACCAGCCGCCCAGGCGGCACATGCCAGACAGTTCAGAGCCGCGTCACGCGCCGAAAGATAGGCATCCTCATCGGAAACCTCTCGTCCCACCTTGCCGACATAGCGCCGGACACCATTGATCCGGGCAGTCTGGCCGGACGTGAAGACCAGATTGCCGCTGCGCTTGGCCGGACGGTAGTTCCCCACCGGCTGCGGCACGTTCGGCAACTCCAGACCCAGGGATGCAAGCTTTTCAAGGATATTCATCGATCTACTCGTGCTGACAATATCTTTAACGCGGACGCACTGCCTTTAGCGCAGGCGCCACTCGTTCCAGCGTTCCATGACCTTGTCCAGATTTGGCCCCCAGTAATCGCCGCTGAGCAGGAAGCCCTTGGCAGCATTTTCCGGATTGGAAGAAAGATAAGGCCGCACCTTGGGATTGATGAACTCGGCGGCGTCGCTGTTGGTGGGACCGAAGGCGATATACTTCGTCAATTCGGCCTGGTTCTTTCCCTGCAACGCAAAATTGATGAACTTCATAGCGTTCGCGGCGTTCTTAGTGCCTTTCGGCACAACCCAGGCTTCGTAGGTGAGTGCGGCGCCGTCGTAGCTCACGCCTATCGGCTCTCCCGCCAGCATGGCCGTAATGGCACGCACCGAGGGCGTGACATGGATTTCGCCGGAGGCGAGCATCGGGCCAGGCTGCGACATCTGGCTCCACCAGATCAGCTTGGACTTGATCTTATCCAGGCTGCGGAAAGCGCGATCCAGGTCGAGCGGATAGAGTTTGTCCTTCGGTACGCCATCGGCGATCAGCGCGAATTCCAAGGTATAGACGGCGCCGTTGTACATGCCGCGCTGGCCGGGCACGCCGCCGATGTTCCAGAAATCCACCCAGGTCTTCGGGGCCTTGTCCGGCGAAGGATAATACTTGGTGGAATAAGCCATCAGCATCGGGATGGTAACGCCGCCGACGGCGAATTCGGTTACCAGTTCGGGCACGATTTTCTTGTTGTTGATCACGCTGTAATCCAGCGGCATCAGCAGGCCGTCATGTACTGCCGTATAGCGCAGCCGATCGGGCAGCGAGATGAAATCCCACTCGATATTGCCGGACTGGACCTGCGCACGCAGCTTGGCAAGATCAACGCCAGTGGTCTGCACGATTTTGATGCCGGTTTCCCGCTCGAACGGCTCGAACAGCGCCTTGGTCTGGCCCTCCTGGTACGCGCCGCCGAAGCCCGCGAAAACGAGCTGGCCGGCGGCTCGGGCCGAACTGGAGATGAACGGCGCGCCGAAACTGGCAGCGGCAGCGAGGGTACCGGCCGACTGGATGAAACGACGGCGGTTCGGACGGGCGCTCGGCATGGTCAGTTCCTCTCTATTCGTTGATCTTCGAGACCAGACTAGAAAAGCCCCGTCAGCACTGTCAACATATTTTCGACATTTTTAATTTTATCTGACAAATGAGTAAATTAACGTCATATGAGTAAATCGCGGGCGCCCCTCTTGCATTGGCCACTGGGAGATGTTGCCCTTTGCTCCTATTGCAGGCCTCCTCCAAGGTATTAAAAAACGACTTCCGGCATAAAAGCATGATCTGCGCAATTCGCCGCAGTGATGAAAAAGTCTCGCCGGCCAGCACTAAATGTGATCGCGACGAACGCTCAAGTGGATTGCCGCCTTTCGTTTTGGCAACGGCAATAAAGGCAAAACCTCTTAAGACTCTGAACGTAGTCTCAGCAGCTTTTCTAGAAGAATCCTTGTCTAGAGGTAGTTCGACCTCAGTAAGATTTCCCAACTACGCTCCTGGCTGTTAGCTACATGAGGTGGCCGCGCCCAAATTGATCGCTGCTAGAGATCAGACTGATTACACCGAGCTCATTGCCGGCTTTTTTGGCCCGTTTCACAATCTTCGCGATGTTAAAGCTGCGCAGTCCTGCCGCAGTGCTGATCCGGTCATAGGCTACCCATCCGACCAGGCGCTGGCAGCCGAGATTACCGAGATTGTTGCGCGAGGCAGTAATGGGCCGCGCGACCGGTCAGTACGCCGACTCGAAGGCATCTGTCTCTTTGCGTTTCATCCGCACGCCGTCCAGACCGTGCCCCAAGGCGCCATCTGGCGGCTTGAATGGGCCGGCTCACCAGTGCTGGCGAAACGAGGCTAAGGCCGCCGGCTTTCCCACCCGTTATTTCCTGACAGTTCCCGGCGTCACTGCGGCCGAGCCCACATGACGCCGTCATTTGACAGCGCTGAGATTTATCGCTGAATTGGCGCCAGATCGGTTGTGCGTTGCGGAAATTGGTGGGCGGTGAGAGGGTCGAACTCCCGACATCCTCGGTGTAAACGAGGCGCTCTACCACTGAGCTAACCGCCCCCCGGCTGAGATAAAACCGACTGCCGGCAGGCAGCGGATGGGGCTCTATAGCAGACGCCCGCGCCGGGCGGCAAGCCGGTCCGACCGCAGGCTCAGGCTACAGACTCAGGCCACAACGTCAGGCCCAGGCCTCAGGCCACGATGGCGACATCCAGCAGGATGGCGGTGAAATGGCAGGCCGCCGCCGCCAGCACGAAGACGTGCCAGATGGCGTTCTGGTACGGCAGCCGCTCCCACAGGTGGAAGATCACGCCCAGGCTGTACAGTCCGCCGCCGGCGATGAGCAGCACCAGCGCCGGCAGCGAGGCACCGGCCACCAGCGGGTTGAAGGCGACCAGGATGGTCCAGCCGAGCAGCAGGTAGATCGCCACCGACAGCCGCTCGAAGCGCAGCGGCAGCAGCAGCTTCATCGCCACGCCGCAGAGCGCCATCGCCCAGACGAACAGGAAGACGCCGCGCCCCCAGCCGCCGCCCATCACGATCAGCGCAAAGGGCGAATAGGTCCCGGCGATCATCAGGAAGATGGCGGCATGGTCGAGCCGGCGGAACACGCCCTTCCAGACCGCACTGCCCGACAGGTTGTACAGCGCCGAACAGCCCAGCATGGCCACTAGGCCAAAGCCGTAGAGGCCGAGGCTGGCAAGCCGCAGGGCGCCGGCCTGGGGGATCGCCAGCACGGCAATGGCGATGCAGGCGGCCAGCCCGAAGGCCAGGCCCACCACATGCACCACGGCATCGGCCGCCCATTCGGCCCGGCGATAGGTGGCAATATGGTCTGCAAGGCTCGGCGGCATGATCCGCTCCCGTTGCGGAGGAGACTGTCCACGGATTATCAGCCGATTTCCATGGCCAGAAAATGACGGCCGTGGCGATTCTGCCGTTCCTCAATTAACAAAAATTATTGATCGAAATAACAGAAATGATTACTTTGAATTGTTTTAAAAATCCTCCGAAACTTCTGTGGATTTTGGAGGATCCCATGTCGGACCAGAGCATTGCCCATCCCGCCCTTCCCGCTGCCGGCCACCCTGCTGCCGGCCATACCCGCAAAAGCCACGCGCAGACCGCCAAAAGTCTGCTGCCGGGCCTGCTGCTGACCGGCGGCCTGTCCGCCGTGGCGTTTGGCATCCAGAGCCTGCTGCCGCCGCATACGGTGCTCAGCCCCCTGATCATCGCCATCGTGCTCGGCATGGCCTTCCACAACACCATCGGCACCCCTGCCCGCTGCAAACCCGGGGTCGCCTTCAGCCTGAAACGCATCCTGCGCTTTGCCATCATCCTGCTCGGCCTGCAGCTCACCGTGCTGCAGATCGCCGCGGTCGGCGGTCGCGGCCTGCTGGTCGTCGCACTGTCGCTGGGCGCCACCTTCCTGTTCACCGTCTGGCTCGGCCGGCGGCTCGGCGTCGACAGCAAGCTCGCCATGCTGATCGCCGCCGGCACCTCGATCTGCGGCGCCTCTGCCGTGATCGCCGCCAACACGGTGACCGAGGCGCCCGACGAGGATGTCGCCTATGCGGTGGCCTGCGTCACCGTCTTCGGCTCGCTGTCGATGCTGCTCTACCCGCTGATCCAGGGCCATCTGCAGCTGTCACCGCATGCCTACGGCCTGTGGGCCGGTGCCTCGATCCACGAGGTCGCCCAGGTGGTCGCCGCCGCCTTCCAGGGCGGCCACGAAGCCGGCGATTTCGGCACCATCGCCAAGCTGAGCCGGGTGGCCATGCTGGCGCCGGTGATCCTGCTGATGGGCTGGGGCATGAGCCGCATGAAGAAAGGCCACGGTCATGGCCGCGCGCGCGCACCGATCCCGTGGTTCGTGATCGGCTTCATCGCCATGATCCTGTTCAACAGCCTCGGCGTGCTGCCCGAAGAAGCCCGTCACGGGCTGGTGCAGACCACCACCTTCCTGCTGACCATGGCGCTGGCCGCCATGGGGCTGGAAACCGACATCCGCAAGCTGCGCGCCAAGGGCCTGCGCCCGCTGGCGCTCGGCACCGCCGCGGCGCTGTTCATCTCGCTGCTCAGCCTCGGGCTGATCGAGACGGTGTTCTGACCATGACGGAGGCTGCCGGCACCCGATGACGCTCGAACAGCTTCGCATCTTCGTCGCGGTTGCCGACAGCCTGCATGTCACCCGGGCGGCCCAGAGCCTGAATATCACCCAGTCGGCGGCCAGCGCCTCGATCGCCGCGCTGGAAACCCGGCATGGCATGCGGCTGTTCCACCGCATTGGCCGGCGCATCGAACTGACCGAAGCCGGCCGCAGCTTCCTGCCCGAGGCGAAGGCCGTGCTGGCGCGCGCCGCGCAGGCGGAACTGGCGCTGACCGAACTGTCGGGCCTGCAGCGTGGTTCGCTGACCCTGCATGCCAGCCAGACCATCGCCAACTACTGGCTGCCGCCACAGCTGCATGCCTTCCGCAAACTCTACCCCGGCATCGCGCTCAACCTGACCATCGCCAATACCACCGAAGTCGGCGATGCCGTCGGCGCCGGCGCGGCCGATCTCGGCTTCATCGAGGGCGATCTCGAGAACCCGCTGCTGGCGCAGATCCCAGTGCCGGGTGACCGGCTGCTGCTGGTGGTCGGGCCGCGGCATCCCTGGGCCAGCGCGCAGGCGGTCACGCCTGCCGACCTGAAGCAGGCGGCCTGGGTCCTGCGCGAGAAGGGCTCGGGCACGCGGCAGAATTTCGAACTTGGCCTGCGCCAGCTCGGCGTTGATCCGGCCGGCATCAACGTGGCCTTCGAACTGCCCTCCAACGAAGCGGTGCGCAATGCGGTGGAGGCCGGCGCCGGCGCCACCGTGCTGTCCAGCCTGGTGGTTGCCGACAGCCTGTTCGCCGGCCGCCTGCGCGTCATCGACCTGCCCTTCCCGGAGCGGCATTTCATCATCCTGCGCCATGGCGACCGCTATATCAGCAAGGCCGAGGACGCCCTGCTGCGGCTGGTGCGCGGCGACAACGGCCTGCCCGGTCGCTAATCGGCGGCCGCTAGTCAGGGTTGTCCGTCAGGGCCGGGTCGACGGAAAGCTTGCACCGATCAGCCACACCGCGGCGCCATCGCGGCCGAGCACCGGCAGCGACATGGTTTCCAGCCGCCCGCTGAAATCGCCGGTGCGGAAACTGCCGACCAGGAAGACCGGCTGCCGCGTCTGCGCCACCCGGTTGGACAGCCGGATGCACAGCGCGGCCTCGGTCTCATCGAAATGCCGGGTGAAGGGCACGTTGGTGACATCGGCGCCGAACAGCCAGGTGATATGCGTGCCGAGCAGGCGGTAGCGCCAGTCGCGGCCGCCATCCAGCGGTTCGACAACGAAGAAATTGCCGAGGATGCCGAGCGCGCCGAGCCGCTCGAACGTGAAGTCATCCCGCGCCGGCAGGCCGCCGGTCGGCGTCAGCTCCTGCCACAGCCGGTATAGGGCGACTGCGCCGGCATGCTGCGGCTGCGGAATTTCCGTCAGCAGGTCGCCTTCGGCGCCCGACAGCTCGGCCGGCCTGGTCTGGTCGAAACGGATGTCCATGCCCCCTGCACTCCCGGCCCGGCAACGCAGCCGGGCTGGCGTGCAGATTAGCATGCCGGCCTTGCGCGGAATATGACGGCCACGCGCTCCGGTATCGGCCATTACGAAAAACGGCCGGCTTGTGCAGCCGGCCGTTGAGTCTGGTCTTTCGATCCGCCGCCCCGGGTGGAGTAGCGTGACGGCGCTGGCCTGCGGTCAGCTCACCGCTTCCTTGAGCGTCTTGCCGGCGCGGAATTTCGGCTGCCGCGTCGGCGGCAGGTCGATGCGTTCGCCGGTGCGCGGGTTGCGCCCCGGGCTTGCCGCCCGGGTACCGACGAAGAAGCTGCCGAAACCGACGATCCGCACCTCGTCACCGCGGCGCAAGGCCTCGGTGATCAGGCCGAATACGGCCTCCACGGCGCGTTCCGCCTGCTCCTTGCTGAGTCCGGTGGTATCCCGCACCTCAGCCATCAGGTCCTGCTTGTTCACGCTGTCGCCCTCCGGAATATGCTGATCCGGTTGTCCATCAATGCTTGACCACGCCTTCGCGATCCACATCGCCGTCCGGTTCGACCACCGCCGGCTTGGTGAGATCGTCGACGTCATTCCACTCGATCGGCTTGAGTTCCGCCGTGAGGGCGTGCTTGAGCACCTCCTCGCAGGTCGAAACCGGAATGATCTGGAGCCCCTTCTTCACGTTGTCGGGAATCTCGACCAGATCCTTCTCGTTGTCCTTCGGGATCAGCACCGTCTTGATGCCGCCGCGATGGGCAGCCAGCAGCTTCTCCTTCAGGCCGCCGATCGGCAGCACGCGGCCACGCAGGGTGACCTCGCCAGTCATCGCCACGTCCTTGCGGACCGGAATGCCGGTCAGCACCGAGACGATCGAGGTGACCATCGCCACGCCGGCCGACGGGCCGTCCTTGGGCGTGGCCCCTTCCGGCACGTGGATGTGGATGTCGCGGCGGTCGAAGATCGGCGGCTTGACACCGAAGGCGATCGCCCGTGACCGCACGAAAGAGCGCGCGGCCTGCACGGATTCCTGCATCACCTCACCGAGCTTGCCGGTGATGGTCATGCGGCCCTTGCCGGGCAGCATCACGGCTTCGATGGTCAGCAGCTCGCCGCCGACTTCGGTCCAGGCCAGGCCGGTGGTGGTGCCGACCAGATCCTCGAGTTCGGCCTCGCCATAGTGGAAGCGGCGCACGCCGGCGTACTTGTCGAGGTTCTTCGGCGTCACCTTGATCGACTTGACGCCCTTCGACAGGATTTCCTTCACCGCCTTGCGGGCCAGGTTGGCCAGCTCGCGCTCCAGCGAACGCACGCCGGCCTCGCGGGTGTAATAGCGGACCAGGTCGCGGATCGCCTCGTCGGTGATCGACCACTCGCCCTTCTTCAGGCCGGCCGCCTTGACCTGCTTGTCGAGCAGATGCCGCTTGCAGATCTCGATCTTCTCGTCCTCGGTGTAGCCGGGGATGCGGATGATCTCCATGCGGTCGAGCAGCGGCTGCGGCATGCGCAGGGAATTGGCCGTGCAGATGAACATCACGTCCGACAGGTCGTAGTCGACCTCGAGATAATGGTCGCTGAAGGTGTTGTTCTGCTCGGGGTCGAGCACTTCCAGCAGCGCCGAGGACGGATCGCCGCGGAAGTCCTGGCCCATCTTGTCGATCTCGTCGAGCAGGAAGAGCGGATTGGTGCTCTTGGCCTTCTTCATCGACTGCACGACCTTGCCGGGCATCGACCCGATATAGGTGCGGCGGTGACCGCGGATCTCGGCTTCGTCACGCACGCCGCCGAGCGACACGCGCACGAAGTTGCGGCCAGTCGACCGTGCGATCGACTTGCCTAGGCTGGTCTTGCCGACGCCGGGCGGACCGACCAGGCAGAGGATCGGGCCCTTCAGCTTGCCCGAGCGCTGCTGCACGGCGAGATACTCAAGGATGCGCTCCTTGACCTTCTCCAGACCGTAATGGTCGTCGTTCAGCACCTTCTCGGCGTTCTTGATGTCCTTCTTCACCTTGGTGCGCTTGGCCCACGGAATCGACAGCATCCAGTCGAGGTAGTTGCGGATGACGGTCGCTTCGGCCGACATCGGGCTCATCGAGCGCAGCTTCTTGACCTCGGCCATCGCCTTTTCACGGGCTTCCTTGGACAGCTTGGTCTTCTTGATGCGCAGCTCGATTTCGGCCACCTCGTCGCGGCCGTCCTCGCCCTCGCCCAGCTCCTTCTGGATGGCCTTGAGCTGTTCGTTCAGGTAATACTCGCGCTGGGTCTTCTCCATCTGGCGCTTCACGCGCGAGCGGATCTTCTTCTCGACCTGCAGCACGCCGATCTCGCCCTCCATCAGGGCGTAGACGCGCTCCAGCCGCTCGACCACCGAGGCGATCTCGAGCAGTTTCTGCTTGTCGCTGATCTTGATGGTGAGGTGCGAGGCAACGGTATCGGCCAGCTTCGACGGATCGTCGATCTGGTTCAGCGAGACCAGCACCTCGGGCGGAATCTTCCGGTTCAGCTTCACATACTGCTCGAACTGGTTGATCACCGAACGCGACAGTGCCTCCATCTCGCGCGCCTCGCCGGCATCCTCCTCGACCACCTCGGCCTGGACCTGGAAGAACTCCGGGTTCTCGACGAACTTGACGATCTTGGCGCGCTGGCTGCCCTCGACCAGCACCTTCACGGTGCCGTCGGGCAGGCGCAGCAGCTGCAGCACCGAGGCAATGGTGCCGACGGCGTGAATGTCATCCGCCTCGGGATTGTCCTGCCCGGCGTTCTTCTGGGCGACCAGCAGGATCTGCTTGTCGTCCTTCATGACGTCCTCGAGCGCCCGCACCGACTTTTCGCGGCCGACGAACAGCGGCACGATCATATGCGGAAAGACGACAATGTCCCGCAGCGGCAGGACGGGGAAGACTTGGGCACGGGGCGATGTGAACATGGCGGGTGTTCCTGTGTGGCGGCAGCCGGAACCTGACATCAGCATTCCTTTGCCACCCGTTGCGATTAAGATGGGAATTCCGGCAAGGTCCGTCAAGGCATGGTCGGGCAACCTAAGGGCAACATCATGAGACAAACCGAGTCGGCGGCGGAGTCGACGGCCGCCTCACCGATTCTTGAGCTAGCGCTGCTCGACGTGCGCAGCGGGCAGACCGGCGCCTTCCGGCAGGCGCTGGCCGAGGCCCTGCCGCTGATCCGCCGCCAGCCGGGCTGCCTCGGTGCCGAGGTGCGCCCCTGCCTGGAAGATACACAGCGCTTTGTGCTGCTGGTGACCTGGGCGCGGCTCGAAGATCACGACCCCGGCTTCCGCCAGTCCGGCGACTACCGCCGCTGGCGCGCCCTACTGCACGGATTTTACGAGCCTTTTCCCGAGGTGAAACATTTCGGGCTGCCCCTGATGTAGGGCAGCCCGAAAAAACGGCAAGGTTAACGGAAGGCCGCAGGCCGGTCAGGCGCTGACATCTTCCTGCTTGCGATCGGCGTAGATCAGCAGCGGCTTGGCGCGGCCTTCAACCACGTCGGGAGAAATCACAATCTCTTCCACCCCGTTCATGTTCGGCAGATCGAACATCGGGTCGAGCAGGATGGCCTCGAGGATCGAGCGCAGGCCGCGGGCGCCGGTCTTGCGGGCGATCGCCTTGCGGGCGACGCACGCGACCGCCTCGTCGGAGAAGGTCAGCTTGACGTCTTCCATCTCGAACAGGCGCTGGTACTGCTTGATCAGGGCGTTCTTCGGCTTGGTCAGGATGTCGACCAGCGCCGCCTCGTCGAGGTCATGCAGGGTCGCGATCACCGGCAGGCGGCCGATGAATTCCGGGATCAGGCCGAACTTCAACAGATCGTCCGGCTCGACTTCGGCGAGAATCTCGCCGGAGCGGCGCTCGTCGGGGCCGCGCACATTGGCGCCGAAGCCGATCGAGGTGCCCTTGCCGCGGCCGGCGATGATCTTCTCCAGCCCGGCGAAGGCACCGCCGCAAATGAACAGGATGTTGGTGGTGTCGACCTGCAGGAATTCCTGCTGCGGATGCTTGCGGCCGCCCTGCGGCGGCACGCTGGCAACCGTGCCTTCCATGATCTTCAGCAGGGCCTGCTGCACGCCCTCGCCCGACACGTCGCGGGTGATCGACGGGTTGTCGGACTTGCGGCTGATCTTGTCGACCTCGTCGATATAGACGATGCCGCGCTGCGCCCGCTCGACATTGTAGTCGGCCGACTGCAGCAGCTTGAGGATGATGTTCTCGACGTCCTCGCCCACGTAACCGGCTTCGGTCAGCGTGGTGGCGTCGGCCATGGTGAACGGCACTTCGAGGATGCGCGCCAGGGTCTGCGCCAGCAGCGTCTTGCCGCAGCCGGTCGGGCCGATCAGCAGGATGTTCGACTTGGCGAGCTCGACCTCGTTGTTCTTGCCGCCCTGGCCGATGCGCTTGTAGTGATTGTGCACGGCCACCGACAGCACCTTCTTGGCGTGGTACTGGCCGATCACGTAATCGTCGAGGACGCGGCAGATTTCCTGCGGAGTCGGCACGCCGTCGCGGGTCTTCACCAGCGCCGACTTGTGCTCCTCGCGGATGATGTCCATGCAAAGCTCGACGCACTCGTCGCAGATGAACACCGTCGGACCGGCGATCAGCTTGCGCACCTCGTGCTGGCTCTTGCCGCAGAACGAGCAGTACAGGGTATTTTTGGAGTCACCGCCGCTCAATTTGGTCATGCCTACTCCACTCCGCGGGCCGGCGCCGGGCGCCACCTGCCCTGTTCCATCGAATCGTCATCATAAGGAACCGCGCCGCGCCACACAACGGACACAGGGCCGCAGGCGGCCACAACCCGGACCCACCCGGTTCAAATATGGCAGCCCGGGCCCCGGACAAGCCATCATATATGACAAGGGGTTACCGAATATTCACCGGGATGCTCACCGGGCGCCGGCACAGCGCCGCCGCCCGGCCCGGCGGGATCGGCCGGTCAGGCCTTGGCAGCTTCGCCCTGCTCGGGGCGCTTGGACACCACCTCATCGACCAGGCCGAAGGTCTTGGCTTCCTCCGGGGTCATGAAGCGGTCGCGTTCCATTGCCGTTTCGATCGCGGCGACATCCTGGCCGGTATGCCGGGCGTAGATTACGTTCAGCCGGGCGCGCAGGTCGAGGATCTCCCTGGCGTGGATCTCGATGTCGGCGGCCTGGCCCTGGAAGCCGCCGGACGGCTGGTGGATCATTACCCGGGCGTTCGGCAGGGCGTAGCGCATGCCCTTCTCGCCGGCAGTCAGCAGCAGCGAGCCCATCGAGGCCGCCTGGCCGATGCACAGCGTGGCGATCTTCGGCTTGATGTACTGCATGGTGTCGTAGATCGCGAGGCCGGAGGTGACGACGCCGCCCGGGCTGTTGATGTAGAGGGCGATCTCCTTGTTCGGATTCTCGGCCTCGAGGAACAGCATCTGGGCGGTGGCGAGCGACGCCACGGCATCGTTGATCGGCCCGACCAGGAAGATGATGCGTTCCTTGAGCAGCCGGGAATAGATGTCATAGGCACGTTCGCCCCGGTTGGTCTGTTCGACCACCATCGGGACCAGCATGTTCATGTAGGTGTCGACCATCTTGTCCATGATGCGCGCCTTGCTGAAACAGGAAGATACGTATTGCGCTTAATGTGGCGCAGTCGGGGCCTTCCGGCAATGGCTGGGCCGGATCGGCTGTATGCGGAAATGGAAAGCGCCGGGCCTGTTTTCAAGCCCGGCGCTTCGCTGATTCGCGGCTGAACCGCAGGCCGGAGGTCAGGAGGCGACCGCCTCGGCCTCCTTCTGCAGCTCTTCCTTGGTGACCGGCTTTTCGCTGACATCGGCCATTTCGATGATGAAATCAACCACCTTGTCCTCGAAGATCGGGGCGCGCAGGCTCTGGGCGGCTTCCGGGTTCTTCTGGAAGTATTCCATCACCTGGCGCTCCTGGCCGGGGAAGCGGCGGGCCTGCTCGATCATCGCCTTGGTGATTTCGTCCGGCTTGACCTCGATATTGTTGATGCGGCCGACTTCCGACAGCAGCAGGCCGAGGCGGATGCGGCGCTCGGCAATGCCGCGGTACTCGCCCTTGAGCTGGTCTTCCGACTTGCCCTCTTCCTTCAGCTCGGCCTCGAGCCGGGCCTGGTCGGCGGCGATCTCGCCCCATATCTGGCCGAATTCCATCTCGACCATGCCTTCCGGCACCGGGAAGCTGTGCTGCTCGGCCAGCTGGTCGAGCAGGCTGCGCTTCATGGTCAGCCGGGCCATGCCCTTATATTCCTGACCGAGGTCCTTCTTGATGTTGTCCTTCAGCTCCTGCAGCGAGGCGAGGCCGAAGCGCTTGGCAAACTCGTCGTCCAGCGTCACCGCCTGGGCGCCGCGCACTTCCTTCATGGTGCAGGCGAATTCGGCAGCCTTGCCGGCGAGGTCGGCATTGCCGTAGGCCTCCGGGAAGGTCACCTTGACGGTGACCGCATCGCCGGCCTTGGCGCCGACCAGCTGGTCCTCGAAGCCCGGGATGAAGCTGTTCGAGCCCAGCACCAGCGGATAATCATCCGCCGCGCCGCCGTCGAACTTCACGCCGTCGACGCTGCCGACGAAGTCGATCACCACCTGGTCGCCGTTCTGGGCGGCACGCTCGACCTTCTCGTAGGTCTTCTGCTGCTCGGTCAGACGGGTCATGAACTCGTCAACCTCGGCATCGCCCGGCTCGACCACCAGACGCTCCAGCTTGACCTTCTTGAAGTCGCCCGGCTCGATCTCCGGCAGCACCTCGATGGCGATGGTGCATTCGAGGTCCTTGCCCTCGTCGAAGCTGACGATGTCGACCTTCGGCTGCATCGCGGGGCGTAGCTTGTTGTCCTCGATGGCCTTCTGCAGCGCCGAATTGACCTGCTCTTCCATCACCTCGCCGAGCAGTGCCTTGCCGTACTGCTTCTTGATGAGCGCGGCCGGCGCCTTGCCCGGACGGAAGCCCGGCATGTTGACGCGCTCGCGCAGGCCCTCGAGCTTCTCGTTGACCGTGCTCTCCAGCGCGGCGGCGGCGATCACCACCTTGTATTCGCGCTTCAGGCCCGAGGCGCTGACTTCCGTGATCTGCATGACGAAGACACCTGTCTCTTGAGTAAATTCCGGTCCGCCGCCCCTTGGTGCGGCGGCTGGGGCGCGACACGCGTTGCCGGACTGGTGCGGGCGGAGGGACTTGAACCCACACGCCTTGCGGCACAGGAACCTAAATCCTGCGTGTCTACCAGTTCCACCACGCCCGCGGCCGACAGCATCCACGCCGGCCCGGGGCCCGCGTTGAGCGGGCTTTCATACAAATATCGGCCTGCGGTGGCAAGGGGTGCCGGGCGCCGGATTACCGGCCCGCAAGCCATGCCGGTGGCCGGCGCTGCCCGACCGGGTCCGGACCGGCGCAACACCCCTTAAACGGGAATATATCGGCCGGTTTCGCGGATTAATGCCCGCAGGGGGCGATCACTTCGTTTTCGCGACCCGCTGGGCGCAATGCAGCATCGCCTCGCGCTCGGCCAGCCAGAGGTCGCTGTAGGCGCAGTCGCTGGTGTCGTCGTAATACGGCCCGCCCAAGGTGTAATGCACGATGGAGATGTCCCTGGCCGGGATGGTCGGGTCGTAGTCGGCCAGGTAATTCCAGCGGTGCGGGATCTCGCCGATCAGGCCGTCGTCGCCGAGCCATTTGAACTGGTGCAGTTCCAGCCCGGTGGCGCTGTTGACGTAATCGGGGGTCAGCGCCGTGCATCTGGCGCAGTTGAACAGCATCACGCTCGACCAGTTTTTCTTCTCGTATTTGGTCTGCACCTTGTCGAGGAACTTCACATCCTCCTGCGGCACATGGTCGTGCTTGACCACCTGGACGGCATAGCGGTCGTCGCGCAGCGCCCACAGTTTGGCGATATCGTCGAGGACGAGCATGTCGTCGTCCATGAAGATCGCCCAGTCCTGGAAACCGGCCAGAGAGGGCGTCAGAAAGCGCGAAAACGAGAAATCGGTCGACTGCAGCTCGTGCTGCGGCCGGGTATAGAGGCCGCCCAGCTGGTTCAGCGCCAGATGGGTGATGGCGACCGGCTGCGAGGCGCGGCGATTGATGCTGAGCGCGGCCACGCTCGACACCACGGGTGCCGCGCGGCTGTAACCAATGAAAACACGGATCATTCGAGCTTCTCTCAGAATTGCGTGCGGCTAGCCCTACACCATAGCGTCCTACCGCAAAGTTAAGCGAGGCAGCTTGATCCGGCGCAAGGGAAGCGGGTCCGATGGCGGGATCAATTAAATATATCAATATTGATGTATAATATATAATATTGACTATACTATATAAACATACTACCGTTCAAACCGTTAACAGAGATATCCCGTCATGATCACCGGTGCCCAGATGCGCGCGGCCCGCGCCCTGATTGCCATCGACCAGCGCAGGCTGGCCGAACTCTCCGGCCTGTCGCTGCCGACCATCCAGCGGATGGAAGCCAGCGACGGCGTCGTGCGCGGCAATGTCGATTCCCTGATGAAGCTGGTCGGCGCACTGGAGACCGCCGGCATCGAGCTGCTCGGCGACAACGCCCCCAGCACCGGCGGCGGGCGCGGTGTCCGCCTCCGTATGCCAACCCCTCTCCCGGACAAATGACCCCCCAAGGGTGATGATGCCATGACCACGCCCGAGCGCCCCTCGCCTGCCAGCCACAAGCCCAGCTTCGCCGAGTTGTTCATGCCGAAGCTGGTGACCATCCTGCGCGAGGGCTATGGCCTGCGCGACCTGCGCGCCGATATGGTGGCCGGGCTGACGGTCGCCATCGTCGCCATCCCGCTGTCGATGGCGATCGCCATCGCGTCCGGCACCACGCCGGATCGCGGGCTTTTCACCGCCATCATCGGCGGCTTCCTGGTTTCCGCACTGGGCGGCAGCCGCTTCCAGATCGGCGGCCCGGCCGGCGCCTTCATCGTGCTGGTGGCGGCCTGCGTCGCGCGCAACGGCATCGACGGCCTGCTGCTCGCCACCATGATGGCCGGCCTGTTCCTGCTGGTGATCGGCTGGCTGCGGCTCGGCACCTACATCAAGTTCATCCCCTACCCGGTCACCGTCGGCTTCACGGCGGGCATCGCGGTGATCATCTTCGCCAGCCAGATCCGCGACCTGCTTGGCCTCAGCCTGAGCGGCCACGAGCCCGGCCCGCTGGTGCCCAAGCTGCTGGCGCTGGGCGATGCCCTGCCCAGCGCCAGCCCGGCCGCCATCGCCGTCGCCGTCTTCACCATCGCGGTGATCGCCGGCCTGAAACGCTGGCGGCCGCACTGGCCCGGCATGCTGATCGCCGTCGGGCTCGCCGCGGTGGTCGTCGCTGTCGTCGCCCTGCCGGTCGAGACCATCGGCACCCGCTTTGGCGGCATCCCGCGCACCCTGCCGCTGCCGGCGCTGCCTGCCATCTCGCTGGCGAAAATACAGGCCGTGCTGCCCGACGCCTTCGCCTTCGCTTTGCTCGGCGCCATCGAATCCCTGCTGTCGGCCATCGTCGCCGACGGCATGACCGGCCGCCGCCACCGCTCGAACTGCGAACTGGTCGCCCAGGGCGTCGCCAATATCGTCGCGCCGCTGTTCGGCGGCATCTGCGTCACCGGCACGGTCGCCCGCACCGCCACCAATGTGCGGGCCGGCGCGCGCGGTCCCATTGCCGGCATGCTGCATTCGGTTTTCCTGCTGCTGTTCATGCTGGTGGCGGCGCCGCTGGCCAGCTACATCCCGCTCGCCGCGCTGGCCGGCGTGCTGACTGTGGTGGCCTGGAACATGGCCGAGAAGCATGCCTTCGCCACCCTGCTGCGCTCGTCCTGGGGCGATGCCGCCGTGCTGCTGGCGACCTTCCTGCTGACCATCTTCCGCGACCTGACCGAAGGCATCCTGGTCGGCTTCGGCCTCGGCACCCTGCTGTTCCTCAACCGTATGGCGCAGGCGACCACGGTCGACAGCCATATTCCGCTGGTGCCCGAGGACCGCGCCGACGATGCCAACGGTGGCCGCCGGCCTTACGACGCCGCGCTGGCCAGCGATCCGGACATTGTGATCTACCGGATTTCCGGCGCTTTCTTTTTCGGTGCGGCCTCCAGCATCGGCGCGGTGCTCGACCGCATTGCCGACCGGCCGAAGACCTTCATCCTCGATTTCGCCGCAGTGCCCTTCCTCGACTCCACCGCCGCCAACACCATCGACGGCCTCGCCCGCAAGCTGGAACGCAGCGGCACGGCCCTGATCCTGACCGGCGTCACGCCCCCGGTGCGGCATGTGCTCCGCGCCCATGGCATCATCGCACCGCGCGTGCAGTACCAGCCGACCGTCGAGGCCGCACTCGGCAGCCGGCAGGCGATCAGCGCCGCAGCAGCGCCAGCGGCCTCCTGACCGCCAGCGGCAGGTCGTCGGCGATCAGTCCGGCGCCGGCTTCCGCCGCTGCCGCGCCATGCAGCCAGACGGCGGCACAGGCCGCCTCGAAGGCCGGCATACCCTGAGCCAGCAGCCCCGCACAGAACCCCGCCAGCACGTCACCGGCGCCGGCGGTGGCCAGATCGGGCGGCGCGTTGGCATTGATCGCCGCCTTTCCATCTGGCGCCGCGATCACCGTATCGGCACCCTTCAGCACAACGATGGCACCGCTGCGCGCGGCGGCGGCCCGGGCGCGCGTAAGCTTGCTGCTGCCGTCCCCGGCCAGATCGGGAAACAGCCGGGCGAATTCGCCGTCATGGGGCGTCAGGATCACCGGGCCCTGCATCGCCGCGAATAACCGTGATGGATCGGCGGCAAAGGCCGTCAGCGCATCGGCGTCCAGCACCACGGCACGCCGGGGGACACGCCCGGTACCCAATGCCGCCAGCACCGCCATGCGTGTCGCATCGCCGGTGCCGTTGCCGGGCCCGAGCAGCAGCGCATTGCGGCGTGCATCGGCAATCGCCATGCGCCAGTCGGGCACGCCTTCACACGGCTGGCGCATCAGCGCATCGGGGCCACCCGCCTGCTGCAAAGCCGCAGCCGGCAGCGCCAGGGTCACCAGCCCGGCGCCGATCCTGAGCGCAGCATGACCGGCAAGCTGCGCCGCGCCGGCGCGGCCACCGCCACGCACCAGCACATGGCCGCGGGCGTATTTGTGGCCATCGAGCCGGGGTCGCGGCAGCAGCCCGCGCCACAGGGCCGGGTCGTTCAGCCATTGTCGCGGCGCGATACCCTCGAGCACAGCCGCCGGAATGCCGATATCGGCGACATGCAGCTGGCCGCAGAGCAGCCGGCCGGGCAGCAGCAGATGGCCAGGCTTCGGCCGGAAGAAGGTGACGCTGCGGGTGGCACGGATCGCCACACCGCGCGGCTGGCCGTCATCGCCATGCAGGCCGCTCGGCAGGTCGACGGCCACCACTGGACGGCCGCAGGCATTCACCGCCTCGACCAGCACTTTCGCCATGCCATCGAGCGGCCGGCCGAGGCCGGCGCCGAACAGTGCATCGACAATGACGCCGGCCGCCACCGGGTCAGCATCCGCCGGCGCCAGCACGGGGCCGGTCCACTGCGCCGCCATGGCCGCCGCATCGCCGTGCAGTGCTTCCCGGCTGCCCAGCAGCACCAATGCGACCGCGCGGCCTTGGCCTGCCAGCAGCCGCGCGGCGACAAAGCCGTCGCCGCCGTTGTTGCCCGGCCCGCACAACACCAGCACCGGCCCGCGCGGATGACAGCGCTGCACGATGCGCGCCACGGCAGCGCCGGCTGCCTCCATCAGCACGAGACCTGGCGTGCCGGCCGCGATCGTGCGGCGGTCGGCCTCGCCCATCTCGGCCACGGTCAGCAGGACGGCGTTGGCGCTCATGGTTCAGATCGCCGGCCGGCGCTTGTGCCAGTCGGTCGCCGCTTCATAGGCGGCCGCGGCGCGCAGCACCAGGTCGTCGCGATGCATCGGGCCGACCAACTGCAGGCCGATCGGCAAGCCGGAGGCCGAGAAGCCGCAGTTCACCGACATCGCCGGCTGCTGGGTCAGGTTGAAGGGATAGCTGAACGGCGTCCAGGCGGTCCAGTAGGCGTCGCCCATGCCGTCGGGCACCAGCTTGCCGGCAGTGAACGGCAGCACGGCGAGGCTCGGGGTCAGCAGCAGGTCGTATTTTTCATGGAATGTCTTCATGCGCACGCCAAGCGCGCCGCGCGCGTTGGCGGCTTCGAGATACTGTTTCAGCGTGATCGCCGCGCCGCGCTCGAAGGTCTTCACCAGCCCCGGATCGAGCAGCTTGAACTTCTCCGCCGGCAGCGCCATCAGCGCGTTGTAGGCACCGGCGAACCAGTGGGTGTGGAAGGCATCGACCGGATCACTGAAGCCCGGATCGACCTGTTCGACGATGGCGCCGAGCGCCGCCATCTGCTTCGCCGCCGCGTCCACCGCCGCCGCGATTTCCGGATCGACCCTAGCATAGCCGAGCGTCGGACTGTAAGCGATCTTCACCCCCTTCACGCCGGCCGCCAGTCCGGCGGCGTAATCGGTATCGGCATAGGGCAGCGCAAACCAGTCGCGCGCATCGGGCTTCGCCATCTCGCGCAGCATCAGTGCGGCATCGCGTACCGTGCGGGTCATCGGCCCGAGATGCGCCACCGTGCCGAAGGGACTGAGCGGCGCCGCCGGCACGCGGCCGAAGCTCGGCTTCAGCCCGGCGATGCCGGTGAAACCGGCCGGAATGCGGATCGAGCCGCCACCGTCGGTGCCGACGGCGAACTGCCCGAGGCCGGCGGCGACCTGCGCCGAGGCACCGCCGGACGAACCGCCGGGCGTGGTGTCGGTGTTCCACGGGTTGCGGGTGATGCCGGTCAGCGGCGAGTCCGTCACGCCTTTCCAGCCCATTTCCGGCGAAGTGGTCTTGCCGAGGATGACGCAACCGGCCTCGCGCAGTCGCGCGGTGACCGGCGCATCCTCGTCCCAGGGCTGGTCCGGATTGGTGGTCTTCGAACCACGCAGGGTCGGCCAGCCCTTGGTCAGGAGGATGTCCTTGATCGAGGCCGGCACGCCGTCGACGGGACCGAGCGGCTTGCCCGCCTGCCAGCGCGCTTCCGATGCCCGGGCGTCTTTCAGCGCAGACTCCTCGTCCACCAGGCAATAGGCGTTGAGCTTGGGATTGACCGCCGCAATGCGCTTCAGCAGGGCCTGGGTCACCTCTACCGGCGACAGGCCGCCGGTGCTGTAGGCTTCAACCAGGTCGGACGCGGTGGAAAAACAGAGATCGTCGCTCATTACTCTCTCTTTCGCTTGCCTGAAGTTTTCTGTCTGGGGAATTACTGCCTGCGGCTTTCGATGGTCATCGGCAGGCCGGGCGTCGGCCGCAGGGTGATCTTGCCGACCGGCTGCACAATACTGCCCGGCACCATGCGGCAATGCAGTCTTTGTGCCAGCGTCGCGAGGATCAGCACGGCCTCGATCATCGCAAAGCCCTGCCCGATGCAGATGCGCGGACCGGCGCCGAACGGCAGATAGATGTAACGCCGGCGGGCGGCCACCCGTTCCGGCGCGAAATTCTCCGGATCGAAAACATCGGGCTGTGGCCAGTAGAGCCGGTGCCGGTGCATCAGCCAGGGCGAGATGATCACATTGGTGCCGGCCGGCATCTCGAGATCGCCAAAGCGGTCGTCGGCCATCGCCAGCCGTGCCGTGGTATGGGCCGGCGGATAGAGCCGCATCGCCTCTTCCACCACCATCCGGGTATAGGCCAGCTTGTCGTAATCGCCATACTCCGCCGGCCGGCCGCCGAGTACGGCAGCGAGTTCCGCCCGCAGCTTCGCCTCGACCGCCGGCGCATGGGCCAGCAGATACCAGATCCAGGCCAGCGCCGTCGCCGTGGTCTCATGCCCGGCGAGGAAGAAGGTCGCCATCTGGTCGCGCACCTCGCGGTCGTCCAGCCGGCTGCCGCCCTCGTCGTCTTCCGCCGCCAGCAGCAGGCCGAGCAGGTCGCCGCCGAGATCGCCGCCGGCCGCGGCGCGGTCGCGGCGGCGGCGGATCAGGTCACGGATGATGGCATCCATGCCGGCCAGCGCCGCCTGGCCTTCGCGGACCGACGGCCGCGGCACCCAGCGCGGCAGGCCGAGCAGGTCGGGGATGTTGGGCCGCACGGTGGCCTGGTAGCGGTCCATGGCGCCGCCGACCGTCGAGACGTCGGTGGTGGTATCGGCGCCGAACATGGTCTGCGCGATGATGTCCAGCGTCAGCAGCATCATCTCGCGCGCCATGTCGACCGGCTGATCCGATGGCTGTCGCGACAGCCGGTCGGCGAGCGCGGTGCTGCGTTCGGTCATGATGGCGGCAAAGCCGGACAGCCGGCGCGGCTGGAAGATCGGCGCCATCATGCGGCGCTGGCGTTTCCACACCGCGCCCTCGCTGGTCAGCAGGCCCTGGCCGAGGCCCGGCTCCAGCAGCCGCTTGCCGACCGGATCGCGCTCGTAACTGGCGGCATTGTCGAGCATGACATGGCGGATCAGGTCGGGGTGGTTGGCCACGACGACCGGCCGGAAGCCGAACCGGTAGACGATGATGTCGCGCTCGAAGGCCTCACGCGTCCAGGTGCCGATGGAATTCTCGCGCAGGGTCCGGATCAGCCGGATCAGCGGCAGGCGACGCTCATAGCGCTCCGGAAAGGCCGGAACGAAACCGCTGTCTGCCGCCGCCGCTGCGCTCATTGCCGGCGTTCCATCACAAGGTCGTGGTCATGCCGCCATCCACCGTCAGCAGATGGCCGTTCACGTAAGATGCCGCCGGCGAGGCGAGATACAGCGCCGCCCCGGCCAGTTCCTCCGGCCGGCCCCAGCGGCGCAAAGGCGTGCGCTCGTTGACGAAGCGCACGAAGGCTTCGTCCTTCAGCAGGTCGCGGTTGATCTCGGTCTCGAAATAACCCGGCGCGATGGCGTTGCAGGTGACGCCGGCCGATCCGAGTTCGGCGGCCAGCGACTTGGTCAGGCCGAGCAGGCCGTGTTTGGCCGCCGTATAGGCCGGGATGCTGGCGCGCCCCTTCACCGAGAGGACCGAGCCGATATTCACGATGCGGCCGAAGCCGCGCTGGACCATGCCCGGCGCCGCGGCGCGCGACAGCACGAAGGCTGCCGTCAGGTCGACCTCCAGCACCTGCCGCCAGTCGTCGACGGTGAAGGCGTCCAGCGGCTTGCGGATATTGATGCCCGCATTGTTGATCAGGATGTCGAGCCGGCCATGGGTCTTGCCGATGGCGACAATCGCGGCCTCGGCAGCCGGCGCATCGGCGACATCGAAGGCTGCCGTCTCGACCAGGCCATGCGGCCGCACGGCGTCGGCTGCCGCCTGCAGGGTCTCGGCATGACGGCCGTTGATCACCACCAACGCGCCGGCCTCGGCGAAGAGTTTGGCGATCTCGAGACCGAAGCCGCGCGACGCGCCGGTGACCAGCGCCACGCGGCCGCTCAGGTCGAACATCTGCTGCAACAAAGCCATGACGGTACCTCCCGGCCACCGAGTTTAACGGCTCCGGCGCTGGACACCAGCCCGGCCGGCTCTTTACCATCCTCGGCAAACAGAAAAACCGCCCGGAGGACGCCATCATGCTGCGCTGCTATCAGGTCGCCGAATTCGGCAAGCCGCTGGTCGCCGCCGACAGGCCGTTGCCCGTGCCGCAGGGCCGCGAGGTGCTGGTGCAGGTGGAACGCTGCGGCGTCTGCCACAGCGACCTGCATATCTGGGAGGGCTATTTCGACCTCGGCGGCGGCAAGCGCGTGGTGGCGGCCAACAATGGCGCCCTGCTGCCGCTGACCATGGGCCACGAGATCGTCGGTACCGTTGCGGCAACCGGCCCCGAGGCCATCAGCGCCAAGCCCGGCCAGCGCCGGCTGGTGTTTCCGTGGATCGGCTGCGGCAGCTGCCCGCCCTGCCGCGATGGCGCCGAGCATCTCTGCGCCGGGGCCCAGAAGGCGATCGGAATTTTCACCGACGGCGGCTACGCCAGCCATGTGCTGGTGCCTGACGAGAAGTATCTGCTCGATATCGGCGACCTCGATCCGGCACTCGCCGCCACCTATGCCTGCTCGGGACTGACCGCCTATTCGGCGCTGAAGAAGGTCGGCCCGCTGGCCGACCATCACACGTTGCTGATCGTCGGCGCCGGCGGCGTCGGCCTCAATGCAGTGGCGCTGGCGAAAGCCGTCACCGGGCAGGCGCCGGTGGTCGCCGACCTCGATCCGGCCAAGCGCACGGCGGCGATGCAGCTCGGCGCCAGGGATGCCATCGACCCGCGCGCCGAGGGTGCGCTGAAGACGCTGCTGAAAGCCAGCGGCGGCGTCATGGCAGCAGTGGATTTCGCCGGCTCGGACGCCAGCTTCGGTTTTGCCTATGGCGCCTTGCGCAAGGGCGGTCATCTCGTCTCGGTCGGCCTGCTCGGCGGCCAGGCGACGATCTCGCTCGGCCTGCATGTGCTGAAAGGGCTGCGCTTCACCGGCTCCTATGTCGGCAGCCTCGCCGAACTGCAGGAGCTGATCGCGCTGGCCCGCCGCTCGCCGCTGCCGGCCCTGCCGATCACCGCGCGCCCGCTGGCCGAAGCAACAGAGTCGCTCGCCGCGCTCAAGGCCGGCACGGTCGTCGGCCGCATCGTGCTGGAGGCCTAGAGGAACAGCGCCAGCACGCCGGTATAGCCATAGAGGCGCGACTGGGCGATCTCGCCGCCGCAGTACATGCCGACCAGCGGCAGGTCGGGAAACACCGTCTGAATCCGCGACAGTTCGCCCGGCGTCTGCACGAACTGGTCCTGGCAGCGTGCCATGCAGGAGAACCACAGGGCACCGCGCGGCGTCTGGTCGCCACAGCGCCGCTTGAGGTCGGCCAGCATGCGATCCATGTCGCGGCCGGCGCTTTCGACATCGCGGCGGCAGAAGAACAGGCTGTCGCCCTCTTCTACCATGGCGCCGATGGCGATGCCGCCGGCCTGCGGATCGACACCGATGATGTTGCGCACCAGATAGTCGGGCCGATCCGTGCCGCTGACCGGCAGGCCGATCATCAGCCCGGTGCCGAGCTTGCGCAGGTCCTGCAAAGATTCGACGCCGAAGCTGTCGCGCAGCACGTCATAGGCCGGGCGGTCGTCGAGTTCGAGCACCAGGTTGCCGTCGGCCGCCGTCACGGTATGGAGGTCGCCGACCTGGGCGCAGCCCTGGCTCATGCCGGTCAGCACCGGCTGCGCCTCGGAGAAGACCACGCCGGACATGCTGCCCTCGGCAACCTTGCCGGCCCATTGCGGCCGCGCGCCGCGGCCGGCGATCAGGCCACCGACCAGATAGGCGCCGCTGGCCTCCGAGAAATCCTCGATCAGTTCCGGCAATGCCGGGACCTGGGGATCGGCATGCACCACGCCGAACCAGCCCTGCGGCCGTTCGGTCGGGCTGCTGAACAGGGTGGCGCTGTCGTCGGGCACCTCGCCGATCAGGCAGGCGACCACCGGCTCGTCGCAGAATTCGGTATCGCCGGCCGCCACGCTGTAGGCGCAGGCACCGACGATCATCTCGATACCGGTGGCGGCGCTCAGGCGGCGCACGATCTTGGGCAGGCGGTCGGCCAGCCGGTCGCTGACATAGACGAAGCCGATATTGGCGGCATCGGACAGCGGCATCAGCTGCAGCAGGCAGCCGTCGACGGCCATCCGCCAGTCCTCTGCCGCGCTGACTCCAAGCCGGAATCGCGAGCCGGCTGTCTGTTCGGTCATGCCGCACCTCCTGTGCTTCCGGCCCGAGTATAGTATTCTCGTCTCATGATCGAAGCCCAAAAAGAGCCCGGGAGGGAAAGTATGACGCATATTGTGCGCGCTGTTGCAATGATTGCCGCTTTGTCCGCCCTGATGATTGGCCTGTCCAACAACCTCGTGGCAGCCGGGGCCGCCGCCCCGGTCGGCTTGTGGACCACCATCGACGACGAGACCGACGCGCCGCGCAGCATCGTCGAGATCACCGAGGTGAACGGCGAACTGCAGGGTCGTGTCACAAAAATATTCTACCGACCCGACGAAAAGCCCGACCCGGTCTGCGACAAATGCGAAGGCGCCCGCAAGGACCAGCCGGTCATCGGCATGACCTTCCTGTGGGGCATGAAGACGGATGGCGACGGCTGGGCCGGCGGTGCCATCCTCGATCCGAAGAACGGCAAGATCTACAAGGCCAAGATGAGCCTGAGCGACGACGGCAAACGCCTGCGCGTGCGCGGCTTCATCGGCATGCCGCTGCTGGGGCGCAGCCAGACCTGGCTGCGCGGCGACCGCTGATCTAGGTAGTCCCGGAAATTCTGGCCGCCAGCGCCGGCGACAGCCCGGTGCTGGGCACCGGCGGCAGCGTCGCATCATAACCCGCACAGGCATGGGCCGTGGCCGCCTCGGCCGCCCGCAGCGCGGCCTGGGTGCTGTCGATCAGCGGCACCGGCACGGCACCGGCCAGAGCCGGCACCAGACCGGCAAGCCCGGCGCCGCCGAGGATCACCCGTTCGGCGCCATCGGCCGCGGCATCGCGGCAGGCCTGCGCCAGCAGCGGCAGGGCAGCGTCGGGCGCGCGGGCGATATCGCCGCCGGTCGGCGCCACGGTGCGGATCGTGGCCAGCCGGTCGGTGAGGCCACGGGCAGCGACGAACTCCCGCAGCATCGCTTCCCAGCGTTCGCCGCCGGTGACGATGCCGAAGCGGCCACCCTGCCCGGCCGCCTGCGCCACCGCGGCATCGGCCATGCCAATCACCGGCACCGGACAGAGCTCGCGCAGGGCATCGAGGCCCGGATCGCCGAAACAGGCCAGCACCACGGCATCGAAACCCTCGCCGGCCGCCGCCCAGGCATCCAGCGCGGCATGGCCGGCGATGGCATAGGCGCTGCGCGAGGAGACATAGGCCGCACCGAAGCGGCCGGTGACGCCGGTAAGTTCCGTGCCGGGTGCCGCCATGCCGCGCGCCACGGCCAGCACCTGGTCGGTCACCGCTTGCGTGGTGTTCGGGTTGATCAGCAGCAGGCGCATCAGCCGAGCTCGAAACTGGTGATGCCGTAAAGACCGTTGATGTCGACCACCGGGGCGGCGCCGCGATACATCCGCGCCGTCTCGAATTCCGGCGTCAGCCCCGCCGCCTCGGCCAGCCGGATCGCGGCGGCGTTGTTTTCCGGCACGTCGAGGAAGACCGGCTCGTCGCCGGCATCGCCGCACAGCGCGGCCAAAAGGTCGGCCGCCAGCGCCGGCGTCTCGGCATAGAGCGGGCCGATCTTGCGGCCGCGCCCGCAGGGCCGGATCACGCCGAGCGCGGCGATCTCGCCATTGACCACCGCCGCCAGCGCATGATGGCCCGGCGTCGCCAGCCAGCGCACCAGAAAGGCATCGCGCGGTGCCGGAAAGAAGCGCCGGTCGAAGGCGGCCAGCCGGTCAAAGCGGATGCGGGCGGCATCGACCAGTTCCGCCTGGCCGGAAAACGGCCCGGTCTGCGCCCGGCCGCCGAAGCGGATGTTGCGATGGGCCAGCACGAAGCCGGATGTGCGGTAATTGTCCTGCTGGGCCACCACGCCGTCGAGGCCGATGGTACGCTTGCCGAGATGCTGCAGGCCGGCCTGCCAGATCGCCATGCCATGGCCGCAGCCGCGCCATTCGCGGGCGACGATATAGAAACCGAGGAACCCGTAGCCGTCGCCATAGCGCACCACCGAGATGCAGCCGACCGGCTGGTCGTCGACGAATCCCATCAGGAACCCGGACGGGTCGGCAACGTGGAAATTGGCGGCATCGCGCCGGCCGGGGTTCCAGCCTTCGGCGGCGGCCCACTCCACTGCGAGGTCCAGATCGGCCCGCGACATTACCCTGACAGACAGATTCGACGGCATGGCCGTCCCTATACACCCTTCCCGGCGTCGGAACCATGGCGCTCGCGGCGACGGCGGATGATGACCACCGTACCCAGCGCCAGCAGGATGATGAGGAACGAGAAGCCGCTGGTGACAGTGCCGAGCGCATAGAGCACCGGTGTCGTCACATTGGTGGTCATGGCATAGATTTCCAGCGGCAGGGTGTTGCTGGTGCCGGCCGTCATCAGGGTGCGGGCGAATTCGTCATAGGACAGGGTCAGGCCGAACAGCGCGATGCCGACCAGGCTGGGCAGGATGATCGGCACGATGACATGGCGGATCACCTGCCACGGCGAGGCGCCGAGGTCGCGGGCGGCCTCCTCGTAGGATTTGTCGAAGCGGTTGAAGATCGCGAACATGATCAGCAGGCCGAAGGGCAGCGTCCAGGTCAGATGCGCGCCGAGCGCCGAGGTATACCAGGCAGTGTCCCAGCCGATGATGCGGAACTGCAGGCCGATGCCGAGGCTGACCAGGATCGAGGGCACGATCAGACTGGCAATGGCGAGATAGAAGATCAGGCCCGAGCCGCGGAAACGGTGACGAAAGGCCAGGCCGGCCGACAGCGCAATGGTCACCGTCAGCAGCATGACGATGACGCCAAGCACGAAGGACCGGCCGAACGAGCCGGCGAAATCGCCAACCATCTGCTTTTCGGTCAGGTTCCGGAACCAGGTGACCGAGACACCGTTCATCGGAAAGGTCAGCCCGCCATTCGGGCCCTGGAAGGACAGGATGAAGATGGTCGACATCGGCCCGTACAGGAACAGCACGAACAGCAGGAAGAAGGCGCCCAGCACATAGAAGCTCTTGCTGCGCTTGCGGCCATGCATGGTCTACAGCTCCTTGCGGATATCGACCAGCCGCATCATGCCGACCACGATCAGCAGCACGACAATCAGCAGGATCACGGCATTGGCGGCGGCGGCGGGATACTGCAGCAGCGACATGGCATTCGCCATCATCAGGCCGACCGAGGCGCTCTGGCCGCCGCTCATGAAGCGCACGGTGATGAAATCGCCCATCACCAGGGTGACGACGAAGATCGAGCCGATGGCGATCCCCGGCTTGCACAGCGGAATGATCACGTTGACCAGCACCTGGAAACCGCTGGCGCCGGCGTCATAGGCCGCCTCCATCAGCGCGCGGTCGATACGCATCATCGAGTTGAAGATCGGCACGATCATGAACAGCGTGTAGAGGTGCACGAAGGCCAGCACGACCGAGAAATCCGAGAACAGCAGGAATTCCAGCGGATGCTGGATGACCCCGAGCTTGATCAGCAGGCTGTTCATCAGGCCGTTGCGGCCGAGGAACGGAATCCACGAGATCATGCGGATGATGTTCGAGGTCAGGAACGGCACCGTGCAGACCAGGAAGCAGGCGGTCTGCCAGGTCGCGCTGCGCACGTGGAAGGCCAGGAAATAGGCGATGGTGAAGCCGATCGCCAGGGTCAGTGCCCAGGCCATCACGGCATAGCGCAAGGTGTTGAGGTAGGTCTGCAGCGTCACCTCGCTGCCGAGCAGTTCGCGGTAATTGGTGAAGATGAAATCCGGGATGATGCTGACGAAATTGTAGTCCCAGAAGCTGACCACGATGATGGTCAGGATCGGGATCACCAGGAAGCCGGCGAACACCGCCGCCAGCGGCGCGACCTGGAGATACGGGATATAGGATTTCTTCTGCATCATCTCTCGGCATCCGGCCCGCCGCCGCGCGGCTTGTCGTCCGCGCGGCGGCAGTACCGTCAGGTCGTCAGGCGGCGATGAACTCGTTCCACTTCTGGACCATGTAGCGGTCCTCGTCCATCACGGCATTCCAGCAGGCGACATGGCCCATGCGTGCCTCGAAGGAGCCGCCGTCGCGCACGGCGCCGGCCTTCTCGAGCACCTTGCCTTCGGGGCTCTTGATCTCGCCCTTGGCCGGCTTGCCTTCCATCCAGAAGCCCCACTCGTCCTCGCTCATGTAGGCCTTGGCGGTCTCCAGCGCCGCCGAGTAGTAACCCTGCCGGTTCAGGTAGGCGCCGACCCAGCCCGAGAGATACCAGTTGATGTATTCATAGGCCGCCTCGAGCTCGAGGCCGCTGAGGTGCTTGGCGAGACCGAGACCGCCGCCCCAGGCGCGATAGCCTTCCTTGAGCGGCTGGTAGACGCAGGGGATGCCCTTGGCGCGCACGGCGGTGACCGCCGGCGACCACATCGACTGGATCACCACCTCGCCCGACGCCATCAGGTTGACCGACTCGTCGAAGGTCTTCCAGAAGGCGCGGAACTGGCCGGCCTTCTTGGCTTCCTTCATCACATTGATGGTCTTGTCGATCTCGGCCTTGGTCATGTTGCCCTTGTCGCCGTATTTGATCTCGCCCATCGACTCGCAGATCATCGCCGCGTCCATGATGCCGATGGAGGGGATGTTCAGGATGGACGTCTTGCCCTTGAACTTCGGGTCCATGATGTCCTTCCAGTTGCCGATCGGGCGGCCGACCAGATCCGGACGGATGCCAAGCGTATCGGCATTGTAGATGGTCGGGATCATGGTCATCCACTGGGTCGGCGACTTGGCGAACTTCACCGAGTCCTTGCCCTCGACGAAGCCGACGGTATGCGGTGCCGTGCCCTGGGCGATCACGCTGTCGGGCTTCAGCTTGCCGGTGATGAACAGCGGCACGATCTTGTCGTAATACTTGATCTTCTTGACGTCCATCGGCTGCATGATGCCGGCCGGGAACACCTTCTTGCAGATCCAGTATTCGATGTCGGCGATGTCGAAGGATTTCGGCTGGGTCACCGCGCGCTGGGCGACCGCATCGGAATCGAGCGCGGTCATCTGCAGGGTGATGCCGGTATCCGCCTTGCACTTCTCGGCGATGGCATTGAGGTTCGACACGCCGGTGCCGAACTGGCGGAGCGTGACGTTCTTGATGTTCTGCGCCCAGATGGTCGGGAACCCGGTGAACGCGCCGCTGCCGGCGGCGAGGCCGATGCCGGCCGCCGCCCCCTTGAGGACCGCGCGGCGGTCGATGGCCTTGCCGCCCGTCATCCGGCCGTCCGTCGCCTTGCTGCCCGTTGCCCTGCTGCCCGTTGCCTTGTCACGCTTGCCTGTCATAACTGCCTCCACTGTCGTTATGCGGTCACCGCCGCTTGCCTAGCCCTCGAGGACGTGAACTTCCTCGGGCGCCCATGAAACCGAAACCCGGTCGCCGACGGCGACCGGCGATGCGAAAAAGCTGCGTTCGTCGACCGTGACGGCGAATTCGCCGTCATCGATGGTGCAGTCGCCAAGCCCTTCGGCGCCGATGCCGACATGCACGATGCTGCCGAGATACTCGACCGCACGCACGGTGCCGGCGAAGCCCGCCTGCCCCGGCGCCGGCGGAGTCAGCCGCGCGCGGTCGGCGCGCACCGAAACCGGCTGGCGGGCGCCGTCGATCCGGGCCGGCAGCGGCACGGCGCCCGGCAGGTGGCCCGGCAAGCGGATGGTGCCGGCCGCCGCATCCACGGTGCAGTCGATGATGTTGTGGCCGCCGATGAAGCGGGCGACGAATGCCGTGCGCGGCTGGTTGAAGACTTCGCGGGCGGTGGCCGCCTGTTCGATCTTGCCGCGGTTCATCACCACCACCAGGTCGGCCAGTGCCATCGCCTCCTCCTGGCTGTGGGTGACATGGATGAAACTGATGCCGAGTTCCTTCTGCAGGCGCTTCAGCTCCTCGCGCATGCGGGCGCGCAGGAAGGGATCGAGCGCCGACAGCGGCTCGTCGAGCAACAGCACGCTCGGATTGGTGATCAGCGCGCGGGCCAGCGCGATGCGCTGCTGCTGGCCGCCCGACAGCTGGGCCGGCAGCCGCGCGGCGTAATCCTGCATATGCACCAGCCGCAGCATTTCGACGGCGCGCTGGCGCCGCTCGGCCTTGGCCACGCCCTTCATCTTCAGGCTGAAGGCGACATTGTCGGTGCAGTCGAGATGCGGGAACAGCGCGTAATTCTGGAACATCATCGCGGTGCCGCGGCGCGCCGGCGGCAGGTCGTTGATGACCTCGTTGCCGATCATGATGTCGCCGTCGGAAATATCCTCGTGGCCGGCGATCATGCGCAAGGTGGTGCTCTTGCCGCAGCCCGAAGGGCCGAGCAGGCAGCAATAGGTGCCGGCCGGAATCTTCAGGCTGATCGTATCGACGGCGACGGTGCCGCCGTATCGCTTCAGCACCGCTGCGAGTTCGATATCGCCCTTTTCGGCCATGGTCCCGTCCGCTGTCAGTCCGGTACCGGCCGTTCGGTACCGGCCGGTTCGATACCGGCCAGCGATGCAAGGCAGATGCCAGCGGCTAACCGCCAGCCTCGGACAGGCTTTTCGGGAAATCGTATGCAATTTCTGTATCCACCGGTTTCACCAATCCGGCGGGAAGGCCAAAAATTGAGCATGGCCGGCAGTGGCTGCCCGATAAAACAGCGCAGCAACGAAAGGTCCGTTCAGGGAGGATCACGGGTCAGGGAGGATCGCGGGCGCCAGGCCCCGGATATGAAAACGGCCGGCCAAGGAGGTGTCCTTGACCGGCCTTCGAAATGTTGGGGCGAGGAACGGGACTTGAACCCGCGACCCCCAGAGCCACAATCTGGTGCTCTAACCAACTGAGCTACCCCCGCCACAGGCAGCGTTTCTTTAACGGCCCGCCCGGTCAGGGTCAAGCTTTCCCTGCCGAATATGCCGCAACCCGGCGGGGCGCGCCGCTATTTTTGCGTGTATACGGAGTTTCACCGGTTTTTCAGCATCTTGCAGGGTTTTCCACAGTCGGTTAAACACAGAATCATGACGTCCTTCTGGCTCATTCTCGGCGCCCTGGTGATCGGCCTTCCCGGCGCGGCCTTTATCGTGCTGCAGATGATCAACCAGCACAAACGGCAGGTCATGGCCTATGAGTGGAGCGCCCAGGAAGTGGTGCGCCGCGGCCAGCGGCTCGACGAGATGGAAAAGCTGACCCGCGGCGCCCAGCACAAGATCGCCGAACTGACCCGGCAGAAAATCGAACTGGAAGCCCAGGTCGCCAAGCTGGAAAAGATGGCCGCCGAGCAGGTCGCCAAGGAAACCAACACCAAGACCTTCTCGATCGGCATCTACAACCAGGAAGTCCGCCGCGCCCACATGATGGGCGAGAAGCACCGCCAGCTCGACGACAAATGGGGCGAGATCAATTACGTCGAACTGCAGGCGACATCCGACGACGAAGTGCGCCGGGTGATCATGCGCAAGTTTCCGCCCGAGCGCGGCTTCGTCATCGAGTCCGTGCAGGAAGTGCGCAAGTAACTCAGCCTGCCGGCAGGCGGGCGGCGATCACGTCGATGTCGAGGCTGAGTTCCGGATCGATCTCGCCGCGCGGCGCCAGCGGCCAGGACCAGGCCTGCCCGGCCTCCGGCAGCGGCACATCCAGCACGGCGTTTTCCCGCAGCACCAGTTCGCCGGCCCGGTTGCGCCACAGCCGGGTGCGGTCGGTCACCAGCCCGGCCGGGCAGCCGAGCGCCGTCAGCCCTGCGAGATGCGCGCGCAGGACGGCACGGCCGAAGCCGTCGGCCGAGGTGCGGCTGACGCCCTGCTTCTGCAGCCACAGCGCCGGCTGCAGCGGCAGTTGCGACAGCAGGTTCAGCGACAGCACGCAATCGGGCGGCACCGGATCGAGGTCGCGCAGGGCCTCGGCCGAGGGAATCGGCAGCGGCAGACCCGGCCGCCATTCGGTCAGCGGCGCCACCATGCCGGTGACATCGGCGGCGCGCAGTTCGACATTGCCAAAGCGGCGCGCCTTGCGCCGGGCCATGCCAAGCAGCGCGATATCGAAGACGATGATCCGACGGAACAGCGGGCTCAGGTCGGCGAGCGGCAGGTCGGCGAGCGTGCCGCCGCCCAGCAGCCACAGCGTGTCGCGGCGCGGCGCGGTCGCGGCAACCGACAGGGCGAAGCTGCGGGTCTTCTCTTCATGCACCGCCCAGGCGGCGGCGCAACGCCGGCGCCGCGACCACAGGCTGACCGCGGCACGGGCATAGCCGAGCCGGCGCGCCGCGGGGGCCGCCTCGACGCCCGCCCAGACGACCAGCTCGGCGAACAAGCCGTAGCCCTACTCGGCCGCGTTTTTCGTCGCGGCGACGCCGAAGCGCTGCCTGATCTGGTCTGGCGTGTAATAGCCGCGTTCGATGTCGCGGGCGATCAATGCCGGATCGCGTCGCTTCGGGTCGCCGAAGCCGCCGCCGCCCGGCGTCGAGACCCGCACGCGGTCGCCGGCCCTGATCTCGATATCCTGGTCCTTGGACAGATGCGGCGGCACATAGGTATGCGTGCCGTCGGCCTGCATGGTCTCGATCGCCACCGTGTTGGTGCCGCCGTCCTCGCCGCCCAGCGCGCCCTGCGGCCCGGTGCGGCCATGGTCCATCACCATCGAGGCGCGCGCCTCGCCGCGGCGCAGGCGGATCGTATAGTTGACGCCGAAGCCGCCGCGATACTGGCCGGCGCCGCCCGAGCCCTCGTGCAGCGAGTATTCCTCGAACAGCACCGGGTAATACTGCTCCATCACCTCGATCGGCGTGGTCTTGGAGATGCCGATGGTCGAGCAGCCGTTGGTCAGGCCGTCGCCGGCATGCCAGCCGCCATACCCGCCGCCGGAAATCACATACATCACGTAACTGCGGTCGCGCTGGGGGTCGTAGCCGCCGAGCGCCAGGTTGCCCGAGGTGCCGGCCGGCGCGGCGAACAGCCGGTCCGGCATCGCCGGCACCAGCGCGTTGAACACGGCCTCCGCGATGCGCTGGCTGACTTCCGCCGCGCAGCCCGAGACCGGCCGCGGATATTTCGCATAGAGGAAGGTGCCATGCGGGTCGGTGATCTTCAGCGGCTCGAAGGTGCCGGCGTTGATCGGCACATCGGGAAAAATGTGCTTCACCGCGAGGTAGATCGACGAATAGGTGGTGGCGATCACGCTGTTCATCGGCCCACGGCAGGGCGGACTCGACCCCGTCATGTCGAAATGCAGCTCCTCGCCTGTCTTCGTCACCTTCATCCTGATCAGCAAAGGCTCGTCGACCACGCCGTCGGAATCGACCACCGCCGAGCCCTCGTAGACGCCGTCCGGGATGGTGGCGATGCGGGCGCGCATCTGCTGGCTGGCGCGCTGCTTCAGTTCCTCGATGGCCTGCTCGACCACATCGGCACCGTAGCGATCAAGCAGGGCGGTCAGCCGCTTCTCGCCGATGGCGAGCGCTGCCGCCTGCGCCTTGATGTCGCCGATGCGCTGGTCGGCGATGCGGATGTTGCTGAGGATGATCGACAGGATCTCCTCGTCGAGCACGCCTGCCTTGTACAGTTTCACCGGCGGCAGACGCAGGCCTTCCTGCTCGACCTCGGTGGCATTGGCCGAGAAGCCGCCGGGCACCATGCCGCCGATATCCGGCCAGTGGCCGGTATTGGACAGCCAGGAAAACAGCTTGCCCTTGTAGAAGAACGGCTTGACGAAGCGCACATCCATCAGGTGGGTGCCGCCGAGATAGGGATCGTTGACGATGTAGACATCGCCCGGCTGCGGCGCCAGCATCGGCACCTTCAGCGCCCGTTCGATCACGGCCTGGGTCGAGAACTGCATGGTGCCGACGAAAACCGGCAGGCCGAGTTCGCCCTGCGCGATCAGTTCGCCGGTCTGGCCGTGGTAGATGCCGTCGGAGCGGTCGAGCGCCTCCGAGATCACCGGCGAAAAGGCGGCGCGGCAGAAGGCGAGGTCCATCTCGTTGCAGACCTGCTGCAGGCCGTTCTGGATCACGACCAGCGTGACGGGATCGATCGGTGTCTTTGCCATGGTTCAGCCCTGCCCTGCGCTGACGGCAACGATCAGGTTGCCGAGTTTGTCGACATCGACCCGGTTGCCCGGTTCGATCACCACGGTGGTATCGAGCTGCTCCAGGATCGCCGGCCCCATGAAGCTGGCGCCGCGCGGCAGCCGTTCGCGGTCATAGACCGGCGTCTCCTGCCAGCCGCCGGCATCGTACCATACCTTGCGGCTGCCCTTCTGCGCCCCGGCAACGTCTTTCGCCGGCTCGGCCGCCAGCAGGCGGTCAAGCGACAGGTCGGGCCGGCGGCCGATCACCGCGGTGTGCAGGTTGACCAGCACGGCGCGGATTTCCGGCAGTTCCACCTCGAAGCGATGCCAGTAAGCGGCATCGAAGGCCTTCTGCAGCGCGTCGCGGCTGATCGCCGGGTCGGGCACCGCCACGGTCAGCAGATGGCTCTGGCCCTGGAACTGCATGTCGGCGGTATGCAGCACCTGCACCTCGTCGACGGCGACGCCGTCGCGGGCCAGCGTCGCCCTGCCCTCGGCGATCTGTGCGGCCAGCACCGCGGCGACCAGCCCGTCCGGCAGGTCGGACAGCGGCTTGTTCACCGTGCGCACGTAATCGTGGCGCAGGTCGGCGACCACGCAGCCGAGCGCATTGGTGATGCCCGGCCGCGCCGGGATCAGCAGCTTGGGGATGCCAAGCTCGCGGGCCAGCGCCGCGGCATGCAGCGGTCCGGCGCCGCCGAAGGCAAACAGTGCGAAGTCGCGCGGATCGTGACCGCGGCTGAGGCTGACCATGCGGATGGCGCCGGCCATCTTGTCGTTGGCAATGCGCAGGATCGCCGCCGCGGCTTCGTCGGTGGCCAGCCCGAGCGGCTGGCCGACATCGCGGGCGACGGCAGTCTTCACATCGTCCAGCGAGACCTTGCTGTCGACCGACAACAGGCCGTCCGGGTTCAGGCGGCCGAGCACCAGGTTGGCATCGGTGATGGTCGGCCGGGTGCCGCCGCGGCCGTAGCAGATCGGGCCGGGCCGGGCGCCGGCACTTTCCGGGCCGACCTGCAGCATGCCGGCCTCGTTGATATGGGCGATCGAGCCGCCGCCAGCACCGATGGTATGCACGTCCACCATCGGCACATGGATCGGCATGGCATATTCGAGTTCCAGTTCCGACGAGACCTGCGGCACGCCGTCCTGGATCAGGCCGACATCGGAAGACGTGCCGCCCATGTCGTAGGTGATCACGTTGGGCAGGCCGGCGGCGCGCGCGGTATAGGCCGCCGCCATCACGCCCGAGGCCGGCCCCGACATCACGGTATTCACCGCGGCTTCGGACACGATGCCGGCGGCAATCGTCCCGCCATTACCCTGCATGACCAGCAGGTCGCGGCGAAAGCCCTTGCTCTTCAGCTCGCCGTTCAGCCGCTCGATATACCGGTGCAGCACCGGCTGCACGGAGGCATTCACGCAGGCTGTCGTGCCGCGCTCGTATTCGCGGTATTCCGACAGCAGCTGGTGCCCGGCAGTGATGTAGTGGTTCGGCCAGACTTCGGCCGCGATCTCCAGCGCGCGTTTCTCGTGTGCCGGGTTGAGATAGCTGTGCAGGAAATGGATCACCAGGGCTTCGCAGCCGGCCGCCTTGAGCTGCTCGGCGGCAGCGCGCACGGCGGCCTCGTCGAGCGGCACGACCACGCCGCCATCGGCATCCATGCGCTCGGGGACTTCCAGGCGCCACTGCCGCGGCACCAGCGGCTCGAAGCTGCCGGTCAGGCCGTAAGGCTGCGGGCGGGTGCGGCGGCCGAGCTCCAGGCTGTCGCGGAAGCCTTTTGTCGTGATCAGGCCGATGCGGGCCACTTTCCGTTCGAGCAGGGCGTTGGTCGTCGTCGTCGTGCCATGCACGATGGTGTCGGTATCGGCCAGCGCGATGCCGCCTTTCTCCAGCGCGGCGAGCACGCCGAACGCCTGGTTGTCGAGTGTGGTCGGCACCTTGGCCAGCGCCACCTTGCCCAGCGCGGGTTCAATGCCGATCAGGTCGGTAAATGTGCCGCCGACATCGATTCCGACGATCCAGCCCATGAATGACGTCCTCACACCGAAAGATACTGTTCGCGCACTGCCGCATCGGCTTCCAGTTCGGCCATGGTGCCCTGGTAGCGGATGCGACCCTTCTCGATGATGTAGGCACGGTCGGCCACCATCTGCGAGAAATGCAGGTTCTGTTCAGACAGCAGCACCGTCAGGCCCTCGGCCTTGAGCTGCAGGATGGTGTTCGCCATCTGCTCGACGATCACCGGGGCCAGGCCTTCAGAGGGTTCGTCCAGCAGGATCAGGCGCGGATTGCCCATCAGCGTGCGGGCGATGGTCAGCATCTGCTGCTCGCCGCCCGACATGCGGCCGCCCGGCCGGTCCTTCATGCGGCCGAGATTGGGAAACAGCTCGAACAGGCGGTCCGGCGTCCAGGTCGGCGCGCCCTCGCGCGACGGCTGGCGGCCGACTTCCAGATTCTCCATCACCGTCAGGTCGGTGAAGATGCGCCGGTCTTCCGGCACGTAGCCGAGGCCGAGCCGCGCCACCCGGTAGGACGGCATACGGTCGATGCGCTTGTCTTCGAAGGTGACGGTGCCCTTGGCCGCCGGCACCAGGCCGATCACCGACTTCATGGTCGTCGACTTGCCGGCGCCGTTGCGGCCCAGCAGCACGACCACCTCGCCGCGCCCGGCCTCGAGCGCCAGGTCGGCCAGAATGTGAGCGCGGCCGTAATAGGTGTGCAGGCCCTCGACCCTGAGCAGATCGCCCGCCATCAGTGCTCTCCCGCAAAAACGGCGCCGCTGCCGAGATAAACCGCCTGTACTTCCGCGTTGGCGCGCACCTCGGCCGGGCTGCCTTCGGCGATCAGCCGGCCGCGGTTCAGCACGATGATGCGGTCGGCCTGGGCGAAGACGACGTCCATGTCATGCTCGGTGAACAGCACGGCGATGTCGTCCTGCCGGGCCAGTTTACCGGTCAGGTCCATCAGGGCGATACGCTCGCCCGGCGCCATGCCGGCAGTCGGCTCGTCCATCAGCAGCAGTTTCGGCTGGTTGGCCAGCGCAATGGCCAGCTCGACCCGCTTCAGGTCGCCATAGGCCAGCACGCCGCAGGCCCGCTCGCTCTGGTCGGCCATGCCGACGCGATCGAGCAAGGCCATCGCCTCGTCGCTGTAGTAATCGGCGGCCGGCTTCCAGAAGGCCATCAGGCGGCGGTGGAAGGACAGCAACGCCATCTGGATGTTTTCGCGCACCGTCATCGAATTGAAGGTCGCCGTGATCTGGAAGGTGCGGCCGACGCCCATGCGCCAGATTTCGCGCGGCGGCAGGCCGACGAGGCTGCGCCCCAGCAGCGTGACATGGCCGGCATCCGCCTTCAGCTGCCCGTTCAGCATGTTGAAACAGGTGCTCTTGCCGGCACCGTTCGGGCCGATCAGGGCCAGCAGCTCGCCGGCGGCCACGGTGAAATTCACGCCCTGCACGGCCTGAACGCCGCCGAAGGATTTCTGCAGGCCGGACACGCTGAGCACCGTCATGACGTGCCCTCCCGGCGCAGACCGACCCGGATCGCCATCTCCTTGAGGAAGCCGGCAATGCCCTGCGGGAAGGCGATCACGATGACGAGGATGGTGCAGCCGAGCACCGCGCGCCAGTATTCGGTGTTGCGCGCGATCATGTCCTGCAGCCAGGTGAAGGCCGCGGCGCCGACCACCGGGCCGGTCAGGGTCTGCACGCCGCCGAGCAGCACCATGACGAGGCCATCGACCGAGCGCGATACCGAAAGCTGTTCCGGCGAGATACTGCCCTTGGAGAAGGCGAAGATGCCGCCGGCCAGGCCGGCAAAGGCGCCGGCCAGCGCGAAGCCGTACCACTGGAAGCGGCGCACGTTGATGCCGATGGCGTCAGCCCGCAGCGTCGAATCGCGTCCGGCCCGCAGCACATAGCCGAAGGGTGCATGCACAATGCGCCACAGCACCAAGATCGCCCCGGTGCACAGCGCGGTGGCGAAGAAGTAATAGACCGTGCGGTCCTTCAGCCATTCGCTCGGCCACAGCCCGATCAGGCCGTTGGAGCCGCCGGTGAAGGCATCCCACTGGAAGATCACCGACCAGGCGATCTGGGCGAAGGCCAGCGTCAGCATGGCGAGATAGACGCCGCTGAGGCGGACACAGAACCAGCCGAACAGCAGCGCGCCGAGGCCGCCGACGACGGGTGCCGCCACCAGCGACAGGGTCATCGGCGCATGCAGCTTCAGCAGCACCAGCGCTGCACCGTAGGAGCCGAGCCCGAAATAGGCGGCATGGCCGAAGCTGACCATGCCGGATGGGCCCATCAGCACATGCAGGGTGACGGCGAAGAGCGCGAAGACCGCCATGTCGATCATCAGCACCAGCCAGTAGCTGTCGCCGAGCAGCGGCATCGCCGCCAGCACGGCAACGGCGGCCAGCACGGCCAGCCAGAACTTGCCGGTCAGCGGATGCATCAGCGGCTCGACGGTGCCGGCGCCGCGCTGGGCCGCCTGCGGCTTGCCGAGCAGGCCCCAGGGGCGTGCCACCAGCACGCCGGCCATGACCAGGAACTCGACCACCAGGGTCAGCTTGGAAAACGACAGGTCGAAGCCCAGCACGCTGACATCGCCGATGCCGATGCAGAAGGCCTTGATCTCGGCGATGACCAGCGCGGCGAGGAAGGCGCCGCCGATCGAGCCCATGCCACCGACCACGACGATGACGAAGGCATCCGAGATCACGGTGATGTCGAGCATCAGCTGGGCCGGCTCGCGCGGGATCTGTACCGCGCCGCCGAGGCCGGCGAGGAAGGCGCCGAGGAAAAAGACGCCGGTGAACAGGCCGGCCTGGTTGACGCCGAGCGCGCCGACCATCTCGCGATCCTGGGTAGCGGCGCGCACCAGGGTGCCCCAGCGCGTGCGGTTGAGCAGCAGCCACAGCAGGCCGAGCACCAGCGGGCCAATGGCGATCAGCACCAGATCATACTGCGGGAAGCGGTTCCCGAAGATCTCGACGGCGCCGCGCAGCGCCGGTGCGCGCGGCCCGAGCAGGTCTTCCGCACCCCAGATGTAGAGCGCGGCATCCTTGATCACCAGCACCAGCGCGAAGGTGGCCAGCAGCTGGAACAGCTCGGGTGCGCGATAGATGCGGCGCAGCACGACGACCTCGATGACGACGCCGATCAGGCCGACGATCACGGCCGCCAGCAGCACCCCGCCCCAGAAGCCGAGCACCGACGAGCGGCCGAACCACTCGATCAGGCTGTAGGCCACATAGATGCCCAGCATGTAGAGCGAGCCATGGGCGAAGTTCACGATCCGGCTGACGCCGAAGATGATCGACAGTCCTGCTGCGACCAGGAACAGCGACGAGGTGCCGGCGAGGCCGTTGAGGAACTGGATAACGATGTTGGCGAAGGACACGGCGGGCCCGGAAGGTTGGCTTCCCGCCGCGGCGCCGGTTTGGCGCGGCGCCGCGGCGGGACAGCCGGTTGCAGGACAGGTGGTTCGGCTGGCTTACTCGGCCGGCCGCATCTTGGCGACATCGGCATCCGACGGCAGGAACTTGGCGCCGTCAGCGTAATGCCAGTCGGTCATGATGCCCTTGCCGTCCTTCAGGCCGATGCGGCCGACATAGGCGCCCATGGTCGACTGGTGGTCCTGCGTGCGATAGGTCACCTTGCCGAGCGGGGTTTCCACCTGCAGGCCCTTCATCGCCGCCACCAGCTTTTCCATGTCGAGCGTGCCGGCCTTCTTGATCACTGCCGCCGCGCTCATCGCCGTCGAATAGCCGACGATGGAGCCGAGACGCGGATAGTCCTTGAACTTCTTCTCATAGGCATCGAAGAACTTCTTGTGCTCCGGCGTGGTGATCCCGTACCAGGGATAACCGGTGACATACCAGCCGACCGGGGCTTCGTCCTTCAGCGGGTCGAGGTATTCCGGCTCGCCGGCCAGCAGGTTGAACACCGCCTTGCCCTTGAACAGGCCGCGGGTCTCGCCCTCGCGGACGAACTTGGCGAGGTCGCCGCCGAACAGCGACGAGAAGATCGCGTCCGGCTTGGCCGCCGCAATCGCGTCGACCACGGCACCGGCCTCGATCTTGCCGAGCGGCGGCGCCTGCTCGACGACGAATTCGACGTCGGGCTGCTTTTCCTTCATCAGCTTCTTGAAGGCTTCAGTGGCGGCCTGGCCATATTCGTAGTTCGGGTAGACGATGGCCCAGCGCTTTTTCTTCAGCTTCAGCGCGTCGGGCACCAGCATGGCCGTCTGCATGTAGGTCGAGGCACGCAGGCGGAAGGTATACTTGTTGCCCTGGTCCCAGACGATCTTGTCGGTCAGCGGCTCGGCGGCGATGAACAGCGCCTTGTGTTCCTTGGCATAGCTCGCCACGGCCAGGCCGACGTTCGACGGGAAGGTGCCGATCAGGAAGGCAGTCTTCTCGCGGGTCATCAGCTCGTCGGCCAGGCGGACCGCCTCGCCGGTGTTGCCGGTATCGTCGCGGCTGACGATCTCGAACTTCTTGCCGAGCACGCCGCCCGTGGCGTTGATCTCGTCAACCGCCAGCTCCATGCCCTTCTTGTAGGGCTCGAGGAAGGCCGCGAAATTCTTGTAGGAATTCAGCTCACCCACCTTGATGGTGTCCTGCGCCTGGGCGCCCGACGCCAGTCCGAACATCGCCGCACCGAAAGCGGCACTCAACTTCAACCAGCTTCTGCGATCCATTACTCTGCCTCCTTGTTATCCGTGGTCCCCCATTGAACCGGTACGCGTTTACCGAAGTCCGTCCTCGCCCTTGATCTGGCCCACCTGCAGGCCGCCGACGCGGGCATGCACCCGGCCGCCGGTGCTCATGGCGAGAATGAAGGCGATCTCGTTGTCGCGCGGCCCGTCGGGCGCGCAGAATTCGATGGCGTCGAAATGGCTGCGCACATAGGCGGCATTGATGTGATGCAGCGGGATGTCGATACGGGCGCCGACGCCGGCCAGCTTGGTGGCCGAGGGGACGATGGCCTTGGCTTCGCCCAGCACCTCGCGCATCGAATAGCCGCCGGGCACATGCCACAGCGCGCCATGCTCCAGCTCGCCGTTGGCGCCGACGATGGCGCCCTTGCCATAGGCCTCGACCGCCTTGGGGTCGCCGCCGAGGCCTGCCACCAGACGCTTGGTCAGCTCCATGCCGAGCGGCTTCAGCGCCTCCATCATCGGCGTGATGTCGGTTTCATAATGGCCGGCGTAAGGATTGCGCACGATGGCGCCGATCACGCCGCGCTTCGGCGGCCTGGCCGATTTCGGACCACCGTCATGGAAGATTTCCTCGGTGATCATCACGATCCTGCGCACATCCACCAGACTCATGCCTGCCCCACTGCTGTCTTTGCTTCGGTTCCGATCAGGTCGTCGCCGCCGACGGTTTCGCTGGCGCCCTGCAGCGACAGAAACGCGGCCTGAATCAGGCCGCGCCGGCGCAGATCATGGGCGCGCGCGACACCGCGCGACAAGGCTTCCTGCACGGCAAAAAACGGCAGTACACCTACGGATACCGTCACCGGAAGTGCACCGAGATCGCTGTCATCGCGCAATGCGTGCGCCGGCTGCCGTTCAATCGCCGGATGATCCACATCGACGGCATTGGCGATCATCGTTGCCGCCGCGTCGGCCAGCGCCGCAGTCGCCGCCAGCACGGTGACCGCATCGGCGATGCCGAGCGAGAAGGACCGCCCGCGCCAGCCGGACGTGGCGATGCCGCGCGCAGGTTGAGCCGCATGCAGCACGGCGATGGCGTCGCCATGGGGATGCTCGGGGTTGCAGACCACACCGGCACGCAAGTGTTCGCCCGGCGCCAGATGCACGGCAATGTCGCCGCCGTTGTTGACATAGGCGCGGCTGAGCCGGGTATCGGCAAGCATCGCCTGCAGGATCTCGTCGGCGACACTGCCGGCCACGGCGGCCATCGGCGTGATGTAAACGTCGCGATAGGGCCAGCAGGCCGCCGCCATGCGCCGCGCGACCGGCCCGCGCAGCAGCGGATGCGCCGCGCCGAGCGGCCGGCGCAGTTCGGCCAGTTCGTCCGCCAGTACCGGCAGGATATCCTGGAAGCGGGCCCAGGCCTTGTCATAGGCGCGGGCGGTGTCGTCCCCGGCGCCATAGGCACCGATCACCAGATCAATGGGCCCGTGCTGCAGATGCAGCCGGCGGCCGCCATCGGCGGCGACGAGCCACGCAGCCCGAGGTCCGCTCACCCGGGGTCCGCTCATGCGCGCCCCCCGAAGCCCGGCAGGGCCGCCGGCCAGGGATTGTCGGCCGGCTGGCTCTGGCGGCTGAGCCGCCCGCCCTGCAGCACGTCATCGAGTTGCACGACGTAATCCATATGGCCGCCGAGCGCGGCATAGTCATCGCGCCGCATGGTGAACTCGATGGGCGCCACCAGCGCCGGGGTCGGCACATAGCCGAAGGAATTGTCCGGCATGCGCGCGACATCCACCATGTAGGTGATGCCGCCGCCCGGCCAGACGAAGACCGGGGCGCCGCCGGCGGTGACGCGGGTCAGCCGGTCCTTCACCGACAGGGTCAGGCGCACCGGGTTCTCGGTGACGCCGGCACGCAGGGAGCCGCCGGCGCCGGCCATGAACAGCACGGTGCACAGCGAGGGTTCGCAATTCTCGGCGATACGCTCGACCACCTTGGTGATCGGCGCCGGCATCGCGGCCGGCTGCGGCTTCAGGTTGTCGTCCAGCACATACCAGGCGCTGTGTTCGCCGGTGGTCGAGACCATCAGCAGCCGCATGCCCGGCCAGGCGGTCTTGGCATCGATGCTCTCGATGATTTCGAGCGGATCGGAGACATTGGTGCCGCCCCAGCCGAGGCCCGGCTCGGCGACCTGGAAATAGCGGCCCGGCGTCGACTTGCGGCCGCGCACGCGGATGCCGGCCAGCGGCATGTCGAGGAAGCGGCCCGCCTGATGCTCGCTCAGCACGCCGGTGATGTGGTCGTCGACCACGATCACCTCGTCGGCATGGCCGAGCCACTGCTTGGCGAAGATGCCGATGGTGGCCGAGCCGCAACCGACCCGCATGCGGGCTTCCGGCACGCCGTTGACGATCGGCGCCCGGTCGGCCTGGATCGTCACTGCGGCGCCGCCGTCGATCTGCACGGTCACCGGCTGCTTGTTGCACAGAGCCAGCAGCGCGTCGCAGGTGACGGTGCCTTCCTTCTTGCTGCCGCCGGTCAGGTGATGCACGCCGCCGAGCGACAGCATCTGCGAGCCGTATTCGGCAGTGGTGACATGGCCGATGGCCTCGCCGTTGACCCGCACCGGCGCCTGCTCGGGGCCGAGGTGGCGGTCGGTGTCGATCTTCACCTTGACGCCGCAGTAGCTGAAGATGCCCTCGGTCACCACGGTGACCATGTCGACACCGTCATACTGCGACGAGACGATGAAGGGCGCCGGCTTGTAGTCGGGATACGTCGTGCCGGCGCCGATGCCGGTAACGAAAGACGCCGGCTTGATGGCTTCCGGTGGCGGCGCGGCCACCGAGCCGTTCTAGCCCTCGCTGCCCGACAGGAAGGGGATGACGCTTTCGCCCTTGGCGGCAGCCTTTTCGGTGATGACCAGCGGATCGACCCGGGTCAGCACGCCCTCGACATTGGCATAGCGGTCGCAGGCGCCGGCCTTGCCGGGGCGGATGCGGCACAGCACCGGACAGGCATCGCAGCGGACGACGGCGTCCTTCGGCGACGGGGTCTGAGTGGCGACGGCTTCGCTCATGGCGCCCCTCCCCTTACTCTGCCGCCTGCGGCAGGGCCTGCAGCCCGGCGAACAGGCGGTGCGGCAGCACCGGCACCTCGGTTACCCGCACCCCGGTGGCGTGGCGGATGGCGCCGAGAATCGCCGGCGCGGTCGGCACCAGGCCCGGCTCGCCGACGCCCTTGGCACCGTAGGGCCCGAGCGGTTCGGCATCCTCGATCATGATCACGTCGATCTCCGGGATGTCGCCCACCGTCGGGATCAGATAATCGTGCAGGTTCTCGGTGCGGCCGGGCAGGAATTCCTCCATCAGCGCGAGGCCCAAACCTTGCGCGATGCCACCATGGATCTGGCCTTCCACCTGGACCGGATTGACCGCCTTGCCGACGTCATGGGCGGCGATGATCTTCTTCACCTTGATGGTGCCGAGTTCGGTATCGACCTCGACCAAGGCCATCTGGGCGGCGAAGCCGTAGGTGGCGTAAGGCACGCCCTGGCCGTTCTCGTCCAGCATGGTGGTCGGCGGATCGAAGCGGCCCTCGCCCAGTAGCACGTCGCCGTCGTCATTCAGCCGCGGCAGGGTGGCGAGCGCGATGCGCCGCACGGCCCCCTTGTCGTCGACGGTCAGCGTCGCGCCGTCGAATTTCAGCCTGGCATCCTCGCCGGCATTGGCCAGCCGCAGGATCTGGCCACGCAGGTCGCGCCCGGCCAGTTCGACCGCCTTGCCCGACACGAAGGTCTGCCGCGAGGCCGAGGTCTTGCCGGCGTCCAGCGTGCGGTCGGTATCGCCCATCACGTAATCGATGCGGTCCATGGCGACGCCAAGCGCATCGGCCAGGATCTGCACGAAAATGGTGTTCGAGCCCTGCCCGATGTCGACGGCGCCGTTGTAGAAGAACACCCGGCCGTCGCCGCGCAGGCCGACCCGCATGGTGGACGGATTCGAGATCGAGGTATTGCCGAGGCCGTACCACATGCAGCCGATGCCGATGCCGCGCCGCAGCGTCTTGCGCCGGGCGTTGAAGCTGGCGACCTCGGTATCGAGCTTCTGCCAGTGCGGCCTGAGCGCGGCGATGCAGTCGGCGAGGCCGGCGGAATGTTCCAGCTTCTGGCTGGTCGCGGTCAGGTCGCCGGCGCGGATCGCGTTGATGAAGCGGATTTCCAGCCGGTCGAGCCCGAGCCGGGCGGCCAGGTCATCCATCAGGGTTTCATGCGCGATGGCGGCCTGCGGCACGCCGAAGCCGCGGAAGGCACCGGACGGCGGCGCGTTGGTGAACAGCGCCACGCTGCGGTTCTTCACATGCGGCACCAGATAGGGCCCCGAGGCATGCACCGGCACGCGGTTGGCCACCGTCGGCCCCCAGCTGGCATAGGCGCCGGTATCGAATTCGGCATGGGTCTCGGCGGCGAGCAGCCGGCCGTCCTTCGCGGCGGCGAATTTCGCCGCGATGCGCGCCGGATGCCGCTTGGTGCTGGACGCCATGCTGTCCGGCCGCGTGTAGACGCAGGCGACCGGCTTGCCCAGCACCCAGGCCGCCACGGCCAGCATCGGCTGCACCGAGACATCGAGCTTGCCGCCGAAGCCGCCGCCGCAGGCGGTCGGCACGATGCGCACGCGGTCCGGCGGCAGTTGCATGACGCTCGCCACCTCGTCCCGGTCCATATAGGGCGCCTGGGTCGAGGCATGGATTTCGATGCGGTCGCCGACGCGCCGGGCCCAGCCGGCTTCCGGCTCGATATAGGCATGCTCGACGAAGCTGGTCTGGAACTGGCCCTCGACGATGGCGGCAGCGGCGGCAAAGCCCTCGGCCACATCGCCCTTGGTGACCGCGCCGCGGATCAGCACGTTGCCCGGCTTGCCGGCCTGCACCAGTTTCGCATCCGACGCGGCAGCGGCAACCACGCCGCGGACCGGGTCTTCCGGCACATAGGTGATCGGCAGGTCTTCCGGCCGCAGCGCCTCGACCGCATTGCGCGGGCCGACCACGGCCACCACCGCCTCGCCGCGATAGCGCACGATGCCGTCGGCCAGCACCGGCTGGTCCTTGTCCTCGAAAATGGCAAAGCCGTTGCGCGGCACATCGGCGGCGGTGAACACCCGCTCCAGGCCGTATTGCGCGATCACGGCGGAAAAATCGCCGAGCGTGAAGCTGGCGCGGGCATGCGGGCTGCGGATGATGCGCAGCCACAGGGCATCGGCCGGGATGTAGTCGGCGCCATATTTCTCGGTGCCGACCACCTTCTGCAGGCCGTCGACCTTGAGACTGCGCGCGCCGACCGCGGCGCCGTCGGCCGGCTGGGCCGGCAGTTTCGGATGATGTGCGGCGTCGAGCACCGCCTCGACGATCTTGCGATAACCGGTGCAGCGGCACAGCACGCCGCCGATGGCATCCATCACCTGCTGTTCGTCCGGCTTCGAAACCTCGGCCAGCAGGTCGGTCGCCGCCATCAACATGCCGGGCGTGCAGATGCCGCATTGCGCCGCGCCATGCTTGAGGAAAGACGTCTGCAGGCGCGACAGCGTGCCATGGGCCTGCAGGCCCTCGACGGTCACCACCGGCTTGCCCACGGCCTGCGCCACCGGGGTCAGGCAGGCGCAGACCTGCTTGCCGCCCAGCATCACCGTGCAGGCGCCGCAATCGCCGGCGTTGCAGCCGACCTTGGTGCCGGTCAGGCCGAGATCGTCGCGCAGCACGTCGCTGAGGCGCCGCTGCGGTTCGCCGTGATAGGTATGCTGCTGTCCGTTGACGATCAGACGCATGGCATCAGTTCCGCTTCTGCTTGGCGAGCGCAACGATCGCCCGCCGGACCAGGGTCAGCGCCGCAACGCGCCGGTAGGCGGCATCGGCGCGGATGTCGTCGATCGGTGCCAGCGCATCGAGATGCTCGGGCTTCACCCGGTTGGCCAGCCCGGCATTGAGCCGGCGGCCGGTCAGTTCCGATTCGAGCCACGACAGCCGCATCGCGGCAGCCGAACAGGCGCCGACCGCCAGCCCGGCGCCGGCAATCACGCCGTCCTCGACCTCCAGCACCAGGCCGGCCATGGCAATCGAGATCACCAGGTATTCACGGGCGCCGAGCTTGAGAAACACGCTGCAGGACGGCTTTTTCGGCTTCGGCACGATCAGGCCGGTGACCAGTTCGCCCGGCTGCAAAGCCGTGCGACGGTTGCCGGTGATGAACTCGGAGAGCTGCATCTCGCGGCGGCCGGCGGCATTGCGGATTTCGACCCGCGCGCGCATCGCCATCAGCATCGGCGCGCCATCGGCGGCCGGCGAGGCATTGCACAGGTTGCCGGCGATGGTGCCGGCATTCTGGATCTGGGCGCCGCCGACCACGCGGGCCGCCTGCTTCAGGCCGTCGAAATGCGGCGGCAGGTCGGCGGCGACGATCTCGCCCCAGGTGGTGGTGGCGCCGATGCGCCAGTGCTCGGCGGTTTCACTGATGCCCTTGAGATCGGGGATCGCGGTGATGTCGAGGATATCGTCATCCAGCGCGCGACCGACGCGCGCCGGGTAATAATCGGTGCCGCCGGCCAGGATCACCGGCCGGCGCGGTGCGCCGGCGGCGGTCGCCGCCTTCAGGCTGGCCAGAGCCTCATCGAGGCTGGTGGGACGCACATAACTGGACGCCATCGGTGTTTGGGGCCTCCCCGCCGGCATCTGCGTACGGCCCACCCCCTGCGGGCCGTATCGTTTGTACGCAAACGATGCTGCGGTTTTGCCCGCTCAGAGTCAACGTCAAAATATAGGCACCTGCTGCGCAGAAATGCGGCAGCGCAGCATCGCCGCCGGCAGCGCCCGACGGCGTGAAAACCCGCATCGATAAAGGGTTTCCTGCGTTCAGCCGAGCCGCTTGAGCAGTGCGACGATCTGGCGCTGCTCGTCCGGGCTGAGCGGATCGAGCGTCGCCTGCGTCACCTTCGGGCCGTTGGCGAGCAGGCGGCCGACCAGGTCGCGGCCGGTGGTGGTGAGGCTGAGGCAGCGGCGCCGCTTGTCGTTGCGGTCCGGGCGATGGGCGATCAGCTTGCGGTCGGTCAGCCGGCGGATCACGCCCTGGATGGTGGCGGGATCCATCGCGGTCAGGCGGCCGAGGTGATTCTGCGACAGCTCGCCCATCTCGTAGAGCTTCACCAGCGCCGCATATTGCGTGGTGGTCACCTGGGCATCGCCGATCATCGCCATGAACAGCGCCGTATGGCGCTGATGCGCGCGCCGGATCAGATGGCCGATCTGGTCTTCCAGCACATAGCCGGCCGGCAGGTCGGCCGAGGCCGGCGCCGCGGAAGCCGACGCCGGGGCCGTCTTGATCTCTGGTTTGGCATTCATCACAACGTCCCCGGTAGCAAACGGCAAAACCATGCAGGATGGGTTGCAGACAGATTAGCCGGTCTCGCCCGCCATGGCCAAGCTGTTCCCGCCGGGCGGCGCACCGCCTGATTTCCGGGACCCGGTCGCAAGGCCGGGCAGGTGGACAATGCATGCGCAGGAGCTGCCGGCGCCGGGGCGCCGGCGATCAGAGTACTGTCGTGGTGGCTTCGGCACCGCGCGACACCAGCGACAGGCCGCGGCTGGTCGTCTCGAACACGAAGTACGAGCAGTAATCCGGCTGCATGATCACCACGCGGTCGTCATTGGTGGCGGCGCCGAGCGCCGCGTTGATCACCATGAAATGGGTGAAGATCACCGTATCGCTGCGGGTCGATTTCAGCATACCGATCAGGCCCTCGCGCCAGGCACGGATCAGCGACGGCTGGGTGCCGAAGCGCTGGCCGGCGATCTCCTTCAGCCATGGCCCGCGTGCCTTGATGCCCTGCTGGGCGATCTCCGGCGGTGTCGGAATCTCGCTGAAGGCCGCACTCACCTCGGGCTGGATGCCCCAGCGGTTGGCCAGCGGCAGCGCGCTTTCCCGCGCGCGTTCCAGCGGCGAGGTCAGGATCGGACAGGGTCCGATCTTCTCCAGGTCGAGAGCCAGTTCGACGGCCGCCTCCTTGCCCTCTTCCGAGAGGCCGGGATCCGGGTCTTCGTCAAATCTTGCCGCCGCCTTCGCATGCCGCACGAGATACAGCCGCGCCATGCCTTCCCTCCCCTAAAGCAGATTGATCCGCATATTTTCCCGCGCCACCAGGGTTCCCGACCAGAGCTGGCGCGCTTCGGCTTCCAGCGCCTCCATGAACAGGTCCTCATGATCGGGGTCATGATGGAATATCGCAAGCGTCTTGACGTTGGCCATGCGGCAGAGCCGGACGCCCTCCTGCCAGGTCGAATGCCCCCAGCCGACATGCTTTTCATATTCGGCGTCGGTATAGGTGCTGTCATAAATGACCAGGTCGGCGCCCTCGATCAGGCCAAGGATGTTCTGGTCGGGCTTGCCCGGCACATGCTCGGTATCGGTCACGTAGCACAGCGACTTGCCGCCGAAATCCAGGCGGTAAGCCGTGGCGCCGTCGGGATGATTCAGCGGCGTGGTGCGCACCCGGATGCTGCCGTTGCCCAGGGAGAAGCTGTCGCCGGCACGGAAATCGACGCTCTCGATCCGCGCCCCCATTTTCTCCAGCGGCACCGGAAAGAACGGCTGCGCCATCTGCGACGCCAGGACATTACCGATGCCGCCCTTGTCGATCAGGTGGCCGGCATGGATCAGGAAATGCCGGTCTGGCTTGAAGGCCGGCGAGAAGAACGGAAAGCCGTTGATATGGTCCCAGTGGGTATGCGACAGCAGCAGCGAGCCCTGCCGCACGCCGCGCTTGAGCAGCCAGTGGCCGAGATTGCGGATGCCGGTGCCGGCATCGAAAATGATCGTCTCGCTGCCGGCCTTCACCTCGACGCAGGAGGTATTGCCGCCAAAGCCGATATGGCGCGCCGACGGCGTCGCGATGCTGCCGCGCACGCCCCAGAACTTCACCTTGAAGCTCATCGCCGCGCCTCCCCCGCGCAGCGCCGGCCGCCGTCAGCCGGCGGGCAGCGCCATCTCGGCCAGTCGCGCCCAGTAGCTGGCGCCGATCGGCAGGACATCGTCATTGAAGTCATACCGCGGATTATGGACCATGCAGCTGCCCTCGCCGGCGCCGTTGCCGACCCAGACGTAGGCGCCCGGCTTTTCGCGCAGCATCCAGGCGAAATCCTCGGCGCCCATGCTGGGGTTGAGGTTGCGCAGCACATTCTCGCTGCCCACCACCTGGGCAGCCGCGGCGGCGGCCAGCTCGCTCTCTTCCGCGGTGTTGATGGTCGGCGGATAGCGGCGCTGGTAATCGATCGTGGCGCTGGCGCCATGGGCGGCGGCGATGCCGGTGGCGATCTGCTTCAGCCGGCTCTCGATCATGTCCTGCACTTCGGGCAGGAAGGCGCGCGTGGTGCCGGCGATCATCGCCTCTTCGGGGATCACGTTGGTGGTATGGCCGGCCTCGACATGGCAGCAGCTGACCACCGCGCTGTGCATCGGATCGGTGTTGCGGGCGACGATCGACTGCAGCGCCAGGATGATCTCGGCGGCGATCACCACCGGGTCGACGCCGCGATGCGGATAGGCGCCATGGGCGCCGACGCCCTTCACCCGGATCCAGAACATGTCGGCCGAGGCCATCATCGGTCCGACGCGGACGCCGAACTTGCCGACATCGACGCCGGGCATGTTGTGCATGCCGAACACGGTCTCGCAGGGAAACTTCTCGAACAGGCCTTCGTCGACCATCACCTTGCCGCCGGCGAGATTCTCTTCCGCCGGCTGGAAGATGAAATGCACGGTGCCGTCAAAATTCTTGGTCTTGGCCAGATACTGCGCGGCACCGAGCAGCATGATGGTATGGCCGTCATGGCCGCAGCCATGCATCTTGCCCTGGTGCGTCGACTTGTGCGCGAACTCGTTCATCTCGATGAGGTCGAGCGCATCCATGTCGGCGCGCAGGCCGATCGCCCGGTTGCCCTTGCCGGCCTTCAGCGTGCCGACCACGCCGGTCTTGGCCAGGCCCCGGTGCACCGGCATGCCAAACGACTCCAGCGCCTTGGCGACGAAATCGGCGGTGCGATGCTCTTCGAAGGCGGTTTCGGGGTGCATGTGGAGATCGCGGCGCCATTCGGTCAGTTGCGCCTTGTTGGCCACGATCTCGTCAATCAGCTTCATGGGATGAACACTCCGGTTACGGAAAAATCGCGAAAAGTGACGATAACCGATTGATTTTGCTATTTCCAGCGGCTTCAACAGGCATTGACACCCCCTGACGCCTGTGGTCTTGTCCCGCCCTGCGGGCGCCGTGCATCTTGCGCTGGCTGTCCAGACAATGCGGAAATCCATGGAATTTACTGATTTAGGCTTGAGCGAGCCGGTTCTCAAGGCCGTCGCCGAAGCTGGCTACACAACCCCGACCCCGATCCAGGCGCAGGCCATCCCCATCGTCCTGATGGGGCGTGACGTGCTCGGCACGGCGCAGACGGGCACCGGCAAGACCGCGGGCTTTACCCTGCCCCTGATCGACATCCTGGCCGGCGGTCGCGCCCGCGCCCGCATGCCGCGCGCCCTCATCCTCGAGCCGACCCGCGAACTGGCCGACCAGGTCGCCCACAGCTTCGACAAATACGGCAAGAATTCCCCGCTCTCGATGGCCCTGCTAATCGGTGGCGTGAACTATACCGAGCAGGAAAAGCTGCTCGACCGCGGCGTCGACGTGCTGATCGCCACGCCGGGCCGCCTGATCGACCATTTCGAACGCGGCAAGATGATGCTGACCGGCGTGCAGATCTTCGTCATCGACGAGGCCGACCGCATGCTCGACATGGGCTTCATGCCCGATATCGAGCGGATCGGCAAAATGCTGCCGCCGCTGCGCCAGACGCTGTTCTTCTCGGCCACCATGGCGCCGGAAATGCGCCGGCTGGCCGACAAGTTCCTTAGCAACCCGAAGGAAATCGAGGTTGCCCGCCAGGCGACGACCGCCGAGTCGATCGCGCAGTTCGCCATCAACGTGCCGCACAAGCTGAAGCGCGAGGCCCTGCGTGCCCTGCTGCGCAGCGAGGAAGTCAAGAACGCGATCATCTTCTGCAACCGCAAGCGTGACGTCGACATCCTGGCCAAATCGCTGATCCGGCACGGCTTCGACGCCGCGGCCCTGCATGGCGACATGGATCAGTCGACCCGCACCGGGACGCTGGAGAAGTTCAAGCGCGGCGAGATCGGCATCCTGGTCGCCTCCGACGTCGCCGCCCGCGGCCTCGACGTCCAGGGCCTGACCCATGTGTTCAATTTCGACGTCCCGACCCATCCGGAAGATTACGTCCACCGCATCGGCCGCACCGGCCGTGCCGGCCTGAACGGCCGCGCCTTCACGCTCGTCTCCGGCGAGGACGGCAAATATCTGGCGCAGATCAAGAGCCTGATCGCCCGCGACATCCCGGTGATGGAGATGCAGGGCTTCGACGTCGGCGCCGAAGAGATGGCCGCCGCCGAGCCCGAGGACCAGGGCAGCCGGCGCGGTCGCCGCGGCGGCAAGGATCGCGGCGAGCGCAAGGATCGTGGCGGCGAGCGCGGTGAACGCGGCGGCCGCAAGCGCAGCGGCGCCAAGAGCGCCGATGCAGCAACCGAGGCCGCGCCGCGCCAGAGCCGGCCCGAGTCTGTGCGGTCCGAGCCAGTGCGGCCCGAGCCAGTGCGGCCCGAGCCCGTGCGAAGTGAGCCCGTGCGCAGCGAACCGGTCCGCAACGAGCCGGTCCGTGCCGAAGACGCCCAGAACGACCAGCCGCGCGAACGCGTGGCCCGCGAGCCCCGCCGCGACGAGCCGCGTCGTGACGACAGCCGCCGTGACGACAACCGCCGCCGCGACCGCGATGACCGCGAGCCGCCGGTGGTGGGCATGGGCGACCATGTCCCCGACTTCCTGCTGCGCCCGGTGCGCCGCGCCGCCAACTCCTGACGCCCTGCCCGGGCGGTCCGGCCGGTTGGACCGGGACGCGGACTTCGATTACAGTCCGCTCAGCACAGGATACGGAGCCGGCGATGCAGACGATTTTCGTGATGGTGAAATGCGACCTCGGCCGCGCCTATGACGTTGCCGTCAAGGCCGTCGAGGAAATCGAGCAGGTTTCCGAAGTCCATTCGATTTCCGGCCAGTACGACCTGATGATGAAATGCTACCTGCCCGACGGCCAGGATATCGGGCATTTCGTGGTCAACAAGCTGCAGACCATCACCGGCGTGAAGGACACCTTCACGCTGATCACCTTCAAGGCCTTCAACTGAGCTGAAAAACGCCCGGCGCCGCTTCAGCGGCGCTGCACCGGCGTGCGCGCAGCGCCTCCACCCGACAGGCCCGACGCCGACGACGACGGCGACACCGTCATGTCGACCTTGGAGCCGTACAGCGTGCTGCGGGTGATCAGGATCGAGGCGACGCGGTCGCCATCGCCCGACAGGAAGGTGAGCTGGCTGGTCTCGGCGCGCACCACGGCGACCTCTTTCCAGCCATGGTTGGCCATCTCGCCGCGGACGAAATCGAACATCGCATCGGCCGAGGAATTGATGCTGTAGGACAGCCGGCCGATCCAGCGGTCGCCCTCGCCGAGGATAATCGTGCGGTCTGCATCCAGCGAATAGCCCTCCGGCAGCGCGACGCCGGAAATCTGCGGCGGCGGACCGCCCTGCACCTTGTTATCGGAAGAGGTCTTGCCGCCACCGCCCAGGCTCATCGACTGGCAGCCCGCCAGGACGAGCGCCGTCATCAGCATCATCATCGGCAATATGGAAAATCGCGCCAAGCTCATTGCGCCGTCTATATCCCCCGCGAATCGACAAAGCATTGTTTACCATACTTAACCCGCCTGCGTCGCCTTTCGATTCTCCGATACCCGCACAGGTTCCGGCGCACCGATGCGGCCTTGCCCGGCTCCAGGATTTATTTTATATTTAAAATATAATTCAGGGAGCCTGGGCCGATGGCCGCAAGCAAGCGCAAGGCAGCATCAACACCCGCCGCGGAAGATGGCGCCGCGGATGACAGCACCGCGCCGCTGGCCGGCCGGCATGCGCTGGTCACCGGCGCCAGCCGCGGCATCGGCTGGGCCGTGGCGCAACGCCTCGCTGCCGCCGGTGCCGCCGTCAGCCTGATCGGCCGCGACGCCGCCCTGCTGGAACGCCGTGCTGCCGAACTCGACGAGGCTTACGGCGTCAGCGCCGGGGCCTTCCCCGCCGATGTCACCGACGCGGCCGCCGTCGCGGCGATGCTGCAGCAAGCCGCCGCCCTGCTGGGGCCCGTCGACATCCTGGTCAACAATGCCGGCTTCGGCGCCAGCCAGCCTTTCGCCAAGATGACCGCCGGGCACTGGAACGACATGCTGGCGGTGAACCTGACCGGCGTGTTCACCGTCACCCGCGCCGCCATCGGCGGCATGCTGGCGCGCAAGCGCGGCCGCGTCATCAACGTCGCCTCCACCGCCGGCCTGACCGGTTATGCCTATGTCGCCGCCTATTGCGCGGCGAAGCACGGCGTGGTCGGGCTGACCCGGGCGCTGGCCCGCGAATATGCGAAAAGCGGCATCACCGTGAATGCCGTCTGCCCCGGTTATGTCGATACCGACATGACCGCCACCACCATCGACACCATCGTGAAGAAAACCGGCCGCAGTGCCGCCGAGGCCCGCGCCGAACTGGCGGCCGGCAATCCGCAGGGCCGGCTGGTCCGGCCCGAGGAAGTGGCCGATGCCGTCATCTGGCTGGCCGGCGACGCCGCCGCCGCCGTGACCGGTCAGTGCATCGCCGTCGCCGGCGGAGAGGTCATGTCATGAGCGAACTGCGCCAGCCTGCCCCGCCCGCCAACGACCGCGAGACCGGCACCACCCGCGACGACAAGCTGGAACTGCGGCTGTGGCTGCGGCTGCTGACCTGCTCGAACCTGATCGAGGGCCGCGTGCGTGGCGCCTTGCGCACACGCTTTGACACGACCTTGCCGCGCTTCGACCTGCTGGCCCAGCTCGACCGCAGCCCGGACGGCCTCAGCATGGGCGAACTCAGCGCCCGCATGATGGTCTCGAACGGCAACATCACCGGGCTGACCGACCGGCTGGTCGAGGAAGGCCTGGTCAAACGCACCCCCTCGGCCCGCGACCGCCGCAGCAGCCATGTCAGCCTGACGCCGGCCGGCAAGAAGGCCTTCGACGCCATGACCCCGGAACACGAGCAATGGGTCGACGACATGATGGCCGGCCTGAGCCGGCAGGACATGCAGCAGCTGTTCCAGCTGCTCGGCCGGCTGAAGACCTCGGTGCTCAGCACCGCAACCGACAAAGACGAGGGAGACGACCGGTGAGCGGCACGACACAGACCAAGGCGGCCGATTTCCGCCCCGTGCATTTCGGCTGGGCCGTCGCCGGCAAGGTGGCGACCGTCACGCTGAACCGGCCCGAGCGCAAGAATCCGCTGACCTTCGAATCCTACGCCGAACTGCGCGACACCTTCCGCGCGCTCAGTCATGTCGCCGACGTGAAGACGGTGGTGATCACCGGCGCAGGCGGCAATTTCTGCTCCGGCGGCGACGTGCACGAGATCATCGGCCCGCTGGTGAAGATGAAAGAGTCCGGCGACATGCAGGGCCTGCTCGCCTTCACCCGCATGACCGGCGACCTCGTCAAGGCGATGCGCCACTGCCCGCAGCCGGTCATCGCCGCCATCGACGGTATCTGCGCCGGCGCCGGCGCCATCCTCGCCATGGCCTCCGACCTGCGGCTGGCCACGCCGCGCACCAAAACCGCCTTCCTGTTCACCCGGGTCGGCCTCGCCGGTGCCGATATGGGCGCCTGCAACATCCTGCCGCGCATCATCGGCTCCGGCCGCGCCGCCGAGCTGCTCTATACCGGTCGCAGCATGGCGGCCGAGGAAGGCGAGCGCTGGGGCTTCTTCAACCGGCTGGTCGCGCCCGAACAGGTGCTGGCCGAGGCGCAGGCGCTGGCCGCCGAACTCGCCGCCGGGCCAACCTTTGCGCACGGCATCACCAAGACCTGCCTGCACCAGGAATGGTCGATGGATCTCGATGCCGCCATCGAGGCCGAGGCGCAGGCCCAGGCGATCTGCATGCAGACCCGGGATTTTGCCCGCGCCTACCATGCCTTCGTGGCAAAGCAGAAGCCGGTCTTCGGGGGCAACTGAGATGGACCGCAGCTATCTCAACTGGCCGTTCTTCGAGGAGCATCACCGCCGCCTCGCCGCCTGCCTGCAGGACTGGGCGGCGAAACATGCCGCGCACCACGACGAGGATGCCGATATCGATGACGTCTGCCGCGGCTTCGTGCGGCAGCTCGGCAAGGACGGTTTCCTCGGCCTGACCGTGCCGCGCGACGGCGGCGGCCTGAACGAGGTGCTGGATGTCCGCGCACTGGCGCTGGCCCGCGAGATTCTCGCCTATCACCACGGCCTCGCCGATTTCGCCTTTGTCATGCAGGGGCTCGGCTCCGGGCCGATCAGCCTGTTCGGCACGCCCGAGCAGAAGCGTCGCTGGCTGCCCGGCGTGGCCAATGGCTCGAAGATCGCGGCGCTGGCCATGTCGGAACCCGATGCCGGCTCCGACGTCGCCAATGTCAGCACGGTTGCCGTCCCCGATGGGCAGGGCTTCCGGCTGAACGGCGTGAAGACCTGGATCTCCAACGGCGGCATCGCCGACCAGTATACGGTGATCGCCCGGCTCGGCGACGCACCCGGGACCAAGGGACTGGCCTGTTTCGTGGTCGAGGCCGGCACGCCGGGCTTCAGTGTGCCCGAGCGCATCGATGTGATGGCGCCGCATCCGCTCGGCCGGCTCGAATTCCGCGACTGCGTGATACCCGCCGGCAACCTGATCGGCCGCCCCGGCGAAGGCTTCAAGATCGCCATGAGCAATCTCGACGTCTTCCGCTCCACCGTCGGGGCCGCCGCGCTCGGTTTCGCCCGCCGCGCGCTCGACGAGGCTTTGCGCCGCGTGCATGTGCGCAAGGTGTTCGACCAGAAGCTCGCCGATTACCAGCTGACCCAGGCCAGGATCGCCGACATGGCGACCGAGATCGACGCTTCGGCCCTGCTGGTCTACCGCGCCGCCTGGACCAAGGATCGCGGCGCCGACCGCGTCACCCGCGAGGCCTCGATGGCCAAGATGTACGCCACCGAGGCGGCCCAGCGGGTGATCGATGCCGCCGTGCAGCTCTGGGGCGGGCTTGGCGTCACCCGTGGCGTCATGGTCGAAAGCCTGTATCGCGAGATCCGGGCGCTCCGCATCTACGAGGGCACCACCGAGGTCAACAAGCTGGTGATCGCCGGCCAGACCTATGCCGCCTATATGGCCGAGAATGGGGCGGCCTCAGAGGGCGGCGCGCCATGAAGCTGCTGCAGCCGCTCGCCATCAACGGCATGACCTTGCCCAACCGGGTGGCGGTACCCGCCATGGTGACACGGCTGTCCGGCGAGGACGGCTTCGTCAACCAGGACATCGTCGACCGCTACGTCCGCTATGCCCGGGGCCATGTCGGCCTGATCGTGGTCGAGGCGACGGCGGTGCATGCCAACAAGTCCGGCCCGCTGCTGCGGCTGTCGTCGGACGAATTCATCGCCGGCCACCGCGACCTGACCCGGCAGGTGCACGACACCTCCGACAGCAAGGTGGTGCCGCAGATCATCCATTTCCTGAAGGTCGCGCGGTCCGGCTGGCGCCAGACCATCGACAGCCTGTCGCCGCCGGAGATCGAGACCATCATCGCCCAGTTCGGCGCCGCCGCCGCGCGCGCGCGCCTTGCCGGCTACGACGGCGTCGAGCTGCATTCGGCGCATGCCTATACGCTGTCGTCCTTCCTGTCGCGCCGCAATCCGCGCCGCGACGATTACGACGGCCGCACGCTGGAGGGCCGGCTCGCCATGTTCGGCCGGGTGATGGCGGAAGTCCGCCGCCAGGTCGGCCATGACTTCCCCGTCGGCGTGCGCTTCCTCGCCGAGGAAGCGATCAAGGAAGGCTATACCGTCGAGGACGCCAAGCTGATCGGCCTGCGCATGGCGCAGCTCGGCGTCGATTACATCTCGCTGTCGGTCGGCGGCAAGTTCGAAGATGCGGTGCACCGCGAGGGCCAGCCGCTCTATCCCTATACCGGCTATTCCGGCGACCGCTGCATGCCCGGCGACTGGTATCCGCCGCTGCCGCATGCCCATCTGGCCGCCGGGGTGAAGCAGTTCATCAACGCGCATGGTTTCGACGTGCCGGTGATCTCGGTCGGCAAGATCAGCGACCCGGCCGATGCCGAGGCCCTGCTGCAGGAGGGCCGCGCCGACATGGTCGGCATGGCGCGGCAATTGCTCGCAGATCCCGACTGGGTGAAGAAACTCGAAGACAATCGCGCCGACCAGATCGTGCGCTGCATCTACTGCAACGTCTGCAAGCAGCTCGACGAGAATTTCAAGGAAGTGAACTGCTTCCTCTGGCCCAAGGGCCTGCGCCAGGCGCCGCCTGACCGCACCGGCGGCGAGGCGCCGCGCTGGCCGGATGGTGGCGCCGGACTGGTCGCCACCGTAGCGAAAGGCCAGGTGAAACTCGCCTGGAAGCCGGCCCTGCCCGGCACCGCACCGATTGCCGGCTATAACGTGTACCGCGCCGAGGACGACGGCACCGCCCGCGTCACCGAGGCGGTGAAATCGACCAAGCATGCCGACCGCGTCGTGCTCGGCGGCCTGCGCTACACCTATTACGTCCGTGCCCATGATGCGGCCGGACGTGCAACACCGCCGTCAGATGCGGTGCGTATCGACCTCCCCGTCCCGATCGCCGAACCCGCCTCTTCTATTGCCGAGGTGCATCATGCATAGGTTCGAATCCTCCGCCCATACCGACAGTTTCGCCCGCGATCACCTGCCGCCGCAGGACCAGTGGCCGGAGATGCGCTGGGACACACTGCCCGAGCTGGCCGCCTATCCGAAGCGACTGAACTGCGCCCGCGAACTGCTCGACAGACAGGCAGCGAAATACGGCGACCGGCCGGTGATCCATTACAACGACGAGGTCTGGACCTACCGCTACCTGCTTGAGGCCGCCAACCGCATCGCCCATGTGCTGGTCGATGACCTCGGCGTCAAACCGGGCAACCGGGTGCTGCTGCGCGCGCCGAACAACCCGATGTATGTCGCCTGCTGGTTCGCGGTGATGAAGGTCGGCGCCATCGCGGTGGCGACCATGCCGCTCTATCGCTGGCGCGAGCTGACTTTCATGGCCGACAAGGCCGAGATTGCCGTGGCGATCTGCGACTGGCGCCTGCGCGACGAGATGGAGACGACCCTGAAGGAATCGCGGCAGCTCAGAACCTGCCGCTATTTCTATGCCGAGGGCCCGGAGTCGCTGGAAAGCCTGATGGCGACCAAGCCGGCGACCTTCGAGACTGTCGACACCGCCTGGGACGATGTCTGCCTGATCGCCTTCACCTCCGGCACCACCGGCCCCGCCAAGGGCTGCATGCACTTCCATCGCGACATCATGGCGATCTGCGACACCTTCAGCCGCTATGTGCTGCAGCCGGACAAGGATGACGTCTTCACCGGCAGCCCGCCGCTCGCCTTCACCTTCGGGCTGGGTGCGCTGGTCACCTTCCCGATGCATGCCGGCGCCTCGACCGTGCTGGTCGAACAGTTCACGCCGCAGAAGATCCTCGAAACCATCCAGGCGAAAAAGGTCAGCGTGCTGTTCACCGCGCCGACCGCCTATCGCGCCATGACCGAGATGGCGAAGGACTACGACATCGCGTCGCTGGAGAAATGCGTCTCGGCCGGCGAGACCCTGCCGCGACCGACCTGGGACGGCTGGCGCGACGCCACCGGCATCCGCATCACCGACGGGCTGGGCTCGACCGAGATGCTGCATATCTTCGTCACATCCGCGGGCGACGGCATCCGCCCGGGAGCCACCGGCAAGGCGATCCCCGGCTTCGAGGCACGCGTGGTCGACGAGCGCGGCAATCCGGTGCCGCCCGGCACGGTCGGCCGGCTGGCGGTGCGCGGCCCCACCGGATGCCGCTATCTCGACAATCCGGAACGCCAGGCCGCCTATGTGAAGGACGGCTGGAACTTCACCGGCGACGCCTATGTCTGCGACGAGGACGGCTATTTCTGGTACCAGGCCCGCACCGACGACATGATCGTCTCGGCCGGCTACAACATCTCCGGCCCCGAGGTCGAAGCCGTGCTGATGCTGCATCCGCTGGTGCAGGAATGCGCGGTGGTCGGCGCGCCGGACCCCCAGCGCGGCCAGATCGTGAAAGCCTTCGTGGTGCTGCGCGAGAAGGACCGGGCGACGGCGGAGACCGCGAAACTGCTGCAGGATTTCGTCAAGGCCGAGATCGCGCCCTACAAATACCCGCGCGCCATCGACTTCATCGACACCCTGCCGCGCACCCAGACCGGCAAGGTGCAGCGCTTCGCTCTGCGCAGCCGTGATCCGGCTGCTGCCTGACATTTATTTGCGCTTGCAAATACACGTCGCGGCATGCGAGGCTCGCATGCAGGATATTTCTTGCCGGGACTAAAAGCTGCAATATAATACCGGCTGCAACAGGGAGGGGAGGAACCGCCAGCATCACGGGCTGGGCCGCGACAGACAGCATCAACGCTGCGGCATCAATCCGTTACCGTCACAGACTCCAGGCCCTCGGCCGCCCCCGCGATCCGCGTCCCCGGACCTTGTGCCGGAGGCGACATGGACTTGCGCCACGGGCGTGGACTACAGTCGATGGCAACAGGGCAAGGCACCACGCCACAGGCGTTCGGGGGCCAGACGATAATCAGGGATGTGACCGGCACAGGCTGCCGCAAGGGCCGTCTGCGTCACACATAGGGAAAGGGAAACAGGAATGAAGATTTCAACGCTGCTGCAACTGACTGCGGGCCTCGCGCTGGCCGCGACGCCGTTCATCACCGAGCCGGCCGCCGCGCAGGCCAACAAGAAGATCAAGATCGGCTTCGTCACCACCCTGTCGGGCCCCAATGCGGCCTACGGCAAGGACATGAAGAACAGCGTCGAGCTGGCGCTCGATCATCTCGGCCACAAGATGGGCGGCATCCCCGTCGAGGTGATCTACGAGGACGACGAGCAGAAGCCGGAAGTCGGCAAGCAGAAGACCGAAAAGCTGCTGCAGCGCGACAAGGTCGATTTCATTGCCGGCTATATCTGGTCGAACGTGCTGCTGGCTTCCTACAAGCCGGCGATCGACAACAAGACCTTCCTGATCAGCGCCAATGCCGGCCCGTCGCAGCTCGCGGGCACCCAGTGCAGCCCGTATTTCTTCTCGGCCTCGTGGCAGAATGACCAGAACCCGATGGGCCTCGGCATGCTGCTGAACCAGAAGGGCGTGAAGAAGCTCTACATCGTGGCGCCGAACTATGCCGCCGGCCAGGACATGGCCACCGGCGTCAAGGCCACCTTCAAGGGCGAAGTCGTCGGCCAGGACATGACCAAGTGGCCTGACCAGCTCGACTTCTCGGCCGAGATCTCGAAGATCCGCGCCGCCAAGCCCGATGCGGTCTGGATCTTCTACCCGAGCCGCTGGGGCGTGCAGTTCCTCACCCAGTACAGCCAGGCCGGCCTGAAGAAGGAAATCCCGCTCTATTCCGTCTTCTCGGTCGACGCGGTGACGCTGAAGCTGCAGAAGGATCTGGCGCTGGATACCTACTTCGGCCTGTTCTGGGCGCCCGACCTGCCGTTCGCCGCCAACACCAAGTTCGTCGGCGACTACAAGAAGCAGTTCAAGGACACCCCGACCTTCTACGGCGCGCAGTCCTATGACGCGATCAACCTGATCGCTTCGGCAGTGGTCGCCACCAAGGGCAACCTGAAGGACAAGGCGGCGGTGCAGAAGGCGCTCGAGGCGGCGAAGATCGACTCGGTGCGCGGGCCGTTCAAGTTCAACACCAACCACTTCCCGATCGAGGCGATCTACCAGCAGGAAGCCTACAAGGCGGGCGACGGCGAGTACGATATCCGCACGATCAGCAAGATCGTCGACAACCTCGAGGATCCCTACGCCAAGCAGTGCAAGATGTAACCACCACCGGGGGGCGCCGCACGGTCTCGTGCGGCGCCCTTTCTGCGTCTGCCGCCCTGTATTGCTGCGGCATCCTGTGAAAGCCCGATTGCCTCGTGAATTATTTTATGTCTAAAATATCTCCCACGGGGGACTCCTTGAGGGCATGCAACGCCGGACAGCATCCGGCCACTGCGTCCGGCATCATTGCCGGCGCGACGGCGTGTCTTATCGGGAGACCATCATGACCGCTTTCCGTTTTGCACATTTCGCCGGTGCCACCGCACTGGCGCTGACGATCCTGTTCGCCGCGCCGCAGCCCGCCGCCGCGCAGGCCAACAAGAAGATCAGGATCGGCTTCGTCACCACCCTGTCGGGCCCCAATGCGGCCTACGGGCAGGACATGAAGAACAGCGTCGAGCTGGCGCTCGATCATCTCGGCCGCAAGATGGGTGGCATCCCCGTCGAGGTGATCTACGAGGACGACGAGCAGAAACCGGAAGTCGGCAAGCAGAAGACCGAAAAGCTGCTGCAGCGCGACAAGGTCGATTTCGTCACCGGCTACATCTGGTCGAACGTGCTGCTGGCGTCCTACAAGCCGGTGGTCGATGCGAACACCTTCCTGATCAGCGCCAATGCCGGCCCCTCGCAGCTCGCCGGCGCCCAGTGCAATCCGTATTTCTTCGCTGCCTCCTACCAGAACGACCAGCTGCCGAATGCCATGGGCGAGCTGCTGAACCAGAAGGGCGTGAAGACCCTCTATATCGTCGCGCCGGGCTATGCCGCCGGCAACGATCAGGCCAATGGCGTCAAGGCCACTTTCAAGGGCAAGGTGATCGGCCAGGATATGACCAAATGGCCCGACCAGCTCGACTTCTCGGCCGAGATCTCGAAGATCCGCGCCGCCAGACCCGATGCGGTCTACATCTTCTACCCGAGCCGCTGGGGCGTGCAGTTCCTGACCCAGTACAGCCAGGCCGGCCTGAAGAAGGACGTGCCGCTCTATTCCGCCTTCACCGTGGATGCCGTGTCGCTGACCCTGCAGAAGGATCTGGCGCTCGACACCTATTTCGGCGCCTTCTGGGGTTCCGACCTGCCCTATGCGATCAACCAGAAGATGGTTGCCGATTTCCGCAAGACGCATGGCCGGGCGCCGACCTTCTACGGCGCGCAATCCTATGACGCGATCAACCTGATCGCCTCGGCGGTGACCGCCACCAAGGGCGACCTGAAGAACAAGCCCGCGGTGCGCAAGGCGCTGGAAGCGGCGAAGTTCGATTCGGTGCGCGGCGCCTTCAAGTTCGGGCCGAATCACTTCCCGATCCACAATGTCTACCAGCAGGAAGCGTACAAGAGCGCGGATGGCGGGTATGACACGCGGACAGTCAGCACGATTCTCACCGCCTATCAGGATTCCCACGCCGCCCAGTGCAAAATGCAGTAACCTCCGGCGTTCTTTCACCGGCGGGCCGCGGGCTAGACCCCCGCGGCCCGTCAGACCCGCAGCCCAGCCGACCGCAGATCATGTCCCTTCTTCTCTTCGAGCAATTCCTCAACGGCCTGCAGGTCGGCCTGCTGCTGTTCCTGCTGGCCGCCGGCCTCACCCTCGTCTTCGGCATCATGGACCTGGTCAACCTCGCCCATGGCTCGCTGTACATGATGGGGGCCTATTTTGCGGCGGTCTTCACCCAGTGGACCGGCAGCTTCTTCCTCGGCGCCCTGCTTGCCCTGCCAGCCGGCGCACTGCTCGGCATCGTCACCGAGGTGATCGCGCTGCGCACGCTGTATGCCCGCGACCATCTTGACCAGGTGCTGGCCACCTTCGGCCTGATCCTGTTCTTCAACGAACTGGCCCGGCTGGTGTTCGGCGTCGGCGGCATGGCCATCGATCTGCCGGAGTTCCTCAAGGGCCAGATCGAGATACTGCCCGGCCTGCCCTATTCCAGCTTCCGCTTCGCCATCATCGCCGTCGGGCTGGCCGTCGCGCTGTTCCTCTATGTGCTGGTCCAGCGCACCCGGCTCGGCATGCTGATCCGCGCCGGCGCGTCCAACCGCGAGATGATCGGGGCGCTCGGCATCGACATCAAGCTGCTGTTCACGCTCGTCTTCGGACTGGGCTCGGCGCTGGCCGCGCTGGCCGGCCTGATGTCGGGACCGATCACCACGGTGCAGATCGGCATGGGCGACAACATCCTGATCCTCGCCCTCGTCGTCATCGTGATCGGCGGTATCGGCTCGATCCGCGGCGCCTTCATCGCCGCGGTCGCCATCGGCGTCATCGACACCATGGGGCGCGCCTTCCTGCCCAACATCCTCGGCCATTTCCTCAACCCGTCCGATGCCGGCACGCTGGCGCAGGCGGTCTCTTCGATGCTGATCTACATCCTGATGGCCGGCGTGCTGGTGCTGCGACCGGCCGGCCTGTTCCCCGCTCCGGGCCGCTGAGGAATGCCGCCGATGTCTTCGCCCGCGTCCTCCGCATCGCCGCGCGCCCGTTCGTGGCCCGTCACCACCATCGTCGGCCTCGCGCTGCTGGCCGCGCTGGCGCTGGTGCCAGCCTATGCCGCGGCCTTCGACGATCCCTTCATGCTGACCCTGTTCACCCGCATCGTCATCATGGCGATCGCGGCGGTCAGCCTGAACCTGATCCTCGGCTATGGCGGCCTGGTCAGCTTCGGCCATGCCGCCTATATCGGCGTCGGCGGCTATACCGTCGGCATCATGGCCGCCTCGGGCGTCACCAATGGCTGGCTGCAATGGCCGCTGGCCATCCTGATGTCGGGCATCGTCGCCCTGCTGATCGGCCTGCTGTCGCTGCGCACCAGGGGTATCTTCTTCATCATGATCACGCTGGCGCTGGCGCAGCTGATCTACTACCTCGGCAACGGCGCCTATGCCTATGGCGGCGATGACGGCCTGACCATCCTGCAGCGCTCGCAGTTCAGCGGCCTGATCGACCTGACCAGCAGGCCGAGCCTGTACTGGCTGTGCTGGGTCCTGCTGGCCGCCGTGTTGTATCTCAGCCACCGCATCATCAATTCGCGCTTCGGCATGGTGATCCGGGGCGCCCGCTCGAACGACCGTCGCATGGCGACGCTGGGCTATCCGGTGTTCCGCTACCGGCTGACCGCCTTCGTCATCGCCGGCATGATCTGCGGCCTGGCCGGCGTGCTGACTGCCACCAACACCGATTTCATCAGCCCGGCGATGATGCACTGGACCCGCTCGGGCGACCTGATCGTCATGGTGGTGCTGGGCGGCATGGGCAACCTGTTCGGGCCGCTGTTCGGCTCGGTGATCTTCCTGCTGCTGGAAGAGATCCTGTCGGGCTGGACCGAATACTGGAAGATCGTGTTCGGCCCGATCCTGCTGCTGGTGGTGATCTTCGCCCGCGGCGGCATCGCCGGCGCCATGCTGCGCGGCTCGTCGGGCACGCTCCTCGCCGGCGCCGCCACGCTGTATCTGATTTACGGCGTGCACCTGATCTACGAGGATGCCTGGCTGGTGCCGACCCTGCTGCTGCTCGGCGCCGGCGGCGTCGTGCTGCTGCTGTGGCGTTACGGCACCGGCGGCCATGTCCAGACCGGAGGCGACCATGCCTGAGGCCATCCTGCAGGTCGACGGCCTGATCAAACGCTTCGGTGGCCTGCTCGCCACCGACAACCTGTCGCTCGACATCCGGCCCGGCGAGATACACGCCGTGATCGGCCCGAACGGCGCCGGCAAGACCACGATGATCGGCCAGCTGATCGGCGAACTGCGCCCCGATGCCGGCAGCATCCGCTTCATGGGCCAGGACATCACCGCCCTGCCGGTGCATGCCCGCGCCGATCTCGGCATCGCGCGCTCATTCCAGATCACCTCGATCTTCCATGACTTCACCGCCCTCGACAATGTCGCGCTGGCCGTGCAGGCCCGGCAGGGCCATTCCTTCCGCTTCTGGGGCAATGCGCGCGCCGATGCCAGCCTGCGCACCCCGGCCCTGCGGGCGCTGGAGCAGGTCGGTCTCGCCCATCGCGCGGAGGTGACCGCCAGCGTGCTGAGCCATGGCGAGCACCGCCAGCTTGAGATCGCCATGGCACTGGCCACCAACCCGAAACTGCTGCTGCTCGACGAACCGATGGCCGGCATGGGGCCGGAGGATTCGGCCCGCATGGTACAGATGCTCAAGCGTATCAAGGGCAGCATCCCGATGCTGCTGATCGAACACGACATGGATGCGGTCTTCGCCCTCGCCGACCGCATCACCGTGCTGGTCTACGGCCGCAACATCGCCACCGACGTGCCGGACGCGATCCGCAGCAACGAGGCGGTGCGCCAGGCCTATCTCGGCGACGAAATGCCGGCCTGAGAAGATGACGGAGTAACAGATGGCCCGCCTGCTCGAAGTCGACTCCATCGACACCTTCTACGGCCGCAGCCAGGTGCTGTTCGGCATGGGCCTGGCCATCGATGCCGGTGAGGTGGTCACGCTCATGGGCCGCAACGGCATGGGCAAGACCACCACGATCCGCTCGATCATGGGGCTGACCCCCGCCTCGCAGGGTGCCATCCGCTTCCGTGGCAGCGACATCCGCGGCCTGCCCAGTTACCGCGTCGCCAAGGTCGGCATCGGTCTGGTGCCGGAAGGCCGGCAGATCTTCCCCAATCTCTCGGTGCGCGAGAACCTTGTCGCCACGGCGGCCAACCGCCGCGCCGCCGACAGCCCGTGGACCTATGAGCGGGTGATCGAGTTGTTTCCCCGCCTTGCCGAGCGCGCCGGCAACATGGGCAACCAGCTGTCGGGTGGCGAACAGCAGATGCTGGCGGTCGGCCGGGCGCTGATGACCAATCCGCACCTGCTGATCCTCGACGAGGCCACCGAGGGTCTGGCGCCGCTGATCCGGCTGGAAATCTGGAACTGCCTCGAACGGCTGAAGCAGGCCGGCCAGTCGATCCTGGTGGTAGACAAGAATGTCGATGCCCTGACCCGGCTGGCCAACCGCCATTACGTGATCGAAAAGGGCCGCGTGGTCTGGCAGGGCGATTCCGCCGCCCTGCTCGCCGCCCCGGATATCCAGCACCGCTATCTCGGCATCTGAAGACTGCCGCATCCGGGGGCCGTGGCGGAAATTTCGCCGCAACCCCATTGCCAGCCTGCGCACTTCGCCGCAAAGTATGTCCGGCGGCGTAAAAACGCGCGAACGGGGAATTTCGCCCGCAGACGCTGAAACAGCCGCAGCAGCGTACACGCCGAGAGATGTGTAAGGGGGCGTTCCGACAGGGAAGCGCCTGAACAGAGGCTGGTCAGTAAGGGCTGGTCTGGGGGCTGGGTGGGATGTATCACGACGATCTGCATCACGCGGCAGAACTGGCCCACGCGGCCGTCACCAGCATGACCCGCTTCTCGATTCCGCCGACCCCGATCAATTTCACCATCTGGTACGAATACCATGCCGGCCGCGATCCGGCGCTCAGCCGCGCCATCGACGGCCTGCTGGCCGGCAACGCACCGTTCACGCCGGAAACCACCCTGCAGCTCTACGAGGAATTCCTCAATCCGGCCCGCCTGCTGCGCGCCTCGCGCGAGACCACCGAGAAGCTGCAGGAGGCAATGGACGACCTGCGCAGCGTCGTCGGCGCGGCCGAGGAGAATGCGCGCTCCTATGGCGCCAAGCTGGAACATTTCTCCGGTAACCTCGACCGCCACGAGCCGGAACCCGCGCTGGGCTCGCTGGTCAGCGGTATGCTGCAGGAAACCCGCGCCATGGAAGAGCGCAACCGCACGCTGGAAGACCGCCTCGCCGAGACCACGGCGGAGGTGAAGCTGCTGCGCGAGCATTTCGAGCAGGCCCGCCGCGAGGCGCTGTCGGATTCGCTGACCGGCCTGGCCAACCGGAAGAATTTCGAGCAGACGCTCACCCTGCTGGCCAAGGCGGCGCAGGACGAGCACGAGCCACTGGCGCTGATGCTGATCGACATCGACCATTTCAAGCTGTTCAACGACCGCCACGGCCACCAGACCGGTGACACGGTGCTGCAACTGGTCGCCCGCACGCTCAGCGACAACGTCAAGGGACAGGATCTGGCGGCACGCTATGGCGGTGAGGAATTCGCCCTGCTGCTGCCGCGCACTCGCGCCGAACAGGCGGTCAAGCTCGGCGACAACATCCGCGTGCTGGTGTCGGGCCGCAAGCTGGTGAAGCGCAATTCCGGCGAGGATCTCGGCCGCATCACCATATCGGCCGGCGTCGCCCAGTATCGTGCCGGCGAACCGCTCAGCACCTTCGTGCAGCGCGCGGACACCGCGCTCTATGCCGCCAAGCGCAAGGGCCGCAACATCGTGGTTGCCGCAGCGGAAGCCCCGGCCGACGCCCCGGCGGCCTGATCCTTCCTGTTCCGCCTGGAAATCGGCTAGCCTTGCCCGCATAAACCTGCGGGAGGAAACCATCATGGCCTACAGCACCCTGCTGGTCGGCAAGGCGGACGGTATCGCCACCATCACGCTGAACCGGCCCGAACGGCTGAACGCGCTGAGCGCCGAACTGATGACCGAACTGCTGGCCGCCCTCGACGGGATCGATGCCGATGCGACGATACGCTGCCTGCTGCTGACCGGTGCCGGCCGCGGCTTCTGCTCCGGTGCCGATCTGGCCCCAGATAATAAGTTAGGGGGCGACCTCAACCAGGGCTGCGGCCTGCCCGACCTCGGCCGCGCCCTGCATGAGCGCTATCACCCGGTGATCCGCCGCCTCGCCGCCTTCCGCATGCCGATCGTCTGCGCGGTCAACGGCCCGGCCGCCGGTGCCGGAATGTCGCTGGCGCTGTGCGGCGACATCGTCCTCGCCGGGCAGTCGGCCAGCTTCCTGCAGGCCTTTGCCAATATCGGCCTGGTGCCCGATGCCGGCAGCACCTATTTCCTGCCGCGTCTGGCCGGCACTGCGCGCGCCATGGGGCTGGCCATGCTGGGCGAACCGCTGCCGGCCGAGACCGCCGCCGCCTGGGGCCTGATCTGGAAATGCGTCGCCGACGATGAACTGATGGCCGAAGCCGGCAAGCTGGCAGCGAAATTCGCCAAGGGCCCGACCGTGGGCCTCGGCCTGATCCGCCAGGTGATGCGCCAGAGCTGGGATGCTTCGCTGGATGCCCAGCTCGAGGCCGAACGCGCGGCCCAGACCAAGGCCGGCCGTACCCGCGACTTCATCGAGGGCGTGACCGCCTTCCTGCAAAAGCGCCCGGCCAAGTTCACCGGCCAATGACCTCGCCGCAGGCCATCGCCGACGCCGTCGGCAAGCTCGCCGCCGAACGCGACATGGCCGCGCGTCGGCTCGGCATCGCGCTGGTCTCCATGGCGCCCGGCGGCTGTTGCTTACGCATGACCGTGCAGCCCGACATGGTCAACAGCCACGGGACCTGCCACGGCGGCGTGATCTTCACGCTGGCCGACAGCGCCTTCGGCTATGCCTGCAATTCCTTCAACCGCAACACCGTGGCGCAGCAGTGCGACATCAGCTTCCTGCGCCCGGTGGCGGTCGGCACAGAGCTGACTGCCACCGCGGAGCTGCGTTCGACCACAGGACGCAGCAGCGTCTACGACATGACGGTCACCGACGCCACGGGGAACATGGTCGCGCTGTTCCGTGGCCTCGCCCGCACGGTGGCCGGCGAAACCATTCCGGGCCTCGGCGGCCCCGAACCGGGAGAGTGATCCGGCCTAGAAGCGCCGGCGGACCGGCTGGCGCCTCGCCGGCGGCGGTGTCGCGGCCTTCTGGGCGCGGGCAACACCGAGTGCCGTCTTGGCCCAGGCAACCGCCTCGTCGGCGTCGTCGATCAGGTCGGCCGGCATCTGCCAGTAGCTCATCTGCACCGGCTTGCCCTTGCCCTCGTAGGTAAACGGGCCGCAGCCGCGCGCCTCGAAGGCCTTGGCCGTCTCGGCATCGGCCTTCAGGTAGATGGTATCGTCGTGGATCAGGCCGAACATCAGGCCCCGGCAGTACAGTCCGGCGCCGCCGAACATGCGGCGGACGCTGACGCCGCCCAGCGGGGCGAACAGCTCCTGGGCAAAGTCGAGAAAGTCGGGACTCGTATCCATGCGGCGCAGACTAGAGGGCCGCCGGGATGCCGCCAAGAGCGGGCTTTTGACCGGCGAAAAAATTTTCGCTAGCATTCCCGGCGATGGGGATGGAGTCCCCCGACAACCGCCGCCGGCCCGATGCCGGTCGCTGATGGCTCCTACCGCGGCGCGCTGACGGTAGGATTCTGTCCGCTCCTCGCCGCTGCACCGAGTGAAATGCCGGCCCGGCCGGTTACGAGGAAGGACAGACGCAGATCATGACGCCCTATCTTCTTGTCGCCGCCGGCGGCGCCTTCGGCAGTATCGGCCGCTACTGGATGGCCGGCAGCCTCGATGCCCGGCTGAATGCCGCCCTGCCGCAGCTGATGTTCCCGACCGGCACCCTGCTGGTCAACGTGCTGGGCAGCTTCGTGATCGGCGCGCTGGCCGGCATGGAAGAGGAGGTCACCCGCTGGGGCCTGCCGAACGACGCCCGGCTGCTGCTGATGGTCGGCTTCTGCGGCGGCTTCACGACGTTTTCGAGCTTCAGCCTGCAGACCCTCGGCCTGCTGCGCGAGGGCCTGCTGCTGCGCGCCGGCGGCAATGTCGCGCTGTCGGTGCTGCTCTGCCTGATCGCCACCTGGGCCGGCATCGCGCTGATGCACGCGCTCGGCCGGCCGGTCAGCTGAGGCCGGCAGCGTAGAAAAGACTTACTGCTCGACGCCAATATTACTGTTCAACAAACGCCTTCTCGATCACATACTGGCCGGCGCCGGTGGTCGAGCCTTCCTGCCAGCCCAGCCCGTCGAGCATGGTGCGCATGTCGGCCAGCATCGCCGGGCTGCCGCACAGCATGATGCGGTCGTTCTCGATGTTCAGCGGCGGCAGGCCGAGATCGCTGAACAGCTTGCCGGACGTGATCAGGTCGGTGACGCGGCCCCGGTTGCGGAAATCCTCGCGGGTCACGGTCGGGTAATAGACCAGCTTCTTCTTCACCTCGTCGCCGAAGAATTCATTCTCGGGCAGCTCTTTGGTGATGAGGTCCTGGTAGGCGAGTTCGCCCACGGTGCGCACGCCATGCACCAGCACGATCTTCTCGAAGCGCTCGTAGGCGTCCGGATCCTTGATCACCGACATGAAGGGCGCGAGGCCGGTGCCGGTCGACAGCAGATAGAGCGTCTTGGCGGGCGTCAGGTTGTCCTGCAGCAGGGTGCCGGTCGCCTTGCGGCCGACGATGATGCGGTCGCCGACCTTGATGTGCTGCAGCCGCGAGGTCAGCGGGCCGTCCTGCACCTTGATCGAGAGGAATTCGAGGAACTCTTCATAGTTCGCGCTGACCATCGAATAGGCGCGCAGCAGCGGCTTGTTGTCGACGAACAGGCCGATCATGGCGAACTGGCCGTTGATGAAACGGAAGCTGGGGTCGCGCGTCGTCTTGAAGGTAAACAGCGTGTCGGTCCAGTGATGGACGTGGGTCACGGTCTCTTCGCGCAGGTTGCCGCCCGGCTTGAGCAGCGGATGCGACGGGGCGGTCTCGGCAACGGCGGCGGCAGTCTGGGTCATGAGTTCGCTCGACAGGTCTGGGACAGCTTGGCGGGCTGGCCGGAATACGTCCCGGCCTATTCATATGTGTACATATAATACACTCCGGCAGCCGGCGCATCCCGAAATATACATTCCCCACAAAATATCAAGCCTTCATGATAATTCACATAAACTTGATGAGAATATAGGCAGGAACCCACGGGGCGGGCCCGGCGTTACGTCTGCATGCCAGCCTTTCACGGCATGGACCGACCCCGGAGAGACATCATGGACCACGATCGCATCGAAGGCACCGCCAAGCAGGTCAAGGGCAGCCTCAAGGAGGGCGCCGGCAAGCTGACCGGCGATGCCAAGCTGAAAACCGAAGGCAAGGCCGACAAGGCCGAGGGCAAGATCCAGAATGCCGTCGGCGGCATGAAGGACGCCGTGCGCGACGCCGCCAAGCCCAAGCACTGACGCCAAGCACTGACCATACCGTCTGGGCCGGTATCCGGTTTTCCTCTCCGGATGCCGACCTAGCGGCCGGTCTGTTTCCGCCAGGCCTCGAAATCCACCTTGGTCTGCGGATCGGTCGCCGGATAGAGACCGCGGATCGAGCGGCCGGCGAGCACCTGTTCGGTGACGAAATCCTCGAAGGCCGTCATCTCCACCGCCTCGTCGGCGATCTCGTCGGCGATCCCGGCCGGGATCACCATCACCCCGTCGCCATCGCCGACCACCACGTCACCCGGGAAGACCGGAGCGTCGCCGCAGCCGATCGGCACGTTGATGTCGATGGCCTGATGCAGGGTCAGGTTGGTCGGCGCCGAGGGCCGGCTGTGGAAGGCCGGAATCGCCAGCCGGGCGATCTCGGCGGCATCGCGAAAGCCGCCGTCGGTGACCACGCCGGCAACGCCGCGCATCATCAGCCGCGAAATCAGGATCGAGCCGGCCGAGGCGGCGCGCGCATCCTTGCGGCTGTCCATCACCAGCACGGCGCCGGCCGGGCAGATTTCCACCGCCTTGCGCTGCGGATGCTCGGGGTTCTGGAACACCGTGATCGGGTTGAGATCCTCGCGCGCCGGCATGTAGCGCAGCGTGAAGGCCTCGCCCACCATGACCGGCAGCGCCGGATTGAGCGGCTTCACATCCTGGATGAACTGGCTGCGCAGGCCGCGCTTGTACAGCGCGGTGGCCAGCGTGGCGGTGCTGACCGTCTTCAGGCGGTCGCGCGTCTCGGCCTTCAGGCCCATGGTCAGTCCCCTCCCCGGGATCTGGTGATTTCTGCTTTTCAGGCGAGCGTCTCAGCCCATCATGTTACGGGTCGCCGTCGGCAGGGCAACGGTCAGGCCGTCGAGGTCCGGGGTCATGATGAGCTGGCAGCCGAGCCGCGAGGTCTTGGTCAGGCCGAAGGCGAGGTCGAGCATGTCTTCCTCGTCGGGCTTGGCGGCCGGCAGCCGGCCGTACCACGCCGGGTCGATGATCACGTGGCAGGTCGAGCAGGCCAGCGAGCCCTCGCAGGCCCCCTCGATATCGACACCGTGCTTGTGGGCGATCTCCAGCACCGACAGGCCGACGGGGGCGTCGACCTCGAGGCGTTTGCCGTCCGGCTGGATGAAAGTCATCTTGGGCATTCCGGGAACCATCTCCTTGCGGGGGCGCCCGGTCGATATATCGCCCGGCCTCCCCGGTCGCAACCGCCGGGGGTACGGGGGGCGGGGTCGATCCCGGAAGATGGTCCTGGCGGCGGTCAGTCCGGCTGCTGCAGCTGGGCCTGCCAGGCGCGCAGGCGCAGGTCGATCACCGAGGCGGCGTCGAAGGCCTGCCGGCAGGCGCCGGGCGGCAGCAGGGTCTCGGCGCTGGCGCGGAACAGCGCCATCCAGCGTTCGAAATGCGCCGGCTTCATCCGCAAGGTCCCGGTCAGTCCCATGATGCCACCCTCGTAGCGGCCGGTGCCGAGCAGGACGTGGGACCAGAAATCGGTGACCTCCTCGAGATGCTCCTCCCAGTCCGGGGCGGCCATGCGGAACATCGGACCGAGCAGGGCATCGTCATGCACCCGGCCATAGAGGTGGCGGACCAGGTCGCCGACCATGGCCTCGGTCAGCGCCGGACCGGCGGCCCGGGTGAGCGACCGGGCGGGCGACTGGATGGGCGACTGGACGACCGGCCGGGCGGCCGGCTGGCGAACCGTCTCGATACGGGCCTGTTGCATGCTGCGCTTCCTCCCGCGGATGGCCGTGGCGCAGGCATAGACCAGACCGCCATGGCGCAGTTTGCGCAGGATCAAAGACCGGCTGCGCAGGGTTGAAACGCCGCGCCGGCGGATCCGGTTCCAAATTGATCGGAAACTTCAGTTAAAGTTATAATTTAGTATATGTTTCAATATATTATAGTTAATATATGAACGGAAAAATCACTTCACCTTGCGCGCCGCCAGCGCGATCCAGGCGGAGGCTGCACGCTCGATGTCGGCATCCGTGCTGGCCCAGCCGAGGCTGAAGCGGACGGCCTCGCGGGCGGCCTGTCCGGGCAGGCCCATGGCGGTCAGCACATGGCTCGGCGTCACCTTGCCCGACGAGCAGGCCGAGCCGGCCGAGACCGCCACGCCGGCAAGATCCAGCGCCATCACCTGGGTCTCGGCCGGCACGCCGGGCATGCCGATGCAGAGCGTGTTGGGCAGGCGCCCGGCCCCCATCCCCCCGGCTTCCGCCCCGTAGACGACGGCCGCCGGGCAGGCGCCGGTCAGCGCCGCCTGCAGCCGGTCGCGCAAGCCGGCGATCCGGGCCGCCTGCTCCGGCAGGCTCGCCCGGGCGACGGCCGCCGCGGCGCCGAAGGCGGCGATGCCGCCCAAGTTCTCGGTGCCGGCGCGCTGGCCGAGTTCCTGGCCGCCGCCGCGGATCAGCGGCGCCGGGGCCCAGTCGTCGCGGGTGATGAGCGCGCCGCAGCCGGTGGCGCCGCCGAGCTTGTGGGCCGAGAGGGTGAGGAAGTCGCAGCCCAGCGCGGCGAGGTCGAGGGGGATCTTGCCGGCCGCCTGCACGGCATCGCAGAGCACCAGGGCGCCGCGTTCATGGGCCAGCCGGGTGACGTCCGCCACCGGCTGGATCACCCCGGTCTCGTTGTTGGCCAGCATCAGGCAGACCAGGGCGGGGCCTTCCCCCGCATCGAGAGCCGCCGCCACCGCCGCCGGATCGACCCGGCCGTCCGGCCCGGCCGGCACTTCGGTGACCGGCAGGCCACTGGCGCGGGCCGGGCGCAGCACGGAATCATGCTCGATGGCCGAAACCACCAGCCGGGTCACGCCAGGCCGGGCGCCGACCGGGCCGCTGACCGGAGCCCGGGCGAGCGCAATGGCGAGGTTATTGGCCTCGGTGCCGCCCGAAGTGAACACTACCCGCTTCGGTTCGGCCCCGGCCAGCGCCGCAACCTGCTCGCGCGCCGACTCGGCGATGCTGCGGGCGGCCCGACCGAAGCCATGCACCGAGGAGGGGTTGGCCGGCGCCGCCAAAGCCGCCAGCAAAGCCGCGCGCGCCTCCGGCCGCAGGGGGGCCGTGGCGTTGTAATCGAGGTAAACCGGCGAAGAATCTGTGGATGGCGACATGACAACTGCATTTCAGGCTTGAATTTCGCGATGCCGATTATGGTAAAATTGGCCAACGCGCAAACGAATACCAGCAGTCACCCGATACCAGCAGCCGTGATATGGGATTTCTTCCCCGGAATCCGGCGAAAAGCGACGAGCAAAAATGCCAGAGATCATATTCCCCGGTCCCGACGGGCGGCTGGAAGGCCGCTACAGCCACGGGCCGGAGGCCAATGCGCCGATCGCACTGATCCTGCATCCGCACCCGCTGTATGGCGGGACGATGAACAACAAGGTGACCTACAACCTCTTTCACGTCTTCTCCAAGCGCGGCTTTTCGGTGCTGCGCTTCAACTTCCGCGGCGTCGGCCGCAGCCAGGGCACCTTCGACAACGGCATCGGCGAACTGTCGGATGCCGCTTCGGCGCTGGATTACCTGCAGACCCACAACCCGAATGCCGCCGCGGTCTGGATCGCCGGCTTTTCCTTCGGCGCCTGGATCGCCATGCAGCTGCTGATGCGCCGGCCGGAGATCGACGGCTTCATCGCCGTGGCGCCGCCGGCCAATATGTATGACTTCGGCTTCCTCGCCCCCTGCCCCTCCTCGGGCCTGATCATCCAGGGCAGCGACGACAAGATCGTGCCGGAGAACGACAGCGCCAAGCTGTCCCAGCGCCTGGCGCTGCAGAAGGGCATCAAGATCGACTACAAGAAGGTGCAGGGCGCCGACCATTTCTTCGAGGGCAAGCTCGACGAGCTGACCGCCGCGGCCGACAAATACATCAAGGTCTCGCTGGTGCCGACCTCGGCGCGCGCCGGCAAGGGCGCCGCCGCCGCCCAGCAGCAGAACTGACACGCTTATCCGTCCCGCCCGCCCGCACGGAACCCGGCCCGGGACGTGCCGTCGGCCGCCGCCTCCGGTTCCAGCGGATTGCCGGCCGCATCGGTCGAGGGCGGCAGGTCGATGACGGCCCCTGACAGATACGGCCGCGGGATGCGGCAATCCCGCTCCCTGTCGTCCGGCGCCGCGTCTTCCTCCGCCCCGGCGGTAACCGTTGCGGTCCGTTCCGGACCGCTGGTGCCCGCTGACGACCGTTGCAGACCGCTGGCGCCCGCTGCGGACCGTTCCGGACCGCTGGTGACCGTTTCCGCCCGTTCGTGACCGCTGGTGACCGTTCCAGCCTGTTCCGCACCGGCAGCGCCCGGCGCGGTGACCGGCGCGGCGCCGGCATCCGCCGCGCGCCATCCGGCTTCGGCGGCCGCCAGCTCGTCGCGGGCCTCGGCCATGAAGCGGTCCATCTCGGCCTGCCGGGCGGCCAGCCGGCGGCGCAGCGCCTGGCTCGGCGGCCGGTTGCCGGTGGCGGCAAGCTGCATGACCAGATCCTCGCCGGCACCGCCCTGTTCGGCAGCCCGGCGCCCGGCGCAGCCGCTGAGCCCGCCTTCGCCGGCCAGCCAGCGCAGGTCGGCGCCGTCCAGCCCGGCCGGGTCGCGGCTGCGCGCCAGCACGGCGTCGCGGGCCGCCGCGGCCAGATGCAGCTCGGCCTCCAGCCGCTGCCGCTCGATGGCCTGCCGCAGATAGAAGCGGAAGCGCAGGCTGCGATTGAGATGCCGCCAGATCCGCTCGGGCGCCAGGCCGAGCGCGACGGCCGTGGCCTCCACCGTGCGGCCGCCGGCGATCAGCGCCGCCGCCTGCTTCCAGTCGATTTTCGTGTAAGGCCGCGACGCCGGGCCGGCAGGCCCGGGTGCACTGGTGGAGTCATCGGCGGACGCAATGGGGGCTTCGGTGGACATGGGTCCGGCTCCTTGCTGCTGGGGATGCAGGGGGAGATAGGCGGCGGTCAGCGCATTTCAATACATATAGGGAACAAACTAGGATATAATACACAGATAGAGAGGCCAACCGGCCGGATTCCTGCAATTCCCGGTGTCCTGCCGGGGCCATCCCGCCCTATCCTGCCGCCATGGACCCGCGCCACTGGCTTGCCCTTGCCGTGATCGCCGCCGCCGGCTGGACGGCGGCCGGCCTGCTGGCGCTGATGCTGGTCGCCCATGTCGGCTGGGCCGGGATCGCGCTGATCGGGCTGGCTGTGCTGCTGGTCGCCAGCCGGCAGGAAATGACCGAGGACAGCCCGGCGCCGCTGCCCACCGCCCATATGCTAGCCCGGCAGTACGAGGACATGCAGGAGCGCGTGCCGGAAGCCCGCCTCGCCAGGCTGGCCCTGCGCACCGAGCGCCACCGGCTGCTGTATATCGCCCGCACCTTCGGTAGCGCACTCGTGCTGCTCGGCGGCGGCATGTTCCTGCTGCACCAGGTCTAGATCGGGACTCTTTCGCCCCGGAAACAGGCAAAAACCGGGCCATCGGCTATGCTGCCACATCAATCATGACGTGCAGTCCATGCAATACTATTTCGATTGTACGGTGCGTGTACGGCGGGTATGGTCCCGCCACCCTACCCTCCGGTACTGTCATTCCGCGAGGTCGGGATCAACCCGACCCTTCATCTGACCTGACACAACCCGCCCTGGCGGGTGGGGAAACGCACCATGTTCCGCACATCGCTCAACCGCCTGCTGCTGGTGATCATCCTGCTGCTGGGCGCCGTCGGCCTCGTCGTCACCCTGCTGCAGGTCAAGGAGGCCTGGGACAATGTCGCCGAGAAGGGCCGCATCGCCGCGCTGGCCCAGGCCGACCGCGTGCTGTTCGACGCCGTCATCCATATCCGCACCGACCGCGGCAACGTGCAGAGCGCCCTGCTCGGCGAGGACGACGCCAGGCCGAGCATCGACAAGGCCAAGGCCACCGCCACCGGAAAATACCAGGGCATGCTGGCCGCGCTGCAGAAGGTGGCGATCCCCGGCCGCGACAAGGCGATTGCCGAACTGAACCAGCGCTGGGCGGCCTTCGAGCCGAAGTATGCGCTGCTCTACGCCGAGGCCGCCAAGCCGCGCGGCGAGCGGTCGGTGCCCAACACCAGCGACTGGTACAACGCCGCCGGCGCGGTGATCGCCGCCGCCAATGCCGCCTCGGGCGTGGTCAGCAACGAGATCCGCATCCTCGATCCGAGCATCGCCGAGCTGGTGCAGGTGCGCCGCTTCGCCTGGCAGATCCGCGACCGCTACGGCCTGCAGTGCTCGCAGCAGCGCCTGAACATCAACACCAGCAAACCGCTCGACGACAAGCAGCGCCAGATGCTGGACCGCAATCGCGGCATGGTGCTGGCCGGCTGGAGCGGTCTGGCGGAGATCGTCGCCCGCGACGGCATCCCGCCCTCCATCGCCAAGGCAGTGCAGGAGGGCAAGGCGGCCTATGACACATACCAGGCCGGCGTCGATGGCCTCGTCGCCAAGCTGGACGGCAGCGGCAAGCCGGTGGTCTCGCCGGTCGACTGGGACAAGACCTGCCAGGGCCCGTTCAATCCGATCGTCGATATCGCCTTCACCGCGCTGGATGATGCGATTGCCGATTCCTCGGCCGGCCAGGCCGCCGCCCAGCAGGGCCTCGCCCTGTCGGGCCTGGCGCTTGCCGCCGCCCTGCTGATCGCGCTGTTCGGCATCGTCACCCTGCGTCGCCGCTTCAGCCGCCCGGTGCAGGAGCTGCTCGGCGCCGTCGACCGCCTGCGCGCGAGCGACTTCGCCACCCCGGTGCCGCCGTCGCGGCATCCCGACGAGCTCGGCCGCATCGGCACCGCGCTGGAAGCCCTGCGCGACAGCGCCGGCCAGGCCAAGCGGCTGGAAGAGGACGAGCGCAACCGGCTGGCGCAGCAGCAGCGCCAGCAGGAAGACGAGATGGCGCGCAACGCCGAGATCACCCGCGAGATCGCCGCCTTCTGCAGCGCGGTGTCCGACGGCCGCATCGACAGCCGCATCGCGGAGACCGGCAAGGACGGCGTGTTCCTCGACTTCTCGCGCCAGCTCAATGGCCTCGCCGGCACGCTCGACAGCATGATCGGCGAATTCGCCGCCGTGGTCTCGGCGATGTCGGAAGGCGACGTCACCCGCGCGGTGGCCGGCGACTATCGCGGTGCGTTTGGCGAGCTGAAAGGCTCGACCAACCGCATGGGCGAGCGGCTCAACACCATCGCCCGCCAGCTCGCCGAGGCGGCGCGCACGGTGCAGGATGCCTCGGCGGAAATCTCCGCCGGCAGCCAGGACCTGGCCAGCCGCACGGAATCGCAGGCAGCCAGCATCGAGGAAACGGCGGCGTCGATGCACGAGATCACGACAACCGTGAAGCAGAATGCCGACAACGCCCAGGCCGCCAACCAGCTGGCCGTCACGGCCCGCGATACGGCACAGAAGGGCGGCGCCGTGGTGCGCGATGCCGTCACTGCCGTGACGCAGATCGAGGACAGCGCGCGCAAGATCGCCGACATCGTCGGCCTGATCGACGAGATCGCCTTCCAGACGAATCTCCTTGCCCTCAATGCCTCGGTCGAGGCGGCGCGTGCGGGCGAGGCCGGCAAGGGCTTTGCCGTGGTCGCGCAGGAAGTCCGCGGGCTGGCGCAGCGCAGCGCCAATGCGTCGAAGGACATCAAGGCGCTGATCTCGGCGTCGAACGCGCAGGTCAAGACCGGCGCCGGCCTCGTCAACCAGACCGGCAGCTCGCTCGACGAGATCGTCGCGGCGATCAAGAAGGTCAGCGACATCGTCGCCGAGATCGCGGCAGCGTCGCGCGAGCAGGCCACCGGGCTCGAGCAGATCAACACCGCGGTCGGCAGCATGGACGAAACCACCCAGCGCAACGGCGCGCTGGTGGAAGAGACCTCCGCTTCGGCGCAGGCGCTGGCCGACCAGGCCCGCCAGCTCGCCGAACTGGTCGGCTTCTTCCGCACCAAGTAAGCGACGGCTAGGACGCCGGATCGTCCTTGTGCAGGTGCAGGAAGCGGGCGATGGCGGTCTTCAGCGCCGGGTCAGGCTGCGTCTTTGCTGCCGCGGCGGCGCGAAACAGGTCGCGCTGCAGCGGCATCGGCAGCTCGTTCCACTGCAGCACCACCGCAGCCCCCAGGCATTCGAGCACCCGACGCTCATCCTCGGCCAGTGCGTAACTGTCGGTCATGGTCGGTCCTCCCTGAATACGGCTCCGTCAGGACCCAGTATAGGGCATCCGGGCCGGCTCATGAGGTCGAACTGTCACGGCCGCCACAGCCGGCCGCCGGTGACCGGCACCCGCACGCCGGTGGTGCCGGGCAGGCTGAGCGGCAGGCCGCGCACCGCGCGCGCCGCCAGAAAGGCAAAGGCCTCGGCTTCCAGATGGTCGCCGTGCCAGCCGGCCTGTTCGGCCGCCTCCACCGGCATGTTGAGATAGCCCGGCAGCAGCCGCATCAGGGTCGCATTATGCCGGCCGCCGCCGGCGACCAGGCAGCGCAGCGGTCGTTCCGGCAGATGCGCCAGCCCCCGCGCCACGCTGGCCGCGGTAAACGCCGTGAGCGTCGCCGCGCCATCGGCCGGCGACAGCCCGGCGGTGATGGCCTCGGCATGGGCGGCGAAATCGTCGCGGTCGAGCGACTTCGGCGGCGGCGCGGCAAAATACGGATGCGCCATCAGCGCGGCGAGCGCCGCCTCGTCGACCATACCCGTGGCGGCGAGCGCACCGCCTTCGTCATGGGCGGCACCGGTATGGCGACGCAGCCAGTCGTCGATCAGCGCATTGCCCGGGCCGGTGTCGAAGGCGCGCAGGTCGTCGTCGCGCGCGCCGATACAGGTGACATTGCCGACGCCGCCGAGGTTGAGCACCAGCAGTGGTGCAGCCAGTCCGGCATGGCGGGCGAGGGCTGCGTGATACAGCGGCACCAGCGGCGCCCCCTGCCCGCCCATGGCGATATCGGCGGCGCGGAAATCGCTGACCGTGGCGATGCCGGTCAGCCGCGCCAGCAGACCGCCGTCGCCGAGCTGCCAGCTCCGCCGCGGCCGGGCATCGGGCCGGTGCAGCAGGGTCTGGCCGTGGAAGCCGAGCCAGGCGATGTCGGCCGGCGCCATGCCGGCCTGCCCGAGCAGCGCCCGCACGGCATCGGCATGGGCGGCGGTGAGCGCGCGGGAGACCGCTGCGGTCGGCCCCTGGCCGCCGAGGCAGCCGCGGATCTGCGCCCGCAGCGCTTCGGGGTAAGGCAGGGTCAGGGCCCGGCCGAAGCCGGCGATGGTCTCGCCGTCGGTGCGCAGCAGCGCGGCATCGATGCCGTCCATCGAGGTGCCGCTCATCAGGCCGATGATCCAGTATGGCTGGGAAAGGACGGGCTGGGACAAGAGGGGAACGCTGCGTCCGGGTTGGAGGGCTGGGAGAATCGGGACCTGTATGTTAGATCATCGGGCCCCTTTCCGCACAGACCAGACCATCAGGCCCGTGATGACCGAGTACAGCTACCAGTCCGACTTCCTGCAGACGCTGAGCCAGCGCGGCTTCCTGCACCAGTGCACCGATCCGGCGGCGCTGGACGCCAAGGCCATGCAGCCCGGCGGCATCGTCTGCTATGTCGGCTATGACTGCACCGCGCGCAGCCTGCATGTCGGCAACCTGCTGTCGATCATGATGCTGCGCTGGCTGCAGAAGGCCGGCCACAAGCCGATCGTCCTGATGGGCGGCGGCACCACCAAGGTGGGCGATCCGTCCGGCAAGGACGAGAGCCGCAAGCTGCTGACCGCCGACGACATCGCCGGCAACATGGCCAGCATCAAGACCGCGTTTGCCCGCTTCGTGCGCTTCGGCGAGGCTGCGGGCGATGCCGTGATGGCCAATAATGCCGACTGGCTCGACAAGCTGCAGTACATCGACTTCCTGCGCGATTACGGCCGGCATTTCTCGGTCAACCGCATGCTCAGCTTCGACAGCGTGCGCCTGCGGCTGGAGCGCGAGCAGCCGCTCAGCTTCCTCGAATTCAACTACATGATCCTGCAGGCCTATGACTTCGTCGAACTGGCGCGGCGCTATGACTGCAACCTGCAGATGGGCGGCTCCGACCAGTGGGGCAACATCGTCAACGGCGTCGAGCTCGGCCGCCGCGCCGCCGACCTCAGCCTGTTCGGCCTGACCTGCCCGCTGCTGACCACGTCGTCGGGCGCCAAGATGGGCAAGTCGGCCCAGGGCGCGGTGTGGCTGAACGAGGACATGCTGCCGACCTACGATTACTGGCAGTACTGGCGCAACAGCGAGGATGCCGATGTCGGCCGCTTCCTGCGCCTCTATACCGAACTGCCGCTCGACGAGATCGCCCGGCTGGAAACGCTGCAGGGCGCCGAGCTGAACGAGGCGAAGAAGATCCTCGCCACCGAGGCAACGGCGCTGTGCCGCGGCCGCGAGGCCGCCGAGCTGGCCGCCGAGACGGCGCGCAAGGCCTTCGAGGAAGGCAGCTTCGGCGGCGACCTGCCGGTGCTCCGCATCGCCCGCGACCGCCTCGATGCCGGCATCGAGGCCTTCGCGCTGGTGCAGGAAGCCGGTTTCGCCAAGTCCGGCGGCGAGGCGCGCCGGCAGATCCGCGGCGGCTCGATCCGCGTCAACGACGCGGCGGTCGCCGAGGAAACCCGCAAGATCGGCAGCGCCGATCTCGGCCCCGACGGCCGGCTGCGGCTCAGCTTCGGCAAGAAGCGTCACGTGCTGATCGAGGCGGCGTAAGCCGCCCGCCGGATCGCCTATTCCGGCCGCAGGGCCGGTACCGAGGGATCGTAGCGCGGCGGCGGGACCACCGGTTTCGGCTTCTCGCCCGGCAGCGGCGGCGGCGGCGCCTCCGGCGCCTGGAAGATCTTGCGCAGGAAGCCCGGCGCAATCGCCGACAGCGGATTGACGGTGAACTGCGGGTCGTCCTTCGGGCCCGACACCGCAAAATTCACCCCGATGATGCCATCGCCGACGAAAATATCGCCGAGGATCGGGATCTTGCCGAGGATGGTGTTGAGCACGAAGGCCGGCACCGCGGTGCCGCTGACGCTGATCGCGCGGGTCTTGTTGTTGACGGTGCCGGAGAAGGTGATGCCGAGCTGCGGTCCCTGCAGGCGGCTGTCGCCGATGGTCAGCACGCCATCCTTCTGGCTGAACGGCACCTCGCCACGCTCGAACAGGATGCCCTGCTCGGAATTCAGCACCGCCGACAGGCCGGCAAACGAGCCGATGCCGAGCAGCCGGGCGAGAAACGGCGCGCGCACCGCCTTGACGTTCTTCATCTCCATCTTGCCGGCCATCGGGTGGCCGGGTTTGGTGTCGTCGTAGCGGGCATGCACCTGCATGGTGCCGCCTTCCATGTTGGTCAGGCCGAGGAAATGCAGCACGGCGCCGGCATTGTCGGAGACCAGCTCCAGGTTGCGTGCGCCAAGTTCCGGCGCGATGGTCAGCGTAACGCCACCGGCCTTGGCGAAGCCGCCGGTCAGCGAGACATGCTCCAGCCGGGTCGGCTCGCGGCGGACCTGCAGCACGAGATTGCGCATCTCGAGATCCTTGTCGATCGCCGCCTCGTCGAGCCGCAGGTTGAGCACCAGCCGCGGCTTGGTCGCGTCCGGCCCGGCATCGTCCTCGAAGGCATCCTTCAGGAACGGCTGCAGATCGTAGCGCTTGCCGGCCATGTCGATGGTGGTGTCGCCATTGGCGGCAAAGGCGACCTTGCCGGCAACCTCGCTGTCGCCATATTTCAGCCGGGTCACCTCGGCGCTCCAGCCGCCGCCCTGCGGCAGGGTCGCCCGTGCCCGGAGCGTGAGGCCGGGTCCGGTCAGCTCGACGGCATCGAACTGCACCGGCTGGCCGGTCTTGGTGCGCACCAGGATGCGGCCCTGCGATTGCTCGCCGGCCGGCTTGTCGACATGGGCCTCGGCCACCGTGATGGTGGCGGCCGTCAGGTCGAACTCGCCGCCGACCGCCACTTCACCGCCGCGACGCTCCTCGATATCGAGATTGGCGTCGGCCGGGCCTTCGACATAAGGCGCCAGCGGATAGCCGAGCGCCTTGCGCTGCGCCTCGTCGAAGCGGCCCTTGAGATTGTACCGCGCCTGCACGGCGGCCTTGGCATCGAAGCTCTGGCGCCAGCCGATCTGCACCGGCACGCCGTTCAGCGATGCGCTGCCTTCGGCCTGCAGGCCCTTGTTGTCGGCCTTCATGGTCATGGCGCCGCCCGACAGGTCGTAGCGCCCCATCAGGCCGGTCATACCCATGTCGGTCATGGTGGATTCGGCGCTGACCGTCAGGTCATCGAGCTTCAGCTTGCTCTCCAGCGGGAATTTCAGCCGCCATTTTACGCTGCCGCTGCCGCTGGTCTGGTCGGGCCTGATCCCGAGCTTGGACGGGAAACCCAGCGGTTTCTGATCGATCAGGGCCAGCAGGTCGCGGCTGCTGCCCTTGGCCATGCTGCTGATGGTGGCGAACTGGTCCTTGTCCTGCAGGCCGGTAATCGTCACCTCGCCGCCATCGACCACCAGCGGCCCGACTTTCGCTGCCTCCAGCGTGAGGCGGAAAGTGTCGGCATCGAGATTGGCCACGCCATTGCCGCCGGTCAGCCTAGTCATCGGCGGCAGGTAATCGACATCGACGCCATCGAAGGCGAAATCCAGCTTGATCGCATCGGCCGGGATGCGCGTGGTGCCATCCAGCATGTCCGGCGTCAGCTTCGCGGCGAACCGGCCGGCCGATATGCGCCCGCCATGCAGGTGGCCGATGATCCAGTCGCGGGCGTTCTTCGCCATGGCCGGCGGCCAGTAACGTGCCGTGGCATCGGTCGACAGGTCGAAGAACTGGCCGGTGAGATCGGCGCCGACACGGTCGCTGCCGCCGGCGGGCGCGGGATCGCGGGTCACCATGCCGGCCAGCGAGAAATGGAACTTGTCGGCGAAGGCGAAATTGGCCTCGTCGAGCCGCAGGCGGCGGCCGCCATCCAGCACCGTGCCGCGGAAGGCCGCTTCCTGCAGTTGCAGCGGCACGGCCGTCTGGTCGGGTATGACGATGGTGCCGGCGCCGGCCTTGAGGTCGAAACCGAGATCGACCTGCTCGCCGTTCTCGTTGAGATGCAGGATCAGGCTGCCGCCGAGCGGCGTGCGCAGGTATTTCAGCGGCGCCAGCTCGGGCACCACATCGGCGAAATCCGCCGGCTCGATGTTGTCGAAGCCGAGCGTGACGCCAGCCGAACGGTCGGCCAGCGTGTAATCGGCCTTCACATCGAGGTTGACCCGTTTGTCGCGAAAATCCAGCGCGCCGGTCCCGGTGGCGAAGACATGGCCCTCGCCGCGCTGCAACACGATCTGCGCGCCGGGCACCACCCAGCGCTGACCGAGTTTCCAGTCCTCCAGCACCAGACGGTCGGCGGAGATCGACACCGTATCGAGCTGGCCGAGCGGATTGTCGTAGCCACGCGGCGCCGACATCTCGGTGAACAATGCGCCGAGCATGACCTGGGCAAGATCGGGGCCCGCTGCCGGACCGGCAGACGGCACCTGGGCAGCCGGGGCCTGACCAGACGGGCCCTGACCAGACAGGCCCTGACCAGACAGGCCCTGACCAGACGGGGCCGGCACATCAGAGGGCTGACCGGCAGGCGGGACCTGGGCGGCCGGTGGCAGCTGGCCGGGCGGCGCGGCGGCGGCATCGTCACCGTCGGCGGCGGGAATGCCGACCTGGAAATGACCGTCGCGATCGCGGACGATGCGCGCCAGGATGCCGGAGACATGCACATAGCGCGGCGCGATCACGCCATGCAGCAGCGCGCGGATGCTCAGCGCCATGTCGACCGTGGGAATCCGCATGGCGACCTGGCCGCCGGCAGCCCGATAGCGCGCATTGTACATGCGCAGCCGCAGGGCCTCGTCGTCCTCGGCCCAGGCCACCACGATATCGTCGAATTCGGCGGTGATCCCGTAATCCGACAGCGCCAGCGCGTCGCTGACATAGGGGGCGAGGAAGCCGACCGAGATCGGCCCCTGCGAAATCCGCCAGACCAGGGCGCCGGCAAGCACCAGAAGAGTCACCGCGGCGGCCATCACCCAGCGCACCAGCAACCGACTCCATCGCAACATCACGCGCCGCGCCATTCATCCTGTTCCATGCGGGAAAAACCGATTCGAGGGCCAGTCGCTTGACCCGCCTGCAAGTTTAGCCGAACTTGCCGACCGGCACGAGGGGAACGCATGCCTGTCAGCACCGCGCCGCAATGGCGCGACCTTCCGTCTCCGTACGACACCGCGGCTACCGCGCGCGGCATCGAAAGCTGGACCGAGGCCCTGGCCGCCCTGGAAGACCGGGACCTCGCCCGCCGGCTGAAGACCCTGACCCTCACGGCCGCCGCGCGCAAATCCGGCGCCCGGGCCCTGCTGGACTGCCTGTTCGGCAACTCGCCCTACCTGACCCAGCTGGCGCTGCACGAACCGGCGACCGTGTCCCTACTCCTGGAATATGGCCCGGATGAGGCGGTCGCCCAGGCGCTGGCGGCCCTGCGTGCCGCGGCCGTGACGGCCGCCACACCGGGCGATATCGAGGCGCCGCTGCGCCGGGCCAAGCGGCAGGCGGCGCTGGCGGTGGCGGTGGCCGACATCGCCGGCCTGTGGCCGCTGGAACGGATCACGGGAATGTTAAGCGATCTCGCCGCGCTGGCCATCGACAGCGCCATGGCGGTGCTGCTGCGCGCGGCGGCGGCCGATGGCGACCTTGTGCTGGCCGATCCGGCCGATCCCTGCCGCGGCTCGGGTTTCGTGGCCCTTGGCATGGGCAAGCTCGGCGCCCGCGAGCTGAACTACTCCAGCGATGTCGACCTGATCATGCTCTACGACCAGGATGTCGTACGCTATCAGGGCCGCAAGTCGGCGCTGGAATGCTTCGTGCGCCTGACCCAGCAGCTGGTGCGCCTGCTCAGCGACCGCACCGAGGACGGCTATGTGTTCCGCACCGACCTGCGGCTGCGTCCCGATCCCGGCTCGACACCGGTGGCGCTGTCGATGGCCGCCGCCGAAACCTATTACGAAAGCTTCGGCCAGAACTGGGAACGCGCCGCCATGATCAAGGCGCGGCCGGTCGGCGGCGACATCGCGGCCGGCGCCGGCTTCCTGCAGCGATTGACGCCCTATGTCTGGCGCAAGAATCTCGATTACGCCGCCATCGAGGATATCCATTCGATCAAGCGGCAGATCCATGCCCACAAGGGCCACGGCGAGATCGCGGTGGCCGGCCACAACATCAAGCTCGGCCGTGGCGGCATCCGCGAGATCGAGTTCTTCGCCCAGACCCAGCAGCTGATCGCCGGCGGCCGCGACATCCGGCTGCGCGAGACGGCGACCTGCGACGCGCTGCGCGCCCTGGTCGCCACCGGGCGACTGTCGCAGGCGGCCTGCGACGAGCTGATTGCGGACTACCGCTATCTGCGGCGCGTCGAGCATCGCCTGCAGATGATCGACGACGAGCAGACCCATACCCTGCCCGACGATCCGGATCGCCTCGCGCATCTCGCCTGCTTTCTCGGTGCCGCCGATACCGCCGCCTTCGCGACCGAACTGCTGGCGGTGCTCAAGCGCGTGAAGACGCAATACGACGACCTGTTCAGCGAGGCGCCGGCGCTGAGCAGCGATGCCGGCAGTCTGGTCTTCACCGGCAAGGAAGACGATCCGGAAACCCTGCGCACGCTGAGCGGCCTCGGTTTCACCGATCCGCCGGCGATCGCCGCGATGATCCGCGGCTGGCATTTCGGCCGCTATCGCGCCATGCGCTCGGAGCGCGCGCGCGAAAAGCTGACCGCGATCATGCCGCAGTTGCTGGATGCCTTCGCGCGCACCGGCAGCCCCGATGTGGCGATCCGCCGCTTCGACCAGTTCCTGTCCAGCCTGCCGGCCGGCGTGCAGCTCTTCGCCCTGCTGCAGGCCAATCCCGGCGTGCTGGATACGCTGGCCGAGCTGCTGGCCGCGGCGCCGCAGCTTGCCGAGGCGCTGGCGCAGAATGCCGCGCTGTTCGACAGCCTGCTGGAATATGCCGACCGGCCGGCAGAATTCGACGCCGCCAAGCTCGCCGCCAGCCTGCAGCGCCAGGTGTCGGCGGCGCGCGATTTCCAGGACGTGCTCGACTGGACCCGGCGCTGGACCCACGAGCTGAAACTGCAGGTCGGCATCGGCCTGCTGCGCGGCACGCTGGACGGCGCCGCCGCCGGCGCGGCGCTGAGCACGGTGGCCGATGTGGTGCTGGCCGACCTGCTCGGTCATGTCGAGGCGGAATTCGCCGCCCAGCACGGCCGCATCCGCCAGGCGAAACTGGTGCTGGTCGGCTTCGGCCGGCTCGGCAGCCGCGAACTGACGCTGGAATCCGATCTCGATCTTGTCCTGGTGTTCGAGGTGCCGGCCAAGGCCGGTGAATCCGACGGCGAACGGCCATTGACGCCGGGGCTGTATTTCACCCGGCTGTGCCAGCGCTTCATCAACGCCATGACCGCGATGACCGGCGAGGGCCGCCTCTACGAGGTCGACATGCGGCTGCGGCCCAGCGGCAACGCCGGGCCGATGGCCGTCGGCTTCGACGGCTTCGCCGGCTACCAGCGCAACGAGGCCTGGACCTGGGAGCATATGGCGCTGACCCGCGCGCGGGTGATCTGCGGCCCGCCGGCGCTGGCGAAGAAGGTCGACCGGCTGCGCACCGAAATCCTGACCCGCGACCGCGACGGCAAAAAACTGCTGGCCGATGTCGCCAGCATGCGCAAACGCATGGCCGATCATACGCGCGCCAGCGGACCCTGGGACCTGAAGCAGCAGCGCGGCGGCCTCGTCGATCTCGAATTCATCGTGCAATACCTGCTGCTGCGCCATGGCGCGGCGGCGCCGCAGATCCTGCACAGCAATCCGGTGGCGGCGCTGGCCGCCATCGGTGCGGCCGGCCTGCTGGATGCGGACGCCGTCGCCACCCTGACCGCGGCGGCGCAGCTCTATGCCACCCTGCTGGCCGCCTCGCGGCTGGCCGGCCGCGAGGAAGCCGGCGACCCGGCGCACTGGCCGCCGGCACTGGCGAAACGCCTGCCTGAATTGGCCGGCTGCGCGGATATGGACGCGCTGACCGCGCGGCTCGCCGCCACCCAGCAGGCGGTGCTTGCACTGTTCGACACGCTGGTTGAAACTCCCGCCGCCCCCTATCTGGCGCTGGCAGATTCCCTCGCCACGCGCGGCCCGGCCACAGGACAGGATCATGAGCAAGACTGACACCGTACAGCTCGCCGTCGGCGACAAGGCGCCGGCCTTCACCCTGCCGACCGATGGCGGCGGCAAGGTTTCGCTGTCCTCCCTCAAGGGCCAGATCGTCGTGCTGTATTTCTATCCCAAGGACGACACCTCGGGCTGCACCAAGGAAGCCATCGAATTCAGCGCCGCCAAGGCGAAGTTCGACAAGCTGGGCGCCGTGGTGATCGGCTGTTCGCGCGACAGCGTCGCCAGCCACGACAAGTTCAAGGGCAAGCACAAGCTGAAGGTGACGCTGGCGGCCGACGAAACCGGCAAGGCCACCGAGTCGTATGGCGTCTGGGGCGAGAAAAGCCTGTACGGGCGCAAGTACATGGGCATCGAGCGGGCCACCTTCCTGATCGACGGGGCGGGAAAACTCGCTGCCGTCTGGCGCAAGGTGAAAGTGGCCGGCCATGTCGAGGCGGTGCTGAAAGCAGCCCAGTCGATTTAGAATCAACTGCTTGCGGCTTTTATCCACATCCTGTGGATAACCAACGCGACACCACCTAAGTCTGTGTTCGCGCGCGTTTTTTCCCGAAACGTCATCGAATCCACCTTGCATTAACCAAACCAAATAAGCCCTAATCCTCGCGAGAATTTCAGAGGGATTATCAACAAACACCGGGGGGCCGTGTGATAAGACGCGCGAGACGGCAATGGCGGGAGTTGCGCGACCGCCTGTTTCCCGAGCGGCAGATCATCTTCCGCAGCCGGGGCGATGTCCGCTATATCGCGTTGTCGACCCGCAGCCAGCTGCTGATGGCGACGACCGTGGTGGCCTTCGCCGGCTGGGTCGGCTACGCATCGGTGAACGTCTTCTACCGCGACAGCCTGCTGGACGCGCGGGACCGCCGCATCGCCGAACTCAGCCTCGCCTATGACCGCCTGTCGGCGGATTTCGACCACAGCCAGGAGAATTTCGTCGTCGCCTCGCGCGACCTCGAAGAGCGCTATCGTCGCCTCTACGACATGACGATGAAGCAGCGCGCCCCCGGCCTGCCCGGCAGCGCCGGCAGCCCCGGCAGCAATGTGCAGACCGGCGCCCTGCCCGCCGCGCCGGCCAACAAGGCGCCCGACACGAGCAAGCTGGCTGAAACCGCCGACAAGGCGCCCGAGGCCAAAGTCGCAGATGCCAAACCCGCCAAGGGCAAGGCCGCCGCCGCGCCGGCTGCCGATCCGGCACCGGCCGTCAAGGATGCTGCCGCCAATGCCGGCACCAAGCTCGCCTCGATCGTGCCGGTGGCGCCGCTGCATGCCGGCGACGATCATGACAGCGCCGACGATGCCGCCGCAGGCGAAGACCTCGAGGCGATGCAGCGCGAGGCGAAGAGCCGCCCGCCGGTTCCCGCGGTGAAGCCCGGCGATCTCGAAACCCGCATCCTCGCCGTGCGCGGCCGCCAGCGCGAACTGCTCGACGACCTGTCGCAGCGCACCGAGAAAAGCGTCGCCCAGATGGAGAAGGCGCTGAAGCTGACCGGCCTCGATGTCGGCGGCATGCTGGCGCGTGCCGCCGAGGCCCGCGCCGATGTCGGCATCGGCGGCCCGCTCAAGGCGCTCGGCTTTGCCGGCGACAGCAAGACCGGCGGCGATGCCGCCAAGACCGGCGTCGCCGTCGCGTCGCTCGGCAGCACCGACGGGATCGACCAGGACATGAACAGCCTGGAAGGCAAGCTCGGCCGCTGGGGCGAACTGATGATCCTGGCCCAGCGCCTGCCGCTCGCCGTGCCGATGGCCGGCGACCCGGAAGTCTCCAGCACCTACGGCCGCCGGCTCGATCCGTTTACCAAGCAATGGGCATTTCACGCAGGCATTGATTTCATCGGCCCGCTGCGCTCGCCGATCCTGTCGACCGCGCCCGGCGTCGTTGTATTCGCCGGCCGCAAAGGCCCGTACGGCCGCACCGTCGAAATCGACCATGGCCTCGGCATCAAAACGCGCTATGCTCACATGAGTTCGATCACCGTGCAGACCGGCGACACCGTTCCCTACGGGCGCCAGGTGGGGACCATGGGTTCCACCGGCCGCAGTACCGGCCAGCATCTGCATTATGAAATCCTGCTCGACGACGAGCAGATCGATCCCGCCAAATTCATCGAGGCCGGCTACCATGTTTTCAAGCAGCAAGAAGAGCAATCCAGCGCCCGCCGCTAAGCAGAACCCGCCGTCGATCCTCAGCGCAGGGCTGACGGTCAATGGCGATCTGGTCAGCGAAGGCGAAATGCAGATCGACTGCGTCGTCAACGGCGACGTCACTGCGGTGCGGCTTGCCGTCGGCGAGAATGCCCGCGTGGTCGGCGAGGTGATGGCCGACCAGGTGCTGATCCGCGGCGAAGTGGTCGGCCGCATCCGCGCCAAGTCGGTCGAGCTCGACAAGACCGCCCGGGTGCGCGGCGACATCTGGCACGAGCTGCTGTCGATCGCCGCCGGTGCCAAGGTCGAGGGTCACTGCAAGCAGACCGAGAACCCGCGCGAGCTGCCGACCAAGCTGAGCGTCATCGACGGCGCCGAGGCGCGCAAGGACGAGGCCGCCGACAAGGACGCCAAGCTCGCCGGCAAGCCCGCCGTGAAGGGCAGCAGCAGCAGCGCAGGCAACACTACCGGCGCCGACATGCCGATGCCGGCGATGGCGCGCACCGCCGCGGTGACCAGCTAGGCGCAACCGATCATTCCCGGAAAAAGGCGGCCCCTTCGGCCGCCTTTTTTGTGGGTTCAGAACCGCCCGTCGCGCAGGAAACGCAGCACGGCGGCAATCACGCGGCGGTCGCCGGGCAGCAGGCTGTGGGCGGCATCCACCGCGATGCCGTCGGCGGCGCCGGCCAGCATGGCGGAATCGCGCTCCACCGTGCCGTCACCGGCCTCCCCCGCCCCATGCGCAAGATTGACCCAGGCGCTCGGGTTGAACGGATGGAAACGGCGGGTGCCGACGATCACCCCGGTCTCGGGCGCCGGCAGCGGCGGCAGGGTGTTCAGCCAGGCGGCATCGCGGCCAAGCTCGGCCGTCGGCCGGCCGAACCAGCCGGCGACCGGCCGGGTCAGCGGCCGGGCCAGCAGGCGGTCGACGACTTTCGCGCCGCGATTGGGCACCCCGATCAGCACGACACGGCCAAGGACACGGCCGGGCTCGAAATGCGGCGGCGGCCCGGCCAGCGCGGCGCGGATCAGCAGGCCGCCGAGCGAATGACCGACCAGATGAGTCCGGCCGCCTTCCGCCAGTGGCGGCAGCCCGGCAAGAAAGTCGCGCACCTGCGCGGTCAGCGTGGCGATATCGTGCCGCCGGCTGGGGTAGCCGTGATTGACGACGGCATAGCCGGCGCCCGCAAGCGCGCGGGCCAGCCCGGCCATGCTGCGCGGCGTGCGCGCCAGGCCATGCAGCAGGATCACGCGGTCGGGGGGTGTCTTGTCCATAGCCCTATTGTCATGCCCGGACTTGATCCGGGCATCCACGCTTTTTTGAAGCCATAAACGTGGATGGCCGGGTCAGGCCCGGCCATGACGAAATTATCTTGTCTTAACGCTACGCCACCCCGTCACGCCGGGGTCCCGTTAAAACCGGGGTCCCCGTTTGCGCGGGAACGACGTTCCAGACAGCGGCTTACGCCGCCTCGTCGCCGCCGGCGCCGACCTTGGCGGCAAGCTGGGCGGCCATGAACGGGTCGAGATCGCCGTCGAGCACCCCTTGCGTGTCGCTGGTCTCGAGTTCGGTGCGCAGGTCCTTCACCATCTGGTAGGGATGCAGCACGTAGGAGCGGATCTGGTGGCCCCAGCCGATGTCGCTCTTGCTGTCGAAGGCGGCCTGCTTGGCGGCTTCGCGCTTCTGCAGTTCCTGCTCGTAGAGCCGCGCCTTCAGCATCTTCATCGCCTCGTCGCGGTTGCGATGCTGGCTCTTGTTGGTCTGGCAGGCCACGACAATACCCGACGGCATATGGGTGATACGCACCGCCGAATCCGTCTTGTTGACGTGCTGGCCGCCCGCACCCGAGGCGCGGTAGGTATCGACGCGCAGGTCCTTGTCGAGCACCTCGATCTCGATGGTGTCGTCGACCACCGGATAGGCGCCCACGGAAGCGAAGCTGGTATGCCGGCGTGCGTTGGAATCGTAGGGCGAGATGCGCACCAGCCGGTGCACGCCGCTCTCGTTCTTCAGCCAGCCATAGGCATTGGGGCCGGAGACCTTGATGGTGGCCGACTTGATGCCGGCCTCCTCGCCGTCGCTCTCTTCCTGGAATTCGACCTTGTAGCCATGGGCTTCCGCCCAGCGCACATACATGCGCAGCAGCATCGAGGCCCAGTCCTGGCTTTCGGTGCCGCCGGCGCCGGCATGCACCTCGAGGAAGGCGTCATTGGCATCGGCCTCGCCCGACAGCAGGCTTTCCAGCCGCGCCTTGGCGACCTCGTCGCGCAGGCCGGCGATGGCGGCTTCCGCCTCGTCGACCACACCCTGGTCGCCCTCGGCCTCGCCGAGTTCGATCAGGTCGATGTTGTCCTGCAGGCCGGATTCCAGCCGGCGCTGGGTGCCGACGGCACGGTCGAGCCGGTTGCGCTCGCGCAGCATGGCCTGGGCGTCGGCGGGATTGTTCCAGAGGGCGGAATCCTCCGCCCGGGCATTCAGTTCTTCGAGCTTCTTGACCGCGCTATCCCAGTCAAAGAGACCTCCTCAGCAGTCCAAGCGACTGCTGGATTTCGTCGGCCATCGCCCTGATTTCGGCGCGCATGTCGGTTCCTGAAAAAGCGGGTGAATCCGGGCCGGACCATACGGATTCCCGGCCCCGCCGTCAAATCACCGGAATGGCGGAAAACGGCGGTCAGCTCCGCGCCGCCTTCACCATCTGGCGCAGGCTGTCGAGCGAGACCGCGCCGGGCGCCAGTTCGGTGCCGATCACGAAGGCCGGCGTGCCCTGGATGCCGAGCCTGTCGGCCAGTGCCAGGTTGTCGCGCAGCACCGCCTCGACCTTGGGCGTCTGCATGTCGGTCTTCAGCTTCGCCACATCGAGTCCGGCCTCGCCGGCCATGCGGAAGATCTCGGTATCCGACAGCTGGCCGCGGAAGGCCATCATGGCGTCATGGAAGGCCATGTACTTGCTGCCCTTGCCCTGCTGCAGCGCGGCCACCGCGGCGCGCGAGGCGATCACGCTTTCCGGGCCCAGCACCGGCAGTTCCTTGAGTACCAGCCGCAGCTTGCCGTCTTCCTTCAGCAGGGCCTGGATATGCGGCTGCATCTGCTTGCAGTAGGGGCAGCGGTAATCGAAGAACTCGACGATGGTGACATCGCCCTTCGGGTTGCCGGCCACGTAGGAGGCGGCATCCTCGAACAGGTCCTTGTGGCTGGCGGCAATCGCCGCCCGTGACGCCGCGGCGGCGCCGGCCTGCTGCTTGGCATCCAGCGCATGCATGGCCTCGACCAGCACTTCCGGATTCTTCACCAGATAGTCGCGGATCATCGCCTCGATGGCGGTCTTCTGCGCCGGCGTGAAGCTTGTCTGCTGCGCCGCGGCGGGACGGGCCGCCAGCAGCGCCAGGCTCAGCGCAAGCACCGCAACGGCGGCGGACAGGAAACGGAACGGGGGCATGCAGAATCCTCGGTTAGCAGGGGCACTATGCCGGCCGCGGGCCGGCCGCGGCAAGCCACAAGGCTGTGAAGAGAAGCGGGGGCTGTGAAGGGAAACGGGGCTGTGAAGGGAACCGGGAAAACCGCCTTACCGGCGCTGCTGCCGGCGCTGGTCCTTGGCGAAAACGATGATGTCCTGGGCGCGCAGCCAGCCGGGCGTGCCCTCTTTCATCAAATGGGCGGCACGGTCGGCCTGGCCCTGGGCATCGCGCAGGTCGCCCTGCACCAGAAACCGTTCGGCCGAGGCCAATGAGGCCATGCCGATGTCGCCGCTGCGGCCATAGGCAACGGCAAGCTGCTGCCAGGCGCTGCCATTGTCGGGTTCGGCCAGGGTCACCTTCTTGAGGATGCCGATGGCTTCGGGCAGCCGGCTGGTGTCTTCCAGGGCGACCAGCCGGCTGGCGAGGCCATAGGCGATCAGCGGCTCGTTCGGCGCCAGCCGGTAGGCCTCGGTGATCGGCGGGATCGATTCGGCGACCTTGCCGATATTCAGCAGGATGTCGGCCTTCAGCTCGTGGAAATACGGATCGTTCGGATAATCGTGGATCAGCGAATCCGTGTCCTTGATCGCCCGGTCGAAGTCCAGCCCCCGGAAATAGGCGAAGGCCCGCGCATAGCGGCCATACAGGCTGGTATCGGTCTCCGGATATTTGCGCAAGGTCGCCGGCAGGCCGTCGAGATAGCCGATCAGCTTGGCCTGCATGCGCTTGAACCGCTCGATGTTCTCCGGGCTGTCCTTGGCATCCTTGTAGGGCGAGCGCTGCAGGCGCGATTCCAGGGCTGCGACACGATCCGGGGTCAGCGGATGGGTGCGCATATACGGGTCCTGGCGGCCGACCAGCAGCTGTTCCTGCTGGCCGATGATCTTGAGGAATTCGATCAGGCCGCTGGCCGACTGGTGGCTCTCCTCGAGGTAGGTGGCGCCGGCCTGGTCGGCGGCGGCCTCCTGCCCGCGGGTGTAAGCAAGAAAGCTGCGTTCGGCGATCTGCTGGCCGCCCAGCACGGCAGCGGCGGCGGCATCGCCGGAGCCGGCCACGGCGGCGGCGGCGCCGAACAGCGCCGACAGGATCAGCGCGGTGGTGGCATTCTCGACCTCCTGCCCCATGCGGAGCAGGTGGCCGCCGGCGATATGGCCGATTTCATGGGCCAGCACGCCGATGATCTGGGCCGGCCGTTCGGCCCGGATCAGCAGGCCGGTATTGATGAAAATCCGCTGGCCGCCGGCCACGAAGGCGTTCAGCACACTGTCATTGACCAGATGGACCGAGATGGCGCTGTTATCGAGTCCGGCGGCCGCGAAGAGTGGCGCGGCATAGACCCGGATGGTATTTTCGATCTCGGCGTCCCGCACCAGCTGGGGGCCGCGCCCCTGGGCTCGGGCAGCGTCCGGCATCATGCCGGAGGCCGCCATCAGGACCGCGCAACACATCACCACGGCCCGGCGGACTCCCATCGACCGGTGAGACACGAAAGAACGGCGCATGGCGGACCAGCGAACGGTCATGGTGGAGCATTGTCCCGACAGGCTGGCCCCGTTGCGCCAGCCTCATTTAGGTAAGGGCCGTAAACTCATGCGTCAATGCGTGCTGCTCGCCGTGACGGCGATAATCCTGGTAAACTGCTCCGGATCCGACAAAACCGCGACCGTCGGCCAGCTCGATTACCTGCAGGGTTTCATTGGCGGCGTCGCCGCCGACGAGCCGCGCGCCGCCCTGGTGGCCCGGGACATCCTGTCGGCCGGCGGTTCGGCCGCCGATGCGGTGGCCGCTGCGGCGCTGACCTATGCCGTCACCTATCCGGGCGGCGGTGGCCTTGGCGGCGGCGGCGTCTGCGTGGTCGGCACGCCGAACAAGCGCCAGGCCGAAACCATCGAATTCCCGGCACTGGCACCGCAGGGCGGCGGCCCGATCGCCATTCCCGGCATGGTACGCGGCCTCGGCCTGCTGCAGAGCCGTTACGGCAAGCTGCGCTGGGAATCCGTCGTCGTGCCCGCCGAACAGATCGCCCGCTTCGGCGAAGGCGCCAGCCGCGCCTTCCTCCGCTCGGTCACCGACAGCGATCCGGCGCTGGCACAGGACCCGGCGCTGGCCGAAATCCTCGGCGGTCCCGGCGGCAGCCTGCCGGCCGAAGGCACCCGGCGCAGCCAGCCGAAACTCGCCACCGTGCTGGCCCGCCTGCGCAGTGCCGGCTCGGCCGATTTCTACCAGGGCAACCTGGCGCAGACCCTGCTCGGCGACATGGATCGTGCCGGCGGCAAGGTCACCGGCGCCGAGCTGCGCGCCTATGCGGTCACCATCGGCAAGCCGATCCAGCTTGCCTTCGAGAACAGCGTCACGCTGTTCACCTCGAGCAATCCGCAGGGCGGCGCCATCGCCGCCTGGCTGGCCGAGCAGGGCTATGACGATGGCGGACTGCTGAATTCGTCGCGCTTCGACCAGCGGAAATTCGCCGACAATATCGGCCAGGCCTATCGCGGCCTCGCCACCAGCGCGCCGCTGCACGGCAACGGATCGAGCAGCATTGCCGTCATCGACCGCACCGGCCAGGCCGTCGCCTGCGCCTTCACCATGGACCGGCCGTTCGGCGCCCGCCTGGTCGGCCGCGAAACCGGCCTGCTGTTCGCCGCACCGCCCGGCGGTGCCGACGACGAGAGCCCCTACCTCACCGCCATGGTCGGCATCAACACCAAGATCGGCCAGGGCTACATCGCCGGCGCCGCGACCGGCGGCGCACCGGCGGCGGCCGCGCTGGCCCAGACCGTGCTGCAGACCACGCTCGCCAAGCAGCAGAAGGACCCGGCGCCACAGGCGATCCGCCAGCCGCGCCTGTTCCATGCCGGGCCGCAGGCGCCGGTGCTGGCCGAGCCGGGTGCGCCGGCCGACGCGCTGGCCGCCCTGCGCCAGCGCGGCCTGCAGGTCACCGACACGACGGCGCTTGGCCGCGTCAACATCGCCTATTGCGGCGAGGGCCTGCCGCGCAGTCCGCAGAGCTGCAGCTTCGCCGCCGATCCGCGCGGCTACGGCCTGTCGCTCGGCCGGCAGTTCTGAGCCGGGAGCCGCCCGTCATGTCGATCGCCAGGCCTGCAGTGCCGCCGCAGCCGTCGCGACGCGGCGCCATCGATCCCTTCTATGTGATGGAGGTGATGAAGGCCGCCGCCGCGCGCGCGGCCGCTGGCGGCGATGTCATCCACATGGAGGTCGGCCAGCCGTCGACGCCGGCCCCGCAGGCGGCCATCAAAGCCGCCGTCGCCGCCGCCCAGCGCGAGCCGCTCGGCTATACGCTGGCGCTCGGCATTCCCGAACTGCGCGCCGCCATCGCCCGGCACTATCGCGATTACTACGGCCTTGACGTGCCGATGGAGCGCATCGTGGTGACCACCGGCTCGTCGGCCGGTTTTCAACTGGCCTTTCTGTCCGCTTTCGATGCCGGCGACATGGTGGCGCTGGGCGAGCCGGCCTATCCGGCCTATCGCAACATCCTGAAGGCGCTCGATCTGGTGCCCGCCATGATCGTTACCGAACTGGAGACGCGCTTCCAGCCGACGCCGGCGCAGATCGCCGCCCAGGCGCCGCAGGCCCGCGGCGTGCTGGTGGCCAGTCCGGCCAACCCGACCGGCACCATGCTGGGCGAGCCCGAGATGCGGGCGCTGGTCGACGATTGCGCCGCCCATGGCCGCTGGCTGATCGTCGACGAGATCTATCACGGCATCACCTATGGCGGCCGCGCCCAGTCGGTGCTGGCGCTGACCGACCAGGCCATCGTGATCAACAGCTTCTCGAAATACTTTTCGATGACCGGCTGGCGGCTCGGCTGGATGGTGGTGCCCGAGGCCCTGCTGCGGCCGATCGAATGCCTGACGCAGAATTTCTATATCTCGGCGCCGGGCATCAGCCAGGTCGCCGGCGTCGCCGCGCTGTCCGCCTATGACGAGCTGGAAGCCAATGTCGCGCGCTATGCGAAGAACCGCGAGATCCTGCTGAACGACCTGCCGCAGGCGGGCTTCGACCGGCTGGCGCCGGCCGACGGCGCCTTCTATCTCTATGCCGACATCAGCCGCTTCACCAACGATGCCGCGGCCTTCTGCCAGCGCATGCTGGCCGAGACCGGCATCGCGGCCACGCCGGGCTTCGACTTCGACCGCGGCCGCGGCCATTACTTCATGCGTTTTTCCTTCGCCGGCGCCACCGACCGCATGATCGAGGCGGCAAAACGCCTGAAGGCGTGGGGGAAATAAAGAGGAATAGCCCCGGCTCTCCGCTACGTTCTGAGGGGCGCCGCTTTAATAAGAACATTCCGTCACCCCGGGCTTGCCCCGGGGTCCCATTTCCAGAATCATCCCCGCATGGCGGGCGGCTGGATTTATATCGTCACGGACAAGCCATACGGCACGCTCTACACGGGCGTCACATCGGACATACAACGGCGTGCATGGGAACACCGTGAAGCGGTCGCAGACGGCTTCACAAAACGCCATGGCCTCAAACGGCTGGTGTATATCGAAGCCCACGACACCATCCAGGACGCCATCCTCAGGGAGAAGCGCGTGAAGCGCTGGCGAAGAGCCTGGAAGATTGAGCTGATCCAGTCGGTCAATCCGACATGGGCCGACCTGTATGATACCCTGGCATAACAAACGGGGTCCCGGCTCAAGGCCGGGACGACGAACAGGACGCGCTACAGCGTCCCATAGGGCTTGTCGGTGACGATATAGACCCAACCACCTGCCATACCGGATGGTCAGGATAAACGGGACCCCGGGGCAAGCCCGGGGTGACGATCTACAGGTCAGGGTAACGATCTACACGGGGTGATGATCTATAGATCAGGGGACGCCCTACAGCGTCTTCGCCATGTGGACGTAGGCGCCGTCGCCGTTCTGCCTGGTGCCGGTCTCGACATAGCCCATATGGGCGTAGAGCGCGCGGTTCTCGGTGAATTCGGCGTTGGTGTAGAGCCGTACCTCGCCCAAGGTGCGGCTGTGCGCCTGCTCCTCGGCGAAATCGATCAGCCGGCGGCCGAGCCCGGTGCCCTGCTGGGTCGGGTCGACGGCGACGCTCCAGATCAGCAGGTGGTCGGCCGCCTGGTGCAGCACCAGCGCCGCAGCCAGCACATCCTCGTCGCCATCGACGACCCAGACCTCGTAGGCATCGAGCAGGGCGGCCGCGTCTTCTGCCATCGGCTCCGGTTCGGTGCCGATGCGCGGGACATACTTTACATAAGCCCGCTTCTGCAGAGCGCCCAGCCGGGCCACGTCATCCGGCGTGGCCCGGCGGATCGCCGGCTCGTTCAGCGTCTCCACCAGCCCTTTTTCGGCGCCGCAGGTTCGGCGTCCGCTTTCTCTTTGGTGCCATCGGTGCTGACCACCACGGTCTCGAAGACCGGGCCCTCGAAGATGGGGCCGCTGGAAACCGGCGCGACAGGCGCAGGCTGCGGCGGCGTAGCGGCCGGTGCCGATGCGGGAGCCGGTGCGGGAGTCGCAGCCGCCGGCGGTGGCGCAGGCGCCACCTCGGGCAGCACGACATCGTCGGTGGTCACCGGCGGCGTCGGCATGACATGGACCGGGACATCGGCAGCGACGGGGATTTCCCGCGGCTGCGGCTTCGGCTGCGGCTTCGGGGCCGGCCGCACATCCTCTTCGTCATCGAATTCAAAGCTCGGGACACCATCCAGCATGGCGCCGATCGCGGCCGGCGTCATCGCCGGGGCGATGCGGCGCGGCTGGCTGACGGCTTCGTCCTGCGGGGCGGTGTCGCCGGCAGTGCCGGCGTCGTCACCCTCGCCACCGCGACGGCGGCGGCGGCCACCACGGCGGCCGCGGCGGCGGCGGCGACCGTCATCGCCGACCTCGCCATCGCCGGTCTCGGCCTGGGTCTCCGTCTCGCCGGTCTCACCTGCCTCGTCATCACCGGCGTCATCGCCGGCGGCATCCTCGCTGGCGGTTTCGCTGTCGCCCGGTTCGTCGCTGCCGGGCTCATCACCGGCAGCGCCCTCCGCGCCAACCTCGCCGGCACGGCCGCCACGGCGACGGCGGCGGCGACGACGACGCTTGCGGCCGTCCTCGCCCTGCTCGTCGCCCTCGCCGGCAACAGCCTCGTCGGCCTCGCCTTCGGCGACATCCGCAACGGCAGCCGGTTCCTCATCGGTCTCGGCATAGGCGGTTTCCTGGGTGATCGGCCTCTGGCCGTCACCGCGCACCGCGAGTTCCGGCCGGCTGACCTCGCCGGGCTGGCGGGTGCGGGTCCGCTCGATGCGGTAATCCGGCGGCACCAGGCTGGCATCGGCCGCCACGATCACCTTCATCACATAGCGGCGCTCGATGTCGCTGAGCCGCTCGCGCTTGTGGTTGAGCAGATAGATCGCCACCTCGGCCGAAACCGCCACGGTGATCTCGCCGGAGCGGTCGCGGATGCCCTCTTCCTCGATGGCACGCAGCACCTGCAGCGCGGTGGACTCGATCGAGCGGACATAGCCACGGCCCTGGCAATGCGGGCAGGGCATGGTCGAGCTTTCGATCAGGCTGGGGCGCAGACGCTGGCGCGACATTTCCAGCAGGCCGAAGGCCGAGATGCGGCCGACCTGGATGCGCGCGCGGTCGTTGCGCAGGCATTCCTTCAGCTTCTGCTCGACCTTGCGGATATTGCGGTTCTCCTCCATGTCGATGAAGTCGATCACCACAAGGCCGGCGAGGTCGCGCAGGCGCAGCTGGCGGGCGACCTCTTCGGCCGCCTCCAGGTTGGTCTTGTATGCGGTTTCCTCGATGTTGTGCTCGCGGGTCGATTTGCCCGAGTTCACGTCGATGGAGACCAGCGCTTCGGTCGGATTGATGACGATATAGCCGCCGGACTTGAGCTGCACGGTCGGCGAAAACATGCTGTCGAGCTGCTGTTCGACCTGGTAGCGATGGAACAGCGGGATCTTGTCCTGATACAGCGTCACGCGATCGGCATGCGTCGGCATCAGCATCTGCATGAAGTCGTGCGCGAACTTGTAGCCCTGCTCGCCCTCGACCGTCACTTCGTCGATCTGGTCGGAATAGAGATCGCGGATCGACCGCTTGATCAGCCCGGCCTCTTCGTAGATCAGCGCCGGCGCCGAGGATTCCAGCGTCATCTCGCGGATGCTGTCCCAGCTGCGCAGCAGGAATTCGAAGTCGCGCTTGATCTCCGGCTTCGAGCGTTCCATGCCGGCGGTGCGCACGATGACGCCCATGCCTTCCGGAATGTCGAGCTCGCTGGTGATCGCCTTCAGCCGCTTGCGGTCGGCCTGCGACTGGATCTTGCGGCTGATGCCGCCGCCGCGCGCCGTGTTCGGCATCAGCACGCAGTAGCGGCCGGCCAGCGACAGATAGGTGGTCAGCGCCGCGCCCTTGTTGCCGCGCTCTTCCTTGACGACCTGCACCAGCATGATCTGCCGGCGCTTGATGACTTCCTGGATCTTGTAGCGGCGGAACACGTTGGTGCGTCGACGGCGGCTGTCGTCGCCGCTGCCGCCCGCACTGCTGCTGCTGCCGCTACTGCTGCCGTTGCCGCCACGACCGCCGGTGCGGCCACGCCGGCCGTTGCCGCGACGGTTGCCGCGGCGGTTGCCACGGCCGTTCCCGCCGGTGCTCTCCTCGCCAGCCCCGCCTTCACCGGTCCCGGCCTCGGCCGCAGCCTCGTCGCCGTGCTCGTCATCATTCTCGTCGTCGGCGTCGTCATCCTCGCCGTCATCGTCTTCCGCAGCGGCGCCGTCTTCGGCGGTCTCGCCGTAGGCGGCGTCTTCCGGCTCGGCCTCGGCCGTAACGGTCGGCACGGCATCCGCCGCAGCCGCCGGCACGTTCCAGTAGGCCGGGGCGGGCGACACGGCATCATCGGCCGCCGGGCCGGCGGCCACGGCCGGCTCGTCGTGATGCTCGTCATGATTCTGATCGTGGTCGTGGTCGTGGTCGTCGTCATGATCGTGATCATCGTGATCATCGTGATCGTCGTGATCATCGTGATCGTCGTGGTCATCGGCGCCGTCGGCGGTGATTTCCTCGACGCTGTCGAAGTCGCCCTCGACGGTTTCGATGCCGCCGGTATCGGCCTCGCCGTCGGCGTCATTCCCGCCGGCAGCGGCGCGCGCCTCGGCGGCATCGAGCTCGGCCTCTTCCTCGGCGGCGGCGAGCGCCTCCTCCGCGGCCTGTTCGGCGAGCAGGCGCTGCCGGTCGGCGATCGGGATCTGGTAATAGTCGGGATGGATTTCGCTGAAGGCGAGGAAACCGTGACGGTTCCCGCCGTATTCGACGAAAGCGGCCTGCAGCGAGGGTTCGACGCGGGTGACCCGTGCCAGATAGATATTCCCCTTGAGGACCTGTTTGGTGGAGGTCTCGTAGTCAAATTCTTCGAGACGGGTTCCTTTGACGACAACCACCCGGGTTTCTTCCAGGTGGGTGGCGTCGATCAGCATACGCATGCCCATGCGGCATAATTCCTGCGGCGCGGCGCCGCCCGCGCGAATAACAAACGGCGGCGCGCCTGGGTTCTCGAAGCCGGCATCGGGCGGACCGGCCCGCCTGACAGTCCCAGAACGATGTCTGATCCCGCAGGCGGTAATGATCCGCAAGGCGAATGGGGGGCTCGCTTTATCCGGCCGGGAAAGTTTCCGGCCCGAGCGCGCACCGCGCCACCTGCCAACCGCGCCACCACCGCCTGTAGAAAAGACGGCGGACGCTTCGAAGGTTCACTCCAAATCCGTGGTGTCTTGAGCGCGGCGACCGAGGCCCCCTGCCCCAGGCCGCCTCCTTCAGGGCTGGCTACTGGATGATGCAGAAGGCTCACCGCCGACGCGCCGATCCCCGTATCGCGACCGTGGAAACCCTTGCGGGATAAAACCCTGGCAGGACGGCGGGATCTGACTCGGATATTCGCGCCGGCATGGTACGCTGCCATGGGGCTGACCCACAAGGTCTTTCTCGTCACAGGGCGCGCGGATTCGGTCCGGCCGGGGGTTTTCCGATTAACAAGCTGTTTTTATTTGTATTTTCGCTGTTTTTCCTGTCCGGGGCCGCCAGCGCCGCGGCGCTGCGCGTTACCGGGCTGCAGCTTGGCCTGAATGCCGGCCTGACCCGGCTGGTGGTGGAAGCCGACGGCCCGCTCAACGGCAGCCTGAGCGCCGCCGCGGACGGGCTCGGCCTGGTGCTGACCCTCAGCCAGGCCCGCTGGGACGCCGCAGTGCCGAGCAGCCGCGCCGCCGGCCTGGTGGCGGGCCTCGGCCTGCCGGTGGACAGCGCCGGCCAGGTCAGCCTCGGCATCGACCTGGTGGAACCCGCGGTGGTGGAGCGTGCCTTCCGCCTGCCGCCGCAAGGCACAGTCGGCGACCGGCTGGTGATCGACCTGCGCCCGGCCGATCCGCAGGCCTGGCAGGCCGCCTTCGCCGCGCCGGTGTCCCTGCCGCTGGCCGGCTCGGCCGACATCCTGCCGCCACCGCCGGTATCGCCCGGCCGGCTGCGGCTGGTGGTGCTCGACCCCGGCCATGGCGGCCAGGACCCGGGCGCCATCTCGGCCGCGGGCCGCTACGAGAAGGATGTCACCCTGGCCATCGCGCGCGCCGTCGCCACCCGGCTGCGCCAGACCCATCGCTACCGCGTGCTGATGACCCGCGAGGCCGACCGTTTCATCCGGCTCGGCGACCGCGTCGCGCTGGCCCGCCGCCACGAGGCCGACCTGTTCCTGTCGATCCATGCCGACAGCCTGGCCGCCGACCGCGCCACCCGCGGCGCCAGCGTCTATGTGCGCGCCGACGATGCCAGCGACACCGATGCCGAAGCGCTGGCGCTGCGCGAGAACCGTGCCGACCAGCTGGCCGAAGGCGCGCCGGCCAGGGACGTCAACGAGGTGGTCGCCATCCTGCTGGATCTTGCCTCGCGCGATACCGGCCGGCTGTCGAGCCGCTTTGCCGGGCTGCTGACCGCCAGCCTCGGCCACCGCCTGACGCTCCGCCACAACGCGCTGCGCGCCGCCAATTTCAAGGTGCTGTCGGCGCCCGACATTCCCTCGGCGCTGCTGGAGCTCGGCTACCTGTCCAACCCGGCCGACGAGGCCCTGCTGTTCTCCGATGCCGGCCGCGCCGAACTGGCCGAAGGGGTGGTCGCGGCCATCGACCGGTTCTTCGGGGTCGACGACCGGTAAACCGCCGGAAACCGCGCCGGGCACCGCCCTATTCGCGCCACATTAATGCCGCATCTGAGGGCCACATGCCGCTGTACAGGCGGCCCGGCCGGGAGTACCAGTTGCGCCCGCCGAGACCACCGCTCGGGGAACACACCAGTCCGGGGAACACCAGTCCGGAGAAGCCGGTACCGTCATGCGTCTGCTGCGTCATTTCATTTTTCTGGTCGTCCTGGCCATCATCGCCTGCCTCGGCGCCGCCATCGCCGGCCTCGGCGGCCTGTGGTATTTCGGCCGCAACCTGCCCGACTACCAGCAGCTTGCCGATTACGAACCGCCGGTGACCACCCGGGTGCATGCCGGCGACGGCCGCCTGATCGCCGAATTCGCCCGCGAGCGCCGGCTGTTCGTGCCGGTCGACGCGATCCCCAAGCTGGTCGAGCACGCCTTCATCTCGGCCGAGGACAAGAATTTCTACGAGCACGCCGGCATCGACCCGGTCGGCATCGCCCGCGCCGTCGTGCAGAACCTCGGCAACATCGCCCAGGGCCGCCGGCCGGTCGGCGCGTCCACCATCACCCAGCAGGTGGCGAAGAACTTCCTGCTCGGCAACGAGGTCTCGCTCGGCCGCAAGGCCCGCGAGGCGATCCTCGCCTTCCGCATCGAGCGCGCCTTCTCCAAGGACAAGATCCTCGAACTGTATCTCAACGAGATCTATCTCGGCAGCGGTGCCTATGGCGTGGCGTCGGCCGCGCTGACCTACTTCAACAAGTCGCTCTACGACCTCAACGTCGCGGAAGCCGCCTATCTCGCCGCGCTGCCCAAGGCGCCGAGCAACTATAACCCCGTGCGCCACCACGACCGCGCCAAGGCGCGCCGCGACTGGGTGATCGAACGCATGCTGGAAGACGGCGTGATCACCCAGGACCAGGCCAAGGAGGCGCTGGCCACCCCGCTGACGGTGGTGGCCCGTCCGGAATCCGACGTCGCGCGCGCCGACTGGTTCGCCGAAGAGGTGCGCCGCGAGCTGGCGCAGAAATACGGCGAGAAGCGGCTCTACGAGGGCGGCCTCAGCGTGCGCACCACCATGGACCCGCGCCTGCAGGCGATCGGCGAGAAAGCCCTGCGCGATGGCCTCGAGGCCTATGACCGCCGCGCCGGCGGCTGGCGCGGCCCGCTCAACCATATCTCCGTCGATGTCGGCTGGCCCGGCCGGCTGAGCGAGCTGGGCAGCATCCCCGGCGTGCTGCCGCCGTGGCAGCCGGCCGTCGTGCTCGGCGTCACCGACGATGCCGCCGAAATCGGCTTCGCCGACGGCAGCCAGGGCAAGCTGCCCTATGCCGGCCTGCGCTGGGCCCGCAAGAAGCTCGGCACCGACAGCTTCGGGCCGCTGCCGAAAAAGCCGGCCGAGGTGGTCAAGGTGGGCGACGTGATCGCGGTCGAGCCGCTGGGGCCCACGCCGAAGGACGGCTACGGCCTGCGCCAGGTGCCCGACGTCGGCGGCGCGCTGGTCGCCATGGACCCGCATACCGGCCGCGTGCTGGCGCTGGTCGGCGGCTTCGACTACCGCGTCAGCCAGTTCGACCGCGCCATCCAGGCGCAGCGCCAGCCCGGCTCGGCCTTCAAGCCCTTCGTCTATGCCGCAGCGCTGGACAACGGTTTCACGCCGTCGAGCCTGATCCTCGATGCGCCCTTCGTGATGGACCAGGGCCCCGGCCTGCCGCTGTGGAAGCCGGGCAACTACACCAAGCAGTTCTACGGCCCGTCGACCTTGCGCATCGGCATCGAGAAGTCGCGCAACCTGATGACGGTGCGCCTCGCCCAGGCGGTCGGCATGGAGAAGGTGGCGGATTACGCCAAGCGCTTCGGCGTGGTCGAGGACCTGCCGCAGGTCCTGTCGATGGCACTCGGCGCCGGCGAGACCACCCTGCTGAAGATGACCACCGCCTATTCGGAATTCGTCAACGGCGGCCGCAAGATCACGCCGACCCTGATCGACCGCATCCAGGACCGCCAGGGCCATACCATCTATCGCCACGACAACCGGCCCTGCCCCGGCTGCACCGCGCCATGGGACGGCCAGAGCACGCCGGCCCTGCCCGACATGCGGCCCGAGGTGATCGATCCCGTCACCGCCTACCAGATCGTCTCGATCCTCGAAGGCGTCGTGCAGCGCGGCACCGGCGTGCGCATCCGCGAGCTCGGCATCCCGCTCGCCGGCAAGACCGGCACCACCAACGACAGCAACGACGCCTGGTTCATCGGCTTCAGCCCCGACCTCGCGGTCGGCGTCTTCACCGGCTACGACACGCCGAAAAGCCTCGGCAAGCACGAACAGGGCGCCTCCATCGCGGTGCCGATCTTCAAGGAATTCATGGGCACCGCACTGAAGGGCAAGCCGGCGATCCAGTTCCGCGTGCCGCCGGGCGTACGGCTGGTGCGCGTCGACGCCAGCACCGGCGAACTGCCGCCGCCGGGCGACCGCAATGTCATCCTCGAAGCCTTCCGCCCCGGCACCGAACCGCAGCCCGGCGAGCATGGCAGCGTGCTCGACGGCTCGATGGACGAGCACGAGGGGATCAGCGGCGCCGGCGACAGCGCCGGGGCCGGCGCCATTTCCGGCACCGGCGGGCTGTACTAGGCGGGCTGCTAACCGCCTGATCCGGCAGGCCTAAGGAGACGGCTTGACACTCCCCGGCAGCGTCTTTATACGCTGCCCATCCAGACGGTGCCGGCCTTTGCGCACCGTCCCGGTCGGGCGGTTAGCTCAGCGGTAGAGCACAGCATTCACATTGCTGGGGTCACTGGTTCAATCCCAGTACCGCCCACCATTTTCTCCCTCGGAAAAATGCACGACGTCCGGGACTGCCGATGCAGCAGCCCCGATGCCGCCCCCTGCCCGCGTCAGCGACGCAGGGCTTCCGCCAGATACAGCTCCGATGCCGCCTGGGTCAGCGGACCGGGCGTGCCGTCGCCGATCACGCGGCCGTCGATGCGGGTCACCGGCGTCACCCCGCCCAGCGTGCCGGTCACAAAAGCCTCGTCGGCGGCATAGACCTGGGCCAGCGTGAAGTCGCATTCGCGCGCCACCCAGCCGGCGGCGCGCCAGGCGTCGAGCACGGTCTGCTGGGTGATGCCGCGGAAATTCCAGCCGCCGGTCGAGGTCCACAGCTCGCCGCGACGGACGATGAAGAAGTTGGTCGAGTTGCAGCTCGCCACAAAGCCGCGCGGGTCCAGCATCAGTGCCTCGTCGGCGCCGGCATTGATCGCCTGGATCAGCGCCTGGATCAGGTTGAGCCGGCTGTGCGAATTGAGCCGCAGGTCGAAGACGTCCGGGCCGCTGGTGCGGAAGGTCGAGGTGAACAGCGACAGGCCGCGCGCCCGCAGTTCCGGCCGCGGCGTCTTGTATTCGGCGACGATCACCACCGTGGCGTCGCCGATGACGAAGCGCGGGTCCTGGTTCGGCGTCTTCTTCACGCCGCGGGTGACCATCAGGCGAGCATGGGCGCCGTCCTGCATGTCGTTGCGCTTCAGGGTTTCCAGCAGGGCGGCGCGGATGCCGTCGCGCCCCAGCCCGATGTTGAGCGCGATCGAGCCGGCGCCCTCGAACAGCCGGTCGAGATGCGCCTCCAGGCTGATCAGCCTGCCGTTGACGAGGCGCAGGCCTTCCCAGACGCCGTCGCCCAGCGCGAAGCCGCTGTCGAAGACCGAGACGCGGGCCTCGTCACGGCGGAAGTAGTCGCCGTTGACGTAGACCAGCACGTCGGCGTTGCGGGGATCGTCCATGTAGGACTGGGCACTTTGGGTGGCGGATTGGGTCATGGTTGCGAGTCCGGACAGGGTTAAAGGCTGAATTCCCGGTGGCGGGCGAGAAAGGCCTGCGTGCGCTCACGGCGCGGGTGCTTGAGCACCTCGTCAGGCGTACCGGCCTCATGGATCACGCCATCCGCGACGAACAGCACGCGGGTGGCGACGTGATACGCAAAGCCGATTTCGTGGGTAACGAGCAGCATGGTCCTGCCCTCGTCGGCCAGTGACCGGATGACGCCGAGCACCTCGCCGACCAGTTCGGGGTCGAGCGCCGAGGTCGGTTCGTCGAACAGCAGCAGCTCGGGGTCCATGGCGAGCGCGCGGGCAATGGCGACGCGCTGCTTCTGGCCGCCGGACAGCCGCGCCGGATACTGGTCCGCCTTGTCGGCGAGGCCGACGCGGGCGAGTTCGGTCATGGCGCGTTCGCGCGCGGCAGCAGCATCGACGCCGCGCACGGTGCGGAGCGCCTCCATGACGTTGCCGACGGCGGTCATATGCGGAAACAGGTTGAACTGCTGGAACACCATGCCGACGCGCTGGCGCACCCGGGTCAGCTCGCGTTCGGCATAGACCCGTTCGATGCTGCCGTCGCGGCGTTGGCGCTCGCTGCCGATCGCCCGGCCGGCCAGCGTGACGGTGCCGGCACTGGGGGTTTCCATGAAGTTCAGGCAGCGCAGCAGGGTGCTCTTGCCGGAGCCCGACGCGCCGAGGATGGCAATGCGCTCGCCCGGCGCGACGTCGAGGTCGATGCCGCGCAGCACCTCGAAGCTGCCGAATTTCTTGTGCAGTCCGCTCACGCGCAGCAGGGGTTCGGTCATCATCGGGCCTCAGTCGCCGCGGGACAGGATGCGTTCGAGCCGATAGGTCGCGCGCACCAGCGGATAGAGAAACAGGAAGAACACCACGGCAATGACGCTGTAGGTCTCAATCGGGTTGTAATTCAGCGAGGCGATCAGCTTGCCCTGCTGCAGCAGTTCGACATAGGCGACCACCGAGGCCAGCGTCGACATCTTGAAGATCTCGATGCCGCGGTTGGTCAGCGCCGGCAGCACGCGGCGGATCGCCTGCGGCAGGATGATGCGCCGCATCACCTGCAGCGGGCTCATGCCGAGCGCGCGGGCGGCTTCCCACTGGCCGGGCTCGATCGACTGGATGCCGGCGCGGTAGATTTCCGCCGAGAAGGCCGCCGAGTTGAGCGAGATGCCGAGCGTCGCCGCCAGCAGCGGGCTGATCTCGAAGGGCAGCAGGATCGGCAGCGCGAAATAGAACCACAGGATCTGCACCAGCACCGGCGTGTTGCGGAAGAACTCGACGAAGGCGGTGGCCGGCCAGTTCAGCAGGCGGCGCCGGGAATAGCGGCCCAATCCGACCACCAGCCCGAGGCTGAGGCCGAGCAGCAGGCAGATGACGAAAATCCGCAGGGTGCCGACCGCGCCGACCAGCAGGGCGTCGGCATTCTCGAAGACCGGTGCGAAATTCCAGTGATAGCCCATGGCCCTGCCCCCTCTGCCCTCACTGCACCGTGGAATCGCCGCTGACCGCCAGCCGGCGTTCGAGCCGGCGGGCAAAGACGCTGACCATGGTGATGAAGACGAAATAGATCAGCGCCGCCACGGTGAAGACTTCAAGCGGACGGAAGGTCTTCTGCGCCAGTTCGTTGGCCTGGTAGAGCAGGTCGGCGTAGGAGACGGTGGCGACCAGCGTCGTCGTCTTCATCAGCTCGATGGCGCGTTCCATGAAGGCCGGGATCATGCGCTTGACCGCCTGCGGCAGGATGATCCGGTGCAGCGACTGCCGCCCGGTCATGCCGACGGCGCGCGCCGCCTCCCACTGGCCGCGCTCGACCGAGACGATGCCGGCGCGGAACACCTCGGCAAAAAAGGCCGCCGACTGGATCGAGAAGGTCAGCGCCGAGGCGACGAAGGGCGTCATCTCGACATGGATCAGCAGCGGCAGGGCAAAGAAGAACCAGAACAGCTGGACCAGCGGCGGCGTGGTGCGGAACACCTCGATCACGAAGCCCGCCGGCCAGGACAGCCAGCGCCGCCCCGACAGGCGGGACAGCGCCAGCGCCAGACCGAGCGGCACGCCGAAGGCGAGCGCCGTTCCGGTGACCGCCAGCGTGTTCAGCAGCCCGCGGAACAGCAGGTCGGCATTGGCGATGACCGGCCAGAAGTCCCAGTGATACATCCGGACGCGCCGGTTACTTCAGCATTTCCTTCATCACCGGCGGCACGGTCTTCGGGTCGAGGCCGAAACCGGCGAGGAACTCCTCGTACCATTTCTCGGTCTGGCCGCTCTGGTAATAGCCGGCGATTTCCTTGTCGACCCAGTTGACGAAGGCTTTGTCGTCATCCTTGCGCACGGCGGCGCTGGAGGCCTGCGACATCGCCGGCGACGGCACGATGATGTTGCCGGTGCCGAGCTTCTGGCGGGCGGCCAGCAGCGGCGGGTGGAACAGGCAGACGGCATCGGCGCGGCCGGCCTGGAAGGCGGCGATGGCCTCCTGGTTGCCGGGGAAGCGTTCGATGCTGGCCTTGGCGACATGCTCGGTGAGGAACTTGTCCATGCTGCTGGCCTGCGGCACGGCGATACGCACCTCGGGCCTGTTGAGGTCTTCCCAGGTCTTCACCTTGAGACCATCCTTGGCCAGTACCGCCAGCGAATAGTACAACAGCGGCGCTTTCGGGAAATCGACCGCCTGCGCGCGCTCCGGCGTCGCATCCATCATGTACATGATGTCGATCTTGTTGCTCTGCAGGGCGGCGATGGCGGTGCCCCAGGTGACCTCGACCGGATCGAACTTCACGCCGAGCGCCCTGGCCATCGCCTTGCCGAGCGAGACGCCGACGCCGGACGACCATTCGCCGGTCTTCGGGTCCTTGGAATACCACGGCGGCGCCTGGGTGACGCCGACGCGCAGGCTGCCGCGCTGCTTGATCTGCGCCAGCGTATCGGCATCGGCGCGCGCCAGCCGCGGCGTGGCCAGGGTCAGGCCGGCGACGGCGGCGGCAAGGCCGGTCATCAGGGTGCGGCGGTCGATCGTCATGTCAGCTCTCCTGTCTATCGGGTTTTTCGTTGCTGGCCTGCCCGCTGGCGCGCAGGAAGTTCTCGGTCTGCTCGCCGCCGCGGCGCATATGCTCGACCAGTTCCGCCCGCATGGCGGCGAGGTCGTCGCCGAGTGCGGCGGCCACATAGCTTTCGTGGCCTTCGCGTTTCGGGCCGCGGATGGCGTGGGCGCGGTGATGCGCCGCCCAGTAGAGCTGCAGCCGGCCGCGCAGGCTGCTCCAGGTCCGCTGCAGCAGGCGATGGCCGCTGGCCTCGTAGACCAGGCCATGCAGCTCGAGTTCGGCGAGGATGCTGGCGCGGTCGTCGCCGTCGTCGATGGTGCCGACCAGCACGGCATGGCGGCGCAGCAGCTCGTCGCGGAAGGCCTGGTCGCGGCGCTCCCAGGCCTGCTCGAAAGCGAAGCATTCCAGCGTCACCCGCATCGAATGGATTTCGCGCACGTCGCTGACCGACAGCGATATGACATGGGTGCCGGTATAGGGGACGGTGACGACCAGCCCCTCTTCGATCAGCTGCCGCAGCGCCTCGCGCAGCGGGCCGCGGCTGACATTGAACTGATGGGCGAGCCCGGATTCGACCAGTTGGCTGCCCGGCGGCAACTCGCCCGACAGGATGGCGGCGCGGAGCTGCTCGACGATGTGCTCGCGGAAGGTGCTCTTGGACAGCCGGGCCAGCGGCTGGGAAGACGACGGAACCGCGGCTGCCTGCATTTGCCCCACCAATTGTCGATTGTTGACAATCTACCATTGAGAAAGCGGCCGTCAAGGCGAAAATGCCGCCCGGCGCGGACAACCGGCCGGTCAGCCGGCCGGTTGGCGGGTTCTGCGCCGGTCAGGTCCCCGCCAGCAGGGTGTCGCGCAGCACCCGCTTGAGCAGCTTGCCGTTGGCATTGCGCGGCAGCGGCTCGTCGAGCAGCGTGAAGGTCTCGGGCACCTTGTAGTCGGCCAGCCGCGCGGCGCAGAAGGCGCGGAGCGCCCCCTCGTCCACCCCGTCCGGCGTCTTGCGGGCGACGAAGGCATGCACCCGCTCGCCCAGCACCGGGCAGGGCCGCGCCACGATGGCGCTTTCCAGCACCGCCGGGTGGTAGCCCAGCACATTCTCGACCTCGACCGAGAAGATCTTGTAGCCGCCGCGGTTGATCATGTCCTTGACCCGGTCGAAGACGCGCACGAAGCCCTGCGCATCCACCGAGCCGATGTCGCCGGAATGCCAGAAGCCGGCCGTGAAGTTCTGCGCCGTGGCCTCCGGGTTGTTCCAGTAGCCGCCGACCACCATGGCGCCGCGGATCCAGATCTCGCCGGTCGCGCCCGGCGGCACCTCGCGGCCATCTGTGTCGACCACGATCACCTCGCCGCAGGGCACCGTCCAGCCGACGCTGTCGAGATTGGCGGCGGTCAGCGCGGCCGGCATGATGGTGGTCGGCGAACTGGTCTCGGTGGCGCCATAGGCATTGGCGAGGCCAAGCCGTGGCAGCTTCTGCGCCAGCGCGGCAATCGTCGCCTCCGGCATCGGCGCGCCGCCATAGCCGCCGACCCGCCAGGGACCGAGATCGTAACTGTCGAAATCCGGCTGCAGCAGGCACAGGTTATACATCGCCGGCACCATCACGGTGTAGGTCAGCCGCTCGCGTGCCGCCAGCGCGAGGAAATCGCGCGCCCTGAACTCGGGCATCATGATGATGGCGCCGCCGCAGGCCCAGGCGGTCATGATCACCGCGACCAGGCCGGTGACGTGGCTGGCCGGCACCGCCAGCAGGATGCGATCCTCGGCGCCGAGATCCATGCAATAGCGGAAATGCAGCGTCGAATGCACCAGATTGAGGTGCGACAGCATGGCGCCCTTGGGCCGCCCGGTGGTCCCCGAGGTGTAGAGGATGACCGCCGTGTCATCCTCCGCCGGCGGCACCAGTGGCGGCGCAGCCCCACCCGCGGCGAGATCGGCGAAAGGCCGCGCGCCGACACAGTCGCCGCCGGCCGAGAAGCGATGGCGCAGCAGCGGGGTTTCAGCATCAGGCGGCAGGCGCGCGGCGAGATCGGCCTCGTGCACCAGCGCGACGGCGCCGGCATGATCGAGGATATAGGCGATCTCCGGCGTCTGCAGCCGGGTGCCGAGCGGCACGGCGATGGCGCCGAGCCGCAAGGCCGCCAGCAGCGCGACGACGAATTCGACCCGGTTGCCCAGCAGCAGCGCGATCCGGTCGCCGGCGCCGATCCCCAGCGCGGCCAGACCGGCGGCATGGGCTTCGGCGGCCACCGCCAGCTCGGCATAGGTCAGGCGGACCGGCCCGCAGACCAGCGCCTCGGCACCAGGCCGCGCAGCGACGGTATCGGCAAACATCGCAAAACTGTGCGGCGGGCGATCGGCGAAGCAGCGCAGCACGCGGTCGCCGAAATGCACCTCGTGACGCAGCACGACGGCGGGGTCGAGTTGCCAGGCCATGGTTTCCTCCGTGGCCGCCTGTGCGCGCGGCCTTGCCGGCAGCCTGCTCGGGCAGCGGGCCGGGTGTCAACCGCGCCAGAACTGCCCTACCCGGCCGGCCGTTTTCATGGTAAAAAATGTCTTAATGAGCGATGTGACCGCCATATATCCGAAGCTGCCGACCCAGATGGCCAGTCTGAGTTACGGCGTCGGCGTGCGTCCGCAGTCGCTCGCCGAGGTGGTCTCCTCGGGCCAGCCGGCCGGCGCCGAGACGATGATGCAGCAGCTGCTGAAGATCCGCGGCGCCATCGGCGGCCCCGACAAGGCCCGTGCCGAGCAGGAGGCCTCGCTGCGCGAATTCCACCCGCCGCCGATCACCGAGGGCGGATTTTCCCCCGCGCGGACACCGCCGGCCGAATCGATCAACCTGATCGCCTGACCCTGATCGCCCGGCCCTGATCGCCCGGCCCTGGCACCTGGGCGACGGCCGGCAGGCTGCCTTGCTTGTCAAATGCCGGAAACCCCTGTAATCCGGCCTTCACCCGTTTCCGCCCAGCGCCCAGGCCTGCCCTCATGGCATCCGCTCCGGATATCAGCTTCGTCATTCCGGTCTACAACAAGGCCGATGTCCTGCCGGCCGTGGTGCGCGCGCTGGCCGCGCAGCAGCCAGCGCCGCAGGCCGAGTATATTTTCGTCGATGACGCCTCTACCGATGGCTCGGTCGCGCTGCTGCAGGGTCTGGCGACGCAGCTGCCGGGCATGACCGTGATGACCAATGACCGCAATGCCGGTCCCAGTATCCGGCTCAACCAGGGCGCCGCCGCGGCGCGTGGCCGCCATCTCTGCCTGATCGATGCCGACGAACTGATCGCGCCCGACGCCGTCGCCGTCATGCTGGCCCTGATGGAGCGTACCGGCGCGCAGATGGTGCATGGCAAGATCCGCGATGCGGAGCGACCGGCCGCCGATCTGACGCCGGCGCCGGTCGGCGGCACTCCGGACTTCGCCGTACTCGACGCCCCGCTGGCCGATATCCTGGCCGGGCGCGGCTTCGTGCGCATGAGCTGGCTGGTCGAGACATCTGTGTTCCACGCCGCCGGCGGTTGCGACCCGCGCATTTTCATCCAGGATGAATCGCTGCCGTTGCGGCTGGCGGCGGCGGCGCGCCGCATGGTCGACCTGCGCGCAACCACCGGCTACGCGCCGGCGGCGGCCTCGCGGCTGTCGACCGACAAGGTGCAACAGCATCACGACCGCTTCTTCGCCGCCTACAACCTGCTGCGCGACCGCCCGGACCTGCCCGCCGGCATCCGCGCCGCCCTGCGCCGGCGCTGCCTGTCGGCGGCCTGGAAGGCCCTGCGTGCCGGCCTGCTCGGCGATGTCCGGCTTGGCATCCTGCTCGGTTATGCCGGGGCGAAGGCAGGCCTGGCCCCGCCTTCCGACGCGACACTGGCACGCATTGCAATAGCTTTTACTGCCCTCGACGGTGTCAGGCGGGTCCCCGTTCCTTCAGAAAAAGCGATTGCCTGATGATGTCCTTTTTCCTGCCGGCCAGCGCGGAGCGTTTCGCGCGCCTGCGGCATGCCAACCTGGTCCTGCTCGGCCTGATGCCGGCCGCCCTGCTGCTGGCGCGCGGCGGCGCCGAGGTCATCATGGCGGTGATCGGCCTGTCCTTCCTGTGGGTCACCGTTGCCGAGCGGCGCTGGAGCAACCTGACCGAGCGCAGCATCGCCATCCTGCTGGTGACCTGGCTGCTGCTGAACCTGGTCATCTCGCCGCTGGCGCTCGATCCGGGCGTTTCCTTCTCGCGCTCGCTGCTGTGGCTGCGCTTTGTGATGTTTTTCGCCGGCACATCGACCTGGCTGCTGCGGTCTCGTCGCGACCTGAAGTTTCTGCTGGTCTTCTGGTCGGTTACGCTGGCGCTCGGCATGCTCGACGGCTATGTGCAACTGCTGACCGGCACCTCGCTGTCCGGCAATATCGCCACCGGTGAACGGCTGACCGGTCCGCTCGACCGCCCGAATATCGGCATGTTCACCGCACGCATGGGCTTTCCGCTGCTGGCTGCCGCCCTGACGCTGGCGGCGAGCAAGCGGATATCGGCCAGCCGGCTTGTGCTGCTCGCCGGCTTTGCGCTGGTCGCTTTCGCCTTCATTATCCTCAGCGGCGAACGGACGGCAGCGATCCTGACCATGATGGCGGTGCTGTTCGGCGCCGGCATTGTCATACTGCGCGCCCGGCAACTGCGCCTCTACGGGCTGCTGCTGCTGGCTGCCGTGCCGGCCGCCTTTCTGCTGCTGTACACCCTGAGTAGAAACGTGCAGGAGCGGGTCAGCGATTTCTGGACCGATGTCGACCATTTCTGGGTATCGCCCTATGGCGAGATCTTTCGCGTGGCCTTTGGCATCTGGAAACGCAACCCGCTCACCGGCAGCGGCATGAAGAACTTCCAGCTCGCCTGCCAGCAAACGCCCCTGCCGGGACTGCATGATGCCTGCTATCCCCACGCCCATAACATCTACCTCGAATGGCTGTCGGAAAGCGGGCTGGTCGGGTTCATCTGCTTTGTGACCTTCGTGGCGCTGCTGGTCTGGCCGGTGCTGCGGCTGACCTGGACGCGACCGGACCGGCGGCTGACCGGCGCGGCACTCTGCGGCGGCCTGATCGTCACGCTGTTCCCCGTCGCCGCCACCCAGAGCTTCTTCAGCAACTGGCCGGCCATGGTGGTGTGGACGGCGCTGGGCGTGGTGGCCGGCGTGACGCGCATCGCGCAGCAGGCTGCGACCGACAAGTCGGCATAGCACGATCATGACGATCCTGGTCATCAAGCATTCGGCGCTCGGCGACATGATCCTCGCCCTGCCGCTGTTTCGTGCGATCCGGGCGCATCATCCGGGCGAACGGATCGTGCTGCTGACCACCGCACCCTATGTCGAGCTGACGCGCGCCAGCGGCTGCTTCGATGCGATCTGGACCGACAGCCGGCCGAAGCTGTGGCAGCCCGGCGCCCTGCTGCGGCTGGCCCGGCTGCTGCGCAGCGAGGATTTCAGCCGCATCTACGACCTGCAGGGCAGCCAGCGCACCCGCCGTATCTATTACCGCCTGATGGGATCGCCGCGCGACCGCTGGGTCGGCAACGCGGCGGGCTGCCGGCATCATATTCCCGACCCGGTCGAACCGGTGCATATCGCCGAGCATCGCCGGCGCCAGCTCGCCCTGGTCGGCATCCCCGATCCCGGCCTGCCCGACCTGTCGTTCCTGACCGCAGATACCGGCCGCTACGGCCTGCCGCCGCGCTATGCCCTGCTGGTGCCCGGTGGCGCGCCGCACCGCCCGGCCAAGCGCTGGCCGGCGACCGCCTTCGCGGCAATGGCCAGTCATCTTGCCGGTCGCGGCATCACCCCGGTGCTGATCGGCCAGCGCGCCGAACAGCAGGCGATCGACGCAATCACCGCCGCCTGTCCGGCCGCCGTCAGCCTGCTGGGACAGACCTCCGTCGCCGAGCTGGCGGCGCTGGCCCGCAGTGCCGCACTGGCCGTCGGCAACGACACCGGACCGATGCATATCATCGCCGCCGCCGGCTGCCCGTCGCTGGTGCTCTATTCGGCAGAATCCGACCCGCGCAAGGTCTCGCCACGCGGCGACTGGGTTCGCCTGCTGCAGCGGCCCACGCTGGAGACCCTGTCCGCCGCCGATGCCATCGCGGCCCTGCCGCCGCCACGCGGCGGCTGAATCCGGGCTCAGGCGGCAAATCGTCGCGCAAATTGCGGCGCAAATCGGCAAAAATTCATGCCGCTGCGCTTGCGATGCCGGCGCATCGGGCAAATACTGGCCGCAACAGCGCGTCCAGCGCGGCCCTCCCCGTTCCACAGCCCGAAATACGACTTCCGATGTCCCACAGCACTCATCTTTTGCGTCGCATCTGGTTCAACCGCTACATCTGGCAGCGGCGGGGCATCTTCTGGATCGGCGGCCTGCTGATCGGCATCGTGACGGTGGCTTTCGCCTGGGCGGCCGATTACGCGCAGCACCTGTTCAAGCTGCTTGTCGGCATCTCCCCCTATGCGCCGCTGGTGGTCACGCCGGCCGGACTGGCGCTCTCCTTCTGGATCACCCGGCGCTATTTCCAGAATTCGCAGGGCAGCGGTATTCCGCAGGCGATCGCGGCCCGCCATCTCTCGGATGAAGATGACCGCAGCCGCCTGCTGTCGCTGCGCATCGCCATCGGCAAGATCCTGCTGACCGTCTTCGCGCTCGGCGTCGGGGCCTCGGTCGGCCGCGAGGGCCCCACCGTGCAGGTCGGCGCCTCGATCATGCATACGCTCGGCAAGGGTCGTTTCCGCAAGCACCAGGGCCTCGTGCTGGCCGGCGCCTCGGCCGGCATCGCCGCCGCCTTCAACACGCCGCTGGCCGGCCTCGTGTTCGGCATCGAGGAGATGAGCCGCTCCTTCGAGCATCGCATGAGCGGATTCGTGCTCGGCTCGATCATCGCCGCCGGCCTCGTGTCGCTGTTCTTCCTCGGCGACTATGTCTATTTCGGCCACGCCAATATCTCGCTGACCGGCTACAAGGACATTCCCGCCGTGCTGCTCTGCGGCGTCGTCGGCGGCTTCCTGGGCGGCATCTTCAGCCGCATCCTGCTGTTCGTGCTGGGCGGCCCGGGCGGCCGGCTCGGCAGCTTCATCCGCCAGCATCCGATCGCCTTTGCCGCCCTCTGCGGCCTCGGCACCGCGATCTGCGGCATCCTGTCGGGCAACCACACCTACGCGACCGGCTACGACGAGGCGCGCACCATCCTGCTCGGCGAGGGCACCCTGCCCTGGCAGTACGGCATCCTGAAAATGGTCGCCACCACCCTGTCGGCGATCTGCGGCATTCCCGGCGGCATCTTCTCGCCGTCGCTGTCGATCGGCGCCGGCTTCGGCGCCAACCTCGCCGCCCTGCTGCCGCAGATCGACCCGGGCACCATCGTGCTGCTGTTCATGGTCAGCTACCTCGCCGGCGTGGTGCAGGCGCCGATCACCTCGTTTGTCATCGTGTTCGAGATGACCAGCGGCCATAACATGATCCTGCCGCTGATGGCGGCCTCGATGCTGGCCTTTGCCACTTCGCGGCTGATCTGCCCGACGCCGCTCTATCACGGCCTGGCAAAGAACTTCATCCGCAACACCCGCGCGCTGCGCGCCGGCAAACAGCAGGCCATGGCGACCGTGGCCGGCGAAACGCCGCCGTCCGCCTAGCGCGCCGGCACGGCGCAGGCCTCTAGCGCGCCGGCACGGCGCCGGCAAATAGCGGCAGGGCTTTCCGCCCGGCCCCGGACGGCAGCGCCGCCAGCGCCGGATCGGCGATCCAGGCGGCGATGTCGCGCCATACGGTCTTGCCCTCGAGATCGCGCAGCAGCATGTGCCAGCCGTTGCCATAGACCGCGATCTGCAGGCCGGACGGACGCGCCGCCTGCAGGGCCTCGGCGAACCTTTCCACCGGCGGCCGCGGGATCACCTCGTCCTTCGCGCCATAGAGCAGCAGCAGCGGCACGCCCTGCGGCCGCACGGTCGAGGCCATGTCCATCAGGTTGACCAGGCCATGGATGGTATCGACCCGGGTCGCCTTGATCACCAGCGGGTCGCGGCCGAGCCGGATCAGCATCGGGATGTTGTCGGAGGCCTGGATGTCCAGGCCCTGCCCGGTGAAGGTCTTCCACGGTATGGTGTAGCTCGCCAGCCACAGCGAGGCGCGATAGAGCAGCGGCATGCTGGCGCGGCCCCAGACCGCCGGCGCCGACAGGACGAGCCCGTCTGGATGATCCGTCTCGTCCTGCCAGGCGGCCAGCGCCACGGCGCCGCCCATGCTCTCGCCGAGCCAGTAGAGCGGCACGCCGGGATAGCGTTTGCGCAGCAGGCGGGTCAGGTCGCCGACATCATCGGCCATGCGCTGCCCGCCCGGCCAGTAGCCGTGATATGGCCCGGCCCCGAAACCGCGCTGGTCCGGCGCGAAGGTGGCGATGCCGCGTTGCGCCCACCAGGCGCCGGGATCTGCGAAGGCCATGCCGTAATCGTTGAAGCCATGCAGGGCGAGGATCACCGCCTTCGGTTTGCCGTCCGGCAGCCAGCTGCGCAGAGGCAGCACCCGCCCGTCATCGGCCCGCCAGTCGCCGGCAGCAGTATCGAGTGCCGGCGGCAGCGCCGCATCGCCCGGCGGCTGCAGCCGCGGCGCGCAGGCGCCGAGCTGCAGCGCCAGCAGCAGGGCAACCAGCGGCAGCAGCCGCCAGCCGGCGATGCGGAACAGCCCGGGCCGCGTCACAGGGTGCGCGTCACGCCGCCATCGACGTCAATGATAGCACCCTGGATATAGGCGGAGCGCGGCGAGGCAAGGAAAGCCACCGCCTCGGCGATCTCGCGCGGTTCGCCGAAGCGGGCGATGTTCATGGCGCGCGGCAGGCGCCGGGCGGATTCCGCCTCGTCGATGCCCTGCTCTTTCGCGAAGTTGCGGATGCGGACCTGCAGGCGCTCGGTGGCAATGGCACCGGGATTGATGGCATTGACGCGCACGCCATCGGTGATGCCGCGGTCGGCCAGCACCTTGGTCAGGTTCATCAGCGCCGCGTTGACCGAACCGCCGATGGCGAATTCCGCCGCGCCGGTGCGGCCGCCGACACCGATGATGCTGATGATGCCGCCCTTGCGGGCGGCAAGGTCCGGCCAGGCGGCGCGGCTCAGGCGCATGGCACCGAACAGCTTCATGGCATAGCCGTCGGCCCAGTCGTCGTCGGTGAGTGCCAGGAAATCGCCGCGCTTGGTGGCGCCGGCATTGTTGACCACGAGATCGACGCCGCCGAATTTCTGTTTCGCGACGGCCACCACGGCGGCTGGCACGGCCGGGTCGCGCAGGTCGACCGCCTGCACCAGGCATTCGGTCGGCAGGCTCTTCGCCAGGTCTTCCATCGGCTCGCGCGAGCGGGCAGCCAGCACCAGCTTCATGCCTTCGGCGGAGAGGGTTTCGGCAATGGCGCGGCCGATGCCGCGGCTTGCGCCGGTTATGATGGCGACCTTGCCGGAAAGCTGCAGATCCATGTCTCGGAGTCCTCGATTGGCCCCCTGGGAGGGGAATGGTTTTTGTCGTCGCCTCTAGGGCTAATCCACCGGACCCACGGGCGCAAGAGAGGCGGCCCCCGGCGTGTCGCCGCGGCCGGTATCCCGCCCGAAACCGGCTCAGGTCAGGTCGTAGTCACCGCCGCGCGCCGGTGCGACCCAGCCCTTTTCATGCCGGGCCGCGAGTTCGGCTTTCAGGCAGTCGGCGAATTGTGCAGTCAGGCCGTCGAGGCCGGCGCCCGACGGCAGGATGAGGCCGAACGACACCCAGCGCGCCGGCTCCAGCGCCACCAGCCGGGTGCTGTCGGCCAGCGCATCCGAAATGCTGAGCCGGTCGATGACGGTCAGCCCGGCACCGCAGGCCACCATCTGGCAGGAAATCTGCGACGACGAGGTCTCGAGCGCGTAATCCGGCACCAGGCCGATGGCGCCGAACAGCTCGTCGACCTGGCGACGCAGCAGCAGGCCGGGCATCTGGCCGATCAGCCGCTCGCCGGCGATGTCCTCCAGCCGCAGTTTCCTGCGTCCGGCCAGCCGGTGGCCGGCCGGCAGCAGCACGCCGAGCCGTGCGCGCACCAGCGGGATGCCCTGCACGGTGTCGCGGTGCACCGGCACATTGCCGATGCCGAGATCGTATTCGCGGCCGGCGATCCACAATTCGAGGTCGCGGCGGGTGCGCAGGTCGACGCTGACATGATGGTCGGGATGCTGCGCGGCGAAGCGCGCCACCGCCGGGCTGACGATGCTGAGCGAGATGCGCGGCATGGTCACCAGCCGCAGGCGCTGGCCGCGGCTGGCGCGGATCTCGCCGGCGATGCGCGGCAGTTCGTCGAGGTTGGCGAGGATGCGGCTGGCCTCGCGCAGGAAGGCGCGGCCCTCGTCGGTCAGCACCAGGCGCTGGCGGCTGCGGCGGAACAGGGTGAGGCGGAACTCGGCTTCCAGCAGCGCGACCAGCCGGCTGACCGCCGGCTGGCTGATGTGCATGGCGCGCGCCGCGCCGGCCACCGAGCCTTCGGAGACCACCAGGCGGAAGGCCTGCAATGCCCGGATGTTCATGCCCGCGTTTCCCCAGATCGTTTGTCGCCGGCAGCTTATAAGCGCCGCCTATCAAGTCATAACGAGGTTATATTATCGGGCTGCGCCGGGCTTTTGTATGCTCCCGGCCATAATGCCCCGCATCACAAGGACGGGAGCGCAAATCCGGGAGTGAACCATGCTGTTCCGTCACGCCGCCGCCGGCCTGTCGCTGGCCGTCCTTGCCGTCTTTGCCGTGCCTGTGGCCGGCCATGCGGCCGCACCCCCCGCCGAAACCCCCTGTCCGAAGGAATTGGCCGGCGCCATCACCTGCTATACCGGCGCCGACGACCGCGGCGCCCATTACTGGATCGCCCGGCCGCTGTCGTGGAACGGCACCCTGATCGTGCATGCCCATGGCGGCCCGCGCCTCGGTGCACCGAACCAGAATTCTGAAAAGGCCGACCTTGAGCGCTTCGCCGTCACGGTGCAGGAAGGTTATGCCTGGATCGCCTCGAGCTACCGTCGCGGCGGCTATGGCGTGCGCATGGCCGCCGAGGACAGCGAGGCAGCGCGCAAGATCTTCATCGCCAGTTTCGGCCAGCCGCGCCATACCATCGTGCATGGCCAGAGCTGGGGCGGCAATGTCGGTGCCAAGCTGATCGAGCTCTATGCCGTGGCACCCGACGGCCACCGCAATTATGACGGCGCCCTGCTGACCAGCGGCATGCTGGCCGGCGGCACCGATGCCTATGACTTCCGCGCCGACCTGCGCGCCGTCTACCAGTATTACTGCCACAACCATCCGAAGCCCGACGAGGAGCAGTATCCGCTGTGGTCCGGCCTCGCCGCCGATTCAAAGATGACCCGTGACGAGCTCGCCGCCCGCATGAAGGACTGCACCGGCGTCGGCCTGCCGAAGGACCAGCGCAGCGCGGCGCAGCAGCAGAACCTCGACAATATCCTGAACGTGATCCGCATCCCGGAACGCACCCTGGTCTCGCATATGGCCTGGGCGACCTTCCTGTTCCGCGACCTGGTGCAGAAGCGCCTCGACGGCCGCAACCCCTTTACCAACGAGGGGGTGCATTACACCGGCTCGACCGACGACGCGGCACTGAATGCCGGCGTGGTGCGCTTCCGCGCCGACCTGAAGGCGGTGGCCATGCTGGCCGATGACAGCGACATGACCGGGCAGATCGCCATCCCGGTGGTCACCATGCATGCCATCGACGATCCGACCGCCATGGTCGAACAGGAGGCGCATTACCGCGCGGTGGTCGAGAAGGCCGGCCACGGCGACCTGCTGGTGCAGACCTTCACCGACGAGCATGTGCACAGCAAGCTGCATGACGCGGAATACCCCGCCATGCTGAATGCCCTGATGCAGTGGATCACCGCGGGCAAGAAGCCGACCCCGGCCGGCATCGCCGCTTCCTGCGCGCAGTACCAGGCCGTCTATGGCGGCCTCTGCGCCTTCCGGCCGGACTACCATCCGGCCGCCTTCAGCACCCGGGTCTATCCGCGCCGGCCGTAAGGCCGCGCAAGGGCTTAGGTGCGGCGGTCATTTGTTTGCATGCAAAATCATTAATGATTTCAACCAAATAAACCTGCCCAAAGCCTTCGCATTGACGTAGCGGCAGCGCAGAATGGCACTGCCGTTCACGGCAGTTCGCAGGCAACAGGGCAGCCCCATGAGTCAGCACAGCACCCCCACCGACACCGTCAGCCACAGCAGCGACGCCGCCGTCGCCAGCGAGCCGGTTCCCGGCGCCACCGCCACCCGCCGCGAGCATGACAGCCTGGGCGACATGGAGATCGCGGCCGCCAGCTACTACGGCATCCAGACCCAGCGCGCGCTCGACAACTTCCACATCTCGGGCGTCGGCATCAACCACTACCCCAACCTGATCCGCGCCTTCGGCATGGTGAAGAAGGCCTGCGCCGCCGCCAACCACAAGCTCGGTTATCTGGCGCCGGAGAAATACAAGGCGATCGCCCATGCCTGCGACGAGCTGATCGCCGGCAAGCTGCTCGAATGGTTCGCCATCGACGTGTTTCAGGGCGGTGCGGGAACGTCCACCAACATGAATGCCAACGAGGTGATCGCCAACCGGGCACTCGAACTGCTCGGCTTCCACAAGGGCGAGTACCAGCACCTGCACCCGAACGACGACGTCAACCTGTCGCAGTCGACCAACGACGTCTATCCGACCGCGGTGCGTCTGTCGGTGCTGCTGAGCCATGCCGAACTGATGCAGGCGCTGGACGACCTGTCGTATGAGTTCCGCCAGCGCGGCGTCGAATTCGCCGACATCATCAAGCTGGGCCGCACCCAGCTGCAGGACGCCGTGCCGATGACCTTGGGCCAGGAATTCGAGGCCTTCGCCATCAACATCAAGGAAGACGTCGCCCGCGGCGACGAGATCGTCAAGCTGTTCCGCGAGATCAACCTCGGCGGCACGGCGGTCGGCACCGGCATCAACACCGAGCCGGAATATTCCAACCTCGCCATCGGCGAGCTGACGCGGATCTGCGGCATCGAGATGGTGCGCGCCAGCAACCTGATCGAAGCGAGCTGGGACATGGGCGCCTTCGTGCTGTATTCCGGCATGCTGAAGCGCATCGCCGTCAAGCTCAGCAAGATCGCCAACGACCTGCGGCTGCTGTCGTCCGGGCCGCGCGGCGGTTTCGCCGAAATCGCCCTGCCGCCGATGCAGCCGGGCTCGTCGATCATGCCGGGCAAGGTCAACCCGGTGATCCCGGAAGTGGTCAACCAGGTCTGCTTCCAGGTGATCGGCAACGACGTGGCGGTGACCATGGCGGCCGAGGCCGGCCAGCTGCAGCTCAACGTGATGGAGCCGGTGATCGCCTACAACATCCTCGACTCGATGCACATGCTGGTGCGCGCGGCGCGCACCTTCGCCGAGAAATGCGTCTCCGGCATCCAGGCCAATCCCGAGAATGCGCGGCGCCATGTCGAGGCCTCGGTCGGCATCGTCACCGCGCTGAACCCCTATATCGGCTACGAGAAATCGGCGGCGCTGGCCAAGGAGGCACTGAAGACCGGGCGCACCGTGCGCGAGCTGGTCACCGAGAAAGGCTGGCTGACCGAGGCCCAGCTCGACGACATCCTCGATGTCGCCAAGCTGACCGCGCCGCGCCGCCGCGGCCGCAAGATCGTGCCCGGCAACGCATAAGGGCGGCAACGCCTGAGGCCGGCCTTTCAGGCGCGGCGGCCGGAGATATACCAGAAGGCCGCTGTGCCGCCGCCGAGCAGCAGCACGATGAGCCACAGCACCGGCGTGTAGCTGCCGATTACTTCCCACAGGGCGGCGATGACGGTCGGTGCCCCGGTGCGCGGCAGCAGGGTGACCACCGCCAGCGCGCCGGCGGCGGTGCCGAAGCCATAGCCGCCGAGGTATTCGAGCGTGCTGGTGGTGCGCACCACGATAACCAGGCCGCTGGCGGCGCCGTAAAGCATGATATAGGCGACGAGGCCGGGCACACCGAGCGACGCGCCGAGGCAGAGCAGCAGCATCGCCACCACCAGCATGCCGAACGACAGCCGGCCGAGCGTCGCCGTCGAGGTCGCCTTGCCGAGCAGCACCACCAGCAGCCGCGCCAGCACCTGCGACGGGCCGTGCAGGGCCAGCAGGCCGGCGATCAGCGCCATCTCGTAGCCGCGTTCCTGCAGCAGCGGGATGATGTGGAAGGTCATGCCGCTGGTACAAAAAATCTGCGCGCCGAAACAGGCCGCCATGATCCACAAACGCGAATCGCGGAAGGCATCGGCCAGCGGCAGGTAGGCGGCGGCACTGCCCTCGGGCTGCCGGGCCAGCTTCTGCCGACCGCTGACCGTATCGCGCAGGCAGGTCCAGTACAGCAGCGCCGGCCCGAGCAGCTGGATCAGCGCCAGCACCAGCAGGGCATGGCGCCAGCCCAGCAGTTCGACCGCCAGGGTGATGAAGGGAATCGTCACGGTCGAGGAAAAGCCGGTGATGAGCGTGATGCCCATGATGGCGCGGCGGTAATCGCCGGCATTGGCGGCCACCACGTTGTAGGCCGCCTCGCTTAAGGAGCAGGCCTGGGTCAGGCCGATGGCGATCCAGATCGCATAGAAGCCGGCCAGGCTGCCGGTCTGCGACCACAGCACCAGCAGCACGGCCGCCGCCACCGACCCCGCCGTCATCATCCAGCGTCCGCCATGGCGGTCGATCAGGCGGCCGACCGGGATGGCGGCGAGGCTGGCGGCGATCAGGCCGAGGGTCAGCCCGGCATTGAGGTCGACGCGCGACCAGCCGAGCTCGTCGGCCATCGGGCCGATCACCAGGGCGAAGGAATAATACAGCGTGCCCCAGGCGATCAGCTGGCCGAGCGCGATGCCCCAGACCAGCCGGCGCGGCAGGCCGGCGGCGTCACCACCGGAACGGAAAGACAGCCGAAACATGCAGCGGATTTTTGCGCGGGTGCGGGGGCCTGGAATCGGCGGGCGGGAACGGACGCCGCCAGCATAGCAGAGATGCCGGCCTTGCCCCATGGCCATTCAGCGCCAAAAAGCGTCAGCCGAAGGTCGCCTCCGCCGTCATCGCCAGCGCGTCGTCGGCATCGGCGATCCACAGGCTGAGCGCCGCATCGCTCAGCACCTTCGCGCGCAGGCGGAACGGCCGGCCGTCGGTGACCGGACGGCGGCCGCGGAACGCGAAGCCCTGCAGGCTCTGGCCCGGCCGCAGGGTACAGGCGAAGTCGCACAGCAGGGTCGCCAGCAGCGGGCCGTGCACGACCAGCCCGGCATAGCCCTCGACCTCACGGGCATAGTCGCGGTCGTAGTGGATACGATGGCCGTTGAAGGTGAGCGCCGAATAGCGGAACAGCAGCACCGGGTCGCCGGTGGCTGCGTCTTCCCACGCGTGGTCGGCCGGCGCCGGTTCGGGCGCCGCGAGACCGCCGCCGCTGCCGGGCGTCTCCTCGCGGTAGACGATGTCGTGGCGGTCGGTCATCGCGAGGTCGCCGGCATGGTCGAAAATCTCGTGCCGCACGGTGACGAACACCAGCCGGCCGCTGCGGCCGCTTTTCTCGGCGATAGCCTCGATCACCGACAGCCGCCGGACCGGCTGGCCGAGCGTCAGCGGCCGGTGCAGGTCGATGCGGCTGCCCGCCCACATGCGTCGGGTGGCGCTGCCGCCCCAATGGGCGCCGATATCGGGCAGGAAGCCGCCCAATGCCGGATGGCCGTCGCGGCCGAGCCGGTCGCGCGCCACGATGTCCCAGAAATACAGCCAGTGCCTGAGCGGCGGCAGGACACCGCCGTCCTGCAGGTCCACAGTCGGCTCGCCGAGCGCAGCCGCCAGGGCCACGCAGCGTTCGGTCAAAACGAGATCGGCGGCTTCCTGCGAGCCGCCGACCCAGTCTTTGAGGTCCGGTATCCGGTCCGGCATTCAATCCCCGTCAGTGGCGGGCCTTGCCGACCGCCTCGCGCAGCAGCAGGTAGACCTTGCCGATATCGGCCGTCACGAAGGCCGAGGTCAGCAGTTCCTCGTGCTCGACGCCCTTGGCGCCGGCCAGCACGCGCTCGAATTCGGCGACGTAGCGATCCGTGAAATCGCGGAACTCGCCGTTCTCCTGGTACTTGCCACGGATCTTGTCGAGGTCGCGCTGGTCGATCAGCTTGCGGGTGAACAGGCCGCGCTCGCCCTTGTAGTAGCGGCGCCACAGGTCTTCCGACAGGTCGCGGTTGAGCAGGCGGGTGATGTCGATGGCCATTGAATTGAGGTGGCCGGTGATGAAGGCGGCGGTCTTGAGGAACTGCTCGCCGCGCAGCGCCTGGGTCGCCTTGCGCAAGGCCTCGGCCTCGACGCTGGCGGTGCGCGCGGCTTCGGCCAGGGCCTTCGAATCCGCCTTCAGGCTGGCCTCTGCATTGGCCGCCTCGCTGGCGGCGCGGGCCGCGGCCGAGGACAGCTCCTGCGCCCGTTTGGCCAGCACTTCCGCCGTCTCGGCGGCGCGCGCGGTGGCGCGGTCGGTGACGGCGCCGAACTCGTTGCCGGTGCGGGTCAGCCGCTCGCCGATCTCGGTGACCTTCTCGCTGAGCCGGCCGGCACGGGTATCGACCTCGTCGGCCTGGCGGCGGAAACCGTCCGACATGCGGTCGGTCTGCTTCATCGCATCCTCGACGATATTGGCCAGCTCGCGGGTGCGGTTGCGCAGCAGTTCGCTGGCATCGTCGATGCGGCCCGAGGCATTGCCGACCGCGAGGTTGATCTCGCGGGCACGGGCATCGAAGGCCGTGCCGACCTGGTCGACGCGGCTGACTGCCTCGTCGGAGATGCGGGCGACCTCCTGGGCCTGGCGGCGGAAGCTGTCGCCGATATTGGCGGTCTTGAGGATCGCCGCGTCGGAGGCTTCCGAGAGTTCCTGCACCCGGCCGCGGAAATTCTCCCGGATATTCTCGGCCTGGCGGCTCAGTTCGGTGCTCAGTTCGGTCAGTGCGCCGGCCTGCTCGTGGATGGTGCTGCGCAGTTCCAGCGTGCGGTCGACCACGCTGCCGGCGGCGGCGCTGAGCTGCGCCGAACGTTCCTGCGCGGTGTCGCCGGCGATGACGATGCTGGCGGTCGCCTTCTCGGCCACGGCGTTCAGCGCCGTCGCCTCGTTCTGCGCCTTCTCGCTCATGCCGACCAGCGCGGCGCTCTGTGCCTGCGCCGTCTCGGCCAGCCGCGCCATCGCATCGGCGACGCCGACGGCAAGATCCTGCAGGTCCTTGGCCCGCGCCTGCGCCGCGTTGCCGGCAAGCTGCGCCTCCATGGCGGCGCGCTCGGAGGCGGCGCTGAGCGCATGGGCCTGGGTCTGCGCGATCTCGCTGACCTGATGCAGCCGCTGGGCGGTGCGCTCGGCAGCGGTCTGCAGCTGCACGGCATCCTGGCCGGCGCTCTCGCCGGCCGACCGCAGCCGCTGGGCGGTGCGTGCCGCGGCCTGGTCGAGGCTTTCGATCTGGTCGCGCATCTGGTCGCCGGACTCGTTGATCTGCCGGGCCAGCCCGCCGATCGAGACTTCCATCTGCATGGTCTGGTCGCGCAGCTGGCCGCCGGCCAGCCCGATCTGGTCCTGGGTGCGCTGGCTCGCCTGCGCCAGCAGCGCATTGGCCTGGGTCATGGTCTCCTGCACCTGGGCGGCCATCGCCAGGGCGTCGCGCCCGGCCTGGCCGAGGCTTTCGACCCGCGCCTTCACCGTGTCGTCGGCCTCGCCCATCTTGGCCAGCGCGCGCCCTGCCGTCTCGTCGAGGCTTTCGGCGCGCTGCTTCAGATCGTCGCCGGTGCGCATGGTGCGTTCGGCGATCTGCTGCAGGGTGCTGCCCATGTTGGCGGCCTCGCGGCGTAGCGCGTCGCCGGCCTGCGCCAGCCGCTGGTCGGCCAGTTCGGCGGCATGGCCGAGCTGGTCGGTCTGGTGGCGCACCAGGTCGCCGGTCAGCTTGAGGCGCTGTTCGGCCTGGGTCGCGGCCTCGGCAAAGGCCTCGGCCTGGCGGCTGGCCGACTGGCCGGCCTGGTCCAGCGCGCCGGTGCGGGTGCGCATGTCGTCGGCGCCGATGCGCAGGCGCTCGACCACGCGGGCACCCTGCTCGTCCAGTGCCCCGACCTCGGAGCGCACAGTCTCGCCGATATCGCGGATGCGGCCGATGGTGGTGCTGGTCGCCTGCTCGATCTCGCGCACGCGTTCGCGCAGCACGGTGCCGGCGGCCTCGGCGCTGCCGATCACCTTCTCGCTGGCAGCGGTAAACATCTGGGTCTCGCGGCCAAAGCTCTCGCTGGCGGCGGTGGCGCGCGCCACGGTGATCTCGGCCGCCGTGGTGATCGTCTGGGCGGATTCGACGAAGCTGGTGCCGATGCGGCCGGCCTCGCCGCTGGCACGGCTGACCGCCTGCTCCAGCGTGACGATCTTCTGCTCCAGCGCGCCGGCGATCTGCTGGGCGACCGCGGCGGCCCGCTCGACGGCCTGTTCCATCAGCTCGCCATGGCGGCGCGACAGTTCTTCGACGCGGTCGTTCTGGAACTGGATCGCCGAGGTGATGCGGGCGATCTCGGACGCCTTGTTCTGGAAGATGCCGCGCGCCGTCTCGACCTCGCGGACGATCACGTCGGCGGCCTGCAGCAGCACCTGGGCCTGGGTCGACACGGTCTGGCCGATGCCGTTGACCTTGGCGTTCATCTCCTCGCCGACCTTGGTGGCGGCCTGCAGCAGCACACTGCTCTGCTCCTCGAACTGGCCGGCCAGCCCCTTCACGGTGGCGTCGAGGTCGCGGTTGACCTGCTCGGCGGCGGCGACGAGCTGGCGCGACGAGTTGCTGAGCGTGCCGGAGAGCTGGCGGGTATGGTCGGAGACCGTCTCGCCGGCACTGGCGGCGGCGGCGAGCAGCGCCTGCTGCTGGCCCGACATGGTGTCGCCCAGCGAGGCGATCTGGTTGGTGGCGACCTGGGCGGCCTCTTCCATCTCGCGCGCCTGACGGCGCAGCGCACCGGACAGCGCCGAGACGCGGCGCTCGGCTTCCGGGGTGGGGTAGCTGAGGTCGAGCAGCACCTGATGCAGGGCCGCCGCCTGGCGGCGGACCGCGGTGCCGCGCCACATATTGAGCAGCAGCAGCCAGAGGAAGGCGAGCGGTGCCGCACAGCCGGCGATGAAGGCGCCGAATTCATGCGGCAGCATGTGCCACAGGTTGCTCCAGCCGACTGCGTTCTGCACATAGAGAGCGCAGGTCGCGAGCCAGATGACGGTGAGACTGCCGCCGATGCCGACCAGCAGGTAGCGCCGGCGTTCCAATGCCGGCAGGCCGATCAGCTCGCCCGCCTCGGCTTCGGCGCGCTCCATGGCGGCCTCGCTGGCCGGCCTCGCGGCATTGGCGGCCATATCGGCCCGCGGATGTTTGATCAGCATCGCAACCTCCCCCGCCGGGCCGGACCCCTGTCCGTGCCGGTCGGATCGCGTAAGACCCGCATTGAAACACCAAATCCCCCGGCCACAAAGCGCGGCGCGGCCCCTGTGCATCACGGGTCGCGGCCGGTTGCGGCCGGCGCCGGGGCGAATCTCCCCCGACGCGGAACTGTCCGTCGTAACCCATAGACCGGATTGGTTAACGCCCGCTTGCGACGAAAGATGCCCCCGCGTCACCCGGAAAGGTTATCCCCGCTATCCACAGGCAGATTTTTTATCCCACGGCCATCGTGCGCGACACGGCATAAAACCGGGGGGCTCACGCTGCAGCCGACTCGTCAACCCGTTTTTTTGCAGGGTGATGGCATACATCGTATTGACGGTCCCTTAACCGTCAGTACCATATGTAGTGTTCGTTGACCTGTTTCGTTTGGATGTCGCGCCGCTTCCCAGTGTTGTTTTTTACCGGTTTTCCGGGGAGCGAAGAGGGCGGGTGCGCGATACCCGACAGGTTTTGACGGCGGTTTTTGGATTCATATGTCGGCTGGCGCTCTGCGACCACAAAATGTGGTGCCTGCCGCGATAACGAGGGGAAGCAAACCCGTGCTGAACACTCTGCAGACTGAACGCGGCATCCGCATCGACGTCGACCGCAGCCGCGACCGCCTCCTTACCGATTTCGGCAAGGCCACGCTGGACGACCGCTACCTGCTGCCCGGCGAGTCCTACCAGGACCTGTTCGCCCGCGTCGCCAGCCATTATGCCGACGACACCGCCCACGCCCAGCGCATCTACAGCTATATGAGCAAGCTGTGGTTCATGCCGGCGACCCCGGTGCTGTCGAACGGCGGCACCAGCCGCGGCCTGCCGATCTCCTGCTTCCTCAACGAGGCGAACGACAGCCTCGACGGCATCGTCGGCCTGTGGAACGAGAATGTCTGGCTGGCGGCCCGCGGCGGCGGCATCGGCAGCTACTGGGGCAACCTGCGTTCGATCGGCGAGAAGGTCGGGCAGAACGGCAAGACCTCGGGCATCATCCCCTTCATCCGCGTGATGGACAGCCTGACCCTGGCGATCAGCCAGGGTTCGCTGCGGCGCGGCTCGGCCGCCTGCTACCTGCCGATCGACCATCCGGAAATCGAGGAGTTCATCGAGATCCGCCGGCCGACCGGCGGCGATCCGAACCGCAAGGCGCTGAACCTGCATAACGGCATCCTGATCTCGGACGCCTTCATGCGCGCGGTCGAGAACGACGAGATGTGGGCCCTGCTCAGCCCGCATGACCAGACCGTGCAGCGCACCGTCTCGGCACGCGCGCTGTGGATTCGTATCCTGACCGCCCGCATCGAGACCGGCGAGCCCTACATCGTCTATATCGACCATGTGAACCGCGCCCTGCCCGAGCATCACAAGCTGGCCGGCCTCAGCGTCAAGACCTCGAACCTGTGCAGCGAGATCACCCTGCCGACCGGCATCGACCAGCACGGCAAGCAGCGCACGGCGGTCTGCTGCCTGTCGTCGCTGAACCTCGAGTACTTCCATGAGTGGAAGGAGCATCCGCTGTTCGTCGAGGATTGCCTGCGCTTCCTCGACAACGTGCTGCAGGACTTCATCGACAAGGCGCCCGACAGCATGTCGAAGGCACGCTATGCCGCCGAGCGCGAACGCTCGGTCGGCCTCGGCGTGATGGGCTTCCACTCCTTCCTGCAGGCCAACGGCGTGCCGTGGGAAAGCGTGATGGCCAAGGTGTGGAACCGCACCATCTTCAAGCACATCAAGGACGCCGCCGATACCGCCTCGCGCAAGCTGGCGGAAGAGCGCGGCCCCTGCCCCGATGCCGCCGAATACGGCATCATGGAGCGCTTCTCGCACAAGATGGCGATCGCGCCGACCGCGTCGATCTCGATCATTGCCGGCGGCGCCAGCCCGGGCATCGAGCCGAACGTGGCCAATGCGTTCACCCACAAGACGCTGTCGGGCTCATTCTCGGTGCGCAACCGCTATCTCGAGACCGTGCTGGAGCAATACGGCAAGAACGACGACGACACCTGGTCGTCGATCACCACCGGCGGCGGCTCGGTGCAGCATCTCGACTTCCTGTCGGATGACGAGAAGGCCGTGTTCAAGACCGCCTTCGAGATCGACCAGCGCTGGCTGATCGAGCTGGCGGCCGACCGCACGCCGTTCATCTGCCAGGCGCAGAGCCTGAACGTCTTCCTGCCGGCCAACGTGCAGAAGCGCGATCTGCATCAGATCCACTTCATGGCCTGGAAGAAGGGCGTGAAGAGCCTCTACTACTGCCGCTCGATGTCGATCCAGCGCGCCGAAACCGTGTCGGGCAAGTCGATCGCCGATGCCAATGTGGTATCGATCCCGTTCGGCGGCCGCGTCAACGACGGCGAACGGCCGCAGAAGATGCCGGAGATCGCGCCGGAACTGCCGCTGGCTGCCGCCGCGACGGCTTCAGGCGGCCCGCGCGAAACGGTCGATTACGATGAGTGCCTAGCCTGCCAGTAACAGCAGCCAAACGGGGTGAGTATCGACGGCCCGGGAGCAATCCCGGGCCGTTTTCGTTGGCGCTGCAAAGCGGTCGCAGCTCCCCGCAGCGGCTGCGCCGCGCGGCAAGGCACGGACAGCGCCGTGCGTTACCGGCTATTTAGCAGAATCCGCGACGGGTTACCGGCTGTGTACCTGCGCAGGCATCCCCACGGGGGCCATGTTGCTGTCGTTATGGAAACAAGGACAGCCGCAATGACCAAGACAGCTTTCGCCCGCACGCCCAGGATCGGCGACAACGACATCCTGGTGTGCAAGACCGATCTGCAGGGTGCCCTGACCTACGCCAACGACAGCTTTGCCCAGGCCTATGGCTATGGCGAACGCGACCTGATCGGCCAGCGCCACAACTTCCTGCGCCATCCCGAGATGCCGCGCAGCATATTCGCCGCCATCTGGCAGCGGCTGCAGGCCGGCACGGAAACCTTCGCCGTCCTGAAGAACCGCAACAGCGACGGCGTGGACTACTGGACCTTTGCGCAATTCTCGCCCTGCCGCGATGCGGCTGGCCGGGTGACCGGCTACCACACGGTGCAACGCGGCATCAGCCCCGCGGCGGTGGCGGAAATCGCACCGCTGTACCAACGCCTGCGCCAGGCGGAGATTGCGGCCGGCGACGACGAGCCCGGCCTGCAGGCCGGCAACCGGATGCTGGACCATCACCTGGCCGGGCGCCACCAGGATTACGACGAATTCGTGCTCACGCTGGTCCTGCAGTACGAACCGCAGGCGGCCTGAGCCGCTTTTTCCTCCCCGTGTTTCCTCCCGCCTCGGCCCGGCTTCGTCCGGGCCGTTTTTTTACCGGCGGGCACGGGAGTCCCAGATTTCGATCCCGGCAACCGCCGCGACGAGAATGCCGATGCCCAGATGGCTCAGCCGCGCCGGATCGTAGATCGCGAAACCCAGCAGCCACGGCGACAGGATCAGCCAGATGCCGAGCGCGGCATTGATCCAGGCTTCCCAGCGGTCGAGCAGGGTCAGCGCCAAGGCCGACAGCGCAAAGACCAGGAAGCCGATGATGACGGCATTCATGGTGGCGCCCTCGAGTCCCGCATAGCCGAGCAGCCAGGGCGACGCCACCATGGCGATGCCGAACACCATATTGGCCCAGTCCTGCCAGTGGCGGGTTTCCTCGTGGTGGGTGATATGGACCATGACGCACCTCCTTCCGGACGTGTGTCCGGTTTGCCTTCCGGACATGTGTCCGGTTTGCGCGGTGCATCGGCCAGGATGGCGTACTGCGGGCCGACCCGGCCCTTCCCCCCGTGCAGCGATGCACGGCGTGACTCTGAACTAGGGTCGCTTCTGTTGTTATTCCAGAGAGTTAGGGCAAAGTCGTGGCAGGCCGTCGGAAAGTTCCGCGACCCGATGACGGTTTTCCGGGGAAATCAGCCATGGGGGCCGGCGGCGGAAAGGACGATTGACTCTTTTCTTAATAACTATACGAATAGTACAGTTATTAGCCGGACGACGCAGGATACCCATGAGCGACGCGCCGATGAGCGAGACACCGATCCGCGAGGCCCTTGCCCCCGAATACACCGCCGGCCAGCGGCCGATCACGCCGCTGCAGTTGCGCGACCTGTCGGGCAAGAGCAATGCGCCGGCCTTCGTCCGCGTGCTGCTGCAATACCTCCTGATTGCCGTCACCGGCGCGGCGATCTGGCAGGTGAAGACGCAGGTCGGCGGCCTGTGGGCCCTGCCGCTGGTCGTGCTGCAGGGCTTCCTCGTCTCGTTCCAGTTCATGCTGGTGCACGAGACGGCACACCGCACCGCTTTCCGCAGCCGCTGGCCCAACCTGCTGTTCGGGCATATCTCCGGCGCGGCGATCATCCTGCCCTACGAATATTACACCCAGTTCCACTGGGACCATCACCGTTACACCCAGGATACCGCGCAGGACCCGGAACTGGTGTTCCGCGATCCGCCGCGCTCGTTGCCGATGCTGATCTTCGCCTTCTCAGGCATCACCCAGGTGTTCAAGCGGCTGGCGCTGATCCTGCGCCATGCGATCACCGGACGGGTCACCGTGCCCTGGGTGCCGGAGGCCAAACATCGCCAGATCGTCGCCGAGGCGCGGCTTTACATCCTCGCCTATCTGGCACTGGCCGCGGTCTCCGTCGTATTGCACAGCACCTTGCTGCTGTGGGTCTGGATCGGGCCGATCCTGGTCGGCCAGCTGATGCTGCGGCCCTATCTGCTGTCGGAGCATACCGGCTGCGGGCATACACGCAGTGCTTTCGAGAATACCCGCACCACGTATACCAACGCGCTGATGCGCTGGTTCACCTGGAACATGCCCTATCACGCCGAGCACCATGCCTATCCGTCGGTGCCCTTCCATGCCCTGCCGGCGCTGAACCGGCTGGTCGACGACCGCATCCAGCACAAGGGCGATGGCTACCGGAAGGTCGTCCGCGGGGTCTGGGCCTTCATGCGCGACCGCATGGCGGCCACTACCTGACGCGCCTCAGCGGCCGGTCAGTACCGAATCGACCAGGGCGCGGGCATAACGCGGGGTAACCGCCCGCCAGCCGAACAGCGACTGGTAAAACAGCGTGCCATAGATCCGGTCATAGAGATCGGCGGCCGCCACGCCCGACCGGATCGTGCCCTGCGCCTGGCCACGCCGGATCAGGGCGACGCCAAGCTGGCGGCGGGCGGCGAGGTAACGGTCGGCAAACAGGGCCGCCGTGCCCGCCGTGGCGATGCATTCGGCAATGATGGCGCGCTGCACCCGCCCGAAATCCTCGTTCAGCAGTTTCGCGTAGCCCGCCGCATGGTCACGCAGGATGGCGAGCGGCTCGCCCTCGTCGGGCAAAGGCAGCAGCGCCGCGGCCTGGCGCAGGAAGGCATCGATCAGCAAAGCCTCGCGCGACGGCCACCATTTGTAGATCGTCATCTTCGAGACCTGCGAATCGCGGGCGATGGCATCGATGCTGGCGGCACCGAGCCCCTCGCCGGCGGCAAGCCGGTAGGCGGTCTGCAGGATGGCGGCTTCGGATTCCAGCGAGCGCGGCCGGCCGCGACGGGCCGGTGGCTTGGTCTTTTCGGTCATGGCGAATAGAAGCCATGGCGCCGGGTTCCGGTCAATGCGGCCGGGTGACGCGAAAGTGACCAGACCGCAGGTTCAGGGGAGGCCGGCCAGACGTATACTGACCGGACTGGGATTTGCAGCCATCAGCAGCAGCACTAGGCTTTGCCCGGATATGGAATCCTACACGGCCGACATTGTCTTCTGGGCTGCCCTGTTCGGCATGGCTGTTCTGTCCTACTTCCTGGACATGCTGTGCTGCCGCCTGCTGGCGCTGTTCCGCCTGTCCGACGGCGCGCGGCGCATGATCCGCATCCTGTTCGGCGTGATGCTCGCCGCCATGTCGCTGATGGTCGCCTTCTATATATCGACCTTCGTCATACTCAGGCTGTAACCGCCACCGCCCTTAGCTCTGGCCGAAACGGTGGGCGCCGAGCGGCGCGCCGTAGCGGTGGATGTGCAGCGGCTCGTGGCACAGGCCGCTGCAATAACTGCTGACCGTCTTCTCGAGTTTCCGGTACAGCGCCGCATGCGGCTTGTTCAGCTTGGCCAGCCGCGCACGGGCAGCCTCGGCCTGTTGCGCCAGTTTGGCCAGGCTGACATTCACCAGCTGGCGGTTCTCGACCATCATTTTCCCGCCCACCATGACGGAATGCACGGCCGTGCCGTCTTCGGTATGCACGAGCTGGTTGACCGGATCGTTGAACGGAATCCAGTTGATATGGTCGAGATCGAGGAAAACGATATCGGCCTTGTAGCCCGCCGCGATGCGGCCGATCTTGCCCTGGAAGCCGAGCGCCCGCGCGCTGCCTTCGGTGGCAGCGGTGACGACCTGCTCTGTCGTCAGCCAGTCGGCGATATCGGGCCCGCGCACCTTGGAGACCAGCGAGGCCAGCCGCATCGCCTCGTACATATTCTGGTTATCGGCACAATTGGCGCCATCGGTGCCGATGCCAACATTGACGCCGCGCCGGATCATGCCGATCACATCGGCCAGGCCGCTGCCCAGCCGCATGTTGCTGCCCGGATTATGCGCCACCGAGGCACCCTTGCTGCCCAGCAAAGCCATGTCGTCATCGTCGAGCCAGACGCCATGGGCCACGGTGAAATCCGGTCCCACGGCGCCGAGATCGTCCATGTGGCGGGTCAGGCTCTTGCCATACAGCTTGTAGCCGGCGATCACCTGCGTCTTCGATTCCGACACATGGGTATGCAGGCCGACACCGAAATCGCGGGCGATCTTCACACAATCGGCAATGAAGGCATCCGAACAGTGATGCGGAATGGTCGGCGCGATGGCCGGCCGCACCAGGTCGGTATCGTGCTGCCAGCCCTTCAGTGCCGCGCGGATGTTTTTCACGCTCAGCCTGTAGGGCGCGAGGCGGTACTGCTCGACCTCTTTGCGCAGACCGGGCGACAGGCGCTCCATCAGGCCGGGGACAGCCTCGTAGAAGGATTTGTCGGCCACCATCGGCGCCACCACGGCGCGCAGGCCGGCATCGGCATAAGCCCGGGCGCAGGCCGCCAGACCATCCACTGACGGCAGCGGGAATTCGACGGTGAGGTCATAGACCGCCGTGCAGCCCTTGAGCAAAGCCTCCGCCGCGCCGATCAGGGTGGTGAGGTATTTGTCCTCCGCCGTGCGGTTGCCGGTCATCATCGGTCCGGCGGTCAGCAGCAGTTCCAGGGTCCAGCGGTCGCCCATGCCCTTGGCGAGATTGCCGTGCCCGTGGGTATGCGCGTTGACCAGCCCCGGATGCAGCAGCCGGCGGCTCGCGTCGATGACGGCGGCATCGGCCGGCGCCGCCATGCCGGGCCGGCCGATCTCGAGGATGGTATCGCCGGTGATCAGGATATCGGCCGGCTCCGCCCGGTGTTTTGCGACATCCAGCAGTCTGCCGCCCCGGATGACCGTCGTCTTGCGCTTTGCCATAGCAGGCTTCCTCATTGCTTTCCGCTCATGCCTTCTCGTTGCCGTTCGACCACGGGACCAGGATGCGTTCGATGACCACCACGACCTGGAACAGCACTATACCCATGATCGACAGCAGAATCAGCGCGCCCCAGGCCAGCGGTACCTTGAAGAAGGCGGTGGCGCTGATGATCATGTAACCCAGCCCGCGATCTGCATTGACGAATTCGGCAACCACCGCGCCGACCACGGCCAGCGCGATTGCCGCCTTCAGGCCGCTGAATACGAAGGGCATGGCGAATGGCAGGCGGATGCGGGTCAGTTCCTGCCATCGCGAGGCCTTGCAGGCCCGGCCCAGTTCCATCAGTTCGGGTGGCACGGCCAGCAGGCCGGCCGCGCAGGACAGCACCAGCGGGAAAAACGCGATCAGGAAGGTGATGACAATGCGCGGCAGCTCGTTGGCCCCCAGCAGCACGACGAGGATCGGCGCCAGGGCGACCTTCGGGATCGACTGGGTCAGGATCAGCACCGGATAGATGGCGTTGGCGATGGTGCGCGAGGCGGTCAGCGCGACAGCCAGCGGCAGGCTGATCGCCACCGAGACCAGAAAACCGGCCAGCACGGTGATCAGCGTGGCTTCGCCATGCACCAGCACCTGCTTGCGCATCTGCCAGGTCTCCGCCCAGATGGCACTGGGGCTGGGCAGCAGATATCCCGGCACGGCAAAGACCCGGCAGGCGATTTCCCAGAGCATGACCAGGACAGCAATCACCACCACGGGCAGCCAGATTTCCTGCGTCCGGCGCAGCAGTGACGGCCGCCGGCGCATCGGCGCCAGGGTAGTGGCAACGGCGGGATCAGGCTGCACGGGCGCCCCGCCGGCCGAAAATGAGTTCGCGGATGCGGGAGGCGCATTCGTGGAAGTCATGGCTGCCCTCCTGGTCGAAACTGCGCGGCCGCGGCAGCGGCACGTCGATCACCTCTACGATCTGGCCCGGCCGCGGCGACATGACGACCACCCGGTCGGCCAGCAGGACGGCCTCGGAAATCGAATGTGTGACGAAGACGATGGTCTTGGGCCGCTCTGTCCAGATGCGCAGCAGCTCAAGCGTGAGTTCCTCCCTGGTCAGGGCATCGAGCGCACCGAACGGTTCGTCCATCAGCAGCACCGAAGGATCATGCAGCAGGGCCCGGCAGATCGCCGCCCGCTGCTGCATGCCGCCGGACAATTCGCGCGGATACTTCCCTTCGAACCCGCCCAGACCGACCAGCGCCAGCAGCTGGCGCGCCTTGTCGGTGCTTTCCGGCCGGATCTTGCCCATCAGGCTGAGCGGAAACAGCACATTGTCCTTGATCGTGGCCCAGGGCAGCAGGGTCGGCGCCTGGAAGACGATGCCGGTATCGTCCCGCGGGCCGGTCACCCTGGCGCCGTCGATGGCAATCTGCCCGCCGCTCAGCGGCAGCAGGCCACCGATCATCCGCAGCAGGGTCGACTTGCCGCAACCGGAGGGACCGACCAGGGCGATGAACTCGCAATCGCCGATGGTCAGCGAGGCGTCTTTCAGCGCGACGATCTCTTCGCCGTCGCGCGTCGTGAACACCTTTGATGCGCGTTCTATTTCGATCATGGCCGGTCCCCCGTTCTGCGGTCAGTTGACGAGGCTGGTATCGACCGCCTGCCTGGGGTCCCACGACTTGTCGAGATGCTGCGCGTCGGCCACCGCCTTCCAGGTGAAGGCCAGCCGCTCGGCGGTCTCCTTGCCGTAGCCGATGGTCTTGTTGTAATCGGTGAAGACGAACTTCAGCGTCGCCTGCAGGCTGCCGATGCAATCGTCGAGCGCCACCTCGGGCACCTTCTCGATATGCGCCTTGCAGGCTTCTTCCGGGTTGGCCGCGGCCCACTCATAGGCCTTGCGGGTCGCCCGCAGGAACCGCCTGGTCAGGTCCGGCTTTTCCGCGATCGTCTTGTCGGTCGCGATAATGGTCGCGGCATAGATGGCAAAGCCCGTCTTCACGAAGGGCAGCACGACGATCTCCTCGCCGGCCGCCTTGGCCGCCTTGTTCTGGTAATACCAGTGGATCGAGTAGAACGGCGCCGCGTCGATATTCTTGGCGATCAGCTGCGCGCCCATCGCCGCGCCGTCCATGTTCACCCAGGTGATCTTGTCCGGATCGGCACCGGCCAGCTTTGCCACTTCAGGGAAATAGACCTGGTGCGAATTGCCCGGTGTCGTGCCGATCTTCTTGCCCTCGACCTGCCTGAAATCGGTGATGCCCGAGCTTTTCAGCACGAACAACGAATGCGGCGAATACTGGTAGTTGATGGCAATCGCCTTGACCGGCACATTGGCGCGCGCCCGTGCCGTCAGCACGGCACCCAGGTCGGCCACGCCGAAATCGGCGGCGCCGCCGGCAATCTTGGTCACCGTGTCACCGGAGCCATAACCGCGCGTGATGGTGACATCGATGCCTTCGGCGGCATAGATGCCCTTCTGCCAGCCGCCGTAGAACATGGCATGCTCGCCCGATGGCAGCCAGTCGGTCTGGAAGCGCACCTTGTCGGCAGCGGAGGCCGAGAACGGGAGCGCGGCCAGTGCGGCGGCACAGAACAGTTTCTGCATGGTATGCGTGATCATTGTCAGCCCTCTTTCATCGCCCTTTGCCAAGGGTCTGACGACGCATGAAACAGAAGCATCAAGGATCAGGCATCGCCGCCAGCGCCCGTCTGACAACGCTGGCGCAGAATCACGTCTCTGTCGCATAGCGATTTGACCCCCGCCCTTAACACACGGTTATGGACGAAGGGCAAAATGCCTATTGCATCGGCAGCGATGCCAGAATGTGTTCACAGTCGGGCTGGGGAAGTGCATGCACGCAGGGTCCTGCAACCTGTCGCATGCATCGCCGCGCGGTGACGCTGGCGCCGGTCACGCCGGATTCAGGACGAAATCGAACTGGCAAAGCCATTCGGCATCTGCGGTCGCGTTCCGTTTGAAATCGGCAATCAGGGAGGTTTTCACGCCGAAGACCGCATCGGAGTCGAGGTATGTGTCGCCGGCGACGAAAACATGCGTGGTCAGCCGGTCGAAGCCCGGCGCCGAGACCAGGAAATGCATATGCGCGGGACGCCAGGGATGGCGGCCGAGTGCGGCCAGCATCTGGCCGACCGGCCCGTCATCTGGAATCGGATAGGAGACGGGCTTGATGCCGATGAAGCTGTAGTGCCCGTCCGGCCCGGTGGTGAAGCGGCCGCGATTGTTCCAGTCCGGTTGCACGCCCGGCTGCTGCACGTCGTAGAAGCCATCCGCATTGTCGGACCAGACGTCCAGCACCGCCCCGGCGATCGGCCGGCCGTCGAGATCGAGCACCCGGCCGGTGAACAGGCAGCTCTCGCCCTTGCCGTCGCGGGAAATCCGGCTGCCCATCGGCAGCTCCGGCGCGCCGGCAACATGGAAGGGACCGAAGACGGTATTCTCCGTGGCATTGCCCGGACGGCGGTGATTGATCGCGTCGACCAGCATCGACACCCCCAGCGTGTCGGACAGCAGAATGAATTCCTGGCGCCGGTCGGAGCAGAGCTGGCCGGTACGGGTCAGGAAGCCGATCGCCGTTTCCCATTCCTCCGGTGTCAGCTGCACCTCCTTGACCAGGGCATGCAGGTGATTGACCAGCGCCGCCATGATCTGGCGCAGGCGCGGCGAGGACTCAGGGCTGATACGGCCATTCACGGTCTCGGCCGAATGCTGTTCGGTGAAATGGGCAGGCATGCGCTTCCTCCTCGCGGGGCCAGGTATTGTCCGCCGCGGCCCGGCTTCTTTGCTGCCACATCGTGTGCCAGGCGAAAAGCCGGACTATCTGATGGGCAGCATGTAGTTCGCCACAAAGACCGGATTCCCGCCCACCATAAATCAACGACTTAGCGGCCGTTTTGCCCCGCTACTTGGTCGCTTTTTGCCATGGAGTCTGTCACCCGGCGGGGTGCCGCGACACAGAGTTTGACACCTCGGATGCAGGACTCTGCAACCCATTGTTTTTATTGAATGGCGACCCGTCCCATTATCCGGGGGCGGGCAGGGAGTTCGAGCCCAATCACCCAGCCGCGGGTAGCCCAATGCCCTTCCTCGGCCGCGCAGGACGGGCCAAATACTGGATATAGCCAGTATTGGCCCGGATAAAGCTGGCCATATCCCGTATTTGGTCGCCGCAAATAGTGTATATGGCCCCCATTATCGACGCTAATAGTGTCTATATCCCCTATTTCGCCGTCCGAGGCGCTTATTCGAGGGCCTTCACCTCACCCCTGCTCAGCCTCTCCCTCATCTGCCCCTGCGACCCATGGCTGCTGAGCAGCCGCTCCTGCCCCTCCGGCAGCGCCTGGACGGCCCGGTCCAGTATCTCGGCGACCAGCGGCTTCTCAGCCCACCCGAGCGCATCGAAGCGTACCGTCTGGGCGATGTAGACCGCCCGCTTCTCGGCCCGACCGATAGCCATCGCCACCCCTTGCTCGAAGACGTCGGGCGCCTCGGAGAGTACCCGCAGTCCCGCGGACAGGAACCGGCTGACATAGAGGTCGGTCGACCGCTCGTTGCGGATGCTGTCCGGCCCATCGAGCTCGAACGCGGCGATATGCCTCCCGAAGGGGTCATCGGGCAGCCCCGCCCGTGAGGCATGGGCGAAGTAGCCGAAATGCCTGAAGAGGTAGCTGACCTCCGAGGGCGACAGCCCGGCCAGCAATGGCGGCTCCTGCTGCTGGACGCCCTGTATGGCGTTCAGGAGATAGGTCTGCCCCTCGAGCAATATCGATGGCACCGGTTCCTGAACGACCGACCGCAGGTCAAATTTGCACTTCCCGCCACACCGATGCAGGAATGGCGTCTGCCAGGTCAGGCCGGTTCCGCATCCAGGGCACTCATAGAGAAGCTGCGTCTTGTGCTCCGGACAGATGCGGACGAACCGGAATTCGAATGCCGCCTTGTGGTATCCGTGGTCCCGCAGGCAGCCGGGGCAGGCTCGGCGCGCCCGGTAAACCATAGCACGGCCAAAAGTGTCTTCCGGCTGCCGGTCTGAGCTGTTGGTCAAAGCCGAATGGTGCGCCTGCATCTCGGTCAGGCGCTCTGCGCTAACGCCGGTCGCTATGGCGGCGCGTCGAATGGCTGCTGCGTCATGGGGGCCATCGCCTACCGTGAGACCCAGGAAACCCGACATCTGCGCGCCAATCACCTCGAGGAGATTGAGCTCTCCCAAACGGGCGAGATAGCCATCGAGGCTTTCCTCTGGTTTGGGGACATCGCGAATGGTAAGGAGGCTGACTTCGATTTCTTCTGGCTTCGGCACCGGACCAACTCTTTGGCACAAGGATTACCAAGGACTCCTGAAATGTGAGTCCTTTTGTGCCAAGGATTTTGGCCGAGAAGGCTTGTGCCGGACAAGACCCTCAGATGCGCCGCAGCGGAATGATGTCGGCGGATGGCAACGGCTCGGATGCGCGCGCCTTGCCCGCGAAATGCAGGTCACGGCTCAGCCTGTCCACTCGACCAATGTAACGCGCCAGATCCACCGGCGCCTCAATATTGAAGCTATCCCACGCCTGAAGCCTGCTGTCGGCGACCAGCTTTGCGAAGCGCTTGAGCATCGTTTGGGTCGGCGGCCGCACACCGGCAACGGCAATCACATACGATGTTATTCCAGGTCGCCCCTGACCTGCCGCCGCATCCATTGAAAGGCACGCGCGGAAATGGTCTCGGAGTTCCTGGACCGTGCCGGGAAGCAGCAGGGACACGAAGCTGCCATCGGACAAACCCTCGGGCTTCGACTTCAACACGGTCAACATAACCAAACGCTGTTTCATACAATCCTCTCTGCCCATCACTGTGGGTGATCGGCATGCAAGGGACCGCAAAATTCCTTGGCCCGATGCTCACTACGGCCAGCTGCCAGAGAGCGCGCTGTCACCGCCGCGGACATCTCTCCCTTCAGGGGGCCTTGGTACCGGCGCCCAAGCCAACGGACGAATGGCCACTGCGCGCGGTCAGGCGGGAAATGCCTGTTCAGGTACTCGTTGAACCCGTCTGGCCAGTCCTGGAGCGCCGCCCATCCGATTTCCAGATCCTGCGCCCTTCTATCGAGGGACTGCCGCAGCGTCCGCTTATATGGCGGCTCGCACCGCCCTTGATTGCTCAACCACCCCAAGGTGGTCGCCAGCACCATGACCTCGGCGCCTCGCTCGGCGTCCACCCACAGCCATTCCAGCAGGTCACGGACCGCACCGGCGGCACTCTCGCTTACTGGCCTATGAGGCGACCGTCTGAGGTCCCCGCCGCACCGGCACGCGACCATCTTTCCCGGCCATCCGACCTCGTTACCGCATGCAGGGCACAAGCACGCCAGTGCCAGCTTGTGCCGATGACAGACACCAATCGGCAGAAGGTCCCAAGCCGCCCGGTGATACGGCACTTCTTCGAGGCATGCCGGACACCATCTGCGATGCTTGCTGTGGACCAGGGACCGATGAATTGGTCTCCCAAGCCAGGCAACGTGGGTGGAAGACACTCGCTGGTACTGCATGTACTGCAGCCGGTTCTCCGTCAGGCCACTGGCGGCCGCCAGTGCCGCCAGGTGCACGGGGCGTTCTGCAACCATATGAATTCCCGCTGTGGGAAGTCTGATGAGCCGGGTGAAGCTACAGACTTTGGTGAACCGGTTTTCCTCTGACAGGCGTACCAGCAAGCTCAGGATTGGTTCATCGTCTTCCGGGTGGACTCTCAGGGGCAGCCGGAACAATCCGGCTGCCCCAAAACGAGCCCCTTGGCTGACGATGTCCGTCACTCCGCCGCGTCAGCCGTGCCTGCCGACCCTCCCGCGAGGTGCTTGTACTCGGGCCTCAGGAACTCCGCGCCGTCATCGATGTCGAAGGGGTTGACCCAGTCCTTCCCCTTCGTCGCATCGCGCATCTCATAGGCCGTCCGGCTGATGAGAGCGTAGTCGATGCAGTCGAGGTTCCGGCTGATGGCCCGGGTTCCGAGCGCGTGGAGGAAGTCCACCGTCCGGCCGATCGTGCCATCGGAGAAATCGAGCAACCTGAGGCGCATTTTCTTGTGCGTCAGGTCGACGGTCACCGGAACCGGCAGCAGGGTCTGCAGCTTCGCCAGGATGGCCTTATAGTCAGCCATGTCCTGACCGCTTTGCTTGTCCATGGGCTCAATCACGAAATGCCCCAGGGACCGACGCATCAGCTGCAGGCTCTCGGTATAGATGGCCTCCGCGTCCGGGACACCGGACAGTACGAAGGACACGACACCGAGATTCAGCAGGGTCTTGATGTAGTCGGCGACCCGCGATACCCCGCCTTTGCTGCGGTGCTCGAGGAGATGCTGGAATTCATCCAGCACCACGACCTGCACCCGCTGCTCGACCAGGTTGTGCCTGACCCGCTCGGTCAGCGACGCCTCGGTGCCCTTGCTGCACAAGCCCTCGGGAACGCCCATGGCGCGCAGCATCTGCTCGGCCAGCATTTTTGGCGTGCAGGCACGGTGCAGGCCGACCACGAGAACCGGGACAATCGTTCGATTGTCGAGCTCGTACGGCAGGTGCATGTAGCGGAACTTGTCCAGCAGCGTGCTCTTGCCGACGCCGGGCTGTCCGGTCACCAGAAGACAGCGCGCAGGAGTTCCCCGCTGAGGCGTCAGGTTGCCCATCTCCAGCAGCGACTCCAGGGCAATCTGGATGTGCTCCAGCTTGGAGTAATTGAAGAAGAGGCTGCGCATTTCCGCCAACTTGCGGATGCGATCCATCTTCTCGGTGGCGGTGCCGCTCGCAGCGGCCCCGGTCTGGTCGGCGATGGCCTTTGTGGTGTCGGCCGGGTTGGTGGTGTTCGGCATGGTATGTCTCCTTTGGTTGCCGGTTAGTAGGATTCGGTGGTCACAGAGGGCTGGACATCGGTGTCATCCACGATGTCGTCGTCCTCTGCGTCGGCGTCGTACTGAGCGGCCTGCTCGGCTTCCTGCTCCTCCGCACGACGGCGATTCGGTTTCTCGACCTTCTCGGTGAAGGTCGGCGAGTAGATGGCGTCCATCTTGTCGACGAACTCCTGCCCCTTCTCGCGAACGAGCTCGGCGCGGCTGGTCTTGCCGAAGATGGCCTCGAGGCGGACCGGCAACGGCTTGCGGTCCTTCTTCTTCTTGCCCTCGACCGCAGCCTCCTCCAGCGCGGCGACCGTGCGGACGGCGGTGCGGCGAGCCTCGATGAGGCTGCTGAGCTTTGCCTTCTCACCCTCCTTGCGAGTCTTGCGTTCCTCGGCGCGTAGATAGTCGTGTGCCCGCTCGCTCAGGCCGATGGTGTACTCCGGCATCTGGGACTCCAGCCGCCACCACCGGTACTGGCCGTTGTCGTCCGGACGCCAGTCCTGGATTTCGAACTTCGACAGGTCGTCGAAGTCGTAGCGAACACGCGCTTTGTCGGGAGCTCCCGGGTCGCCCAGCATCCTCTGGACCTGCGAGGCCTTGCTGTTGTACGTCAGCCCCTTGATCTTGACGCCCTCGCGGGTGAACCCCGCCGTCGTGACGGCCGAGAGCAAACCTTCGACATCCTCCATGCTGGCCGGAAGGCGGACCGGGTTCGCCTGCGTCGCAGATTTCCACTTCTCGAGCGGGATACCCTTCAGGCCGTAATGCCACGAAACGTGGTAGTCATCAGCGATCCACCGGGTAATGATGTGCACCAGCTCCTTCACCGGGCAGCAGGCGTACATCTCCGAATCATAGAACTCGCGCTCCTTGATGTCGGGATACGCTGCGCCCGGCATCTTGTGACACACCTGTCGCAGCAGGCGCCCGAGAACGCGCTCCACCATGCCCTTGAAGTTCGGCATCATGACCGGGCATTGCTGCACGTTGATGCACAGCGAATGCATCTTGTCCGTGAAGTCGACGGAGATGAAATCGGAGCCGTTGTCCGTCACGACCGTTTCCCATTTGCCGAAGCAGGGCCAGTCATTAACGATGTCCGGGTACATCTCGTGCACCCATGTCTTCGGCATGAGCGCCATGTAGGCCGCCTTGCTCGTCGACCGGGCCGAAGGCGCATTGAACGAGAGGTAGAAGCCCAGGATGCACCGCGTGTAGCAGTCGAGCACCAGGGTCAGCCATGGGCGATACATCGACAGGCCAGACACCTCGTCCATGGCGATGACGTCGAGCTGGGTGTGGTCGATTTCGACCCGCTCCAGCGGACGGCTCGGACGGGGGCCACGCAGCACCGGCACATACTTCCGGTACCGGGCGTACCGACCCTTGTGTGCCTGGGTCACGTCACCCAGGTCGAACGAATTCAGCACCCGGTTGATGGTGCGCTCGCTCGGAATCCGGAGCTTGCCGTCCTTGTCTTTGCAGCGGTCTGGGACATTGAATGCTTCTGGGTCCTTTTCAAGTGCCGCCTGCAGATCCGCGACTGAAGCGCACAGGTCGAGCCAGATGTCCCGGGCAGTCACATACTGACCCAACGGCCGCATGAAGCGCTTGTTGATGATGTCCATCATCGCGTCTTCGACTTCGTCGGCGAACAGCGGGCTGCGCTTCTTGCCGCACCGGTAGTAACCGGGGACTAGGACGCGGATGTCGCGAAGGTCGGGCTGGCCGATGTCGAACCATTGCTGCAGCCAACGCTGGAGCTGCCGCACGCTCGGCGGATCCTTGTCGCCCTTCGCCTCTGCGATTTCCGCAATCAGCGCGCGGAGGATTGCCCGGGTGCGCTTCGTCAGGCCCTTGTCGACAAAGCCCTGCACATACCAGTGCTTCCGGCGGGTCGCGGCCTTGACGTCCTCGGGCCACATGTCGAACGGCCGGTCGAGGTGGGACGCCTGCCAGTTGACCAGCATCTTGCTGGTCTTCAGCTGGCGGAAGGTCTTCTCCGTGAACTTCCGGCAGATTTCGTCGTTGGACACGACAATCTGGCGGTTGGCGGTAACGTGCTGCAGAACGGTGCAGCCATCGGCGGTGCGCTCCTGCACCGTATAGACTTCGCCATCTAGCTCGATGCGCTGGCCGACCTTGAGGTCGAGGTGGATGTTGGTCCGGGTGGTCTTCGGAAGGAAGGCGTTCATCGCCGTATCTCCTGGATAAGGTTCGGTGTCGTGGTGGGTCGCGGCAGCGAGGCGATATGGTCACGGCTTTGCCCTTTCCTTGCGGGGTGAGACGGCGCTCCGGTCGGACAGCGGAGCCGAGTGGGTATCGATGGTGAAGATGTTCCGCATGGCCATGTTCAGCAGCAGGCCGCGGTCAGCGAGCGGCATCTTCAAGGCTTCATGCAGGTCGGCCAGCGTCTTCGGCGGCTCGACATCGAACAGCTCGAGGACCTTCTTGCGCAGCAGCGGGGCCGGTCGCATGTCATTGAACAGCAGGATTTGGCGGGCATTCGCCAGCGCCACCCCCTGATGGACCCAGTCGCGGTCGCGGACGACGTACTCCAGCCCTTCCTTGGCATACAGGAACGAGCGGATAGCGAATTCCTTCTGGTTCACCGGGTCGTTTGCGTCGTCCGCTTCCTTGACCTCGACAATCTGGGTCTTGCCCGCCAGGAACGTCACCTCGATGTCGGGGTAATGCAGGCGGACGCGCTCGCCGTTGTCGTAGATCAGGCGTTCGGGCTGGGGCCTGTACGCGATGACGTTGTTATCGACCTCAAGCAGCCGGAACATGTCGAGCTCGAGCGAGCTTTCCCACGGCATCATCCCGCCATTTTTGACGGACACGAACTTCCCCATGACGCGGCGTTTGCGGCGGGTGCCGACCTTCCTGGCCATGTCGAATGCCAGGTACGGGTATCGCTTGACTGTGGCTGCCCGGACTTCCGAGGCAGATTTGCGGCCGATGATGCGGACCATGATAGATTCCTTCTCTGCGGATACGAGGCGTTACGGCGGACACCCGGAGGAGCGCGCTTCAGGTATTCTCGTGGCCATCACGTTGTTCTCCACGGTCACTGACATGCCCGAATTCTCAGGATTCTGTGCTTGCCAGTTCGGTACTCAGGGGCTCCATCCCCAGAGTCCCGAGGTCGACCTAGTTCCAGCGGATCGCGCAGAAATCCGGCCCATTGTCGAAGGCGTAAAACTCAGGCGTTCCGAACCATCGCCAGTGAGCCTCGGCTTGGACCTTTGCCGCATTCGAGGCGGCGCTATTCTCGTCGAGAACAACGACATCCAATGCCGTCGTGTCGATTTCGATCGGGTGAATGACCCGTTTGAGAGGTTTGATCTTCGCGTCTGCAGGCATAGCTTCCCCGTTCCCGGACCTTGCGGTCCGGGTTCTCTAGAGAGTTCAGGTTGGTAGATGGTGTGGTTGGAGTGTCGCCTTACTGGACCGGCACCCTGACTTCCACCTCATCGAAGGTGAAAAGTGCCCCCATGTCGTACAGCTCATCCGGCATGGCCTCGACAACCTTGTGATAGGCGGGTTGTTCGAAGAAGAGTTGCGTCGCCACCGGCTCCAGCGTTTCCGGATCGAAGAACACAATCCGCCAAATCGGATTGTAGACCAGGGAGCCTGCCTTGCCGGGAGCACCGGCGATCCGGCGCCAGGGCTTTACGCCCTTCTTGCGGCACCGATCCATATACTGGCGCTCCGTCTCGCGGCCGTAGGACCCGTCCTCAGCCGCAAAGCCTGGCTGCAGATTATCGAGCGCCTCGGCGAAGGTCCGGCATTTGGCCATCGGCTTGGCATCGGCGATGAAAGCCTCCAGGGCGGCTCCGAGCTGCTGGCCACGGTCGATGAAGCACATGGGAATTGAGAACTTGTTCATGGCTTAGCCCTCCATGGCCAGCGAATAGCGGGGGAATTCGTTGACGGCCGCCGGATCTTCGAAGAAGACCCGGACCGGCGCATTGCATGGCTTCGTGACCACGTAGCTTGCGCGCGGATCGCCAAAGCCGTCGAGGCCTGCCTGGGCGATGCCGACGGTCTGAACGAGGTCTTCCGCCAGCTGGACTTCGGCGGCATGGACCTCGCCGGTTGCGGTATCCACGAGCAGCATGATCCAGGCGGCAACTGATGAGCCGTCGGCCAGGGTCACGTCATTGCTGGCCCGGAAGGTCAGCATAACGGCGTCGTGCACCGGAACATCGTAGCCTTCGCTACGGATCTGCTCGCCGCTCAGCTGGCGGCGCGGGGTGATGAGCATGGGAGGCTCCTCTCGATACGCTTCGGAACAGGCCAGACGTGCTGGGCCTGCGCCGGGTCTGGGACCCGGGCTGTTAAGACGTCAGGGGCGTCTTAGCGTATCGAGGAGATGAACGACGCGACGGCGCCCGGCAGCAGCCGGAGCGTCTTGGAGACAGTGTATGTCGAGGTCGCGTTCATGGGAGCGAGGTTCTACTCGAGGTACACGATCGGCGTCAACAACTTTTTCGCATGCAGGTGAGGTGTGGGAGAATATAACGTATTTTGTTATATCCTCCCACACCTCAGAGAATTCATCGCGAACATTCGCCTCTGTGCGAACCGTATGCACTGCAAAAATGTTAGCATCCGGCACCGTCAGAACCTGAGCTCTTCCTGCCACCGCGGCCTCACATGCCATACATCAGCAATCGGGTCGTAGAGTCCGGGCAATGCGAAGTGCTCTTCGACCTGCAGAAAGTCACAGACGTTGCGAGTGACGATGACCGCGTTCATGGATATCGCGACCGCCGCTATCATCACATCCGCTTCGAGCAGGACCTTCCTGGATGACTGGCGGCCAGGCTGCATCTGATGCCGGATCTGCGGCCGGGCGTGCATCTTGGCGAATATCAGGGCCGCTTCCGTGGTGAACGGGACCACCTGGACCACCGGCAAGACCGCCTGGTAGAGCCACTTCTTGACCTCGGGCAGGCCCTTCTTGCCCGTGGCGCGCATGCTTTCGATGCCCGCCTGGATTTCGGCGATGGTGATGGCAGTGGTGGCGATTTCAGTTGACGGCACGGAGGCCAGCCACGCCATCAGGGTTGGCGGGGGGCGGATGTAGTGGGTCGCACTCAGGACATTCGTGTCGAGAATGTACAATCAGGAGTCCTCGGCATCGCTGCCGGGACCCTTGGAGCCTGCTTCTGCGCGAACGTCCTGCATCGCCCGATCGAAGTCGCTTTCCCCTGGACCGGCAAATCCTCCAGTCATCAGAGGTAGCTTAATCGCGTGCTCAGCTTTGTCGAAATAATCTTGAGAGACGACGACAACTTTTTTGCCATCAGGCAGTGCAACGATCTGCGGAATGGCTTGTGCATCCGCTGTCATCTCTGCGAAGCGCGTCTGCGCATCGGTCGCTGTCCATGTCTTCAACGGCATCGCATGCATCCTCGCGACAACTGTACCGGGTGAGCTTGTCAACATTACCGCGCCAAGCAAACCAGAAAGCACCGTGTTACGCGAGAAGTGTATGCTGAAGCGGCCTGTCGGTCTTGCAGATTCTGTCGTCTTCAGCGCACCGGATGTGTGGTCCCGCGGCCCGCAGCGGTGACGTTTCCGGCTGAACTCTGATGCGCACTACGCCGCAGCAGCCTTGTCGCCAGCATCCTTCTTCAGCTTCGCAATGATGGCATCGAACTCTGCCTTCGGCGGCAGGGCCGCCCGGCGCATTCCGCCCCACGCAATCAGCCACGCCACAACAAGAATGGGTCCGAAGATCGTCATCAAGGTGACCAGAACGTCGCTCGCGGAGACGTGGCCGAATTCCGACCTGTGCTTCATGTCGACGAACAGAAACATGTACAGGATGGGAGCAACCAGACAGATCCCGCAGATTCTCCGGAACTTGCGCCAGAACTGCCTGGCGGCCTCCCAGCTGGCATAGTCCTGGACGACGCGTCCCTCGGTAGCCAGGCCCACGACCTTCGGCAGGCCGTGCTCTGCAATCACGAACGACCCATGGGTCGGCACAGTCAGCAGGTAGGCGAACATCAGCTCGCGCGATTGCACGTCCTTCACCAAGTGATCATTGCCGTCGTCGTCATGGATCTGCAGGAAGTTCCATGTGGTGACCTCGCCACTTGTCCTGCGATCGCCAGTTGCCTCCAGCGTGCCGGTGATGACCTTGAACCCCATCTGCTGAACCCCTCTCGCCGATAATCACCCGATTCGCGGGCAGGACTTTTTGGCCGCTCGCCATATATGGCAGTCACTGCCATATTTTGAATTTATTGACAAGAAAATATGGCAGTGTCTGCCATGTACGAATCCTTGCCGACCAGCGCATCTTCCGCCGATGAAAGAGCGGGAAATACTCGTCGCGGTAGGCAGGACGGTCCGGGGATTCCGTAAGGAAGCCGGGCTGACCCAGGCGCAGCTGGCGGAAAAGGTCGGGGTATCCCTGGACACGGTCGGGTACCTCGAGCGTGGGGAGTATTTCACGACCGCCCAGACGCTATTCAAGATTGGGCAGGTCCTCGGGCGGAACATGGACGAGTTGTTCGCCGGGACACCGCGGGTGAAGAAGTCCCGCGAGGACGAGGCCATCGATGTGGCCATGGTCCGGTTCCGGGCCATGCTCGAGGGCGAGCTGGCCTTTCAGGCCGAGGACGTCATCAAGCTGCTGAACATGGCCGCCCGGAAGAAGCCCGCTCCCAAGGGTAAGGGGCGCTGAGCCGCCTCCATATGTAAAGATTTCCCGATTTTCTTTGCATCCCCGGCTGGGAATGTAAAAATTTCGGCCATTCCTTTACATATCAGTCGCCAGGGGCTGGAAAGGCTCACCTGGCCTTCACGCCCCTGAGCTCTTGGACGAAGTTCAGGAAATCTGCAGGTGCTTGGCCAAACACATCGTGGCCGGTTGGCAATGTCTTCACTATCCAACCTCGATCGTCCTTGAGGCGCTCGTAGGTCGGGGTGAACGGCGTCCCGTCCCATCCGCTCGCGTAAATGAACATTTTTTCCGGAATCTCCTGCCATCTTCCCGTGAGGCGAATGGCCTGGCGAAACGCAGCCAGCGGATGGGCAACGCGTCTCGGGTCTTTGCCCGGCGGCGGCGTGACCCCAAAGCCATCCTCCGCGGATCCATCGATCGCGAGCTTGCGGAAATAATCTCCCGCCAGGTCCCACCATGCTTCGCCATCGTTTGGGACAAACGCGTCCACGTAGACCAGTGCCGCAATTTTCTCGGGCAACCGATCCGCCACGCCGCTGACTACCATTCCGGCATAGCTGTGACCGCAAAGGATCACGTCCTCCAGGTTCTCGTATATCAGAACGTTGGCGACATCCATGATATGTGTATCGAGATTGGGGCGGGCGTACGCGAGATGGACCCGTTCGCCAAGACCGGTCAAAGTCGGCGTGAAAACCTCGTGCCCCAAACCTCGAAGCGCCCTGGCAATCGGAGCGAATGTCCATCCGCCACGCCAGCCCCCAGCCACCAAAACAAAAGTACTCATTCTCCGTCTCCAAATCAGGATCGTGACTCATCTTGCTCATGCGACGCCAATTCTTTTAGCAGAAATGTTCTGATCTGATGCGGTCCTAGGACGTCCTGGCCAGCAACACTCTCTAGATGTGCCGTGCCCTGGGCCATGCCTTCCTCTTCCCTTTCGGAAATTATAGGCCAAGCTCCTGCTCGAGTTGCTGCTTCGACATATGGCTGTAGCCGGTCAGGCCCCGGAGCCGAGCACGCTTTAGAAGCTCGGCACGGGTAAACGTCTGGGCGCGCCTTGGTTCGGGCGGAGGGACAGGTGTATCCCGGCGGTTGGTACGGATCCCCACCTTGCCGCCTCGGATATCGCCTTCGATATGGGCATCAATCCCGAGCCTCGGCGTCCCGTTCCGGATGGAGTCCACCACATAGTTCTTGGTGAAGTGAGCATAGTATTTTTCGCACGTCTCGGTGCTGTGGTGCCCCAGGTTCTTTGCGATGGCCGGAATCGGTACGCCGCTCATGGCCAGCAAACTGGCATAGGTGTGCCGGAACATGTGGAAGGTCACATGCCGCATACCGGCCAGCTGGCAAGGTATTTTCAGCCGGTGGCTGCAGTCGCTGCCCCTCCACGGTTCGCCATCGGCCCGCCTGAATATCATGTCATTCTTGTGCAGATTGAACGTCATCCGCCGGAAGAACGCGCAGCCTTCTTCAGTCAGAATGACATGGCGATCCGAAAAGTTCTTAGACGGCGACAAATATATGCTGCCCGCCCGGTCATCGAAGTCACCGGCCGCCAGGACCGAAAGCTCCGCGAACCTGGCGCCGGTAAATAGGGCGCCGCGGACTAGCTCCCTGAAGTCGGCGGTCAGGAATGGCATCAGGACCTGGCATTCGTTTATGGATAGGCACTCGGCGCTCGAGACCTCGACCTGCCGAAACTGCAGCGCACCTCGCCAGCCGACGTCCGTGTCAATGTGACCGTCTCGGAGCGCCATGTTGAGCGCAGCCTTGAGTATCGACAAATCCCTGTTGGCCGTGCTCCTGCGCTTGCGCTTCTCTTCCGGGGTCGATGGCGGTTTGCCATACCGGCGCGGCTTACCAAACGCGACATGAATTGACTTGGGCGACTTGGCAATTGCCTCGTGCCACTTCCGGATCTCATGGACGGTCAGGCTGGAAACCAGCCGGTGCCCGAAGTGCGGCCTGATTCGAGCATTTATCTGGTACTCGGTTTCCTTGATGCGCCTGCGGTGCGCCCGGAACCAGCGCATGTAGTCATCGAGGCACTCGGAAACGGTATAGCCCTCGTAACGACGCATTGCCGATGGAGACCGCCGCTTCGTCGGGTTGAGCTTCTTCTTGTCCAGGATGACCGGCTCTGGAGCGTGAAAGCCATAGCGCTCTGAACTCAGGCCACTGGCCCGGTCCAGCCAGATGTCGATGACCTTACGGTCCCACAGGCCTGTCACCGGAACCGGGTCGGGAAATCCCTGTCTGCTCAACTCGGGTAGCTGCTGGCAGAACTCTGGCTTGGACATCCGCATATACGCGGCGACGTCGTCCAATGTCAGGAGCCGGGGCTCAAGGGTACTGCCTTTAGGTGCAACCTTTGCCATTGGACGACCTCCCTGACTAAGGGGCGATCAGCGTAGTCCCGGACAACAGCCATCCCAAGGCAATTCTGGCATACATTATTAGGCATCTAGCCTGCCAAAATCCCGTTGGCTATCCTCCTCACCAAATCCGTCGATGGGGAGTTCGATGCGTATTTGGGGGAGTGTTCTGTGCGCGCTGCTGGCCGTCACCGTGGCGGGGTGCGCACCTAAGGTCCGGACCGACGTCAATCGGTTCCCGAGCACCAGCTTGCCGACCAACCTTGAAGGCAAGACCTTCGTCTTCATGCCGACGGACAAGCAACAGGGCAGTCTCGAATATGAGAGCCACGCTGCGGCTATCGCGACCTTCCTCGAGAAGCAGGGTCTGCACCGGACCAATGACGAGAAGACGGCCGACGATGCTGTGGCGTTCAGCTACGGCCAGAGCGGCGGCCGAACCGAGACCCACAGCTCGCCTTTATATGGCCAGACTGGTGGCGGGACCTCCTACACGTCGGGCACCGGTTACGCCTACGGCTCGGGCGGCACCGCCTACGGCTCCTATTCCGGGACTACTTACACGCAACCGACCTATGGCGTCGTAGGGACATCCACTGAGACCCGCACCGTCTACACCCGTTTCCTGGACGCCGAGATTTACGACATGCGGCGCTCGGTAGTGGAGAACAAGCTCATTCGGGTCTGGGAAGGCAAATCCATGAGTTCCGGCACCTCGAGTTCATTTGCGCCGGTTTCCAAATGCATGATCCGGGCGGTCTTCGAGAACCTCCGCAAGGCAGGCTCGGAACAGGTCGACGCCCAGGTGGACCAGTGTTGATGGCCGACGATCGGGTCATCAGCGATCGGGAAATCTGGGCGACCGCGGGGCTGCTTCTGCAGGAGTATGGCGACATGGCCTCCTTCGAGGCTTCGAAGAAGGCGGATAGCTTGCTGGATGCGGGCGACATGGCGGGGCAGCGGGTCTGGCTCAGGGTCGTCCGCGCCATCATATCGATGACGGACACCGAAGGCGCGACACCCAACTAGGCGGCTATATTGGCAGACAAAAGCACAGCACCGGTTCTCGCAGGCGTCTTTATCGCTTTTCTGGCGCTCTGCGGACCGGCATCTGTTGTCGTCGCCAAATCAACCCTGTCCGACGCGGACATTCGCCAGCGGATGATTGAAGAGTCCATTCGTGGGTACCGCGGTACTTGCCCGTGCCCTTATAACGCCGCCCGGAATGGCTCGCGATGCGGTGGCCGCAGTGCGTATTCCAGACCAGGTGGAGCAGCTCCACTTTGCTACCCCACCGACATCACGGATGAGATGGTTCGGCGTTATCGCCAAAGCCACGGCCTATAGTGTCGGCTTACGTTTGCTAAGTCACAACGCAGCGTCAATCCTTGGCAATCGTCCCGGCGTTCGGCCGAATTCCCGTATCGGCACCCCCTCCCGTTTCTATCGCAACTTAGCTGCCATTCCGACTAAATCAGCCAGAGATTTGGCCTTCATTTTCTGCATGACCCTGCCGCGGTGAGCTTTAACGGTTATCTCGCTAATCCCGAGCCGTCCACCGACCTGCTTATTCATCAAGCCCGTAACGACTAAGTCCATGACTTCCCGCTCTCTATCGCTCAACGATGCGTAGTTTTCGCGGAGCTCGCGAAATTCTTCCTCTTCGGCAAGTACAGACTGACTCCTGCCAATGGCTTGCCGTATGGCGTCCAGCAAAACGTCGTCGCTGAATGGCTTTGGCAGAAACTCGATGGCCCCCGCCTTCATTGCCCGCACTGTGGTAGGGATGTCACCGACACCAGAGATGAAGATAATCGGCATCTCGCCCCGGGGCGACGCGATCCGTTCCTGCAATTCCAGTCCGTTCAGATCCGGCAAGTGAACATCCAGAACCATGCAACATGGGCGGCTTTCCTTCGGTCGCGCCAGAAAATCAGTCGCGGTCGCGAAGACTTCAGTCTGCCACCCGGAAAACCGGATCAGTGACTCAAGCGCTTCGCGAACCGAGATATCGTCATCTACGACAAAGACTACAGGCTGCGAACTGGTATCGGTCATTCGTTCAACCGGAAAGCCGCCTTTAGGGCGATCTGCAATGCTGTGTCGGAGAATGGCTTGAACAGGCACTCCACCGCCCCCTGCGAGATGACCCGTGGACGCACCGTTTCGTCCTTGTGTGCGGTAATGAATACAACCGGAATCTTCGAGCCTCGACGCTTCAGCTCTTTCTGGACATCCAGCCCCGAGATGCCGGTCATCATGACATCCATAATCAGACAATCCGTCGTTCCGACAAACTCCGATTCCAGGAACTCTTCGCCAGATGAAAAAGCCTGGGCTTCATACCCCAGCTCGCGCACCAAATCTGGCAGGGATTCTCGAACCGACTCATCATCATCGACGACCGAAATCAGAGAACGCTTTGTCATCGGCGACTTCCCACCGACTCATCAGCTTCTCCAATGGAAGACGTTGCAAACTTTCCGCCGCACAGGTCATCGACGACAAGTGGCGGTATACCAGAAATCGAGAATGAAAAGGTGGAACCATGCATATCGTTTCGCTCAGCCCAAATACGCCCTTGGTGCTTCTCGATAATTGAACGACTCACAGACAGACCAATCCCCATTCCATCATTCTTCGTTGAAAAGAACGCATCAAAAAGTCGATCGGAAACCTCCGGATCGATACCAATGCCGTTATCAGAGACCGTCAGGCAAACATCGCCATTGGAATCTGAAGATGTCATGATTGACATCTGACGGGGTCGACCGTGAACACCGGACAAGGCATCCATCGCATTTGTCACCAAGTTCATTATGACCTGCTGGAGTTGAACCCTATCGCCCTTCACAAGAGGTAGGTCGCCCTCGAAGTCTTGCCTGACTTCGACTCTTGCCCGTTGAAACTGGGTCCTGTTCAACGCCACCACTTCATGGGCCGCGGCATTCAGGTCCACCGCATCCGCAACCAGCTCTTTCCCGGCAAATAGTGCCCGCAACCTGGCAATGACTTCCGAAGCACGATTTCCGTCACGAATTGTCCGTCGCGCCGTTTCAAGTGCTCCTTCAATATTGGGGGGAACAGCTGACAGCATGCGCAGACCGGTGCTGGCATTCGTGATGATGCCTGCCAGCGGCTGATTTACCTCATGCGCTATCGACGCAGTCAGAGCGCTCAGGCTCATCACTCTCGAAACCCGAATGAGTTCGGAGCGCACCTTGTCGAGAGTCTCTTCGGTATATCGCCGGTCTGTAATGTCCTGACAGGCGCCGATGTATTCCATTTCGCCATCGCGATTCACGCGCCCTTGCGCCACCAGATGCACATGCTTGACCGTTCCATCCGGCATGATGAGCCGATGTCCGAATCCTAATTTCTCTACGCCCTGTCTGGCATCCTCCTTCATTTTGGTCAGGAGATGCCACTCATCGGTCGGGTACCGGGTCGAGATCAAATCGAATGTTACCGGCGTTCCCGGGTCAATCTGGAAAAGGCGATATGTCTCGTCCGACCAAAGTATCTCACCAGTCGTTGGCTTCCACGAAAAGCTGCCAATCGAAGTCAGGCGTTGGGCCTCAGCAAGAAACGCTTGGTTGCGCTTCAATGCATCCTCTTCGTGAGACCGCTCTATAGCGATACTTGCCAGATGGGTGAACTGGGCAATGAGATCCTGCTGCAGCTGATTCGGTGTAGAAGGCTTGTGATAGTGCAGCCCTAGCGTACCGAGCACGCTTCCACAGGGCGCAACAATCGGCGTTGACCAGCATGCCTGCAGTCCGAAGGACAATGCCAAGTCTGGCCAGCCATAGGTATGCCAGCGCGTTTCTTTGGCGATATCTGCGGAAATAACCTGCTCTCTCAGGCATGCCGCCATGGCACAGGGGCCGTTTTCAACACTTATCGGCCTGCCATTGATTGACTTGGTGAATTCCGGAGGAAGACTGGGTGAGGCGCCATCGAGGAGCCGATCTCCATTGACCAGAGTGACGCTGCAGGTGCAGTCCGAGCATATTTCCTCGACAACACGGCAAATCGCTTCCAATACCTGCGACATTGGAGCGCCAGACGCCATCATTTCGAGAAGCTTCATTTCGCCAGCGAACCGCGCTTCGGCAATGCGCTTCTCGTTAACGTCGTTATGAATTAGATACCAGACGACAATTTGTCCGTCCGCACCGCGTAGCGGATAGCCGATGGTACTGTACCATCGGACGGAGCCATCACCTTGGAGCCTGCGCCCCTCAAATTTGTAGGTTTCTCCGGAGGACCGCGCTTCGGCCCAACATTCTAGAAATCTTTGTCGATCATCCGGATGGAATGAAAACCCCTGGGGCAGCTTCTGGATTTCAGTGAGTGTCGTCCCGCTGAATTCAAGAGCATGGCGATTTGCGTACACCACGCTTCCATCGGGCGCATGAAGCGTCACCATGGCCGGGAGGCCATCCACCGTCAGTCGGAACTGCGCTTCACTCGCTCTCAGGCTCTGGATTAACTCGAAACGCTCTTCGATGTCGGTAGCCAAGCCGCACCATTCGACAGCCATGCCTGACGCGTCGGAAACCGGACTGATGCGGAACAGGAAATTTCGGTATTCGCCATCATGTCGCCGCAGGCGACCTTCCATTCCCCCCGCCTTCCCGGAATTCACCAGGGCTTCCCATTTCGCCGCCAACTGAAGCAGATCGTCGGGATGCGCAACAGCCTGCCAACCGCCTGAAGCGGTTTCTTCAAATGCAAGTCCGGTATACTCGGACCATCTTTTATTGACGAATTTGACCGTCCCGTCGGGCAGCGCTGTCCAGATCAGTCCTGGAAGCGCATCGACGATGCGGCCGAGCTCGCTATCCATCATGCTTCCTTCCGGACTCAGTCCGTGTCGAAACTATGCCGCCCAGCCAGGGGCGAGGTCCATGATACTTAGGTGTCGGTTTGGCGCTTTGTGGTGACGATACCTAAGTACAATTGGCATACCGGTCATTATTCATAAGTATACATATGTTCGATTTGACGTATACCGAAAGGCCGCTGCCATGCCCCATGAAGTCGAGGCTCAAGAACAGCACGCCCACGGCCCTAGCGATGAGGGTTTCTCCCGGATTCCCGGTATTTCTCCTGACACTTTGAGCTTGGTGGGGCTAGAGCAGGCAATTGCCCGCCTGCTGGCGGTTCATCGGTCGCTCCGTAAAGGTTCGCCAGCACATGAAGCTGACGACGGCGCTGGGACTGCCGCTGCGGCGGCCGCCTCGGGCTTCTGCTTTGGCCGCTATCAGGTATTCCCGCAGGCCCGACTTGTCCTGCGTGATGGCCAGCCGGTAGAAATCGGCAACAGAGCATTCGACATCCTGGTCGCGCTTCTGCGATCTCCCGGCACAATCGTTTCGAAAGACGAGATTGTGAAGTCCGTCTGGCCGACCACACATGTAGTGGAAGGCAACCTTCGCTTCCAGATGAGCGAACTGCGGAAAGCGTTGTCAGACGACCGGGATGTTATCAAGACCATTCCCGGTCGTGGCTATATCCTGTTGGTGAAATAATTACCTACTTAGAGAATCGCGTGAAGACGAAGTCATGATTCTTCACATGAGCTTCGTGGCAGGCGAAGCAGGCTTCGTGCTCCTCCACGCCAGCAGGCTTTCCGTCGATGAATTTCCCGAACCCCCAGCCACCGGTCGAAGCATATTTCTTGGTGTCTTTGACCATGACCTGGACGGTCGTTGGCATTCCAGCGACATAGGCGGCCGGGAAATCGACAGACATCTCATGCTTCCAGGCAAGCTTGACAAGCGTGGTACCGTCGGGAAATGGGAGCGCATCACGTTCGTAGGCATCCATGGCGGTCGGGTTTCCGAGGACCGCCCGAAGCTCGTCAAATCCCGGCTCGTGAGCCACTGATACCAACTGCCACTGGCGATATCCATCCGGAATGCTCACGCCATATATCGGAGACAGGTTCCCGTCATTAGCGACCTGACCGTTGCTGCCTGTCGGTAGCAGGGTCACGGCCAGCCCGGCCGATGCGCCGACGACGAGCATGGCGGCCAGATAATTGAGTGCCTTTTGCATGATATCTCCAATGTTGCTGCGCAGCGGGTGCAGCAGAGCGTAGGCCGTTAAGACCTTCCATTGATGCACTTTCCTGGCCGGTCTGCCCCGACCTGGGGCGGAGGGGGACTGAGGCGGACGGAGCAGTCCGGCCAGGTCGCGTCAGATCAGGGTGATCTGAACGGCGATGTTGCCGCGGGTTGCCCTGGAGTACGGGCAGGTCTGATGAGCCCGATCCAGCAATGCCTGCGCGATATTGCGGTTCATTCCGGGAAGGTCGACGTTAAGTCGCGCCTGCAGGGAATATTCGTCGCCAGTCTTCACCAGGTCGACTTCGGCATCGATGGCGAGTTCCTTCGGAATCGCGACGCGCATGCTGCGCGCTGCATTCGCTATGGCGCCTTCAAAGCAGGCCGACCAACCAGCGGCGAACAGCTGCTCCGGATTGGTGCCCGCGCCTACACTGCCGGGCGGGGACAGTTTGATGTCGAGGCGGTCGTCCGAGCTGCGCGCTGTCCCGGCGCGCCCACCCGTGGTGCGCGTCTTGCCCGTATAGAGAACCTTGCCGACAGGAGCCATATTGTTCATTGGCTTCTCCTCCAGGGATGATTGCTGGTTCGCCGAGCTCTGGCGAGAGGCCTCAGCCCCACCGCCATATGCCGCGAAAGCGTTGAACTCTTCATCCATACCTCGTCACCGACAGATCAGGACGCCGCGACGTCGAGCACCGCCTTGGCAAAGGCCTTGGGTGCCTCCTGCGGCAGGTTGTGGCCAATGCCGCCCGTGACCAGTCGATGCTCGTACTTGCCGGTGAACCTCTTGGCGTAAGCGGCCGGTTCTGGATGCGGCGCTCCGTTGGCGTCGCCTTCCATGGTGATAGTCGGAACCGTCACTGCCGGATAGGCAGCGAGCTGCTTCTCCACGGCATCGTATTGTCGCTCGCCATCGGCCAGCTCCAGGCGCCAACGATAGTTGTGGATCACAATCGCGACGTGGTCCGGATTGTCGAAGGCTGCCGCCGTCTGCGCATAAGTGGCCTCACTGAATTTCCATTGCGGAGACGCCAGCTGCCAAATCAGCTTGTTGAATTCGTAGCGATTCTTGTCGTAGCCCACGCGGCCACGCTCGGTCGTGAAGTAGAACTGGTACCACCATTGGAGTTCATTCCTCGGTGGTAGCGGCATCCGGTTGCCTTCCTGGCTGCCGATCAGATATCCACTGACCGACACCAGGGCCTTGCAGCGTTCCGGCCAGAGTGCAGCGATGATATCCGCCGTCCGGCCGCCCCAGTCATAACCGGCGATAACCGCCTTCTCGATCTTCAGAGCATCCATCAGGGCAATGATATCGAGCGCGAGGGCGGCTGGCTGACCATTGCGGAAGGTGGCTGGGGAGAGGAATCGGGTCGGCCCATAGCCACGTAGGTAGGGAATAATCACCCGGTAGCCCGCGGCCACCAGCAATGGGGCCACCTCGACATAGCTGTGGATGTCATAGGGCCAGCCATGCAGGAGGATGATGGGATACCCGCTTGCCGGGCCAGCATCCACATAGCTCACACTGAGCGGGCCCGCGTTGATCTGCTTCAGCGGACCAATGGATCTGTCACTTCCCGCTGCGGAGATAGCGCCGGGCTGAGCCTGTGCGCTGCCGATAAGTCCGGTTCCGGCAACCGCGACCGTCGCGGCGGCAACTCCGAGGAAATGGCGGCGATTGTGGTCTGGCAGTTTAGGCATTGGAGTCTCCAATCCGGTTAACGTGAGATGCGTGGGCAGTTATTTTGAGTTCGCGGCGCGCTCGATGAGCTTTGCGATCGCCTCTGGGTGCGAAACCATCAGAACATGCGAGGCTCCCTTGATGACGACGGTCTCTTTTGCCGCTGCCCGCTCCGCCATGAACGTCATCGCCGCCGCAGGGATGTTGCGATCACTGGTGCCGTAGGCGAACCAGGACGGGATTTTCTTCCATGCTGGATTCCCGGCCGCCTCGGTTAGCGCAGCTTCCGCGATCGGACGCTGAGTAACGGCCATCAACCGCGCTTCTTTCTCCGAAACGTCAGCGGCGAACTGGGCACGAAATTTGTCCTGACGGATATAGAGGTCCTTTCCGCCACCCGGCAGCTCGACTGCAGGGGCCAGTGCAGCACCCAGCGTGCTGCCAGGGAACTTACCCGCCAAATCGGCTGCCGATTCCCCGGCATCTGGTGCGAATGCCGACACGTACACCAGAGCCTTCACGTGGGTGGCACCGTTCGCCGCATTGGTGATCACGTTTCCGCCGTAGGAATGACCGACGAGTACCACCGGCCCATCGATGCTCTTGAGAATTTCCCTGACGTAGGAGCCGTCAAAGCCTGGCCCTCGCAGCGGATTCGCCGCGGCAATGACGTGGTAGCCTTTCGCTGTCAGCCTGCTCACCACCCCATTCCAGCTGGATGACCCGGCAAAAGCGCCATGCACCAGCACAATGGTGGGCTTCTGCTGTGCGTAAACAGGTGCCACCATGCTGGCGAAGAGCAGTGCGGCGGCAAGAAAGAGCCGTTTCATTCGGTTATCTCCGATGTTTAGGTCTGAGTGGTCGTATGCCAGGAATGCACTTAGTAGGCGCACTGGACATCGTAGAGCGGGACCGACGTTCCCACTGGCACCGCCATGCTGCCGACCCAGACGGTGTTTCGGGGGCATGTGTCGGCAGCCGAACGGACGGTCACAATCGTCGCACCCAGAGCCATCTGGATCTCGCCAGGCGTCTTCTTTTCGTCGACGAGTTCACCGATCTGTGCCGCGCGCAGAGAGGTGCCGCTGAGCTGGTTGCCATAACAGTCGGTGTAGGTTTCGTAGCCATCGACGGGCTGACGACACACTTGCGTCCCAGCCATTGTCACGGTTGCAAGCATGGAAGCCGAAAACGATACGGCAGCAATGACTGCGAGAGTTGAGAGGCGCATTTCTTGGTTCCTTTCGGATAGACGGCCGCTTCGTGGGTCGCCAATGAGTGACAACGAGACCATCCATCCGAATAACCGGCGTGGCGAGTTAGACGATGTTAGTTGGCATTAGTGAGGAGTGCCGTGCTGTGCACAGGGCTCTCATGCCGCGTCGATGTACCGGCGAAAACTAACGGCTTCTAACGACGGTCCCGCCCCACGCACCCTACAATCAAGAGACGGAACTCCCCTGCTGACCGCTGGGTCTGCTGGAACATTGAGAGCGGGGCTGATGAATGGCCCAGAGAGGAATTGAAATGACTATGCTCGATAAACGGATTGCTTTCGTGACAGGTGGCTCGCGCGGCATTGGCGCTGCCATTGTCCGCCGGTTCGCTCGGGAAGGGGCATCCGTGGCCTTCACCTATGCATCCGCCGAAGCAAAGGCGGCGGCCTTGGTGGCCGAGGTGGAATCTGCTGGCGGCAAGGCGCTCGCAATCAAAGCCGACAGCGCCGATGCGGCCGAACTCAAGAAGGCCATCGACTCCGCGGCAGAGCGTTTCGGCGGGATCGACATTCTGGTCCACAACGCGGGCATCCTGCTGCGCGCCGTCGTCGACGTGTTCAGCATGGCTGATTTCGACAGAGTGGTCGCAATAAACCTGCGGGCCGTTTTCATTGGAACACAGGCCGCACTCCCGTACATGAAGACGGGAGGCCGGATCATCACGATCGGCAGTGCCGCAGGTGCCCGCAGCGCGTTCCCGGGGTCATCGGTCTACAGCATGACCAAGGCCGCGATCACGGGTCTGACGCGCGGCCTGGCGCGCGACCTCGGCCCCCGCGGCATCACCGTCAACGTCGTCGCACCGGGTCCGATTGACACGGATATGAATGACATCCCAGGCATTCATGAGCTGGCGGCGCCGCTCACGGCGCTGAACCGCATGGGCAAAGATGATGAAGTCGCAAATCTGGTCGCCTATGTCGCCAGCCCGGAAGCTTCGTTCACGACCGGCGCCGTTCTTGCCGTGGATGGCGGGTATTTGGCTTAGCCTTTAGTGCCCCTGTTTCATCGCCCCCGTCCTAAGCGGGTGGGGGCGATGCTTAACTTTGAGCACTGCCCTCGTACTGTCGCCGCCTGCCACATATTGCGCGCAGAAGTATCTGCACTACACAATATAGGCTTTCTGTCTAGGAAAAAGAACATATTGCGAACTTATGGCCAGCAAGGGTATTCATGCTGGCATGATTCAACCGCCCGCCCTCCAGCAGCTCCGCAGCCAGGTCGCGCGCATGACCGGCCTGTCCCGTCCGCGGTCCACGGCGGCCTGCCCGATCGGGGTGGCCGAGATCGATGCCCGACTGCCCGGCCTCGGGCTGGGGCTCGGCGGCATCCATGAGCTCATCGGCGACCTGACCGCCACCACCGGCTTCCTGGCCGCGCTGCTGGGCCGCCACAAGGCCTTCCGGCAGATCCTGTGGGTGACGCCTGAAGCCAGCCTGTTCGCCCCGGGCCTGAGCCAACTCGGGCTGGACCACCGGCGCCTGACTATCGCCTGGGCACGCCATCGCGACGATCGCCTCTGGGCGGCCGAGGAAGGCCTCAGGGAGCTCAGCTATGGCGCCGTGGTGCTTGAGGCCGAAACAGTCGACCTGACCGAGAGCCGCCGCCTGCAGCTGGCTGCCGAGGCCTCAGGCGGCATCGGCTTCATCATCCGCAGGGACCGGCAGCCATCGGCCGCCCTGACCCGCTGGCTGGTCGAACCGGCCCGCAGCCAGGACTGCAGCCCGAGCTGGAAGCTGACCCTGGAGCGCTGCCGCGGCGCCGAGACCGGAGGAACCTGGCAACTGGGATGGGACCATGCGTCGCTTTCTTTCCGTCTGGCTGCCCAGATGGCCAACCGACCGTTTGCGGAGGCGGCTGAGTAGCCAGCCGTACGGGCCGCTGGCCCTGATCCAGACGACGGCCAACACGACACGGCTCTATGCCGTGAACACCATGGCGGCCCGGATGGGGCTGGCGCCAAACATGACTCTCGCCGACGCCATGGCCTTAGTCCCGGCCCTCGGCACCGGCCCGGCCGACCCACAAGGCGACCAGGCGGCCCTGGAACGGCTGGCCGACTGGTGCGGCCGCTATTCCCCCTGGGTCGCCACGGACGGCCCCGACGGCCTCATCCTCGACGTGACCGGCGTCCCGCATCTCTTCGGTGGCGAGGAGGCCATGCTCAACAACGCGCAGGGATCCTTCCGGCGCATGCATGTGATTGCCCGCTGCGCCATCGCCGACAGCCCGGCCGCAGCCTGGGCCTGGGCGCGCCATGGCGGCGGAGGCGTGTTGCCCGGCCGTCCGGACTGCCTGGAGCCTCTTGGCCAGCTTCCTGTGGCTGCGCTGCGTATCGACGCAAGGCTCGCCGACAGCCTGAACACGCTGGGCCTGAAGACGGTCGGCGCCATTGCCAACCTGCCGCGAGCGCCGCTGACCAAGCGCTTCGGCCCGCAGCTGCTCGAAAGGCTCGACTGCCTGCTCATCCGGCGGGACGAGCCCATCTCACCGCGGCAGCAACCGGCGCCATGGCGCAGCCGGGCGCATCTCGCCGAACCCATCTCCACCCGCGAGGCCATCGAGCAGGTGCTGGACCAGCTGCTCGAGACCCTTTGCCCGTTGCTGGAGAAAGAGCATCTCGGCGCCCGACAGCTGGCCCTGCATGCCTACCGGGTCGACGGGGACGTCCAGACCATCCGCATCGGCACCTCGGCCCCAAGCCGCAACCCGAAACACCTGGCGCGGCTGTTCAGAGACCCTCTGGACGGCATTATGCCGGGCTTCGGCTTCGAGACCTTTGTCCTCGAGGCAACGGCGGCCGATCCGTTCTCGGCCGAGCAGGCGAACCTTGAAGGCACGCACCAGACCGGCAGCGACTTCACCCAGCTCATCGACCGGCTGCAGGCCCGCCTCGGCGACAGAGCCGTCTTCCGCTACGAGCCGGTGCAGCGGCGCACCCCCGAGGCCTCGGTTGTCCGGCTGTCGCCGACGGCGCGCTCCCATGAAGAGATGCCCGACCTCGAGCCCCGGCCGCAGCGACTGATGTATCAGCCAGAAATCGTCGAGATGGACAACACCGGCGAGGCCTTCACCTGGCGGCGCATCCGGCGGCGGATAGCATCGGTGGACGGCCCCGAGCGCATCCGCGGCGAATGGACGCCTGGTGGGCTGGATGTGGTCTCGCGCGACTATTTCCGCATCGAGGACGAGGCCGGGCGCCGGTACTGGGTGTATCGCTCACTCGACGGCTGGTTCATCCAGGGGATGTTTGCTTGAACCCACTCATCTCCCTCAAACACGGAATTCCGTGCGTAGAGACGGAATTCCGCTCGCCATAACCAGCTCATCCCAACCAGCTCGTCACGGCAGAAGGACGGCAGCGCCCACAGTTTTGCGGCTTTCGAGATCGATATGGGCCTGACGGACGTCTGCCAGCTTATATCGCCTATTGATATCTGCCTTTACATCCCCACGCCGGACTGCTGCAGCATAGGTCTCAGCAGAAGTCCGGAGTTCCTCTGTCGTGATCGTGAAGCTGCGTAGCGTCGGACGGCAGATCGAGTGACTTTTGGCGTGCAGGATTTGCAAATTGAAGGCCTCAACATCGCCCGATGCCGTGCCGTAATTGATTGCCATGCCCCGGACCCGCAGGCATTTCAGGGATGGCAGGAACACATCCTTGCCAACGGCATCATAGACCACATGCACGCCTTCACCCGCGGTCAGCTCCAGAACGCGCTCTTCAAAGCGCTCCGTCCGGTAGTTGATGACGTGATGACATCCGGCATCCTTGGCAACTCTGACCTTTTCGTCGCTGCCGACCGTACCGATGACTTCGGCACCCAAAGCCCGGCCCCAGGCACTGAGAATCAGCCCCATTCCGCCCGCAGCGGCATGAACCAGTATCTTTTGGCCGGGTTGAACCTTGTACAGCCGGTGCAGCAGATATTCTGCCGTCATGCCGCGCAGAAGCGTTCCGGCCGCCTGCTCGACATTCAGCCCGTCAGGAATCTGCAGGGCACGCGCCGCCGGAACGTTCCGGACACCAGCATATGCTCCGGGCATGAGGTAGGTAACAGCCTGACCGACCTTGAAATCCGAAACCCCAGGGCCGACCACCTCCACGATACCGGCACCCTGCGACCCCAGGATGACCGGAAAACTGTCGGTCTGCGTCGGCCCATGCGCGCCCTGCCGCTGGTAAATGTCGGCATAGTTGAGGCCGATCGCTTCCTGAGCGATGCGAATCTCACCGGGGCCGGGGTCCTGGACGTCGATGCTTTCCAGCTCCAGGACTTCGGGCCCACCATGACGGTGGGCCACGACAGCAGACGACTTCAATGCAGACATGCGAGCTCCAGAGTATCGGGGTATTGGCTATTTGCCCTGGAATTGGGGCTTGCGCTTTTCCATGAAGGCCCGCCGACCTTCCTGGTAATCCGCGCTGTCGAAGCAGCGTTCGACGAGCTTTGCGACCTCGCTCGATTGCGGGTCCGCGGAATACTGCTCAAAGACTCGGATGGCAGCCTTTGCGGCATGCACTGTCAGCGGCGCGTTGTTCGCCACAGTCCCCGCATAATCCGACACAAAGGCCTGCAGAGCATCGGAAGCAACAATCTGGTTAATCAGGCCAACACGCAGCGCTTCATCGGCCTCCAGCTTGCGGCCGCTGAACAACATGTCTTTCGCCGTTGATGGTCCGACCAGGCGGGCGAGAGCGGCCAGTCCTTCATACTCATAGCCAAGACCCAGCTTGGCTGCCGGTATCGCAAACTTCGAGTCCGGGGTCGCGAAACGAATGTCCGCCGTCAGGGCAATGGCTAGCCCGCCGCCCACGCAAAACCCCTCAATCATCGCGATGAGCGGCTTCGAAAGGCTCTGCAAAGCTTTGCGCCCCCGGCTGGATACCACGCCATACTGAATCTGCTGCTCGGCATTCGCCCGGCTCTTTTCGAACTCCGATATGTCCGCGCCGGACGCGAAGGCCTTGCCGCCTGCGCCATGAATGACAACGACACGAACGTCGGTATTCCGCTCGAAGGTCTCCGCAGCATCCGCAATGCCATCCCACATCTCAAGGGACACGGCATTCCGGCGCTCGGGCTGGTTTATGGTTAGCCAGCCAACCCCGCCCCGGATTTCGGCGAGTATCTTGGTCGTCTTAAGCTCGACTGTCGTCATCGAAGCACCCTTCCCATTGAAGGCATCAGACTACCCCGCCGCCTTTCAGCTGCTCAATGGCCGCCTTGTCATATCCGAGTTCCAGCAGCACCTCTTCGGTATGCTGTCCTTTGGCGGGCGTAGGCGTCTCTATGGCACTCTTGGACCGCGACATGATGATGGGCTGCCCTACCAGATGTATCTCGCCAAGCTCGGGATGCATGACCGGCTGGGCAAGGTTGAGGTGCTGCACCTGCGGGTCGGCAAAGACCTCGTCCACTGCGTAAATTGGACCGCAGGGCACACCTGCCACCGCGAATATCTTCATCCACTCCGCTGATGATTTGCCCTTGGTCTTATCGCCGATGGCATCATTCAGAGCTTTGCGGTTCTCCGACCGCGACTTGCTATCGGCGAACCTGGGGTCTTCCGCCAGGTGCTCGGCATCGATTGCCTTGCAGAACTTCTTCCACATCGGCTGGCCCGCCACGGCGATATTGATGTAGCCATTCGCGGTCTGGAACACTCCGGTCGGAATAGCGGTCGGATGGTCGTTTCCGGCCTGCTGGGGGACTTCCTTGTCCATCAGCCAGCGGGTCGCCTGGAAGTCCAGCAGAGCCACCTGCGCCTGAAGCAAAGACGTCTGCACCCATTGACCTTCGCCCGACACCTCACGCTCCAGCAGCGCCGTCAGGATGCCGAGGGCGCAATACAGCCCCGCACCCAAATCCGCGATCGGAATGCCAACGCGGACCGGCCCCTGGCCTGGCAGGCCAGTCACCGACATCAGGCCACCCATGCCCTGGGCGACCTGGTCAAAGCCGGGGAGCTTTGCATAGGGTCCGGTCTGGCCGAACCCGGAGATGCTCGCATAGACAAGACGCGGATTTATCGCCCGGGCCGCCTCATATCCGATACCGAGGCGCTCCTTTACGTCCGGCCGGAAATTCTCGACGAGAACATCCGCTTTCTCGATGAGACGCCGCATGATTTCAGCGGCCTTCGGGTCTTTCAGGTTGAGCGTCAGACTGCGCTTGTTCCGGTGCAGATTTTGGAAATCCGAGCTGGCACGGGTCCCGAACATCCCGTCCTCTTCAATCGCCTCCACCTTGATGACCTTGGCGCCCCAGTCGGCGAGTTGCCGTACAGCGGTCGGCCCGGACCGAATGCGGCTTAGGTCGATAACGGTAAAGCGCTCCAGAGCTTTTGCGTGCATTCTGCTCACCTAATCAATTCGGAATTGGCACAATGCGGCTCGGCTGAATGGTCAGCCAAACCGACTCGTTGACATCAAAGACTTTGACGGCCGGAGCCGACACCCTCAGCTTCAGGCAGCTTCCTTTGGGCTTGATGACATAGTCCCAGCTCTCGCCGAGGAAGCAGCGACTGACGACATCGCTCTCAAGAACAAGGTCATCGGTTCCAGTCGGGACCGTCTTCACGACATCGATATTCTGTGGCCGCAACGATGCCGTGAATTCTGCAGCCGAGGGCCTGTCGGCAAGGGCGCAGACGGGCAACGAGAAGCCGTCGAACGTAGCCCGTTCTCCCTCGAGCCGCCCTTCCACCATATTGGTCCGCCCGATGAAATTGGCGACGAACTTGGTCTGCGGTTTCGTATAGACCGTGAACGGGTCCGCGACCTGTTCGATGCGCCCCTGGTTCATCACGGCCACCCGGTCGGATATGGCCATGGCCTCCGACTGGTCGTGGGTGACATAAACGGTGGTCATATGGAATTCATCGTGCAGGCGGCGGATCTCGTTTCGCATCTCTTCACGGAGATTCGCATCAAGATTGGATAGCGGCTCGTCCAGGAGGAGAACCTCTGGCTCCACAACAATTGAGCGGGCGAGCGCAACCCGCTGCTGCTGACCGCCTGAAAGCTCGTTCGGATACCGGTCTGCCAGCTTCTCGAGATGCACAATCTCGAGGATTTTCCCAATCCGTTCCCTCATCGAGGCGGCATCAATCTTCCGCATCTTCAATCCGAACGCGACGTTCTCGTAAACCGTCATATTCGGCCAGATGGCGTAGCTCTGGAAAATCATTGACATGCCGCGATGCTCGGGCGGCACAATTCTGCTGCCCGCAGACAGGACACGGCCGTTCATCACAATCTCGCCAGCCGTTGGCTCAATGAACCCCGCAATCATTCGGAGCGTCGTCGTCTTGCCGCAGCCAGACGGCCCCAGCAGCGAAACGAATTCGCCCTTGCGCAGGTGAAGGTCAATACCATTCACCGCCGTGAACGATGCATACGATTTCGTCAGCTTGTTTAGGGCAAGCTTTTCCATCAGTTTCTCCGGAGCATAAAATCGCGACCCAGCAGCTTCATGCCCACACCAACAACTGCGGTCGTGACAATCAGCAGGACGACACCCATCGCCGCCAGAATTTCGTAGTGACCCTGCTCACTGAGGTCGAGAGTGAGCACCGAGATGACTCGGCTCTCCGGCCCAGACAGGAATATCGCAGTCGATAGCTCGCGGGTGCAGATGATGAAGACAAGAATCCAGGCGCCCAGAAGCGTCTTCTTCAGGAGCGGAAGCACCACTTTGGTGACAACGGTGAACCGTCCGCCGCCGAGAATCCGGACGGCCTCTTCCAGCTCCGGATGTAGCCCCCGCACGCCTGAAGCTGCGGTTGCGAACGCAATCGGCAGGAAGCGGGTAATGAACGCCACAACGATAAGGGTACCGGTGCCGTAGAGCTGAAACGGTGGCCCCGCATATGCGGCGTAGAAACAGATGGCCAGAACAATGCCGGGGACGGCAAATGGCGCCATCGTCAGACCTGCGAGGATTGCCCCGCCCGGCAGCAAGCGGCGATGGACGATATATGCGATGGAAAAGCCGAGGGCGCAGCATGCCGTCGCAGTCACCGCCGAGTAGCTGAAGGTATTCCAGATGGACTGCCTGACCGTCATCTGCTCGAACAGGATGTAGTGAAAATTGGCTAGCGTCAGGTTATCCAGGGACAAGCCTTGGCCCCATGCCCGTGCAAAGGATGTCTGAAGTAGAACGAAGAGCGGCAGGATGACCGAGACAAGGGATATGAAGGACGCATAGGCGAATATCGGCCAGCGCCAGAAGCCGAGACGAACCCGGCGACGCTCCCCACCTTTTCCGCTGACGGAAACGTACCCGCGGCGCGCCAGCATGAGACGCTGGAGCACAAGCAGAACCACCGTGATGCCTACCAATGGCATAGAGAATGCGGCAGCGACCTCAATACGCAGCGGGTATTGGAAGAACACGCTGAGCTGGGTTGTGACGACGTTAAAGCGGGCGGGGATGGCAATCAGTGCGGGCGTCCCATAGAGCGCCATCGCCTCCAGAAACACGATAATCAGCGCGCCCAGTATGGCAGGAAGCGCCAGGGGCAACGTCACCTGGAGGGTTGTACGCAGAGTCCCCGCGCCGTGTATGGCCGCGGCCTCTTCCATCTCCGAAGAGATGAGGTCCAATGCCGACGAGGTGAAAATGTAGACCAGGGGGTAGACGTAGATGGCAATTACGAATGCCAGGCCCCAGAAGCTGAAGACGTTGAAGGGTCCCGCATCCATTCCGGTGACTAGCATCCACGCACGGTTCAGCCAGCCCGCATTGGGACCGGCCAGCAAAATCCAGCCAATGGCGCCGAGAAACGGAGGAATGATGAAGGCCGCCAGGACATTAACATGCATGAAGCCACGCAATGGCATGTCTGTTCGGGACACAGCCCAGGCCAGTGGTACACCCATAGCGCCGGAAATGACGGCCACCGCCGTGGCGAGCTGAAGTGTATTAGTGAACGCCTGAATATGCCGCGCCCGCCCGAAAGCGGCGACAAAGTTGGCAAATGTCCATCCGCCGCCCCTGGGAACCTGGAGACTGTCGATGAGCAGCCGCGCCAAAGGGTTGGCAACGAGACCAACCAGAATGACTGCTACGGCAATCCATACCAGGACCATAGGGTCCAGGAAGAAGCGCCGCGCTTTGGGCGCGGCGCTTCTCATTCCATCTACGCCAAGGTCGGTTGCCATTTGGCGTACCTCAGATACCGAACAGATCGCGCCAGTCTTCCGTGACCTCCGGGATGCCCGTGACCACTTCTTCAACAGAAGGCCGGATGGTCTTCATCTGGTCGAGTGGCAGGACGCCCGGGAGCACCTTGGTATCGGGCCGCAGAGGCGTTCCGAATTCCGCAGCAGTGATATCTGCCACTTCAGGACCCCACAGGAACTCCAGAAACAGCTTGGAAGCATTGGGATGTGGCGCATTCGCCATAATTGACGACGGCGATGCCATCAGGACTGACCCCTCGGAGGGGTACGAGACACCGATCGGATTGCCGCGGGAAGCCTGATACTGCGCCAATGCGCCCGGCCCCGCCGCCACACTACGCTCTCCGGAGGCGGTTGCCGTCACCGTGTCGATGATGGAGCGGCCTACCTGCGGCTTGATGGCCGCCAGCTTCTTGAAATAGTCCCAGCCGTAGAGCTTCTTCATCTGCACGACCCAGGTACCGACGAACCCAGAGAAGCCTGGGTGGCCGACGGACACCTGATTGGTCCATTTCGGGTCGATCAGGTCCTTCCACGACTTCGGAGCATCCGCAGCCTTCACCTTGTCGGTGTTGTAGAGGATGGCGATGAAGGTCGCGGACGTAATGATGAACTGGTTGTCCGGGTCGACATTGCGGAACCGCGGATCGATTTCGCTGGCATTGGATGGTTCATATGACATCAGAAGCTTACGCTTCTTCAGGTCGACATAGTGCCCCAGGTCTGTAGACGCGAAGACATCACAGTTCGCGACTTTCGACTGCAGGTCCTGATTCAGGCGCTGGAAGGCCACCTGAGCGGTGGTCCGAACCACATTCACCTTCACTCCGGGATACTTCTCGGTGAAGGCCCTGCCGATTTTCTCGGCGGTCTCCGACGTGATGTGGACGATGTACCAGGTCAGTTCGCCTTCTTTCTTGGCTGCTTCATAGAGCGCACCGGAGGCTTTGCTTTGCGCGAGCGCCAGGCTTGGCAGGAAAATGCCAACGGCGGTCGTCCCCAGGAACTGGCGGCGGTCGAGTTTCATTGTGTTTCCTCCGTTTATCCGGCGGCCTTTGGTGGCCGCTCGGTGATTTTATCGTCCGGTAAAGACCGGCTTACGCTTCTCGAAGAAGGCCGATACGCCCTCCTTGATGTCTTCGCTGGCAAGGCTGAGGTGGAATCTTTCAGCTACCGCGGCCAGGTCGGTAGCGTCACGTGCAATTTCGTTGACACTCTTCTTCATGTTCTGGGTTGCTACCGGCGCCTGAGCCACCAGGATTTTGCTTAACTCGGCCACTCTGGCATCCAACTGGTCCTGGCTGACGACATCGGTCAGGTAACCGATGCGCAGCATCTCGTCGGATTTGATGGTCTGCGCGGTGAGAAACAGCTTTTTGGCGGCATTGACGCCGAGTCTGGTTATGTAGCGCACCATGCCTGACGGGTAGTAGTGCAGACCGAGGCGGCTGGCGGGCATGAACATCTCGCAGCCATCGGTTCCGACGCGGAAATCGCAGCACAGCGCCAGGTCCGTCGCGCCGCCATATACGGGACCATTCAGCCGACAGATTGTCGGGCGGGAAAGATTCTCGAGGCGGTTGGTCAGTTGCTCGAAGGGGCTCTGGTCTTCTACGCCCGGGGCGCCCTTGCCTCTACGGCCCGCAGCAATGTCTCCGAGATTGTACCCGGCGCTGAAAACCCGGCCGGTGCCGGTCAAGACGACAACCCGAACACTCTGGTCGGCTTCCGCGCGGTCGAGATAGCCGAGGAGAATCTCGAGATCGTCGGCCTGGATGCGGTTCAGGTGCTTCGGACGGTTCAGCCTGATCGTCGCGCAGCCGTCGTTGACCGTATAGAGAGGCTCGGTTCCCACATCGTCGACATCAGCAGGCTTCGCAGCCTTCACCGCGGCATCGCTCATTCGTCTCTCTCCCGAAACGGATCCGTAAGGGCTTGACCTTCGTTCCGCATTGTGGCACATTTAGTTCCGTATTGTGGTCCATGCTATCTGCATATCGCATGGGCTGTAAACCCGTTTTTGGGGTCCCGGCCGTGGAAAGCGTCAAAACTGCCCTGCGTGTTCTGGAAGCTGTCGTTGAGAGCCAGCTGATTGGCGTCAGCGAACTTGCTCGCCGACTACAGGAACCCAAGACCACGATTCAGCGTTGCCTGACGACGCTGCACGACGCGGGATACGTTCGCCCGGTGGACGGCACTCGTCGTCGATGGGCCGTCACAAACCGTCTGCTGCTCCTCAGCAAGTCTGCAGATCCGGAGCCGCGGCTACGCGAGATTGCTCTGCCGGTAATGCGATGGCTGCGCGACGAAACGCGCGAGACCATTCACCTTATGGTGCCGGAAGGCGGTGAGGTCGTTCTCATCGACCGCCTTGATTCACCACAGCCGGTTCGCACCGTTCGTCAGCTTGGTGCACATGCGCCGCTGCATGTGGCCTCCAACGGCAAGGCCGCCCTGGCAGCCATGGAAGAGGCTGAGCGCGAGGCCTACATCCGAAATCCGCTGGTCTCGTGGACCAAGCGGACCATCACAGATGCCGACCGCTTGCGGCAAGAAGTCGCCAAGGTCCGGGAGCTCGGATATGCGGTCAGCTTCGGCGAACTGGATCCGGAAGTGCATGCCGTTGCGGCGGCCATTCTGAATTCCGAAGGCAAGCCGATAGCAACGATGTCGATATCCTGCCCTGCCTCCCGGTTGCCGGTCGAGCTGATCCCGAAATACGGCGCTTTGGTCTCCAAAGCAGCTGCTGAAATCAGCCGCAGCCTGAAATCAGCCAATGCCGAGGTCTCTCAGGCAGCGGCATAGCTTCTCCGGAACGCGTCCAAACGAGCGCTAGCTGGCCAGTCATAAGGCCAGGGCCTGCAGTGTCCCTGGGGAGGGCCAATGAGCATCGTTCTCTACCATTCACCGAAGTCGAGCGCGTCCCGACGGGTCCGCCTTTTCCTTGAAGAAAAGGGACTGGCCTATGAAGCCCACGAGATAGACCTGTCCCGCCAGCAGCAGCACCAGCCGGAATATCTGGCGATCAATCCGCTGGGGGTGGTGCCGACAATCCTGCATGACGGGCGGCCGCTACATGAGAGCGGTACCATTTGCGAATACCTCGACACCATCTTCCCGGAGCCTCGGCTACGCCCTGATGACCCCTACGACCTCGCCCTGATGCGGAACTGGGTCCGCCATGTCGACGGCCTCATCGGCAACCTCATCCGCTTCAACTGGCGACACCATTTGCAGAAGAAGGCCGAGAAGATGTCGGAGGATGAGCTCCAGGCCATGCTGACAAAGATCCCCAGCGCGGAACGGCGCGAAGCCTGGATGCGCGTCGCCCGGAGTCCCTATACCGAGGAAGAACTCGGTGAGGCCCGGTCCAAGCTCATTGGCCTTCTCGATCAGATGGAAGACATGATTTCCGGGGGCTGGCTGATCGGCGGCCGCTATTCACTTGCCGATATCGCTGTCGCGCCGTTCGTCAGGCGGATCGACGAAGAGATCGCTCCGGAAGCCCTGTCGCCGGTTCAGCGGCCCAAAGTTGCCGCCTGGTGGGCTGCTCTCCAGGCGCGCCCGGCATATGCACGGGCTGACTTCGGGGCCTTCGTGGACGCCTAGGCGACAACGCCTTAGCTTTCTGACGAAGGCTATATTCGGCCGTTTTCCAACATTTATAGCCAAGCCGGGCGTCGAACATAGGAACAAGAACATATTGCGAACATATGCCACTCTGGGCTATGTCCAGTGGCCATGTCCGCTCCACACCAAGTCGACAGACATGGCAACGATGCATCGGCAACAACCGCCTACGCCGAGCTCCACTGCCTGACCAACTTCTCCTTCCTCGAAGGTGCCAGCCATGCCGAGGAGCTGGTCCAACAGGCCGCCTTGCTGGGGCTGTCTGCCATCGCCATCACCGACCGCAACACGCTGGCCGGTGTCGTGCGCGCCCACGTGGCCGCCAGGAATGCCGCCATCCAGCTCATCATCGGCGCCAGGCTCGATTTCCGGGACGCCCCGAGCGTCATCTGCCTGCCGATGGATCTGGCTGCCTACAGCCGCCTCAGCCAGCTCATCTCGCTCGGCCGCCGCCGCGCGCCCAAGGGAGAGGCCGAGCTCTACTGGGCTGACCTCATGGAGCGGCTGGACGGCCAGCAGATCGTCCTGCTGGCGCCCAAACGGGTCGAGCAGGCCTTCATCAGCCGGATGGAGGCCCTGCGGGACCTGATTGGCGACAACCTGTCACTGGGCGTCTCCAACCTGATGCGCGGTCGTGACCGCCAGCGCATCGACCGCTGGGCCAAGGTCGCGGCCAAGTCTGGCGTTGCCATGGCCGCCATCAACGACGTCATTTATCACCACCCGACCCGCGCCCGCCTGCAGGACGTGCTGACGGCGACCCGGCATCGCTGCACGGTCGACGAGCTGGGTCTGCGCGCCGAGCCCAATGCCGAGCGATACCTGAAATCGCCCGCGCAGATGGCCAAGCTTTTCCGGGACCACCCGGAGGCCCTGGCCCGCAGCGTAGAGATTGCCAGCCGCTGCCGCTTCTCGCTGTCCGAGCTCGCTTACGTCTACCCCGAGGAAAGCCGGGGCGAGAGCGCGACACCACAGGCGGAACTCGAGCGTCTGGCCTGGTTGGGCGCCCAAACACGCTACCCCGATGGCATACCGGCCAAGGTACAGGCCCAGCTCGAGCATGAGCTCCGGCTCATCGAGCAGCTCAACTATCCGGCCTACTTCCTGACCGTCTACGAGATGGTCAGCTTCGCCCGGGACCGCGGCATCCTTTGCCAGGGCCGCGGTTCGGCCGCCAATTCGGCGGTCTGCTTCTGCCTGGGCGTCACCTCGGTCGACCCGGCCACCCAGGATGTCCTGTTCGAGCGCTTCATCTCGGCCGAGCGGGCCGAGCCGCCTGACATCGATGTCGACTTCGAGCATGAGCGCCGTGAAGAGGTCATCCAGCATATCTATGAGAAGTACGGCCGGGACCGGGCAGGTATTGCCGCCACCATCATCAGCTTCCGGTCCAAGCTCGCCATCCGTACCGTCGGCCGGGCGCTCGGCCTGTCCGTGGATGCCATCAATCGCATTTCACGAACCATGCACTGGTGGTCCAAGGAACGGTATTCGCCAGACTCGCTCCGGGATGCCGGTATCGACCCGGATTCAGCCCTGATCCGGACCGTGGTGGAGCTGGCCAATGAGCTCATCAGCTTCCCGCGCCATATCAGCCAGCATGTGGGAGGTTTCGTCATCACCAACGGGCCGCTGGCCGACCTGGTCCCCGTCGAGAATGCCCGCATGGTCGACCGGACCATTGTCCAATGGGACAAGGATGACCTGGACGCCCTGGGGCTTCTGAAAATCGACGTCCTGGCGCTGGGCATGCTGACCTGCATCGCCAAGTGCTTCGGCCTGCTGGAGCGCCATTACGGTAGGTCATACGACCTCGCCACCATCCCCCAGGATGACAAAGTCACCTATGACATGATCTGCCAGGCCGACACCGTGGGCGTCTTCCAGATCGAGAGCCGGGCGCAGATGACCATGCTGCCGCGGCTGCAGCCCCGGACCTTCTATGACCTGGTCATTGAGGTGGCCATTGTGCGGCCCGGCCCCATCCAGGGCGACATGGTCAATCCCTACCTGCTGCGCCGCCAGGGCAAGGAGCCGGTCAGCTACCCCTCCGAGGCCCTCAGGGAGGTGCTGGGCAAAACACTGGGCGTACCGCTCTTCCAAGAGCAGGTGATGAAGATTGCCATGGTCAGCGCGGGCTTCAGTGCCGGTGAGGCCGACCAGCTCCGGCGCGCCATGGCGACCTTCAAGCGAACCGGCACCATCGGCACTTTCCGGGACCGCCTCATCAACGGCATGACCGAACGCGGCTACAAGCCCGAATTCGCTGAACAGGTCTTCTGCCAGATTGAGGGCTTCGGCGAATATGGCTTCCCCGAGAGCCATGCCGCCAGCTTCGCCCTGCTGGCCTATGCATCGAGCTGGCTGAAGTGCCATTACCCGGCCGCTTTCACCGCCGCCATCCTGAACGCTCAGCCCATGGGCTTCTATTCATCGAGCCGCCTGGTCATCGACGCCAGGGACCATGGCGTCGAGGTGCGGCCCATCGACGTCAACTACAGCTACTGGGACAACACCCTGGAGCCGACGGCCGGACGCCATGGCCATGCGCTACGGCTCGGCTTCCGGCAGATAAAGGGCTTCCGGCAGGATGACGCTGAGCGACTGACCGATGCCCGCGGCGACAGCTACGGTGCCATCCGGGACATCTGGCGGCGGGCTGGCCTGCCACCGGCCGTCCTAGAGCGGCTGGCCCGAGCCGATGCCTTCGGCTCACTCGGCCTCGACCGACGCTCGGCGCTTTGGAACATCAAAGGTCTCAGTGACGCACCGCTGCCGCTGTTTGACTTCGCCGAGACCGCCATCTCGGCCAACAGCAACCTGCCGCCGGTCGAGACCGGGCCAGAGCCCGAGATCCAGCTGCCGCGGCTGACGACGGGCGAGAACGTGGTCCAGGACTACCGGGAGACCTCGCTAACGCTCCGCCCGCATCCTCTCGGCCTGCTGCGGCCACAGCTCAAGGACCAGAAGCTCGTCCAGGCGCGCGACCTGATGACCTTGCCTGACGGAAAGAAGGTCCGCGTCGGCGGCCTGGTGCTGGTGCGTCAGCGGCCAGGGACTGCCTCCGGCGTCATCTTTTCCACCATCGAGGACGAGACCGGAACAGCCAACATCATTATCTGGCCGCGGACCTTTGAGGCCTATCGCAAGCAGGTGCTGGCCGCCCGGCTGATGATTGTCGAAGGCAAGCTACAGCGGGAGGGCATCGTCATCCATGTCGTAGCCGACAGAATCATGGACGGCACGCATCTGCTAAGCGGTCTTGGCGACATCGACCTGGATGAGGACTTCAATGGCGTGCTGTCGCGGGCGGACGAAATGAAGAAGCCGCCTAGGGAGCTGAAGCCGGTGAAGGATGTGGTGGGGAGCTTTCCGGAGGGGCGGAATTTTAGGTGATGAACTTGCCTATCCCGCAGACCGCCTACGATTCCTGATCGCCTACAAACGTATGCCAAGCCGAACAGATTAATTCCCTTTTGCGCACCTGTTGGTTGATGTAGGAATCTCGAGGGGCTTGGGTAGAGGCAAGCGACGCAACCTGCCAATAGGCCACTGGAGCGTCGAGGTCGACTCGACATTGATGTCGTTTGTCTAAGCGGTCAGCGCCAGCAGTTTTTTCGGCAACGCAGCATACCAAAGTCCGAACAGATTCCTGACTCTAAGGCAAAAATAAAAAGAAATCGAGGAGACCTATGCCGATCTCATATCGCGATTTGCGCGCTGCAGCACCTCGTATTCAACAAAGATACAGATCGCTATATGAAGCGCGGACTGCCGGTGCGAAGTCTGCGTTCCTATCTCACAGCCATTTAGACCAGGAACTAGTCAAAGGCCTTGTTGCCAAGCTCCAAGAGAGTGGCTGGCTTATATATGTCGATTGGGCTGACCACACGATGCCCAACAGGCCGAACCGAGAAACGGCAAAAAAAATAAAAGATAAAATTCTGGAGACTACCTACTTCCTTTTCCTAGCCACACAAAATTCCATGAATTCACGCTGGTGCCCGTGGGAAATTGGCTACGCTGACGGAACGAAGAGCATCGAGAACATTTTTGTAATCCCCACAGCCGACGACAATGGAATCACACACGGTAACGAGTATCTCGATCTCTATCGACGGATCGACCTTACCAACGTCAACAACCGGCTCGGCGCATTTAACCCCACCGAAGTCAACGGGATGTTTGTAGAGAACATCCGATGACAACACCCGATTCCGCCTTGTACCAATTAATAGTTCTGGGGAAACCCGGCGCAAACATACTTGCGGACTTAGAAGCCGAAATCAGACGCGCGATCCAAAACTTTCAATTGGACTTTGGCACACAGGTGACATGGACGGTTGCCGCAGGTCCAATAGACATACCCCCCGATCAAGCCGCGGCTGCGATATACTTCGGACACTTGGGCGCCGATGATGCCGAGGTCGAGAGCATGGTGTCCCAAAGCGTTCCGATCCTGCCAGTCGTCGACGATTTAGAGCACGCAACTGGCCAGTTACCGCCATCAATCCAGCCCCTGAACGCTCTTGGCCTAAAGCAAAACCCACTAGAAAGGATTGCCTCAGCACTCCTAGAGTGCGTCAGCCTATTACCTCGCCAACGACGCGTATTCCTCAGCTATAGGCGAATTGAATCCCGATCAGCGGCGCTACAATTATTCGACACTCTGTCGGCTCGACAATTTAACGTTTTCTTGGACACTCATGAAATATCTCCAGGAGTGCATTTCCAGCAGGCCCTATGGCATAACCTCTGCGACTGCGACGTCTTGGTAATGCTCGACACTGCAGACTACTTCGGAAGCCGATGGACAAAAGCCGAGTTTGGTCGCGCGCTGGCGAAGGGGATTCCGATTCTCAGAGTGGGGTGGCCTTCTGTAGCCACAGCGCGCATTGCACAAACCTCATCATCGATCGCACTCGACGGAATTGATCTCGATGCTGGCGGCAATATCTCTCTGACCAAAGTAACCGAAATATGTAATGCAGTTGAGCGTTTACGATGCTTGAGCCATGCAGTCCGAAATCTAAATATCGTGAGTCATCTTAAGAAGGCAGCAGAATGTGTCGGCGGACAACTCAAAGCCGTTGGTAGAAATTCTGCTGTCCACATCGAGCTACCAAGCGGAGGAGGCGAGATTATCGTATACCCACAGGTAGGGGTTCCAACTTCCAGGTCCCTACAAGAGGCTCATGGATACGCCATCTCAAGGACAACACTGGTCCCCGCCGTAGTATATGACCACCTAGGCTTAGACCCGGCATGGCAAGGTCACTTGGACTGGTTGGGAGACCAAGTTCAAGCAGTTCGTTGGCTTAAACTGGAAAGGGCTGCCTGGTCATTCGCGGACTGGGAGGACAAGACATGAGCGCAGTTTTCCTCTCTGCAAGCATTCCGGTACCGGGGCGAAAGCATTTCTTCGAAACAGCCAATCCATTCCTGATACAAGCGAGCGTCCGCGAGTTCGTATGGACCGTACTTGGACGGAGGAAGCTAATTTGGGGCGGCCACCCTTCGATCACTCCAATGATCTGGGCAGTTTGTGCGGACTTAGGACTCGACTATGCGAAAACGGTCAAGCTGTATCAATCCCGATATTTCGAAGGCCGCTTCCCACCCGAGAATACTGAATTTGCGAACGTCGAATTAACGCCGAATATCCAAGACAGCTTGGATCTAAGCCTAACGGAAATGCGGCGCAGGATGATAGGCGGCAACAAGTTTGAAGCCGCCATATTCATCGGCGGCATGGAAGGGATTTTCGAAGAGCACGAGATGTTTAGACAGGCTCATCCGGATGCGCGAGTGATTCTAGTCAAGCCCCCCGGTGGGGCTACCCTGGATTTAGTACCAGCAGAAGAAAAAGACAAAGACAGAAGAAGCCCAAAAGCGTTCGGGGGTCCTATGGACTATGACTTCAACCGACTGTTCCATGACCTATTGAAGATTCGGCCTAACGAGGAGCGCTCGAGCGGACTCACATAGTTTGGGGGGGACTAAACGTGGCTAAAGTATTTTTCAGCTTTTACTTCGACGAAGACTGCTGGCGCACACAGCAGGTGCGCAACATTGGCGCGATCGAAAAGGACGAGCCTGTGTCAAAAAATGACTGGGAAAAGGTGAAGAAGGGAGGAGCCACGGAGATTGAGAAGTGGATTGAAGGCCAGATGAAGAAGAGTGACTGTCTGGTCGTACTTGTCGGGGAGAACACGGACTCGCGCCCTTGGATTCAACACGAAATCAAGAGAGCCTGGGCGCTGAACAAAGGCATCTTAGGAATCCGGATACATAAGCTTCTTGATAGCAATGGAAATCCATCGACCGCTGGCACAAATCCGTTCACCAGATTCACGGTTGGTGACAAACCCTTCGATAAACTTGTTGACCTAAAGAGCCCGGCTGGTCAGACGGGCAAAGCGGTATATGAAACCATCTCCGGAAACATAGAAGCCTGGGTAACGGCCGCAATTAAAGCCCGCAAATGAACAGAAAAAACGATGGGAATTCCCAATGCCGAAAAAACTTTTCTATAGCTTTCATTTTGATCGGGACGTTTGGCGCACCTCGCAGGTTCGCAACATTGGCTCTGTCGAAGGGCGAGAGCCTGTTAATCAGAACAAATGGGAAGAGGTAAAGCGTGGCGGCGATGCAGCCATCCAGAGATGGATTGATGCGCAAATGGCTGATCGAGATTGCTTAGTGGTCTTGATTGGCGCCGAAACGGCCAGCCGACCGTGGATCACATATGAGATCAAAAAAGCATGGGCAAACCGGATCGGAGTCTTTGGCATTCGGATTCACAAGTTGCTTGATGCAGCGGGAAATCCTTGCGTCGCTGGTCCGAGTCCGTTTTCGGACATCATCGCCGTTTATGACCCTCCAGGCCCACGTAGCACTGACGCTTATGCCCACATCGCTCAAAATATTGCCGGATGGGTAGACACCGCAATCCAACACCGCAAGCGGTATAATTAGTCAGATTCCAAATTGAAGTGATGGTGCAACGGCAAATATGGAGTTCTGATTCGCTATTTTCCGAACGGAATTCGCTGGCGAATGTTTCAAGAGATAGATTTGCAAATCTAAGAGCTGCCCATCTGATACTGGCGGAAGGCAACGCCAAATTGAGCCTGGGATGCCAAAATATGGCACTGACTGCCATATTTTGGCTTGACCGAGCGCTCATATTCTGCTTCTGTTCTCGCCATGAACGAGCTTCTCCTTCCGGATGACTTCGAGCCAGTGGGCACGCCGCGATCGGCGGTCCACGTGGCGGAGATATTCACGCCCCGAAGACGCCGCTGAGCGGGCTTGGGGACCCGGGTCAATATTAGGGCCCATCCCGAGGCGCGCTTCGGCTACCCCCGCCGTCTGAGGACGGTGGGCAGACACCGTATTCGCGATCTCAGGGAGCATCCCCATGTTTCGGTACACCCCGAATAAAGGCCTGCCTCAGGCCGTCTTCGACGACGTGCGTAAACTTCGTGCCCTGGCCGATGACCTCGAGGCCATCGCCAACGGCACCTTGCCTGCACCCGATGCGTTGGCCAGCGCGCCTTTCCTGGATGGCTATTGGTTCACACCCCGCCAGTTTCTGAGCATGTGTGGGTCGGTGGCCGACCACCCGCTGGTTTTCGACCCCATGGTGACCACCAGCCAACTTTGGGTGCTGGCACCGGAACTGGGCTGGGCGCGCACCTACAGCCGCTTCTATCGGCTGGGTACGGCGCTCGAGACGGATGACCTGATCATTCAGGACGGCCTGCAATGAGCGCCCCCGCCAACAAGATACCTCCGGACGACCGAATAGCGGCCTGACTGCCGCCTTCTCCCCGTTCGGCTCTTCCCTCCGAGGTATCTCCATGATCCGGATTGACCGGCGTCGCCACATCCATGGCGACCTGACCACCACAATCGCCTGCCTGGCCGCCCTGCAGGCCGATCTGACCTTGCTGGCCGAGGGCAATGCGCCACCGATGTCGAACCTGACCGAGGCGCCCGTCCTGCTCGGCGGCGCCCTGGCCGACCGCAAGGTGCCGTGCCTCGTCGGACATCTGACCCTGGATAACGGTGTCACCCAGTTGGTGCAGACCCAGCAGCTCTGGGCGGTGAACTGGGACGCGGGCTGGGCACGGACGCTGGACCGGTTCTACCGGCTGGCGCCGCGGTCAGCCCCGAGCCGGTGAGGTGCGTCATGTCGAGGGCCGACACCAACTACGTCATCCACCGCGACGAGGCCTTCGAGCGACGCTGCAAGCGCGCCTACGACGGCTATCACCTGCCGACCTTGGCGGACCTGCGGCGCCTGTCGCCGTTCATGTGCGACAGCCCCCAAGAGGACATGCAGGCCTTCGCCGAGCGGCTGCTGCCCAGGGTGAAAGGCACTTCCAGGGTTGCCAACGACCTTAGGAAGGCACTGAAGGCCCTGACTGTGGAGCCCGGGCTGGACGAGGTCTTTCGTTTGTCCAGATGCCTGGCGCGGGCCGAGGGGAAATCGGTTCTCCGTAGCGGTGTCGCTGCGGCCTTCGTCGAACGGTGCCGCTTCTATGCCGCGGCCCTGGGGGACGAGGCGTCGGCCGCCGAACTCGCCCAGCGCATTCTGAGGCGCTGCGAGAAAGAGCATTCCGATGCCATTGCCGTTGACCTGCTGCGGAGCGCCCTGGGCTGGCTGGCATGCTCGACTGGATCTCAAGGCTACGGAATGTCCTGGTCGCCACTTCGCTCGGACAGGATTGAAGTGCGAGCCGACCATATTCTTCGGACCTATCGGCGCTGGTTCTACGAGCAAGGCATCGCCAAGCAATCGGATGACGCCAAAAGTGCCGGTTCGGACGATCCGATGGCTGTTCTGGTGCAGGAGGCCGCGCCGGAAGGCACCCTGGTCGTCGTACCGGACATTGGCGGCAACAAGAACAACGAGTTCAGGGCCGTCAACGAGCAGTTCAAGGGCATCGCCGGGAAGCCGCTGCCCCAGGTCCTGGCGCCGGATGACCTGCGACCGGTCCTGAAGGCTCTGGCCGCAGAATTCCCGCACGCCGCCGAAATCATCGCCCTGCTGACATCGGAGCTGCAGCCCGCCAAGCCGGTACGCCACCGCCCGACCATCCTTGTCGGCACGCCCGGCTCCGGGAAATCCCGGTTCTGCCGCCGATACCTCGAGCTGCTGGGCGTCTACCACGTCGTCTATTCCTGTGGCGGTATTGAGGATGCCTCCCTGGCCGGAACGGCACGACGTTGGTCCAGTGGCGAGGCGGCATTGCCGCTCCAGATGATGGCAGCACGCCGGACAGCCAGCCCCGGCATTATTCTCGATGAAATCGAAAAGGTCGGCACCAGCCGCAACAACGGCAACCTTCTCGATGCCCTGCTGAGCATGCTGGAGCCGGAAACCTCGACGCAGTGGTTCGACCGTTACATCGAGGCGCCCGTGAACCTGAGTGGTGTCCTGTGGTTCGGGACGGCCAACGCACTGGATGGCTGGCGCGGCCCACTGCAGGACCGCTGCCGGATCCTGCGTTTCCCGGAGCCCACTGCCGTCCACCTGCCAGTCCTGGCGCCATCCCTGATGGCCGACATCGTCAGGGAATTCGGCATGCGCCCGGAATGGGCGTTGCCGCTGACCGGCGAGGAGCTGTGCGCCGTCGCCCAGGTTTGGCAAGGCGGCTCCATTCGGAAGCTCCGGCGCTACCTCGAGCGCGTGCTGCTCGCACGCGAAGTCTGCCGGGAGGTGCAGTAGCCATGCCCCTCTCGGATTACACAGTGACATTTTCCGAGGTCATGAAGCTGCTCGGCGGCCCCCGGAATGTCGGCGGCCGCGTCAGGACCTTCCTGGACCTGCACAGGGCCCTTGTCGTCGGAATGCGGTTCGATGCCCTGCCAGTGTTCCTTGATGGCCTCGAAGCATTGTCGCCGGACGTCGCGTTGACACAGCTAGGCATCCGAGGCTCAGACCGTCGACTTCGGCAATACCGGCACCTGCCTCACAAGCTGACCAGCTACGAGAGCGACAATCTGTGGGTCATGGCGGAGATGCTGGCACTGACCGCAAAGGCGCTGGGCAGCCGCGTAGAGGCAGAAAGGTGGCTGGCCACCCCTGTGCAACTCGAAAAATCTGGCAGCCGGAGTGCCCCTGATGGTCGGGCGCCCTTTGCCCTCCTGACGACCTCGCCTGGGCGTGCCGTGGCGATGAAGCTGCTGTCGTCCGTGCTGGATGAAGATGGTCGGCAATGACAAGGCGCTATTTCACGCTGACTTTCAAGTTGCCTCCGGGCGCCCAGAAAATCGCGGCATACACGGAAGTGCTCGAAGCCGCCCCACGTCTAGGCATTGCCTCGGTAAGCCGCCGCCGGAGCACCCTCGAACTGTCGTTTCTCCAGCAGGCGGATTGTCGACGCGTTGCCGTTGCTGAATCAGCCGAAGCGGCAATCATCGCAATTCTGCGGGCAGGCCTAAAATTGGACGTCGAGGATGGAGAAGTCGTCAAATTTGACATCATGAAAAGTCAACGAAAAGTCGCCACCGGAGCCTGCCTAATCTTTCCGGTGGGTTCGCCTCATCATCGAGGCCTGAAGCGGTCGAGGAGGTGCCAATGACCAGGTTCTATTTCAAGCTCCTCGTACAACTGCCGCCCGGTTCTCCGGAGCCGATGTCATATCTGGATGCCTTATACGAGGCAGGCTGCGACGACACGACCATCGGCATCGGTGACACCAGTCTACAGATTCACTTCATCCGGCATGGGGCGGACCTGTATGCGGTCATCGCCGAGGCCGAGGCCGCTGTCCGCCATACCATCCCTGAGGCTCGCATCGAATGGCGGTGGGACCATGAGATGGAGGAATGCGACCGCGAATATGCTGAGGCGGACGAACACAAGCACTCGCTGCGGCGCGACAGGCAACGGTACGCCGTCGGTGCCTGGGCACTCTCGTTATTGCGGTTGGGCGCAAAACGAGCATGGGCGGTGGTGAACTACATCGATGAGTGCCTTGGCTACACGAAAGAAGAAAAGGAAGCGTTCGGGAATTCGCCTGCAGGAAAGTTCCATCGAGCGCTGTTCATCTTGCTTGTCGCCTTGGTCTTGTGGCTGGCGATGGTGCTGCTCGGCAATTATCTGGGGCTTGGACTTTGAAGCGATTCAGCAGCATCTCTAACAATTTTCGCGCCACACGAAAGATGTAGGAATGTCAGTTACTCTGTCACTCACAACACCTGCAATGGTCGATGCCTACTTCGCTGCCCGCGTCGAACCGGTTGCCAGTATCGAGGATGCTGACCGCCTGCGCCTTTACATGAAAGGGCTTCTGGAGCGCAAAGTCCTTCCTCCCATGCGCGGAAATTCCATCAATCTGGCAGCCGCCGCCAAGCTCTGCGGCATCCCGCCCGATGTGATGAAGGCGATGCGGAAACAGTTGGTGCCCATCGCGGATAGCATCTGCCGCACATTGTTCACCGTCGGTGCCCAGCCGTATCATCCTCCGCGGCAAGTTATTGACCGTACCCCCAAACCAATGGCCGAACCCACCAGGGTTTCGACATCCAGTGCCAATGGTCCCAAGCCGAGAAAGCGTGCCTCTAGAGCGCGGCCTGCCGTCGAATTCCCTACACCGCTGTGGGAAGCCGATACCAGTCGGATGGCGTTCGCCGATGCATTGCGGACCGAGATGAAGCGGCATGGCGACAACTATGCCAGCCTATATCGGGCCATCTGCTGGCAAGACGACCTTATCGACTGCCATACCATCCGGCCATGGTGCGACGGCAGGCGTGCGCCGCGAACCATCCAGAGCTTTGAGGCCCTGAACCGTATCGAGCGCCGGTATAGGCTGCCGATCGGCTACTTCAAGGCGCGCCTGCTGCATCCGAGCCGCGCACCGACCGGTCATCAGATGCCCGGGGTAACCGCCGCAAGAGCGCGGCGCCTCGCATGGCACCTGCCCGAGGATTTCAACCTGCGCTCCCGCGCCGAGCAGGCCGAAATCATGACCTGGGTGCAGACCAACATCATTTCGGGTTTCACCGAGTATCGGCGATTTCAGGCCTCGGCTGCACGGGTCCCGTACGCGGTGCGTTTCAACAGTCTGCAAGGGAAGGTCCGGCGCAAGGGTTCCGCCAGCGTGGATGACGCCGAGGCTGAATTGGCCGCCGACGTCCGTAATACGGCCTTCACAGCCCCGGAGCGCCTGGAGGCCGAGATGAACGAGCTGGTCCGGTTTAAAACCTCGACGCTGACTGCATTGGGTCAGCAGCGGAACGGCGTCTGGAACAGCGAAACGGCGTCCCAGCGTATCGAGCATTTCGGGCTGATGTTCGGCGCCTTTGCCGCATCCCCGAAATCCGCGGTCAAAGGCTATGGCGTCAGCCTGGAGAGCCTGACATTCGGGATGCTGGTCTTTCCCAAGGTCTGGGACTGGTACCTGACCTGGCGGGAGCAGAAGCGCGGCTTCTACACCAAGTGGGAATGCGACATGTTGATTCTGGGCACGGCGCTAACCAGAAAGGACACCGGCTGGCTACGCCAATCCCCTCACATCGCCGGGCACCTGACACCCATTCCGGGGCTCATTTCCGAAGAGGACATTGCGCAGGCCCAGGGCGATTGGAGCCTGGCGTGCGATGTCCTGCACGAGCATACCAGGATGCGGAACCGGGAAATCGAACGGGTGGCTCGCATCCACCGTGACCCCTTTGAGCCCATCCTGGTCGTCCTGGAGGCCGATAAGCCGGTTGCCGAGTATCGCAAAATCACCGACGAAATCCTACGACTGATGCCAGATGAAGCTGCCTATCCGGTACCCCATGCCGAAGCCGTCCGCTCCTTCCTGCTCCTGAGGCTGGGCCTGCACTTAGGGCTCCGGCAACGCAATATGCGCGAGCTTCTGGTCTGCCTGCCCGGCGACACCCCGCGGTCAGAGCGGCGACTGGAGGAGCTAAAACGGGGTGAGCTACGGTGGAGCGACCGTGACGCTGGCTGGGAGGTCTTCATCCCATCCGTAGCATTCAAGAATGCCGGGTCATCGTTCTTTGGGTCCAAGCCATTTCGGCTGGTCCTGCCAGACATGGCTGGGCTCTACGAGATGATTGACGCTTACCTGAACCGGCACCGGCAGCGCCTCCTGATGTCTGCCGAAGACCCTGGTACCTTTTTCGTGAAGACGGCGAAGAGCACGTCGGCCGAAGCGGCTTATAACCAGAATACCTTCTATGAGGCTTGGCGCCTGACCATCCAACGGTACGGTATCTACAATCCCTACACGGGTAACGGCGCCATCAAGGGGCTCCTACCGCACGGGCCACACAAAATCCGGGACGTCCTCGCCACCCACATCCTGAAGCAGACCGGCTCCTATGAGCAGGCCAGCTACGCCATCCAGGACACGCCGGAAATGGTCAAGGCGCACTACGGAAGGTTCCTGCCACAGGACAAGGCGGCGATTGCGGCAGAGGTGCTGAACAGGGTGTGGGAAACCTGAGCAGTGCCCCCTAACACATTGTTCCGCCATTTAAGGGTGGGGCCAGCGGCTATTTTTTCAACCCTTAGAGGTCGTTGGCATTGCTTCATGGACCGGCCACAAGTAACCTTTTAACAGGGGGCTCTCCGATGCTTTTCGGGTGTGGCTAGACCTTAATTTTTATGTTCTGGCACGGGGAAAATGGCCGCGTCACTTGCCATACGCCGAAAACTCGCTCGGCTAAAATCCAATAATCCGCCGCGATTTATGGACCTTTTTGCGGGTTGCGGCGGCATATCATTGGGTTTTGTGACGGCGGGCTTTGAGTTGGTTGCATCAGTCGAATCGGACCCCTGGGCTGCCGAATCGCATGGAGTAAACTTCGCAGCCGCTAGCCATGGACCGAACACGGCTGGTCATTTCAAAGCGCGAGATATTACGAAGGAAAGTCCGGCTTCAGTCTTCAAAGATTTGGGGCTTCGGGGACCCGCCGATGAACAAATAGACGTCCTTGTTGGAGGCCCTCCATGCCAAGCATTTTCCAGGGTGGGCCGAGCCAAACTTCGCGCAGAAGCTCATAAGCGTGAATTGGATAATGCTGACATAGCCTTCCTCGTCGATGGTCGCGTGAATCTATGGCAGCGATACTTGCATTACGTTCGAGAGACCAAGCCCCTTGCACTGCTTATGGAGAATGTTCCCGACGTGTTGAACCACGGCGGCAACAATGTCGCGGAAACCATCGCGTCTCACTTGCAGAAGGAAGGTTACCGAGTTCGGTACACGCTATTAAATGCGTCATGGTTTGGCGTCCCCCAAATTCGTGAACGGATGTTTTTGATCGGTGTTCACGAAGATTTAGATGTCGACGTAATATTTCCCGCTCCCACTCATTTTTCGATTCTCCCTCCGGGCTACGAAGGCACAAGGGCTGCAGCAAGAAAACTCATTTCTAGCGCGCCAAGCCTCGACCTTGGAGCTGAGCATAGTCATTGCTGGATCAGTGATCCTTCAGAGGCTGACCGCCTTCCCCCGACCACAACATCAGGCGAGGCATTGGCGGACCTCCCGCCTATCTTTGCACTTGAACTTCTTAAGGCAGGAGAGATCGCCAGAGGCCGGAAGGACCCCGCCGACCCGGTTCACTACACTTCTTCGATGGCGTCAACAAAATGGTCGAACCTCATGCGGAACTGGCCCGGATTTAAAACAGAGGGCCACACCACAGGACATATCATTCGATACCTGCCTCGCGACTACAAAATTTTTAAGCTGATGGAAGAAGGGTGGCAGTATCCAGATATCTGGCACTTTGTCGAAGCCAAGCGTGAACAGCTCCTCAATCGTCATTGGAAGAGAAACGTTCAGAATGAGAGTGCAAAAAGCCGCCACGAAGCATTGATCAAAGATTGGACGCTTCCTTATGACCCGGGGAAATTTCCAAACAAGTGGTGGAAGCTCTATGAGCACAAGCCGTCGCGAACGTTGATGGCCCATCTTGGCAAAGACTCATACAGTCATATTCACTTCGATCGGGAACAGGCTCGAACAATTTCCGTTCGTGAAGCAGCACGACTACAATCATTCCCCGATGGATTTATTCTGCGCGGCAGCATGAACCCCGCATTTAAACAAATAGGCAATGCAGTCCCCCCCTTGGTCGCCTATGCGATCGCCATGACCTTGCGAACTATGATCGGATGTCGGCGGCTCACAGATATGCGGACTGATCTTCTTGGCCTAAACGGCCGCCCACGATCTACAGCTGGCGGAAATATAAGGCGATGCGCTTCCTAATATTGCGAATTCTAACCCACAGCGAACTCGGTGTATTTCACGAGTACAGACGCCAAGGTAAAGAAGGCTCCAAGCAACGCGCAATCAATTTTGATTGGGATGTCGTAGATCGTGTATTCCCGGCCGCTAAAGACGACGACCGTATCGACATGGACCTCGAGTACGAAACAGATTCGGGTACAGGAAGCGCCCGCCAATGGTTGAAACGGCAAGATAAGAATTGGCGCCTGGAAGGAAACTGCCCGACAGACAAGTGTTACCATTTCGTCGAACCGGGCTGTCTGTTTGCAATGGAAGTTGACGCGAGTAAGAGCCCTGCCTCTGGTTCTTGGGCCGTATTTTCTCGATCTGATGACGCGACCAGAGCCATCCTCAATGATGGTGAGAGCCGCGGGCTGGCAAAATCATCAATGATTGCACTGCATGATGATGAGGGGCGGCATATTTGGGAGATTCTATCCAATGCCAGACCGAAACTCTTTTCCTTTCGCGGCAATGGAGCAAAGGACATGACAGGCGAGATCCCGTCTAAGGGTAAGAAACTTGATCCGAATCCGGCCCGGCTGGTGCAGATTCTGGCAGCTGTTGGCCACACTCTACCTTCTGCTGTCGCGGATATTGTCGACAATGCCATTACGGCAAATGCGACACGGATCGACATAACATTCGGCCGCCCTGATACTGGACATGGGCGCTGGATGGCTATTGCCGACAACGGAACCGGAATGGATGAAGACACACTTGCTGAAGCAATGAGGATTGGTAGTGCCCTGGAGTACCAATCAAACAGCCTGGGGAAGTATGGTTACGGGCTGAAGGGGGCATCATGGTCGCAAGCCAAGGTCTTTACTGTCATTACCAAACAAGAAGGTAAACCTGTTCACCACCTGACCTGGGATGTGAACGACATGCAGGATTGGACCGCGAAATCGGATCCACTTGAATCCTGGGAGCGTGATGCAGCCAAACTTGAGAATCATGGAACTGCCGTCCTTTGGAAAAATATGAAGCCTCCCCAAACCGGCCCTGGACTTCGCGGATTGGACCCGTTTACCGGTGAAATTCTTCAGCTAGAGCGCCACCTTGAGCTCGTGTTTCATCGTTTCCTCGAAGGTGACGCCAAGGGCCGTCAGAAAGTCACAATTGCCATAAATGGCAAACCAATTGCGCCGAACAACCCGGTTGGTCATGCACTGGTTGAACCATTTGATGCCAAAACGATTCGAGTTCCGACTGAAACCGAAGATGGAAAGGTTCTTGTCCGAGCCAATGTATTGCCGTCTGAGGAAGAGGTCACAAAGTTCCACGGAGCCGATTCTGAAGCAGCAAAGAGAGATCTTGACCGCATTGGCCTGTACGGAAAACGGAATGACACTCAAGGGCTCTTCATATACCGCCACGACCGTTTGATTAAATGGGGTGGTTGGCACCAAATGTGGGAAACGAATGACGAAAAAACCAAACTTGCTCGAGTAATCGTAGATTTTGACGACGTTTTAGACGATGCGTTCAAGATCAACATCAGCAAGCAGATTGTACAGCTGCCCCAATCACTCCAAATTGAAGTTAAGAAGCTCTCCGACGTTGCGAGAAAGGCGAGCCAGCAAAAATACAGAAAGCCAAAGCAGTCGTCTAATCCAGGACCATCAGCTGGTAGTGCTGGCAATCGCCATGTTCCAGGCAGTTCGCAACCAGCCCAACCTCGCACGCTTCAAACGCCGACGGGCTCATCACCCGCCTCTGCTTCAATCCCCCCAAGCGTATCGGTTACCGACGTGTCCACGGATAAGTTCTTGTGGAAGGTGTCGACCGGCCTCACTGGTTTAGTTGACCTGCAATTTAGTGCGGTAAGTACTGACCTTTCAGGCCTGATCAAGCAGATTCAGGATGATGAAATAGCCGTTGAATATTTAACAAATTTTCTCCGCAAGCTAGACGACATAGGCGTCCAAAGATTGTTATTGGAGCGGAAGATTGCCTGATGGAAGCGGTTCGCATCTTAGGAGGCATACCGCCCAAAGCCGCCTGGACGGATAGAATTCAGCTTAGCGGCTGGTATCACTGGTCCCGCCTGGAAGCGCTACTAAAGAATGATGGGAAGTGGACTAGAGACCAGATTGCTTCTTTATCCGCAGAGTCACTTCGCGTTCTCCGGCACCTGCCTGATCCAAAGAGCGACTTTCCATTTCAAGGTCGCGGCCTCGTAGTGGGGTACGTCCAAAGCGGAAAAACTGCAAATTACACTGCCGTAGCCGCCCGAGCCGTAGACGCGGGCTACCGGATAGTCGTTGTCCTTTCTGGCATTCATGACTCGCTGCGCAACCAGACCCAGAACCGGCTCGAGCGTGAACTAACCGGACATCAATCGGACGGCGTAGCCCCCGCTGAGCTGGGACGGGAGTGGATTTGCCTTACCACACCGACCGACGACTTTCAGGAGCCCGACGTCAGGATTTTGCAGTCTCCTGCACCCTTTCTCGCAATTGTGAAAAAGCACACGGTCATACTGGGAAAGCTGGACAAGTGGCTGGACTCTGCTTCGCGATATTTGTTCGACATGCCTGTTCTCATAATCGATGACGAAGCCGACCAAGCCTCCATCAATACCAAAGGAAACAGACCACCGGACCCTTCAATTGATGACGGGGATGACGAAGACACAACATCTGCACCATCGAAAACGAACGCGCTCATCAGATCTATCCTTGGACGCGCGCCAAAAGCATCATATATCGCATATACAGCGACGCCGTTCGCCAACATTTTTATCGACCCGACTGCCGTTGACCGGCGAGTCGGCGAAGATCTATTCCCACGCGACTTCGTAATCCAACTTCCGCGGCCAGACGGCTATACTGGGACTGAAGAGCTGTTCGGATCGACGGCCCGCGACCGGAACGTGCTGCAGCCCGTCCCCGAAGAAGACATAAAATCCCTCCGCTCTGCGCGCAGGAAGAAAAGCACTCAAATCGTCATTGATAGGAAGCCGGATAGCCTCCCACTTTCTTTATCTAATGCACTTATCTCCTTCTGTCTTGCCGGGTCGATTCGATCCCTGCGCCCTCAGTTCGAAGATGCACCGCACACCATGTTGGTGCATGTAAGCCAGCGGATTCCGGATCAAGAGCGTATTGCGGCAAGTATTCGGGAGCAGGTTGAATTGTGGCGCGCCGCTGACGCACAACAACAAAATCTCGAAGGAATTTTTCGACCTGTATGGAACGAATTCAAAGGCGGTGTAGCGGCACCAGCAGATGAGCAGACAATTATTCGAGCCGCTATCTCTGTTCTGCGACAGCTGGATGTAGTCACGCTGAATAGCGATTCGAATCAGAACCTAGAATACGATACTAAGCCCGGACGTCATATCGTCGCGGTTGGCGGGAATAGACTGTCGCGCGGCCTGACACTTGAAGGGCTTACAGTGTCGTATTTCCTTCGCACCACCTCTATGGCAGACACTCTGCTGCAGATGGCGCGCTGGTATGGGTTTCGGCACGGATACGAAGATTTGATTCGCATCTGGACGACCGATGGTATTGCTCGATGGTTCGCCGAACTCGCCCTTGTCGAACAATCCCTCAGGGACGCTATTGTTTCACTTGGCCAGGCCGGACGGCGCCCGAATCAAATGGCTCTCAGATTGCGAGCACACAGCGAGCTATTGCTGACTGCCAGAAACAAATCCAGGACTGCCGCAACACAAGCTGACTCGTGGTCAGGCGAGCACCCCCAAACCGTCATGCTTCCGCTCTCTGAGCCATCCAAGCTGACTGCAAATTTGGAACTCACAACTAATCTTCTATCTGCACTTCGTCCAAGCGAGCGCTTTCATGGCGGCTATATTGCGCGCGACGTTAGCGCGGCAGTGATTATCGAGTTCCTGCGTAACTACCAAACTCATGATGACATAGTAGCACTTCGGCCCAATCTCCTCGCGGATTGGATAGCCGCCAGAAGCACTGTCGACGAGTTGGTTGACTGGACGGTATTCGTTCCGTCGCCATCGAGCGGCAATCCGACTAAATTGGGGGACCTGGAAGTAGGCTTGGTGAAACGCAGCCCACTCAGCAGTGAAGGGATAGGAATCCTCACTGACCCCGCACATGAGGGAGTGGACCTGCCTGAAGGACCAGAAGGATTTAAGCGCGAAAGTGGAGCGTATGACGCGGAAGCTATGAGGGCTGCACGACCTGCGTCGCAGGGGCTACTGATCGTTTACCCGCTTGACCCCGAAATCCTTCGCGTATCGAACATCAACGCCGTCATTGCAATCGCCTTGAGCCTGCCACGCACTTCAGATGAGGGCGCGAATTGGGTTGTAAATTCTGAGGTGACTCGTGACTGAGACACCCAACCCGGCTCTTTGGTCAACACTGCGCGCCAACAGGCCGCGATCTGAAGGATCACTAGTCACCGCTCCAATTGTGATTGACGGCTCTCCCACCCCTTTAAGTGTGGCGATGGACAGCTCAGGATTTTTACATTTAATGATACCTGTGCAAAGCGGCCCAGTTGGCCCCAAACCGGCGGATTTGAATGGGCTGAGGCTTCGCCACTCGATTTTGGAAAGCGGTGAAGTATTGGACCTGTCCGCACCACCGTCACATGAGCGGGTCTTTACTCCTTTCTGCCGCGACATCATTGACGCTGTAGTAGTGCATAGCCGCGAACCTTGGGCCGCTGCAGCAGCGACGGTGCGAGCCTGGCAGTCAGCCTGGAAGCCCATGCGCCAACACATGGAGAAAACAGCTCAAGTAGGTCTGTTCGGCGAGCTACTTTTCCTGAATAGCATAATGCTCCCAAGCATTGGCACAACTTCGATCGATGAATGGAGCGGCCCGAATCAAGAGCGCCATGATTTTTCGGGTGAGCAGATTCACGTTGAAGTGAAGACGACAAGGAAAGGTCGATCTGAGCACGAAATTTCGAGACTCGACCAGCTTCGAGTGCCCGACGGTCGACGATTACTTCTCGCGTCTATCCAAGTTGAAGAATCGATCACTGGAGAGCATTCCCTCGCGACCCAAATCGATTCTGTAGTCGAATTTATTCGGATGGATGCCGCTGCGCTCGATCTCTTTATGAGCAAGCTCTATGACCTCGGCTGGGCTGAGGAAATGCGAGAATCTGGGGAAATGCTTAAATTTAACGTAAGGGCTGCCGACGTCTATGAAGTGGACTCAGATTTCCCTCGTATCCCTGACGATTTCGAGCAGCCGAGCGGTGTTGTGTCGATAAAATATATTATCGATTTAGCTAACATTCCGAAATTGGATCGTGATGAAACCATTTTGGCGATAAGGGAAGCCCATCTTGGCTAGAGCCCAGGAAACAACACCTGTGATTGGCCTCCCTACTTCGCTCATTCTTAGTTGAAGCTATTTTGTTTGTGCTCGAATTCGTCTGCGTCCGCGATAGCATTTGCAACGGTCGGACGAGGACTGAACCCGAGTTGATAGCGTATTAAGTCTCCGATTCGCGGGTAGACATCGTTGTGCCTGGAGCCAAAGCGGACCCACTTGTTTGCCTCATCCCAGTTTCCGGCGTCTAAATTTGTGCCTTCCGGAACAAATACGTAGTTCTCGATGCCTGGGAACTTTTCAGCTCTTGCCGACTTTGTCATGAACAAAGCCTGCCAAATTTCGTTTGTGTGGTTGAAATCCAGTCTTCCTGCGGCAATGGCGGTAAATAAATCTGCCAAATGCTGGTGATTTTGCACTGTTTTCGTGCCGTATCCTAAATCATAGGCTAACTTGGCGATCGCTTTCTGAACCACAGTTTGTTGGAGCACTGTTACTGATCGAGCTCCCTTGGTTCCAAAGCCAGGAACCGCTGCAATAGACTTCCAAAACTTCCTGCCGAATTCAGCGCGCTCGCTCACTAGGGCTGGCGTGACCAGGGAAGACGACGTCTTGCCGTTGAACAATAGAGAGCAGATTTGCAGGAGATCTTTCCTCTTCAATTGCCCTGTATCGTGGTGCCAATCCGATTGATCGGCATCGGACGGATGCTGAATGATTTCCTCACGAACAAGTACTTCATTGATATATTTATTAAGCGGGTCCGAATGATCAAAGCTGTTTACAAATGAAACTTGTAGAGGCTTCGCCCTAGCATTCAGATCAACGAACATCTGCTGCTCTTGTTCGGCGCTTAATCCTAAATGAACTTCAACGGCTACAGTCGACTTAATAAGAGCCGCCTCAAGAATTTTTTGCCAGAAGTCGTGCTCACTCTCGCTGATTAATTCATCTGAATAGTGAGGGGGGGCGAAGATACCCTTCTTCGGATATTTGTAAGTTCGCGTAACGTCCTTCAAGAATTCCAGGACGTAATCGAAACCCTCCCGTCGATGCTGCCCATCAACGACATAAAGAAGGTGCTTCTGACCCAGGGACACGCGATAGACACCAGTCTGCGTGTCGTTGCGGTCTTTAATTGGGTCAATCGCAATATCACCACCACCGAATCGGCATTGGCGGATGTTGCAGACGATGGGCTGCAATGCAGCATATGGACCGCTTGGCAAATAACTTGCCAATTTCTCCAGTGCGGGTGAGATCTGTGCACCCCCGCTTTTCATTTCTCGCAGCTGCGCATTCACCAAGCCCATCAGTGTGTACTGTGCCAGAGCCTTTGCATGGCCGGGTATCAACGATCTTTGCGCTACCGCTTCGTCTGCAAATTGTGCATTTGCGGCGTTGTTTGTTCGGTTGGCCACCCAGGAGATATCAATGAACTGGCGCAACGAGAGAGACAGCTTGAGTGTCAAACTTCCCAAATTCTCCCCCACAAGGGCGACATAGGTTCGAGTTTGACTATCGAGTGCGCCAGCGAGGTCGGCCAAGGTCTGAGGATGCGACGGATTGTTCATGATTTGCGTTCCCCCAAGGATTAGAAATCCAGGAGTAAGGATTTTTTTGTCCTGGCACAAGAAAAAAATCACCAGGGTATTTTTTATTTTTACCTGGTGAATAAAATTGTATTCCGCTTAAATCTTCGACAGCCATCCTTTCCAGCAAGAATTGTACACCTCGACAACATGTTATCTGTAGTCCACATGGCAAAGCGCAGCTCATCAGATCGAGGCGGGGCAAGACGACATCGGGGGGACTTTATGTCGCCGGAAGTTCGCAGCGCCGTCATGTCAAAGATTCGAAGCAAAGATACTGGACCTGAGCGGCGAATAGCCGAATTGCTTTCCGCACTCGGCTATAGGTGGGAATCCCACGCGAAGGACCTTCCGGGCCGACCGGACCTTGTCTTCATGGCGCAAAGGGTAGCTGTATTCGTAGATGGCGACTTTTGGCACGGGTGGAGGTTTTCTCAGTGGAGAGACAAGCTTTCCGAAGCCTGGGAAGCGAAGATTGAAGCAAATCGACGTCGTGATATTCGAAACCGCAGACGCTTGAGGCGTATGGGTTGGCGAGTAGTGCGCTTGTGGGAACATCAAATTGAGCGAGACTGCGATAAGTGTATTGCAAAGATATTGAGTGCGATTGAGGGGGCATAGGCTCCTAACTATAATTGCGGCTGCCTCTCGAGTTGCAGTTCGACATTGCCGACCGTGCCCAATGGACTCCGGCAGAGAGTGCTTCTGCAGCTGCTCTCGACCATTGGAACCCTAACGGCTAAAATTCGCTCTGAACCCGATTCCATGACTCACGCCCTAGAAGCCTTCACCCTGCGTCCTGTCGACCTGACCCGCCCAAATTGGGCGGCCAGCACCCACAAGTCGCGTTGCACAGTGTTTGCGAAGGACGAACGGGCGGCCCGGCGCATCGCCAGCAATCAATTTCGCATCGCCGTAGCCAGTACAATGGGAAAACCCATTCCCACGAGCCCGTGGTTGAACGAGGACGACGTGTACTGCGTGATTGCCAGCGTGCCCGGCGGCATTTCGGCCGATCTCGAAGGCATCGTGGTCATCCCGGACTGATATCGTATTCAGACCGTGTCATCCTTCCTTTTCGCTGGCGACCCGCACGGCAACTTCCGCCCAATCGTCACCGCGGCCCTGAAGGATAAGCCGAAGGCTGTCGTCCTTCTCGGCGACTACGACCTGGCGATGCCGCTCGACCAGGAGATGAAGCCTGTCATCGAGGCTGGCATCGAAGTCTGGTGGATCCGCGGCAACCACGACGCGGACCGCGGGAGCTGGCACGATTTCCTGTTCGGGTCCGCATTGGCAGACTTCGACCTCAATGGCCGGGTCATCGACATCGGTGGCCTGCGGATCGCTGGCCTGGGCGGTGTGTTCGACCCGAAGGTCTGGCACCCGGGCCTGAACAACGGCGAGCCAACCCACCGTTCCCCTGACGCCCTGGCTGAGGCATTGAGCTGGCGCCCGTCGACCAGTCCAGGGCCCGTCCGGAACGGCATCCCGCTTCGGCACCGATCGGCCATCTTCTGGTCCGACTACGAGGCCCTGTGGGACCAGCGGGCCGACATCCTGGTGACACACGAGGCACCGGACTCACACCGGCATGGCTTCAGGGCTCTGGGTGAGCTGGCCGAGGCGATGGGGGTCTCGGTGATCATCCATGGCCACCATCACGAAGCCTATGAGGGCCAGACCGCGGGCGGTGTCCGGGTTATCGGGGTCGATCGGGAGGCGGTGGTGGGGTGGCCGGGTGCCGATTTCATTTAAACTCAAGTAAATCGAACCGAATACATCTGTATTCCAGTAAAAAATTCGCAAAGCTCTTGGCTAAGTCTTGAGAATAGATATTGTTTATTTGAACCTTCAGCTAAACTTGATCTCGGGCGTATTGTCGCCCTGCGCTGGCGACCGATGAATTGGCCCGATATTATTATCAATGGTACGACGCACTCTCTTGCGCACGTCCAGCCCTTCTCCTTCGACTACACTATTCCCGCTTCAGGTCCCTATCCTGAATTTCAACGGAAGATAAATGTTGTCTTCAGCTGCCACTGCTTCACAGTCGACATCGCAAAGATTCATCCCCACTTGAGCGGGCGCAATCCGGCTGCATGGCCCGCGCAACTACAGTCACACAAAGTTCCAGATGCGAATGGTTATACGCGAATGTTCGACCCACTGAGGTGGAACACGTCGCTCAGAATTCGAGATATTGTTCGCTCGCTCGACCGCCGTCGATGCTTCATGCAAAAATCCGGTAACCTGATGACCGGCGATCCACAGCCCTTGCCAAAGTCAACTGCACCGGTGTTGGCGGTATGCGTCAGTCTTAAGCGGATCGACGCAACCAGCCTGCGCATGATTGTTGAAACGGCTCACATGCGACCGTCCGACAGGTTCCCGAGGGGCAATCCGATGCGCTTCATGGTATTCGCAAGGAAATCGCTATAGAAAAAAGGCCCCTCAATTTGAGGGGCCTTGGATCTCTCCTGGAATTTCTCGGAACCTCTTCCCTAGTTTGCTAGGTATGGCCACTCCGGGTGGGAACCAACTTTTTGACGGCTGGCGGGCGGGTTCTATTTACGGCGGCGCGATATGATCGCTGTGCCACAAACATCCGATCGAAACCCCTTTGGGTGCTTTACAGCATACTTCGTTCGACTCACTCCGTCAATTATCAAATTCGAAGCATACCGGTTTATTCCAATAAAATCAGTGATTTGGGAGCTATGGCGATGTGAAGGTATTTTCTGCTTTGAAGGCGCCGATGTGAACCTAAGTTATTTAAAAATCTATAAAATTCGAATTCAATGTAATCAAAATAAAATGTCCATCTCCTGTTGATTTTCGTCGCACTGCACGACATATTGCTGATAGCAAAGCTAAACGCCGTACCGGGAAACTGGGCGGCAGATCCTACGGCCGCCCGCAAGGCGGCCGTAGTTGTTTGGGAGGGGACCCAAACAATGTATATTTGCTATATTGATGAAGCAGGTGATACAGGCGCGGTGAAAGCTGCAACGGACAGCACGCAGCCGATATTGGTGATTTCAGCGATATTCATAGAATACAGCCGCTTGCAAGCTTTTACCCAAGATTATATGGCAATGAAAGCAAGTCTTTTCCCAAAGCTAATGACAGGCTTGGGCAGTCGCTATTTAAGCCGAATTCTTCCCGAAATTAAAGGAGCCGAAATCCGGCGCAACGTCGGGCGCGGAAATTCGCGGCAGTACCGTCATGGTATCCGTTTTCTCGATGAGTCGGTCAGGCTCATGCAGTCCCATTACACAAGCATGGTTTCCCGCGTCTGGATAAAAGGTGTCGGCGAGCCGTTCGATGGCCTGCCGGTCTATACCTCGTCAATTCAAGCGATTTATACCTACTTTCAAGCGTTTCTAACTCAAAGGCAGTCATTCGGCATGGTCATCGCCGATAGCCGAACCAAGGGTCTGAACGTTCCAGTTTCGCATTCCATCTTTACTCAAAAATTCCGCTCAGTAGGCGACTCTTACGACAGAATCTACGAGCTGCCTACTTTTGCGCATAGCGATAATCATGCTGGTATTCAGCTGTGCGACACCTTGTGTTCGGCCCTCCTGTTCCCGATGAGCAGCCACGTATACTGCTCGGGTCACATTGATAATGTGCACGTGCAGGAAAAATTTGCAGACCTGAAGATTCGATACGGAACCGCACTCCGTAATCTACAGTTCCGATACCAAGACCCCCGCGGCAAGTGGAACGGTGGCGTGACAGTTTCAGACGCAATCGGCCGACGAAGCGGAAAGCTGCTCTTCACTTGAACCTTCGCGTGATATCACCTAGTACGTGCAGCCGCATCCTTCGGCTATAAACCATTCTTTTCCAGGTGATCGAGGGTCGGCTTGGCGACCTTCATCGAGGCTTTCTTGTTCTTCAGGCCGGTAGGCTTCAGCTCGCAGTAGAAGCCGTTGTCGATGTCGGTGACGGCACAGGCCCCAATCGAGAGCAAGCTGTATTCAGCCGGGACCGGGCCCGATGTCTCGATGTCGACCGATACAAAAATCTCGCGCACTGTCCGAATCCTTGGTCTGTCTTGGCATCGCGCGCCCCTACCTGCGCGTAGAGAACAGGCACAAGCTTGGCTCGGCGCTCAGCACCTTGTCGTCTCGGAAATCGTGCCAGGGCGACTACATCTGTATGTTCATTCCGCCCGCCATCAACTCAGGTGCCGCTTCGCCCGGATCCGCATTGGCCGCCTGGATGGCCGCAATCAGCCGGATGACCGGCTCGATGTCCTCACCTGGCATCACCTCGAACATCTCGAGTGGGCGGTACCGCCCTTGGGCGGCCAGCCAGGCAACCGCGCCAACCAACTTCGGGTCGGGCGGCCCCTTCGAGACGACCGGAACCACAGCCCCATAGACCCTGACGTCCGGCTTGGCCGCTTCGGCCGCCGCGGCAGCGAGAGAGGCTGCAAGGGCGTTCCGGATGGCGCCCGAGACCATTGGCAGCCTGAGGCACTCGACGGGCACCATGGGGGCATCCGGGCTGGCTAGCAGCAGGTACTGGTCTACTTGGAACATGGGCGCGGTCCTTGCGGTGTGCGATGCCCGAGGATGGCTGATCGGCTGGCAAGGGAGACAAATTGGGCGCCAAGGAAAACGGCCGATTTCCGGCATTTTACGTGCGGGCCGATTTGCCCTGTTCGTAAGCCATTGATTTGAAATCAGGATTTTTTGCCGAGATGTCAGACTTTGTGGCAAAAGACGACCATGTTCGTGGCGGAAATCCGAACCCCGTGGCGAACTACACAGCACTTCCCGGCTGCTGGTGACCCCCGTCACAAATATTTAGCTTGTGTCAAATTAGATCGTGCGATATCTATTTGCCTGTAAGCGAATTCACCACCCTAACCAACCAACCAACGGAGTTTCCCATGTCGATCACCCCGCTCTACAGCACCACCGCCACCGCCACCGGCGGCCGTTCGGGCCGCGTCAGCTCGGCCGACGGCATCATCGACCTCGTGCTGGCGATGCCGAAGGAACTGGGCGGCCCGGGCAATGCGGCCAATCCGGAGACCTTCTTCGCCAGCGGCTATTCGGCCTGCTTCCAGGGCGCGCTCGGCCTCGTCGCCCGCAACCAGAAGGTCACCCTGCCCGAGGGCAACACCGTCACGGTGACCATCGGCATCGGCAAGGACGAGACCAGCTTCGGCCTCAACGCCAGGATCTCGGTCAAGCTGCCGGGCATGGACAAGGCCGCCGCCGAGGCGCTGGTCGCCGCCGCCCACCAGGTCTGCCCGTATTCCAAGGCGACCCGCGGCAATATCGACGTCGCCCTCGAGACGGTGGTCTGATCCGCTCTGAGGCAAGGCTCGCGGCGCCGGATGGACAGTCCCTCCGGCGCCGCCTACCCTCGGAATCACCATGACCGACCAGACCACACCTCGCGGCCTTGATGACCAGCTCTGCTTCGCGCTCTATGCGGCGTCGAACGCGATGACGCGCATCTACCGCGAGCTGCTGGAGCCGCTCGGCCTCACCTATCCGCAGTATCTCGCCATGCTGGTGCTGTGGGAGCAGGCGCCGGTCAACGTGAAGACGCTGGGCGACCGGCTGCAGCTCGATTCCGGCACGCTGACCCCCATGCTCAAGCGCATGGAGCAGGCCGGACTGGTCAGCCGCCGCCGCGACCCGGCCGACGAGCGCCAGCTCGCAGTCAGCCTGACCGAAGCCGGCCAGGCGATGCGTCCGGCCGCCGCCCGCATGCAGGCGGAGCTGGCCTGCCGGCTGCCGCTGCCGCTGGCCGATATCGTGCGGCTGCGCGGCGAACTGCAGGGCCTGGCCGCCGGGCTGAATGCCGGCCAGGCGACTGGCGGCCAGGCGGAATAATCCACAGGCTTCCGACCCCAAATCTGGGGTTTACGCTTGCTGCATCCACCAGATGTTGCGATAGTCTCCCCTGATTGAATCGCTCTGCTGCGGGGAACTGTCATGTCGCTTCTGGATTCCAAGCCGGTCTACAAGCCCTTCAAGTATCCGTGGGCCTACGAAGCCTGGATGACCCAGCAGCGCGTCCACTGGCTGCCCGAGGAAGTGCCCTTGGCCGACGACGTCAAGGACTGGCAGAAGAAGCTGACGCCCGGCGAGAAGAACCTGCTGACGCAGATCTTCCGCTTCTTCGTCCAGGCCGACGTCGAAGTGAACAACTGCTACATGAAGCACTATGCGCGGGTGTTCAAGCCGACCGAAGTGCAGATGATGCTGGCCGCCTTCTCCAACATGGAGACGGTGCATATCGCCGCCTATTCGCACCTGCTCGACACCATCGGCATGCCCGAAGAAGAGTATTCCGCCTTCCTCCGCTACAAGGAGATGAAGGACAAATACGACTACATGCAGCAGTTCGGCGTCGAGACCAAGGCGGACATCGCCAAGACGCTGGCCGTGTTCGGCGCGTTCACCGAAGGCCTGCAGCTCTTCGCCTCCTTCGCCATCCTGCTGAACTTCCCGCGCTTCAACAAGATGAAGGGCATGGGCCAGATCATCTCGTGGAGCGTGCGCGACGAGAGCCTGCACACCAATTCGATCATCAAGCTGTTCCGCACCTTCGTCGAGGAGAATCCGGAAGTCTGGAACGACGAGTTCCAGCGCGACCTTTATGTCGCCTGCTCGACCATCGTCGACCACGAGGATGCCTTCATCGACCTCGCCTTCGAGATCGAGGGCGTGCAGGGACTGACCGGTCAGGAAGTGAAGGACTACATCCGCTGGACCGCCGACCGCCGCCTGCTGCAGCTCGGCCTGCAGCCGATGTACCGCATCGAGAAGAACCCGCTGCCGTGGCTCGATGCCATCCTGAACGGCGTCGAACACACCAACTTCTTCGAGAACCGCGCCACCGAATATTCCAAGGCCTCGACGCAGGGGTCATGGGAAGACGCCTTCGCGTAACGCAGGCGTGACGGGACAAGCCACAGCGGCCGGGACATACTCCCGGCCGTTTTCGTTTGTCAGGCCTGCCATGATCGAACAACCGACCTATCGCATCCGCGCCGCCCGCCCTGCCGAGGCCGATATCCTGCGCGCCATCGAGAGTGCCGCCGGCCAGGCTTTCGTCGCGGTCGGCTATGGCGATATCGCGGAACAGGAGGACACGACCGTACCGGCCCTGCGCGCCGCCGCCGTGGCGGGCCGGCTGCTGGTCATCATCGACGCGGCGGACCACCCGGCAGGTTTCATCCTGTGCCGCGACCTCGACGGCGACCTGCATGTGCAGGAACTCGACGTCCACCCCGACCATGCCGGCCGGCGCCTCGGTGCCCGGCTGCTCGATGCCGCCGGTGACATCGCGCGGACGCGCGGCCTGCCGGCGCTGTCGCTGACCACGTTTCGCAGCGTGCCGTGGAACGCGCCCTACTACGCCCGGCTCGGCTTCCGCGAGATGCTGCCGGGCGAATACGGCCCCGACCTGCGCATGGAACTGGCCCGCCAGCAGGCCGCCGGCTTCCCGATGGCCGACCGGGTGGCGATGCGGCGGGAACTCGTCTCCTAAGCGCGAATGACGGCAGCCGGCGGCAGCGCGCCCTGGTCGGGGAACAGCGTCGCCAGCCCGGCGCGGCCGTCGAGGCCGAAATGCTGCGCGGCGATGCCCTTGTACAAGGCCGCCACATGCAGGGTCGGCGCGACATCGCGGCCCTCGAACAGCTGTGACTGGCCGAGGCCGGGCCAGTCGGCCAGCACGCGGCCGCCCTGGACCGCGCCGCCGAGCAGGAAGGCGGCGCCCGCCGTGCCATGATCCGTGCCGCCCGAGCCGTTCGGCCGCGCGGTGCGGCCGAACTCGCTGACAGCGAGAATGGCCGTATCGTGCCAGACCGGTCGCAACCCCTCGGCCAGCGTGGTCAGCACGGCGGCCAGTGCCCGGAACTGCTGGTCGAGGCGGTTGGTCTCGGCGCTGTGGGTGTCGAAGCCGTTGAGGTCGAGCACGGCGATGCGCGGGCCCATCGGCTGCACCAGCCGGTCGGCCGCCAGACCGGCCAGCGCGGTGGCGGCTTTGATGCCGCCGCCGAGGCCGTGCATCATCTCGTCGCCGTCATCGCCCGCGCCGAGCGCGGTATGCAGTGCCGGCCCGAGCTGCGCGTCGTCGTTCCACAGGCCGGCCATGCGGTCGAGGAACACCGCCGGCGCGCCGGGCAGCAGGTCGGGGGCGACCGAGGCCACCGGCACAGACCCGCGCAGCGCAAAGGGGATCGTCGGCCCGACCGAGAGGCCGAGCCGGCTGGCACCGTTGCGGCGCTCGACGGCACCGGCCAGCCGGCTGACCCAGCCGGCACTATGCGCGGTGGGCCGATCGAGGCCGGCCTCCAGCACGTCCTGCGCCTCGAAATGCGAGCGCCCGCGATGGCTGGTCGCCACCGCATGCACCGGCAGCAACTCGCCGGCGTCGTAATACGCCTTCAGCGGCGCCAGCTCGCGATGCAGCGCGAAAGTGCCGTCCAGTTGCACGGCATCGCCGGCATCGGCGAAATCTTCCCGCAGGGCCGCAAAGGCCGGATCGCCGACCGGCAGCAGCGCGGCCAGCCCGTCCATACCGCCGCGCAGGATCAGGAACACGAAGCGCTTCTCGCCCTGCGCAGTGGCCGGACTCGTGCGGGCGAAGCTCAGGCGCGGCGCCAGGCTGCCGGCGGCGGCGGCACCGCCCAGCAGATGCAGGGCGCGGCGGCGCGAGAGCAGATTGTGCGGATCGGTCATGGCATGTCTCCGCGTCTCATATCGGCGCCCCGATCAGCGCCATTGGAATTCCGGCGCCGCCAGCACGGTGGCAACGGCGGCCTGGCGGCTTTCGGCACGGGCTACCGCCTGCCGCGTGTCGCTGCCGGCACTGACGCCGAGCGCGACGTCGAGCAGCTCAGCGGGCTCTTCCGGCGGCCGCAGCTTCTGGCCGGCGATATAGGCGAGCTCGATGCGCTGGCGCAAAGCATCGGGCGCCATCCAGTCATTGGCGCGGTCGGGCCAGCCGGCCGGCGACGGCGGCATGAAGGCGGGCTGGCCGAACTGGCGCAGCAGGGCCAGCAGACGCTGCGGCTGCATCTCCAGCCCGGTCAGCCGCGCGGCGGCAACGAGAAAGTCGCGCGGCGTGCGCAGCTTGCGGTTCTGCGGCTGCCAGGCCTCGGGCCGGGCGATCACGGCGAGCGCCATGGCACGCAGGTCGCCGCCGCTGTCACGAAAGGTATCGGCCAGCGCAGCCACCGCGGCCGGCGGCGGATCGTCGGCAATGAACTGGCGGGCCAGCTTTTCGGCAATGTGCTGCGCGGTGGCCGGATGGACCGCCAGCATGGCGAGCGCCGCCTCGCCCTGACCTGCACCATTCTGCGGCTCGAAGACATGGCCGAGCAGCACCTGCGGGCCCGGCTCGTGGATGGCCGGCCGGAAGCAGAAGGCGCCGATGGTGCAGTCGTCGGCAGCGGTGCGGCCGAGCGACCAGCCGGTCAGCAGCTTCGCCAGCGCGATTACATCGGCCTGGGTATAGCCGGCGGCCGGGGTGACGGTGTGCAGTTCAAGCAGTTCGCGGCCGTGATTCTCGTTCAGTCCGACATGGCGGCGCTGGCCGGCGCGCGAATTCGGCCCGATCGAGGCGGCATTGTCGAGATACAGCAGCATGGCCGGATGCCGGGTCGCCGCCAGCAGCATGTCGCCGAAGCGGCCGAAGGCGTGGGGACGGATCGCCTCGCGCTCATAGGCGCCGGCCATGGCGGCGACGATCTGCTGGCGCCCGGCCACGGTGAAATGGTTGGCCCAGAACTGCACCCAGCGCTCGACGAAGGGCGTGTCGCTCTCGGCCTGGGCGCGGAACAGCGCGGCGGCCTCTTCGCGGATCGCAGGCTGCAGCATCTCGCGGGCCGCCTGTGCCGCGCCGGCATCGCCCTGCTTCATGGCCTGGCGGGCGGCGAAAAACCGCGCGGCGTAATCCTCGGCGCGCGGCAGGCCCTGCAGGGCGGCCGGCAGCGGTGCGGCCTGACCCGGCGGTGGCAGCTGGCGGCGCAGCCAGCCCTGCGGATCGGGACCGATGGCCGTGACATCCTGCGGCCGCGCGCCGAAGCCGAAGCGGTTGGCGGCGATCACCGCATCCTTCGGCAGCGGGGCCCCGGACACTGGACTGCTGGGCAGCATGGCGGATTCTCCGGCTGGCTATATCTCGGTCACGGGCGCGGCCGGCGAATCCTGCGGCATCCCACTGTCGATCATGGGGTCGATCATGGGGTCGATCATGGGCGCGATTATGGCCGTCCTGTGGCTGGCCCGCGGGGCGCCGGACCGGATATAACCGTGCGGTCGGCGATTTCCGCGCTTTTCCCTGATTCGCGCGAGTCACCGGCGCCTGTGACAAAAAACGGCGACACAGGATGTCGGTGCGACACAGGACGACAGCCTGTATCCGGTAACCTGCAAGCCCCGCCCACAGCACCAGACAGAGAGTCAGCATCCGACGATGAGCGCCCTGCCCGAGAATCCCCTGCTGCCGATCCCGATCCACCAGTACCGCGAAGGCAATACCGGCGTCCCCTACGCCTTCCAGTTCGACTCCGGCAAGCCGGGCCCGACCGTCGGCATCACCGCGCTGGTCCACGGCAACGAGGTCTGCGGCGCCCATGCACTCGACCTGCTGCTGCGCGAGAAATTCCGCCCTGCCCGCGGCAAGCTGACCCTGATCTTCGGCAATGTCGCCGCCTATTCGCGCTTCGACCCGAACGAGCCGACCGCGTCCCGCTTCGTCGACGAGGACATGAACCGCGTCTGGGGCTCCAACGCGCTGGACGGCGAGCGCCACAGCATCGAGCTGGAACGCGCCCGCGAGATCGAGCCGCTGATCGGCGAGATCGACCTGCTGCTCGACCTGCATTCGATGCAGCAGTTCTCGCCGCCGCTGATGCTGTCGGGCCCGCTGGCGAAGGGCCGCGAACTGGCGGCGAAGGTCGGCGTGCCGGCCACCGTGGTCGCCGACGAGGGCCACAAGGCCGGCGTGCGGATGCGCGACTATGCCGGCTTCGGCGATCCGTCGAGCCAGAAGAACGCCCTGCTGGTCGAATGCGGCCAGCACTGGGAACAGGCGAGCCGCAAGGTCGCCATCGAGACCATGTTCCGCTTTCTGAAAGCCACCCATCTGGCCGATGACGCGCTGCTGGCCACCCATGGAATCGCGGGCGCGCCGCCGGCACAGAAATTCGTCACGGTGACCGATGCGGTGACCATCGAGAGCGACGACTTCGTCTTCGCCCAGACCTATACCGGCCTCGAATGCATCCCGGCCGCCGGCACCGAGATCGCGCGGGACGGCGGCAAGCCGGTGCTGACGCCCTATGACAACTGCGTGCTGATCATGCCGACCAAGCGGCTCAAGCCCGGCCAGACCGCGGTCCGGCTCGGCCGTTACATCGCCGCCTGAGCAGCGAAAGGCGCGCGCGGCGATGGCCGGTCCGCTGCTGCGCCAGGCTGCCGGCAACCTGCCGGCGCTGCTGATCGGCACGCTGGGCGGCTTCATCTTCTTCCTGCTGCATATGCCGCTGGCCTGGATGCTCGGCAGCATGGTCTTCGTCGCCGCCTTCGCCCTGATGAGCGACAGCGGCGGCCAGACCGGCCGCATCCTGCGCCACAGCCTGCCGGTGAAGATCGAGGGTCGCCTGCGCGAGCTGATGGTCACGGTGATCGGCGTGCTGCTCGGCAGTGCCTTCCGCCCGGCGATGCTCGACCGCCTGGTCGAATGGGCCGGCCTGGTCGCCCTGCTGCTCGCCTATATCCCCTTCGTCACCCTGCTCGGCTACCTGCTGTTCCGCAAGGTCGGCAAGTTCGATCCGGTCACCAGCTTCTTCTCGGCGACACCGGGCGGCCTGCAGGAAATGACGGTGATCGGCGAGCATTATGGCGGCGATGCGCGCCATATCGTGCTGACCCACGCGATCCGCATTTTCGTCGCGGTGATGACCATCCCGGTCTATTTCCGCTACATCGCCGGCTATCACGTCCCCTCGATGGCACCCGGCCTGCATGTCACCCAGATGCCGCTGCATGAACTCGCCCTGCTGGCCGGCTGCGGCGTGGTCGGCTGGATCGGCGCGCATTTCCTGCGCATGCCGGCCTCACGGCTGATCGGCCCGATGGTGGTCTCGGCCGCCGTGCATCTGGCCGGCTTCTCCGAAGCCAAGCCGCCGCCGGAGATCGTCGCCATCGCCCAGGTGGTGATGGGCGCGGCATTGGGCACCCGCTTCGCCGGCACGCCGCTCATCGAGATCCGCCGCATCGCCGGGCTCAGCGTCGTCTCGGCGCTGATCATGGTCGGCTGCACGGTGGCCTGCACGTTTGCCTTTGCCGGCCTGATCGGCACACGGTTCGAGACGCTGGCGCTGACCCTGTCACCGGGTGGCCTGGCCGAGATGAGCCTGATCGCGCTGGCGCTCGGCGTCGATGTCGCCATCATCTCGACCATGCATGTGCTGCGCATCGCCATCGTCGTGCTGCTGGCGCCGCTGACCTTCCGGCTGCTGGGGCTCAGGCCGAAGGGCGGGTGATCAGGCCTTGCGCTGCGCCAGGATGAACAGCCGGCGGAACGGGAACAAGGTTCGTCCGTCGGCTTCCTTGGGGTAAGCCGCGCCGACGCGGGCCCGGTAATCGGCCTCGAAGGCGTCGCGCTCCGCGCCGTCCAGGCGGTCGAGGAACTGCTTCAGCCAGGTGCCCTTGGTATATTCCGCCACCGGGTTGTCGCCGGACAATACCTGCAGGTATTCGGTCTCCCAGATGTCCAGCGCCGCCGTGCGGTCCTGCAGCAGGCGCCAGTAGACGCCGGGTTCGGCGACCGGCCGGCGGCGCAGGTAGGGCTCCAGCTTCGCCCGCCACGGCCCCTGCTCGATGGCGTCGACGATGCAGGTATGCGACGGGGCGGCGAAATTGCACGGCATCTGGATGGCGAGCCAGCCGCCGGGCGTCACGCTATCCAGCAGGCCGGGGATCAGCGTCTCGTGATGATCCAGCCAGTGCAGGGCGGCATTGGTGTAGAGCAGGTCCACGGGCCCACCCATCTCTTCTGGCGGGCGCCAGGTCGCGATATCGGCCTCGATGAATTCGGCCTGCGGATACCCGGCACGGGCCTTCGCCAGCATGGCGGGCGATGAATCGACACCGGTGAGCGTCGCGCCCGGCCAGCGCTGCAGGATCAGGGGCGAGAGGTTGCCGGCGCCGCAGCCAAGGTCGACCACGGTGGCCGGATCGGCCAGCGGCACCCGGCCCAGCAGGTCGATGGCAGGCCGCAGGCGTTCGCCGGCGAATTTCAGGTATTGCGTCGGGTCCCAGCTCATGGAAGGAAGGCTAGCGGGAGAACCGCCAACGACAAAGGCCGGAATGATGAATTCTTCTCAAAGCCCCTTGCACCCTGCTCAAGATCAGGCGTCTCAAGCCGACTACAGCCGCCCGCTGGAACTGACCGGCATGACGGTGCTGCCCGCCTTCATCGATGCCAACGGGCATATGAATGTCGGCTATTACAACGTGATCTTCGACCAGGCGCTCGACGCCTTCTTCAAGCCCTTCGATCTCGACTGGTCTTACGTGCAGCGCACCAACCTGTCGACCTTCGTGCTGGAGACTCATGTCTGCTATCTGCAGGAGGTGGTCGAGGGCGATGCCTTGCGCTTCACCTTCCGGCTGCTCGGCCATGATGCCAAGCGCATCCATTATTTCATGGCAATGCATCACGCGGCGAAAGGCTATCTTGCCGCGACGTCCGAGCAGGTGCTGGTGCATGTCGATCTCGCCACCCGCCGCTCCTGCCCCTTCGGGGCCGGACACCAGGCGCTGTTCACCCGCATGATGGCGGGCCACGGCCGGCTGCCGCAGCCGGCACAGGCCGGCCGCAGCATCGGGCTGGCGAGGAAGAGTTAGTCCGTTCCGTGTCACCCGCGGGCTTGATCCGCGGGCCCCATTTAAATGGGATGCCCGGGTCAGGCCCGGGCATGACAGAGCTTACAGCTTGATCTCAACCTCGACGAAGGCCATGGCGGCCGTGCCGGCGTTGATCACGTCATGCGCCACGCCCTTGGGCCGCGAATAGCTGCCGCCGGCCTTCATCTCGATGATGCTTTCCTGGCCGTCCTTGTCGATCAGCTTCATGGTCGCATCGGTCAGGTAGGTCACCGCATAGGGGTATTCGTGGACATGGAAGCCGGTGGCGGCGTCCGGCGCGAAATCCCAGCGGGTGATGCGCACCCGCTCGTCATCCGCCTGCTGGGTCGGCACGGCCTGACCGTGATTTGCCGGACTCTGATCTGACTGGCACATCTGTCGTCTCCGTTGGCTGGGGCTGCTGTCGCTTTTTCGAATATGGTGCGCGCAACGGCCGGCCCTGCGCAATGGCTTTCAGCATGCCGCGGAAGGTGTTCACTTCCTGGGCCGCCAGCGGCACCCGCTGCAGCACGCTGCGCAGGTTGCGCAGGATGGCGGTGCGCTTCGGCTCGACATTGTGGAAAAAGCCCGAAGCCTCGAGTTCCGCCGCCAGGTGGTCGTAGAGACCCTGCAGCTCCTCCTGGGTGGCAAAGCCGCCGCGCACCGTGTCCATGCGGCTCGGCGCCGTGTCGTCGGTGGCCGTGAACCATTCATAGCCGAGCAGCAGCACGGCCTGGGCGAGGTTGAGCGACGAGAAACCCGGATTGAGCGGCACGGAAATCGCCGTATGGGCCAGCGCGACATCCTCGTTGTCCAGCCCGGTGCGCTCACGACCGAACAGAATCCCGACGCGGAAGCCGTCCGCCTCTTCCGCCCGCATGCGGGCCGCCGCCTCACGCGGGGTGACGACCTCTTTCACCATGTCGCGGTGACGCGCCGTGGTGGCATAGATCCGGTGCAGGTCGGCGACGGCCTCGGCCGTACTGCCGAACACGCTGACCGCATCGAGCACCGGATCGGCCTTGCTGGCCAGCACATAGGCCGCCGGGTTGGGCCAGCCGTCACGCGGGTTGACCAGCCGCAGTTCGGTAATCCCGCAGTTCAGCATGGCGCGCGCCGCGGCGCCGATATTCTCGCCGAGCTGCGGTTCGACCAGCACCACCACAGGGCCGCGCCGGAGCGGGCCCGGCGGGGCCAGCTTGCCGAGCTTGGGACGGAAAGTGCCGGCCATGGCTTATTTCGCCGGCCGCTTCGACGGCGCGGCCCCGTCGCGCAGCAGCTTCCATTCGACCGAATCCATCAGCGCCGAAAACGCCGCGTCGATGATGTTGGGCGAAACCCCGACGGTGAACCAGCGGTTGCCCTGGCCGTCGGCGCTCTCGATCATCACGCGGGTGGTGGCCTCGGTGCCGCCATTGAGGATACGCACCTTGAAATCCACCAGCCGCAGGTCGTCGATATAGCCCTGGTAGCGGCCGAGGTCCTTGCGTAGCGCATGATCGAGCGCGTTGACCGGACCGTTGCCCTCGGCCACCGAAAAGACCAGCTCGCCATCGACATTCAGCTTCACCGTGGCTTCCGACATGGTGACCAGCTCGCCGCGTGCGTTGTAGCGGCGTTCGACCATGACGCGGAAGCTGCGCACCTGGAAGAAATCCGGCATCAGGCCGAGCTTGCGGCGCGCCAGCACCTCGAAGCTCGCCTCGGCGCCGTCGTAGGAATAGCCTTCCGCCTCGCGCTGCTTGACCTCGTCGAGCAGCAGGTTGAGCCGGCTGTCCTCGGGATTGAACGGGATGCCGGCCTCGGTCAGGCGGACGAGAAGATTGGAGCGTCCGGCCTGGTCGGAAATCAGGATCTGCCGCGTGTTGCCGACGCTTTCCGGCGGCACATGCTCGTAGGTGCGCGGATCCTTCATCACCGCCGAGACATGCAGCCCGCCCTTGTGGGCGAAGGCCGAGGCGCCGACATAGGCGGCATGGCGGTTCGGCGCGCGGTTAAGCAGCTCGTCCAGCACCCGCGAGGTGGCGGTCAGCTGGGTCAGCTCCTGCTCGCTCAGCCCGACATCGACATGGTCGCGGAACCATGGCTTCAGCATCAGCGACGGGATCAGCGAGATCAGGTTGGCATTGCCGCAGCGCTCGCCCAGCCCGTTCAGCGTGCCCTGCACCTGGCGCACACCGGCCTTCACCGCGGCCAGCGTGTTGGCGACGGCATTCTCGGTGTCGTTATGAGTGTGGATGCCGAGGCGCGAGGCATCGCCGAGCTTCGCCGCCAGTTCGCCGACGATACGCTCGACCTCATGCGGCAGCGCACCGCCATTGGTGTCGCACAGCACCGCCCAGCGCGCGCCGGCATCGAGCGCGGCCTTCACGCATTGCGTGGCGTAATCGGGGTTGGCCTTGTAGCCGTCGAAGAAATGCTCGGCGTCGTACATCGCCTCGCCGAACTTCGCATGGGTCGCGGCGATGCTGTCGTATATCAACTCGACATTCTCGGCATTCGTGATCCCAAGCGCCACCTCGACCTGGAAATCCCAGCTCTTGCCCACGAGGCACGCGGCATCGGCGCTGGCACCGAGGATCTGCGCCAGACCGGGATCGTTGGCGGCCGAACGGCCGGGACGTTTGGTCATGCCGAAGGCGACGAATTTTGCGCGCTTCAATGCCGGCTTCTCGGCAAAGAACTCGGTGTCGATGGGATTGGCACCGGGCCAGCCGCCCTCGATATAGGCGACGCCCAGCTTGTCCAGCGCCTTGGCAATAATGCGCTTGTCCTCGACGGAGAAGTCCACTCCTTGAGTCTGCGCGCCATCGCGCAGCGTCGTGTCGAAGAGATAAACGCGATCCTTGGCCATGGTCTCCACTCAGGTCTTTGGCTGCAGGCGAGACAGCACGCGGCTGCGGCCGATCAGCGGCAGCAGGGCCGCCATTTCGGGCCCCTTGTCGCGCCCGGTCAAGGCCAAACGCAGCGGATGGAACAGGCCACGGCCTTTCGTGCCTGTCCTGGCAGAAATTTCCCCGGTCCAGGCCTTCCAGGTGGTGCCATCCCACGGCTCCGCCGGCAGGCAGGCGGCGGCGGCGGCCAGCAGGCCCTCGTCCTCGCGCGGACCGGCCATCTCACCGGCCACCACGGCCCACCAGTCGGCGGCATCGCCAAGCTTGACGATGTTGCCGCGGATGGCGAGCCAGAAGGCGTCCGTCGCGCCGGCCGGCAGGCGCGCAGCCACGGCATCGAATGGCGTCTCGTGCAGGATCTTCGCGTTCAGCAGGTCGAGGTCATGCGGATCGAGCCGGGCCGGCGCGCGGCTGAAGCGGCCGAGATCGAAGCCGTCGACCAGCTCGGCCACCGCCTGCCGCGGTTCAACCGGATCGGCCGAACCGAGCCGGGCCAGCAGGGCATTCAGCGCCATCGGCTCGTAGCCCTCTTCACGCAGATCGGCGAGGCTGAGCGAGCCAATGCGCTTCGACAGCCCGGCGCCCTCGGCATCAAGCAGCCAGGAGAAATGCCCGAACACCGGCGCCGCATACCCCAGCGCAGCGAAGATCTGGATCTGCGCGGCGGTGTTGGTGATGTGGTCCTCGCCGCGGATGATATGGGTGATGCCAAGATCGCCGTCATCGACCACGGAACTTAACGTATAGAGCGGGTAGCCGTCGGAGCGCACCAGCACCGGATCGCTCAGACTGCCCATGTCGATCTCGACAGGACCGTGCACCAGATCATCCCAGCCGACATGGCCGGGCTCGAGTTTGAAGCGCCAGTGCGGCCGGCGGCCCTCAGCCTCCAGTGTCGCGCGGTCGGCATCGGTCAGCTTCAGCGCGGCGCGGTCGTAGACCGGCGGCTTTTTCTGGCTGAGCTGCACCTTGCGGCGGAGTTCGAGTTCTTCGGCCGTCTCGTAGCAGGGATACAGCCGCCCGCTTTTCTTCAGGGCCTCGGCGGCATCGCTGTAGAGGTCGAGCCGTTCGGACTGGCGGGCGAAGCGATCCCAGTCGAGGCCGAGCCAGCGCAGGTCGGCCTCGATGCCGGCGGCGAATTCCGCCGTCGAGCGGCCGGTATCGGTATCATCGAGCCGCAGCAGGAAGGTGCCGCCATGCTTGCGTGCGTAAAGCCAGTTCAGCAGGGCGGCGCGCGCATTGCCGACATGCAGCCGGCCGGTCGGGCTCGGCGCGAACCGCACGGCGACGGGACTCATTTTTTCTGGTCCCGGAAGGCGTTGGTGATCGGATAGCGGCGGTCGCGGCCGAAGTTGCGCGCGGTGATCTTGACGCCCGGCGGCGCCTGGCGGCGCTTGTATTCGGCGATATACAGCAGGTGCTGGACCCGGCGGACGACGTCGTCGGGCTGGCCGGCGGCGACGATGTCGCGCACCGGCATCTCCTTCTCGATCAGCATCTCGAGGATGGCATCGAGCTGCTCGTAGGGCGGCAGGCTGTCCTGGTCGGTCTGGTTCTCGCGCAGCTCGGCGGTCGGCGGTCGCTGGATGATGCTGTCGGGGATGACGATGCCGTCGGGACCGAGCGCGCCGGCAGGCCTAGCCGTGTTGCGCCAGCGCGACAGGTCGAAGACCGTCATCTTGTAGACATCTTTCAGCACGCTGTAGCCGCCGCACATGTCGCCATAGAGCGTGGCATAGCCGACCGACATTTCCGACTTGTTGCCGGTGGTCAGCACCATATGGCCGAACTTGTTGCTGAGCGCCATCAGGGTGACGCCGCGCACCCGGCTCTGCAGGTTCTCTTCGGTGATGTCGGGGTCGCGGCCGTTGAAGGCCGGCGCCAGCATGCCGCCGAAGGCCTGCACCGCCGGTTCGATCGGGATGGTCTCGTAGGAGACGCCGAGCGCATCGGCGCAGGCGGCGGCATCGTCGAGGCTGAGCTGCGAAGTGTATTTCGATGGCAGCATCACGCAGCGCACGCGGTCAGGCCCCAGCGCATCGACGGCGACGGCGGCCGACAGCGCGGAATCAATGCCGCCCGACAGGCCGAGCACCACGCCGGGAAAGCGGTTGCGGTTCACATAGTCGCGCAGGCCCAGCATCATCGCTTCGTAGATCTTGGGCAGGCGATCGAGCGGTTCGGCCAGCGGGCCCGGCGCACAGTGCCAGCCGTCGTTGCCGCGCTGCCACTCGGTGACCAGCAGGTCCTCGATGAATTCCGGCTGGCGCACCGCCATGCTGCGGTCGGCATTGAGCACGAAGCCGCCGCCGTCGAAGACCAGCTCGTCCTGGCCGCCGACATAATTCACATACATCAGCGGCAGGCCGGTCTCGACCACGCGGGCGACGCCAAGATTGAGCCGAACGTCCCATTTGGCGACATCGAAGGGCGAGCCGTTCGGCACCAGCAGCAGCTCGGCGCCGGTCTCGGCCAGGCATTCGGCCACATCGGGGAACCACATGTCCTCGCAGACCATCAGGCCGAGCCGTACGCCGCGGAAGGCGGTCGGGCCGGGCAGCGGACCGGCGGCGAAGACGCGCTTCTCGTCGAACACGCCGTAATTGGGCAGCTCGTGCTTGTAGCGCAGGGCGGCGACGGCGCCGCCATCGAGCAGGGCGGCGGCATTGTACAGCTTGCCGTCGTCGACCCAGGGCGTGCCGACCACCATGCCGGGGCCGCCGTCGGTGGTCAGCGCAGCGAGCTCGCCGATGGCCACCCGGCAGGCTTCCTGCACCGAGGGGCGCAGCACCAGGTCCTCCGGCGGATAGCCGAGGATGGCGAGTTCCGGGAAGACCACGAGGTCGGCACCGGCCGCGGCGGCCCGGGCCCGGGTCGCGGCGATCAGGGCACGGTTGCCGGCAATATCGCCCATGGTCGGGTTGACCTGGGCCATGGCGATCCGGAGGCGGTCCGGCGGATTGGCGGGGGTGGCAGTCATGATGGTCAGAGTTAACCCTACGGCAGGCTTATCTCAATAGCTGCGGCAGTTTACAGTGCCGGCCATCGTTCTAGATAGCCTTGCAAATAACAAAGGGAGGCCCCGATGGCCGGGAAAAATACTCAAGTCCTGATGAAACAGCACCCCAAGGGCTGGGTCACCGAGGGTGATTTCGAGATCGTCGAGCGCGACATCCCGAAACCGGGCCCCGACCAGGTGCTGGTCCGCAACATCTACCTGTCGCTCGACCCCTACATGCGCGGCCGCATGGATGCCGTGCGCTCCTATGCCGCCCACCTCAACCCGGGCGACATGATGGGCGGCGGCACGGTCGGCCAGATCGTCGAAAGCAACGTCAAGTCGCTGCCGGTCGGCGCCTATGTCAACGGCATGCTGGGCTGGCAGGAATACGGCCTCGCCAGGGCCGGCGAACTGCGGGTGCTGGACCCCAAGATCGCGCCGATCTCGACCGCGGTCGGCGTGCTCGGCATGCCCGGCTGCACGGCGCATTACGGCCTGATGACCATCGGCCAGCCCAAGGCCGGCGAAACCGTGGTGGTCTCGGCCGCCTCGGGCGCGGTCGGCTCGGTGGTCGGCCAGGTGGCCAAGATCCAGGGCTGCCGGGTGGTCGGCATCGCCGGCGGCGCCGAGAAATGCGACTACGTGGTCAAGGAACTCGGCTTCGACGCCTGCATCGACTACAAGGCGCCGGACATGCAGGAGAAGTTCAAGGCGGCGACGCCTGATCGCGTCGACGTCTATTTCGAGAATGTCGGCGGCGAGATCATGGAAATGGTGTTCGGCCGGCTGAACGGCTTCAGCCGCGTCGCCGTCTGCGGCCTGATCGCCCAGTACAATGGCCAGCCCTACCCGTTCACCGGCATGCGCCATGTGCTGGTCAACCGCGCCAAGGTGCAGGGCTTCATCATTTCCGAGCATATGGAATACTGGCCCGGCGCGATCATGGAGATGGCCGGCTGGATCAAGTCCGGCAAGCTGAAATACAAGGAAGACATCGCCGAGGGCCTGAAGAACGCCCCCGCCGCCTTTATCGGCCTGCTGAAGGGCAAGAACTTCGGCAAGCAGCTGGTGCGGATCGCACCGGAGACGGTGTAGTTTTTTTCGTCGCTCCCGCGCAAGCAGGAGCCCCATTATCACCGTTTAATGGGATCCCCGCTTTCGCGGGGATGACGACAATCCCCCGTCAGCCGATTCCGTAGGCAAAGACCAGGGCGAGGCCGGCAGCTAAGCCGGCTGCCCGCAGCAGCCAGCGCGGGCTGACCCCGACCAGCGCCCAGGACAGCAGGGTCAGGCCGGCGCCGATCTTCAGCATCGCCAGGATGGCCAGCACCGGCGTGGTGGCCAGCGTCATCAGCGCCGGATTGGCGACGAAGCCGAGCGGGATGATGAACAGCCCGAGGCCGATGCGCATGGCCATGCCGGCGACCGGCAGCCACGGCGTGCCGGCGATGGATGCGGCGACGAACACCGTACCGCAGACCGGCGGCGTGATGGTACACAGCAGCGCATACCAGAACACGAACATATGGGCATGCAGTTCCGGCAGGCCAAGCTTGACCAGCGCCGGGCCGGCGACGGCGGCGCAGATCAGGTAGGCCGCCGTGGTCGGCAGTTCCATGCCGAGGATGGTGCAGGCCAGCGCGGTCAGCACCAGCGCCGCCCAAAGATGGCCGCCGGACAGGTCGAGGATCAGGCCGGTGATCTTCACGCCGAGCCCGGTGGCATGGAAGACGCCGACGATCAGCCCGGCGCAGATGATGATGGCGGCGATCAGCGCGATCTGCCGCGAGGCATCGACCAGCGCGGTCATGACGCGACCCACGAACAGCCGGCCCGACAGGCGGCGCGCCTTGCCGTCCCAGATCAGCATCGCCACGGTGACGGCCGTCGCCAGCATCGCCGCATAGGCCGGCGAATAGCCCAGCACCAGCAGCATGACGATCAGTACAGCCAAGGGTGCCGCGAAAAACGGCACGGCGGCAGCGGCCATGCGCCAGCCGGGCAGCTCGTCGGCCGGCAGTGCCTTCAAGCCGAAGCGCAGCGCGAAGTAATGCACGCCGACCCAGGCGGCGAAGAAGAACAACACGGCGGGCAGGATCGAGGCCACCGCGATATCGGCATAAGGCTGGCGGATCAGCTCGGCCATGATGAAGGCGGCCGAGCCCATCACCGGCGGCATGATCTGGCCACCGGTCGACGCCACCGCCTCGACGGCGGCGGCCAGCGGTCGCGGATAACCCATGCGGATCATGCCGGGAATGGTAATCGCGCCGACCGAGGCGACATTGGCCGAGGCCGAACCCGAAATCGTGCCGTAGAGCGCCGAGGCCAGCACCGAGACCTTGGCGGCACCGGCGCGGTAACCACCGGCGAGCTGGGTCGCCAGCGCCATGAAGCCCCGACCCGCCTCGCCCGCCGAGACCACGGCGCCGAGGATCATGAAGGGCACGATCAGGTCGATGGAGATGCCGGTGAGCTGACCCCACAGGCCGCCCTCGGCGAGCGTCAGGCTGCCGAGGAAATAGTCGACCGGCAGGGCCGGATGGCCGAGTGCGCCGGGCAGATACTGGCCGAAAAAGCCGTAGGCCAGGCAGAGCACGGCAACACCGGGCAGCACCGGCTGCACCGCGCGACGGGCCATCTCCAGGGTCACCAGGATCAGGCCGCCAGCCAGCACAAACTGCCACAGGCTACCATCCAGCGAACCGTACTGGTCGAGGATGGCGCGGCGGTCGAGGATCAGATAGGCCGCGCCGGCCAGGCCGAAGGCGCAGCCGGCAAAACCGATCCAGCGCTCGACGCGACTGCGCGGCCGGGCGAACAGGAAAATCCACGGCAGCGCGGCGGCGAAATGCAGCGGCCGGCTGACGAGATTCGGCACCAGGCTGGTGAAGATCAGCCAGACATGGATGCCGACGGTGATCGCGGCGCAGAGAAGAAGACCCCAACCCGGCCGCGCGCCGGCATCCTGTGACTGCATGATACGGACTGCTTGTTCCTGCGGGTTACTGCATGTCGGCCGGAATCGTCACCCCGGCCTCCTTGTAATACTTCAGCGCGCCCGGATGCAGCCTGGTGTTATGCAGGGCGGAAATCAGGTCGGGCGTCACGGCGGCCCACCAGGGATTGGTCTTCGCCATTTCGTCCTTCTTGGCCCAGAAGGCCTTGACGATGGCATAGGCGGTGGCGTCGTCCATATGGGTGGTGGCATAGGCGCCGACCGGCACGCCGACGGTGGGCACATCGACATCGACGCCCTTGTAGGTGCCTTTGGCGATGGTGATCGGGCTCGACGACGGGTCGTTCTTCACCACGATCTCGGTCTGCGCCGGCGTCAGCGGCAGGATGCGGATCGCCGTGGTGGTGGCCAGTTCCTGCAGCTGCGGGGTCGGATGCGACGAGCAGGTGGCGTAGCCGACCACCTTGCGGTTCTTCAGGGCGTTGTCGGCCGAGGCGAGCTCGACATCGACGAAGTTCACCTTGTCCTCAAGGCCGAGCAGCTTGAAGATCGTCCGCGTGCGGCCGTCGCAGAAGGTGCCATGGCCGCCAGAGATGAAATCCTTGCCGGCCAGATCGGACAGCTGCTTCACGCCGCTGTCCTCGCGCACCACGAAATGCACGGTCACATAAGGCATCACAAACAGGGTGCGGATCCCGTCATAACCCGTCTCGCCCTCGAAGGGCTTCCGGCCCTCGCGGGCGGCGGCCAGCAGGCTCGGCGGCGTGGTGAAGACGAAGTTGCCCGGCCGCTTGCCGGCTTCCTTCACGTTCTGCACCGAACCCTGGCTTTCCTCGACGGTGGCCTGGATCTGGCCCTTGGTCTCGGCGCGCAGCACCTCGCCCAGCTGCACCATCATCACGTAGTAGGACGACGAGGCGGTGGCGGATTTCAGCGTCACCCGGGTCTGGGCGGCGGCAGGGCCGGCGGCAGCCAGACCGAAAACGGCAACGGCGAGCGCAAAACGCGCGAACAGGCAGCGCATGGGTTTTCCTCCCCCAACAGATTATTTGTCAGCGGACGACTTTTGGCCCAGGCAGCCTATTTCTGCAACAGGAATTCGCGGCCGACCTTGACGCTGGGCTGGCCGTCATAGGCGACGATATCGGCCGTGGCATAGGTCTCGGTCCAGTGGTCCGGCAGGTAGGAGCCGGTGCCGACAATGTCGATCGGCGCCTGCACGCTGGCCATCACCTTGCACTTGGCGGCATTGAAGCCCGAGGAGGCGACGATCTTGACGTTGAAAAAGCCGGCCCGGTCGAGCGTGGTGCGCATGTGGAACAGCGCCGCCGCCGAAACGCCGGTGCCGACCAGCCAGCGCAGCTCGGCCTCGGTGCGGTACTGGCGGATCGCATTCGGCACATGGCGTTCCAGCACGGCATAGGAAGCCTGCGGGTCCAGCCCCTCGACATAGCGGCCGCCGTGGGTGTCGAGCCGCACGGCCAGCCGGCCGTCCTGGGCGGCATCGGGGAAACGGTTGCAGACGGCAAGCGCGTCGGTGACTTCCTGGCCGTAATAGTCGACCAGCACGGTCATCTGTTCGCCCGGAAAGGTCTCGGCATAGAGTTCGGCCGCCTTCAGCGTCGAGCCGGCATAGCCGATCAGGGCATGCGGCATGGTGCCGAAGCCCTTGTCGTTGCCGAAGTAATGCGCGGTGGCGTCGGTGGCATTGCCGATGAAGCCGGCGGCGCCGACATCGCGCCGGGCGGCACGGCCGCCGACCGAGGCGGCATAGGCCATCATGTCGGCCATCTCGGCGCCGGCGCAGTGCCGCGCATCCATGGCGAGGAAGCGCGCGTTCGGCAGGTCGCAGCACATCGAGTAGGCGTTATAAGCGGCGACGCAGGCCGGCCCGAGCTTCTGCAGGTACAGCGTCTCGAGATCGACCAGCTGCGACATCGGGCCGGTCAGATACAGCAGCGGCTCGCCGGCGCCGACCCAGGTGCCCTCCTCGTGGCAGAGGTCGATCTGGAACTTCACGCCGCGCGCGGCGGCCATTTTCTCCAGCCACTCGACCACCAGACGCGGGCAGAAGATCACCGGGCGGCGCATGAACACCGCGTAGGTGACCTGCTTGTCGCCCATGCGTTCGACGATCGCCTTGGTCTTCCTGAAATAGGCGTCGGTATTGGCGGCGACCTGACGTTCCAGCTCGGCCGCCTGGGCCGGCGGCACGAGCTGGGTCACGTCGGCCGGAGTTACGCCGGCGGTATTGTCAGGCTTGTGCGGCATGCAGCTGCAGGCCCCGGTTGCTGCGCTCGACCTTCAGCATCTCGGCGATCAGGAACGCGAGTTCCAGTGCCTGCGAGGCGTTCAGTCGCGGATCGCAGTGGGTGTGATAGCGGCTGGACAGGTCATCGTCGCCGATCGCCTGGGCACCACCCATGCATTCGGTGACGTCCTGGCCGGTCAGCTCGAGATGGATGCCGCCGGCATTGGTACCTTCGGCGATATGCACCTCGAAGAACTGCCGCACTTCCGACAGGATGCGGTCGAACGGCCGCGTCTTGTAGCCCGAGGTCGAGGTCAGCGTATTGCCATGCATCGGATCGCAGGACCACACCACGGCGCGGCCTTCCTGCTTCACCTTGCGCAGCAGCGCCGGCAAGTGCTTGTGCACCTTCTCGTGGCCCATGCGGGTGATCAGGGTCAGCCGGCCCGGCCTGTTCTGCGGGTTGAGCACGTCGATCAGGCGGATCAGCTCATCCGGATCGGTGGTCGGGCCGCATTTCAGGCCGATCGGGTTCAGTACGCCGCGCAGGAACTCGACATGAGCGCCGTCGAGCTGGCGGGTACGGTCGCCGATCCACAGCATATGCGCCGAGGTGTCGACCCATTCACCCGAGGTCGAATCCACGCGGGTCATCGCCTGCTCGTAGCCGAGCAGCAAAGCCTCGTGGCTGGTGTAGAAATCCACGGTGCGCAGTTCGTTGGTCTTCTCCGGCGTGATGCCGCAGGCTTCCATGAACGACAGGCATTCGGTGATGCGCGCCGCCAGGTCCTGCCAGCGCTCGGCCTCCGGGCTCTTGGCGACGAAGCCGAGATTCCAGCCGTGCACGCGGTGCAGGTCGGCATAGCCGCCATGGGCGAAGGCACGCACCAGGTTCAGCGAGGCGGCTGCCTGGCTGTAGGCCTCGAGCTGCCGGTTCGGATCCGGCACGCGGGCTTCCGACGTGAAATCCATGCCGTTGACAATGTCGCCGCGATAGCTCGGCAGCTCGACATCGCCGCGCTTCTCGGTATCCGACGAGCGCGGCTTGGCGAACTGGCCGGCCATGCGGCCGACCTTGACCACCGGCAGCGCGGCGCCGAACGTCAGCACTACGGCCATCTGCAGGATGACGCGGAAGGTGTCGCGGATCTTGTTGGCGTTGAACTCGGCGAAGCTCTCCGCACAGTCGCCGCCCTGCAGCAGGAAAGCACGGCCTTCGGCCACGTTGCCGAGCGCGGTGGTCAGGTTGCGGGCCTCGCCGGCAAACACGAGCGGCGGAAACTGGGCAAGCTTGGCCTCGACCGCGGCCAGGGCCGCCGCATCGGGATAATCCGGCACCTGCCGGATCGGTTTGCCTCGCCAGGACTCCGGCGACCAGTTGCGCGCACTCATCTCGACCTCTCAGGACGACAGTTACGTCTGTAACTGCTTCGTATGCCTGCGGAATTGCAGGCGGATACACAGGGCAGTGAGAATAGGGCTTCGCCCCGGGGTTTTCCAGTGCCCGAGTCGGCCTCGGCAGTCTCCGGATCCCGGCGTTTTCCCCGGATATCGGCGGCGGGCAGCCGGATCAGGCCTCGGGCAGGCTGGCCCGGGGCTTGAGCGGCCGGGCCGGGTTGCCGGCCACCACCGCATCGTCGGGGACATCCTTGACCACCACCGAGGCCATGCCGACCAGGGCCCGGGCGCCGATCCGGATATGCGGCCGGATCGACGCCGCCCCGCCGATAAAGGCATTCTCGCCGATATCGGTAAAGCCGAGGATGGTGATCCCCGACGACAGGGTGACGTAGTCGCTGATCGCCGAATGATGGTTCACCACCGTGTTCTGCAGGATGATCACATGATTGCCGATGGTCGCGCCGGCGCAGATCACGCTGTTGGCCATGATCGTGGTGCCGATGCCGACCCGGCAGTTCGGCGATACCGTCGCCGCGGGATGGATCACCGTCTCGAAGCGGTCGGCAGGAATGCCGCTGCGCGCGATCACCTCCGGCTTTTTCAGGTAGGTCGCCGGGCTGGCCACACCGTTGATGAACCAGCATCCGTCAAAGTCGCGCGCCTGGTCGACACGGCCGAGCACGGGGCGGCCGAAAATGCTGGTGCCACGATTCTGCGGCAGGTCGTCGAGAAAGCCGCGCAGGTCATAGACTGGCCGGTTCGGGGCGCGGCGGTTGATCTCGTCGACGGCATCGAGGATCGACAGCGAGTTGCCACCGGCGCCGAGGATAATGAGGGGACGTGGCGTCATGCGGCCTCGGGCTGTCTGCAGTCTGCCGACACGAAAACCACCGGATTGCGGCAGGCTGCCTTCAGGTGGCAGGCATGTCGCGGCTGCATCTTGTTCATGATTCAGGTCCGGTATTTGTGCTGCACCGGCCAGACCTGCGGCCTGATCTCGAGCCGTTCAGCCAGCACGTAGAGCGCGGCATTGTCCTGCGCCTTGCCGAACCGTCTCGTCATTTCGACCGGAAAAGCGGAAAAGCCCTCGGCCAGGTTGCACTCGATGCCGCTGATATAATGCAGGCGGAACCCGTTATCGCCGAAATAGTCGGGATAGATCGTCGGATTGAAGCTCCAGAAGCCGTGATTGTAGCGGTTCAGCGGAGCGGCATGGATCAGGAAACCGTTCTGGCCGACGGCTTCACAGGCGTTGCGGAAGGCAACGCCGACATTGAAGCAGTGTTCACAGGTACCGGTATCGATGACGATGTCGAACCGGTTGCGCAGATCATCAGGCAGTGGCTCGTTAAGATCGACGATCCGCTCGTTGCCGCGCGCCGCCACGATGTCGATCACGGTGACATCGAGGCCAAGCCGGTCCAAAACCGCCAGGGAATCATACAGCGGATCCGTCGCGCCCTGCAGACCGTGCCAGCGCCAGATCTGCGCCGCATCAGCACGTTGCGGCAGGTTCTGCATGATCTGCGGGCCGAGAATTTGCATCAGATTCGCCTCCGGCACCAGCAGGTCGGGATAACCAAGCGCCAGCGCTGTCAGCCGACGGTTGTCGCCGGTGCGCTGGCGCAAAAGCTGCACCGCCTTGGTCAGCAGGGTCAGGTATACTGCCTCGATCGCCATGTCAGCCGTTGCCTCCTCCGGTCGCCATGCCGGGCTGGCGGGCCCGGGCCAGGATATCAAAAAACCGTTCCGCCATCGCCGACCCGTTCGACATATACTCGGTATAATATCGCCGTCCCGCCGCTCCGACCGTCTGGCGGAATCCGGCATCGGCGGCCAGCTGTCCGGCGATCGCCAGATACTCCGCCTCGCTGTCGACGAAGGCCAGCGGTGCCCCACCATCCGCCGGCCGCATCAGGGCCCGGGTCTGTTCTGCCAGTGCCCCGCCGGCCTCGATCATGCGCAGGAACTGCAGGCCGTATTGCGTGTCGGGCATCGCCAGCGAGACAAAGGCGGTGCCGGCGGCCAGTGCCTGCATCGCGGTGATGCCGCAGCCGAATGGAAAGGTCTCCAGGAAAATGTCGATCACCCGCACGTACAGGCTGGTATCGACCCAGCCGATGAAATGGCAGCGGTCCGCCACGCCATGGCGGGCGAAATACGCCGTCACCGCGGGCAGTTCGCTGCGGCCGGCCCAGACGAAGCCCGCTTGCGGATGCCGCTGCAGGATCGCCGTCACCATGGCGAGATAGGCTTCGGAATTCAGCTTCTCCTCCCGCGACAGGACGCCGAACAGGATATCGTGGCAGGCAAAGCGGCTGCGCTCGGCGGCAACCCGCGCCGGATCGGCATCGGCCAGGATGTTGCCGATCGACAGCCGGATGGTTTTCCACAACTCGCCATGCATCCGGCGTTCGGTCTCCGCCCAGTTGCCCTGAGAGATATACTCGTCGATCTCCGGCAGCCGGAACGGGTGGAATTTCAGGGTCCAGAAGATCTGGACCGGCGCCACCCGCATGGTGAAGGTCATGATCGCCTGCCCCGGCGCCGACAGCCAGACGAAATGGCTGATCCCTTCGGCAGCGATACGCCGGCGCATCGACGACAGTCTTTCGTACTGGCCGTTGAGCGGCCGGCCGTTCTCGCTTTCGAGATAACAGACCTGCACGCCCAGTTCCGCACAGCGCCGGGTCAGCTCCGCGCTCTGGCCCGACAGCACGAAAACCATGGGCGTATCGTGCCATGGCATGCCGCGCGGCCGGTGCCGCAGCAATTCGAACAACGCATCGGTATGCCCCAGCAGGGCCGGGGTCTGCAGCAGGAAGGCTGCCCGCCAGGGCCGCTCCGGTTGCGGCGTCCACAGCGGCTGCGGCAGATGCGGATCGCGCAGCCGCCGGCCAAGCGCCGCCATCGGTTCCAGCCAGGACTGGAAGCAATCGCGGACATGCCGCTCGGTCTCGATCTTCTTGACGAAATGCCGGTAGAGCAGGCCATCGATCAGAAAGCCCAGTTCGGGGCTGACGTCACTGGCCATCGCCGCCGACAGCATCGCCACCACCTGCCGCCGCACCGCACCGGCCTCGTCGTGGCGGCCATGATCATGCAGCGCACCGCCCAGTTCCATCAGGGCAACGGGATTGCCCGGCTGTTGCCGGACAGCCTCTTCCGCCGCCTGCACGCTCGCTATGGCCTGGCTCATGGGCTCAGGCTAGCCGGGCCGGGGTTAACAATCTCCCGCCGCCCGTCCCTAGAGGCTGAAAATCTTGCCCGGATTCATCAGGTTATCGGGATCCAGCGCTTTCTTGATCGCCCGCATCACCGAGACCGCTTCGCCATGCTCGGCCGTCAGGTATTTCATCTTGCCGCTGCCGATGCCGTGTTCGCCGGTGCAGGTGCCGTCCATGCGCAAGGCCCGGTGCACCAGGCGCTCGCTGAAGGCCTCGACCGTCTCGACCTCTTTGGGGTTGTTGCGGTCGATCACCACGGAAAGGTGGAAATTGCCGTCGCCGACATGGCCGACCAGCGGCGCGACCAAGCCGGTCTTCACCACGTCGTCCTTGGTCTCGATGATGCAGTCGGCCAGCCGCGAGATCGGCACGCAGACATCGGTCGCCATGATCTCGCAGCCCTTGCGCAAAGCCTTGCAGGCATAGGCCGCCGCATGACGGGCCTCCCACATCCTGGCACGGTCCTCGGCCTTGGTCGCCCACTGGAAATTCTGCCCGCCATGGTCGCTGGCCAGCGCCTGCACCATCTCGGCCTGTTCCGCGACGCCGGCCTCGGTGCCGTGGAATTCCAGCATCAGCATGTTCTGCACCGGCAGATCGAGCTTGGAATACTTGTTGATCGCATCGGCCTGCACGTCGTCGAGCAGTTCGATGCGTGCCACCGGGATGCCGGCCTGGATGGTCTGGATCACGGTGTTGACCGCGCCCTCCAGGGTATCGAAGGAACAGGTCGCCGCCGCCATCGCCTCGGGGATGCCGTAGAGCTTCAGGGTGATCTCGGTGATGATGCCGAGCGTGCCTTCCGAACCGATGAACAGCCGGGTCAGGTCATAGCCGGCGGCCGACTTCTTGGCGCGCTTCGAGGTACGGATGATGCGGCCGTCGGCCATCACCACGGTCAGCGCCAGCACGTTCTCGCGCATGGTGCCATAGCGCACGGCATTGGTGCCGCTGGCGCGGGTCGAGACCATGCCGCCGAGCGAGGCATCGGCGCCAGGGTCGATCGGGAAGAACAGGCCGGTGTCGCGCAGGTATTCGTTGAGCTGCTTGCGGCGCACGCCGGGCTGCACCACGACGTCGAGATCCTCGGCATTCACCTTCAGTATCTGGTTCATCTGCATCAGGTCGATGGTGACGCCGCCCTGCAGGGCGGTGACATGGCCCTCCAGCGAAGTGCCGGCGCCATAGGGGATCACCGGCAGGCCATGGGCGGCGCAGATCTTGACGATCTCGGCGACTTCCTCGGTGCTGTCGGGGAACACCACGGCATCGGGCGGCGACGGAAGCGCCCAGGATTCGTCGCGGCCATGCTGGTCGCGCACCGGCTGGGCCGTCGACAGGCGCTCACCCAGCAGCTGCTTGAGGGCGGCAATCGCCGCATCGGTGGCGGCGGGGGTCAGGCGATGCTGGGCAGCGGCGACGAGGGCCATGGCGTTTCTCCTTGGATTCCCTACAGGTAGCGCTTTGGCGCCGGCCGGGCAATCGCCCCGATGCGCCTCCGGCGAGCCCAGACATGATCCAGACATGATGCTGGGCCGCAAAGGTGGCCCTTGGGGGCCGGTTACGCTATGTAGGCGACATGTCTTCCGACCCTTTTGACCTGTCCGGATTCGAGCCGGAAGCGGCCGCGCCGCCGCCCGAAGCCGACCGTGGCGCCGCCCTGCCCGCCCCCGACTGGCTTGCCCGCCTGAACGAGGCCCAGGGCGAGGCTGCCGCGCATCTGGACGGCCCGCTGCTGGTACTGGCCGGCGCCGGCACCGGCAAGACCCGCGTGCTGGTCTCGCGGCTGGCCAACATCCTCTACCGCCGGCTGGCCTGGCCGAGCCAGATCCTCGCGGTGACCTTCACCAACAAGGCCGCCCGCGAGATGCGCGAGCGCGTCGACCAGCTGATCGGCGGTGTCGTCGAGGGCCTGTGGCTCGGCACTTTCCACGGCATCGCCAACCGCATCCTGCGCCGCCATGCCGAGCTGGTCGGCCTGAAGCAGAATTTCACCATCCTCGACGACGACGACCAGCTGCGCCTGATCAAGCAGATCATCGAGGCCGAGGGGCTGGACGAGAAACAGCTGCCGCCGCGCCTGCTGAAGGGTCAGTTCGACCGCCTGAAGGACCGTGGCCTGGCGCCGGGCAAGCTGCCCGACAGCGAGACCGGTTTCGCCGAGGGCAAGGGGCCGCAGCTCTACCGCCTCTACTGCGAACGGCTGCTGCAGCTCAATGCCTGCGATTTCGGCGACCTGCTGCTGCATAACCTGACCCTGTTCCGCGAGCATGCGCAGGTGCTGCAGAAATACCAGCACCAGTTCCGCTACATCCTGGTCGACGAATACCAGGACACCAACGTGGCGCAGTACCTGTGGCTGCGGCTGCTGGCGCAGAAGCATCACAACATCTGCTGCGTCGGCGATGATGATCAGTCGATCTACGGCTGGCGCGGCGCCGAGGTCGGCAACATCCTGCGTTTCGAGAAGGATTTCGAGGGCGCCAAGATCGTGCGGCTGGAGCGCAACTACCGCTCGACACCGCATATCCTCGGCGCCGCCTCGGGCCTGATTGCCCATAACGAAAGCCGGCTCGGCAAGACCCTGTGGACCGAGCTGAACGAGGGCGAGAAGGTCATCGTGCAGGGCGTCTGGGACGGCGACGAGGAGGCCCGTGTCGCCGGCGAGGAGATCGAAACCCTGCAGCGCGACGGCGTCTCGCTCAACCAGATGGCCATCCTGGTACGCGCCGGCCATCAGACCCGCGCCTTCGAGGAACGCTTCCTCACCATCGGCGTGAAATACCGCGTGGTCGGCGGCCTGCGGTTTTACGAACGCCGCGAGATCCGCGACGCCATCGCCTACTTGCGCGTCATCATGCAGCCCGACGACGATCTCGCCTTCGAACGCATCGTCAACGTGCCCAAGCGCGGCCTCGGCGAGAGCACCCTGCAGATGCTGCACAAGGCGGCGCGCGCCGCCGGCCGCTCGCTGACCGCGACGCTCGACGAGCTGCTGCAGACCGACGAGATCAAACCCAAGCAGCGCAACACGCTGAAGGCCCTGATGGGTGACTTCGCGCGCTGGCGGAGCCAGGCGGCGGAACTGCCGCATACCGAAGTCGCCGAGATCGTGCTGGAGGAATCCGGCTATACGCGGATGTGGCAGGAGGACAAGTCGCCCGAGGCACCGGGCCGGCTGGAAAATCTGAAGGAACTGATCGGTGCGCTCGGCGAGTTCGAGAATTTCGCCGGCTTCCTCGACCATGTGGCGCTGGTGATGGACACCGAGAACAGCGAAGACGCCGAGATGGTCAGCCTGATGACCCTGCATGCGGCCAAGGGCCTGGAGTTCGACTACATCTTCCTGCCCGGCTGGGAGGAGGAACTCTTCCCCAGCCGCCGCTCGCTGGAAGGCAACGGCACGGCGGGTCTGGAAGAAGAACGCCGCCTCGCCTATGTCGGCCTGACGCGCGCTCGCAAGCGGGCCCATATCACCTATGCCGCCAACCGCCGCATCTACAACCAGTGGACCTCGGCGATCCCGTCGCGCTTCCTCGACGAGTTGCCGCCCGACCATGTCGAGCAGCGCGCCGCGGCCGGACTGTACCGCTCGGCGCGGCCCGGCGGCTTCGGCGGTTTCGCCGACAGCGCCACCGCCGGCGCAAATCGCGGCGATTACGGCGGCCATACTTGGGATTTCAGCCCGCAGAAACGCCGGCCGGCCGGCCTGATCGAGGGCCGCGTCCGCCATGTCAGCGACGACGACGTGGTGCAGCACAGCCCCGACGACCTCGCCTTCGGCCTCGGCGACCGCGTCTTCCACGTCAAGTTCGGCTATGGCCGCATCCGCGGCATCGAAGGCAACAAGCTGCTGATCGCCTTTGAGAAGGCCGGCGAGAAGCGCGTCATTGCCTCCTTTGTCGAAAAAGCCTGACAGCGAAAGCTCCGGTTATGCCGCTCTCTCCCGAATTCTGGTCGGTCGAACTCGACGTGCCGGTCGATCTGATCCCCGCCGCCGAGGAGCTGGTGGCTGACGAGGATCTGCTGGCGGTCTCCTCCTACGAGGTGCCGCGGCCGGGCCTGGCCATGAGTCCCGACTGGCGCCTGCAGGTGCTGTTCGATGCGCCGCCGGATGAAGGCCTGTGGCGCCGGCGCCTCGCCGATATCGCCGCAGCCCTCGGCATCGCCGCGCCGGTGATCGCCTTCCGCCACCTGCCGCCGCAGGACTGGGTGCGCCACACCAATATCGTCAATGCGCCGATTGCCGCCGGGCGGTTCTTCGTTCATGGCGCCCATGATGCCGGCAGCGCACCGCCGGGCCGGCTGGCTCTCCAGCTCGATGCCGGGCTGGCCTTCGGCACCGGCCGGGCGCCGTCCACTTACGGCTGCCTGCTGGCAATCGACGACCTCTGCCGGGTGCGGCCGCCGCGGCGCATGCTGGACATGGGGACGGGTTCGGGGATTCTCGCCATGGCGGCGGCCAAAGCCGGCACGCGGCAGTGTCTGGCCGCCGATATCGATCCGGTGGCGGTGGCGGTCACCGCGGCCAATGTGCGGCGCAACGGGCTGGCCCGGCGCATCGCCGCCCTGACCGCGAGCCGGCCGAAGGATCCGCGTCTGGTGACGGCCGGACCCTATGATCTGGTGGTGGCCAACATCCTGGCCGAACCGCTCTGCCGCATGGCGACCGGTCTCGCCCTGCTGGTGGCGCCGGGCGGCCATCTCGTCCTCTCCGGGCTGCTGGCCCGCGAGGAACGCCTGATCGTCGCCCGCTACCGGGCGACCGGACTGGCCCTGCAGCGCCGCATTGCGCGCGAGGGCTGGCACACGCTGGTTTTTGCCCGGCGGCGCCGGACCTAGTCCCGACAGCCGGCGCCCCCCTTGGCGCCGGGCCGGAACAGACGGATCAGGCCGCGGCTTCGGCCTTCAGCTTCAGGGTCTGCACCTTCGCCACCTGGGCGTCGTTCGACGGCGCCGACGGACGATAGACGTCGCCGGCCACTGCGGCCGGGATGCTGGTGCGGTTCAGGCCCATGTCATGCAGGGTGCGGTCGTCGAGCGCGCGCAGCTCGGCCTCGGCGGCCTGGCGGCGGAAGCTGGCGACCAGCATCGCCCAGCCCTGCTGCAGGGCAACGGCAATGGCGCGGGCGCGCATGCGGCGGGCTTCCATCTCGAGCTGCACGTAATCGGTCAGGCCGAGATAGTGGTACGGATAGCTGTTGAGGGTGGTGGACTGCTCGTTCGGGGTTTTCATGGCCATCTCCTTAAGTGGATGAAGCCGCCCCGGGTGTTCCTCCGTCATGCTGTGGTCCGTTTAGAATATGTCAGCATGACTGACGTAAATATTGCACTGCACAAACTGATTCGCAAGTGGTATTTTTATGAAATCCGCAATGGAATCAATTGTGTAGAAAAAATGACCAAACTGCCCCGGCTCGCTGCCCGATAATTGATCAGCATAGGGATCGTGCAGGATTTGGGCACTGCAGACCCTGCCATGCGCTCAGCGTATGGCTGCCCCCGGATTTTCGCGCATGGAAAAGGCACGGTCAAAAACCGTGCCTGAACCACACTCGGGGGAGGAAAAATGGCGGCCGGATCGCGCGACGCCCTACAGGGGAGGGGGACGCTGGGCAGGGCGCGATCCGGCGCCGGAATCGAGTTCCCGGGGGGAGGAACTCGTAAAACGCGAAAGGCTTAGGCCGCGCGCGGCGCCAGGCGGATGACCTGGGCGTCGACGGCATTCTCGTTGACCGCACCGGCGAACGGGCGCTCGATCAGGCCGGCCACGGCGGCCGGGATCTGCGAGCGGCTCAGGCCGATGTCGCGGAGCATCTGGTCATCGAGGGCATTCAGCTCCTCGACGGCACGACGCTGCTGCTGACGGGCCTTGAAACGCACGGCAAGGGTCTTCAGATTGGCCACGCCGGTACGGACCAGCTTGGCAACGGCTTCAGCGCGGATACGACGCGCATAAGCCTCGATCTCGGCGGCGCTCAGCGGCGCCAGATTCGCCGGGATGGCATAAACGGTCTCGTTGCGCAGGGTGTTCATTTCAGTCTCCATTGCGGGCCGGGCTTGTCTCTGTGCATCGCGGCCACGGGTGGAATATTGCACCGCACCCTATAAAAAACAATGGGTTAGCCTTGAATGTTTCCCCACGCAGCATTGCAGAAAACGCATAGCTAGGCATGGACACTTTTTGACATCGGCCGCATTATCTTATTGAGTCAGCAAAAGGTTCTCCGATGACACTGCACCAGCCGGACCTTGCCGCCCTGCCCGCCGACCTCGCCGGATTCCTCCGCGGGATCGCCGCGGCGCCGCCGGCCTTCGGTCAATTTCCGGGCATCGGCCTGCTGCCGCGCGACCTGCCGGTGCCGGCGGCGCAGATCCAGGAAATGGTGTCCGGGCTGGCGGCGCAGTTCGCCGCCGCCATCGAGGACCGCACGGCGGTGGCCGGTCGCCTCGAGTCGCTGCGGGCCGAGCTGGCGCGGCAGGACCTCGCCGGCTTCATCGTGCCGCTGACCGACGAATACCAGAGCGAATATGTGCCGCTGCGCGCCCAGCGGCTCAGCTGGCTGACCGGCTTCACCGGTTCGGCCGGGCTGGCCATCGTGCTGCGCGACCGCGCCGCGATCTGGAGCGACGGCCGCTATACCCTGCAGCTGCAGCAGCAGGTCGATGGTGCCCTGTTCGAGCGCCGCCATATCAGCGACGAGCCGCCGGCCGACTGGCTGAAATCCACCCTGCGCCATGGCGAGCGGCTCGGCTGCGATCCCTGGCTGCATACCGAGGACGGCCTGCGCCGGCTGGCGGCGGCCTGCGAGGCGGCCGGTGCCGTGCTGGCCCCGGTCGAGCGCAACCTGATCGACGCGGTCTGGACCGACCAGCCGCCGCCGCCGCTCGGGCCGGTCATCGCACAGGACGAGGCGCTAACCGGCCGCAGCGCCGCCGACAAGCGCGCCCAGCTGGCCGAGAACCTGCAGGGCCGCGGCGCCGACGCCGTGGTGCTGACCCTGCCGGAATCGATTGCCTGGCTGCTCAACATCCGCGGCAGCGACGTGCCGCATACCCCGCTGCCGCTGTCGATGGCGATGGTCGACCGCGACGGCGGCGTCGACCTGTTCATCGACGGCCGCAAGCTCGGCGCCGACGTGCGCCGGCATCTCGCCGACGTGCGGCTGCATGAGCCGGCCGGCTTCGATGCTGCGCTCGATACGCTGGGCCGCGCAAAAAAGACCGTACAGATCGATCCGGCCACCAGCGGCGCCTATCTGGCCCGCCGGCTGACCGCCGCCGGCGCCACGCTGATGCGCTGCGAGGACCCCTGCCTGCTGCCCAAGGCCTGCAAGACCGCCGCCGAACTCGACGGCAGCCGGGCGGCGCATCGCCGCGACGGCGCCGCGGTCAGCCGCTTCCTCGCCTGGCTCGATGCCACCGCGCCGCAGGGCGGCGTCGACGAACTCGGCGCCGCCGCCAGGCTCGAAGGCTTCCGCCGGCTCGACAATTCGTTGCGCGACCTCTCGTTTACCACCATCTCGGGCGCCGGGCCGAATGGTGCCGTGGTGCATTACCGCGTCACGGCAGAGACCAACCGCAAGCTGGAGCAGGGCACACTCTATCTGGTCGATTCCGGCGGCCAGTATCCCGACGGCACCACCGACATCACCCGCACGGTTTTCATCGCGGGGGGTGCCATCGGCCTGCCCTCGCCCGAGATGCGCGACCGCTTCACCCGCGTGCTCAAGGGGCATATCGCGCTGGCCCGCGCGCGTTTCCCCGAAGGCACCTCGGGCCAACAGCTCGATGCCTTGGCGCGGCATGTCCTGTGGGAGGTCGGCCTCGACTACGACCACGGCACCGGCCATGGCGTCGGCAGCTATCTCTCGGTGCACGAAGGCCCGCAGCGCATCGCCAAGCTCGGCAGCCCGATCGCGCTCAAGCCCGGCATGATCATCTCCAACGAGCCCGGCTACTACAAGACCGGTGCCTATGGTATCCGCATCGAGAACCTGGTCGCCGTGCGCGTCGAGACCGAGCAGGCCGAAAACGGCAAGCGCTGGCTCGGGTTCGAGACCATCACCCGCGCGCCGCTCGACCAGCGGCTGATCGACCTCACCCTGCTGACGCCGCAGGAGGTCGGCTGGATCGACGCCTATCACGCGCTGGTCTGGCAGGATGTCGCACCGCAGGTCGACGAGGCGACACGCGCCTGGCTGAAGCAGGCGACGGCGCCGTTAGGCGCATAAGAAGCCCGCTCCGTTAGGGGCATAAATCTCTTCCTGTTTGCGCCGGATCAAACGATCACGGATCTGCAGCTTGCCAGCGGCCCCGTGGCGGTCCTAGCCTGCTGCCGCGGCAGGAGGAGGCCGCCCTGATGCTTGATACCCGGATCAAATCGGCGCTGGAACTGGTCACCACCGCCACGCTGACCACCGTGCTGCTCAAGAAAGGCCTGCGCAATGTCTGGCTGCGCGGCGCGAGGCCGCTGACGCCGCAGGACAGGCGCATCGTCGGCGAGGCCTTCACGCTCCGCTTCGTGCCGGCGCGCGAGGATCTGGCGACGCCGGCAAGCTGGGCCTCGCCGAAATCGACCCGCGGCGCCATCGAGGCGATGCCGGATGGCTGCATCGCCGTGGTCGATGCCATGGGCGTGAAGGACGCCGGCATCTTCGGCGACATCCTCTGCGCCCGCATGAAGAAGAAGAACGTCGCCGCCCTGGTGACCGACGGCGTGGTGCGCGACCTCGCCGGCGTGCTGGGCACTGGCCTGCCGGTCTGGTGCGACGGCGCCGCGGCGCCGCCCAGCGTCGCCGGGCTCACCTTCGTCGACTGGCAGCAGCCGATCGGCTGCGGCGGCGTCGCCGTCTTCCCCGGCGACGTGATCGTGCTGGACACCGATGGCGCGGTGCTGATCCCGCAGGCGCTGGTCGCCGAGGTCACCGCGGAAGCCGTCGAGCAGGAGCGGCTGGAAACCTGGATCATGGGCGAGGTCGAGAAAGGCACCGCCCTGCCCGGCCTCTACCCGCCCAATGCCGAAACGAAAGCGCGCTATGAAGCGGAAGTAAAGAAGGGCTGACGCCGCGCCTTATCGCTGCCGCAACCACGCCGGCAGGCGCTGGCGGCGGAAGGCGGCCCGGCGCTGCGACGCGCTGGTGCAGGGTTCGTGATAGCCCGGCTCCAGTTTTCCGGCCTGGATGCCAAGCCGCGGCAGCAGGTCGTCGAACCCCGCAGCACCACTCTCGGCCATGGCGCCGAGCGCAATGCCGGCGCAGGCCGCCGCGTCGCTGTCGGCGGCATGATGGTCGAGGTCGAGACCGAGATGGCCGGCCACCGTCGGCAGCTTGTGGTCCGGCAGATCCGGCCATTGCGCACGGGCGATCTTCACCGTGCAGAGAAAACGCAAACTCGGCCAGGGCAGGCCATAGGCGGTGAGTACATCGCGCAGCACGCCGATATCGAAGGGCGCGTTATGGGCCAGCAGCAGCGGGGTGGCTTCCAGATGCGGCAGCAGCTCGTCCCAGATGCCGGGGAATTCCGGCTCATGCTCGACGTCATGGGGCTGGATGCCGTGGATGGCGATGTTCATGGGCGCGAAGCGCATGTCGCGCGGCCGTACCAGCCGGTGCGCCCTATGGGTGACGCGGCCTGCGCCGCCGATCCAGGCGAGGCCAATGGAACAGACCGCGCCGGGCGCGGCACTCGCCGTCTCGAAATCCAGTGCAATCGCTGTCGTGCCGGTCGTCTCGGCGAGGTCGGGAATTGGCCGTTCGGTCAGCATGGCGTCAGCCGCCGATCAGGGCGAGCCAGTCGTCCTCGCTCAGCACCGCCACGCCGTGCTTCTGGGCCTCGGCCAGCTTGCTGCCGGCGCCGGGGCCGGCGACGACATAGTCGGTCTTCTTCGAGACCGAGCCGGCCACCTTGGCGCCCAGGCTGAGGGCGCGGGCCTTGGCCTCGTCGCGGGTGAATTTCTCGAGACTGCCGGTGAACACCACGGTCTTGCCGGCCACGGCGGAATCCTGCGCCGGCCGCGCCGGCGGCACCACGTCCTTCAGTTCCTTCAGCAGGTGTTCGATCACCGCGCGGCTGTGCCTGCGCGTGGTGAAGGTGACGATGGCGTGGGCCACCACGTCGCCCATCTTGTCGATGCCGATGAGATCGTCCCAGGCCTCGCCTTCGCGGTCCTTTGCCGCATCCATGGCGTCGAGCCAGCTGCGCACGTCCGGGTAATGCAGGGCGACCAGTCGCGCCCGCTCCTGCCCGACATGGCGGATGCCGAGTGCATGGATGAAGCGGTCGAAGCCGATGGTCCGCCGTTCCTCGATGGCGCGCATCAGGTTGTTCACCGAGGTGTCGCCGTAACCGTCCTTCTTCAGCAGGTCGGGCACATGCTTGTTCAGGCGGAAGATATCGGCGGGCTCCTTCAGCCAGCCGAATTCGTAGAAGGCGGCGATCTGCTTCTCGCCCAGCCCCTCGATGTCGAAGGCGCTGCGCGAGACGAAATGGCGCAACCCCTCCATCAGCTGGGCCGGGCAGGTGACGCTGCCGGTGCAGCGGCGCACCACATCCGCCTCGCCGGATTTCGGATCGGTCTCGCGCTCGGCCGGGGCGCCGCAGACGGGACATTTGTCCGGAAACTGAAACGGGACAAATTCCGGTTTCCGCTTTTCCATCACTACACTGACAACCTGCGGAATGACATCGCCGGCGCGTTGCACGATCACCGTATCGCCGACACGCACGTCCTTGCGGGCGATCTCGTCCTCGTTATGCAGGGTGGCGTTGGAGACCAGCACACCGCCGACATTGACCGGTTTCAGCTTGGCCACGGGCGTCAGCGCACCGGTACGGCCGACCTGGATGTCGATCTTCTCGAGAATGGTCTGCGCCTGTTCGGCGGGGAACTTGTGGGCGATAGCCCAGCGCGGGCTGCGGCTGACGAAGCCGAGCCGTTCCTGCCAGTCGAGCCGGTCGACCTTGTAGACCACGCCGTCGATGTCGAACGGCAAGGTGGCGCGCCGCGCGGCGATGTCGCGATAATAGGCGAGCAGGTCTTCGGCGCTGTGGCAGACCGTCACCGGGCTGTTGAGCGTGAAGCCCCAGTGTTCGAGGCGATCCCGGCATTCCAGCATGGTCCGGCCGAGCGGCGCGGAAATCTCGCCCCAGTAATAGCCGAAAAAGCGCAGCGGCCGTTTCGCGGTGATGGATGAATCGAGCTGGCGCAGGCTGCCGGCGGCGGCATTGCGCGGATTGGCGAAGATCTTGCCCCCCGCCTCCTCCTGCGCCCCGTTCAGCTTCAGGAAGTCGGTGCGGGTCATATAGACCTCGCCACGCACTTCCAGCACGTCGGGCCAGCCCTTGCCGTGCAGCCTGTGCGGCACGCCGTGTTTCAGGGTGCGGATATTCGCCGTGACATCCTCGCCCTCCTGGCCGTCGCCGCGGGTGGCGGCGCGCACCAGTTCGCCGTTCTCGTAGCGCAAGGACGCCGACAGGCCGTCGATCTTCGGCTCGGCGATCAGCGTCAGCTCGTCATCGATCTTCAGGTTGAGGAAGCGGCGGATGCGGCCGAGGAAATCTGCCACCTCATCGTCGGCAAAGGCATTGTCGAGCGACAACATCGGCTTTGCATGCTTCACCTTGGCGAAGCCCGCCGCCGGCGCCGCGCCGACCCGGCTGGAAACGCCGCCGAGCGTGGCGAGATCGGGGAACTGGTCCTCGATCTCCAGCAGGCGACGTTTCAGGGCGTCGTAATCGGCATCCGAAACACTGGGGGCGTCTTCCTGGTGGTAGCGCCTGTCATGCGCGGCGATCTCTTCCTCCAGGCGGGCATGCTCAAGCTTCGCCTGCCTGGGACTGAGATCGGCCACCGGTTTCGCACGCTGCCGGCTCATGGTCAGGCCTCGTGGCCGGCCAGCAGGCTGTCGGCGGCGGCGCGCGCGGCCTCGGTGATGGTGGCACCGGCCAGCATGCGGGCGATTTCCTCGCGGCGGTCCGGTGCGTCCAGTGGCGCCACCTCGGTCAGCGTGGTGCGGTTCTTCGCCGGGCCGGTCTCGCGCTTGGCGATGCGCCAGTGCTGGCCGCCCTTGGCGGCGACCTGCGGCGAATGGGTGACCACCAGCACCTGCACCTGCCCGGCCAGCCGCGCCAGCCGCTCGCCGACTGCCGCCGCGGTGGCGCCGCCGACGCCGCGGTCGACCTCGTCGAAGATCAGCGTGCCGGCCGAACCGCGGCCGGCCAGCACGACACGCAGCGCCAGCATGAAGCGGCTGAGCTCGCCGCCCGAGGCGATTTTGGCCAGCGAGCCCGGCGCGGTGCCGGGATTGGTGGCAGCGAGGAACTGCACGCGGTCGGCGCCCTCGGCGCTCCATTGCTCGGGCGGCAGCGCCTCGACCGAAGTCGAGAATTTCGCTGCGCCGAGCTTCAACGGCGCGAGTTCGCCAGCCACCGCCTTGTCGAGTTTCGCCGCCGCCTTGCGCCGGGCCGCCGAGATCGACCCGGCCTTCGCCTCGTAGGCGGCGCGCGCCTCGGCGACTGCCTTCTCCAGCTTGCCGAGCGCGGCGGTCTGGTTGTCGATCAGCGCCAGCCGCTCGGCATAGCGTTCGGCCAGTGCGGCGAGATCATCGACGGGAACATTATGCTTGCGGGCGGCACCACGCAGCGCGAACAGCCGCTCTTCCACGCGCTCCAGCCGGTTCGGATCGAGATCAAGCTCGCGGGCGGTGGTATCGAGTGCGACCGCCAGTTCGCCGGCCTGCAGCAGCACCTGGTCGGCCTGGGCGATCAGCGCATCGAGCCGGCCGCCGGCCCGCTCGGCCACCCGTTCCAGCGCGCGCAGACAGGCGCGCAGGCGCGCATCGACGCCGCCGCCCTGCTCCAGCGCGCCCTGCGCCTCCTGCATCGCCACGGCCAATTTCTCACCGGCCTGCAGCAGGCTGCGCTGCTGCGCCAGCTCCGGTTCCTCGCCCGGCTGCGGCTTCAGTGCCTCGAGTTCGGTCGTCACATGGCGCAGGAAATCCTCTTCGCGGGCGGCCTGCTCGGCCGTCTGCCGCGCCCCGGCGAGCGCGGCTTCCGCCGCCCGCATCGCCTGGTGGGCGCCGCGCAGGCTCGCCACCTCGCCCTCCAGCCCGGCGTAATCGTCGAGCAAGGCGCGGTGGATGGTGGCGTCGGTCAGCCCCTGCTCGTCATTCTGGCCGTGGATCTCGACCAGCGTGTCGCCGATCCGCCGCAGCAGGGCGACGCTGGCCGGCTGGTCATTGATGAAGGCGCGGCTCTTGCCGTCGGCGCCGACCACGCGGCGCAGCACCAGTTCATCGCCGGCCTCGTCCATGGCCTGTTCGGCCAGGATGGCACGCGCGGGATGTTTCGCCGGCAGGTCGAAGGCGGCGCTGACCACGCCCTGGGCCGCACCGCTGCGCACCAGGCCGGCATCGGCGCGGCGGCCGAGCGCCAGGCCCAGCGCATCCAGCAGGATCGACTTGCCGGCGCCGGTCTCGCCGGTCAGCACGCCAAGCCCCGCCGCGCAGGCAAGGTCGAGGCGTTCGATCAGGACGATGTCGCGGATGCTCAGGTTGGTCAGCATGGCGGGTGGATCGGCTTCAGAGCCGGGCGGCGCCCGCAGGATCGGCTGCGCCGCATGGCGGTCAGAAGACGGAGTGCCAGGTACGGCCGATCCAGCCTTCTTTCTGCTTCTGCTCGTCGCTGGAGGCGACTTTCTGGCCGGTCAGCAGGCTGTAGGTGTCGGCGTACCATTCGCTGCCCGGGTAATTGTAGCCGAGCACGGCGGCAACATTCTGCGCCTCGTCGAGCACGCCGAGCGACAGATAGGCCTCGGTCAGGCGGTGCAGCGCTTCCGGCACCTGAGTCGTGGTCTGGTATTTCTCGATCACGGTGCGGAAACGGTTGATGGCGGCGATATACAGGCCCTGGTGCAGGTAGTAGCGGCCGATAGCCATTTCCTTGCCGGCCAGGTGATCGTTGGTCAGATCGATCTTGAGGCGGGCGTCGCGGGCATATTCGCTGGTCGGATAGCGGCGCACCACTTCCTGCAGCGCGTCGAGCGCCTGCTGGGTGATCTTCTGGTCGCGGCCGACATCGGTGATCTGTTCGTAATAGCAGATGGCGATCAGGTAATAGGCGTAGGGCGCATCCTTGTTGCCCGGATGCAGCTGCAGGAAGCGCTGCGCCGCCGAGACCGCGTCGGTGTATTTGTTCTGCTGGTAATAGGCGTAGGCCCCCATGATCTCGGCCTTGGTCGCCCAGACCGAATAGGGATGCTGGCGCTCGACCTCGTCGAAGCCCTTGGCGGCGGCTTCCCAGTTATAGGCCGCCACGGCGTTCATCGCCCCGTTATAGAGGTCCTCGACCGGTCGCTCGACATAGGGCGCCTCGGTCTTGCCGCAGGCTGCCAGCACCACCGTCAGGAGAATGGCGGCAGCGGCCCGTCGGAAATTGTTAACGGCGGCCGGGGAATCCGGTGTGGCGAGCTTCGGCATGGGCGGATTCTGTCGCATGGCCCCCCGCCAAAATCAAGCTCGGGCGCGGCTATTCCCCAGTAAACCCTCGCAATTCTTACGCCTTTCGAACTATGACGCGGCTAATAATCCTACCTGCATCCCATTTGCAGTTTTCCGGCCAAAACGCCGACCTATACTTCTGAACGATTTTCCAGCCGGCTATATTCGCGTATTAGAGGTATAGGTGTCTCACAGGTCATGGTTCCTTTCAGGGAAAATCCCGCAAGGCGAGTAGCTGCCGGCCCCCACAAAGAATTGTGACACCCGGAAGAGATGTTCGGACGTTGTGATTGTTAGTACACATGCTTCTTGTCCGGTGCCGTAAGATTTTGTGAGATTCCATATCCCAACCGGGATGTCGGCCTCCAGTCAGGGCCGGCCGGATGGGACAGGCGGCAGGCCACGCCCTCACGGGGTGCATAAGAATGCATCCGGAGCAACGACAGGTCGCTTGAGACTGCCGAATTAATGATGGCCGCCCATGGGGGCGGCCACGGAGAGCTTCGCCAAGGGGTGCCACCAATGGGAAAGATTGCCACGCGCGTTGACGAGTATGTCGGAGAGCGGATTCGGTCGCGTCGCACCGAGCTGGGCCTGACCCAGGAGGAGCTGGCGAACTCGCTGAAGATTTCCTACCAGCAGGTCCAGAAGTACGAGACCGGCGCCAACCGCGTCAGCGCCGGCCGCCTGTTCGAGATCGCCCAGCGCCTGCATGTCGACATGGCCTACTTCTTCGACGGCCTCAAGGACACGGTGGAGAGCAAGCCGATGGAGCATGGCGGCAAGAACCGCTCGACCATCGAGCTGGTGCGCAACTTCAGCGACATCGAGGATACCACGATCCGCTCGGCGGTCGCCGGCCTGATCAAGAGCATCGCCAGCCGCTACAAGGACGAGGAGACCGGCGAAGCCGGCCTCGCCGCCCCGGGCAACTGAGATACGGAATGCGGACCGTGCCGCCGGCCATCAGGCCGGCGGGCGGCTTCGGCGTCCAGCGCCGCCGGTCAGCAGACCGGCGGCGTTTTTTTGTCCGCCGCGGCCTGATCAGCGCATAAAAAAAGCCCCGCCGCAGCGGGGCTTTTCTGCAGTGAAATAGGCTGCGGTCAGTGCGCGGCGTCGGCCACGGCCGGACGCAGGCCGGTGCCGATATCGGCGGCCGGCAGGACACGGGCGGCGTCGCGGGCCTTGGCATGGGTGGTCCAGGCAAAGGCGCTCTGGTCGGCAAACAGCGCCTGCAGCAGCTTGTTGTTCAGCGCATGGCCCGAGCGGCGGCCGTCGTAGCGGCCGATGATCGGCGCGCCGGTCAGATACAGGTCGCCCAGCGCGTCGAGGATCTTGTGACGCACGAACTCGTCTTCGTAGCGCAGACCGTCGTCATTGAGGATGCGGTCATGACCAAGCACCACGGCATTCTCCAGCGATCCGCCGCGGGCGAGGCCCAGCGAACGCAGATGCTCGACCTCCTGCACGAAACCGAAGGTGCGGGCGCGGGCGATATCGGCCTTGAAGCGGCCCGGCTCAAGCTGGAAGGCGGCGCTCTGGCGACCGATCATCTGGTTGGCGAACTCGATCTCGAAATCGATCGCGAAGCCCTCGGCCGGCAGCAGGGCGGCGCTTGCCTCGCCGTCGCGGACCTCGACCTTCTTGAGGATCCTGAGATAGCGGCGCGGCGCGACCTGCTCGATCAGGTCGGCGCATTCGATCAGGAACACGAAGGGCGCGGAGGAACCGTCCATCACCGGCACTTCCGGGCCATCGACATCGATCAGCACGTTGTCGACGCCCATGCCGGCGAGCGCGGCCATCAGATGCTCGACAGTGCCGACCGAGATGCCCTCGCCGGCGGCGACCGTGGTGCACAGGCGCAGGTCGGTGACCTTGTCATAGCGCGCCTGGATCAGCGGCTGGCCCGGCAGGTCGGTGCGGCGGAACACCACTCCGGTATCCGGCGCGGCCGGGTTCAGCACCATATGGACCATGGCGCCGCTGTGCAGGCCGATGCCCGAGCACTTGATGCGGTTCTTCAGGGTCTTCTGGGCGATCTTGCCGGAATGGGCCACGCGGGAACTCCTTACAATCGCGGCCGGCTGAAAACGAATCGGCGCCGTCCGCACAAACAAAAACCGGGGATGGTTGTACCAACCACCCCCGGCAACAACAAATCACTCTCTGTTTCTAACTGTAACGTCGCCGGCATGGGATAAACCCTTATGCCGGCGACGTTAATTACCCCTTAATTGGCCTGGCGGCGGAGGAAGGCCGGGATGTCCAGAAGGTCATCCTGGGGCCGGTTCGGCGCGGGTGCCGCAGCGGTCGGCAGCAACCCCAGATCGGCCTGGCGCGGGACTTCCGGCGCGACCGGCGCCGGGACTGCGACAGAGGCCGGGGGCGCCATCGGTGCCGGAGCCGCCTGGCGGGCGAACTGCGGCTCGTGCTGACGGGCCGGCTGGGCCTCGGCCTCACGGCCGCGGGCGCCGGTGATGCGCTCGAACAGGCCGATCTTCTTCCGCGGCTCGGCCGGCCGGTTGACCATGTCGGCTTCCGCGAAGGGATCCGGCTGACGGACCTCGGCGACCGGCATGCGCGGCGGCAGCGGCTGGGCCGGCTGCGGCACGAAATGGCCGGCAGCCGCCACCTCGGCCGCGAACGGACGCGGCGACTGGACGCCGGCCGGGGCCATCACCGCCTCGAAGTCGACCACCGGAGCGGCGGCAACCGCCACGGCCGGTTCGGCAACCGGTTCCGCCAGCGGCGCCTGCAGAGCGGCGGGCAGCACGCCCGGCGCCGGCAGATCAGCCATCGGCTGTACCATCGGGGCAGGCTGCGCCTGCATGACCGGCTGCGGCATGGCCAGCGCGGTGGCGCCGGCACTGACCGGGCCCTGCTGCGGCATGGCGACCTGGGCGGCCGTGGCCGGGCGGGTGGCCTGGCCGGCGCCAAAGTTGACCGGCTTGGCCTGCGGCGGGGTGACCAGACGCAGGGCCGGCGTGGCCAGCGGCTTCTGCTCGGCCTGGGCGGCGGCATCGATGCCGGTGGCGACCACGGAAACCCGCATGCGGCCTTCCATGTTCGCGTCCAGGGTCGAGCCGACGATGATGTTGGCCTCGGGGTCGACTTCCTCACGGATGCGGTTGGCCGCCTCGTCGACCTCGAACAGGGTCAGGTCGGGGCCGCCGGTGATGTTGATCAGCACGCCGCGGGCACCCTTCATCGAGATGTCGTCGAGCAGCGGGTTGGCGATCGCACGCTCGGCCGCCTCGATGGCACGATGATCGCCATCGGCCTCGCCGGTGCCCATCATCGCCTTGCCCATCTCGCTCATCACCGAACGGACGTCGGCGAAGTCGAGGTTGATCAGGCCCGGCATGACCATCAGGTCGGTGATGCCGCGCACGCCCGACTGCAGGACGTTGTCGGCCATCTTGAAGGCATCCGCGAAGGTGGTCTTCTCGTTGGCGACCCGGAACAGGTTCTGGTTCGGGATGATGATCAGGGTGTCGACGTATTCCTGCAGCTCGCGGATGCCGGCCTCGGCCAGCCGCATGCGCTGGCTGCCCTCGAACGAGAACGGCTTGGTCACGACACCAACCGTAAGGATACCCATCTCCTTGGCGGCCCGGGCGATCACCGGCGCGGCCCCGGTACCGGTGCCGCCGCCCATGCCGGCAGCGACGAAGGCCATGTGGCTGCCCTGCAGGTGCTCGACGATCTGCTCGATCGATTCCTCCGCCGCGGCCCGGCCGACATCCGGCTTGGCGCCGCAGCCGAGGCCCTGCGTCAGCGAGACGCCGAGCTGGATGCGCCGCTCGGTCAGCGACATGTTGATCGCCTGGGCGTCGGTATTGGCGGCGACGAATTCGACGCCTTCGAGCTGGGCGTTGATCATGTTGTTGACGGCGTTGCCACCGGCCCCGCCCACGCCGAAGACGACGATGCGGGGCTTCAGTTCCCGCGTGGTCGGCATGCTAAGATTGATACCCATGTTCTCCTCCAGGGTTAACCATTGCAATGACCAAAGTCGCTACGCGATGCAAGCGACCTTTCGAAAACCGCATGGATGCTGATCATTTCGATCATCGTCTTTGACGTCATTTCCACACGATCAAAAATTCGCACGCAGCCAGCGGCCGATTCGCGCGACAGCACTGTTCGGTGCCGGTTCGGGTTCGGGCAGACGGATCATGCGCTCCGCCCCCTGTTGCTGCGCATATGAGAGAAGTCCGGCGCAGGCCGAGAAGGCCGGACCGCCGGTTGCCTCGGCCAGTCCGCCCACACGGATGGGGCGGCCGAGCCGGACCTGCTTGTCGAGGATACGGGCCGAGAGTTCGCGCACGCCCTGCAGCTGGCAGGCGCCGCCGGTCAGCACGACGCGGCGGCCGGCCAGCTTCTCGAATCCGGACTGCGCGAGTCGTTCGCGGACCTGCTCGATGGTCTCTTCGAGTCGCGGCTTGATGATGCCGGTCAGGATCGAGCGCGGCACCTGGTTATGGGCATGCTCGTCGGTCTCGCCGACCTGGGGGACGTCGATGGTCTCGGTATCGTCCGACGGGCTCGGCAGCACGGTGCCATAGAGGGTCTTCAGCCGCTCGGCATGGGCCAGCGGCGTGGACAGCCCGCGGGCGATGTCGTTGGTGACATGGGCACCGCCCAGCGGCACCACGTCCACATGCACGAGCTGGCCGTCGTAGAACACCGCCAGGCTGGTGGTGCCGCCGCCCATGTCGATCAGGGTGACGCCGAGGTCCATCTCGTCCTCGACCAGACAGGCAAGCCCGGCGGCGAACGGCGCCACCACCCGGCCAGCGATGCGCAGGTGACCGCGGGCAACGCAGGTCGACAGGTTGCGCAACGGGCCGGCGCCTGCGGTGATGATATGCATGTTGACGCCGAGCCGCTCGCAGGCCATGCCGCGCGGGTCCTTGATGCCGCGCGAGCCGTCGATGGTATAGCCGACCGGGATCGAATGGATGATCTCGCGGTCGCCGGGATGCTCGTGGCGGCGGCCCTGGTCGAGCACCAGGCCGACATCGTGTTCGGTGACCTCGTGGCCGTCGATGGCGACCTCGACGCCGACGGTCAGCGACTGCGGGCTGCCGGCATTGATGCTGACGTAGACGTCGCGGATGGTTTCGCCGCACATCCGCTCGGCGGTTTCCACCGCGGCGCGGATCGACTGCTCGGCGGCATCCATGTCGATCACGTTGCCGCTGCGCAGGCCGCGCGACAGCTGGTGGCCGATCCCGATCACCCTGAGCGTGCCGCCATCGGCCCGCGCGATGAAACAGCACACCTTGGACGACCCGACATCCAGTGCGGCAATCAGTCCGCTGCGCGACACGGCCATGACTCTACTTCCCCTCGCTGCCGGTATGCCGCGTCATATCCGCTTCCCCGGCGTTTTCCTGCCGGCCGGACCCGGCGCCTGCGCCGCCGCCGCGGCGGCCTCGGCTTCCGGTGTCAGCCGTACGATCAGTCGGTCGTCGAGCCGCAGGTCGACCATGGCGATGTCGCGACGCAGCAGACCGTTATTCTTTTCCAGCGCGGCAAGGCGCGCCCAGGCCGCTTCCGGATTCTCTTCCGGCAAGCGGGCGACAACGCCGTTGTCGAACTGGATGTCCCAGCGGCGCTGGCGCAGGCGAACCGCGGCGACCACATGGCTCGCCAGCACCGGATCGGCATGCAGCATGGCGACCAGGTCATGGGCCTTGTCCGACGCGCCGGCGCCGACCAGCAGCAGCAGGTTGGCGAAATCCGTGCGGTCGCCCTCCTGCAGCACCCGGCCATCCTCGTCGACCAGGTAGACGCGGCCGTCGATCTGCCAGCGCGCAAACGGCTGCCGCTCGACGATCTCGATATGCAGGGTATCGGGCAGCTGGCGCCACACGGTGGCCTGCTTGACCCAGCCGATAGCTTCCAGCCGGTGCCGCACGGCATCGAGGTCGAGCGACAGGATCGGGTCGCCGCGCTTGACGTCGACGGCGGCGGCCAGCATGTCGAGCGGCGCATTGACCCGGCCGCGCAGGTTCACCTCGCCGACCTTGAGGTCGGCGCTGGCCCCCGCCTCGCCCATCACATGCTGCAAGGCGACGCGCGCCTCGGCCGGTAAGTCCGTGCGGAACCAGGCATAGGCGCCGCCGATGGCAATGCCGGCCAGCAAGCCGACCGCGAAGCCCCAGCGGATGCGGCGCCACAGCACCGAGCGCGGCTTGCGGCGCGCCGGCGGCAGCGGCCGGCAATAGCCCTTGGGCCGGGCCGGCGGCAGGGTCGGCGCGCAGGGCGCGCAGGGCCGGTCGTCGGCGAGGACCACTAGCGACCGCATGAGGCATCCTCCACCATCCAGCGCACCAGCTGGCCGAACGAGATGCCGGTATGGGCGGCGATCTCGGGCACCAGCGACAGCGGCGTCATGCCCGGCTGGGTGTTGATCTCGAGCAGGTAGAAGCGGCCGGGCTCGCCGGCGGTATCGTCATAGCGCCAGTCGGACCGGGTGGCGCCGCGGCAGCCCAGCACCTGATGCGCCTTCAGCGCCTGCACGCAGATCTCGTCATAGACATCCTTGTGGATCGGCGCCGGCATCAGGTGGGTCGCCTTGCCGTCGGTATACTTGGCCTCGTAGTCGTAGAAGCGGCCATGGGCCTTGATCTCGATGGCACCGAGCACGCGGTCGCCCATCACGGCCACCTGGATTTCGCGGCCGGGGATATAGCGCTCGACCAGCACATGCTCGCCGAAATGCCAGTCGGCATCGTCCTGCGGCTGGTAATTGTCGTTCTCGAAGACGATATGCACACCGACCGAGCTGCCCTCGTTGAGCGGCTTGATCACGTAAGGGCATTGCATCACCGGGCCGGCCGAAAACGCCGAGCGGTGCACCACCTTGCCCTCGGCCAGCGGCAGGCCCTGCGCGCGCCAGATATCCTTGGCCATCGGCTTGTTCATCGCCACGGCAGACGCCATCACGCCGGAATGGGTATAGGGAATCCCCATCATCTCGAGCAGGCCCTGCATGCAGCCGTCCTCGCCGAAGGGGCCATGCAGCGCATTGAAGGCGACATCGGGCTTCACTTTCGCCAGCTGCAGGGCGACATCGCGGTCGACATCGATCTCGGTGACGGCAAAGCCTTCTTCACGCAGCGCCTTGGCGCAGGCGCGCCCCGAGGTCAGCGAGACCTCGCGCTCCGACGACCAGCCGCCCATCAGGACCGCCACATGCTGCTTACCCATGGCGGGCCTCGCTTTTCTGCATACCGATACGGCGGATTTCCCAGCGCAAGCTTATGCCGCTGTTTGCCTTCACGCGTTCGCGCACCGTCTCGCCGAGCGTCTCGAGATCGGCCGCCGTGGCAGCGCCGCGATTGATCAGGAAGTTGCAATGCTGTTCGGAGACCTGGGCATCGCCGACGACGAGGCCGCGGCAGCCGGCCGCGTCGATCAGCTGCCAGGCCTTGTGGCCGCCTGACTCTTCTATTGGCGGATTGGCAAACGTGCTGCCGCCGGTGCGCGAGCGGATCGGCTGGCTGCCCTCGCGGGCGGCCTGGATCTCGTCCATGCGGGCCTGGATCGCGGCCGGATCGCCGGCCTCGCCCTTCAGACGGCAGGCAATGAAAATCCAGTCTTCCGGCACGCCGCAATGGCGGTAGCCGAACTGCATCTCGGCCGGCGTCAGGCGATGCAGGTTGCCCTCTGCATCGACCGCTTCAGCCCAGACCAGCACGTCACGGAATTCGCGACCATAGGCGCCGGCATTCATGCGCAGGCCGCCGCCGATGGTGCCCGGGATGCCACGCAGGAATTCCAGTCCGGCGATGCCGGCCCGCTGCGCGGTCATTGCCACATTGACGTCGGGCGCGCCGGCGCCGGCGATGATGTCGGTGCCATCGGCCTCGACCTCGACGAAGCCGCGGCCGAGCCGGATCACCACGCCGGCGATGCCGCCGTCGCGCACCAGCGTGTTGGAGCCGACACCGAGCACGGTGACCGGCACGTCGGCCGGGCGATCCTTCAGGAAGGCAACGAGGTCGTCGCGGTCGGCCGGACGGAACATCACCTCCGCCGGACCGCCGACGCGGAACCAGGTAACATCGGCCAGCGGCGCCTGCGCGGTCAGCCGCCCGCGCACCGGCGGCAGCCGGGCGATCAGGTCGTCATGCCGCATCTGCGCCGCCGCCATCATGCCGCCCCCTTGGGTGCCATGGCCTGCAGCTCGCCGGGCAATGCATTGGCCCAGGCGGTGATATTGCCGGCGCCGAGGCAGACCACGAGGTCGCCGGGCGCGGCTTCCTGCGCGACGATGCCGGCGAGCTGGTCCGGCGCCGGCAGGGCGATGACCCGGCGATGGCCGCGCATGCGCAGGCCCTCGACCAGCGCATCGCGGCTGACGCCCTCGATGGGATTTTCACCGGCGGCATAGACATCGGCGACGATCACCGTGTCGGCGTCGTTGAAGCAGGAACAGAAATCCTCGAACAGGTCGCGCAGGCGGGTGTAACGATGCGGCTGCACCACGGCGATCACCCGGGAATTCTCGCGGCCCGACAGCGCCAGCCGGGCAGCGCTGAGCACAGCACTGATCTCGACCGGGTGATGGCCGTAATCGTCGACCACGGTAATCCCGCGCGCCTCGCCGGTGATTGTGAAGCGGCGCTTGACGCCCTTGAAGCCGCCGAGCGCCCGGCGCACCACATCGGCGTCGAAGCCCATCTCGCTGGCGATCGCCGCCACCACGAGGGAGTTTTGTACGTTATGACGGCCGAACATCGGCAACTGCACGCCGTCGATGCTGGCCACCACGCCGCGCACGCGGTCGGCGATCTGGATGTCGTACAGGGCACCGCGGTTGTCGAAGCGCAGGTTGACCGCACGAACATCGGCCTGCGGCGAGAAGCCGTAGGTGACGATGCGGCGGTCGGTGATGCGGCCGATCATCGCCTGCACTTCCGGATGATCGATGCACAGCGCGGCGAAACCGTAGAAGGGGATGCTCTCGACGAACTGCTTGAAGCCGTCGCGCACCTTGTCGAAGGTGCCGTAATGGTCGAGATGCTCGGGGTCGATGTTGGTGACCACGGCAATCGTCGCCGGCAGCTTGAGGAAGGTGCCGTCGCTCTCGTCGGCCTCGACCACCATCCATTCGCCGGCACCGAGCCGGGCGTTGGTGCCATAGGCGTTGATGATACCGCCGTTGATCACCGTCGGGTCCATGCCGGCGGCTTCCAACAGCGCGGCGACCAGCGAGGTCGTCGTCGTCTTGCCATGGGTGCCGGCGATGGCGATCGCCCATTTCAGGCGCATCAGTTCGCCCAGCATCTCGGCGCGGCGCACCACCGGGATCATGCGGGCACGGGCCGCCTTCACTTCCGGGTTGTCGGCCTTCACGGCTGTGGAGACCACCAGCACCTCGGCAGCGGCGACATTTTCCTCGCGATGGCCCTCAAAGACAGTGATGCCGAGATCGCGCAGCCGCTTGACGTTGTAGTTCGCCGAAAGGTCCGAGCCCTGCACCTGGTAGCCGAGATTGTGCATCACCTCGGCGATGCCCGACATGCCGATGCCGCCGATGCCGACGAAGTGGATGATTCCGATATCGAGCGGCAACGCCCTCATGCCGCATTCCTTTTCACTACGGTGTCCTTGCTGGTGGAAGTCTTCGCGGCCACGGCGGCCGGCGCCGGCTGGCGCGCCTCGGTAACCAAACGCTCGACCAGATCGGCCAGCGCCTGGGTGGCGAGCGGCCGGCCGACGCTGCGCGCGGCGGCAGCCATGCGCGACAGCTGTTCCGGATCGCCGAGCAGGTCGGCGAAAGCCGCCGCCACGCGCTCGACGGTGAATTTGTCCTGGGCGATCACCACGGCGCCGCCGGCATGGGCCAGGGCCTGGGCGTTGGCGGTCTGATGATCATCGGTGGCATGGGCATAGGGCACCAGCAGGGCCGGCCGGCCGATCACCGCGATCTCGGCGGTGCTGCCCGCACCCGAGCGGCTGACCACCAGATGCGTCGCGGCGAGCCGCTTGTCGACATCGGCGAAGAAGCCGGCGATCTCGGCCTCGATGCCGGCGGCGGCATAGGCGGCACGCACCCGCTCAAGATCCTCGGGACGGCATTGCTGCTGCACCCGCAGGCGGCGGCGCAGGTCGGGCGACAGGGCGGCGAGCGCGGCCGGCACCACATCGGAAAGCACGCGGGCGCCCTGGCTGCCGCCGATGACGAGAATGCGGATCGCCGTGCCCGGCTCGGTATAGGGCACGTCGGCCGCAGTCAGGATCGCCGGGCGCACCGGATTGCCGGTCACCGTCGCCGGGATCGCGTCGGGCAGGAAGCGCGTCGCCGGAAACGACGTGGCGATGCGGCTGGCGCGGCTGGCGATCAGGCGGTTGACGCGGCCAAGCACGGCATTCTGTTCGTGAATCAGGATCGGCAGCCGGCGCAGCCGCGCGGCGAGCAGCAGCGGCAAGGCGGGATAGCCACCGAAGCCGACCACGGCGGCCGGCTTGGTCAGCGCCAGCAGGGCCAGCGCAGCGACCACGCCGCGCGCGATGTCGACCACCGCCAGCAGCTTGCCGGTGAGCGCGCGGCCGGTCGGCGTGCCGGCGGGAATGCGGTAGAGCGGCAGGTCGGACAGGTTCTGGCCGAAGCCCTTGCCGCGCGTATCGGTGACGAGGCCGACGCGATGGCCGCGACGCAGCAGCTCGGCCGCCAGCGCCTCGGCCGGAAACACATGCCCGCCGGTGCCGCCGGCGGCCAGCAGGACCGGCTGGTCGATCAGCCGCGGCGTGGTGGTGATGGTGAGCGGCGCGCTCATCGCAGCACCCCGTTCTCGGGCCGCCAGCGGGTCAGCGCCAGCAGCATGCCCATCGACAGCGCCAGCGCCAGCAGCGACGACCCGCCGTAGGAGATGAACGGCAGGGTCATGCCCTTGGTCGGCAGCAGGTGCAGGTTGACGCCGAGGTTGATCAGCGCCTGCAGGCCGAACTGGGTGGTCAGCCCGGCGGCGGCCAGCAGCACGAACAGGTTGTTCTCGGTCATCAGCCGCGAATAGCAGCGCAGCACGATGAAGGCGAAGATGCCGACGATGGCGAGGCAGACCAGCAGGCCGAATTCCTCGCCGGCGACGGCGAAGATGAAGTCGGTATGGGCATCGGGCAGCACGCTCTTGACCGAGCCCTCGCCCGGACCGCGGCCCCACAGGCCGCCGGCGGCGAAGGCGTCCATGGCGCGCTCGATCTGGTAATTCTCCTTGTTGGCCGGATCGAGGAAACCGTCGATGCGGGCGGCGACATGCGGGAAGATCAGGTAGGCGCCGAAAATGCCGGCCAGCCCCATGGCGCCGAGGCCGAGCGCCAGCACGATCGGCAGGCCGGCAATGAAGAACTGCGCCAGCCACACCGCGACGACGACGATCGACATGCCGACATCGGGCTGCAGCAGCAGCAGCAGCACGACGAAGGCGCAGAGCCCGGTCGAGATCGCCCAGCCGGGAAAGCCGGTGCCCTTGCGCCATTCGGCGAACAGCCAGGCCGCCACCACGGCAAAGGCCGGCTTGACGAATTCCGACGGCTGCAGCGACAGGCCGGCGATATAGAGCCAGCGATGGGCGCCCTTGACCTCGGCCCCCATGAAGAAGGTGAGCACCACGCCGAGCAGGGCGCCGGCAAAGGTGATCACGGCGAGCCGGCGGATGCTGACTGGATCAAGCAGTGACACCGCGATCATGATGAGCACGGCCGGCACCAGGAAGGCGATCTGGCGCTCGACGAAATGGAAGCTCGGCAGGCCGATGCGCACCGCCACCGCCGGCGAAGCGGCCAAAGTCAGCACGGTGCCGACGGCGATCAGCACGCCGATGGCGATCAGCAGCCAGCGGTCGACGGTCCACCACCAGCGGCCGAGGGTCGACGTGTCGGTGCGCGAGAAGGTGATCATGCGGCGGCCCCTTCCGGCGTATGGCTGCTGCGGGCGGCAACGAGGCGCAGGAATTCGTCACCGCGATGCTCGAAACTTTTGAACTGGTCGAAGGACGCACAGGCCGGCGACAGCAGCACCACGGCATCATTGGCACCGTCGCGCTGCGCAGCCGAGAGCGCGTCGTCGAGCGCCGCAGCAAGCGTGCCGCAGATCGCATGCGGCACCGCATCGCCGAGCGTGACGGCGAAATCCGCCGCCGCCTGGCCGATCAGGCTGGCATGGCGGATGCGCGGGAAGAACGGCTGCAGCGAGGCTATGCCGCCCGCCTTGGGCACGCCACCGGCGATCCAGTAGATGGCCGGATAGGATGCCAGCGCACGGGCGGTCGATTCCGCGTTGGTCGCCTTGGAATCGTTGATGCAGGGAATGCCGTCGACAATACCCGCCCGCTGCAGGCGATGTTTCAGGCCGGGGAAGCCGGCAACGCCGTCGCGGATGGTTGCGGGGGCAAGCCCGGCGGCACGGCCGGCCGCATAGGCGGCGGCGATATTCTGGCCGTTGTGCGCACCGGGCAGCGCCTGGAAATCCAGCGCGAAGACCCGCTTGCCGTTCTCGTAGAGGACGCCGTCGACCGCGCTGACGCCCTGCTCCAGCACGCGCTCGATGGACACCGGCACGATGCGGCGGCCGCTCTTTTCCATCTCCAGGGCCGTGAAGATCGCCCGGCAAGGGTCGTCGTCGACACCGATGATCGCGGTGTCGCCCGCGCCCTGGCCGGCGAAGATGCGCGCCTTGATCGCGGCATAATTCGCCATGCTGCCGTGGCGGTCGAGATGGTCCGGCGTGATGTTGAGCAGGATGGCGATGCGGGCATGCCAGCCCGGTGTCAGGTCGATCTGGTAGGACGACATCTCGAGCACGTAAGCGCCCTCGCCCGGCGCCAGCCGCGGCAGGTCGAGCACCGGCAGGCCGATGTTGCCGCCAAGCGCCGCCTTGCGACCGGCGGCCTGCAGCAGATGCGCCAGTAAGGCCGTGGTGGTCGATTTTCCGTTGGTGCCGGTGATGCCATAGACATCAGGCTTCAGTTCACGCAGCAGCAGCTCGATATCGCCGATCACCGGGATGCCGACGCGCCGTGCCGCGGCCGCCACGTCATGCGGCGCCGGATGGGTCAGCGGCACGCCCGGCGCCAGCACCAGCCCGGCACAGCCGGCCAGTGCGGCATCGTTGAGCGGCAGGGTCTGGAAACCGGCGGCCTCGGCGGCCACGCGCGAGGCGGCAGTGTCATCGCCGAGCCGCACCTGTGCCCCGCCGGCCACCAGCGCACGGGCCGTGGCCAGCCCGCTGCGCGCGAGGCCGAATACTGCCCAGGTCTGTCCGCCGGTATGGGTGAGCGCGATCATGCGGTCCTCAGCGCAGCTTCAGGGTGGAGAGGCCGGCCAGCGCCAGGATCACCGCGATGATCCAGAAGCGGATGACGATGGTCGGTTCCTTCCAGCCCTTCTTTTCGAAATGGTGATGCAGCGGCGCCATGCGGAAGACCCGCTTGCCGGTCAGCTTGAAGCTGGCGACCTGCACCATCACCGACACGGTCTCCAGCACGAACAGGCCGCCGATGATGGCGAGCACCAGTTCGTGCTTGACGATCACGCTGATGGTCCCGAGCGCGCCGCCGAGCGCCAGCGAACCGGTATCGCCCATGAACACCGTGGCCGGCGGTGCGTTGAACCACAGGAAGCCGAGGCCGGCGCCAACCAGCGCACCGCACAGCACCGCCAACTCGCCGGCGCCGGCGACGTTGTTGATCTGCAGGTAATTGGCGAACACCGTGTTGCCGACCAGGTAGCAGATCAGGCCAAAGCTGGCGGCGGCGATCATCACCGGCACGATGGCGAGGCCGTCGAGGCCGTCGGTCAGGTTGACCGCGTTGGAGGCACCGATCATCACGAAGATGGCGAACGGGATCATGAACCAGCCGAGGTTGATCAGCAGGTCCTTGAGGAACGGTACGGCCAGGCTGGTGTTCAGCGGCGCGGCGGCGATGTTGTGGATCCACACGGCTGCAATGCCGGCGATGGCGAACTGCAGCACCAGCTTCAGCTTGCCGGGCACGCCCTTGGGGTTCTGCTTGGTGACCTTCAGGTAGTCGTCGTAGAAGCCGACCAGGCCGAAGCCGAAGGTGACCAGCAGCACCACCCAGACATAGCGGTTGGTCAGGTCGGCCCACAGCAGCGTGCCGGTGCCCAGCCCGAGCAGGATCAGGAAACCGCCCATCGTCGGCGTGCCGCGCTTGCTGACCAGATGGCTTTCCGGGCCGTCATCGCGGATCGGCTGGCCCTTGCCCTGACGGGCGCGCAGCCAGTTGATCAGCGGCTCGCCGATCCAGAACGACAGCACCATGGCGGTCAGGATCGCGCCGCCGGTCCGGAAGGTCAGGTAGCGGAACAGGTTGAAGACCGTGAAATCGTCGGCCAGCGGATAAAGCAGAAGATGCAGCATGAAACCGGCGTTCCTTCCTACCAGCCGTTGGCGGCGCGCGGCTGCGGCGCCGGGGTCAGCAAATCTTCGACGATGCGGTCCATGCGGCTGCCGTGCGAGCCCTTGACCAGCAGCACGTCGCCGCTGCGGATCGCGCGGCGCAAAGGCTGCAGCAGTTCGGTCGAATTGACGGCGTGATGGCCGCGCATCTGCGGCGGCAGCGCGTCATACAGCGCCCGCATCAGCGGGCCGGCGGCGAACACCAGGTCGATCTTCTCGCGCACCAGTCCCGCCGCCAGCGCGGCATGGGCCTCTTCGGCGCGGCCGCCGAGTTCCAGCATGTCGCCCAGTACGGCGATGCGCCGGCCGCGCGCGGCACTCGGCCTAGCCATGGCGAGCACGGCGAAGGCCGCCAGCATGCTGGGCGGGCTGGCGTTATAGCTGTCGTCGATCAGGTCGACGCTGCCGCCGTCGCGCCACGGCAGGCTGTGCTGCTCGCCGCGGCCCTTCGGTGCGGTGACATCGGCCAGCGCCATGCCGGCCTCGGCGAGGTCGGCGCCGGCGATATGGGCCGTCGCCAGCACGCCGAGTGCGTTCAGCACCCAGTGGCGGCCCGGCGCGCCGATCTTGAAGGTCAGCGGCTGGCCGAGGATTTCCGCGGCGACGCAGGAGCAGGAGGAATGCGAGGCGAATTTCACCAGCCGGGCCTGCGCCTCGGGATGTTCGCCGAAGCCGATCACCTCGGCGGCACCGGCGGCACGGGCGGCAGCCGCCAGCCGCTCGAAATGCGGATTGTCGCGATTGAGAATGGCGACGCCGTCAACCTGCAGGCCGGCGAAGATTTCCGCCTTGGCATCGGCGATCTCTTCCACCGAGCCGAAATTCTCCAGATGCACGGCCTCAACGGCGGTGACCATGGCGATATGCGGCCGCGCCAGCCGGCTCAGCGGCGCGATCTCGTTGGCATGGTTCATGCCCATCTCGATCAGCGCGAAGCGGCTGTCGACCGGCATGCGGGCCAGGGTCAACGGCACGCCCCAGTGGTTGTTGAGGTTGCCGACGGTGGCATGGGTGGCGCCCTGCCGGCTCAGCACATGACGCAGCATTTCCTTGGTCGAGGTCTTGCCGACGCTGCCGGTGATGCCGATCACCTTGGCGCCGCAACGCTGGCGCGCGGCACCGGCGAGATCGTTCAGCGCCTGGAAGGTGTCTTTCACCTTCAGCAGGTTGGCGCCCGGCGGCAGGGTCTCCGGCATGCGGTCGACCAGCGCCGCGGCCGCGCCTTTCGCCAACGCATCGGCGACGAAGACATGGCCATCGAAATTCGGGCCGCGCAACGCGACGAACAGATCACCGAAGCCGGTGCTGCGGCTGTCGATCGAGACACCGCCGGCGGTCCAGAAGCCATCGGTGCTGCCCTGCGTCGCCTGGGCGGCTTCGGCGGAGGTCCAGAGCGCGAAAGCTTCCATTAATATTTACCTCCGTATGGTGCGATGCCCGGATCAGAAGCCGCGTCAGCCGCAGATACGGCTTCGCGCGCCACCGCGACATCGTCGAAGGGACGGGTTTCACTGCCGATGATCTGGCCCTGCTCATGGCCCTTGCCGGCGACCAGCAGCAGGTCGCCCGCCTGCAATTCGGCAACCGCCGCAATGATCGCCGCACGGCGGTCGCCGATCTCGATGCCGCCCGGGCAGGCCGCCATGATGGCGGCGCGGATTGCGGCCGCATCCTCGCTGCGCGGATTGTCGTCGGTGACATAGACGCGGTCGGCAAGCCGGGCCGTCACCTCGCCCATCAGCGGCCGCTTGCCGCGGTCGCGGTCGCCGCCGCAGCCGAACACCACCAGCAGGCGCCGGGTGGCATGCGGCCGCGCCGCCTTGAGTACCGTCTCCAGTGCATCGGGCGTATGGGCGTAATCGACGAAGACGGTGGCGCCATTGCGCCGCGCCGCCGCTTTCTGCATGCGACCGGGCACGCCCTCGAGCCGGCCGAGCACTTCCCAGGCTGCCGCCGCATGGCCGCCGCAGCCGACCACGAGGCCGAGCGCCGCCAGCACGTTGCCGGCCTGGAAGCCGCCGATCAGCGGCAGCCGGGCGGCGCGGCGCACGCCGAACACTTCGGCTTCGATGTCGAGGCCGCCGGCATGCGGCACCGCGGCGAGCAGGCGCAGTTCGGTGCCGAGCTGGCCATAGCGGATCAGGCGCTGGCCGCGTTTGGTACAGAGCGCCTCGACCTGGGCGCCGACCGCGCTGTCCATGTTGATGACGGCGGCGCCGCCGGCCGGCAGCAGGCTGTCGAACAGGCGCAGCTTGGCGGCAAGATAGGCTTCGACCGTCGGATGGTAATCCATATGGTCGCGGGTCAGATTGGTGAAGGCCGCCGCCCTGATGGCGACGCCATCGAGACGGTGCTGGTCGAGGCCGTGGCTGGACGCCTCGAGCGCCAGATGCTCGATCCCTGCCCGCTTGGCGCATGCCAGCAGTTCATGCAGGCGCACCGGGTCCGGCGTGGTGTGCGCGACGCTGTCGTCAAGGCCGGTGCCATGCAGGCCGAGCGTGCCGAGGCTGGCGCTCTTCACATCGAGGAGCGCCCAGATCTGCGCGGTGAAATTCGCCACCGAGGTCTTGCCGTTGGTGCCGGTGACGGCGGCGATGGTCGCCGGCTGGGCGCCGAAGAAGGCGGCCGCCATCAGGGCGAGGCGGCGGCGCGGATTGGCATCGGTGATGAAGGCGATCTGTCCGGCCAGCGCCGGATCGACATGGTCGCTGAGCACCGCAACGGCGCCCTTGGCGCGGGCGTCGGGGATGAAGCGGTGGCCGTCGGCATGGCTGCCCTGCAGGGCGGCGAACAGGAAACCCGGGCGCACGGCACGGCTGTCGGCAGTCAGGCCGGCGACATCCAGCCCGGCGGCGCCGGGATCGAGCGGCAGGTCGCGGCAGAGCTCACTGAGACGCAAGTTTCTTCTCCTGCGTCTTGCCGGGCAGATCGATGCCCGGGAGCGGCACATACATCGCCTGCTTGATCGCCGGCGAATTCTCGTCGACCGGCTCGACGCCCAGCAGCGGCGCGATGCGGCTGATGATATGACCGGCAGTCGGCGCCGAGGTCCAGCCAGCCGCGGCGTAACCGTAGGTGCTCTTGTTGCCCTTCGGCTCGTCGAGCATCACCTGCACGATGTAGCGCGGGTTGTTCATCGGGAAGCCGGCAACGAAGGTGTTGAACAGCGCCTTGTGGTTATAGCCGCCGCGCGCCGAGACCTTTTCCGAGGTGCCGGTCTTGCCGCCGACCAGGTAGCCGTTCACTTCGGCCTTCTTGCCGGTGCCGTCTTCCACCACCAGCACCATCAGCTTGCGCAGTGCGTCGCTGACCCAGCGGCTGACCACCTGGCGGCCCGGCGCCGGCATGCCGGGCGGGCGCTTGATCAGGGTCGGCGGATGCAGCACGCCGCCGTTGATGATCGCCGCCGTCGCGGTGCAGAGCTGCAGCGGCGTCACCGACAGGCCATGGCCGAAGGCAATGGTCATGGTCTCGGTGGTCTTCCAGTTGCGCGGCACCAGCGGCGCGCCGACTTCCGGCAGCTCGATGGCCGGCTTGGTCAGCATGCCGAGCCGCGCCATGAATTCACGCTGGCGGTCGGGGCCGACATCGACCGCCATCTTGGCCGAACCGATATTCGACGAATACATGTAGATTTCCGGCACGCTGAGCCAGCGCGCCTTGGGGTGGTCGTCGTGGATGGTGAAGCGGCCGATATGGATCGGGAAGCGTGCGTCGTAGCTGCTCGACATCTTGGCGACGCCGTAATCCAGCGCCATCGCCGTATTCAGCGTCTTCATGGTCGAGCCCATCTCGTAAACGCCGAGCGTGATGCGGTTGAAACGCGCATCGGCGCTGGCCGCGCCGGGATCGGCCGGGTCGAAATCGGGCAGACTGACCAGCGAGATCACCTCGCCGGTATAGATGTCCATGACGATGGCGCCGGCACCGATCGCCTGGAAGGTCTCGACCGCGCGCGCCAGTTCGTCGCGCACGATATGCTGCACGCGAATGTCGAGGCTGAGCTGCAGCGGATCGCCGGTGCGGGCCGGATCGCGCAGTTGCTCGTCGAACGACTTCTCGATGCCGGCGATGCCGTTGCCGTCGATGTCGGTGAAGCCGAGCACATGGACGGCAAGCGAGCCCTGCGGATAGACGCGGCGCTGCTCGTCATGGAAATACAGGCCCGGGATGCCGAGCCGGTTCACTTCATACTGTTCGCGCGGGGTCAGGCCGCGCTTCAGCCAGATGAAGCTGCGGCCGGACGCCAGCTTGGTCTGCAGTTCGCCGGCCGACAGGTCGGGCAGCACCTGGGCGATGCGCAAAGCCGCCTCGGCCGGATTGAGGATCTTGCGCGGATCGGCGTAGAGCGAGGCGATCTTCAGGTTGGCCGCCAGGATCACGCCGTTGCGGTCGACGATCGGCTGGCGGTCCATCAGCACGGTGCGCGCGGTAAGGTCCGGATTGACCCGCGCCACGACCGGCTCGCCGGCGCCGTGGAAAGCGGTCAGTTCGACCAGCCGGCCGGCCAGCAGGCAGAAGGCCAGCGAGAACAGGCCGATGCCGATGACCAGACGGCCGCGGCTGAGGTCGAGCGCCTGCTTGGCGGCGCCTTCGAGGCGCACCAGGCCGGGGCGGCCCGGAATATCGGCCGGCGTGCAGGGCATCTTCTGCTTCGGCGCGCGGTGGAACAGGCGCGACAGCATCACTGCGCCCTCCCCGTCTTGCCGGCGGGCTGGGTCAGCCCGCGCTGCATGGCGCCGAGCACCGCGGCAGCCTCGGCATCAAGATTGGGGGCATCGAGTTTGGGCGATGCGGCGGCGGCATCGGCGGGGCGCGCGGCAATGCGCACTGGCGTGGCCGACGGGGCAGCGGCCACCGGAGTATTGTCGGGCCGGGCCTCCGGCAGTGGCGCCGCGACCGGCACGGCAGCCATCGGCGCGGATGCCATCGGAACAGAAGCCGGCGCGAATTTCTCCGGCGCCGTCTTGTCGATACCGGTGCGATCCTGGCGCCACGGCAGGCTGTCGAGCGTGACGATGTCCTTGGCCGTGGCGGAGCGCATCTCGAGCAGGCGCTGCGCCTTGTCCTGCAGGTATTCCGGCCGGGTCAGATAGCTCCACTCGGCCTGCAGCACACCGATGGTCTCGCGCTCCTGCAGCAGGGCGCGGTTCAGCTCGATCAGTTCGTCCTCGCGGCGCTGCACGGCATAGGACAGCTGGTAAAGGCCAAAGGCGACCACGGCCAGCAGAAGCAGCGCGAAGATGGAGAGGCCGCGGCTCATGCAGCCTCCTGCATGTCGTCGTCGGGCCAGGCCGGTGCCGCGGTACGCACGGCGGCGCGCAGCTTGGCCGAACGGGCGCGCGGATTGATGGCCATCTCGGCGTCGCCGGCGGTGGCCGCGCCCTTGTGCAGCGGCCGGAACGACGGCGCGCGCGGCGCGGTCTCGGCCACCGGCATGTGGCGCGAGCCGCCGGTCAGCTTGCCGCTGCGGCGGTCGAGGAACCGCTTGATGACGCGGTCTTCCAGCGAATGGAACGACACCACCGCCAGCCGGCCCTCGGGGCGCAGCAGGCGTTCGGCGCCGACGAGGCCGCGGCGCAGCTCGCCGAGTTCGTCGTTCACCGCGATGCGCAGCGCCTGGAAGGTGCGGGTGGCGGGGTGGATGCCTGGCGTGCTGCGCACCACGCGGGCGACGATACTGGCCAGTTCGCCGGTGCGCGTGATCGGCTGTTCGGTGCGGGCGGCGACAATGGCGCGGGCGACGGCGCGCGAGCGGCGCTCCTCGCCGTAAAGATAGATGATGTCGGCGAGTTCCGCCTCGTCGCGGCTGTTCACCAGGTCGGCGGCGGTTTCGCCGGTATCGCCCATGCGCATGTCAAGCGGGCCGTCCTGCTGGAACGAAAAGCCGCGGGCCGCCTGGTCGAGCTGCATCGACGAGACACCGATGTCCAGCGCGACGCCATCGACCGCGTCGACGCCGATGCCGGCCAGCAGTTCGGCCATGTCGCCGAAGCGGCCCTGCAGCAGGCGGAAACGGTCCGGATGGGCGGCGCTGAGGCGATCGGCATGCACCTGCACGGTGGGGTCGCGGTCGATGCCGATGACCTGGCAGTCGGCGGCGGCCAGCAGCGCAGCGGAATAGCCGCCGGCGCCGAAGGTGCCGTCGACATAGACCTCGCCGGCGCGCGGATTCAGCGCCGACACCACTTCTGCACACATGACGGAGAGATGCGCCGCCTTCGCGGCATTTTCATGGCCGGGTGCGGGGCGGTTGCGATCCGCCGCGCTCACGATCCACTCCCGCCGCGCAGCCAGGCGGCGGCCTTGACCCGCGCCTCGGCGGCCCGGGCATCCCAGGCCCTGGGTTCCCAGATCTGGAAGGAATTGCGCCGGCCGACGAAGACCGCCTCGCCCGGCGAGGCGAGGCCGGCATGCTCGAGAAAATGGGCGCCGAGCTGGACACGGCCTTCCTGGTCGAGGCTGAGCTCGCTGAGAAAGGGCAGCAGGCCATCGATCAGCATTTCCCGTTCGGGGTGCAGGTCGGGCAGTTCGTCAATCCGGCGGTTGAGGCCGTCCAGATAGTCGCGGCCGCCGGCCACCAGGGCCGGCGCGGCAATATCGGGGCCGAGGATCAGGCCGCCCTCGGCGCTCTTGCGGGCCAGCAGGGCACGGTACGGCGCCGGGACGGAAACCCGGCCCTTGGCGTCGATCTTGTTCCGATAGGTTGAGAGGAAGAATTCCACCCCAGCCGCCCCTGTTCACTCGCTCCCAGACGACCCCCGGCGGGCGGTCTTGGACTGGGATGAGATGGGATAACATGGTGCTATATGGGCGTCAATGGATTTTAACCCTTCCTTCATGGCGATTCGGCCCAATGATCTCCGATACTTGCAGGCCGATTAGTCCTAATAAATTCCCTTAATGTTCTATATATGATCTATAATTCCCCGCTTGTGTCAAGCCCCCGGTCGCTCTAAACCGATGGCCATGGCAACCACCCCTTCGATCCATCCCGCCGCCTCTGCCGCGCCGGTACCCGCAAGATGCCCTCCCGCCAGGAAAAAACCGGCGAATCCATGACCCTGCGCTCCCTGGCTGCCTGTCTTGCCGCTCTGGCTCTGACCGCTGCGACCGTCTTCGGCCTGCCGGGGGCGGTCCGCCCAGCCCAGGCCGCCGGGATGAACGAATTCCTGCCGCGCGACGTCCCCGCCCTGAAGCGCTTCGCCATCGTCGCCACCACCGCCAACAACCAGTGCGTCACCGCCCAGCTGATCCGCAACGACCCGAAGCGCGTGGTGGCCGCGGCACTGCTATCACCCTGCGAGTTCAGCCTCGACAACCAGACCCAGGGCTTCTTCATCAGCCGGCCGCTGCAGGAAGCCGGCTACCAGATCTTCTTCGCCGCCAACCCGGCCTATTGCCTGGCCATGGAGCCGCGCAGCCGGCTGCTGGTGATTTCCGGCTGCGCGCTGGACAGCCAGATGCTGGAAGACCTGCCGCAGTTGTGGGACATCCGCGGCGGCGGCCTGTCGATCAAGGATTCCAAAGGCAAGAAATGGTGCCTCGACACCCAGCCGAAGCCGGGTTTCTCGATGCTGTTCGAGCCGCATTTCATCGAATGCCCGGAAGTCATCCCGGATGCCTTCATCCTGCGGGTGAACCGCTGAGCGGGAAAACGGTGCCAGACGGCCTGTAAGCCGGGTTCTGTCCACCCACTTGCGCAGGCTGGACGGCCATTCCTCTGGGACGTCCATTGCTGAACGCCTCGCGCGACCGACCCGGATGGCGGGCCGGAAACCGCCCCGCAGGCTTGCGCCTGCCGCCATCCCTATTTGGTCTTGCTCCCGGTGGGGTTTGCCGTGCCGCTTCCGTTACCGGTCGCGCGGTGCGCTCTTACCGCACCCTTTCACCCTTACCATGAGATCCTGAGATGTCATGGCGGTCTGCTCTCTGTGGCACTGTCCCTGGGGTCGCCCCCGCCGGGCGTTACCCGGCACCGTGTTTCCGTGGAGCCCGGACTTTCCTCGACCCGCCCTTGCAGGCAGGCCGCGGCCGTCCAGCCGTCTGGCACCGGCGCCACTGGTAGGCCCGCGGGCGGCGGGCGTCAAGGCCGCATGGCGGTGCCGCGCCGGCGATCAGGCCGGGGCGATCAGGCCGAGGCGTTGCGCTCGACGGCGGCGCGGCGCACCTGCATCTGGCCGGCCATATGGTGGATCAGGCTGGTGGTTTCGCCATCGCTGACGCCGTCGACCTGCGCCGGCCGCCAGTGCCGCTGGAAAGCACGCACGGCGGCTTCGGTCAGCGGATCGTAAATGCCGCTGCCTTCGATGGCATAGCCGATGCGGTCGAGCGCGAGCTGCAGTTCCAGCACGGCGCCGCTCTTCTCGCCGGGCGTCAGCGCCGGCGCATGGGGCGAGACCTTGAAATCCTGCCCCCACCAGCGGCCGAAGCCGGCCGCCGCCAGCCGGTGCCAGGGGAATAGTTCGCCCGGGTCTTCCTTGCGCTGCGGCGCGATGTCGGAATGGCCGACATAGGCACCGGGCATGATCTGGTGCCGCGTGGCGATATCGCCGAGCAGGGCCAGCAGCGCATCGATCTGTACGGTGGGGAATTCGCGATAGCCGAATTCATGGCCCGGGTTGACCAGCTCGATGCCGATCGAGCGCGCGTTGACGTCACGGATGCCGCGCCAGTAGGACACGCCGGCATGCCAGGCGCGCTTGTTCTCGTCGACCAGGCGGTAGACGGTGCCGTCCTCATCGATCACGTAATGGGCACTGACCTTGGTGACGGGGTCGCACAGCCGTTCCAGCGCCGCCGCCGCGGTCGGCATGCCGGTATAATGCAGCACCACCATGTCCACGGGCCGGCGGCAGTTGCGCTCGTCGAAATTGGGCGACGGACGGTCTACAATACGCATCATCAACTCACCGCCTTGCCGGGCACGGCTTTCAGTTCGGCTTCTTCGGGCAGCACACCATGGGTCTCTGCAATTTTCGCTTCGCGCAGGGCGACGATCAGCACGCCGACCAGCGTCACTGCTGCCCCCGCCACCACCCGCATGCTGAGATGTTCGTCCAGCAGGTAGATGCCGCCCAGCACGCCGAACACCGGCGCCAGCGTGAAGCCGGGATTGACGATGCTGACCGGATAACGGCGCAGCAGGAAATACGTGCCGCCATGACCGATCAGCGACACGCCGATGGCGGCGTAGGCGACGGTGGCCCAGTGCCACCATTGCGCCGAGGTGGCACTGGCCATCTGGCCCTCCTCGAAGGCCAGCGAGATCAGCAGCAGGCTCGGCGCACTGAGCACGCCGACCCAGGCCTGCATGCTGAAGGTATCCACGCCGCGGATGCGCCGCACCATGATCTGGCCGAATGACATCACCACCACGGCGACCAGGCAGAAATAAATCGCATGGCTGTAGCTCAGCACCTTCGGATCGAAACACATGATCATCGCGCCGACGAAGGACAGGGCAATGCCCAGGCCGCGTTTCCAGCGGATGCGCTCGCCCAGCATGAACACCGCCATCAGCGTGGCGATCGGCACGCCGAGCTGGGCCACCACCGCCACCACCGAGACATCGTCCGACAGCGCGATGCCGGTGATCATCAGGGCGAAATGCAGCGTGCCCATGCACAGCGCGGCCGGCAGCACATAGCGCATCTGGCCCTTCTGCCAGCGCAGCCACGGCAGCATCAGGGCGGCCACGCCGAGAAAGCGCAGGCCGGTGAAAAACACCGGCGGGAACTGCGTCACCGCGACCTTCGACAGGACGAAGTTATAGCCCCAGATGGCGCAGATCAGCAGCATGAGAAGAAGGTGTTGGGGCTTCATGGCCGGGGACCCTAGCAAAGCGGGTGCGTCGCAGGCTACGGTTCTTTTGCTGTCCGGCCATGCACCCCGCGCAAGGGGGGTATGCACCCCGGCCGGCCCATTATATATGCATGGCCTGCTGCATTCCTGAGCAGCGCAAACCGGCCATCAAGAGCAACAGGGACGACCGACGGGGACCGCCGATGACCAAGGATCGCCAGAACAGGAAAACCGCCCCGAAATCCCCAGCCCCGAAGCCGGCTGTCCGGGCGGCCGCGGCGGCAGCACCGCCGGTGGCGCGGCGTCCCATCGTCTCCTCGGCGCATCTGGCCGCCAACAGCATGGCCGAGCTCAGCGAGTTCGAATTCGCCCTGATGATGGCCAACAATGCCTTCAACCGCTGGGTCGTGCGCTGCATGAATGCCGCCGGGATCGGCGATCTCGCCGCGCTGGACGTGCTGGTGCTGCACAGCATCAACCACCGCGACCGCGCCAAGCGGCTGGCGGATATCTGCCTCGTGCTCAACATCGAGGACAGCCATACCGTGAACTATGCCGTGAAAAAGCTGGTGCGCACCGGTCTGGTACAGGGCGAGAAGCGCGGCAAGGAAATCTTCTACAGCACCAGCGCGGCCGGCCACGAGGCGTGCCTGAATTACCGCAAGGTGCGCGAGGAACTGCTGATCCACGGCGTGCGCATGCTCGGCCATCCGGACGGCGACCTGTCGCATATCGCCGATATCATGCGTGCGCTGTCAGGCATTTACGACCAGGCGGCCCGCGCGGCGGCATCCCTCTAGGGTCCGCCCGCGTCCCCCCTTTTGGCATTTCGATGAAATTTCGTTGACAATTTATCAACGTTTTGCAATCGTCGCCCCGCCGTCCACGACGGCTCAGGGGAAATCCAGCGGCCGCAGAGGCCACGATCCGGGGGTTCGACGATGCGTCTGAAATTGATTTTTGCTGCCGCGGCGATGACGCTGGCGGCAACCCAGCTGCAGGCCCAGACCAAGTGGGATCTGCCGGCCGGCTATCCGGCGACCAACTTCCATTCCAGGAACCTGCAGCTCTTCGCCGACGACGTGAAGAAGCTGTCCGGCGGCAAGCTCGACATCACCGTGCATCCCGGCGCCTCGCTGTTCAAGGTGCCCGAGATCAAACGCGCCGTGCAGACCGGTCAGGTGCAGGCCGGCGAGCTGCTGATGTCGAATGTCGAGAACGAGATCCCGGTGTTCGGCATCGACACCGTGCCCTTCCTCGCCACCTCCTATGACGACGCGATGAAGCTGTACAAGGCGTCGAAGCCGGTGATCGAGAAGAAGCTCGAGGCCCAGGGCATGACCCTGCTGTACACCGTGCCGTGGCCGCCGCAGGGCATCTATGCCAACAAGACGCTGAATGCCATCGGCGACATGAAGGGCCTGAAGTTCCGCTCGTACAACCCGACCACCGCGCGCATCGCCGAGCTGATCGGCGCCCAGCCGGTGACCATCCAGGCCGCCGAACTGGCCCAGGCGCTGGCCACCAACACGGTGAACAGCTTCATCACCTCGGCCTCCACCGGCCGCGACAGCAAAGTCTGGGAAAGCCTGAAGTATTTCTACGACGCGCAGATCTGGCTGCCGAAGGACATGGTGTTCGTCAGCACCGATGCCTTCAAGAAGCTGGATGCCGCCACCCAGAAGGCATTGCTCGACGCTTCGGCCGCGGCCGAAACCCGCGGCTGGGACATGTCCAAGGCCGAGGCCGAGGATGCCAAGGCAGCCCTGGTCAAGGGCGGCATGACCGTCGCCGCGCCGCCGCCGCAACTCGCCGCCGACTTCAAGAAGCTCGGCGAGACCCTCTCGGCCGAATGGCTCAAGAAGGCCGGTGCCGACGGCGAGGCCGCCGTCGCCGCCTACAAAAAGATGTGATGCCAGCGGGCGGGGGAAACCCCGCCCGTTTCGCATGTGCCTCTCTACCCATCCCTCTACCCTTCCGGAAAATCCGCCATGTCTCCGCTTGCCCCGCTGTACCGCGCCTGCGGCTGGCTGGCCGGCCTGTTCATGATCGCCCTGCTGGCCACCATCCTGGTCAGCATCGCCGGCCGGCAGTTCGGTTTCTACCTCAGTGGCCTCGATGCCTATTCCGGCTATTGCATGGCCGCCTCCTCCTTCCTGGCGCTGGCCTATGCCTTCGCCCATGGCGACCATATCCGCGTGACGCTCGTCATCAGCCGGCTCGGCTTGAAGGCCCGCCGCGGCGCCGAGCTGTTCAGCGTCGCCATGGCGATCCTCGCCTCGGGCGCCTTTGCCTTCTACAGCGTGAAGATGGCCTGGTGGTCGTACAAGTTCCACGACATCTCGTCGGCCAATGACGCCACCCCGCAGTGGATTCCGCAGCTCGGCATGGCCATTGGCACCGTCGTCTTCTGCATCGCCTTCATTGAGGAGCTGGTTCTGCTGCTGCGCGGCAAGCAGATCCGCGACGACACCGACGAAATCGCCCGGACTGAATAACCCTGGCCGAATGATGCCGGCTGAATAATCCATCCCTCCGCATATCCCGCCCGCGCTGACCGGACCCGCCCTATGGACCAGATACTGATCGCCGTCTTTCTCATCCTCGCGCTGTTTGCGCTGTTTGCGGCGGGGCTGTGGATCGGTCTCGGGCTGCTCAGCTGCGGCTGGATCGCCATGGCGCTGTTCACCACGCGCC
>NZ_JBHRYJ010000006.1:0-207377 GCF_042648965.1 Ferrovibrio xuzhouensis
CGCGACGACAGACACCGCTCGGGGCGAAAAACGCTTGCCCAGCGAGCAAAATCAGGCGATCTTGAAGTCAAGCGGCGGGCCACTTGGGGAATGTCGGATAAATAAGGTACGGTCCAAATGGGCGGGGATAACATCCTCACGACCGAAGGGCTGACGAAGGAATTTGCGGGCTTCGTCGCCGTCAGGGACGTCAATCTCAACGTGCGCCGGCACAGCATTCACGCCCTGATCGGGCCGAATGGCGCCGGCAAGACGACGTGTTTCAACCTGCTGACCAAGTTCCTCCGCCCCAGCCGGGGACGCATCACCTATAACGGCCGCGACATCACCAGCGCCAAGCCGGCCGATATCGCCCGCAGCGGCCTGGTGCGCTCGTTCCAGATTTCGGCGGTCTTCCCGCATCTCAGCCTGCTGGAAAACGTGCGCGTCGCGCTGCAGCGGCCACTCGGCACCTCGTTCCACTTCTGGCGCCCGGAAGGCAGCCTTGATGGTCTGAACGACCGTGCCGAGCAACTGCTGGAAGCGGTCGGCCTGATCGAATATCGCCGCCATACTGCCGGCGAGCTGCCCTATGGCCGCAAGCGGGCGCTGGAAATCGCCACGACCCTGGCACTCGAGCCGGAAATGATGCTGCTCGACGAGCCGATGGCCGGCATGGGCCATGAGGATATCGAGAAGATCTCCGACCTGATCAAGCGCGTCTCGGCCAACCGCACCGTGCTGATGGTCGAGCATAACCTGAACGTGGTGGCCAAGCTGTCGGACACCATCACCGTGCTGCGCCGCGGCGAGATCCTTGCCGAAGGCGATTACGAGACGGTGTCGAAGAATCCCGAAGTCGTCGAAGCCTATATGGGGACCGGCCATGCATGACGCCGCCATCGCGCCGGCTGGCACCATCGGCACCGCCGAACTTGTGGTCAGCGGCCTGAACGCCTGGTACGGCGAGTCCCATGTGCTGCACGGCATGGAGTTCGAGGTCCGTCGCGGCGAGGTGGTCACCCTGCTGGGGCGCAACGGCGCCGGCAAGACCACCACCATGAAGGCGGTGATGGGCATGATCCCGGACCGCAAGGGGTCGGTCCGCTTCGGCGGCACCGAACTGATCGGTATGCCATCGAACAAGATCGCCCGCCTGGGGCTGGCCTTCTGCCCGGAGGAGCGCGGCATCTTTTCCAGCCTGAACGTGCTGGAAAACCTGACCCTGCCGCCGGTGGTCAAACCCGGCGGCATGAGCCTCGAGGAGATCTACCAGATCTTCCCGAACCTGCAGGAACGCCTGAAAAGCCAGGGCACCAAGCTGTCCGGCGGCGAGCAGCAGATGCTGGCGATCGGCCGCATCCTGCGCACCGGCGCCGATTTCCTGCTGCTGGACGAGCCGACCGAAGGCCTTGCCCCGGTCATCGTGCAGCAGATCGGCGCGATGATCCGCCTGCTCAAGCAGCGGGGCTATACCATCCTGCTGGTCGAGCAGAACTTCCATTTCGCCAGCACGGTGGCCGACCGCCACTACGTGGTGGAACACGGCAAGGTGATCGACACCATTGCCGGCGACCAGTTGCAGGCCAATATCGCAAAACTCGAGACCTATCTCGGCGTCTAACCAGAAGTCAAAACCAGGAGGAAACTATGCGATTGAAATCCCTTGCCATTACCGCAGCGATGACGCTCGCCGCCGGCGCGGCCCATGCCCAGTATACCGACGGCGTCATCAAGATCGGCGTCCTCAACGACCAGTCCGGTCTCTATGCCGACGTTTCCGGTCCCGGCGGTACCTGGGCGGCCAAGCAGGCTGTCGAGGATTTCGGTGCCGCCAAGAAGGGCATGAAGGTCGAGGTGGTCTTCGGTGATCACCAGAACAAGCCCGACGTCGGCTCGAATATCGCCCGCCAGTGGTACGACGTCGATCATGTCGACATGATCGTCGACGTGCCGACCTCGTCGGTCGCGCTCGCCATCAACCAGATCACCAAGGAAAAGAACAAGGTGTTTCTGGCTTCCGGTCCGGCCACCGCCGACTTGACCGGTCCGCAGTGCAGCCCGAACACCGTGCACTGGACCTATGACACCTGGGCGCTGGCCAACGGCACCGGCAAGGCGATCGTGCAGACCGGCGGCAAGAGCTGGTTCTTCATCACCGCCGACTACGCCTTCGGCCATGCGCTGGAGCGCGACACCAAGGCCGTCGTCGAAGCCAACGGCGGCAAGGTGGTCGGCGCCGTGCGCGCGCCGTTCCCGGGCACCGACTTCTCGTCCTTCCTGCTGCAGGCGCAGGCCTCGAAGGCGCAGATCATCGGTCTGGCCAATGCGGGCGGCGATACCATCAACTCGATCAAGCAGGCGGCCGAGTTCGGCATCGTCGAAGGTGGCCAGAAGCTGGCCGGCATGCTGATGTTCATTTCCGACGTGCATGCGCTGGGCCTGAAGACTGCCCAGGGCCTGAACTTCACCACGGCCTGGTACTGGGATGCCAACGACGCCAACCGCGCCTTCGCCAAGCAGTTCGCGGCGGCCAACGGTGGCAAGATGCCGACCATGGTACAGGCCGGCATCTATTCCGCGGTCACGCATTACCTGAAGGCCGTGGAAGCGCTGAAGAGCGATGCCGATGGCGCCAAGGTGGTGGCCGAAATGAAGAAGCTGCCGACCGAGGACAAGCTGTTCGGCAAGGGCATGATCCGCGAGGACGGCCGCCACATGCATGACATGTATCTCGTCGAGGTGAAGAAGCCGAGCGAGTCGAAGGGTCCGTGGGATTACCTGACCATCAAGAAGACCATCCCGGCCAACGAGGCGTTCCGTCCGTTGAAGGACGGCGGCTGCCCGCTGGTGAAGAGCTGATCGTCTGAAACAGGGCCGGCCGTGCCGATCGTCCGAGATCGGCCGGCCGGCCCGCCTTTTCTGTCCAAGGGACCGCCCGCATGTTCGAATTGCTTGGCATACCGTCGCAGGCGTTGTTCGGCCAGCTGCTGCTCGGCCTGATCAATGGTGCCTTCTATGCCATGCTCAGCCTTGGGCTGGCCGTGATCTTCGGCCTGCTCAACGTCATCAACTTCGCCCATGGCGCACAGTACATGATGGGTGCCTTCTGCGCCTGGATGCTGCTCAACTGGCTCGGCATCCCCTACTGGGGCGCCCTGATCCTGGCGCCGCTGATCATCGGCGCCTTCGGCATCCTGCTCGAGCGCCTGTTTCTGCGCCGGCTCTACCATCTCGACCATCTCTACGGCCTGCTGCTGACCTTCGGCCTCGCCCTGATGATCGAAGGCGTGTTCCGCCAGCAGTTCGGCTCGTCCGGCGAGCCCTATGCCAATCCGCTGCCCGGCGGCACCCGGCTCAGCTTCATGTTCCTGCCGAACTATCGCGCCTGGATCGTCATCGCCTCGTTGGTGATCTGCTTTGGCACCTGGTTCCTGATCGAGCGCACCAAGCTCGGCGCCTATCTGCGCGCCGCCACCGAACGGCCGGATCTTGTGCAGGCCTTCGGCATCAATGTGCCCCGCATGATCATGCTGACCTACGGTTTCGGCGTCGGCCTGGCCGGACTGGCCGGGGTGCTGGCCGCGCCGGCCTACAATGTCAGCCCGCTGATGGGCTCCAACCTGATCATTATCGTGTTTGCCGTGGTGGTGATCGGGGGCATGGGCTCGATCATGGGATCGATCGTCACCGGATTCGGCCTCGGCATCATCGAGGGCCTGACCAAGGTGTTCTATCCGGAAGCGTCCAACACCGTCATTTTCATCATCATGGCGATCGTGCTGATGGTGAAGCCGGCGGGCCTGTTCGGCACCCCCAAGTGAGGCCCGCGTGATGACGAAGAACCGCGATCTCCTGATCTTCGCCGGCCTGATGGTCATCGGCCTGGTGGCGCCGGCGGTGGTCTATCCCGTCTTCCTGATGAAGGTGCTGTGCTTCGCGCTGTTCGCACTCGCCTTCAACCTGCTGATCGGCTATGTCGGCCTGCTGTCCTTCGGCCACGCCATGTTCTTCGGCGCCGCCGCCTATATCGCCGCCCATACCGTCAAGGTCTGGGGCTGGACGCCGGAACTCGGCATCCTCGCCGGCACCCTCTGCGCCGCCCTGCTCGGCTTCGTCGCCGGCCTGCTGGCGATCCGCCGCCAGGGCATCTATTTCGCCATGGTCACCCTGGCGCTGGCGCAGATGATGTTCTTCTTCTGCGTCCAGGCGCCGTTCACCCATGGCGAGGACGGCATCCAGGCAGTGCCGCGCCGCGCCGTGCTCGGCCTGATCGACACCACCAAGGACCTCAACCTCTACTACGTCGTCCTGATCGTCTTCGCCTTCGGCTTCCTGGTGGTCTGGCGCACCATCCATTCGCCGTTCGGCCAGATCCTCAAGGCGATCCGCGAAAACGAGCCGCGCGCCATCTCGCTGGGCTACCGGGTCGACCAGTACAAGCTGCTGGCTTTCGTGCTCTCGGCAGCGCTCGCCGGCATGGCCGGCGCCACCAAGGCGATGGTGTTCCAGCTCGCTTCGCTGACCGATGTCGCCTGGCAAATGTCAGGCGAAGTGGTGCTGATGACGCTGGTCGGCGGCATGGGCACGGTGTTCGGCCCGATCGTCGGCGCCGGCATCATCGTCACCATGCAGAACTACCTCGCCGGCTTCGGCGAATGGGTGCTGGTGATCCAGGGCGCCATCTTCGTGGTGGTGGTGATGGCCTTCCGCAAGGGCATCGTCGGCGAGATCCAGGCCTGGTGGCAGCGCCGCCAGGCCCGCAAGTCGGCTTAAACGCAAACCGCGCTATGCCGGCGGCAAGGCGAGGCCGTTCGGCAGCGATATCCAGATGACCGTCTGCGCCTCCGGGGAATGGCGGGACAGATGGCCCTTGCCGTGCGTGTCCTCGACCAGCACGAAGCTGCCCGCCGGCACATGGCACACCTCCCCGTCGCTCGTCTCGTAGTCGACCGAACCGTCCAGGCGGACCGTCAGCACCGGTTCCGGGACCGTATGCCAGGCAACCTCGCGCATGCCTGCCGGGATGCGGGTGAGGCGGACGCGGGATGCCGGATAGCTGGCCGAAACTTCGAACGGCACGGCATCGGGGTGCACCGCTCTCTGCGTCACCGGCAAATCGACTTCGTCAAAATGCGACTCGCCATCCGGGGTGGCATAGATGCGCAGGCACTTCATTGCGGCCGGGTCTCCCCTAGCCCAATCCGATACGCTGGCGGCCGTAGGTCTCGGTCGCCCGCCGGCACCAGGTGCCGTTGTCGAGATACCATTGCACGGTGGCGCGCATGCCGGTGGCGACGTCATACGTCCGCCGCCAGCCGAGCTCGCGCTCGCATTTCGCCGGATCGATGGCATAGCGGGCATCATGGCCCGGCCGGTCGGTGACGAAGCGGATCTGGCTGGCATAGCCGGCGCCGTCGTTGCGCGGCCGCAGGTCGTCGAGAATCGCGCAAAGCGTATGCACCAGGTCGATGTTGCGCTGCTCGCCGCGGGCGCCGACCAGATAGGTCTCGCCCGCCCGGCCCTTCTCGACCGCAAGCTGCAGGGCGGCAGCATGGTCGTCGACATGGATCCAGTCGCGCACCTGCAGGCCCTTGCCGTAGACCGGCAGGTCCTTGCCCTCCAGCGCGTTCAGCACGGTCAGCGGGATCAGCTTCTCGGGGAACTGGTAGGGCCCGTAATTGTTGCCGCAGTTGGTGATCAGGATCGGCAGGCCGTAGGTGCGGCCGAAGGCGCGCGCCAGATGGTCGGAGGACGCCTTGCTGGCGGCATAGGGTGAGTTCGGCCTGTAGGGGCTGTTCTCGTCGAACAGGCCGGTCTCGCCCAGTTCGCCATAGACCTCGTCGGTCGAGACCTGCAGGTGGCGGAACTGCTGCTGCGCGGTGCCGTCCAGCCCGCGCCAGTGCTCCAGCGCCGCCTCCAGCAGCACCAGCGAACCGGTGACATTGGTCTCGATGAACGGCGCCGGGCTGTCGATCGAACGGTCGACATGGCTTTCGGCGGCCAGATGATAGACCGCGGTCGGCTTCACCTCGGCATAGATGCGCCGGATCGCCGCCCGGTCGCAGATATCGACCTGCTCGAAGCGGTGCAGCTCCGGCCGCGGCAGGTTGGCGATATTGTCCGGATTGCCGGCATAGGTCAGCTTGTCGATGGTCACGACCGCCTGGCCCTGGGCATTCAGCCGGCGCACCAGCGCCGATCCGATGAAGCCGGCGCCGCCGGTAACAATTACAGTCATGTGCCCTTCACGCGGTTATGGCGAGGCCTGGCGGGGGTTGCATCCAGCCCCCTGTATAGCGGAGGCCCCGGCAGCCCGGAAGCCCCCGCCCGGTTGCTGACAGCGTCCTGGCAGCAGCCGGCTGCCCGGGACAAAAGCCCGCTGTGCCGGGCCATTCCGGGGCGGGGCCGGCGCTTGGCGCGGCGCCCCCGGCACCCCATATTGGCAGCCATGAGCCAGGCCCCGACTCCCCAGACCGTCGAACGCCAGATCGAGGATCCGGACCGTTTCGCGGACGCGAATTTCCCGGATTTCACCCCGCATCGCCCCGAACGGCCGGCGAAGAGCGAGGGCGGCATCGCCTATGACCTGCAGGCCCCCTACGAGCCCAGGGGCGACCAGCCGCAGGCGATCGGCGAACTGGTCGCCGGCGTGACCGGCGGCGAGAAGGACCAGGTGCTGCTCGGCGTCACCGGCTCGGGCAAGACCTTCACCATGGCCCAGGTGATTGCCCGCACCGGCCGGCCGGCGCTGATCCTCGCCCACAACAAGACACTGGCCGCCCAGCTCTACGGCGAGATGAAGGCCTTCTTCCCCAACAATGCGGTCGAGTATTTCGTCTCGTATTACGATTATTACCAGCCGGAAGCCTATGTGCCACGCAGCGACACCTACATCGAGAAGGATTCCTCGATCAACGAGCAGATCGACCGCATGCGGCATTCGGCTACCCGTGCCCTGCTGGAGCGCGACGATGTCATCATCGTGGCTTCGGTGTCCTGCATCTACGGTATCGGCTCGGTCGAGACCTACACGGCGATGACCCTGTCGCTGGAAGCCGGCCAGATGGTGTCGCGTGACGAACTGCTGCGCCGGCTGGTCGACCTGCAGTACAAGCGCAACGACGCCGCCTTCGCCCGCGGCACCTTCCGGGTGCGCGGCGACGGCGTCGAAATCTTCCCCTCCCATATGGAAGACCGTGCCTGGCGGCTGTCGCTGTTCGGCGACGAACTGGAAAGCATCGTCGAGTTCGACCCGCTGACCGGCCACAAGACCGGCGAGATGAAGTCGGTGAAGATCTACGCCAACAGCCACTATGTGATCCCGAAGCCGACGCTGCAGCAGGCGATGAACCAGATCAAGAGCGACCTGCATCTGCGGCTCGACCAGCTCAACAAGATGGGCCGCCTGCTGGAAGCCCAGCGGCTGGAACAGCGCACCAGCTTCGACCTAGAAATGATGGCGGCGACCGGCGCCTGCGCCGGCATCGAGAATTATTCCCGCTACATGACCGGCCGTAACCCGGGCGAGCCGCCGCCGACCCTGTTCGAATACCTGCCCGACGACGCCATGCTGTTCGTCGACGAAAGCCATGTCACGGTGCCGCAGATCGGCGGCATGTTCCGCGGTGACTTCCGGCGCAAGGCGACCCTGGCCGAATACGGCTTCCGCCTGCCATCCAGCATCGACAACCGGCCGCTGCGCTTCCGCGAATGGGACCGCCTGCGGCCGCAGACCGTGTTCGTCTCGGCGACACCGGGCAAATGGGAGATGGAACGCACCGGCGGCGTGTTCATCGAGCAGGTGATCCGCCCGACCGGCCTGATCGATCCGCCGGTCGAGATCCGCCCGGTCGAGCACCAGGTCGACGACCTGCTGGCCGAATGCAAGCTCGTGATCCAGCAGGGCTATCGCGTGCTGGTCACCACCCTGACCAAGCGCATGTCGGAAGACCTGACCGAATACATGACCGAGGTTGGCCTCAAGGTGCGCTACCTGCATTCCGACATCGACACGCTGGAGCGCATCGAGATCATCCGCGACCTGCGGCTCGGCGTCTTCGACATCCTGATCGGCATCAACCTGCTGCGCGAGGGCCTCGACATCCCGGAATGCGGCCTGGTCGCCATTCTGGATGCCGACAAGGAAGGCTTCCTGCGCTCGGAAACCTCGCTGATCCAGACCATCGGCCGCGCCGCCCGCAATGTCGATGGCCGCGTCATCCTCTATGCCGACAGGATGACCAACAGCATGCAGCGCGCGCTCGACGAGACCGACCGCCGCCGCACCAAGCAGCAGGCCTACAACGCCGAACACGGCATCACGCCCGCCAGCATCAAGAAGCAGATCGGCGACATCCTGCAGTCGGTCTACGAGCAGGATCACTACACGGTGGATGCCGGCGCGGCGCAGGACGGCCATCTGGTCGGCCATAACCTGAAGGCCTATATCGCCGAACTCGAAAGCCGCATGCGCGATGCTGCCGCCAATCTCGAATTCGAGGAAGCTGCCCGCATGCGCGACGAGATCAAGCGGCTGGAAATGAGCGAACTGGAAGTCCCCACCGGCGGCATGGCGCTGAAGCCGCTCGGGCTCGCCGAGGACGGCGCACCGGCTTTGCGCCCGGTCGGCCGCTCGACCGCCGGCAAGGCCGGCTCGCGCCGCACCTACCGGGGACGGAAAAACTGATGGCTGTCGCGAAGCAAGCTCCGGCCGCGCTGGTCACCGGCGCCGGCGTCCGCATCGGCCGCGCCATCGCGCTGGAACTCGGCCGGCGCGGCCATGCCATCGCCGTGCATTGCAACCGCTCGCGCCAGGATGCCGAGGCCGTCGCCGCCGAGATCACGGCGGCCGGCGGTCGCGCCGCCGTCGTGCAGGCCGACCTGTCCGACCATGCCGCGGTGGCCGGGCTGGTGGCGCAGGCCGCCGCGGCGCTGGGTCCGCTGGCGGTGCTGGTCAACAATGCCTCGCTGTTCGAATACGACCATGTCGAGACCGCCAGCGAGGACAGCTGGGACCGTCATCTCGATACCAACCTGAAGGCGCCGTTTTTCCTGTCGCAGGCGTTTGCCGCGCAGCTGCCCCAGGATCTCCCCGGCGGCGCGGCCGGCAACATCGTCAACATCGTCGACATGCGGGTCTGGCGCCTGACGCCGCATTTCGCCTCCTACACGGTGGCCAAGGCCGGTCTGTGGACCCTGACCCAGACGCTCGCCATGGCGCTGGCGCCGCGCATCCGGGTCAATGCCATCGGCCCCGGCCCGGTGCTGCCCAGCCCGCGCCAGAGCCCGGAGCAGTTCCAGCGCCAGTGGCAGGGCACCCCGCTCAGGCGCGGCGCCCATCCGGAAGAGATCGCCGCCACGGTCGGTTTCCTGCTTGACGCCCCGGCCGTGACGGGCCAGATGATCGCCATGGACGGCGGCCAGCACCTGCCCTGGCAGCAGGCAGGCGCGCCGCTGTCGCCCGGCTCCGCGGATCTGGAGGAATGACATGACGATCCATGACCGCGCCCGCGCCGCCTGGGCGGAAATCCCGGTCCCCGGCCTCGCCGCGGCCGAACATCCGGCCCGCCGGGTGTTCGTGCGCGACCTGATGCTCGACGGACTGATCGGCATCTACCCCGAGGAACGGCTCAAGCCGCAGAAAATCCTCATCAATATGGAATTATGGGTGGCCGAGACGCCAGGTCGGCCACCGCGCGACTACAGCGAGGTGGTCTGCTACGAGCAGCTCGTCACCAGCGCCAAGGCGCTGCTGGCCGAGGGTCATGTCGACCTGGTCGAGTCGCTCGCCGAACAGCTGGCCGCCCTCTGCCTCGCCGACAGCCGGGTTGACCGCTGCCGCGTGCGGGTGGAAAAGCCGGATGCCATCGCCGAGGCCTCTGGCGTTGGGGTTGAGATAGAGCGCAGGCGTAATCAACTGTAGATTTCTCTACAGGGGTGTGACCAGCGCTTGACATTGCAACACCGAGCGGTTCCACGCCTGCGGTTGTGCACAGGCGGGCCGGGCGACTCGGCGCCGGCTACAATCGGCAGGGCTGCACCCGGCATGCTGTGCATAACGGTAAAAACCATATAGATGCCAATGGCTTGTTTTGTGGCTTGGACATTACATCTCCGGATATGGGCCGGCGTGGCGATACAATCTTTCCCCGTCCACAGAGTTTCCCCACAAAGTTATCCACAGGCTTGGGACGCTTTTGTCAACGCCGTGTAATCGTTGATCTTTTCTGGATATGGTTCTGCGTATGAGTGAGACCGGCAACGACCTTCCGCCTGATGTCGCACCGCCCGCCGGCAAGATCGGCGCCGCCGCGATCGCCCGCCATCTGCGCACCCTGCCGATGGGGCCCGGCGTGTACCGGATGATCGATGGCGCCGGCGAGATCCTCTACATCGGCAAGGCGCGCAGCCTGCGCAAGCGGGTCACCAGCTACACCAAGCCGACCGGCCTGAGCATCCGCATCCAGCGCATGGTGCGCCAGGTCGCCACGGTCGAGGTCACCACGACCCATACCGAGGCCGAGGCCCTGCTGCTGGAAGCCAACCTGGTCAAGCGCCTGCAGCCGCCCTTCAACGTGCTGCTGAAGGATGACAAGTCGTTTCCTTATATCCTGGTGGCGCGCGATCACGACTTCCCGCGCATCACCAAGCATCGTGGCGCCCGCACGGTGCCCGGCGACTATTTCGGTCCCTTCGCCTCGACCGGCGCGGTCAACACCATGCTGAACGCCCTGTCGCGCGCTTTCCCCTTGCGCAACTGCAGCGACAGCGAATTCGCCGCCCGCACCCGGCCCTGCCTGCAGTACCAGATCAAGCGCTGCCGGGCGCCCTGCGTGCAGCGCGTCACCGCCGAGGATTACGGCCGCATGGTCGACGAGGCGCGCGACTTCCTGCAGGGCCGCAATCGCCGCATCCTCGACGAATGGCAGCGGCGCATGCAGGCGGCCAGCGATGCACTGGACTTCGAGGCGGCGGCCGAGATGCGCGACCGCATCCGCGCGCTGGCCCATATCAGCCAGAAGCAGGACATCAACCTCGAGGAGCTCGGCGACGCCGACGTGATCGGCGTGCATGCCGAGGGCGGCCTGGTCTGCGTGCAGGTGTTCTTTTTCCGCGCCGGCCGCAACTTCGGCAACCGTGCCTATTTCCCGGCCCATGCCCGCGACGCGGAAATCAGCGAGGTGCTGGATGCCTTCATCGGCCAGTTCTACGCCACCCGCGATCCGGCCCCGCTGATCCTGATCAGCCATCCGGTCGACGGTGCCGCGCTGATCGAGGAAGCGCTGACCAAACATGGCGGCCACAAGGTCGAGCTGCACCAGCCGCAGCGCGGCCCGAAGCGCGACCTCGCCGATTATGCCGTCACCAATGCGCGCGACGCCCTGCACCGGCGGCTGGCCGAGACCAGCTCGCAGCAGAAACTGCTGGCCGGCGTCGCCGACCTGTTCGGGCTGGATGCTCCGCCCGAACGCATCGAGGTCTACGACAACAGCCATATCATGGGCCGCCATGCGGTCGGCGGCATGATCGTCGCCGGGCCGGAAGGCCTGCGCAAGAACGCCTATCGCAAGTTCAACATCAAGGGCGAGGACATCGAACCGGGCGACGATTACGGCATGATGAAACAGGTGCTGACCCGGCGGTTCCAGCGCCTGCTGAAAGAGGAAGACCGCGCGGAAGGCGACTGGCCCGACCTGCTGCTGATCGACGGCGGCAAGGGCCAGCTCGGTTCCGTGCTGGAGGTGATGCGCGAACTGGGCGTCGACGACGTGCCGGTGGTCGGCATCGCCAAGGGCCCGGAGCGCAATGCCGGCCGCGAGCAGTTTTTCCTGCCCGGCCGCGAACCCTTCATGCTGGAACCGCGCGACCCGGTGCTGTTTTTCCTGCAGCGCCTGCGCGACGAGGCGCACCGCTTTGCCATCGGCACCCACCGGGCCAAGCGGGCCAAGGACCAGATCCGCTCGCCGCTCGACGAAATCCCCGGCATCGGCGCCGCGCGCAAGAAGGCCCTGCTGCTGCATTTCGGCTCGGCCAAGGCGGTGTCGCGTGCCGGCCTCACCGATCTCGAGGCGGTGCCCGGCGTCAGCGGCACGGTCGCCCGGAAGATTTACGACCATTTTAATGGCGGTTGACACACCCGTGACGGCTGCGGCTCTGGCCGCGGCCGGCCCGTCATGCGATACTCGATTCCGATGCTGAACGGCCTTCCGAATATCCTGACCGTATCGCGTATCCTGGCGATTCCCGCGATCTGTGCCGCGTTTTTCCTGCCCGGCGTCTGGAGCGCCTGGGTGCCGCTGGCGCTGTTCGCCGCGGCCGGCATCACCGACTGGTTCGACGGCTATCTCGCCCGCAAATGGGGCCAGATGTCCGATCTCGGCCGTTTCCTCGATCCGGTGGCCGACAAGCTGCTGGTTGCCGCCGTCATCCTGATGCTGATCGCCTTCGAGCGCATCGACCGCACCACCAGCCTCGCCGCCGTGGTCATCATGTGCCGCGAGATCACGGTGACCGGCCTGCGCGAATTCCTCGCCGACCTGCGCGTGAAAGTACCGGTCTCCCGGCTGGCCAAATGGAAGACCACCGTGCAGCTGATCGCGCTCGGCATCCTGATTGTCGGCGATTACGGGCCGGACGGCTTCCACATCCGCCTGGTCGGCGAGATCGGCATCTGGGTCGCCGCCGTGCTGACGCTCTATACCGGCTGGGATTACCTGCAGTCCGGCCTGCGCTATATGGCCGGCCATCCGACGCCTGCGGCCAAACCGCCAGTCTCGGAAATTCCGGGCCAGGACGCATCGGAGCAGGAATTCCCCGCCAAGGGAGCGGAATGACCATGCGGGTGCTGTATTTCGCCTGGCTGCGCGAACGGGTCGGAATCCCTGAGGAAACCGTCACCCCGCCGGCCGAGGTGCGCAACGTGGGCGAGCTGGTCGCCTGGCTGCGTGGCCGCAGCCCGCAGCACAGCGCGGCGCTGGCCGATCCCGCCATCGTCCGCGTTGCCGTCAACCAGGATTACGCGCGGCCCGACCATGCGGTCGGGCCGGACGACGAGATCGCCATCTTCCCGCCGGTGACCGGGGGCTGACCGTGACGGTCCGTGTCCAGCACGAGGATTTCGACACGGCGGCCGAGCTGGATCGCCTGGGGCGCGGCAACGCGCAGATCGGCGCCGTCGTCAGCTTCACCGGCCTGGTCCGTGAATTCGCCGGCGGCACAGGCAGCAGCCAGCGCATGACGCTTGAGCATTACCCCGGCATGACCGAGCGCCAGCTCGAGACCATTGTCGCCGAGGCGCGGCAGCGCTGGCCGCTCGACGACTGCCTCGTCATACACCGTTATGGGGAGCTGGCGCCCGGCGACCGCATCGTCCTCGTGATCACCGCCTCGGCCCATCGCAAGGCCGCCTTCGAGGCAGCCGAATTCCTAGTCGACTGGCTGAAAACCCGGGCGCCGTTCTGGAAGCTGGAAGACAACGGCACGACGCGCCAGTGGGTCGAAGCCAAGGCCGGCGACGACCAGGCCGCCGACCGCTGGCAGCGCTGAAAAGCCCCCCTGCACTACTGACAGTTATATAGCTTTCGGTTTACTGCGGGGCTGGCGTGTGCTGTCATAAAGCCGGCGGGGAACAGCAGCCTTTATACAAACAGTAGTGCTGGCGATGGCTGACTCCCGCGTCGGTTTGTCGTAATAGCTTCGAAGTCGGCAGTCGCCATGAACAGTCCTCCGTCAGATCCGAATATTCCCCGCGTCGAGGTCATCCGGTCCGTGACGTCCAGTCGTATCCGAAGCAAATCACTGCGCGGGCTGCTTGCCTATTGGGAAGCCAAGGAACAGGCGCTCGGCCGCATGCCGGCCAGGCAGGACCTGCAGCCGGACGAGATGGTGCCCTTCCTGCCCTTCGTGTCGCTGATCGACATCCAGCAGCAGCCGCTGCGGTTCCGCTTCCGCCTGGTCGGCACCGGCATTGTCGGCGCCTTCGGCCAGGAAACCACCCGTCGCCTGGTCGACGAGGACCTGTTCGGCTCCAATGCCGACGAGGTCGAACGCTTCTTTTCGATTCCGCTGCAGACCCATGGCCCGGCCTATGCGGCGGGCGAATATGCCGTGGCGCCGACCGGCCGCTCGCTGGGTTTCGAATCCCTGCTGCTGCCGCTGTCGACCGACGGCCAGGCCATCGACATGCTGCTTGGTGGGCTGGTCGGCCAGCGCCTGCAGCCCGACGAGCGGGTCAGCGGCTTCCAGTACGAATTCTACTGCCCGGTCGTGCCGACGGCCGCCGGATAACCGGCGGCCGTCAGTTTCGTCCGTTCCAGAGCGGGCTTGCGCGTCAGGCGGCAGCCTTGCGATGCGTCGCCGCATCGAAATCGGCCAGCAGCTGCTTGCAGATCGTGCCCGGGGTGAACTTGTAGGGACCGATCTCGGAGACCGGGGTGACCTCGGCGGCGGTGCCGGTCAGGAAGCATTCCTGGAACCCGGTCATTTCTTCCGGCTGGATCGCCCGCTCGATCACCTCGATGCCACGTGCCTTGGCCATGGCGATGACGGCGCGGCGGGTGATGCCGTCGAGGAAACAGTCCGGCGTCGGCGTGTGCAGCTTGCCGTCCTTGGCGAAGAAGATGTTGGCGCCGGTCGCCTCGGCGATCTGGCCGCGCCAGTCGAGCATCAGGGCATCCTGATAGCCTTCGCGCTCGGCCTTGTGCTTGGACAGCGTGCAGATCATGTACAGGCCCGCCGCCTTCGCCTTGGTCGGCGCGGTGTTCGGGGCCGGACGGCGCCAGTCGCTGATCTGCAGGCGCAGGCCCTTCATCTTGGCCTCCGGCGAGAAATAGCTCGGCCATTCCCAGACGGCGATGGCGACATGAATCTTGTTGTTCTGCGCCGAGACGCCCATCATCTCGGAACCACGCCAGGCCACCGGCCGCACATAGCAGCTCGGCATCTTGTTGGCGGCCACGGTCGCCCGGGTCGCCGCGTCGATCTCGGCCGCCGAATACGGCAGCGTGAAATCCATCAGCTTGGCGGAATCATACAGGCGCTGGCTGTGCTCGGTGAGGTGAAAGACCTCGCCGTCATAGGCGCGCTCGCCCTCGAAAACGCAGGAGGCATAATGCAGCGCGTGGGTCAGCACATGCAGCTTGGCGTCGCGGAACGGGATTAGCTGACCGTCGAACCAGATAAAACCGTCGCGGTCATCATAAGGGATCAGGGACATGCTCAACTCCTTCGGCGGAACGGGCGGACAGGGTATTATTATTACCAAACACTTGGTGATGGGGTAACATTATGAGGCAAATATGTCAATACTGCTGACATAATTTTCCCGGAGGCCGGCGCGGCATTATATTCCCTGCGTGCTTGCTGGCAGCTATCTCTTTGGGCGATATAGAGGTTATGACCGATCTGAAATCGCTGGCTAACCCTCTGTTCCTGCGTGAGGACGAACTTCGCCAGGGCATCGAGCTGCTGTTCTATGCCTATCGCGACTTCACCCGCGGGCCGGACGAACTGCTCGAGCGCTATGGCTTCGGCCGCGCCCATCACCGGGCCCTGCATTTCATCGGCGGCAACCCCGGCATCACGGTCGCCGAGCTGCTCGGCATCCTGCGCATCACCAAGCAGAGCCTGTCGCGTGTCCTCTCGGCGCTGGTCGAGGGCGGCTTCGTCCGCCAGCAGCAGGGCACCCGCGACCGCCGCCAGCGGCAGCTCTATCTCACCGACGAGGGCAAGACGCTGGAGCGACAGATCAGTGCCGTGCAGCAGGCCAAGGTGGCACAGGCCTACCGCGAGGCCGGCGCCGAGGCCGTCGCCGGCTATCGCAAGGTGCTGGCCGGCCTGATCGACGAGCCGGAACGACCGACCGTCCTGCGCGCGATCCAGCGGCGCTGACGGCGGCGGCATGGACCACACCGAGCCGCATATCCTGGTCGTCGATGACGACGAGCGCATCCGCACGCTGCTGGCGCGCTTCCTGACCGGACAGTCGTTCCGCATCACCACTGCCGAGGACGCCGCCGATGCCGCGGCGAAAATGACCGCGGTCGCCTTCGACCTGCTGGTGGTCGACGTCATGATGCCGGGGCAGGACGGCTTCGAATTCGTCGCCGCCCTGCGGCAGCGGCAGAACCATGTCCCGGTCATCCTGCTGACCGCGCGCGGCGAGGCCGAGGACCGCATCCGCGGCTTCGAGACCGGAGCCGACGATTATCTGCCCAAGCCGTTCGAGCCGCGCGAACTGGTGCTGCGCATCAATGCCATCCTCAAGCGGGCGGCCCTGCCCGCCCCGGCCCCGGTGGCGCAGACGATCCGCTTCGGCGATTTCGTTTTCGACCTGGTGCGCGGCGAGCTGAAGCGCGACGGCACCCCGATTGCCCTGACCACCGGCGAAGCCCAGCTGCTGCGCATTCTCGGCCGCAGTCCCGGCATCACCGTGCCGCGGGCTGCCCTGTCTGAGCCCGGCGTTGCCGTCGAAAGCCGCGCCGTCGACGTGCAGATCACCCGCCTGCGCCGCAAGATCGAGGCCGATCCACGCAACCCGCGCTACCTGCAGACCGTCTGGGGTGAGGGCTATGTCCTCTGGCTGGAATAGCCGGCGCCGGAAAGACCGGCCCCAGAAAGATTGGCGATGCGGCTGATCAAACGGTTGCTGCCGCGCACGCTGTTCGGCCGCTGGCTGCTGCTGCTGATGGCGCCGATCGTCATCCTGCAGGGCCTGCTCACTTACATCTTCTACGAACGGCACTGGGATACGGTGACCAGGCGTCTGGCGCTCGGGCTGTCGGGCGAAATCGCCACCATCATCGACATGCGCGACCGGTCGAGCAGTCCAGTGGTGCTCGGCGACCTGCTGCTCGGCATGCAGAGCACCCTGCAGCTTTCCGTGACCTTCACGCCGAACACGAAATTCCCCGTCGACCTGCCGCCACCGCGCGTCTATTCGATTCTTGACCGCATGCTGGTACAGGCGCTCGGCGAACGGCTGACCCAGCCCTACCTGATCGACACCCAGCGCGACGACGGCAATATCGCCATTTACGTGCAGCTGCCCGACAGCCTGATGACCGTCATCGCTCCGGAGAACCGGGTGTTCTCCAGCAGCACCTATATCTTCATCATCTGGATGGCCGGCGCATCGGCGATCCTGCTGGGTATTGCCGTGCTGTTCCTGCGTAACCAGATCAAGCCGATCCGGCGTCTGGCCGAAGCGGCAGATGCCTTCGGCAAGGGCCGCGAGCTGGCCTCCTTCCGGCCGGCCGGTGCCGAGGAAGTTCGGGCCGCCGCGCGTGCTTTTCTTGCCATGCGTGACCGCATCCGCCGCCATATCCGCGAACGCACCGACATGCTGGCCGGCGTCAGCCACGACCTGCGCACGCCACTGACCCGCATGAAGCTGCAGTTGTCGATGATGGCGGCCGGCAGCGAAACCGCGGAACTGAAGCGCGACGTCGACGAGATGGACAAGATGGTCGCCGCCTATCTCGCCTTTGCGCGCGGCCAGAGCGAGCAGCCGGCCGAACCGACCGATCTGAATAACCTGCTGCAGGAACTGGCCGACGATGTGCGCCGCAGCGGCCGTGAATTGCAGTTCGAGACGGCGCAACCGGTGACTCTGATGCTGCGCCGCCTCAGCTTCAAACGCGCATTGTCCAACCTGATCGAGAATGCCCTGCGGTTCGGCCGTCGCGTGCGTCTGACCATGGAACGGCGGCGCGACAGCGTGGAGCTGCATATCGACGACGACGGGCCGGGCATCCCCGAAAAGGAACGCCACAAGGTGTTCCGCCCGTTCTACCGCCTCGACCAGGCCCGGCATGGCAGCGGCAATGTCGGCCTCGGCCTGACCATCGCCCGCGATGCCGTGCTGGCGCATGGCGGCGAAATCAGGCTGGCCAATTCACCGATGGGCGGCCTGCGGGTCAGTGTCCGCCTGCCGATCTGAAGCGCCGGATGCGCTTCAGTTGGCTGGCGCGGTATCGTCAGGCTTGGTGAAGACGAAACGCTGTTCGGCCTGCAGACGGCCCTCGCCATCCTTCAGCAGCACCGCCCAGTCGCCGGGGAAAATCCGCGACTGAGACCAGATCCGCCAGTTATGGCTGATATCCACGCGCGCCTTGGATTTAGCGACCTCGCGGTCGTTGTGCATCCAGTGGAACCAGAAGGTCTCGCCACCCTGGCCGACCTGACTGCAATCGAGCCGGGCGAAGGCATAGGCGCGTTCGGTGTCGGGCGGGTAGATGCCGTCGACGATACCGACCGGCTCGAGGTTGACGACATTTTTCGCCGTGGCGAACTGACGCACCACGCAGTCATGATCCTGGGCTGCGGCCGGCAATGCGGCGGCGGCAAGCGCGATCGACAGGGCAAGGGCAGCGGGGCGAAGCATGGGCGGGTCCGTGGTGATTGTCGGATGGGGATCGGGCGGGGTCAATACATTCGGCCGCCGTCCGGGACCGGATGACCGGGACCGATCAGCACCACTTCGCCATCGGGATCGGGCAGGCCAAGCACGAGAATCTCGGACATGAACGTGCCGATCTGGCGCGGCGGGAAATTCACCACCGCGAGCACCTGACGACCGACCAGGTCTTCAGCGCGGTAATGCCGCGTGATCTGCGCCGAGGATTTCTTCACGCCGATCCCGTCGCCGAAATCGACCCACAGCTTGATCGCCGGACGACGCGCCTCGGGGAACGGCTCCGCCTGCCGGATGGTCCCGACGCGGATGTCGACCTTCTGGAAATCGTCGAAGCTGATCGTTGCCATGCGTTCCTCTCGCGGCCCGCCGGCAAAAAAATAGCGGGCGGGTGTTGTAACCCGCCCGCCCGTATCAGGCAAATCCGCTGCCGGCTGCTGCCGTTATTTGCCGGGCTTGATGAAACTCTTGCGGAAATCTTCCATCGTCTCATTCATGCGCTGGCTGATTGCCTCGAAGGCCTCGGTGTTGGTCTTCGATGCCATCTCGGCCAGCTCGCGCATCTGGGCGACGGCCTTCTCGACTGCCTGGCGCATGACGTCCGCCTGCTTGGTGGCATTGACGTCGGGCGTCGACTTCATCATCGAGGCAACCTCTTTCAGGTTCTCCTGGAAGATTTCAGCCTGCCGCTTGGCAATGGCCTGATAGCCCTCGATCGCCCGCTTGTTGGCGGCCGTGATGGCGTCGATATTCTTCTGCTGCGCCGCGGCCACGGCGGCCGGGTCGAAGCCCGGCATCTTCAGGTCACCGAGCATCTTGTTCAGGTCGAACGCGGCGAAGGGGTTGTCGATCTTGGTCATTCGGGGCTCCATGGGAACGGGTTTGCGAGGGCGGGACTACAGGCAGTCTAGTCCTCAGGCTGGGCATCGTCAAACACTTATTGTGCACTGCAACATAAAATATTATCATCTATATCAGATGATTATGCGGCATCCGCCATTTTATCTCGCATATGCGAGAAAAACCCCGGGCGGCTGAGCGGGCCGATCGCCTGACTGAGCCGCTTGTCGAGCCGCGCCATGGTCGGCCCGAGATCGGCGCTGTCATCCTTCAGCCAGACCCGCAGCGTGTCGAGATAAACCAGTCCGAGCAGCTTGCGCCGCAGCAGCCCGCGCGGCCCGGCGGCATCGAGGGCCGCGGCGGCCAGGGTCCAGTCGAGGCCACGGCGCAGGCCGCCATACAGGAAACAGAGCAGGGCCGCCGGGTCGCCGGGCAATTCCCGCGCCAGCACGCGCACGGCCGCCTTGTGCGGCGCCAGGGCATCGAGCCGGGCCATCACGGCTTCGAACAGCCGGTCCTTGGCGGCATCGGGCGTGGCAGCGGCTTCGGCCGGCGCATCCCCCAGGGCGGCCAGCATGGCGGCATCGATCCGCCGGGCATAAGCCGCCAGCAGGTCGTTCTTCGCGCCATACTGCAGGTAGAGGTCGGACAGTCTGAGGCCGCTGGCCTCGGCGATGCGGGCGAGCGTCAATCCCCGCCAGCCTTCCGTCGCCACCAGATCCAGCATGACCTCGACCGGATCGGCCTCGACCGGCGCGCCGGCCCTGCCCTGGGCCTTACCCTTGCCCTGCGACTTGCCCTTGCTCTGCGACTTGCTGTGGGCCGGTTTCGCCATGGCAGCCTCCCGTCAATCTATCCCAGTGATGTGGGGATGCCCGGGCGACCGGACAAGGCGGCCTCAGCCGGCAAGTTCACGCGAGCGCCGGGCGGCGGCGGCCACCGCGCGGTCCATCAGCGGGCCGAGCCCGTCCGGCGCCATCAGCACGTCGAGGGCGGCTTGGGTGGTGCCGTTCGGGCTGGTTACATTCTTGCGCAGCTGGGCCGGACTGTCCGGGCTCTGGCGCATCAGTTCGCCGGCGCCGAACACGGTGGCCCGTGCCAGCCGGGCGCTGAGCGCGGCATCAAGGCCGGCCTTCTCGCCGGCCGCGGCCAGGCATTCGGTCAGCCAGAAGACATAGGCCGGGCCAGAGCCGGAGACCGCCGTAACCGCGTCGATCAGGGCCTCATCCGCGACCCAGCCGACTTCGCCCACCGCTTCCAGCAGGGACTGGCAGGCGTCGCGCTGGCCGGCGCCGACCGTGGCGCTGGCGCAGCAGACAGTGATGCCGCGACCGACGGCGGCCGGTGTGTTCGGCATGCTGCGCACGATCGCCGCGCTGCCGCCGAGCAGCGCATTCAGCCCCGCGATGGTCTTGCCGGCGGCAATCGACAGGAAGCAGGCGCCCTGCGCGGCATACCCCGCATAGGCCGGCGTCGCCTGGTCCATGGCCTGCGGCTTCACCGCCAGCATCACGATGTCGGGGGCAAAGTCCGCCGGGATCGCGGCTGCTTCGGCGACCTGCCGCAGACCGGCCGGCAGGTCGGGCACGGGGTTGGGTTCGACCACCACGACATCGGCTGCCGCAATCCCGCGGTTGAGCCAGCCGGCCAGCAGTGCACCGCCCATCTTGCCGCAACCGACCAGCAGTATTTTCGTCATGCGCCCAGTTCCTCCAGAGAAGAGAAGAGATAAGTCCCCGCATTAAAATGCGGTTATCCATCAAATCCTAGCTGTACAGCAACCGTGGCGAGCCGGGCGCTGCGCGACTGTGCTGTGGCGCCATGGATCGACCTGATACAATTGCGGCATTGCGGGGCTGTGGTGGTCTGGCAGATGGCTCTTACCGAAGGCGCGATGCCGGAGATTCATGCCCGGCTATTCGCCCAGATGCTGGATCAGGCCGCCTTCGACCTGCCGATACCCAAGCGCGCCCTGCCGGATGCGCGTTTCCGCATCGACTGGGCGATCGTCCCCCCCCCGAAAAGCGGTCGGCTCAAAGGCGAGGCTGATCGCGACTGCCTGCCCATACCGAGACGCGCCATCGACGATTAGGCCGGGCTCAGGCCTCGCCGACGCACTCGAACATGGCGGCGGCGACGGCATCTTCCGGCGTGCGGCCGCCCCAGACGAGGAACTGGAAGGCCGGGAAGAAGCGCTCGCATTCCGACAGGCCGATTTCCATCAGGTCCTCGATCTGCTCGGTGGTGGCACCGAGTCCACCGCGCAGCAGCAGCGCCTGGCGGAACACCACCATGCCCTCCTCGACCCAATAGTCGAAATGGCCGATCAGGGCCTTCTCGTTCACATAGGCCAGCAGGGAGTGCAGGTCGCGGCGGCGGTTGGCCGGCACCTTCATGTCGAAGGCGCAGGTGAAGCTGAGTGCCCCGAGTTCCTCGCGCCAGGAGAACCACATCTGGTGTTCGCAATAACGGCCGGACACGCCGACGGTCAGCTCGTCCTGACCCTGGCGGTCGAACGGCCATTCATGCTCGCCGACGATCTGTTCGACCAGATCCAGGGGATTGAGACGGCTGGTGGTCTCGATTTCAGTCAGAGTCCGCATGTGCTAGCGCTCCCCCTGTGCGACAGGCCGGTTCTCGGCGAATGGCCCGGTTGGAATGGCTCTGATGGCGTGGATCCGGACGGGATTGCTCCGGGGCGGGTGATCTGTGGGGCAATCTGTGCGCGGGTCGGGCTGGTCATCTGGCTGGCAATCCGGCCCTTCGCTGGGGCGGCAGCGAGTCGTGCCGAGTATGCCCCCATCCCCTCGGCTGACCATAGATATTGGTGTCGTGAAACGAAACACACCATAGATTTAGAGTATGCGGCAGTATCCGGGGGCGCAAGAGCAGATTTAGGATAAATTCATGAAAAGCTGTGGATAGACCCGGCTTTAGCTCTGCTTCAGCCTTGGCTGCCCAGTTTCGCCTCCAGCGCCGCGAGGCGCTCGGCGAGCCGGATATTCTCCTCGCGGGCCACCGCCGCCATCGCCTTCACCGTCTCGAATTCCTCGCGGCTGACCAGGTCCATGTCGGCGAGCGCCCGTTCCAGGCGCTGGCGGACGGCCTGTTCGACCTCGCCCCTGGCACCCTGCAGGGCGCCCATGGCGCCGGTGGCAAGGCGGGCGAGATCGTCGAGAAGGCGGTTGTCGGTCTGCATGGCACGACTCCGGAAAGCAGCTGTCCGATCCGATATGGACATCCCCTCCCGTCACCGCAAGCGTCAGGACCGGCAATCCGCAGGAATCCGCGACGCAACGCCGCTCCGTCGCCGCACCCGGAAGTGTTGGAAAGCCGGGGGGCGGATGCTAGGGTCCGCCCCCAACATCCCGTTTTATCGCCAGAAATTGACCGTGACCCAGCAGACCGACAAGACTGCCCCGGCAGCAACCGACAGCACCGCCGCCGGCGAACGCGCCAACCGTGAAGCCAAGCTGCTGCAACTGCGCCAGCTCGGCCTCGATCCCTATAACGCGCCGAAATTCCCCAAATCGCACAAGAACGCCGCGGTGCATGGGGCCTATGCCCATCTGCAGCCCGACGAGCGCACCGAGGATACGGTGGCGGTGGCCGGCCGCGTCATGGCGATCCGCAACAGCGGCATGTTCATCGATCTGGTCGACGACACCGTCAAGCTGCAGGTCTATACCGCCAAGGAAGACGTGCAGGGCCGCCTCGCCCCGGTGCTGAAAGCGCTCGATCTCGGCGACATCATCGGCGTGCGCGGCACCGTGCGGCGCACCAAGCGCGGCGAGATCACCGTCGACAGCCGGGACATCGTGGTGCTGGCCAAGGCGCTGGAGCCGCCGCCGGAGAAATGGCACGGCCTGAAGAACGTCGAGCAGCGCTATCGCCACCGCGAATACGACCTGATCGGCAACGAGGAGAGCCGCGCCACCCTGCGCACGCGTTTCCGCGTCATCCAGGCGGTGCGCCAGTTCCTCAACGGTGAAGGCTTCCTCGAAGTCGAGACGCCGATGCTGCACAGTATCCCCGGCGGCGCCATCGCCAAGCCGTTCGAAACCCACCACAACGCGCTCGACATTCCGCTCTACATGCGCATCGCGCCGGAGCTGCATCTCAAGCGGCTGGTGATCGGCGGGCTGAGCGAGAAGGTGTTCGAGATCAACCGCTGCTTCCGCAACGAGGGCATCTCGCCGCGGCACAATCCCGAATTCACCACCATGGAACTCTACCAGGCCTATGCCGACTACGAGGACATGATGGACATCGCCGAGCGCACCATCGCGCAGGCCGCCATCATCGCCACCGGTAGCACCAGGGTGACCTTCGGCGACCACGAGATCGACTTCACGCCGCCGTTCCGCCGCGCCACCATGCTCGGCCTGATCGAGGAACACGGCAAGGTCAAGCTGGAAGGCCTTGACGACGCGCAGGCACGCGACGCGGCGAAGCAGGCCGGTGTCGACATCGCGCCGGGCGCCAGCTGGGGCAAGGTGGTCGAGGCCTGCTTCGAGCATTTCGTCGAGCCGAACCTGATCCAGCCGACCCATGTTGTGGCCCTGCCCAAGGCGATCTCGCCGCTGGCCAAGGCGAACCATGCCAATCCGGCGATCGCCGAACGCTTCGAGACCTTCTGCAACACCTGGGAAATCGCCAATGCGTTTTCCGAGCTGGCCGATCCGCAGGAACAGCGTGCCCGCTTCGAGGACCAGCAGAGCCAGCGCGACGGCGGCGACGACGAGGCGCATCGCATCGACGAGGATTTCCTGCGCGCCCAGTCGGCCGGCATGATGCCGATGGGGGGCTTAGGGATCGGCATCGACCGGCTGGTCATGCTGCTGACCAACTCGCCGACCATCCGCGAAGTCATCGCCTTCCCGACCCTGCGCCCGCGCCCCGACGACCAGGGCGGCGCCGGCGAGGACAACGACGGCGGTGCCGCCTGATGCTGTTCCTGTCCACCCTGCCGGTGCTGGCCTTCCCGGTGATGAATCCGGTCGCCTTTGCCATCGGACCCTTCGCCGTGCGCTGGTATGCGCTCGCCTATATCGCCGGCCTGGTGATCGGCTGGCGGCTGGCCATGAAGATCGCCGGGCGCTGGGGCAGTCCGGTCACGCCGCAGCAGGTCGACGGCTTCCTGCTGTGGGCGACGCTCGGCGTCGTGCTCGGCGGCCGCAGCGGCTATGTACTGTTCTACAATCTCGACTATTACCTGCAGCATCCGCTCGAGATGTTCGAGGTCTGGCATGGCGGCATGTCGTTCCACGGCGGCATGCTCGGCGTGATCATCGCCATGGTGGTCTATTGCCGCTGGCTGCGCCTTCCCTTCTTTGCGTTTACCGACATCATCGCCTGCGTCACCCCGGTCGGACTGTTCTTCGGCCGCATCGCCAATTTCATCAACGGCGAACTCTGGGGCCGCGTCGCCTACGATGTGCCCTGGGCCATGGTGTTCCCCGGCGGCGGCCCGGAGCCGCGCCACCCGAGCCAGCTGTACCAGGCGGCGATGGAAGGCGTGATCCTGTTCCTGCTGCTCAACGTCCTGCGCTGGACCACGAAGGCGATGGACCGCCCGGGCGTGATCTCCGGCCTGTTCCTCGCCGGCTACGGCGTGGCACGCATCGTCGGCGAACTGTTCCGCCAGCCGGATGCGCAGATCGGCTATCTGGTCGGCGGCACCACGATGGGACAATGGCTGTCGCTGCCGATGGTGCTGCTCGGCCTGGGAGTGGTCTGGTGGGCAAGCCGCCGGTCGCGCGCGTAGACGCGCCGCTGCTCCCGCTGCTGCGGCAGCGCATCGCCGCCGAGGGGCCGATCACCGTCGCCGCCTTCATGGCCGACTGCCTGCTGCATCCAGAACACGGCTATTACCGCACACGCGAGGCGATCGGGCTGGGCGGCGATTTCACCACCGCGCCGGAAATCAGCCAGATGTTCGGCGAACTGCTCGGCCTGTGGGCCGCGGATATCTGGCAGAAGCTCGGCGCGCCGGCGCGCTGTTACCTTGTCGAACTGGGGCCGGGCCGCGGCACGCTGATGCGCGACGCCCTGCGCGCCGCCCGTGCGCTGCCGGCCTTTCGGGCTGCGGTACAACCCCTGCTGGTCGAGGCCTCGGAACGGCTGCGCGGGGTGCAGCGCGAGGCGCTGGCGGACGAGGCCATCGCCTGGCATGACGATGTCGCCGGCCTGCCGAAAGACGCACCGCTGATCGTGCTGGCCAACGAATTCCTCGATGCCCTGCCGGTGCGCCAGTTCCAGCGCGGCGATGACGACGGCTGGCACGAGCGCCGCGTCGGCCTCGCTGACGACGGCCAGACGCTGCGCTTCGTGCTCGATCCGCGCAGCCTGCCCTTCGAGGACCTGCTGCCGCCCGAGTTGCGCGACGCGCCGCATGGCGTGATCGTCGAATCGAGTCCCGCCGTGCGCGCCGTGACCGGCGAAGTCGCGGCCCGCCTGCGCGATCAGGGTGGCGCGGCCCTGTTCGTCGATTACGGCTATGACAAGCCCGGCTTCGGCGAGACGCTGCAGGCGGTCTTCCGCCATGCCTATACCGATCCGTTTGCTGAGCCCGGCATGGCCGACCTCACCGCCCATGTCGATTTCGTCTCGGTGGACCGTGCCGCCCGCCATGCCGGCGCCACGGTGCACGGGCCGCGCGGCCAGGGCGCCTTCCTGCAGGCGCTGGGCATCGCGATGCGCGCCGAAAAGCTGAAAGCGCACGCCGCGCCCGGCAAGGGCGCCGATATCGACCGCGACCTGCATCGGTTGACCGCACCGGAAGAGATGGGCACGCTGTTCAAGGTGCTGGCGCTGACGCCGGCCGCCTCCCCGTCCTCCGCAGGATTTGTCCCCGCAGGATTCGCATGACCGCCAGTCTCCATGCCGTCTCGTCGACCAGCCTGCCCGCCCCGCTCACCGCGGCCGGCCTGGCGCCGCTGGCGCATGGCTTTTTCACCCGCCAGGGCGGCGTCTCGGGCGGCATCTACGGATCGCTCAACTGCGGTGCCGGCTCGGGCGACGATCCGGCTGCGGTGGCGGAAAACCGCCGTCGTGTCGCCACCGCCATCGGCGCCGATGCGGTGGCGTCGCTCTATCAGATCCATAGCCGCGCGGTCATCACCGTCGGCGCCGATCACGATCCGGCCTCGCGACCGAAGGCCGATGGCCTGGTGACCGACCGGCCGGGCATCGCGCTCGGCGTGCTGGCGGCCGACTGCACACCGGTGCTGTTCGCCGACCCCGCCGCCGGCGTGATCGGCGCCTGCCACGCCGGCTGGCGCGGCGCGCTGGCCGGCATCACCGACGCCATGATCGAGGCGATGGAAAAGCTGGGCGCCCGGCGCGCCCGCATCCGTGCCGCCGTCGGACCGACCATCCACCAGAAATCCTACGAGATCAGCGATCCCTTCCGCGCCACCTTCCTTGAGACCGATGCCGGCAATGCCGCCTTCTTCGCCGCCGGACGCCGCGATGGCCATTGGCAGTTCGACCTGCCGGGCTATGTGATGCAGCGGCTGCAGCGGGCGGAGGTCGCCGCCGAGGATCTCGGCCTCGACACCTGTTCGGACCCGGCGCGGTTTTTCAGCTATCGCCGCACCACCCTGGCCGGCGAGCCGGATTACGGCCGGCAGATTTCGGCGATTGTGTTGCCGCGGTAACAGATTCCGTCGCGGAGACATGCTGGAATGCCGCATCTGTTCCTGTTCGTGGCGATTTTCCTCCTCGGAATGATGGTGAGCTGTGTTCTCGGTTAAATTCCTGCCCGCCCTTGTCGTTGCCGCTCTCGGCCTTGCGGCCTGCCAGCCGCTGCCGCAGCCGTTCCGGCCGGAGGCCAAGGGCGCAAGCGTCAGCCCGCTGGCGCTGCCGATCGGCGAATCGAGCGTATTCGTGCCGCCGCTGGAAGGCCTGCCGGAAGACCAGGGCCGGCTGATGGCGGAGGCCATCGCCGCCGCACTGGACGACCAGGACATCCCGGCCACCGCGACCTATCGCAATGCGCTGTCGTCCGAGCTTGTCATCAGCCTGGATCGGAATCCGCCGGCCGGCGGCCCCAGCTGGCGCTGGCGACTCGACAAGGGCGGCAAGCAGGCCAAGGCGGGGGCGCCGCAGCCGCTGCGCCATGCCCTCGAAAAGGCCACCGCTTCCGCCGAACCCGCCGACCGCAAGCAGGTCGCCGAAGCCATCGCCGCGGTGATCGGCCCGGCCCTGCAGCCCGACCTGCCGGAATCGCTCTATGGCAGCGCCGGCAAGAAGCTGGCGGTGCTGGAGTGCGACGGGGCGCCGGGCGACGGCAACAAGAGCCTGCGCCAGGCGATGCGGGAAATGCTGATCCTGTCGAACCGGCCGCCGGTGGCCGACCCGGCCAGGGCGGATTACCTGATCTCCTGCACCGTCAAGGTCTGGTCGGATACCGCCGATTCCGAGCGGGTCGCCATCGAATGGGCCCTGCTGGGGACCGATGGCAACCGGCTCGGCCAGGTCCGCCAGACCAACCGCATCCCCAAGGGCCAGCTCGACGGAATCTGGGGCCGCACCGCCCATGTCATCGCCCAGGGCGGCTGGCAGGGAATCACCGAGATTCTCGACCGCCAGCGCCGTACCGACAGCCCCTCGCCCGGGCTGACCGCGCCGCCGTCCGCCAAACCGCCAAAGTCCTGATATTTCTTGATTTTTCACGGTTTACAGGTGGGGCCCCGGCGGCTATAGTCCCGCCCGATTTCTCCCCCCGGTCCGGCATCCACAGAGCGCAGTTATGAAAGTTTTGGCGGGTAACTCCAACCGTCCGCTGGCGGAAGCCATTGCGGCGTATCTGTCCGTTCCGCTCGCCAAGGCCAGCGTGCGCCGGTTCTCCGACATGGAAGTCTTTGTCGAGATCCACGAGAACGTGCGCGGCGAGGACGTCTTCGTCATCCAGTCGACCTCGTATCCGGCCAACGATCACCTGATGGAGCTGCTGGTCTGCATCGATGCGCTGAAGCGCTCGTCGGCGCGCCGCATCACCGCCGTGCTGCCCTATTTCGGCTATGCCCGCCAGGACCGCAAGCCGGGCCCGCGCACGCCGATCTCGGCCAAGCTGGTCGCCAACCTGATCACCGCTGCCGGCGCCAACCGCGTGCTGACGCTGGACCTGCATGCCGACCAGATCCAGGGCTTCTTCGATATCCCGACCGACAACCTGATGGCCGCTCCGGTGCTGACCGCAGATATCAAGCAGCATCTGCAGGGCGACGACCTGATGGTGGTGTCGCCCGACGGCGGCGGCGTGGTGCGTGCCCGCAACATCGCCAAGCGGCTCGATGCCGACCTTGCCATCGTCGACAAGCGGCGCGAGCGCGCCGGCGTGTCCGAGGTGATGAACATCATCGGCGACGTCGAAGGCCGCCGCTGTATCCTGGTCGACGATATCGTCGATTCCGCCGGCACGCTGTGCAACGCCGCCGAGGCGCTGAAGAAGCATGGCGCCAAGGCGGTCTATGCCTATGTCAGCCACGGCGTGCTGTCGGGCGGCGCGGTGGCCCGCGTCACCGCCAGCCAGCTCGAAGGCCTGGTCATCACCGACTCGATCCTGGCGACCGAAGCGGTCCGCCTGGCGCGCAATATCCGCCAGGTGTCGATCGCGCCGCTGATCGGCGAGGCGATGCGACGGATCAGCGAGGAGACTTCGGTCTCCAGCCTGTTCGATTAACAGTTTCAGAGTTTCGGCGTGCGGCACCCCTGGAGGCCGGCGCCGGAAACGGACCCGGCATGGTGCCGGGGCCGTATCTAGCAAGGAGCGCAATCATGCGTGACGCAACTACCATCGCCGCCGAGGCGAGGTCGAGGGCCGGCAAGGGGACCGCCCGTGCAACGCGACTGAAGGGTCGCGTGCCGGGGGTCATCTATGGCGAAAAGCAGACCCCGGAACTGATTTCAGTCGACAGCCGCGAACTGCTGAAGGAGCTCAACAAGGGCAACTTCTTCTCGCGCCTGTTCACCGTTGAGTTCAGCGGCAAGGCCGAGCGTGTGCTGGCCCGCGACGTGCAGCTCGACCCGGTCTCCGACCGGCCGATCCACGTCGACTTCCAGCGCATCGGCAAGGGCTCGCGGGTCCGCATCTTCATTCCGGTGCACTTCACCGAGCAGGACCAGTCGCCGGGCATCAAGAAGGGCGGCGTGCTGAACATCGTCCGCCACGAGGTCGAGTTCTTCTGCCAGCCGGAGAGCATCCCGGAGAGCATCTCGATCAGCCTGTCGGGCATGGAGATCGGTCACTCGATCCACATCTCGGCTTTCGAGCTGCCGGGCGGCGTCAAGCCGGTGATCCAGGATCGCGACTTCACCGTTGCGACCATCGCCGCGCCGACCAAGGAAGACGAGAAGCTGGTCGCCGCCGAGGCGGCTGCCGCTGCGCCTGCCGCTGCTGCCGCTGCGGCGCCGGCCGCCGGGGCCAAGGCTGCCGACGCCAAGCCGGCTGCCAAACCGGCCGCCAAGAAGTAACGGTCCGGGCCGGCGCGCCACTGGTGCGCCGGCCCTCCCCGCCCTCCTGCGGATTGCTGAACGGCCATGCTGCTTCTCGTCGGACTGGGCAATCCTGGCCCCGAGCACAGGCGGCAGCGCCACAATGTCGGCTTCATGGCCGTCGATGCCATCGCCGAACGCCACAATTTCCAGCCGTTTCGCAAGCGCTTTCAGGGTGAGCTTGCCGAAGGCGTACTCGACGGCACCAAGGCCCTGATCCTGAAGCCGCAGACCTACATGAACCTGTCGGGCAAGTCGGTCGGCGAAGCGGCGCATTTCTTCAAGATCCCGCCGCAGCAGGTCGTCGTGCTGCATGACGAACTCGACCTTGCCGCCGGCAAGATCCGCATGAAGACCGGCGGCGGCCATGCCGGCCATAACGGCCTGCGCTCGGTGGATGCCGCGATCGGCCCGGCCTATCGCCGGCTGCGCATCGGCATCGGCCATCCGGGCAAGGACCGCGTGCTGGGCTATGTGTTGCAGAATTTTGCGGCCGACGAGCATGACTGGCTCGATCCGCTGCTCGACGCCATCGCGGCCGAGGCCGGCTATCTGGCCCGCGGCGACGATGCCGGCTTCATGACCAGGGTGGCGCTGATCCTGCAGCCGCCGAAACCGATCAAACCGAAGGAAGCGTAACATGGGTTTCAAGTGCGGCATCGTCGGCCTTCCCAATGTCGGCAAGTCGACCCTGTTCAATGCGCTGACGCAGACGGCGGCAGCGCAGGCGGCGAATTATCCGTTCTGCACCATCGAGCCGAACACCGGCCTGGTCGGCGTGCCGGATGAGCGCCTCGACGTGCTGGCCAAGATCGCCGGCTCGCAGAAGATCATCCCGACCCAGCTGACCTTCGTCGACATCGCCGGCCTGGTGCGCGGCGCCTCGAAAGGCGAAGGCCTCGGCAACCAGTTCCTCGCCCATATCCGCGAGGTCGATGCGATCTGCCATGTGCTGCGCTGTTTCGAGGATGGCGACATTACCCACGTCGAGGGCAAGGTCGATCCGATCGCCGATGCCGAGACGGTCGAGACCGAGCTGATGCTGTCCGACCTCGACAGCCTCGAACGCCGCGCCGAGCAGACCGCCAAGCGCGCCAAGCAGGGTAACGAGGAAGAAAAGGCCCGCCTCGCCGTGATGGAAAAGGTGCTGGTGGCTTTGCGCGCCGGCAAGCCGGCCCGCACGGTGAAGCCGACCGAGGACGAGCAGCGACTGTACCAGGAGTTGATGCTGATCACCGCCAAGCCGGTGCTCTACGTCTGCAATGTCGAGGAAGCCGCGGCGGCCGAGGGCAATGCCTTCTCGGCGCGGGTGAAGGCCAAGGCCGATGCCGAGGGCGCCGCCATGGTGGTGATCTCGGCCGCCATCGAGGCCGAGGTCGCCCAGCTCGACAGCGACGAGGAGAAGCAGGCTTTCCTGGCCGATCTCGGCCTGAAGGAGACCGGCCTGACCCGGGTGATCCGCGCCGGCTATGGCCTGCTCGGCCTGCTCACCTTCTTCACCGTCGGCCCCAAGGAAGCGCGCGCCTGGACCGTGCGCAAGAACGCCAAGGCGCCTGAATCCGCCGGCGTCATCCATACCGATTTCGAGAAGGGCTTCATCCGCGCGGAGACCATCGCCTATGCCGACTATGTCGCCGGCAAGGGCGAGGCCGGTGCGCGCGATGCCGGCAAATTGCGTCTGGAAGGCAAGGACTACATCGTGCAGGATGGCGACGTCATGCACTTCCGCTTCAATACATAAGAGAAGAGATGAAATATCTGGAGGATATTGCTGTCGGGCAGGTAACCGAGTTTCCGCCGCGACAGGTCAGCGAGGAGGAGATCATCACCTTCGCCCGCGCCTACGATCCCCAGCCCTTCCATCTCGACAAGGAGGCCGCCAAGCAGTCGCTGTTCGGCGGCCTCTGTGCATCCGGCTGGCACACCATCGGCATGATGATGCGCCTGATGGTCGACCACATGATCGGCCAGTATGCCTCGATGGGCTCGCCCGGCGTCGACCAGCTGCGCTGGCTGAAGCCGGTCTTCCCCGGCGACACCCTGCACCTGCGCGGCGAGGTGCTGGCGGTGCGGCCCTCGCAGTCCAAGCCCGACCGTGGCGTGGTGACCACCCGCTACGAGCTGCGCAACCAGAAGGGCGAGCCGGTGCTGACCATGACCGGCAAGGGCATGTACCGCCGCCGCCCGCAGGACGCGGCGCAGGATCGGACGTAAGGGGGCGGCCGGCATGCAGTATTTCGAGGATATCGTGGTCGGGCAGTCGCGCGAGACCGCAGGAAAGACCTTCACGGAAGACGCGATCATCGCCTTCGCCCGCCAGTTCGATCCGCAGCCGTTCCACACCGACCCGGAAGCCGCGGAGAAAAGCAATTTCGGCGGCCTGATCGCCTCCGGCTGGCATACGGCATCGACCGTGATGCGACTGATGGTCGATGCCGCCATCGATCTTGAGGCCAGCCTCGGCTCGCCCGGTTTCGACGACCTGGTCTGGCTGCGCCCGGTGCGGCCGGGCGATACCATCCGCGCCCGCATGACCTGCCTGGACAAGACGCCGTCGAAAAGCCGGCCCGGCATCGGCTCGGCCCGTTTCCGCACCGAAGCCTTCAACCAGAACGACGAGCTGGTGATGTCGTTCACCAGCATCGGCATCATGCGTTTCCGCAATCCGCCACCAAGCCAGGGATGATTTGATCATGGGCAGCATCACTAACCTGACTGCCGCCGACGGCCATCGTTTCGAAGCCTATATCGCCGAGCCCAAGGGCGCGCCGAAGGGTGGCATCGTCGTGATCCAGGAGATCTTCGGCATCAACGGCCATATCCGCGCGGTCTGCGACGGCTATGCCGCCGACGGCTATTACTGCGTGGCGCCCGGCCTGTTCGACCGCGTCGAGCGCGGCGTCTATCTCGGCTATACCGGCGACGACGTCGCCCGCGGCCGCGACCTGCGCGGCAAGATGACGTGGGACGCGTGCATGCAGGATGTCGGTACCGCCGTGGCGGCCGCAAGCTCCGCCGGCCGGGTCGGTACCGTCGGCTACTGCTATGGCGGCGGCGTCACCTGGATGGCCGGCGCCACGATTGCCGGGCTGTCGGCTGCGGTCGGCTATTACGGCGGCCCCTGGGCGGAACTGGCCGACCGCGCGCCGCTCTGCCCGTCGCTGCTGCATTTCGGCGCCAGGGATTCGATGATCCCGGCCAGTCTGGCCGACCAGATGAAGGCCAAGCACCCGACCATCACCACCCATGTCTACGACGCCGATCACGGCTTCAACTGCGACCAGCGCGGCGTCTATGACGCCACCGCGGCGACCATTGCACGGCGCCGCACCCTCGGCTTCTTCGAGGCCTGCCTGTAAGGATGCAGACGGCAAAGATGCAGGCGGCGGCCGGGCTCAGGCCCGGCTGGTGAATTCCAGGAAACAGCCATGCGCGGCCGCGGCCGGCACCAGCACGGTGCCGTCGAGGCTGAGGACATGGTCGGCGCCCGAGGCGGCGAAGAACGCCGCGGCGGCGGCCGGATTGTGCACGCGGAACCGCATGCCGGCGACATAGGGCGTCGGCTTTTCGGCATGGTCGAGGTCGGGAAACAGGGTATCGAGATCGTCGGGCGTGACGAACAGGATGGTCTCGTTGCCGGCCCGCACGGTCAGCATGCGGTCGGTGCGGATGGCATTGCCGGCGCCCAGCAGGCGCTCGTAAGGCTGCTCCAGCGCCACCGGATCGTCGACCACCACCACCACGCCGGCCAGCCGCTCGGCGCCGTTCGGGTGCAGCAGCCAGTCCGGGCGGCGCACCAGTTCCGGCGTCAGATGCTGGCAGATGAACATCGACAGCTGCGGCGTTGCTTCCGGCGGCAGATGCACCAGGGTGAAGGCCGGCATCACCGTGCCCTCCGGCAGTTCCAGCGCGCGCGACAGGCTCTGCGGCTCCGACGGCGCGAAACCGGCCGCCACCAGCGAGGCGCGCGCCTGCACGGCGTCGTCGGTGCCGAGCACCACCTTGTGCACGCCCTCGCCGCGCGTCGCCAGCATCTCTTCCAGCCCGGCGGTGAAGCCACCCGGTTCGGCGATGCCGAGCAGCTCGACGTAATTCCGCGGGAACATGATGCAGTAGTTGCCGGTCGCCCAGCCGACATGGCGGCCGCGCGGCGTCAGCGTGAAACCGAGCTTGCGCCAGGTCTCGCGGGCGGCCTCGAGATCGGCCGTCGCCAGCAGCGTGTGATCCAGTCCGGTCAGATGATGCGCCATGGCAACCGCCCGCTCAGCCCCCCTCGGCTCAGTGGCCCTCGAACTCGCAGAGGCTGAGCACCTTGACGTCGAGCGCCTCAAGACGCTTGCGGCCGCCGAGTTCCGGCAGGTCGATGATGAACGAACAGCCGACCACCACGCCCTTGTGGGCGCGGATCAGCTTGATCGCCGCTTCGGCGGTGCCGCCGGTGGCGATCAGGTCGTCGACGATCAGCACCTGCTCGCCCGGCTGGATCGCGTCGATATGGATCTCCATCGAGTCCGTGCCGTATTCGAGCTGGTATTCCTGGGCCAGCGTCTTGTAGGGCAGCTTGCCGCGCTTGCGGACCGGCACGAAGCCGATCGACAGCTGGTGCGCCAGCGCGCCGCCAAGAATGAAGCCGCGCGCCTCGATGCCCACCACCTTGTCGATGCGGGTGCCGGCAAACGGCTGCACCATCTCGTCGACGGTCTTGCGGAAGCCGCGGGCGTCCTGCAGCAAGGTGGTGATGTCGCGGAAAATGATGCCCGGCTTCGGATAATCCGGGATGGACCGGATCTTGTCCTTGATCCCCTGCATGGCTGTCAGCAATCCTTCCTGTATCAGGCCCTGAGAATGCGGCCGGCGACCGCATCGAGCTTGCGCATGAGCGCGGGATCGCGCCGTTCCGGCGCGGTGATCAGTGCATTGTCGAGCGCGTGGTTGCAGCCCTTCTGGCAATGGCCCGGCCGGTGCTGCAGATGCGGCACGGCTTTGGCAACCAGGGCCTGGCCCTTTTCGGCATTTTCCAGCAGCACACGGATCACGGCCGCCACGTCGACATGGTCGTGGTCCGGGTGCCAGCAGTCATAGTCGGTGACCATGGCGACCGAGGCATAGCAGAGCTCGGCCTCGCGGGCGAGCTTGGCTTCCGGCGCATTGGTCATGCCGATGACGTCGCAGCCCCAGCTCTTGTAGAGGAAGCTTTCCGCCTGGGTCGAGAACTGCGGGCCTTCCATGCACAGATACGTGCCGCCACGCTGCGCGGTGATGCCGGCCTCGGAAGCCGCCGCCTCAAGCGCATCGCCGAGCCGGCAGCAGACCGGATGCGCCGCCGAGACATGGGCCACCAGTCCGGTGCCGAAGAAGCTTTTCTGCCGCATGAAGGTGCGGTCGATGAACTGGTCGACGATCACGAAGGTACCCGGCGCCAGCGCTTCCTTGAACGAGCCGCAGGCCGAGACCGAGATCACGTCGCTGCAGCCGACCCGCTTCAGCGCGTCGATGTTGGCGCGGTAATTCACTTCCGACGGCGAATGCACATGGCCGCGGCCATGGCGCGGCAGGAAAACCAGTTCGGCCGCGCCGAGCGTGCCGAACAGCAGTTCGTCGGACGGATCGCCCCACGGCGTGGCAACCTTGCGCCATTTGGTGTTCTTCAGCCCGGCCATGCCGTAGATGCCGCTGCCGCCCAGCACGCCGATGCGCACCGGATCGCCCGGCTTTGCCACATGCGGCTTCGCGATGCCGGCGGCCGGCTTCGCGGCGCCGCGCACCGAACGGGCGGCGGCGCGTGCGATGCCGGCAGCGGCCGCGCTGGCGCCTTCGGCCCGGCGGCGCGGCTTCGCCTTCGCGACCTTGGCCTTCGTCCTGGATTTTGCCGCCGGTTTTGCGACCGGCGTCTTCGCCTTGCGGGCTGTCTTCTTTGCCTTCGACGCCATCGCTGCTGCTCCGCTGTGGTTCGAAACCGGGACTCTGGACCGGCCGGAAAATGCCGCGCGACTTAAGCAAACCGCCTGTCGGGGCGCAACAAAAAAGGCCGCCGGAACGGCGGCCTTTTCCGGTTCGGTGAACGGGCGACGGTCAGTGCACGTCGCGCCAGATGCGCTTCTTGGCGGCAATGAACAGGCCGGTCAGCACCACCAGGAAGATGATGACCTTGAAGCCCATGCGATGGCGCTCCTCAAGCTTCGGCTCCGCCGTCCACATCAGGAAGGCGGCGACGTCGGTGGCCTGCTGGTCCAGCGTCGACTTGGTGCCGTCATCGAAGGTCACCTGATCGTCGCTCAGCGGCTTCGGCATCGAGATGTTGTAGCCGGGGAAATACTTGTTGTAGCTCTTGCCCTCGGCGACCGTGAAATCCGCCGGCGCGTCGACATAGCCGGTCAGGATCGCATGGATGTAGTTCGGACCGCCCTCGCGGGCCTTGGCCAGCAGCGACAGGTCCGGCGGATAGGCGCCGCCGTTGGCAGCCCGGGCCGCCTTCTCGTTGGCGAACGGCGCCGGGAAGATATCCGACGGCAGCCCCGGACGCTGGAACATCTCGCCATCGTCGTTCGGGCCGTCGGTGATCTGGTAGCCGGCGGCCAGCGCCTTCACCTGGGCTTCGTTGTAGCCAATGTCGCCAAGGTTGCGGAAGGCGATGTACTTCATGCTGTGACAGGAGGAACAGACCTCCTTGTACACCTTGTAGCCGCGCTGCAGCTGCGCCCGGTCGTAGGTGCCGAACACGCCGTTGAAGCTCCAGTCGAGCTTGGGCAGCTCGACCTCGCCTTCCGCGGCGAATGCCGGGGCCACGACGCCAAGGGCCAGGGCGGCGACGAGGGCCGCACGCTTGATCATGGTTTTCATTCTCTGGTCCCCCGCCTTACGACTTGTTTCCGGCCAGCACGGGTTCGCTGATCGATGCCGGCAGCTTGAGCGGCTTTTCGAACCAGCCGACCAGCGGCATCAGGATGAGGAAATGCACGAAGTAATAGACCGTGCAGATGCGGCCGATCATCAGTGCCAGACCTTCCGGCGGACGGCCACCGGCATACCACAGGCCGACGCAGCAGAGCAGGAAGACCCAGAACAGCTGCTTGTAGATCGGCCGGAACTTGGCCGAGCGTACCTTGCTGGTATCCAGCCAGGGCAGCAGGAACAGGATCAGGATCGACCCGAACATGGCCAGCACGCCGGCCAGCTTGGCCGGGATGAACAGGATGTCCGGCACCGAACGCAGGATCGCGTAGAACGGCAGGAAGTACCATTCCGGCACGATATGCGGCGGAGTCACCAGCGGATTGGCCGGAATGTAGTTGTCGGCATGGCCCAGCGCGTTCGGCAGGTAGAACAGGATCACCGCGAAGAACAGCAGGAAAAAGCCGACGCCTACCGCATCCTTGATCGTGTAGTAGGGATGGAACGGGATGCGGTCCTGCGGGCCCTTGGTGTCGATGCCCTTCGGATTGTTCGAGCCATGCTGGTGCAGGGCCAGGATGTGCAGGATCACCACGCCGACGATGACGAACGGCAGCAGGTAATGCAGCGAGAAGAACCGGTTCAGCGTCGGGTTGCCGATGGCGAAACCGCCCCACAGCCACTTCACGATCGGCTCACCAACACCCGGGAAAGCCGAGAACAGGTTGGTGATGACGGTGGCGCCCCAGAAACTCATCTGGCCCCACGGCAGCACGTAACCCATGAAGGCGGTCGCCATCATCAGCAGGAAGATAGCCAGGCCAAGGAACCACAGCAGCTCGCGCGGCGCCTTGTAGGAGCCGTAGTAGAGGCCACGGAAGATGTGGATGTAGACGGCGATGAAGAACATCGATGCGCCGTTGGCGTGCATGTAGCGCAGCAGCCAGCCGTAGTTCACATCGCGCATGATGTGCTCGACGGAGTCGAAGGCCATCGAGATATGCGGCGTGTAGTGCATCACCAGCACGATGCCGGTGACGATCTGGATCACCAGGCAGAGGCCGGCCAGCGAGCCGAAGTTCCACCAGTAATTCAGGTTTTTCGGGGTCGGATACTGCGAACCGACCATATGGTCGAGGGTGGAGAACACCGGCAGGCGGTATTCGATCCACTTGACGACCGAGTTGTTCATGAAACCGGAAGTATTGTCAGCCATCGGTTCGTATCCTCAGCCGATGCGAATGCGGGTATCGTTGACGAAGGTATACGGCGGAATCTCGAGATTCTTCGGCGCCGGACCTTTGCGGATGCGTCCCGAGGTATCGTAGACCGAACCGTGGCACGGGCAGAACCAGCCGCCATATTCACCCTGATGGCCGAGCGGCACGCAGCCCAGATGGGTGCAGATGCCGATGGTGACCAGCCACTCCGCCTTCTGGACGCGGTCGGCATCCTTCTGCGGGTCGCGCAGGTCAGCCGTATCGTCCTTGCGGGCTTCGGCGATTTCCGCCGCGGTGCGATGGTCGACGAAAACCGGCTTGCCGCGCCACAGGATGGTGACGATCTGGCCTTCGGCGATCTGGCTGAGATCCACCTCGGTGCTCGACAGCGCCAAAACATCCGCCGACGGATTCATCTGATCGATAAACGGCCATACCGCGGCCGCCGCGCCTACTGCGCCGAACGCGCCCGCCGCGATGACAATAAAGTCGCGACGGTTCGGTTCGGCCGTGCCGGCCTTGTGGGTCGCTGTCCCTGCCATAGCCCCCTCGAAGAATAAGGTCCTGGAAACGAGAGGGATATTTCTCACTATATGTTGACGAAGTCCAGCATTTCGGTCGCGGCATGCGACAGGTTGCCGCAGGCCTCTTGTCGTTGGAATCGTCTCGGGAAACCGCGAAAAATGCAACATCCTTCTCTGGCTCCTGGTTCCCCATGCGTCTTGCCCTCTTCGAACCCGACATCCCCCCGAACCTGGGCACGATTCTGCGCCTCGGCGCCTGCCTGGAAACCCCGGTCCATGTGATCGAGCCCTGCGGCTTCCCGTTTTCCGTCCAGGTCGTCCGCCGCAGCGCGATGGATTACCTGGAGCATGCCGAAATCCACCGCCATGACAGCTGGCAGCAGTTCCAGGCCGAGCGACCGGCCGGCCGGCTGCTGCTGCTGACCACCCGCAGTTCCGTTCCCTATACAGAGTTCCGCTTTGCCGCCGGCGACATCCTGCTGCTCGGCCGCGAGAGCGCCGGCGTGCCGGCTCATGTGCATGACGCCGCCGACGCGCGGCTTGCCGTTCCACTGAAGCCCGGCCTGCGCTCTATCAATGTCGCGACGGCGGCCGCCATGGTATTGGGCGAGGCCCTGCGCCAGTTGCAGGCCTTTCCCCGCCCCGCGGAACAAGGACCGCCGAGACCATGACCGATACGCCCCTCGCCGCCAATCTTGCTGAACGCCAGCAGCGCGCGAAAACCTGGTTCGAAGCGTTGCGCGACCGGATCTGCACCGCCTTCGAGGCGCTCGAGGATGCGCAGACCGGCCCGCTCGCCGACCGGCCCGCCGGCCGCTTCGAACGCAAGAGCTGGGAGCGGCCCGGCGGCGGCGGCGGCGTGATGAGCGTGATGCATGGCCGGGTGTTCGAGAAAGTCGGCGTCAATGTTTCCACCGTGCATGGCGAATTCACCCCGGAGTTCCGCAAGCAGATTCCCGGTGCCGACGCGGATGGCCGCTTCTGGGCCTCGGGCATCTCGCTGGTCGCCCACATGCAGTCGCCGAAGGTGCCTGCGGTGCACATGAACACCCGCTTCATCGTCACCCGCGAAGCGTGGTTCGGCGGCGGCGCCGACCTGACACCGATGGTTCCCGATGCGGCGGATACCGCGACCTTCCATGCGGCGCTGCAGGCGGCCTGTGACGGTTTCGATGCCGCCTACTACCCGCGCTTCAAGGCGTGGTGCGACGACTACTTCTTCCTGCCGCACCGGAACGAGCCCCGCGGCGTCGGTGGAATCTTCTTCGACCGTCATGCGACGGGCGACTGGGAAACCGATTTTGCTTTCACCCGGGCGGTCGGCGAATCGTTCCTCGCGACCTACCCGAAAATCGTCCGCCGACACCAAAATGATTCGTGGAGCGAGGCCGAAAGGGAGCATCAACTGGTCCGTCGCGGCCGCTATGTGGAGTTCAATCTGCTCTACGATCGCGGCACGACTTTCGGTCTGAAGACCGGCGGCAACACCGATGCGATCCTCATGTCGCTGCCGCCGAGCGTGAAATGGCCATAGCCGGAATCACCAGTATTCATGCGGCTTCGCGCACGCTGATGATTTTCTCAAGCATCGCATAGTCACGGCGCACGTTTTACTTGAGCGATGCTTTTTCGTTCGAGCAAATCCCCATTCAGTGGGGCAAAGCGGACACGCTTTTAACAATTTTTTAAGCGCACGCAAGATTTAGTGGTTAATACTGCAGCGTTGTGCTACAGATACGCTTGTTCGAGAAACATTTCTCGAAACTTCGTTGCGGTGTGAACCGCATTTATCCATGGAGGAGAACATGGCTGCTGCGAAGAAAAAGGCTGCTAAGAAGAAGGCCGCCAAGAAGACCGTGAAGAAGGCCGTCAAGAAGGTCGCCAAGAAGGCTGTGAAGGCCAAGAAGGCACCGAAGGCCAAGAAGAAGGCTGCCAAGAAGAAGGCCGCCAAGAAGAAGTAAGTAAGCGTTCGGCCTCGAGCTCCACATCGACGACCGGGTTTACGGCGCCGACGTGGAGCTCGAGTTCTTTCTGAGGGTCGGTTGAAGTATCCACGGCGAATACTTGAGCGTGGAGCACTGAACAGGACCGGCTCAGGACCAGCAACAGATTGCGGTCCCATCCCGCCCCATCGGCGGAACATCGAAAAATCCCCATAAATTTCAGATAATTAAACAGGCCTCAGCGCTTTCAGCGCGTGCTGTCGGCGCCGTCATCGGCTTCTGCCGCATCCTGCATCTGCAGGCGCTGCAGACAGGTTTCGCGGTCGGCGCGAAAGCCGTCCGCGGCCCACCAGGCTTCCAGTTCCTTCAGCACGCCGCTGATCGTCGGGCTCGGCGGAAAGCCGAGCGCCAGCAGATCGGCGCCGCGCACCGGGAAGACCGGCCGCCGCCAAGCCGTCGCCTCGGCCAGCCGCCGTTGCGCCAGCGCATAGCGAGCCGGATCATCCACGGCGGCGAGCAGCACATGATCGCGGCAGCGCTCGGCGCCGTGGCGATAGAGCGCCTGCCGGAAAGCCTCGTCATCGGCAACTGCGGCCCAGTCGAGCGGCAGCGGCGTCAGCAGTCCGTCGAGCCGCAGCCGCTGGGCGTTCGACAGCTTCAGCCGGTCGGCGACCGCATCGGCGCGGCCGGCTTCGGCCGGACTGAACAGCAGAGCAAGCCGCGGCCAGACCTCGGGCTCGATGCCGCCGGCTGCGGCCACCTGTTGCTGCAGTGCGACAAGCCGCGCGACCGCCATCGCGTCGAAACGTGCATCGGGCAGCAGGGCAGCCAGCACACCGGCCTGGCTCATCAGCGCCAGGGCCTCGGCGGCATTCGGCAGCGCGAGTATCTTCAGCAGTTCGTCGCGCACCCGTTCACCCGACAGCCGGGCGAGTTGACCAGCGGCGGCGGCGGCGGCGCAGGCCATAAGCGACGCGGCATCAGGCGCGCCGCGACCAAACCGGGCGTGGAAGCGGAAGAACCGCAATACCCGCAGGTAATCCTCGGTGACGCGCGCCGCCGGATCGCCGATGAAGCGCACGATGCCGGCCGCCAGGTCGGCGCGGCCGTCGGTGAAATCATGCAGCCGGCCATCGGCATCGGCATACAGCGCGTTGATGGTGAAGTCGCGCCGGCGGGCATCGGCGGCCCAGCTTTCCGGCGTGCCGTCGGCGGCGAAGGCGACCTCGGCATGGCGGCCGTCGGTGGCGACGTCGCGGCGCAGCGTGGTGATCTGGAACAGCGCCGGCGGCACCACGGCGGTGACCGTGCCATGGGCGATGCCGGTCGGGACCGCCTTCAGCCCGGCCGCCCGCAGCCGGCGCACCACCACCTCCGGCGTCTCCGGCGTCGCTAGGTCGATATCGGCCGGCGCCAGGCCGAGAATCGCGTCGCGCACGCAGCCGCCGACGAAGCGCGGCGCCGTACCGCCGCCGGCGACCAGCGCCGCGAACAGCCGGCGGGTTTCCGCCGTCGCCATCCAGTCGGGCAGCGGCCCAGGGAGGCTCTCGGGCAGGCTATCGGGCAGCGTCGTATTCATTTGACCCGGCCCGGCATGATCTTGCCGTTCTCGAAGCGCGCCGGCACATACTGGCCCGGCGCCTCGCCGAAGATCAGCCCGCCGATGATCATGCCGGCGATCACCAGGGTCATGCCGATGGCCGCCAGCCAGAACCATGGCGTCACCCGCGGGCCGTCGCGCCCGTTGCGCTTCAGATGCCAGATGTACAGGCCATAGAGCAGGAACGGCAGCGCCAGCGGCATCAGCTCGACAAGGACGCGGCTCATCCCGTCGCCCCGGCATTCGTCACAGCATCGGGATCCGCATGCAGCAGGTCGTGCAGGTTGCGCAGCATGCCGGCGGTGGCGCCCCAGATGTAATAATTATTGTAGGGCATCGCCCACCACTGCCGTTCAATGCCGTTGAATACGCCCTTGTGCTGCTGGTGATTGCGGCTGTCCATCAGGAAGGCGAAGGGCACCTCGAAGACCTCGGCCACCTCGTGCTGCTGCAGGTTGAGCGAGAAACCCGGCCGAATCAGCCCGACCACCGGCACCACCACGAAGCCGGTGCCGGTGACGTAAGGATCGAGCGTGCCGAGCACCGAGATGTGATCGCGGTCGAGGCCGATCTCCTCTTCCGTCTCGCGCAGGGCCGTCGCCGCCACGTCGATATCCGCCTCGTCGACCCGGCCGCCGGGGAAGCTGATCTGCCCGGCATGATTGGACAGATGCGCCGTGCGCCGGGTCAGGATCACCCGCTCGCCGTCGCCGTAATGCACCACCGGCACCAGCACGGCAGCCGGCATCAGCGGCCCGCTACGGGTCGGCCGGAAATTCGGATTGAGCTGGAAATCGCCCATGCGCGCCGCCGTGTAGTCGCGTGGCACGCTGTCGAGCGCCGGCACCGGCTGCAGCCGGTGGCGCAGCGTCTCGATGGTCGCGATGCCGGTCGCGGCAGCGCCCATGACGGTGCGGGCAGTCATTCCGCATCTCCCAGCAGGAAGCGCCGGCCGCCGCTGCGCAGGCCCAGGCGGCGCCGGCCGTCTTCCTCGTAGCCCTCGGCCAGGTCGACCAGATCGTAGAACACCGCCCGGGCGATCAGCGCCTCGAGGCGGTCGCGCACCAGGATATAAGGCGACGGCGCGCCGGTTGCGGGGTCGATCTCGACCCGCAGCGGGTGGTCGGCATCCAGCGCCACCACATCGTCGACATTGGTGCGGAAGGCGATCAGCCGGTCGTCTCCCGTGCCGTCCACGGTCATCTCCACGGCGAGGAAAGGCGCGTCGTCGACCCGGATGCCGCATTTCTCCACCGGCGTCACCAGCACGTAACTGCCATCCGGTTCGCGCCGCAAAATGCCGGAAAACAGCTTGACCAGCGCCGGCCGGCGGATCGGCGAGCCCATGTAATGCCAGCTGCCATCCCGGGCGATGCGCATGTCGATTTCGCCGCAAAACGGCGGATTCCACAAATGGACCGGTGGCTTGCCGCGCGCCGCATCGGCGCCGCCGAAGCGGGCGATCACATTCTGGAGACTGGGTGCTCCTGTACCGGGTACCGTCATACGTGACATCTGGGCTTTCATTCCGCTTCTACTATATACTCGACTGCATGCACAATTTCAGCGATACCGCCGAGCAAATCCTCCCCGAGATCGAGCGTATCGGCGGCCGACTCGGTGCCGCGCGCGAGGCGGTCGGTCGCAGCATCTTCGGCCAGGACACGGTGATCGAGGAAACCCTGATCACCCTGCTGGCCGGCGGCCATGCGCTGCTGGTCGGCGTGCCGGGCCTCGCCAAGACCAAACTGGTCGAGACGCTGGCCCGGGTGCTCGGGCTGGATGCCCGCCGCGTGCAGTTCACCCCCGACCTCATGCCGGCCGATATCACCGGCTCGGAAGTGCTGGAGGAGACCGACGGCGGCCGCCGCTCGTTCCGCTTCATCCCCGGCCCGATCTTCTGCCAGCTGATGATGGCCGACGAGGTCAACCGCGCCAGCCCGCGCACCCAGTCGGCCCTGCTGCAGGCAATGCAGGAGCGCCAGGTCTCGGTCGGCGGCCAGCGCCATGACCTGCCGGCGCCGTTCCATGTACTGGCGACCCAGAATCCGCTGGAGCAGGAAGGCACCTATCCGCTACCCGAAGCCCAGCTCGACCGTTTCCTGCTGCAGATCGACGTCGGCTATCCCGACCGCGAGGCCGAGCGGCGCATGCTGTTCGCCACCACCGGCGCCACCGAGGACGCCGTACCGACGGTGTTGACGGCCGCCGATCTGTTGGCGGCCCAGCGGCTGGTGCGCCGCCTGCCGGTCGGCGACAGCGTGGTCGAAGCCATCCTCACGCTGGTGCGCAACGGCCGGCCGGAAGAGACCGGTATCGACGGCATCGCGGGACTGGTCGCCTGGGGCCCCGGCCCGCGCGCCAGCCAGGCCCTGATGCTGGCGGTCCGCGCCCGCGCCCTGCTGCAGGGCCGGCTCGCGCCGTCACTGGAAGATGTCTTCGCGCTGGCCGCGCCGGTGCTGCGGCATCGTATGGCGCTGACCTTCGCTGCCCGTGCCGATGGTGTCACCGTCACCGACGTGATTGCACGCCTGGCCGATCCACTGAAGTGAGGGTTGCCCGATGACCGGCCGGCCGAGCGGCACCATCCGGACAAGTGAGATGCGATGAGCAGCGGCGCAGCGGCCGGGGCGACCTTGCAGGCCCGACGCCAGCGCGCCGAACATATTGCCGCTTTTCTGCCGCCCCTGCTGGTGGCCGCCGAACGGGTTGCCGCCACCGTCGAGCAGGGCGTGCATGGCCGCCGCCGCGTCGGTCCCGGCGATGCCTTCTGGCAGTTCCGCCGCTACAGTCCCGGCGACGCAATCAGCCGCATCGACTGGCGCCAGACCGCCAAACGCACCCATACCTTCATCCGCGAAAACGAATGGGAAGCCGCCGAGAGCGTCTGGCTATGGCGTGACGCTTCGCCGTCGATGCGCTGGAAATCGCCGCAGGGCGCCGAACGCAAGGACGAACGCGGCGACCTGCTGCTGCTGGCATTGGCCAGCCTGCTGCTGCGCGGCGGCGAGCGCATCGCCCTGCTCGGCCATCCCGGCCGGCCGGCCCATGGCCGGCTGGTGATGGAGCGGCTGGCCGAACGCCTGCTGCGCTCCCGCGAGGACACGGCGGACGCCAGCCTGCCGCCGACCCAGATCCTGCCGCGCCATGCCCAGGTCGTGCTGATCGGCGACTTTCTCTATCCGGTCGACGAAATCGCGGCACGGCTGCGCAGCTTCGCCGACATGGGCGTGAAAGGTACCGTGCTGCGGCTGGTCGATCCGGCCGAGGAAGACTTCCCCTATACCGGCCGCACCCGCTTTCTCGGCCTTGAAGGCGAGGGCATGCTGCTGGCGCCGCGCGCCGAAGCGCTGGCCGCCGACTGGCATGCCACCTTTGCCGCGCATCAGCAGGCGCTGGCCGAGGCCTGCCGCCGGCTCGGCTGGCGCCACCTGAAACACCGCACGGACGCACCGCCGCAGACGGCCCTTATGGCCCTGTTCATGGGCCTGCAGGGCGACCGCGGCCCGCGCATGGCCCGGTAATGCTCACGGGGCCAACATGCTGACTCTGGGCAGCCTCGCCTTCGCCACCCCCTGGGCGCTGGTCGCACTGGCCGCCCTGCCGGTGCTGTGGTGGCTGCTGCGCATCACCCCGCCGCAACCGAAGGACATCACCTTCCCGCCTTTGCGCCTGCTGCTGATGTTGCAGCCGCGCGAGGAGACGCCGGCGCATACGCCGCTGTGGCTGCTGCTGCTGCGCCTGCTGATTGCGGCGCTCGCCATCATCGCGCTGGCCGGCCCGGTGCTGAACCCGCAGCCGGCGCAGCATGGCGGCGGCCCGCTGATCCTGGTGATTGATGACGGCTGGACCGCGGCGCCGCGCTGGCGCGAGCGGCTCGCCCATGCTGATGACCTGCTGACCCAGGCCGCCCGCGAGGGCCGCTCGGCCCTGCTGCTGACCACCGCCGCGCCGGCCAGCGGCGATGCCATGCAGGCCGGGCAGCTGATGCCGGCCGACGACCTGCGGCCCGTGGTGGCCGCGCTGGAGCCCAAGGCGTGGCGCAGCGACCGCGCCGCCCTGCTGCAGGCCCTGCAGAAAGCCCGCCTGCCCGAGCATGCCGAAACCGTCTGGCTGACCGACGACCTGCAGGACAACAGTGGTCGCGACAGCGGCGAGTCGGCCTATACCCTGGCCGAATGGCTGCTGCGGCTCGGACCTGTCACGGTGATCGCGCCGCCGGCCGGCGACCGGCCGATCACCCTGCTGCCGCCGGTGACCAACGCCCAGGGCGACAGTGTCACCGTGCGGCGCCCCGCCGGCGGCAGCCTGCCGCCGCGCAACCTGACGCTGCGCGCCGTCACCGACCAGGGCCGCATCCTGCAACGCGACACGCTGTCCTTCGCGTCCGGCGCGGAAACCGCCGCAGTCAAGCTCGACCTGCCGAGCGAACTGCGCAACCAGCTCTCGCGCCTCGAAATCGAGGAACAGCCGAGCGCCGGCAGCGTGCAGCTGCTGGATGATCGCTGGCGTCGCCGCCCGGTCGGCCTGGTTGCCGGCGGCGCCATCGAGACGCGGCAGCCCTTGCTGGATGACCTGTTCTACCTGCAGCGCGCACTCAATCCCTATGCTGAGCTGCGCACCGGCAGCATTTCCGACCTGCTGCAGCGCGACATCTCGGTGATCGTGCTGGCCGATGTGGCGCAGGTGATCGGCAGCGACGAGAAGCCGCTGCGCGACTGGCTGGACCGCGGCGGCGTGCTGCTGCGCTTCGGCGGGCCGCGCATGGCCGAGGCCAGCGACGACCTGCTGCCGGTGCATCTGCGCCGCGGCGCGCGCCAGCTCGGCAGCGCGCTGTCATGGACCCAGCCGCAGCATCTTGGCCCGATCCCCGAAACCAGCCCTTTCTACGGGCTGGCCGGCGGCGACGAGATCACGGTCAGCCGCCAGGTGCTGGCCGAGCCCGACGAGCGGCTCGGCGAGAAGACCTGGCTGCGGCTGCAGGACGGCACGCCGCTGGTCACCGCCGACCGCCGCGGCAAGGGCTGGCTGATCCTCGTGCATACCACCGCCAATACCCTGTGGTCGGACCTCGCGCTCAGCGGCTTCTACGTCAGCATGCTGCGCAAGGTGATCGACCTGTCGCAGGGCGTGGCCGCCGCCGGTGCCGATGCCGAAGCACCGCTGCCGCCGCTGGCCGTGCTGGATGGCTTCGGCCGTTCGGTGCAGCCCGGCCCCGCCGTGCAGCCGGTGCCCGCCCGCGAGCTGGCGACGCTGCAGCCGGCGCCGCGTCATCCGTCCGGCTGGTATGGCCGGCTCGACGCCCGCCGTGCGCTCAATACCGTCGCCGCGAACACCGTGCTGATGCCGGTGACGCGCTGGCCGGCCGACGTGCAGCTCCGCGACCTCGACCAGCAGAGCCAGGAAATCCGCCTGCTGCCGCCGCTGCTGACCACGGCCCTGCTGCTGTTCCTCGCCGACTGGCTGATCGGCCTGGCGCTGCGCGGCCTGCTGCCCCGCATCCGCCGGCCGGCAACCGCGGTCTTCGCACTGGCGGCCGTCCTGCTCGGTGCCGCCATTGCCGGCAACGCCCAGGCACAACAGGCGCCGCCGCAAAATCAGCAGCGCCGTGGTGCCGCCACGCTGTCGGCCGGCGACGAATTCGCCATGAAGGCGTCGCTCGACCTGCGGCTCGCCTTCGTGGTGACCGGCCAGCCGGACATCGACCAGATGAGTCGCGCCGGCCTTTATGGCCTGACCGAGGTGCTCTACCGCCGCACCTCGATCGAGGCGGCCGAGCCGATCGGCGTCAATCTCGAAAGCGACGACATTTCGGTGCTGCCGTTCCTGTACTGGCCGATCGCGCCGACCCAGCCGCAGCTGTCCGATGCCGCGCTGCGCCGGGTCGACCAGTTCATGAAGACCGGCGGCATGATCCTGTTCGATACCCGCGACCAGGCGAACGGCTTCAGCGGCACGGCGGCCAGCCCGAATACCGAAAAGCTGCGCCAACTGCTGGCCAAGCTCGACATTCCGCCGCTGATGCCGGTGCCGAACGACCATGTGCTGACCAAGGCCTTCTACCTGCTGCAGGACTTCCCGGGCCGCTATGCCGGCGGCACCGTCTGGGTCGAACGCAATCCCGGCGGCGACAAGGACGGCGTCACCTCGATGGTGGTCGGCAGCCATGACTGGGCGGCGGCCTGGGCGATGGACCCGGGCGGGCGGCCGCTGGCGGCGACGATCCCGAACAATCCGCGCCAGCGCGAATATGCCTACCGCTTCGGCGTCAACCTGCTGATGTACACGCTCACCGGCAACTACAAGGCCGACCAGGTGCATGTGCCGGCCCTGCTCGAACGCCTCGGGCAGTAGCGGCGGGGCCTCGCATGACCGGCGCCATCTCCTTCGATTTCGCACCGCTGATCCCCTGGTGGGCGATCATTGCCTGTGCCTCGGTTGCCCTGCTGCTGACCGCGCTCGGCCTGTGGCGGCGGGCGCGCGGCAGCCTGCTGCGCCTGCTGGTCGCGATCCTCGTGCTGGCGGCGTTGGCCAATCCGGTCGCCCGCAACGAGGACCGCGCCGAACTGCCCGACATCGCCGTGGTGGTGGTCGACGACAGTCCGAGCCAGTCGATCGGCCAGCGTCGTCAGCAGGCGGAAGCCGCCGAGGCCGCCCTGCGCGAAAAGCTGGCCGGCATCGGCAATCTCGAGGTCCGCATCGTACATGCCGGCAAGCCGGCCGCCGGCAGCGCCGAACGCGACGAGGGCACCCGGCTATACTCTGCGCTGTCGCTGGCGCTGAGCGACCTGCCGCGTCATCGTCTGGCCGGCAGCATCCTCGTCACCGACGGCCAGGTGCATGACATGCCCGACCCGGCGGCGCTGCAGGATGTCGCCATCGCACCGGTGCATGTGCTGCTGACCGGCCGGCCCGACGAGCGCGACCGCCGCCTCGTCGTGAAGAACGCGCCGACCTTCGGCATGGTCAACCAGGATCTCAGCGTCACGCTGCGCATCGACGATACCGGCGCCAAGCCGGGCGAGACCGCACAGCTGCATGTCCGCCAGCAGGATGTCGGCGACCAGATCCTGACGGTGCCGGTCGGCCGCGACCTGACCATTCCCTTCAAGCTGCGCCGCGCCGGCCGCAGCCTGCTGGAATTCGACGTGGCGCCGATCGAGGGCGAACTGACCCCGCTCAACAACCGCGCGGTGCTGTCCGTCAATGGCGTGCGCGACCGCCTGCGCGTGCTGCTGGTCAGCGGCGAGGTGCATGCCGGCGAGCGCGTCTGGCGCAACCTGCTGAAGGCCGATCCCAATGTCGACCTCGTGCATTTCACCATTCTGCGGCCACCGGACAAGCAGGACGGCACGCCGATCCGCGAGCTGTCGCTGATCGCCTTCCCGATCCGCGAGCTGTTCGAACTCAAGCTCAACGAGTTCGACCTGATCATCTTCGACCGCTACCGGCGGCGCGGCATCCTGCCGAACGCCTATTTCGAGAATATCGTCAAATACGTCGAGAACGGCGGCGCGCTGCTGGAAGCCTCGGGCCCGGCCTATGCCACACCGCTCAGCCTGTACCGCACGCCGCTGGCGGAAATCTTCCCCGGTGCGCCGACCGGCCAGGTGCGCGCCGAGCCCTTCACGCCGCGCCTGACCGCGACGGGCTGGCGGCATCCGGTCACGGCGGGTTTGCCCCAGGCCGGCACGCCGACGACGAATCCGGCCTGGGGCCGCTGGTTCCGCGCCATCGGCGCCGACGCGCAGCGCGGCCAGACCCTGATGCAGACGCCGCAGGGCGAGCCTTTGCTGCTACTCGACCGCGTCGGCAAGGGCCGCGTCGCGCAGCTGTTCTCCGACCAGATCTGGTTGTGGTCGCGCGGCTACGAGGGCGGCGGGCCGCAGGCCGAACTGCTGCGCCGCCTCGCCCATTGGGCGATGAAGGAACCAGACCTCGAGGAAGAGGCTCTGCGCGCCGACATCAAGGGCGGCCAGCTGCAGGTCGAACGGCGCAGCCTGACCGAGCACAAGGAGCCGGTGACGGTGACCGCGCCGGACGGCAGCGAGAGCAAGCTGTCGCTGGTCGAACGCGGCAACGGCGTTGCCAGCAACGCCATGCCAGTCGAACAGGCCGGCATCTACCGGGTGCGCGCCGGCGATCTCGAGACCGTCGCCACCATAGGCGCGATCAACCCGCGCGAATTCGCCGATCCGCGGGCGACGCCCGCCGTGCTCAAGCCGCTGACCGATGCCAGCCATGGCAGCGACCGCTGGCTGATCAACGGCCTGCCCGACATCCGCATGATCGAGAAGCCGACCCGGGTGGCGGCGCGCGATGCCGCCGGCAGCGGCTGGATCGGGCTGTATCGCCAGCATGACTATGTGGTGACCGGCCTGCACCTGACGCCGCTGGCCCTGCCGCTGGCGGTACTGGCCGCCGTGCTGGCCGGCCTGCTGCTGATGTGGCGGCGCGAAAGCCGCTGAGCCGCCTCAGCCGCCGGCGAGCTGGCGGAAGGCCGCCTGCACGGTCATGCCGCTTCGCAATCCGGCGGCTTGTGCCGCTGCATTCACCGCACTGACGATCCCGTTGTCCCAGGCATCCTGCGGATCGCCGATCCGCGCCGACCGATGGCTGCAGGCCAGCGCCGGATAGGCGAGCGCGGCAAGGCCGGCGATCCCGGCGTCGTCCTTGCCCGTGCCCGCATCGTTGAAGACGCAGCCGGCCAGCACCACGGCAGCGGCATAGCGTGCCGCCGACCGGCCGCCATGGCTGCCGGAAATCACCAAGCACCCGGCGTCATCGCCGTTGATTTCGGTGATGCTGTCGACCAGCAGCACGGTCACGCCGAGATCCGCTGGCAGGATCCGGCGTGCCATCGCTCAGGCCGCCCTGCGCCGTCCGCGCGGGCTTGCGCTGCGGAGGGGCTTGCCGACCATGCCGGCGACACCGTCCAGCGCGCCGGGCAGCAGCTCCATCACCTGGAAGCGCTCGCGCTCGACCCAGCCCGGCATCTCCAGCCCGCGGTCGGCGGCACTGGTGAAGCCGAAGGGCTCGTAATAGGGCTTGTCGCCGACCAGGATGCAGATGCGGTGGCCGAGCCGGGTGGCGGCATAAAGGCTGTGCCGGATCAGCGCCCGGCCGATGCCCTGGCCCTGGTAGTCCGGATGCACCGCCACCGGCCCCAGCATGATCGCGGGGGACTGCGCTTCGCCCAGGCCGACCGGCCAGTAGCGGATCGAGCCGAGCAGGCGGCCGCCGCTCGCGCGGATGTCCTGCTCGCGCACCACGAAGGCGAGCGGCCGGAGATGGGCGACGCCCTCGCGCAACCGGTAGACGGTCTTCTTGGCGCGGTCCGACCCGAAGGTCAGATCCAGCAGGGTTTCGATCTGGGCGGCATCGGCGGGCCGCTCGGCGGTAATGGGGAACATGAGCTTGCTTCCGGCAACATAGTCAGAGACCACGGGCGGACGGGTGGCCTGAGCCTGCCGTCCGTTCGGCCGGTGATTCGCGGTCATGCTGGAAGCTGTCTGGCGACGAGAGATGGCGTCTGCGACCTCTGCTTCAGTGCACGCGAACAACCGCCGGGCACCGCTTTCGTTGCGGTGCGCCGTGTTGCGGTCGTCGATGTCGCCACTGGCGGGTCATTGCTCTGCGCCTTCTTGTCGCACCGGTTCGATAGCACAGCCCCCCGGCGGCCGTAAACCCGATTTACGGCGTCAGGCGATCTTGTCGCCCACTGTGTCCAGCCAGACACAGTCCCAGGGCGGCCGGGTCCCGAACCGTTCGGCAAGAAAGTCGATAAAGGCCCGCACCTTGGGAGTCAGGTAGCGCTGGGCCGGGTAAACCGCGTAGATCCCCAGCGGTGGCGGCGTGAAGGCCTCCAGCACCGGCACCAGGCTGCCGGCGGCAAGGTCGGCGCCGACGATGAAACTGGGCAGCCGGGCGATGCCATGGCCAGCCAGCGCCGCCAGCCGCAGCACGTCACCGTTGTTGGCATGCAGCCGCCCCGAGACCCGCACGGTGCCCGGTGCACCCGATTCGTCGATCACCGGCCAGTCCTCCGGCGCGGCGAGATAGCTGTAGATCAGGCATTCATGCTGGCGCAGGTCGCCGGGCTTGAGCGGCACGCCGGCCTTGCGCAGGTAGGATGGCGCGGTACAGAAGACCGTGCGGGCCGGCGCCAGCCGGCGCGCCACCAGGCTGGAATCGCGCAGGTCGCCGATGCGGATGGCGAGGTCGACGTCCTCTTCCAGCAGGTCGATCTGGCGGTCGCTGAAGCTGAGGTCGACATGCAGTTCCGGGCAGAGCGCCAGGAAGTCGGGCATCAGCGGCGCGATGTGGCCGATCCCGAAGCTGAGCGGCAGGTTGACCCGCAGGCGGCCGCGCGGCGCCGTATACAGCGACTGCACGGCGATCTCGGCTGCATCCGCCTCGGCCAGCACCCGCTGGGCATGGGTCAGCACGATCCGGCCGGTTTCGGTCAGCACCAAGCGCCGGGTGGTCCGCTGCAGCAGCTGGGCACCCAGCCGCTCCTCCAGCCGGGCCACCTGCTTGGAGACCGCCGATTTCGACAGTTTCAGGCTGCGGGCGGCGTCGCTGAAGCTGTTCAGCTCGACCACCTTGGCGAAAATCGCCAGATCTGCGAGATTGTCTATCATAGGAAACAATCATATTCCAAACGTGAGATTGTTTCAAATCATCAATGCGCCTACATCTGACCACGAACCGATCACCCCCGGACTTCCCCGGACTGCCAAGGAGGCAACAATGACCAAGGTTCTGGTGCTCTATCATTCGATGTACGGCCATGTGGAAAAGATGGCCGAGGCCGTCGCCGCCGGCGCCCGCGAAGTGGGCGGCGTGCAGGTGACCGTCAAGCGCGTGCCCGAGACCATGCCGGAAGAGGCCTTCAAGAAGGCCGGCGGCAAGTGGGACCAGGCCGCCCCGGTGGCCGATCCGGCCGAACTGGCCGATTATGATGCCATCATCTTCGGCACCGGCACCCGCTTCGGCAACATGACCGGCCAGATGCGCAACTTCCTCGACCAGACCGGCGGCCTGTGGGTCAAGGGTGCGCTGGTCGGCAAGGTCGGCAGCGTGTTTGTTTCCACCGGCACCGGCGGCGGCAACGAGACCACCGCCAGCAGCTTCCATACCACCCTGCTGCACCACGGCATGGTGATCGTCGGCCTGCCCTATGCTCTGCCGGAGACGATGGACGTCAGCGCGGTCAAGGGCGGTTCGCCACTCGGCGCCGGCACCATTGCCGGCCCGGATGGCAGCCGCCAGCCGAGCGAGACCGAACTGAAGACCGCCCGCTTCCAGGGCAAGCATGTGGCGGGCATTGCCGCCAAGCTGAAAGCGTAACAGTCTCCGCATACCCAGACTGCGGCGGCGGCCATGCAACGGACCGCCGCCGCGACAGGAGGTCGTCATGATTCATGTCATCCCGTTCGACAATCTCGGACGCATGCATATCGACTGGCTGAACAGCCGGTTCCACTTCAGCTTCTCCGGCGTCCCCGCCCCGATGGGCAACGGCTTCGGTGCCCTGCGGGTGTGGAACGACGACGAGATCCAGCCGCATTCCGGCTTTCCGATGCACGGTCACCGCGACATGGAAATCATCACCTATGTCCGCAAGGGTGCGATCACCCATGAGGACAGCCTCGGCAACAAGGGCCGCACCCCGGCCGGTGATGTCCAGGTGATGACCGCAGGTACCGGCATCATGCATTCCGAATGGAATGCCGAGGACGACCTGACGCATCTGTTCCAGATCTGGATCGAGCCGCGCCAGCGCAACCTCAAGCCGCGCTGGGACCAGGCGCAGTTCCCGAAGGGCGACCGCGCCAACCGGCTGGTGCCGCTGGCCTCGGGCGAGGAAGCGGTGCGCAGCGATGCGCCGTCGACCCTGCTGATCAACCAGGACGCCACGCTCTATGGCGCCCTGCTGGAGAAAGGTGTCAGCACCACCTATGACCTGAAGGAGAACCGCCTCGCCTATGTCGTCGTCGCCGACGGCAAGGCGATGGTGAACGGCCAGACCGTCGAAACCCGCGCCGGCGCCGCCCTGGTCGGCGAGGGCAAGCTGGAGATCAGCGCCCCCGAGGGCGCCGAGATCCTGATGTTCGACGTGCCGCGGCCGAACTGACCTGACGGCAGACGGCAGACAACCGGCCGGCCGCGGCTAATCCGCGGCCGGCTTTTTGCTGCCCGGCCCCTTGCCACCCAGCGCCTGCAGCGCCTGCTCGATCCGGTCGATGTCGCGCAGGTGGATATCGGTCTGCGTGAAGGGAATCTCGATGCCCTGCGCCAGGCAGGCCTTGTAGATGGCGAAGCGCAGGTCGCTTTCGATCAGGATGCGGCGCTCGACATCGGAAATATAGCCGCGCACCGCAAAGGTCAGCGCGCTGTCGCCGAAATTGCGGAACAGCACGGTCGGCGCCGGCATGCTGAGCACATCCGGGCTGGCCTTCAGGCAGTCGAGCAGCATGTCGCGGGCCTTGTCGACATCGGTGCCATAGGCGAAGCCGATATCGATATCGACGCGGCCGAGCCGGTTACGATGCGTCCAGTTCATCACCGGACTGGAGATCAGCTCGGAATTCGGGATGATCACCGAGGCGCGCGGAAAGGTCTCGATCTCGGTCGAGCGCACGTTGATGCGGCGGACATAGCCTTCCTTGTCGCCGACCACCACCCAGTCGCCGACCTTGACCGGCCGCTCGATCAGCAGGATCAGGCCGGAGACGAAATTGTTGACGATATTCTGCAGGCCGAAACCGATACCGACCGACAGCGCGCCGGCGATGATCGCCAGGTTCGACAGATCGAGACCGACGGCCGCCACCGCGGCCAGGCCGGCGACCAGATAGCCGAGATAGGTCAGCCCGGTGACCATCGAATTGCGCACGCCCGGATCGATGCCGTGCTGCTGTTCCAGCCGGGCATTCAGCCCGCCACTGAGAAACCGCGTCAGCGCGATGCCGACCACCAGCACCATCAGGGCGGCCAGCATGTCGCCGAGCGACAGGGTCACCGGCCCGATGGCGACGCCGAAATACAGTTCGCGCAGATAACCGAACAGCGCGCTGCTGCTCATGCCCCAGGACAGCAGCAAAGCCGCCACCAGCAGGCCGGCCAGGATGATCTCGGTGGCAAAGCCGAGCAGCAGCTGCGACGAGGTGCTGAGCGTGCCGCTCATGCCGAGCATCTCGCGAGCGGCGCGGGCCCGGCCTTCGGCATCCTCGGCGAACTGGTTGAGGCCGTCGCGCAGGGCGACGCGGACCAGGATATAGGCCGCCAGCGCCAGTACCGAGGACAGCAGGCCGTAGGACAGGAAGGCGGCGAAGCTGTAGTAACCGAGCAGGATCGCCGCGGCGGCCAGCAGGTTGAGCAGGACCATGCCCCAGGCCAGCAGGCGCACCGGGCGGTTGGCGGCAAAGGCCGGGCGCCACAGCCGCGGATCGGCAAACAGCAGGTTGAAGACGGTCAGGAAAACGGCGACGGCGGCGATCACCAGATTGCGGCCGGCAGTGCCGAAATCCGGCACGCGGGACGGCGCCACCAGCATCGACACCAGAACCACGCTGACCGCGAACAGCGCCACGCGTCGCAGCAGCAGGGTCTGCTGCTGCGGCGGCAGCGGGATCAGCGCCCAGGCCGGATGGCGCGGCGACAGCACCGCATAGGCCAGGCCGAAGGCCAGCAGGGCGATGCTGACCGCCTGCATCATCGAATGCACCATGGTGCCGAACAGGCCTGTGATCCAGCCGTCGGTGGCCAGCACGCCGTAGACGCTCCACAGCACCGCCATCGGTACCGCCGTGGCATTCAGCCAGGCGACGAAGGCGGCAAAGGTGCGCCGCGCCGGCGCCGGGCTGGCCAAAGCGGGATCAACGCCGAAATGACGGCTCAGCGGCCGCTGCACGATCACCAGCACGACGACGGCAATCAGCGCGACAACCGCGACCTGCAGCAGGGTGACCGGGCCGGAGCGCCGCGGCGCGACGGATTGCCACCATTGTGCCGGTGCTGCGATCACCTGGGTGGCGACCGCCGCGATGTCGGTCATGCCGTCCTGCCAGAAATCGGTGGTCAGCGGCGACGGTCCGCGGTAGCTGAGCTGGCGGGTGAACTGGCTGCGCGCCTCGTCGCTGACGCGGTCCTGCAGGGACTGGATGCGGGCCAGTGCCAGATCGGCCTGCTTCACATTGTCCTGCTCGGTCTGCAGGCGCGCGGTCAACTGGCGGCGCGAGGCGGCGATATCGGCCGACTCGCGCGGCTGGCCCGCGGCCGGCGCCGGACCGAGGGAGTCGAGCTGCGCCTGAGTGGCGGTGGCGACCTGCTTGCGACGGTCGCGTTCCTGGGTCGCCTCCACCCGCAGGCGGTCGAGTTCGCCGCGCAGGGCGGCAAAGCCCGTATCGTCCATGCGCGGATCGCCAAGCTGCCGGGTGACCGCGTTCAGTGCGCTGTCCCAGTTCACCGTGGCCGGACGGTCCTGCGCCATGCCGACGCCGGATACAGCCCACAGCAGCACTGTCAGCACGAGGAACAGCCCAGATCGACGCATTGTCTTTTCGCCTTGCAGCCAGAAATCCTGCAGCCGCCGCTCCATGGTCCCCGCCCCATCTTCCGGCCAGGGTGTCACGTTTCGGTGATACGCCGCCATCGGGGCGACGCTCGCGTGCAATTTACCTCCTTTGCTGCCATTTTTGGGCAAAAACAAGGCTCGGCTCATACTTCCGTCCGTCCGACACCCAATAAGGATCGATATCCCGCAATGGCGGCGAAACGCTTCATACCGCTGACACTGCTGATGCTGGGGCTGGCCGCCTTCCTGGCCCTCGACCTGCGGCATGTCTTCAGCCCCGACGCCCTGCGGCTGCACCAGGCGGAATGGCAGGACTGGATCGCCGTCCATCCGCTGCTCGGCCCGGCCGCCTATACCCTGCTCTATGCTGCCGTGGTCGCCTGCTCCCTGCCGGTGGCGTCTTTCGTCACCGTGGTTGGCGGCTTCCTGTTCGGCGCCTGGTTCGGCACCCTGTGGACGGCGCTCGGCGCCACTGCGGGCGCCGCCATCGTCTTTCTCGCGGCCCGCACGGCACTCGGCGACCGGCTGCGCGCCCGGGCCGGATCCCGCCTCGCCCGCCTGGAAGCGGAATTCCGCGACAACGGTTTCAGCTACCTGTTGTTCCTGCGGCTGGTGCCGGCGTTTCCCTTCTGGCTGGTCAACATCGCACCGGCGATGATCGGCATGCCGCTCGGCCGCTTCATGGCCGCCACCGCGCTCGGCATCCTGCCGGGCACTTTCGCCTTCGCCTATTTCGGCTATGGCCTGCAGGCGACGCTGCGCCAGAGTGAGCATCTGTCGCTGCGGGCCGTGCTGAGTCCGGAAATCCTGATCGGCTTGACTCTGCTGGCCCTGCTGTCTCTGCTGCCGGTATGGATCAGACGACGACGCCACCGCTCGCACAATGACTGAACAAAGAGCATGACCGAGCGGATCGACTGCGACATTGCCGTGATCGGCGCCGGCTCCGCCGGCCTGTCGGTGGCGGCCGGCGCCGCCATGCTGGGCGTGCGCACCGTGCTGATCGAACGCGGCCGCATGGGTGGCGACTGCCTGAATTACGGCTGCGTGCCGTCGAAGGCGCTGATCGCGGCATCACGCCATGCCGTCGGCTGGCGCCAGGCCGGCCGCCTCGGCATCCGCTATGCAGAGCCGGAGATCGATTTCCCCGCCGTCATGCGCCATGTGCAGGATACCATCGCCGCCATCGCACCAAATGATTCCATCGAACGCTTCACTGCGCTCGGCGTGCAGGTGCTGCAGGGAGAGGCATGTTTCACCGGCCCGGACAGCCTCACGGTCGACGGCCGCAGGATCCATGCCCGCCGTTTCGTGATCGCCACCGGCTCGCAGCCGCTGATCCCGCCGATCGAAGGGCTGGCCGACACGCCCTATCTGACCAACGAGACGGTCTTCGCCCTCGACCGGCTGCCGCTGCACCTGCTGGTGATCGGCGGCGGCCCGGTCGGCATCGAGCTTGCCCAGGCGTTCCGGCGGCTCGGCAGCCGGGTCTCGGTGATCGAACAACGGCACTGCCTGCCGCGCGAGGACACGGAACTGTCCGGCCCGGTGCTCGATGCCCTGCGCGACGACGGCGTCGATATCCGCCAGCAGACCGCGGTTGTCCGCGCCGAGAATACCGCAGCCGGCATCGTGCTGACCCTGCAGGCAGCCGACGGCACCACGGAGCGCATCGCCGGCTCCCACCTGCTGGTGGCGGCCGGTCGCCGACCAGCCGTTGACGGCCTGACGCTGGAGCGCGCCGGCATCGCCAGCGGCCCGGCCGGCATCACGGTCGACCGCGGCCTACGCACCAGCAACCGCCGGGTCTATGCCATCGGCGATGTCACCGGCCTCAGCCCGTTTACCCATACCGCCGGCTATCACGCCGCTCTGGTGCTGAAAAACGCCCTGTTCCGGTTGCCGGCAAAGGCCGATCACGACCTGATGCCGCGGGTGACCTACAGCGATCCGGAACTGGCCGCCGTCGGCCTCGACGAGGCCGCCGCCCGGGCCCGCCATGGCGCCATCCGCATCCTGCGCTGGCCCTTCGCCGCCACCGACCGCGCCCAGGCCGAGGGCCGCACGCAGGGTCTGGTCAAGGTGATCGTCACGCCGCGCGGCCGGATTCTCGGTGCCGGCATCGTCGGACCCGATGCCGGCGACCTGCTGCAGCCGTGGAGCCTGGCGCTCGGCCGCCGGCTCGGCATCGGGGCGATGCAGGCGATGATCGCGCCCTATCCGACGCGCAGCGAGGCCGGCAAACGGGTCGCGGGCGAGTTCTTCCGTCCGCAACTGTTCAATCCCCTCACCCGCCGCCTGGTCCGCTTGCTGGCCCGTCTGGGCTGACCGGCGCTATACTCCGGCCATGCAGAATCCGCCGTCCAGTGAGAGTGTCACCCTTCCGGCTGCCGGCCATGCCGTCGCGGCCCGGCATCGCTGGGGGCTGAACAGCCTGTCCGGCCGGCTGCTGGTGCTGACCTTCGCTTTCGTGATGCTGGCGGAAATCCTGATCTACCTGCCGTCGATGGCCCGATTCCGCATCACCTATTTCGAGGCCCGCATCGAACTGGCCGACCAGGCGGCACTGGCCCTGCTGGCAGCGCCGGACGGCATGGTCAGTCCCGAGCTGGAAGCCCAGCTGCTGCATAATGTCGGCGGCAAGCTGGTGGCGATGAAGCGCAAGGATTCGACGGCACTGATCCTGAGCGACCGGCAGGAACTGCCGATGCTGGGCGAACCGATGGACCTGTCGCACTGGATGTGGTGGGACTCGATCTTCGACGCAATCATGGCACTGACCGGCGATGTCGACAAATACGTCCGCGTCGTTGCCCCGTCGCCGCGCGACGCCGCGACCCGCATCGAGGTGGTGCTGCCGACCGCGCCGCTGACCGAGGCGCTGCGCGATTTCTCGTGGCGCATCCTGACGCTGTCGCTGCTGATCTCGATCGCCGCCGGCGGCCTCGTCTATTTCAGCCTGCAATGGTGGATGGTGCGCCCGATCCAGCGGCTGATCGGCAGCATCGTGGCGTTCCGTACCGCACCGGAAGATGCGCGGCAGACCATTCAGCCGTCGCGGCGCGGCGACGAGCTGGGACGGGCGGAACGCGAACTGCAGATGATGCAGCAGGACCTGCGCCAGGCCCTGATCCAGCGCGCACGGCTGGCCCAGCTCGGCATCGCCGTCAGCAAGATCAGCCACGACCTGCGCAACATGCTCGCCTCGGCGCAGCTCGTCTCCGACCGGCTCGCCGCCTCGGAAGACCCGACCGTGCGGCAGGTCGCGCCGCGGCTGGTCGGTTCGATCGACCGCGCCATCGAGCTCTGCGCCCAGACCCTGCGCTACGGCAAGGCCGAGGAGCAGACGCCGAAACTGCAGCGCCTGTATCTCGCCGCGCTGGTCGACGGCGTGGCCACCGGACTGGGCCTGCCGGAATCCGGCACCACCATTCGCTGGGTCAATGCCGTGCCGCCCGATCTGGAACTGCAGGCTGACCCCGACCAGCTCTATCGCATATTGAACAACCTGGCGCGCAACGCCTGTCAGGCCATGCCGTCGGGCGGCACCGTGCATGTCAGCGCCATGTCGACCGGCGACTGTGTGGTGATCGAGGTTGCCGATACCGGCGGCGGCCTGAACGAGACCGCGCTCGGCCATCTGTTCGAGGCCTTCCGCGGCAGCCGCAACGGCGGCACCGGGCTTGGCCTGGCGATCGCCCGCGAGCTGGTCCGCGCCCATGGCGGCGAACTGGAACTGGCCCGTACCGGTCCGCTGGGCACCACCTTCCGGATCACCCTGCCCGACGCCGCCTGCTGACCGGTCTCCGGCAATTGGCCCCCGGCGATTGGCCGCCCGGTTAACCATGTCGCTTAACTGTATCTTCAGCGCCAGGCCTGCAATACTGGACGTTGCCAGAATGACACAACCCGGTGCGGCCGCCTCGCGGTCGTCATGCGCAGGAGAGAAATCATGCGCCGGCTGCTGCAGTATCGCTATCTGATCGCCATGGTCCTGACGGTTGCCGCCCTGTCCGGCTGCAACAAGGCCGATGACTATGTTCCCGGCCAGGGCCTCGGCCAGGCCGGCCTGATCGGCATCGGCGTCGAGGTCGCCAAGATCAAGGTCGAGCGCCGGCTGGAAGTCACCTGCAATCCGCTCAACCTGCTGAGCGACGGCACCTACTGCGTCAGCAACTACAAGCCGACCGACCGCCAGGAAGTCTGGTGTTTCAAGTCGCTGGGCACCGTTGATTGCTACAACGAGCCGGACCCCTATTCGCTGGCCGGCCACCAGCTGCCGGCGGCGCCGCGGCCGCTGGCCGATCCGCGCATGCCGATGACACCGCCGGGCCGGCGCACACCGCCGCAGGTCGCTGTCGCCCCCGCCGGGATGGAACAACCGGTCGAGGCAACGCCGGCCGAACCGGCACCGACGATCATGGCCGCGCCGCAGGCTTCCGCACCACCAGCGGCCGCACCGCCGGCGCAGCAATAACCGCCGGGTGGCCCGTACCGCCGATCACGAAGCCGGCAACGCCCTCTTGTCCCGTATGACAGCGTGCCAGTAGCGCCGGACCTTTCCCGCTTCAGTCCGCCGTCAGCGCCGAGAGGCCGAGCAGCGCGCGCCGGCGCAGCCACAGGCTCGGCCGGTAGCGGTCATCGCCGGTGATCGCCTGCAACTGCGCCAGCACCGTGTGCACCGTTGCCGGGCCCATGGCATCGGCGAGCGCCAGTGGCCCGAACGGATAGTTCAGACCCAAGGTCATCGCCTTGTCGATATCGTCGGGTGAGGCCACGCCGATCTGCGCCATTTCGCAGCCGAGATTGGCCACCATGGCGGCAATGCGCTGGCCGATGAAACCGGGGCTGTCGTGGATCGCGGTGACCGCCCGGCCGGCCTCATGGAAGCGCGCGACCAGGGCATCGAGCAGGTCCTGTCGCCCGCCCGGCGCCCGCATCAGGGTCAGCCGCTTGTCGAGCCGGCCGGCGATGTCGATGGCGAACAGCCGCCGATGATCGAGCTGCAACCGCGCCGCATAGGTCGAGCAATCCTCGCCAAGCGGGGCACAGAGGATCGGCAGTTCGCCATCGTCAAAGCCGGTGACATCGAAGCCGAAGCTGCGCAGCAGTTCGCCGAGCGCCTCGTCCTCCTCGGCCAGCACCACGCGGGCGGCCGGCGGCGTGCTGGAGGGCGCATCGGGCGACGGCACCATGGCCTTGCCGTCCGGGCCGTATTCGAAAAAGCCGCGACCCGACTTGCGGCCGAACTGGCCACTTTCCTTCAGAAGCTGGTGCAACGGTGCGGTCGCCAGCCGGCGGTCGAAGAAATAGCCCTCATGGATGATCTGGCTGACCGGGAAATTCACGTCGATGCCGGTCAGGTCCATCAGTTCGAACGGCCCCATGCGGAAGCCCCAGGCGTCGCGCATCACCGCGTCGACCTGGGTCGGCGTCGCCACGCCCTCGGCAACGATCCGCAATGCCTCCTGCGTATAGGCACGGCCGCCGAGATTGACGAGGAAGCCCGGGCTGTCCTGCACCACTACCGGCACCCGGCCCATGCGCTCGCCCACCTTCACCAGCGCAGCGATGGCATCGTCGGACGTGCCGGGCGCGCGGATCACCTCGACCAGTTTCATCAGCGGCACCGGATTGAAGAAATGCAGGCCGGCGACACGCGTGCGGCCGCTGCAGGCGCTGGCGATGCTGGCAATGCGCAGCGAGGAGGTATTCGACGCCAGCAGGCAGTCCGGCCGGACGATGGCCTCGAGCTGGCGGAAGACCTCCTGCTTGACGGCAAGGTTCTCGACGATCGCCTCGACCACCAGGTCGGCGGGCACCATGTCTTCGAGGCGGTCAATCACCTGCAGGCGCATCTTCGCCGCCGCGGCGGCATCGTCCGCCAGCCGGCCCTTGCTCACCATCTGGTCGAGCTGGGCGGCAATGGCCTCGGCGGCCTTTGCCGCCGCGCCGGGCGCCGCATCGAACAGCCGGACGGTCATGCCGCCGGTAATGCCGACCTGGGCAATGCCGCGCCCCATCGCGCCGGCGCCAACGATTCCAACAATTTCAATATCTTGCAGCTTCTCGGGCAAAACTGTTCCTCCATCACAAACCCGGTGATCCTGCCGGGACGCATCTTGATCCGCAAGCCATCACCCCCCACATCTCCCCTAACCGGGGTGCCTCATGAGGGCTTCGGAAAGGATCTCGCTTACGAAGGAGACCGCAATGACGCGTGTGTCACTGTTTTCCAGTCCGCTGCTGCTTGGCTTCGACCATGTCGAACGCATGATCGAACGGGCCGCCAAGACCGGCAGCGAAGGCTATCCGCCCTACAATATCGAGCAGATCGGCGCCGACGGCCTGCGCATTACCCTGGCCGTCGCCGGCTTCGGTGCCCGCGACCTGTCGATCACCGTCGAGGACAACCAGCTTGTCATCCGTGGCAGGCAGGCCGACGACAAGGATCGGGTGTATCTGCATCGCGGCATCGCGGCGCGCCAGTTCCAGCGCAGCTTTGTTCTGGCGGACGGCATCGAGGTGATCGGGGCCCAGCTCGGCAACGGATTGCTGCATGTGGATCTGCAGCGCCCGAGACCGGAAGCCCAGGTCCGCAGCATCGCCATCACGACAACCGACAATGACAGCAGCGATGCACTCGGCGTTACCGGCAAGACCGGCAGTGCCGACTGAAAGGCCCAGCAAGGAGAAAAACCATGGCCATTCCCAGCAACCATGACGGATCGACCGCCGGCCGGCGCGCACCGCAGGCCATGAGCCCCGAGATGTTCGCCAATCTCGGCGCGCCTGATCTTGCCTATATCCGCCCGGTCACGGTCGACCAGGGCGAAGGCGGGCAGGTCAGCGCATGGGGCATCTTCGCGGCCAACGGCGACCAGCTCGGTCTGGCACCGCAGCGCGATCTTGCCTTTGCCGCCGCCGTGCAGAACGAACTGGTTCCGGTCAGCGTTCACTGACCCGGCAGCATCCGCCGCCTGGTTCGGCCATTTTCTCGTCAGGCCGGACAGGCGGCGGCAATGCGCGTGCGGTTCTCGGTTTCCATCTGCCCGGTCCGGGCATCGACCTCGATGACCGGGCGCTGCGAAGCGACCGGGATGCCCCAGTCCATCCGCAGATAGCCGGTGCCACCGGCGGAGACGTTCACCAGGATGGTGGTCGGTCGCGGACCGGCCACGGCAACCTCGTGCCGCCCGGGCGCCACATCACAGAAAAATACCCCGCCCGGCAGGGCCTCGGCGATCTTGCGGCCATCCAGCATCACCGCCGGCTTCGAGGCATCGCCGAGCAGCGAGTTTGGCCCGCCGAGGCTGAGCGTGGTGCGATAGAAATAGAGACGCCCGCGACCGGCGGCGATGGCGCCGTCCTCGTTGCGGTCAGGCGCCGGCGGGATGCCGCAGCCGGCCAGCAGCGGCACCAGACCGAGAAACAGCAGGCCGCAGAGGCGCGGAAGGAAACGGCTGGTCATGAGGAATCCTGGAGGTGAGCGGGGCCTCTGCTTTAGCCCTGCCGCCTTACATCCGCCTGACAGCGCCGCAGGAACCGTGGCCGCCCGCGGTCAGGCTGCCGCGTTGCTGGCCGAACTGTCGGTCAGCAGGGCGAACAGGGCATCCGCGCTTTCGGCGCCGCGCAGCTTTTCGCAGATCGCCTTGTCGCGCAGCAGCCGCGATACCTTGGCGAGCGCCTTGAGGTGATCGGCGCCGGCCGACTCAGGCGCCAGCAGCAGGAAGATCAGGTCGACCGGCATCTCGTCGATCGAATCGAAATCGATCGGCCGCTCGACACGGGCAAACAGGCCATACAGCTTGTCGAGGCCGGCGAGCCGGCCATGGGGAATCGCAATGCCGTTGCCGACACCGGTGGTGCCGAGACGCTCGCGTTCCAGCAGAACGTCGAAGATGGCCCGCTCGGGCTGGCCGGTGATCCGGGCCGCCCGCGCCGAGAGCTCCTGCAACGCCTGCTTCTTGCTGTTGGCCTTGAGATTCGCGACGACGCCGTCAGGACTCAAAAGCTGAAAGATTTCCATCGAGAAAAATGCCTCCGCGGCAGGTACCGGTAACGTCCGATCCGGAGATCAGGCCGTTTCATCGGCACTGGGCACACGCGTGTGGTGGTTACGCCGCTTGCGCTTGTCGCGCCGCAGCTGCTTGGCCAGTCGATCCAGAGCCTGGTCGAAACTGGCGTAGATTTCGGTATCCTGGCCTTCAGCCTGCGCATCGATGCCGGTGCCGACATGCACAGAGCAGTGGCAGCTGTACATCGAGCCTTCACGGCTGAAGACCACCTGGGCCTCGATGGCATTGTCCATATACTTCGCCACGGCGACTGGAAGCTTCTCGTCGATATACGCGCGCAAGGAATCGCCAAGGTCGAGGTGCTGTCCGGAAGTCAGGATTTTCATGATGCTATAAAACCCGAATTCGCTCGGTCGTGACATGATTGATTGTAGTACGGCCACCAGGGCCCGTCATGCCGGTCGCGGACCATAGAGAAGCCCCCCTCCCCTGTCAACCTCGGCCAAACCGCATCAAGTCGTTGATAAAAAACGACATTAACCTTCTCACAAAAATGAAACGGCTCTAATCGGCACTCAGGTGCTAATCATCAATCCACTGGCGCAGCAGATTCTTGCGCACCTTGTCGAGCATATCCTGCGCCGCCGCGGCCGCGCGGGCATCACGGCTCTGAATCATATTACTGATCATCGCCAATTCCAGCATGATTTCGCGCCGCGCGGGTTCGCGGATCATGCTCTGCAGCCAGCTGACGCAGGCGAGGCGCTCGCCGCGCGTCACCGGCCGCACCTCGTGAAAATAGTAGGTCGGGTACACCACCATCTGGCCGGCCGGCAGCTTGTAGGTCGAATTGCCCATGCCGCTCTTGATCACCAGTTCGCCGCCATCGTAGTCCTGCGGGCTGCTGAGAAACAGGGTGAATGACATGTCGACGCGGATCTTGTCGCCCTCATCGCCCATCAGGGCATTGTCGACATGGTCGCCGTAGAACATGCCCTCTTTGTACAGATTGAAGCGCGGCGGCAGAATCCGCCGCGGCGCCGCCACCGTCTGGAAGGTGCTGTTGCGGTTGAGCGCGGCAGTGATCAGATCCTGCGCCTCGGACATGCGCTCCGAGCGGCGATCGGTCTGCAGGTTGTTCTTCACGTTACGCGCGCGCCCGGCGGCGGTCAGCCGGCCATCGAGAAAATCCTCCGTGGCGGCATTCGTCCGCAGGGTCGCGACCTCGGCTTCGGTCAGAACATCCGGAATGACGACAAACATCAGAATTCCCCCGGCATCACAATCCCCTTGGCATCACGATTTCCGTGGCCGCAACGGCGGCGGGATAATCAATCGCCTGCTTCGGATTTCGTCTTAGTGCGGAAAATATCGCTCAGGCCTTCCGGGCCAGAGACAGTGACCCCCAGATCGCGGACGAGGCCATTGGTCAGGCCGTAGACCCAGCCATGTAGGCTGAGTTCCTGGCCACGCGCCCAGGCATTCTGCACGATCGATGTCTTGGTCAGGTTTACGACCTGCTCGCGGACATTCAACTCGCACAGCGCATTCAGCCGCTTGTATTCGTCGACCATGGCCCGCAGCTCGACCTTGTTCTTCTCGTAGGTCTCGCGGATCGGCAGCAGCCAGTGATCGATCAGGCCGAGCTGTTCGGGCTGCATTGCCGCACGCACGCCGCCGCAGCCGTAATGACCGGTGACGATCACATGCTTGACCTTCAGGAACTCGACGGCGAACTGCAGCACGGACAGGCAGTTGATGTCGGCCGGATGTACCAGGTTGGCGACGTTGCGATGCACGAACATCTCGCCCGGGTCGAGGCCGCAGATTTCGGTGGCCGGCACCCGACTGTCGGCGCAGCCGATCCACAGGTAGCCCGGATTCTGCTGATGCGCCAGCCGGTCGAAGAACCCCGGATCGGTGCGCAGCTTGTCTGCCGCCCAGATGCGGTTGGAGTCGAACAGCGGTTTGAGATCGGATGTCATGATGATGCCTCAGCCAACAGAGAGCAGGCCGGCTTTTTTCAGACGCCGGCGCTCCACCGAGGAGGGAATGTTCATGGCTTCCCGGTATTTGGCAACGGTCCGGCGGGCAATATCGACGCCCTTGCCAGCCAGCATCTCGACGATCTTGTCGTCCGACAGCACGTCCTCGGCGATTTCCGCATCGATCAGCGACTTGATGCGGTGGCGGATCGATTCCGCCGAGAAGGCCTCGCCGCCATCGGTGGCCGCAATACTGGCGGTGAAGAAATACTTCATCTCGAAGATGCCGCGCGGCGTCGCCATGGTCTTGTTGGAGGTGACGCGACTGACCGTGCTTTCATGCATGTCGATCGCCTCTGCCACCGCGCGCAGGTTGAGTGGCTTGAGATGCGAGACGCCGTGGCGCAGGAAACCATCCTGCTGGCGGACGATCTCGCTGGCCACCTTGAGGATGGTCTGGGCACGCTGGTCGAGCGACTTGACCAGCCAGTTCGCCGAATTCATGCAGTCCGACAGGTAGGATTTCATCTGCTTGTCGGGCGTGGCGGGCTTGTCGCGGTTGATCTTCGCGTAATAACGGCTGTTCACCAGCACGCGCGGCAGCGTGTCGCTGTTCAGTTCCACCACCCAGCCGCCGTCACTGGCCCGCCGGATATAAACGTCCGGCACCAGGGTCTGCACCGGTTCGCCGCCGAACAGCAGGCCGGGCTTGGGGTTGAGCGCGCGGATCTCCTTGACCATATCGGCCACGTCTTCCTGGTCGACCCCGCAGACCCGCATCAGCCCGACGATGTCGCGCCGCGCCAGCAACTCGAGATGATCGAGCAGGGCCTGCATGGCGGGATCGAGGCGGTCGCGCTCGCGCAGCTGCAACGCCAGGCATTCCTTCAGGCTGCGGGCGAACAGGCCGGCCGGCTCGATGGTCTGCAGGTCGAGCAGCACGGCCTCGACCTCATCCTCCTCGATGCCGAGCCGTTCGGCGATATCGGCCAGCGCCTCGGTAACATAGCCGGCCTCGTCGAGCGCATCGATCAGCGCCTGACCGATCAGCCGGTCGCCGGCATTGGTCGGCATCAGCGACCACTGCGTCTCGACATGCTCGCGCAGATTCTGCGGCTCGGACAGGGTCTGTTCCAGCGAACCGCCGCCGTCCTCGAAACGGGAATCGCCGCCACGGCCGCTGATATAGCTGCCCTCGATGCCGATGCCGTCGCCGACGGCATCATAGCCGCTGTCCGTGGTGAAGGTGTTGTCGCCCTCGGCATCCATCGACTCGCTGGCCGCGCCGGTCGCCCCGTCGGCATTGAGGTCGAGTCTTCCCTCCGCGCCATCGGCGGCCTCGGATACCTCGAAGGGGGCCTTCTCGTCGTCGCCGGCCCCGCCCTCCTCGGCCTCGCCGCGCTCCAGCAGGGGATTGCGCTCGAGCTCCTGCTCGACATAGGCCATCAGTTCCAGGTTGGAGAGCTGCAGCAGCTTGATAGCCTGCTGCAGCTGCGGCGTCATAACGAGCGCCTGGCCCTGCCTGAGTTCAAGACGGGGACCGAGAGCCATGATTCAGGCCCGCGTTACCAGCTGAACCGTTCGCCGAGATAAACTCGGCGTACATTCTCGTCCGCAACGACTTCGCTCGGACTGCCCTCCATCAGCACCTTGCCATCGTGCATGATGTAGGCGCGGTCGATGACATCGAGTGTTTCGCGGACATTGTGGTCGGTGATCAGCACGCCGATGCCGCGATGCTTGAGATGCGACACCAGCTCGCGGATTTCACCCACGGCAATCGGATCGATACCGGCCAGCGGTTCGTCCAGCAGCATGAAGGACGGCTGGGTCGCCAGCGCGCGGGCGATTTCGCAGCGCCGCCGCTCGCCGCCGGACAGTGCCAGTGCCGGCGTGCGGCGCAGGTGGGTGATCGAGAATTCCGCCAGCAGGTCGTCCAGCATGGCTTCCCGCCGATCCGCCTCGGACTCCACCAGCTCGAGTACCGAGCGGATATTCTGCTCGACGGTCAGACCGCGGAAGATCGAGGCCTCCTGCGGCAGATAGCCCATGCCGAGCCGCGCCCGCCGGTACATCGGCAGGCCGGTGATGTCGTGGCCGTCCAGCGTGATCGTGCCGTGATCGGGCCGGATCAGGCCGGTCATGATGTAGAAGGTGGTGGTCTTGCCGGCGCCGTTCGGGCCCAGCAGTCCGACCGCCTCGCCGCGCTGCACATACAGCGACACATCGCGCAGCACCGGCCGTTTCTTGAAGCTCTTGCCGAGCCGGAGCGCGGCCAGCCCCGGGCTGGGGTTGTCGGCCACCAGCCGCAGGCCGTCGCCGTCTCCCGTCACATCCAGCTTTTCGCCGCTGACGGTCATGGTTTCTTGCCTTCCGGCTTGGCGGCCGGCGCCTTGTCCGGCTGGCTGGGTTCGCTGGGCAGGAACACGCCCTGGACGCGGCCGCCGGTCGCCGGATCACAGGTGCTGCGACCGCTGTCCTGATACATGACCGCCTTGGCGCAGCGCACGGTGCCTCGGTCATTGGTCAGCAGCACATTGCCGGTCAGGGTGATTACCTTCTTCTCGACGTCATAGATGCCGAAATCGCCCTGGCCACGCTCTTCCGGGGTCGAGACGAACACATTGCCCTTCGCCTCGATGCGGGTGATCGAACTGGCATCCGGCCCGGCGGCGGCGGGAGCCGAAGCCGGCTTCTTCTGCGCGGCCGCCGCATCCTTCTGACGGTCGCGGTAATAGACATAGAGTTCATCGGACCGCAGGCGGGTATCCCCCTGGACCGCATCGACCTTGCCGCGGAAAATCGCCAGCTGCTTGTCCTGCTGCACTTCCAGGGTGTCGGAATTGATGTTGATCGGCTGATTGGTGTTGCGGTTCTTGTCGAGGCTGACCTGCGCATAGGCAGGCCCGCCGACAATACCGGCAATAATCAGGGCGGCCAGAACAATACGCATGCCGGATCAGCTCCGTTGCTCGTGCGGGAGAATCGTGGTCTTCACGCCGTTGATGAAATGAATGACGCGCCCCTTGTCGTAGACCCGCAGACCGTTGGCATTGATGGCGCCGAGACTGGAATGACCCCAGACCTTTTCATCACTCGACAGCAGCTTCGTATCCAGATTGATCTCGGCCGACAGGCCATGCATCTCGTAACCGTTGTCACTGAATACCGCGATGTTGCCATACAGATTGAGCAGCCGCTTCTTGCCATCGTAATAGCCGGTATCGGAGGTCAGCGACCACCAGGCCCCGTCATTCATCGACAGGTCGGCATGGACATTGTCCATGGTCACCAGCTGGTCATCCTGCGGATCCTGGATCGCCCGGTCGGCCGTCACCACATACGGCTGGTTGTTGGCATCGACGCCCCGGTAGCGCGGATTTTTCATCACCAGTGCGGCATTCGTGCTGTCGGTGTCGGTAAAATTGAGCGGCAGGAAAGTCGCGCGCTTGGTCAGCTGCGGCCAGGCCAGCACCGCCGCGATCGTCACGACCGCCAGCACCGGCAGGACGAACTTCATGAACTGCACATATCGCCGGCGCCGGGCCAGTGTCGTCACCAAATCGCCGCGCGCGCGGGGGGCGAAATCCGCGGCGCGATGCTGCCGGTCGGCCGGCTGGTTATCCATCTCGGCCGCCATCATGTAATTCCGGCCCGCACGCAATCGTGCATATGCAGGATGCCAACCGGACGCCCGCCGGCGACGGCGAAAAAAGCCGTGATGCGCCGGCTGTTCATCTCGCGCAGCGCTTCCACGGCCAGCGCATCCGGCGCAATGGTCATCGGCGACCGCGTCATCACGGTATCCACCGTCTGCGCCAGCAGGTCGCCCTCGATATGGCGGCGCAGATCGCCGTCGGTGACAATGCCGATCAGCCGGCCCTTGTCGCGCCCCTTGAGGCCGACGATGCCGATACAGCCGAAGCTGCGCCCGGCCATGGTCACCAGTGCCTCGCGCATCGGCGTGCCACTGTCGACCAGCGGCATTTCGGGGCCGGCATGCATCAGGTCGCCGACCTTGATCAGCTGCTTGCCGAGCCGGCCACCCGGATGGAACACCCGGTAATGATCGCGGTTGAAGCCCTTGCGCTCCATCAGCGCAACGGCCAGCGCGTCACCCAGCGCCAGCGACATCGTGGTCGAGGTGGTCGGCGCCAGCCCCATCGGGCAGGCCTCTTCCACCGGTGGCAGGACCAGCACGATATCCGATGCCTTGCCGAGCACGGATTTCGCCTTCGACGTGATGCCGATCAGCGGGATACCGAAGCGCTTGGCATGAACGATCAGGTCGGCCAGTTCCGGTGCATCGCCGGAATTCGACAGCGCCAGCAGGACATCGCCCTGCATCACCATGCCGAGGTCGCCATGGCTGGCTTCGGCGGGATGGACGAAAAAGGCCGGGGTGCCGGTCGAGGCCAGCGTGGCGGCGATCTTGCGGCCGACGTGGCCGCTCTTGCCCATGCCGGAGACGATGACGCGGCCCCGGATGCCGGTGGCGGTTGCCGGGCCGCCGCTGACCGCCATCATGGCGTCGACCGCCCTGGTGAAAGCCCCGTCGATCTGCGCCGCCATGGCCGCCAGGCCATTGGCTTCCATCAGCAGAACCCGGCGACCGACAGCCACGTCCGCGCTGACCGCCGGCTTGGCACCGGCAACCTTGACCACCTTGGGACTGCTCGTCGCACGTTTAGTTCCGGCGCGCCTGACACGCGCGGCGGACGGTGCGGATGTCATGGGCTACCCACCGCTAGCGAGACTACTAACAAGAATCGTGCCAAATATGGAGAATCGGGTCCGAAAATGCAAACCGCTTGAGCCTGCGGTTGCCTTTTTTCAGTGCATAACCCGATGGATACCGCCTATGGGCGAGTTCAGTGGGCGAAGATGTCCTCTTCCGGCCAGCCGGCCAGATCGAGGGCGGCGCGGGCCGGCAGGAAGTCGAAGCAGGCCTGGGCAAGGGCCATCCGGCCCTCGCGCACCAGCATGCCGTCGAGGACCGCCTTGAGCTGGTGCAGGTAGAGCACGTCCGAGGCGGCATATTTCTGCTGGGCTTCGGTCAGTTTCGGCGCCCCCCAGTCGGAGGACTGCTCCTGCTTGGAAATCTCCACCCCGATCAGCTCGCGGCAGAGGTCCTTCAGGCCGTGGCGGTCGGTGAAGGTGCGCACCAGCTTGGAGGCGGTCCGGGTGCAGTAGACCGGCGCCGTGGCAGCGCCGACGTATTTCTTCAGCGCCGCCAGGTCGAAGCGGGCGAAATGGAACAACTTGAGGACCTTCGGGTCCTCCATCAGGCGCTTCAGGTTCGGCGCGTGGCAGCCGGCACCCGCCTGAAACTGCACCAGATGGGCATTGCCGTCGCCGGACGACAGCTGCACCACGCAGAGCCGGTCCCGATGGGTGCGCAGGCCCATGGTTTCGGTATCCACCGCCACCATGCTGCCGAGATCGAGGCCGTCGGGCAGATCGCCCTGATATACGGTAATGGTCATCTGCGCGTCCCTGCTGCCAGCATTTCTGCCAAGGGGGCGCCCCGGGGAGGGGCACACCCTTCTTTACGAAGTCGAGGCGTGATCGCCACGCGGCGCGAGACTAAAAGGAATTGGTGCCCAGGATAAGACTCGAACTTACACGACCTTTCGGTCACTAGCACCTGAAGCTAGCGCGTCTACCAATTCCGCCACCTGGGCAGGCGGTGCAGGCTGGCCCGTTGGCCACCCCGACCGAGGCGTGTCTTTACGGCTCCGGCCGGGGGAAGTCAAGCGCCCGCCGCAAAGAACTGCCGGGACTTGCCACGCCCCCCGGTCCTGCCGATAACGGGATCCTGCGTTCAGGGAAAAATGCCGATGGATCAAGTGGAATGCCTGGTGATCGGGGCCGGCGTGGTCGGCCTGGCGGTGGCCCGCAGCCTGGCCCGCCGCGGCCGCGAGGTGGTGGTGGCCGAAGCCGCCACCCTGATCGGCAGCGAGACCAGCTCGCGCAATTCCGAGGTGATCCATGCCGGCATCTATTACCCCGCCGGCAGCCTGAAGGCGCGCAGCTGCGTCGAGGGCAAGCAGGCGCTGTATGCCTATTGCGCCGAGCGCGGCATCGCCCATAACCGCTGCGGCAAGCTGATCGTCGCCGCCGACGCGGCGCAGATTCCCGATCTCGAAGCCCTGAAGGCAAAAGCCGAGGCCAATGGCGTCGACGACCTGCAGTGGCTCAGCCGCGAGCAGGCGCTGGCGCTGGAGCCGCAGCTGCATTGCGTCGCCGCGCTGTTGTCGCCATCGACCGGCATCATCGACAGCCACGGCCTGATGCTGGCCTACCAGGGCGAGGCCGAGGACCACGGCGCCATGCTGGCCTTCGACGCTCCGGTCACCGGCGGCGCGGTGCGCAACGACGGCATCGAGATCGCCACCGGCGGCGCCGCGCCGATGCGGCTGAAAGCGCGCCATGTGATCAACGCCGCCGGCCTGCAGGCTCAGGCGGTCGCCGCCGCGATCGACGGCCTGCCGGCCGATGCCATCCCGCCGACCTATTATGCCAAGGGCAATTATTTCATCCTCTCGGGCATGAAGCCGCCGTTCAGCCGGCTGATCTATCCGGTGCCGGAGCCCGGCGGGCTCGGCACCCATGTCACCATCGACATGGGTGGCCAGATGCGCTTCGGTCCCGATGTCGAATGGATCGACCGCATCGACTATGCCGTCGATCCGGCGCGCGGCGAGAAATTCTATGCCGCCGTGCGCCGCTACTGGCCCGACCTGCCCGACGGGGCGATCCAGCCGGGCTATGCCGGCATCCGCCCGAAACTGTCGCCGCCGAGCCCCGAGAAGGGCGGCAAGGCCGACGATTTCGTCATCCAGGGCCCGGAGGTCCATGGCGTGGCCGGCCTGGTCAACATGTTCGGCATCGAAAGTCCCGGCCTGACCGCTTCGCTCAAGCTCGGCGAGCATGTCGCCGATCTGGTAGACTCCGGCCCATGACCGACGCACGCTGCATCCTCGACGGCCAGTTCGACCTGGCGGAATCGCCGGTCTGGTCGGCGGCATTGCAGCGCCTGTGGTTCGTCGACATCAACCGCCCGGCCCTGCATCGCTTCGATCCGGCCAGTGGCCGCGACGAAAGCTGGCCGATGCCGGAGTCGATCGGCTGCGTCGCGCAGGCCGCCGATGGCGGCATGATCGCTGCGCTGCGCAACGGCATTTATCGCCTTGACCTGGCTGGCGGGCAGCACCGGAAAATCGCCGGCGCGCCCTATGATCCGATGGAGACGCGGTTCAACGACGGGCGCTGCGACCGCCAGGGCCGCTTCTGGGCGGGCAGCATGTTCGAGCCGCGCAAGGAGCCGGTCGGCGCGCTCTACCGTCTCGACGGCGAGCGGCTGATCCCGCAGGAGATCGTCGGCGGCGTCAGCACCTCGAACGCCCTGGCCTGGAGCCCGGACGGCACGACGATGTACCACGCCGATACCAACAGCCATCGCGTCCACGCCCATGACTACGACATCCGCACGGCGGAACTGTCGAACCGCCGGGTTTTCCTCGACCTGACGGCGACCGGCGAACGGCCAGATGGCGCCACGGTGGATGCGGCGGGCAATTACTGGGTCGCCTTCTACGGCGCCGGCAAGGTCGTGCAATTCGCGCCCGATGGCCGCCGCCTGCGCGAGATCCTGCTGCCGGTGAAGGCGCCGACCATGCCCTGCTTCGGCGGCCCGGAGCTGAAGACGCTCTACATCACCACGGCGCGACAGAAGCATACGGCGGAGGAACTCGCCGCCATGCCGCTGGCCGGCGGGATTTTCGCGGCCGATGTGGAGACTCCCGGCCTGCCGGAACCGCTGTTCGCCGGCTGATACCGCCTATTTCTGGCGCGCGATGCGGTTGCGCAGGATGCCGATCTTCTCGACCTCCAGCTCGACCACGTCGCCATCCAGCAGATAGCGGCCATGCTCGAGACCGCAGCCGTCGCCGACGGTGCCGGAACCGAAAAATTCGCCCGGGTACACTGTCTCGTCGGCCGAGACGCGCGCCAGCAGATCCTCGAACTTGTGGTGGATGGTGCCGGAGTTGCTGTCGCACCAAGTCTTGCCGTTGACCCGCGCCCGCATGCGCAGATTGTACGGATCGCCGATCTCGTCCAGCGTCACCAGGAACGGCCCCATGCTGTTGCCGGTGTCGAAATCCTTGCCCTTGCAGGGCCCGAGCATGCTCTGCATCTCCAGCCCCTGGGCATCGCGCGCCGAGAAATCGTTGAAGATAGTGAAGCCGAAGATATGGTCGAAGGCTTCCGACGGCTTGATGTTCTTGCCCTTCTTGCCAAGGAAGAAGCCGAATTCCAGCTCGAAATCCATCACATGGCTGTAGCGCGGCCACTGCACGACGCCTTCGGGGCCGTTCACCGAGAAGCGGTTGGACTTGTAGTAGATCGGCATGCGGTACCAGCTCGCCGGCACCTTCGCAGCCCCCATCCTGATCATCAGCGGCGCCAGCACGGGATGGCGCATGCGGATCATGGTCTTGCGGGCCTGGAAGACATGCTTCTCGAACAGCATGCTATCGCGGATCTGCTCCGGCACCGGCACCGGCGCATGCAGTTTCGCATCGGCCAGCGTCACCCGGATCTCGGCCCTGGCATGCAGGTCGCGCACGCGGGCCAGCGCCGCATCGCCGCCCTGGATGATGGCCAGTATGCTGGGGAAACTGTCGCCGAGGTCGACGATCATGGCGCCGTCGCCGGTCAGCACGCCGGGACGCCCAAGTCCATTGATTCCTGGGCCGCGGGCCGGGTGACTGAAAGTGCAGAATTTCATCTGTGACTATTCCTCGATGATGGCAACGGCCCGCGTCCAGCCGGCCGAGGCGCCGCGGATCTTGTGCGGGAAGCAGGAAATGGTGAAGCCGTGCGACGGTAGCGCCTCGAGATTGTGCAGCTTCTCGAGGTGGCAGTAGCCGATATGGCGGCCGGCCTTGTGACCTTCCCAGATCAGCGAAGCATCATGGCTCTCGGCGAATTTCTTCGCCGTATGCACGAAGGGCGCATCCCAGCTCCAGGCATCGGTGCCGGTGACCCGCACGCCGCGTTCCAGCAGGTACATGGTGGCCTCATAGCCCATGCCGCAGCCGGTGCTGACGTAAGTAGGCTTGCCATAGGCGGCACCGGCGGCGGTGTTCACCACCACGATGTCATGCGGCTTCAGCGCATAGCCGACACGCTTGAGTTCGGCCTCGACATCGGCGGCGGTGACGACATAGCCGTCGCCCCGGTCGCGGAAATCGAGCTTCACACCGTCGCCGAAGCACCACTCCAGCGGCACCTCGTCGATGGTCCAGGCGCGCTCGCCCTTGTTCATGGTCGAATGGAAATGATACGGCGCGTCGAGATGCGTGCCGTTATGGGTGTTGAGCTGGACATTCTCCACCGCCCAGCCCTCGGCTTCCGGCAGGTCCTCTTCCTTCAACCCGGGAAAGAATTTGACCACGTCAGAGGCGCTGTCCTTGTGGCGGATGTACTCGATCTTCGGGCCGAAGCCCGGCGGATCGGAAATGACGTCGTTTTCCAGATAGATCGAGAGGTCGACGAAACGGCGGGCCATGCTTCCTCCTGACCGCCCCGGCGGGCGGCTGTTCTTCTGCCTATTGGCGCCACTCTACCGACGATAAAGTATTTTGTCGATTTTTTTATGTTTTGTCGTTGACACTCGCCCGAGCCCGACCCCAGAGTGGCGCCATGACCGAGGACCGGGGCAAAGCCGAAATCCGCGACCTGGCCGCCGAGGCCGGCAGCCTGACGGAATTCGCCTTCCGGCAGATCCGCGCCGACATCATCGCCGGCCGCTTCCCGTCCGGCGTCAAGCTGCAGATCGAGGACCTGAAGGCCCGTTACGGGCTGAGCGCCAGCCCGTTGCGCGAGGCGCTGGCCCGGCTGGTCAGCCAGGGCTTCGTGCAGATCGAGAACCAGCGCGGCTTTCGTGTCGCGCCGATGAGCGCCGACGATCTCGCCGACATCACGCTGGCCCGCAAGGTGATCGAGACCGCCGCGCTGAAACGCGCCTTCGAGCGCGGCGACGACGCATGGGAGGCCGGGATTCTCGCGGCCTATCACCGGCTGGAGCGCTTCGTGCAGCGCATGGACAACGCGCCGGTCGAGAATCTCGGCGAGTTCGGCGAACTGCATAAGGCCTTCCATGTGGCGCTGATCGCCGCCTGCGGCTCACCGCGCCTGCTGGACGAGCAGGCCCGGCTCTATGACCAGGCGGAACGCTACCGCCACCGCATGATGACCGCCTATCTGCTGGAAATCGGCATCGGCATCATGGACGAGCACAAGCAGCTGATGGAGCTGGTGCTGGCACGCAAGGCCGAAGACGCCTGCGCCATGCTCGACCATCATCTCGACCACACCTACCAGTTCTGTTTCGGGAGCGACACGGCACAGACCGCACCACCCTGATCGCTCCACATTGCATGACCGCGGCAAAAACACACCCTTAGGGAGGAAACAATGTCCGCAATCCGCAACGCCACGCTGGCGGCCGGCATCGTCACGGCCGCACTGTTCGCCCATCCGTCGCAGGCCGAGACGATCAAGATGACCGCCTTTGCCGGCCATCCGCCGGTCTTTCCGTGGGTCAAGCTGATGGATGATTATTTCATCCCCGAGGTCGACAAGCGCCTCGCGGCAGCCGGCGGCAAGCTCAAGATCGAGTGGAACCGCGCCTATGGCGGCACCCTGGTGAAGCTGGGCAGTGAGTCGACCGCGCTGAAGGACGGGCTCGGCGAGATCGGCTTCGTTTCGACCATTTTCGAGGCGCCGAAATTCCCGCTGCAGAACGTCACCTATTACACGCCGTTCGGCACCGACGACATCTCCATCGTCTCGAAGGTGATCACCGCCCTGCAGGACAAGATCCCGGAGATGAAGGCGGCCTGGACCAAGAACAATGCGGTCTTCCTCGGCGGCACCGGCCTCGATGCCTATTACCTGTTCACCAAAAACCCGGTCGAGAAGCTCGACGATCTCAAGGGCCTCAAGATCAATGCGCCGGGCCCCTCGGCCAACTGGCTGAAGGACACCGGCGCTATCGCCGTCGCCGGCAGCCTGCAGACTTACTACAACGACATCCAGACCGGGGTGACCTCGGGCACCCTGACCTTTGCCTCCGGCGCCTTCCCGGCCAAGGTCTACGAGGTGGCGCCCAATATCACCAAGGTGAATTACGGCGCCCAGTTCGGCGGCGCACTGGCCATGAACAAGCGGGTGCTCGACCACCTGCCCAAGGATGCGCAGAAGATCTTCCTCGATGTCGGCCGCGACTATGCCGAGAAATTCAACGCCCTGCTGACCGGCACCTCGAAAGGCCTGATGGAAAAAATGGTCGCCGCTGGCGCCAAGGTGCGCGAGGTTCCGGCCGCCGAGCGCAAGCAATGGGCGGCGGCGATCCCCAATCCGGCCCTGCCCTGGGCCAAGGACCTTGATTCCAAAGGCCTGCCCGGCACCAAGGTACTAAAGGCCTATATGGCCGAAATGAAGGCCAATGGCGTCGTCTATCCGCGCGACTGGTCGAAGGAATAGCCCCGCTTCCATAGCGTCAGCAGAATGGTGCCGCGCATGTTTGCCAGATTCCTCGGGCTGATGAACGCCTGCGGGACCGTGTGGATTTTTCTCCTCATGATCCTGATCAACAGCGACATCATCGGTCGCGAGCTGTTTGAATCCCCCGTGCGCGGCACCACCGAGATCCTGTCGATCTCGATCGTCGGCATCGTCTTCCTGCAACTCGGCCATACCCTGATGAGCGGCAAGATCACCCGCTCCGACATGGTGATCGACAACCTGCTGGCGTTCCGGCCGCGTATCGGCCATGCCCTGCAATGCATCTTTCATCTCGGTGGCGCCGTGCTGCTGGGCATCATCTTCTGGGGCAGCATCGACCTGTTCACCGATGCCATCGCCATCCAGGAATATGTCGGCGCCGTCGGCGACTTCACCGCGCCGACCTGGCCGGTGCGGCTGCTGATCCTGATCGGCAGCGCCGCCACGGCGATCCAGTTCCTGCTGCTGGCTGGACGCGACCTGCGGATTGCCCTGGGGAGGCAGCCATGAGCGGCCTCGAAATCGGTTTCGGCACCATCGCCGCGATGATGGTGCTGATCTGGCTCGGCGTGCATGTCGCGGTCGCGCTGGGCCTGACGTCGTTCGCCGGCGTCTGGCTGCTGAAAGGCAGCCCGGTGGTCGCCACCGCCATGCTGTCGCAGGGCGCCTATGACGCCATCGCCTCTTACGTCTTTGCCGTGGTGCCGCTGTTCGTCCTCATGGGGTTCCTGGTCAGCATCGCCGATGTCGGCAAGGATGCCTTCGAGGTCGCCAACCAGGGCCTGCGCCGCCTGCGTGGCGGCCTCGGCATGGCCACCGTCGCCGCCAATGCGATCTTCGCCGCGATCACCGGGATTTCCATCGCCTCGGCCGCCGTCTTCACCCGCGTCGCCGTGCCCGAGATGCTGCGCTACGGCTACACGCCGAGCTTTGCTACCGGCGTAGTAGCCGGCTCGTCCGTGCTTGGCATGCTGATCCCGCCCAGCCTGCTGATGATCCTTTATGGCTTCCTCGCCGAGGTCTCGGTCGGCCATATGTTCATGGCCGGGATTCTTCCAGGCCTGCTGCTCGCCGTCGCCTATGGCGTCAGCATCGCCGCCATGGCCCGGCTGGTGCCGCAGTTCGTCGGCGGCAGCGCCACCGGCGACGCGGTGACCGGCGACCTGATGGGCCTGCGCGAGATGCTGGTCAAGCTGCTGCCGATCCTGCTGCTGATCGTCGCCGTGCTGGGCGGCATCTATGGCGGCTTCTTCAACGCCACCGACGCCGGCGCGGTCGGTGCCGCCGGCGCGCTGATCATCGCGCTGGTCAAGCGCCGGCTTGATCGCCGCAAGCTGTGGCAGGTGATGGTGGAAACCGGCCATGTCACCGTCTCGGTCTCCTTCTTGATCATCGCCGCCAGCCTCTATACCCGCATGCTGGCGCTGTCGGGCGTGCCGCAATACCTGGTCGGGGAGATCGCCGGCGCCGGCCTCGGCCCATATGGCTTCCTCGCCTGCTATATCCTGCTGGTGGTGATCATGGGCTGCTTCATCGATTCTAGCTCGATCCTGCTGATCGTGCTGCCGCTGATGCTGCCGATCGCCAGCGGCTTCGACATGAATCTCATCTGGTTCGGCATTGTCACCATCGTCGCCGTCGAGATCGGCCTGCTGACCCCGCCGTTCGGCCTCAGCGTCTATGTGATCAAGAGCACGCTGGCCGATTCCCGCATCACGCTGGGGACCATCTTCCGCGGCGCCCTGCCGTTTGCCGCCATCATGCTGGCGGTGCTGGTGCTGCTGGTGATCTTCCCCCAGCTTGCGCTCGCCCTGCTCTAGCGAAAAGAGGCTGCCATGAACAAATCGCCCCGCCGCATCGTCACCGGCCATGACGCCGCCGGCAAATCGGTGGTCGCCATCGATACCGTGCTGGCGCCGAAGGTCTCCAACCCCGAACGCGGCGTCGATTTCTATGAAATCTGGAACACCACCGGCAGCCCGGCGCCGGTCGGCAACGAGGCCGATCCCACCGACCGGCCGCTGACCATCCCGCCGCCGAAGCATGGCAGCATCATCCGCTATGTGGATTTCCTGCCGGAAAGCGCGGCGACCAAGACCATGGACGCCGAAGCCGCCCGCGCCGCTTTCGCCACCGTCGGCACTGCCCATGCCTCGACCTGGAAACCCGGCCAGCATCCGATGATGCATCGCACCGAAACGGTCGATTACGGCATCGTCGTCGAGGGCGAGATCACCCTGATCCTTGACGATACGGAAACCCGCCTGACTGCCGGCGATATCGTGGTGCAGCGTGGCACCGACCATGCCTGGGCCAACCGCTCGGACAAACCGGCCCGCATGGCTTTCATCCTGCTGGATGGTGCATTTTCCCCGGAGCTGCGTAAACTGCTCGAAAAAGGCTAGAGCAACCCTGGAGGAACCATGACCGCGCCTGACACTCCCGCCATGCTGTGGTCCCCCTCGCCGGAGCGCCTGAAGCGCAGCCGGCTGCGGCAGTATATGGACTGGCTGGCCCGCGAGCGCGGCCTCGACTTCGCCGATTACGACGCGCTGTGGCGCTGGTCGGTCGCCGACATCGAAGCCTTCTGGGCCTCGATCTGGGATTATTTCGAGGTCCGGGCGCACAAGCCCTATACCAAGGTTCTCGGCCGACGCGACATGCCGGGCGCCGAATGGTTCACCGGCGCCGAACTGAATCTCGTCGACCAGATCCTGCGTCATGAAATCGCCGCCAAGCCGGCCATTCTCTATGCCTCCGAGACCGCAGCGTTGCGCGAGATGTCGTGGGCCGATCTGCACGGGCAGGTCGGTGCCGTCGCCGCATACTTGCGCGCCGCCGGGGTGAAACGCGGCGACCGCGTCGTCGCCTATGCGCCGAATACCCCGGAGACCATCGTCGCCTTCCTGGCGATCGCCAGCCTCGGCGCGGTCTGGTCGGTCTGCGCGCCCGACATGGGGCTCGCTTCGGTCCTCGACCGTTTCCGCCAGATCGAGCCGGTGGCCCTGGTCGCCGTGCCGTCGAGCCACTACAATGGCAAGCTGATCGACAAGGGCGCGGTGCTGGCCGAAATGGTCGCCGCCCTGCCCAGCGTGAAGACCCTGATCCTGTTGCCGGGCGAGAGCAGCCACTCTGTGCCGCAGGGGGTAACGGTCGCGCACTGGACCGAGATCACGGCAAAACCTGTACCGGTGCAGGTCGAAGCTTTGCCCTTCGACCATCCGCTGTGGATCGTCTATTCGTCCGGCACCACCGGCCTGCCCAAGGCCATCGTGCACAGCCATGGCGGCATCGTGGTCGAGATGCTGAAAATGATGGCGCTGCACAACGACATCGGACCCGATGACGTCTTCCACTGGTATTCCAGCACCGGCTGGATCATGTGGAATGCCCAGGTCGCCGGGCTAGTCACCGGCGCCACCATCGCGCTCTACGACGGCAGCCCGTCGCATCCGGACTGGACCCGCCTGTGGCGCTTCGCCGGCGAGGCGAAGCTCACCGTCTTCGGCGGCGGCGCCGCCTTCTTCGCCAACTGCCTGAAGGCCGGCGTGAAGCCGCGCGAAGTTACCGACCTGTCGCGCCTGCGCACCATAGGCTCGACCGGCTCGCCGCTGTCGGAAGACGCCTATGCCTGGATCTACCGTGAGCTCGGCCCCGATATCTGGCTGATGCCGATCTCTGGCGGCACGGATTTCGCCGGCGCCTTTGTTGCCGGCTGCTCGATCCTGCCGGTCTATATCGGCGAGATGCAGTGCCGCTGCCTCGGTGCCGATATCCAGGCCTATGACGAGGCTGGCAAGCCGCTCAGCGACGAGGTCGGCGAGCTGGTCTGCGTGCAGCCGCTGCCGTCCATGCCGCTCTACCTGTGGAACGACGCGGACGGCAAACGCTATCGCGACAGCTATTTTGACGTCTATCCGGGCATCTGGCGCCATGGCGACTGGATCCGCATCACGCCGCGCGGCGGCGCGGTGATCTACGGCCGCTCGGACGCCACCATCAACCGCTACGGCCTCAGGCTCGGCACGGCGGAAATCTACCGCGCCGTCGAGGAGCTGCCCGAGATTCTCGACAGCCTGGTGATCGACCTCGAATTCCTCGGCCGCGACAGCTACATGCCGCTGTTCGTGGTGCTGCGGCCCGGCCTGACGCTCGATGCCGCCCTGAAGGACAGGATCAACCAGGCGATCCGTGCGGCAGTGTCGGCGCGTTTCGTGCCGAACGACATCTTCCAGGTGGCGGAAGTGCCGCGCACCCTGTCCGGCAAGAAGCTGGAAGTGCCGGTGAAAAAGATCCTGCTCGGCCAGCCGGCCGAAAAGGTCGCCAATCCCGGCACCATGGCCAATCCCGGCAGCATCGCCTGGTATGCGGATTTCGCGCGCCAGCGCGACATGGCCCAGGGGGCGGCTTAAAGGCGGCGGCCTAACCTGCCTTCAGCTGGGCCCGGCGGGCCAGCAGGATGCCGAGCAGCACCACGGCGCCGCCGCCAAGCTGCAGGGGCTGCAGCCCCTCGCCGAGCCACAGCCAACCGAAGAAGGCGGCGGCGACCGGCTGGATCAGCACCACCAGCGACGAGAACGACGCCGGCAGGTGGCCAAGCGCATAGGCGATCAGCCCCTGTCCCAGCGCCTGGCTGATCCAGGCCAGTCCGAACAGGATCAGCCAGCCATGCAATGTGGCCGGCAGCAGTCCCTCGCCCATCACCCAGACCATCGGCAGCAGGGCGATGCCGGTGACCAGGCTCGACCACAGCATCAGGTCCTGGGTACCGTGGCGGCCGCGCAGCTTGGCCACGGCGATCATGTAGCAGCCGTAGAAAACCGCCGTGGTAAACGCCAGCATGTCGCCGAAGACATTGGTGCCGCCGAGTTCGAGGCTGGCGCCGACCAGCATCAGCGCGCCGCAGATCGCCACCAGCATGGCGACCAGGAAGGCGCCAGTGATCTTTTCGCGCAGCACCAGCCAGGCGCCGAGCGTGACGATGACCGGGGCAAAATTGCTGAGCAGCGTGGCATTGGCCACGGTGGTGTACTTGATCGCCAGGTGCCAGAAGAACAGGTCGCCGGCAAACAGCAGGCCCGGCACCAGGATCAGCGCCAGCGGCGGCAGCGGCCGGGACTGGCCCACAGCTACCGCCACCCTCGGCAGAGCCGGCATGAAACGCCACCACAGCCAGATTGGCGGCACGGCAAGAATGGCACGGTAGAAACCGGTGGCGGTCGGTCCGACTTCCGATAGCCGCACGAAGATCGGCGAGAAGGCGATGGCCAGCGCACCCAGTACCAGGGCGGCGAGCGCAAGCTGCTGGCGCAGACGCAGGGCGGCAGCAACGGGAACGGCGGTCGGCGACGGCATCGACATAGAGGCGGCCTGGCGGGACGGTTTTTGTTCTGCCCCCGGCTTAGCCCGGCCCGGCGGGTGACACAATGGTCATGGCGCCGGGGCCAAGACGCCCGGTCGAGTCGTCAGCGGCAGGGCTCCATGGTGACGGCCTGCTCGGGGCCGATGCCGGGGAAATAGCTGCCGAGGTCGCGGCATTGGCCCTTGATGCACAGATGCCAGTCGCCCGGGGTGAAGGGCGAGCGGGTCAGGGTCAGTTGCGGCTGCGGCGGCAGCCTGGGCTTCCAGACCCAGAAGCCGTTCCTGAAGACGGCATCCGGGCCGGGGTCCATGCCGGCGCCACTCGACTGCACGGCCGCCTGCTCGACCACCAGCCCGGCTTTGGTCAGATCCCAGTGCTCGCGCCATTCGGTCTTCTGCACGCTATGGATCCAGCGCAGGTCGACCGCCGAGGTGTGCAGAGCCACCACGGCGGCGCCCAGCGCGAGGCAGAGCCCCGCCACCGGATCAGGCCGCGGCCGGTGCGTCGTCGCGTTTGGTCTTCCACCAGTGGAAGACCAGGAAGGCGATGGTCAGCGCCGCCGCGATCTCGTCGGTGGCCGGATAGGCCACCACGAACAGGAAGGCCGCCGCCGTCGCCCAGAGCCGCTCGATCCAGCCCATGCGGCCGAGCAGCCAGCCGCTGGCCGCGCCACCCCACAGGCAGATGGCGATCACCGCCTTGATCGCCACATAGGCGGTATCGAACCACGTACCACCCTGCAGCATCAGGGCCGGGGTATAGACCGCCATGAACGGCACGACATAGCCGGCGAGGCCGATCTTGGTGGCATTCAGCGCGATTTTGGTATGCTTCTCCTTGGCAATCGACGAGGCCGCCAGCGCCGCCAGCGCCACCGGCGGCGTCAGGTCGGCCATGATGCCAAAGTAGAAGCAGAACATGTGGCTGATCAGAACCGGCACGCCCATGCCCTGCAGCACCGGCGCCGCCATCGAACTGGTGATGATGTAGTTCGGGATGGTCGGGATGCCGGTGCCCAGCACGATGCAGGCCACCATGGTCATCACCAGGGCCAGCAGCAGGTTGTCGCCGGCCACCGAGAGGATGCCGCGCGCCAGCTCGTTGGCGATGCCGGTCATCTGCGCGATGCCGATCAGGATGCCGACCAGCGCGCAGGCGACGCCGACGCCCAGCGCGCCCTTGGCGGCATCGGCAAAACTGAGCAGCAGCAGCCGCTGGGTCTCGCGGCCACCCTTGACGAACCAGGTCAGCACCACCAGCAGGGCGATGACGATGATGGCGAGCTCCTCGATGCGCAGGCCGGAATAGCGATAGATGACCGCCGTGCACAGGCCGAGGCCAATCCAGAACAGGATGCGGTAGAACATCACCTTGGTCTGGCCGGCGGCCTGCTGGCCGAGGATCAGCACGGTGGTCAGAGCCATGCCCATGGTGCCGGCGAACAGCGGCGTGAAACCGGAGAACAGCAGGTAGACCAGCACGGCCAGCGGCAGCAGCAGGTACCATTTCTCGGTCAGCGCCTTCAGCGCATTCGGGCAGTCTTCTTTCTTCAGGCCGACCAGGCCGGCACGGCCGGCTTCCAGATGCACCATCCAGAAGGCCGAAAAGAAATACAGGATGGCCGGAATCACCGCGGCGAGCGCCACCTGCGAATAGGGCACGCCGATGGTCTCGGCCATGATGAAGGCGACCGCGCCCATCACCGGCGGCATGATCTGGCCGCCCATCGACGAACAGGCCTCGACCGCGCCGGCAAAGGCCGGCCGGTAGCCGAACTTCATCATCAGCGGGATGGTGAACTGGCCGGTGGTCAGCACGTTGGCAACGCCGGAACCGTTGATGGTGCCCATCAGGCCGGACGAGATCACCGCCACCTTGGCCGGGCCGCCCTTGTGGTGGCCGACGGTGCCGAGTGCGAGGTCATTGAACAGGCTGATCATGCCGGCGCGTTCCAGCAGGGCGCCGAACAGGATGAACAGGAAGATGTAGGTCGCCGAGACGAAGGTCGGCGTGCCGAGAATGCCCTCGGTGCCGAAATACAGCGTGTCGATCACCTGGGTGTAGTCGAAGCCGCGATGCACCAGGAAGCCCGGCAGGTCACGGCCGAAAATCGCATAGGGAATGAACAGCGCGCAGAGCAGCGGCAGTTCCCAGCCCATGATGCGCCGCGCCGCCTCGAGCACCAGCAGGGTGATGATGGTGCCGACCACGAGGTCGGTGGTGCTGGGGTCACCGGCGCGCTGGATCAGGTCCCCTTCATAGACCCAGTGGTAGAACGACAGGCCGAAAGCGATGACGGCGAAGGCAATGTCGTACCACGGCGCCTTGCTGCCCTGGTCCTTCTTGCGGAAGCGGAACAGGAAATAGGCGAGCGCCAGCAGGAAGCCGACATGGACGCTGCGCAGCACCATGGTGGGCAGCGGACTGAAGGCTGCGGTGACGATCTGGTAGAAGGTGAAGACGATGGCAATGGCCAGCACCGCCTTGCCTTGCCAGCCCTCGAGCGCGGCAGCACCATGCACGGGATTCTCGCGGTCGATCACCGCTGCTGCTTCTTTGTTGCCGGACATGCGGCTACCCCTTGCCTGCTGGAACGCTCAATCCTGGAAGTAAAACGCCGGCGCCCATGAGAGCGGGCGCCGGCGCAAGACGTTGGCGACTGGCCGCTTACTTCAGCAGCCCGGCTTCCTTGTAGTACTTCTCGGCGCCCGGATGCAGCGGCACCGGCGAGTTCAGCGGCATCTCCGCCTTGATGATGCCCTTGGCGGCCGAATGGGCGGCATAGAGCTGGTCGAGGCCTTCGACCATCGCCTTGGTCATCTTGTAGGCGAGATCGTTGCTGACCTTGGTGGTGGTGACGAAGAAGTTGCCGACAGCCGCGGCCGGAATGGGCTGGTCGATGCCCTTGTAGGTACCGGCCGGAATGTCGGTGGCGATATAGGCGGCGTCGCCGACCTTCTTCACCACGTCGGCCGGAACCGGCACGAACACGATGTCGACCGAGGTGGCAAGATCGCGGATCGAGGAGACGCCGAGGCCGGCCGATTGCAGGGTGACGTCGATCTGGCGGTTCTTCATCAGGTCGACCGACTCACCGAAGCCGAGATATTCGACCTTGGAGAAGTCCGAGTACTTGAGGCCGGCGGCGCCGAGAATGGCGCGCGCATTGATCTCGGTGCCCGACTTCGGCGCGCCGACCGAGATGCGCTTGCCCTTCAGGTCGGCGAGCGTCTTGATGCCCGACGACGCGCTGGCGACGATCTGGATGTAGTTCTTGTAGGCGGCCGCGATGGTGCGCAGCTTGTCCAGCTTGTGCGGGAAGCCGGCTTCCTCGTCGCCCTTCCAGGCATTCGAGAGCGTATCACCGAGGGTCAGGGCCAGTTCGCCCTTGCCGGTGTTCAGCAGGTTGAGATTCTCGACCGAAGCCTTGGTCGGCTGCACCGACACCTTCGCGCCCGGGATCGCCTTGGTATAGATGTTCGAAAGCGCCACACCGATCGGGTAATAGGCGCCCGAGGTGCCGCCAGTCAGGATGTTGACGAATTCCTGCGCCCGCGCGGCGCCGGCAGCGAAACTGAGAGACAGGGACATCGCCGCGGCAGCGACAAGGGTCCGGCGTGAAATGCTCATGGTGTCCTCCCCTAAGGAATTGCTACTTAAATATGGAACCTGCGTTCGAGCGCCGTTTTACCGACTGGGCGCCGAATGCGCAAATCCTTTGTAAATTCAAGCCGCAAGCGGCATGCCGTGACAGACACGGACAAAGAATTTCCACCCCCGCAACACTATCAGCACGATCAGCAAACCGCGTCGACACTGCCACGCCACCGACCTGTCATCCGGCTGCCATGCTGCAATGCGCAATAACGGCCGGTCAGGCCCGAACGCGCCCTGCCGGTAGAAACCGGAAGCCATCCTGGGGATGCCTGTTGTGTGCTGGAAACGGCTCCGCCCGTGGCGGTTGCCGCAATCCTCCCCGTGATGCTCCCGCTCTGTCGGCGGAGCCTGCCTGTATCAGCAAGACCCGTACCACCGGCGGGCCGCCGGCTAGGCTGTTGATTCTGTGTCGGCGCGGCGCTTATTGCAGTGCGGTATTCGGCATATATCCGCCGAGCCGGAACGGGTGCTCGGCGGATTTCCGCAGGCGGCTCTATTCCTGGTCCGGCAGGTAGCGACGCCGGTCGATACCGTAGCGCTCCATCTTTTCATTCAAGGTGCGGCGCGGCAGGCCGAGCCGCTCCATGGTCTGCCGCACATCGCCCTGGCTGTCGCCGAGTGCCGTCTCGATGCAACGCTTCTCGAAGGCGGCGACACTCGCCGCCAGGCTGCCGCGGCCTTCAGCGGCGGCCTCGCCGCGGCCGTCGAGGCCCGCCAGCGGACCCGACAGCGCCTTGAGGCCAAGCACGTGCCGCTCGGCAACATTGCGCAGCTCGCGCACATTGCCCGGCCAGTCATAGGCCTGCAGCGCCAGCAGGGTCGCCTCATCGGGCGGCAGGGCATCGCGGCCGTGCAACTGCGCCGCCTCGAGCGCGAAATGCTGGAACAGCAGCGGAATATCCTCGCGCCGCTCGCGCAGCGGCGGCAGCACCAGTTCGGCAACATTCAGGCGGTAATACAGATCCTCGCGAAACTGCCCGGCAGAGGCCGCCGCGCGCAGATCGACCTTGGTGGCGGCGACGACACGGAAATCGACCGGGATGGTGCGGTTCGATCCGAGACGCTCGATCACCTTGTCCTGCAGCACCCGCAGAAGCTTGGCCTGCAGGGCCAACGGCATGCTCTCGATCTCGTCGAGGAACAGCGTGCCGCGATCGGCATATTCCAGGCGGCCGACGCGGCGCTCGGCGGCACCGGTGAAGGCGCCGCGCTCGTAGCCCATCAATTCGCCTTCGAACAGCGCCTCGGGCACGGCGGCACAGTTGATCGCCACGAAGGGATGCGCGGCCCGCGGCCCGAGATCGTGCAGGCAGCGCGCCACCATTTCCTTGCCCGCCCCGGTCTCGCCGCGCACCAGCACCGGCACGGCGGTCGGCAGCAGGTCGAGAATGTCGCGCCGCAGCTCCTCGATGGCCCGGCCGGTGCCGATCAGCCGTCCGGCAATGTCGCTGCCCGACGACAGCCGCAGCAGCAGCCGGCGATTTTCCATCACCAGCCGGCGCTTGTCGGCGGCGCGGCGCAGGGTCTCGACCAGCCGCTCCGGCGAGAACGGCTTCTCGATGAAGTCGTAGGCACCGCGTCGCATGGCATCGACCGCCATGGCGATGTCGCCATGACCGGTGATCAGCACCACCGGCAGATCCGGATCGATGGCGCGCAGCCGTTCGAGGAACTGCAGGCCATCCATCTGCGGCAGCTTGACATCGGAAATCACGATGCCCGGATATTCCGGATTGAGCCGCTCGAGCGCCGCCATTGCCGTTTCATGCAGTTCGACCTCGAAATCGGCCAGCTCCAGCCACTGCCGCATCGACAAGCGGACCGCCTTCTCGTCATCAACGAACAGAACCTGCGGCTTAGCACTCATTCCCGGTCTCCGGTGGCGGCGTCCGGCGACGGCGCCGGCAGCCACAGGGTGAACACGGCGCCGCCCTGCGGCGCATTGTCGGCGACCAGCGTGCCGCCGAAATCGCGCACGATGCCATGCGAAATCGCCAGGCCGAGACCGAGGCCCTCGGCCTTCTGCTTGGTGGTGAAGAACGGATCGAACAGATGCGGCATGTGTTCCGGCGAGATACCGATGCCGGTGTCGGCGATACGCAACGCCCAGCCGCCGTCCTGTTCCGTCGCAGCGATATCCAGCCGGCGTACCGGGCCATCGACCATGGCATCGCAGGCATTGCGCAGCAGGTTGATCAGCACCTGCTCGATGCGGATGTCGTCGGCCGCCACGGTGGCGGTCTCGGGGACATCGATCCGCACGTCGACGGATTCGAGGCGTAGCCGGCTGTCGAGCAGCATGATGGCGCGCCGCAGCACTGTGCGCAGCAGCACCGGCTTGCGGTCGGCGACGCTCTTGCGGGCAAAGACCTTCAGATGGCGCGAGATTTCCGCCATGCGCCGGGTCAGGTCCTCGATCATCGACAGGTTGCCGGTGACGCTGGCGAGGTCGCCGCGCGACACATGCACCTTGGACGCGGCGGCATAGGTGCTGATCGCGGTCAGCGGCTGGTTGATCTCATGGGCGATGGCCGCCGACATCTGGCCGAGCGCCGCCAGCTTGCCGGCCTGCACCAGTTCGTCCTGCGCCTCGCGCAAGATGCTTTCGGCCCGCTCGCGTTCGATAATCTGTTTCTGCAGGTCGGCGGTACGCTCGGCAACGCGCAGTTCCAGTTCGTCGCGGGCCCGGCGCAGGGTCGCCGCCATCGCCTCGCGCGCCTGCTGGCGCAGGCGGTACTGGCGCAGGAACAGGAAGGTTAGTGCCAGCAACGCGCAGATGGCCAAGGTGGCGAACACCGCCTGCCTGCCCTGGTTGGCGGCCGGCGCAGTATCCGACAGATAGATCATCTGCCAGTGATAGCCCGGCAGCGGCTGGTCCTGCCGCAGGTAGTCGCGGCCGGCCAGCGCCACCAGCGACGCCCCGTTCCAGTGGCCGGCACCATGCAGCGGCAGGGGACGCAGGTCGAGGCCGGTATACTTGCGGGTATCCTCGAGCGTCTTGCGGGCCGCGGCATCCAGCGGCCGCAGGGCGGTGAAGCGCCAGGCCGGCCGGCTGGACAGGAAGACCACGCCGAACTCGTCGACCAGCAGCACGGATTCGCCGGCCTGTTCCCATTCACGCTGCAGCGGTTCGATGTCGAGGCGCACCACCACCGTGCCGATCGGCTCACCACCGTCTTCCACGGCTTCGGCGAAGAAGAATGCCGGCTGTCCGGTGGTGGCGCCGATGGCGAAGAAACGGCCCCGTCCATGCGCCAGCGCGTTCTGGAAATAGGGCCGGAAGCTGTAATTCTGCCCGACGAAGCTGGTCGGCTCGGACCAGTTGCTGGCGGCCCGCGTGGTGCCGTCGAGACTCATCACATACAGCACCGAAGTGCGGGCGGCGGCATTGAGCCGCTGCAGCCGCGCATTGACGTTCTGGATCAGTTGCGGATCGTCCGGATGGCGCAGCAGAGCCCGCACGTCGCGATCCTGCGCCAGCACGCCGGGCAGGTATTCGTATTTCTCCAGATGATTGCGGAAGGACGAGAGGTAGAGGCCAAGCCGCTGGCGGCCGCGCCCCTCGATATCCTCCATGCCCGACTGGCGCAGCAGGCTGCCCGCCCACCAAGCCAGCAGCAGCGACAGCGCCAGGAACACCGCCGCGAAGCCGAGCAGCCGGCGCCGGGGCGGCGTCAGCATCAGCGGCATCGAGAGAGACGGAAACTGGGCGGTCATCGGGCCTGCGCGGATCATCCGGAAGAATGGCCCACTATTGCCGATTTTGCCGCGCTCGCAAGGCCCGCGCCGTGGCTGCAGGTCAGGCCGGCGGGGCGCGTCGTGCCAGCAGCAGATTGCCGAGCAGCGGCAGGGCATAGGCCGCGGCCGTCAGGCACCAGAAGATCGCCTCGCGATTGCTCAGCGTCTCGATCAGCAGCACTAGCACCGGCAGGGCCAGCAGCAGGAAGACAAGCGCCGCCTCGACCAGGAAACTGCCGCCGGCAGCCGTACCTGCGGGCTGCGGCTGCCGCGTGAAGGCGGCTCCGAGCGCCAGCAGGGCCGCGCCGCGCTCATTGCCGCCACCCAGCCAGACGCCGAGCAATCGCAGGGCGGCGAAGCCGCAGACCGGCAGCAGGAAATAGTCGAGCGGAAAATCGCGATAGCGGCCGGCGACCACCAGCATCAGGCACTGATAGGCGGCCAGCAGCGCGAACAGTCCGAACAGCCACTCCCCGGCACGGGCACGCTGCCGGTCGCGGAACTGAGCCTGCAGGGCCGGCGCCGCCCGGCGATAAAGAAACGGCAGATAGAGCGGTGCGAGGCGGCGGATCTCGGCCAGCCGTGCCGCCAGCGGCAGCACAGGTGCCGCCGGCTGCGGCCGGCGGCCGAAGCGGTCGAGCAATTCGCCGGTCAGCAGGCCGGCGAAAACCGCCTGCAACAGGGCCATCACCACGAATTCGCCAAAGCGCAGCATGGAATAATTGTGCGACAGGCCGAACTCGAACGTGCCGGCCAGGAAGGCGCCCAGCATCTGCACATACAGCACCGCCGCCAGCATGCGCGGCAGTGGCAGGGCGGCCAGCCGCGGCGCCCGCGGGATCAGCAGGATCAGGGCCACCAGCAGGGCGATGCCGGACACCAGCGGCCATTGCGGCAGATTGGAAACCTTGCCGCCGAGCTGGTATTTCGGCTGGCGGAATTCGTCGAGCACGCCCCAGGCGCCGCCGACGGTGCCCTCCAGCGCCACCTTCCACGGCTGGTCGAAGGCCTCGACAAGGTTGTACTGCAGCTTTTCGCGCTCGGCGAGGCGCAGGAAGTCGGCAATGAAGGTCGCCGCCTCGATCTGCGACGGGATGGCGGCGCGGCGCGAGCGGCCCTGGCTCGGCCAGCCGACCTCGCCGATCACCACCGGCTTGCCGGGCAGCGCCTGCCGTACCTTGCGGTAGACCTCCATGATATGCGCCATGGCGTGGTCGACGCCGACCGGCATGTCTTCCCAGTAGGGCAGGAAATGCACAGTGACGAAATCGACCTCGTTCAGCAGCTGCGGGAAGCGCAGCCAGAATTCCCACACATCGGCATAGGTCACCGGCTGCTTCACCGCCGCCTTGATGCGGCGGATATAGCCGATCAGCTGGTCGACCGTGAGGTCCTTGCGCAGCAGCACCTCGTTGCCGACCACCAGCGATTTGATGGTCTCCGGGTATTCGTTGGCGAGTTTGATCGCCGCTGCCACCTCGGCCTCGTTGATGGCGAGGTCGGCGCCGAGCCAGACGCCCTGCATGACGCTGATGCCATAGCGGCCGGCTTCCTTCGGCACGATATCGAGGCCCTCGCGCGCCGTGTAGGTGCGCACGCCGCGGGTGATGCCGCGCAGGCTGGCGAGGTCCTCCTCGACCTCTTCGGGCGTCGGATAGACCTTGTTGAGCGGCCCCTGGCCGCGGCGGAACGGCGCAAAGGACACGCTGGCGATCTCGGTCGGCACCGCGCCGGGCGCGTTGTCGCCGACCGGCACCGGCCGGTTCTGCCACCACCAACCGAGAATGTTGAGCGCCGCCGCCAGTGCCACGCAGGCAAACAGCAGCAGGATGCGGGAGGCCGGCTTCGATGTCGGCGCGTGCATGCGATGGCGGTCCGGTCGGGAGTGTGCGGGGCCGGCTATTGCGCCGGACTGCCCTGTTGCGAGGGAATGTCGGTCGGCTTGGCCGCAGCAGGCTTGTCCGCCGGCGCCGCCGAAGGCGCGTCCGGCCGGCGTCCCATGGTGCTGATCGTCGCCAGCGCCAGCGACGCCCAGTAGGGCACCGACTGCGCCCACATCACGATCGCCCAGAGTCGCGCTTCCGGATCCTCGCCGCCCTGGAAGTTCCACATGCCGATGCCGGCCAGCAGCAGCAGGGCGCCGAGCAGCACCTCCTCCTGCGCCATGATCAGCGCCTGGATGACCGCCGCCTGGCCCTCGTGCTTGGGCGTGCGGATGAAGGGCAGCTTGGAGGTGAACAGGCCATACAGCATCGCCTTGGCGATGGTATAGGTCAGCGCCAGACCGGCGAGGCCGGCGCCCATGCGCTGGCGGAAGCTGCAGGGTACGCGGATTTTATACAGCCACAGGAACTGCGCCAGCTTGGCGCCGAACACGGCGACGACCGGCAGCAGGAACAGCGCCAGCGGCAGTTCGAAATACTTCGGCAGGATCAGCACGCCGACCGTCCACACCAGCGAGGCGATGGCGAAGATCAGGCCGAGCGCATCGGCGAACCACGGCATCCAGCCGGTGACGAAATGGTAGCGCTGCATCGGGTCGAGTTTGCGCTCGTCGCCCGGCAGCATGTCGCGCCAGTGCCGCTTGATGATCTGCACCGCACCATAGGCCCAGCGGAAGCGCTGGCTCTTGTAGCCCGAGAAGCTGTCGGGCGTCAGGCCGTAGCCATAGCGGCGGTCGGTATAGACCGAATGCCAGCCACCGGCGAGCAGGCGCAGGCCCATCTCGGCATCCTCGCAGATGCACCACTCGGCCCAGCGCCCGACATGGTCGATGGCGGCGCGGCGCACCAGGGTCATGGTGCCATGCTGGATGATGGCATCGCGTTCGTTGCGCTGGACCATGCCGATCTGGAAGAAGCCGGCATATTCCCAGTTGATGAATTCCTTGAAGGTGTCGCCCGGCCAGTCGTAATGGTCCTGCGGCGCCTGCACGAAGCCAATGTCCGGGCGATCGAAATACGGCACCAGCGACTTCAGCCAGTCCGGTTCGACCAGATAGTCCGCATCGATCACGCCGACGATCTCGACATCCGGCGCGGTATTGTTCAGCGCGAAGTTCAGCGCCCCGGCCTTGTAGCCCTTGAGCGGCGCAACATGGAAGAAGCGGAAGCGGTCGCCCAGCGTGGCGCAGTATTCCTCAACCGGCCGCCAGATCTTCTCATCCTTGGTATTGTTGTCGATGATCAGGACTTCGAAATTCGGATAATCGAGCCGCGCCAGCGCATCCAGCGTCTTCTTCAGCATCTCCGGCGGCTCGTTATAGGCCGGCACATGGATCGACACCTTCGGCCAGCTGCGGTCGACGTCCGACGGGAACGGCAGGAAATGCCGCTTGCGCCGGCTGGCCCAGATCACTTCCGACAGTTCGAGGCCTTCCGCCAGCACCACCATGAACAGCAGCAGCAGCAGCGGCAGCAGCATCGCCCACATCAGCGCGATGCCGGGACTCATGTAGGTGCGCAGGCCGGAATCGACCACCATGACCAGCGCCGAGGTCACCAGCTGGATCAGCGCGCCGAAAAAGAAGCGGCCGAAGAAACGCAGCTCGGACCAGCGCGCCAGGAACCAGGCCATCAGCGGCAGGGCCAACAGCACGCTGGCGGCGGCCAGCTGCGGCCAGTGCGGCCGGTCGTTGACCGGGCCGACCATGGGGAATTTCGGCGTGCGGTCGGCGGTATAGATGCCCCAGTAGGCGCCGACCGAGCCCTCGATGTTGCGCTTCCACGGCTGGTCGAAGGCTTCCTGGATGAAATAGTCGAGGCCGCGCTGGTTGGCGGTGTTGAGGAAGGCACGCAGGAAGCCGGCCTGGGTGGTCGGGCTCGGCACGGCATCGCGGCGGATGCGGCCTTCCGACGGCCAGCCGATCTCGGTGATCACCACCTTCTTGGTCGGATAGGCATCCTTGACCTGCTGGTAGCGGCTGAGCGCATATTCCATCGCCTTGTCGGCCGGCTGGCCTTCCCAGTAGGGCAGCAGATGGATGGCGATGTAATCGACTTCCTTGCCGAGCTGCGGATAGCGCAGCCAGATATCCCAGGTCTCCGGTGTCGACACCTCGACATGGCGGCCGGACAGTTCGGTGCGCACGCGGCGGATATACTGGATCAGATCCTGGATCGGCATGTCGCCGCGCAGCAGGGTCTCGTTGCCGACCAGCACGCGGTGCACGTTGTCCTGCGTCTTGGCGATGCGGACGAGATTGGCGATTTCCTGTTCGTTGCGCTCAAGCCGGCTGTCGAGCCAGCTGCCCTGCACGACCTCGAGGCCATAGCGGTCGGCGATCTCGGCGATCTTGCCCTGGCCGTCGAGTGTCGAGTAAGTGCGGATCTGCCTGACCTGGCCGGCCAGCAGCTGCATGTCGCGCTCGATGTCCTTGTCGCTCGGCATCTTGTCGCCGCGCGGATCCTGATCGCCCTGGAACGGCGAATAGTCGACGCCATTGATCAGCTGCCCCCAGGGGCGCGGCTCGACCGGGCGGTTGAGATAGGCCCAGCCGGCAATGTTGACGGCGGCGATCAGGAGAAGGACGAAAAGTCCCGAGTAGCGCATGGCTGCCCTTGGCGAAATGATGACTGCAGAACGCCGGCAGCGGCCGTTGATCTCGCCTGATCCCCCGGCCGGACGTGATCCGGTCCGGACGGGTTCTAGGCTGGTAATATGGCGGCTTTGCGGCGACCGGCGGACTATACGGGGGCGTCGGAAAAGAGTCGAGAGGACAGCCGGTTATCGTCCGGTAATGCCACGCGCGATACTGCCCCCGCCGATCGGCAGCGGCCCGTCGGCCTTGACCGCGCGCAGCACGAAGTTGGAGCGGATGTCCTTGACCATCGGCAGCACCAGCAACTGCCCGGTCAGCAGCCTTTCGTAGGCGGCGAGGTCGGCGACCACAAGCTCTGCGACAAAATCCGGCTCGCCCGACACCATATTGGCCGCCACCACCTCCGGCATCGCCTCCAGCGTCTTCTGCAGCGCGGCGGCATTCTCCGCCGAATGCTTCTCGACCTTGATCTCGATATAGACGGTGAGGCCAAGGCCGAGCCGGCCGCGGTCGAGGATGGCGCGATAGCCGCGGATATAGCCTTCCTGCTCCAGCCGCTTGACCCGGCGCAGGCAGGGCGACGGCGACAAGCCAACCCGGTCAGCCAGCTCGACATTGCTCAGCCGGCCGTCCGCCTGCAGGGCGGCGAGGATTCGCCGGTCGAATTCGTCCAGCCCGGAATCGGGCATGATCCACCTCAATTTCGACCCGTGAAGGCCTGTTGTTGCTGGAATCTAGCGTTTCAAGGCACAAATGCGCAAGGACATGCCGACCCCGGATATGCATGATGCCGCCATGACCAACACTGCCCCGCCGCTTCCCGTCCCGCCGGCCCCGCTTGCCGCCGCCGACCTGCTGCCGCGCGACCGCCTGCTGGGCGTCGGCGCCGCGCTGGTCACCATCGTGATCTGGGCCAGCTTCATCGTGGTCAGCCGCTTCGGCGCCACCCACAGCCTGACCGTCTGGGACGTCGCCTTCCTGCGCTACGCGCCGACCACCCTGCTGCTGGCGCCGCTCTGCGTGAAATCCTGGCCGCGGCTGCGCCAGGCCGGCCCGCTCAAGCTCGGCCTGATGGCGGTCGGCGGCGGCATGCCCTTCCTGCTGGTCGGCATGAGCGGCATGCAGTTCGCGCCGGCCGCCCATGCCGGCGCCATGATGCCGGGCGCCATGCCGCTGTTCGTCGCGCTGTTCGCCGCGGTGGTCTTCGGCGAACGCTATCCGGCGGTGCGGCTCGGCGGTTTCGCGCTAATCGTCGTCGGCGTGCTGGCCATCGGCGGCTACCATCTGTTCCTGCTCGGCACCGGCTACTGGCGCGGCCATCTGCTGTTCCTGACCGCCGCCGCGCTGTGGGCCGGCTATACGCTGGCGCTGAAGCGGGCGGCATTGCCGGCCCTGCCGGCCATCGCCTTCATCTACGTGCTGGGCGGCGCCCTCTATGCGCCGGTCTATTTCCTCGCCCTGCCCTCGCATCTGGCCACCACGCCCTGGCCGGAGATCGGCCTGCAGCTGGTGCAGGGAATCCTGTCCGGCGTGATCAGCCTGTTCACCTACAGCGTGGCCGTCACCCGGCTCGGACCCACGAAAGCCGCCGCCTTCGGCGCACTGGCCCCGGCGCTGGCAGCCGTCGCCGCCATTCCGCTGCTCGGCGAATGGCCGGACACCGCAAGCTGGGCCGGCATTCCGGCCATCGTGCTCGGCGTGATGTTGGCCAATGGCGCATTTGGTGGTAAACCTGCATCTAACCTTAAAGGAGGTTAGATATGTTCGACCACATCTCCATCGGCGTAAGCGACCGGGCCCGCAGCACAGCTTTCTACGACGCGGCGCTGAAGCCGCTCGGCATCACCCGGCTGTATGACGGTGAGCACGGTGTCGGTTATGGCACGACGCGCGCGCAGTTCTGGCTCAATCCCAGCACCAGCCCGGCCCCGCGCAATCCCGCCTCCGGCTGCCACATCTGTTTCCGCACCGACAGCCGCGGCGCCGTGCAGGCCTTCCATGCCCTGGCGCTGAACCATGGCGGCGAGGATGACGGCGGCCCCGGCATCCGCCCGCAATATGCGCCCGGCTATTATGCCGCCTTCGTCTGCGATCCCGACGGCTACCGCATCGAGGCCGTCACCTTCTCCGCCGAGTAAGCCATGCCCGCCGCACCCGACCTGCCTGCCGCTTTCGCCCCGCCGCCGCAGCCCTCGCCGCGCAGCGATGTCGAGATCTACCGCATGTGGGAGATCTACAAGGCCGTGAATGCCCGGGTGAAGGCGGGCGGCGAAGTCGTCAACCTGCTGGTCGGCGAACCGACCCTGCCGCCGTCGCCCAAAGTTGTGGCGGCAGCCAGCCGGGCGCTGAGCGACGGCCGCACCATCGGCTATACCGAGGCCCTCGGCATGCCTTCCCTGCGCGAGGGCATCGCACAGCTCTATCGCCGCCGTCACGGCCTCGACATCCCGGCCGCGCGCATCGCCGTCACCGTCGGCACATCGTCGGGGCTGCTGCTGGCCTTCCTGGCCGCCTTCGAGGCCGGGCAGACCGTGGCCGTGGTCGAGCCGAGCTATCCGGCCTATCGCGGCACGCTCAAAGCCGTGAACCTGGTGCCATACCGCCTCGGCACCGATGCCGCGACGCGCTACCAGGTGACGCCGGCGATGATCGACGCCTTGCCGCCCGAAGTCGCCGGCGTGGTGGTGGCGAGCCCGGCCAACCCGACCGGCACCATGCTGACGGCGGCCGAGTTGAAAGCCATTCATGCCGCCTGCCGCCGCCGCGGCCTGTGGCTGATCGTCGACGAGCTGTATCACGGCGTCACCTACGACCGCCCGGCCGACACCGCGCTGGCCGCCGGCGACGACGTCATCGTCATCAACGGCTTTTCGAAATTCTGGGGCATGACCGGCTGGCGCATCGGCTGGCTGGTGCTGCCCGAACGGCTGGTGCCGCGCATCGAGGCGCTGCACGGCAGCCTGCAGATCTCGGCGCCGACCCTGTCGCAGATCGCCGCCATCGCAGCGCTGGAGACCGACGACGAAATGACCGCCCGCGTTTCAGCCTACGCGCGCAACCGCGACGCCCTGCTGGCCGCCCTGCCGCGTTTCGGCATCACCCGCTTCGCGCCGCCCGACGGCGCCTTCTATCTCTATGCCGATATCGGCGATTTCACCGACGACAGCGTCGCCTTCTGCCGGCGCATGCTGGACGAGACCGGCGTGGTCACCGCGCCGGGTGTCGATTTCGACACCATGCAGGGCCGGCATTACCTGCGCTTCTCGTTCTGCATGGACGAGGCGGTGGTGGCCGAGGCGATCCGCCGGCTGGAGTCGTGGTTCGCCGCACAGAACCGACGATAGCGGACCGGCGCCAGCGGCTCAGTCGAGCTGCAGCACCTGCCATTTCAGATAGGCGCTTTCCGGCACATGCGGGTGCACCGGATGGTCGGGGCCGGCGCCACCGGAGAAGACGATCCGGCCGTTGCGGCCGGACTGGCCGAGGCCGATGGCGACTTCCTTGGCGAACAACTCGCCCGGCAGCAGATGGGCACAGCAGGCGACGAACCAGAAGCCGCCCGGCGCCACCAGCGGTGCCGCCAGCTTGGCGAGCTTGCGATAGGCGCGGCTGCCGGGGCCGAGGTCCTTGCGGCTTTTGACGAAGTTGGGCGGATCGGTAATGACGATGCCGAAGCGCGCGCCTTCCGCGTTCAGTTTCTCCAGCGCCTCGAAGCCGTCCGCCTTCTCGAACCGCGCGATGCGGTCGAGACCGTTCGCTTTCGCCGCCTGCGTCGCCAGCGTGATGCCGAGTTCGGACCGGTCGATGCCACGGACCGATTTCGCGCCGGCCTTTGCCGCGGTCAGCGCGAAGGCACCGGTATGGCAATAGCAGTCGAGCACATCCTGGCCGGCTGACAGCGACGCCATCTTCGCGCGCGCCTCGGCGAGGTCGTAATACCACCCGGTCTTCTGGCCTTCGAGCAGGTCGAGGGCAAACTGCAGGCCGCCCTCCTCCACCTGCGGCAGCGGATCGATGCTGCCCTGCGCCAGCCGGATCTCTTCTTCGAGGCCTTCCAGCTTGCGCACCGGTGAATCATTGCGCAGCACAATGGCGCGCGGCTGCAGCACCGCCTGCAGGGCCTGCAGCAGCAGTGGCGTCAGCACCTCCGCACCGGCGGTATTGGCCTGCACGGCAACCGCATCGCCGAAGCGGTCGATGATGAAGCCCGGCATGCCGTCGGCCTCCGCATGCACCAGCCGATAGAATGGCGCGCGGAAAAAACGCTGACGCAGCGCCAGCGCGCTGTGCAGCCGGGCAGCGAGGAATTTTTCGTCTATGCGCGCACCGGTGTCAGTCGACCACAGACGTGCCGCAATCAGCGAATGCGGATTGAAACTCGCGACGCCGATGCCGCCGCCATGGGCATCGAACACGCGCACCAGACTGCCTGGCGGCAATGCCTTCGCCGTTTGGTCGAGTTCCAGTTCGTTCGAGTATATCCAAGGGTGGCCACCCTTAACGCGTCGTTCCTCGCGCGGTTTCACGCGCAGAGCGGGCAACGATGAAGCAGGCATGGACAAGCCCTCAGGGTTTGGTTTATCTGCGCGATCCGATATCCGATCGGGACAGGGAAAGCGAGCTTTATAAGATGTTCACACTGCACGACCAGTTGCGCCGCGACACGCTGCCTGTCTGTCGCATGAAGCTTTGCCTCGTGCAGCTGATGAACGACGCCCAGTACCCTTGGCTGATCCTGATCCCCGCCGCCGAGAACCTGACCGAGATCGCCGACCTGAACGAAAAGCAGCGCAAGCTGCTGATCAACGAGATCGCCCAGGCCGAACGCGTCCTGCTGCATGTGTTCCAGCCGCACAAGCTGAATGTCGGCGCACTCGGCAACATGGTACCCCAGTTGCACATCCATGTCGCCGCCCGCTTCCGGGAAGACCCGGCCTGGCCGGGACCGATCTGGGGCAAGCTGCCGGCAAAGCCCTATGACGACGGCGCGCTGCGCGCTACAATCGCCAAGCTGCAGAACGCCTTCATCGCGCGGGTCTGACGCCGGGCGGCCCGGCTTTCACGTCCTGGCCGCCTGCCCGTCTTTCAGGTCCCTCTGTTCCGGTGTGACACCATGTCGGATCCCGTGCTTTCCAGCGCCATGCTTTCCACTGACGCCATCGAACTTGTCGGCATGATCGCCGGCGGCCTGACCACGCTGGCCTATGTGCCACAGGTGGTGAAGGTCTGGCGCAGCCGGTCGGCCCGCGACATCTCGCTCGGCATGTTCCTGCTGATGAATGCCGGCATCCTGCTGTGGCTCGTCTACGGCCTGCTGATCGGCTCGCCCGGCCTGATTGCCGCCAATGGCGTCACGCTCGGCCTGACTGTTGCCGTGCTGGTCGCCAAGCTGAGATTCGACCGCCTGCCCACCGCCCCCGTGCTCGCCGAGCCGGCATCAGATTCAGTCTGAGCCCTGTGGGCTTGTATGCCCGGACTGGCGGCCCGTCCGTCGCCAGCGTATAATTGAAGCATGCGCCGCCGGGATTTCCTCGCCTCATCCGTCGCGGCCGGCATCGCTGCCGGCCTGCTGCCGGGTGGGGCCGTCACGGCAACAGCCCAGGACAGCAGCGCCCCCGAAGCATCGGCTGGCGCTCCGGCTGGCGCTCCGGCCGGCGGCGGCAGCTTCTTTCGCATCCTGACCGGTTCGGCCCATACCACTGCCTTTCCGGTCGGCACCCTGATCGCCTCGGCGATTTCCAATCCGCCGGGCAGCCGGCCCTGTGACCGTGGCGGCTCCTGTGGCGTGCCGGGCCTGATCGCGGTCGCCCTGACCAGCCCCGGCTCGGTCGCCAATATCGCCGCCGTCACCAACGGCAGCGTCGAATCCGGCTTCGCCCAGGCCGACCTGATCTATTCCGCCTATAGTGGCGAGGGCGTCTATTTCCGCCGCGCCAAGCAACCTAACCTGCGCGTCCTGGCCAACCTGTATCCCGAGACGGTGCATCTCGTGGTCCGCCGCGGCAGTGGCATCGACAGCATCACCGACCTGCCGGGCAAGCGCCTCTCGATCGATCGCACCGGCTCGGGCACCCGCTTCAATGCCGAGATCATCCTCGCCGCCTATGGCCTGCGGCTGAACCAGATGAAAGTGCTGGAAGTCGATCCCGGCGAGGCCACCGATCTGCTGACCCGTGGCGAACTGGATGCGTTTTTCCTGATCTCGGGACAGCCGGCGCCGACGGTGGGCGATCTGACCGCGCGCGGCGTCGCCGATCTGGTGCCATTGGCCGGCAAGCAGATCGACGGTGCCTTGAAGCGCCACCGGTTCTTCAGCCGCGATATCATCCCGCTCGGCACCTATACCGATGTCGGCGAGGTCGAGACGCTCAGCATCGGCATGCAGTGGGTGGTCGCCGACAGCCTGGACGAGGATCTCGCCTATCAGGTGGTGCGGGCCCTGTGGCGCCCGCAGAACCGCAAGATTCTCGATTCCGGCGTCGCGACGGCGCAGAAAATCCGCCTCGGCACCGCCGTCACCGGCCTGTCGACGCCGTTGCATCCGGGCGCCGAACGCTTCTACCGCGAACTGCGCCTCATCACCTGAGGCCCGAGTGCCTGGGCGCCGGTCAGTTCTCCGGCAGCGGCGCCTCGCCCTTCGCCCCGGCGATCCAGTCCTGCATCGCCGGATGGGCATAGATCGCATCCACATAAGTCGCCGAGACCGGATCAAGTTTCACGCCGTAGGTGCGAAAGCGGGTCGCCACCGGGGCATACATGCAGTCGGCGACACTGAAGCGGCCGAACAGGAAGGGCCCGCCCTCCTCACCCTCGATGTCGCCGAAGCGGCCGCGGCAGTCCTGCCAGATCTGCTGCACCCGGGCGATGTCGGCGCGGGCTTCCTCGCCGGCAACGCCGGAGGTCGTGCCCTTGCTGTGAATGTCCATCGGCAGGTCACGGCGCAGGCCGGTAAAGCCGGCATGCATCTCGGTCGACACCGCGCGGGCGACGGCACGGGCGCGCGGGTCGGACGGCCACAGGCCGACATAGGGAAACGCCTCGGCGAGATACTCGCAGATCGCCAGACTCTCCCAGACCAGCAGGTCGCCATGGGTGAGTACCGGCACCTTGCCGGCCGGCGAATGGGCGATGATCTTCGCCCTGGTCTCCGGCTGGCGCAGGGTGACCATGACCTCCTCGAAAGGCTCGCCGGTGGCTTTCAGCGCCAGCCAGGGCCGCAGGCTCCAGCTCGAGTAATTCTTGTTGCCGATAACGATCACGAGGTCGGCCAAGGTCGGTCTCCGTCTGTTTCGTGGCGCTGCCAAAACCCTTATAAACGAGAGCCATAGTGCCGCCCAGCCACGAGTTCCGTCGAAGAGGCCTGCCGTGACCGCCACCCTGACCGCCAAGACCCCCGCCGCCACCCCGGTCGAGACCTATACGCCGAAGCAGTGGACCGCGCGGCGCAGTCGCGAAAAGCCGGCCGTGACCGCCTGGGCCGCCGCCCAGGGTTTTACAGCAAAGCCCGGCCAGGTGCTGGTGCTGCCCGACAACCGCAGCGGGCGGGCGGCCCGCGTGCTGGCCGGGATCGGCGAGACGCCCGACCTGTGGTCCTGGGCCGCCATCGCCCAGGCCCTGCCCGAAGGCGAATACCGGCTGGCCGACAGCAAAGCCGGCGACGATGCGGCGCTGGGCTGGGCGCTGGCCGGCTACCGCTTCGACCGCTACCGCAAACCGGCCGCCGGCAAGAAGGGCAAGCCGAAGCTGGTCTGGCCCGCCAAGGCCAACCGCGCCCGCGTGATCGCCCTCTACGAGGCCATCGTGCTGGCCCGCGACCTGATCAATACCCCGGCGGCCGACATGGGTCCGGCCGACCTGGCCGAAGCCGCCCGCGCCGCGGCACTGATCGGTGGCGCCCAGTTCAACTGCATCATCGGCGACGAACTGCTGGAACAGAATTATCCCATGGTGCATGCGGTCGGCCGTGCCTCCAATCGCCTGCCGCGCCTGATCGACCTCGTCTGGGGCAACCCGAAGCACCCGAAACTCACTCTGGTCGGCAAGGGCGTCTGCTTCGACACCGGCGGCCTCAACCTCAAGCCCTCGGCCGGCATGCTGCTGATGAAGAAGGACATGGGCGGCGCCGCTGTGGTGCTGGGGCTGGCCACCGCGATCATGGCGATGAAGCTGCCAGTGCGGCTGCGCGTGCTGATCGCCGCAGTCGAGAACAGCGTCTCGGGCAATGCCATGCGGCCGGGCGACGTGCTGACCAGCCGCAAGGGGCTGACCGTCGAGATCGGCAATACCGATGCCGAAGGCCGGCTGGTGCTGGCCGATGCGCTGGCTGAGGCCGATGGCGAGAAACCCGACTGGCTGATCGACTGCGCGACGCTGACCGGCGCTGCCCGCGTCGCCGTCGGCCCCGACCTGCCGGCGCTGTATAGCAACGACGACGCGATGGCGCAGTCCCTGCTCGAGGCCGGCCGTGCCGCCGCCGATCCGCTGTGGCACATGCCGCTGTACAAGCCCTACCGCGAATACATCGAGGGCAAGGTCGCCGATATCAGCAATTCGGGCGACACGCCGTTCGCCGGCTCGATCACGGCGGCCCTGTTCCTCAACGAATTCGTCGAGAAGACGAAGTCCTGGGCGCATCTCGACATGTTCGCCTGGATGCCGCGTGCCCGGCCCGGCCGCCCGTTCGGTGCCGAGGCCACCGGCCTGCGCGCCATGTTCACCGCCATCGAAAAACGCTACGCCGGTCGCCGGCGCTAGACTCGCTTTCCGTCTTTGCGACGGCCGCCCCAACCGGGGCGGTAACAGCGGGCTGCTCTGCCCGCTGCGGTTGGATAAATCCCGGTTTTCCCGATCTTTCCTGCTGTTTTTTTGCCCCGATCACAGGCTGGTCACAGGGGTCACAGGCTTGTCGGTCGCGTGGTCACAGGGCCGTGGCTAGGCTTCTTTCCAACAAGCCAAGTGCATTTCAGAAAATTCTTTGACAGGAGATACGACCATGCCTTTCCCCGGAATCGCTTTTTTCATCGTCCTCGCTTTGCTGCAGTTCTTTGTTGTCGCCGATAATCTGGTCAGCTGGTTCCATCTCGACGAGATGATCGCCGTGCAGGTCGCGGCGTTTCTCAGCGGCCTGCCTTTATTCGCGTGTTTCTACCTGATGCGCGAAGAAGCCGATATAGATGCCTGAGGAAGCATCTGCTCCGCCGGCTGGCGGGGATTGATCAGCCGTCATTTCGCGGCATGGAAACAGGGCGCTCACCGAGCGTCCTGTTTTCTTTTGGGAGCGGCTTTTCTTTTGGGCACGGCTGTCTTTTTCACCGCCTTCGGCTTCGACATCTTTACCGTCTTGGGTTTCGCCGCGGGCTTTTTCGCCGCCTTCACCGCCGCCGGCTTCACGCGTTTCGGCTTTTTCGTCGTCGCGGCGATGCGAATCGCATCCATGGCCCAGCGCCGCAGTTCGTCCGGGTCCATCAGCACATCTTCGGGCAGTTCGTACCAGCGCTGCACCTCGCGCCGGCCGGTGCTGCGGGTATACCAGAAGGGCTCCATGCCGGCCGCCTGGTAGCGCGGCCGCGTCGCATCGTCGACCACGAAGAACAGCCGGCTGGATTTGGTGATCATGGCGAACTGCACGCCATCCATGGTCAGACCGGTGCCGGAAAAGAACCGCACCGGCCGCACCGGACCCAGTCCCGCCATGCAGTCGAGCACGAAATCCACGTAATCGCTGTCTGCCGCCATCGGCTATGGCTTCCCGAGCTTGTCCGTCAGGTTCCGTATCATGTCGAGCGGGAAGGGAAATACAATGGTCGAGCTGTTCTGCGCACCGATACTAGCCAGCGTGCTGAGGTAGCGCAGTTGCATCGCCTCGGGCCGGCCGCTCATGATCTCGGCGGCCTCCAGCAGCTTCTGCGCCGCCTGCAGCTCGCCCTCGGCATTGATTACCTTGGCGCGGCGCTCGCGCTCGGCCTCGGCCTGGCGGGCGATCACCCGGATCATGCTCTCGCTGATATCGACATGCTTGATCTCGACATTGGCCACCTTGATGCCCCAGGCATCGGTCTGGGTGTCGAGGATTTCCTGGATGTCGTGGTTCAGCTTGTCGCGCTCGGACAGCATCTCGTCGAGGTCGTGCTTGCCGAGCACCGAACGCAGGGTCGTCTGGGCAAGCTGGCCGGTGGCGGCGAGATAGTCGGCCACCTGCACGATCGCCTTTTCCGGATCGACAACGCGGAAATACAGCACCGCGTTGACCTTGACCGAGACATTGTCGCGCGAGATCACATCCTGGCTTGGCACATCAAGCACCACGGTGCGCAGGTCGATACGCACCATCTGCTGGATGAAGGGCACCAGGATGATCAGGCCGGGACCGGAAACCCCGGTGAAGCGGCCCAGCGTGAACACCACGCCGCGTTCGTATTCGCGCAGCACGCGGATCGCGGCCGCCAGAAAAACGACCACCAGCACGACGACCGGCACATAATAAGACATCTGCATCCACATCATCCTGCTCCTTGGCGATTGTCTGTTGAGGACGGTCGGTCGCTGTCGAGCGGCCGGACCACCAGGGTCAGCCCCTGAAGCCTGGTGACCCGCACCGCGCTGCCGATATGCAACTGGTCGACCCGCGCCGGATCGGCGGCAGCGGCCTGCCAGCGTTCGCCATGCACCAGCACATGACCGACCGGGCCCTCCCAGTCGAGCACGCGGGCCGGGGCGCCCAGCATCTGTTCCGGCCCGGTCACCACCGGTCGCCGTCGTGCCCTGAGCGCCAGCCGCAGCACCACGAAGATGAAGCCGAGGCTGAGCGCCGCCATCAGCGCGATCACCGGCCAGTCGACGGTGAAGGCCGGCATGTCGGTATCGATCAGGATAGTGGCGCCAAGCGCGAAGGCGATCACCCCGCCGATGCCGAGCGCACCGACCGAGGGCGTGAACATCTCCGCCACCATCAGCACCACGCCGAGCAGCATCAGGCCAAGCCCCGCGTAGTTCAGCGGCAGCACTGCCACGCCATACAGGCCGGTCAGCAGGCAGATCGCGCCGATCACGCCGGGGAAAAAGACGCCCGGATTCATGAATTCGAAAATCAGGCCGTAAACGCCGATCATCATCAGGATCAGCGCCACATTGGGGTTGGTCACCACCGCCAGCAGTTCGCTGCGCCAGTCGGGATCGAGCGGCACCACGGTCAGTCCGCGGCTGTCGATAGCGAATTCCGTGTCGCGCAGTTTCACGACACGGCCGTCGATCTGGGCAAAAAGGTCGTCGAGACTGCCGGCCAGCAGGTCGACCACATGCTGTTTGACCGCCTCGGCCGCCGGCAGGCTGGCGCCTTCGCGCACCGCCTGTTCGGCCCAGGCAACATTGCGGCCGCGCAGGTCGGCGAGCGCCCGGATATAGGCGGCGGCATCGTTGACGATCTTCTTTTCCATGGCGGTCTTCGGCGGCGGCCCCTTGTCCTTGCCTTCCGCTGGCGTGTCGTCACCGTCGCCAAAGGGCAGACCGCCGCCGCCCATCTGCACCGGCGTCGCCGCGCCGAGGTTGGTGCCCGGCATCATCGCCGCCACATGACTGGCATAGAGGATATAGGTCCCGGCACTGGCCGCCCGGGCGCCGGATGGACTGACCCAGGTGACCACCGGCACCGGGGAATCGAGGATCGCCTTGATGATCGCGCGCATCGAGCCGTCGAGCCCGCCTGGCGTGTCGAGCCGCAGCACCACCAGCGCGGCCCTGCGTTCGGCCGCCGCCGCCAGTCCGCGCACGACATAATCGGCAGTGGCAGGGCCGATCGCATCGGCAACCCGCAGGATCACCGCCGTGCGGCCCGCTTCTTCTGCGGCTGGCAGTCTGGTGGCAAGGCCCAGGCCTGTGGCCAGCAGCAGCGCCGCAATGACGGCAACAGGCCGGCGTGTCATGCCGCCGCCGCAGCGACGAAGCATGGCCTGCAGGACATCCGGTATCCGCAGCACAGCCATAGCGATGATTATGGGGTGACCGCGCGCCGAAACCCAGCCCGGAGTGGCAGAAATCGAGCCATGCTGCACTGCGGCCGGTGGACTTTTCCCGGCAAATATCGACAATGCCCGGCATGCAGGACAGCGACATCGAGCGGATTGCCGGCTGGCTGGTCGAACGCGGACTGGCCGGGATATCGGAATACGAACTGCTGAAGGGTTTCAGCGAACTGTGCCGCGAAACCGGTCTCGATCTCTGTCGCTCGCTGGCCTTCATCGACACGCTGCATCCGGTCTACGAGGGTCGCGCCTTCTTCTGGCGCCATGATGGCAGCCAGGACCAGTGGCAGGTCGAATACGGTCCGACCAGCGACGGCGAGTCGGCGGACGAATGGCAGAAGACCAGCTTCTATCACCTGCTGACCACCGGCGGCAGCGAACTGCGGCGCCGCTTCTGCGACGGTGACCCGCCCGACTTTGCCCATCTCGAGAAAATCCGCGACGAGGGCCAGACCGATTACGTCGCCCTGCTGCACAGGTTTCCCGGCGATAACCACATCGGCGAGATGGATTGCTTCTACTCGCACTGGACCACCAGCCATGCCACCGGCTTCTGCGACGACGATCTGGCGGCGATGCGTCGCCTGGTCCCCGCGCTGGCGCTGGCGGTCAAATGTACTTCGCTGGCCCGCGTCGCCGGCACCCTGGTCGAGGTCTATCTCGGCCGCGATGCCGGCCGCCGGGTGCTGGGCGGCCGCATCGCCCGCGGCGTCGCCGATCGCATCCATGCCGTGCTGTGGTTTTCCGACCTGCGCGGCTTCACTGCGATCACCGACACGGCGGCCCCCGACGAGATCATCCCGCTGCTGAATGACTATGCCGATGCGGTGATTTCTGCCGTACACGAGGCCGGCGGCGACGTCCTCAAGCTGGTCGGCGACGGCACGCTGGCGATCTTCAAGTCGGCCGATGCCGGCGATGCCTGCCGCCAGGCGCTGGCAGCGGAAGCCGACCTGCGCCGGCGTGTCGCCACCCTGAACGCGCGCCGCACGGCCGAGGGCCGGCCGGTCACCTCGGTCTATCTCGGCCTGCATGTCGGCGATGTCTTCTATGGCAATATCGGCAGCAACGACCGCCTCGACTTCACCGTGGTCGGCCCGGCCGTCAACGAGGTCAGCCGCATCTCGTCGATGTGCCGCTCGGTCGACCAGGGCGTGCTGATGTCGGCGGAATTCGCCGCCGAGGTGCCGGAAGCCTATCGCGACCGCATCGTTTCGGTCGGCCGTTACGCGCTGCGCGGCGTCGGCCGGCCGCAGGAACTGTTCACCCTCGACCCGACCCGGCGCGAGCCGGCTGCCGCCGGAGACTGATCATGCCCGCACAATCCGAGAAAGTATCCTTCACCGGTGCCCAGGGCGACACGCTGGCGGCGCGGCTGGAACTGCCGGCCGGCCCGGTGCGGGCCTATGCGGTCTTCGCCCATTGCTTCACCTGCTCGAAGGATATCTATGCCGCGAGCCGCATTGCCGGTGCGCTGGCCGAACGTGGCATCGCCGTGCTGCGGTTCGATTTCACCGGACTGGGCATGAGCGAAGGTGAATTCGCCAATACCAATTTCTCGTCGAACGTGGCCGACCTGCTCTGTGCCGCCGATTACCTGCGCCAGGAACACCAGCCGCCGGCCATCCTGATCGGCCACAGCCTGGGCGGGGCTGCGGTGCTGGCCGCCGCCGGCGAGGTGCCCGAGGCGCGCGCGGTCGCCACCATCGCCGCACCGGCCGATGCCGTGCATGTGGTGGAAAACTTCAAGGCCGACCTGTCGACCATCGAGCAGTCGGGCATGGCGGTGGTCACACTCGCCGGCCGCAATTTCACCATCCGCAAGCAGTTCCTCGACGATGTGCGCGGCCAGAAGCTGCTGCACAAGGTGGAAATGCTGAAACGCGCCCTGCTGGTTTTCCATGCGCCGCGCGACCTGACCGTCGGTGTCGAGAATGCCCAGCAGATCTTCCAGGCCGCCAAACATCCGAAGAGTTACGTCTCGCTCGACGATGCCGACCACCTGCTGTCGCGCCAGGCCGATGCGATCTATGTCGCCGATGTGCTCAGCGCCTGGGCCTCGCGCTACATCGGCTGAAACGGCCCGCCCGTCAGCGCCGGGCGGCGCGGCGGGCCAGCTTGTGGCTGTACATCATCTGGTCGGCGGCAGCGAGCGCCGCGCCGGGGTCCTCGCCGGGCTTCAGCGGATAGACGCCATAAGCGGCATCGAGCTGCAGCACCTTGCCTTCCCAGTGCAGCGGCCGGCGGCGGATCGCCTCGGCCAGATGGTCGGCTTTCTCGCGGCCCTGCTGGGGGTCGGTCTCGCTGAGGATCACGCCGTATTCGTCGCCACCGAGCCGGGCAACGATGTCGCTCTCGCGGGTGTTGTCGAGCAGGATTTGCCCGACCTGGATCAGCGCCGCGTCGCCGGCGCCATGACCTTCCTTGTCGTTGATCTCCTTCAGGCCGTTGAGGTCGAAGTAGATCAGCACCGAGGGGCGGTTGTAGCGCTCGACATGGGCCATGGCGCGGCTCAGTTCGCGCACGAAAGCCCGGCGATTATACAGCGGCGTCAGGGTGTCGCGGTCGGCCAGCCGCTCCAGCTCGGCCAGCCGGTGCTTGGTGCGGTTGAGTTCGCCGCGCAGCTGGTCGACCTCGCCCATCAGCCGCATGATCGCGTCACGCACCCTGGGTGTCAGTTCAGTCTCCGGGATGCCCATCACGGTGGCGGTGGCGCCGGCCTCGGCCACCGGCTGGGCCGCCTGCGGCGCCGCGGCACCACCGATCAGCGTCGGGCGCACGGTGCCGCCCGACGAGCCTATCGGCGTCGTGCCCGTCCCCAGACCTACCGGCCGGCGATCCTCGATTCTCGACATGGGCCGTAATCGCCCCCTTCTACGGCATATTCCATGTTTCATGCCGCATATGGTGTTAACAAATCATGGATCACCGGAAACCGCCACCCGGCAGGGCTGCACACCCGGCGGTTGTCATAGGGGCGGCCATGGCGGCTTTACAGGGCGCCGCCGCTCCCTATAATCCGCGCCTTTCCGCGACGGGAGTGCAGAGATGGCGTCACGCAAGGGGCCGAAGGTCGGCATCATCATGGGCAGCCAGTCCGACTGGGCGACCATGCAGCATGCCGCCGAGATCCTGCAGGCGCTGAAGGTGCCGGCCGAGCATCGCATCGTCTCGGCCCACCGTACCCCGCAGCGGCTTTACGATTATGCGACAACCGCCGCCGATCGCGGCCTGCAGGTGATCATCGCCGGCGCCGGCGGCGCCGCGCATCTGCCGGGCATGGCAGCCGCCATGACGCATCTGCCGGTGCTGGGCGTGCCGGTCGAAAGCCGCACGCTGAAGGGCCTCGACTCGCTGCTGTCGATCCAGCAGATGCCGGGCGGCGTGCCGGTCGGCACGCTGGCGGTCGGCAAGGCCGGCGCGATCAACGCCGCCCTGCTGGCGGCCAGTATTCTCGCCCTGAACGACCCGGCCCTGTCGAAGCGCCTGCAGGCCTGGCGCGCGAAACAGACCAAATCCGTCAAGCCGAAGCCGGTCAGCGGCAAATAGCCATGGCCGCGATCCCGCCCGGCAGCACCATCGGCATCCTCGGCGGCGGCCAGCTTGGCCGCATGCTGGCGCTGGCGGCGGCGCGGCTTGGCTATCACTGCCATATCTACGCGCCCGAGGCCGATCCGCCGGCCGCCGAAGTGGCCGCGCAGTTTACCCGCGGCGACTACACCGATGCCGCGGCCATGGCGGCCTTTGCCCAGTCCTGCGCCGTCGTCACCTACGAATTCGAGAATATCCCCTTCGATCCGGTCGCAGCGCTGGCCAAGCTGGTACCGGTCCGCCCGGGCACCGAGGCGCTGCGCATCAGCCAGGATCGCCTGTTCGAAAAGGATTTCTGCAGCGCGCGCGGCATCGGCACCGCGCCCTACCGGGCGGTGGCGAATGTCGCCGATCTCTGCGCGGCCGCCACCGCCATCGGCCTGCCGCTGGTGCTGAAGACCCGCCGTATGGGCTATGACGGCAAGGGCCAGGCCAAGATCGGCCACGTCGACGATGTGCCGGCGGCTTTCGCGGCGCTGAAATCCGACGCGCTGATCGCCGAAGGTTTCGTGCGGTTCCACCGTGAGCTGTCGGTCGTGCTGGCGCGCGGCACTGACGGCAGCATCGTCTCCTGGGGGCCGGTCGAGAATATCCACCGCAACCACATCCTGTGGCGCACCCATGCCCCGGCGCGGATCGAGCCGGCCCTTGCGGCCGAGGCCGAGCGCATTGCCCGCGAGCTGGCCGAGGGCCTCGATTATGTCGGCGTGCTGGCGGTCGAGCTGTTCGATTGCGGCGACCATGTCCTCGTCAACGAGATGGCGCCGCGGGTGCATAACTCCGGCCACTGGACCATGGATGCGGCTCTCACCTCGCAGTTCGAGCAGCATATCCGCGCGATCTGCGGCCTGCCGCTCGGCGACGGCGGCCGGCTCTGCGACGCGGTGATGGAAAACCTGGTCGGCGACGAGATCGATGCCTGGCCAGCCCTGCTGGCCGAGCCGAATGCCCGGCTGCATCTCTACGGCAAGTCCGAGGCGCGGCCCGGCCGCAAGATGGGCCACGTCAACCGGCTTTACCCGCCGGGCCGGGCGCCGGACCCGGAAGTGTCATAAAAACTCTATTATTATAGTTGCTTACGAGTGCTTGGCGGCGGCGGGCGGCAGGACTATATTATTACCCAGAATTTCTGGTGACCCGGCTGCCGAGGATCGGTGGCCCTGTCCGGCCCGCGCGAGAAATGCGTTGGCGTCCGGCCTGGAGCGGCAACCATGCCCCCGATTGATGGTGTCGGCGCGTCTTCCGCCGGTGCGGCGGTTTTTCAGCCCCGCCCGCCGCAGTCCTCTGCGCAGAACAGCGGCGACGAGACCCGCGGCCTCAGCATCCAGCAGTACCTGCAGGCGGGCCAGCAGGCCGGGCAGGACCAGGGCGTGCAGACCCAGACCACCGGGGCTGTCGTCCAGGCCGCCAGCGCCGAGCAGAGCCAGCGCAACAACCAGCCGGCCGCCAATGACAGCAGCGCGACGGTGCTGACCCTGACCCAGACGCTCAACCGCCTGAGCAATGTCGGCAGCGCACGGCCGGAGTCGGCCAGCCAGCCCGAAACCAGCCAGCCCGAAACGTCCCAGACCTCGGCGCTGAACTATACCGCCAGCGGTGCGGCCACCCCGGCGCAGAGCCCGAGCGATGCCGGGCGCCGCGTCAGCCTGTCGGTCTGAGAGCCCCACCCCTTTCCTGAATCCGGCGATTACGGCATCCGGTGCATGAAGCGCCGGGGGTCCGGCAGCCTTTCAACCAGCTTCGACAGCCGGCCCTTGGCCTGCTGGATGCGCATGACATCGGCCAGCCGCCGGTCGAGGAAGTCCGCCGTGGCGGCGAAACCCTCCGATTTGTCGTCCAGCCAGCGCAGCAGGGTCGTCGAATAGACCCCGGCCAGCAGCAGCCGCTTGGTGTAGAAGTTGAAATCCGTCGCGGTATCGCCGGCGGCATACCAGATGGCATCGACGGTGCGATAGACCTGCTTCAACGCGCGCGGCGCATGCTGCGGCAGGGCCTCCAACGTCAGCGCCCGACGCACCGCCTCGCGATGGGCAGCCACCAGCTCGAGCCGGGTCAGGATCGCGGTCTTCACCCGCTCGCGCACCTTCATCGCCCCGAGGTCGCGACTCTCCAGTGCCTGCAGCATGGCGGTATCGGTTTCGGCGATCCAGAAATCCAGCGCGGCGATAGCGCCGTCAGGGAAGGCACGCGCCGCCAGGCCGGCGTCATCGCCGCAGTCCCTGGCCGCCGCCGCCAGTGCCCGGGCGCTCCAGCCGTCGAACGGCACATGCACCAGCAGCGCGTCCAGCAGGGCGCGTTTCTCGGTCAGCAGATGGTCGTCGCTCATTCTTCGCGCTCCTCGGGCTGCAGCGGCGCGCGGTGCCGCAATTCGCTTTCAAAGACCAGATCCTTCAGGTCATCCATGCGCTGGGGATAGAGAATCCCGTCGAGATGGTCCAGTTCATGCTGCACCACCCGGGCATGCCAGCCGCCGACCTCGCGGTCGAGCCGGCTGCCGTCCGGCAGGGTGCCACTATAGCGGATATGCGTGTAGCGCGGCACCAGACCGCGCAGGCCGGGCACCGAGAGGCAGCCCTCCCAGGCTATGTCCTGTTCCTCGCCGACCGACTGCCAGCTTGGATTGACCAGGGTGACCAGTTCGCGCTGCGGCGGGTCGCCCTCCGGCGGGGTCAGGAACACCGCCACCCGCAGCGACACATGCACCTGCGGCGCCGCCAGCCCCTGGCCGGGCGCGTCGATCATGGTATCCACCATGTCGCGGATCAGGTCGTGGATTTCCGGGGCGGTCGGGTCCGGCACCGAGTCGGCCGGGCGGGCCAGCACCGGGTGCCCCATGCGGGCGATTTTCAGAATGGCCATACCGGCAGCCTAGGCCAGCCGCCGCCGCCGGCCAAGCATCCGGTCCGGCTCGAAATATTACGTAAATGGCGGTTTTCTGGATTAAATATTACAGCCCCAGATCCCTGATTGTGAACAAAGCCGCTTCACAAAGGGGGGGCAGCGTGTTAGAACGCGCGACCTGCGGCGGCCTTGCCCCGCGACGGATTCTCTTTGCTACCCGAAAGGATGGGACACACGTGCAAGTCCTGGTGCGCGATAACAATGTCGATCAGGCCCTGAAGGCCCTGAAGAAGAAGATGCAGCGCGAAGGCATCTTCCGCGAGATGAAGCTGCGCGGCCATTACGAGAAGCCGTCCGAGCGCCGTGCCCGCGAGAAGGCCGAGGCGATCCGCCGCGCCCGCAAGCTGGCCCGCAAGCGCGCCCAGCGCGAAGGTACGGCCTGAGCCGTACCTCCTGCCCGACAATACAGTCAGGCCACAGGAATGAAGCCGCCTTCGGGCGGCTTTTTTCATGCCTGGGATTTTCATACCTGCCATGCGGCACGGTTGGCTGGTGACGCCTCCGCCGGGGCCCTAATGTTGTGATGATGACCATCGTTGCCGCCCTCACCCTCCTGCTGTCCTGCCAGCTTGCCGGCGAACTGGTAACCCGGGCCCTGGCCCTGCCGGTGCCGGGGCCGGTCTTCGGCCTCGTCCTGCTGTTCCTCATCCTGCTGTGGCGCCGGCGCAGCGCCCCGGCCCTCGACCAGGCCGCCGACCTGCTGCTGGCCAACCTGTCGCTGCTGTTCGTGCCGGCCGGCGTCGGCATCGTGCAGCACTGGCATCTGCTGTCGGACCGCCTGGTGCCGATCCTGGCCACCGTGGTGCTGTCGACCCTGCTTTCGGTGATCGCCTCGGCCGGCGCCTATGTGGCGGTGATGCGCCTGCTGCGGAAACGGCCGATATGACCCGCGTCATCGACATCTGGGTCTACCTGTCGGCCTCGCCGCTGCTGTGGCTGACCGCGACCATGGCCGTCTTTGCGGCCAGTGTCTGGCTGAGCGACCGCCTCGGCCGCCCGGCCTGGGCAAACCCCGTGGCGCTCAGTGTGGCGGTGCTCGCAGCCATTCTGGTCACGACCGGCACGTCCTATCCGGTCTATTTCGAGGGTGCGCAGTTCATCCACTTCCTGCTCGGGCCGACCACGGTGGCACTTGCGGTGCCGTTGTGGCGCCATCGCGCCACGGTGGCACGGGCCGCCCTGCCGCTGGCCGCCGCGCTGCTCGCCGGCTGCCTGGTCGCCACCGCCTCGGCCCTGCTGATCGGCCGGCTGTTCGGCCTGCCGGAAAACCTGCTGGCGACGCTGGCCCCGAAATCGGCCACCGCGCCGATCGCCATGGGCATCAGCGAGCATCTGGGCGGCATCCCGTCGCTGACGGCCGTGCTGGTTGTCCTGACCGGCCTGACCGGTGCCCTGGCCGGCCCGGCCCTGATCCGCCGCCTCGGCATAACCGACGAAACCGCACTCGGCGCCGCGCTGGGTACGGCATCGCATGGCATCGGCACGGCGCGCGCCTTCCAGACCAGCGAGCTGGCCGGCACCATGGCCGGCATCGCGCTGGGGCTGAACGGCCTGCTGACCGCCACTCTCGTGCCGCTGGTCTGGGCCTGGCTGATCCGGTTCTGGCATTAACGTAAAATAAGGTCGGGATTTGGCAGCTTTCCCATATTATTGCCGGCAGGCCAAATGACGGAGTCACAGAACGTGAGCAAGGACGTCCTGATCCTGCAGGGTCTCGACCACCTTGACCAGGGCATCAGCATCTTCGACCGGGACCTGCTGCTGGTCGCCTGCAATCGCCGGTATCTCGATCTGCTCGGCTTTCCGCACGACATGGGCCGCCCCGGCACCTCGGCGGAAGCGTTCTTCCGCCATAACGCCCTGCGAGGCGAATACGGCCCCGGCAATATCGAAGACCTGGTCCGCGAGCGCATGGATCTCGCACGAGAGTTCCAGGCCCATCATATCCAGCGCGAGCGGCCGAACGGCACGACCCTCGACATCCGCGGCGTACCGCTGCCGGGCGGCGGCTGGATCGCCATCTACAGCGACGTCACCGAACAGCGCCGCAGCGAACAGGCACTGCTGCAGTCGCATACCGATCTGGAACAGAAGATCCTGGAACGGACCGGCGAGCTGGGCGACAAGAACCGCATGCTCGATGTGGTGCTGGAGACGATCAGCCACGGCATCACGCTGTTCGACACCGATCTCAACCTGCTGGTCTGCAACCAGCATTTCATGACCATGTTCGGCTACCCGGCCGAATATGGAAAGCCCGGCACGCCGTTTTCGAAGTTCGTGCGCTGGAATGTCGAGCATGGCGAATATGGTCCCGGCGACGTCGAGGAGATGGTCGTTCTGCGCGTCGGCCTGGCCCGCCGCATGGAACCGCACCGCCTGCAGCGCATCCGGCCGAACGGCCGGGTCATCGAGGTGATCGGTACACCGGTTCCCGGTGTCGGCTTCGTGACCTCCTATTCCGACATTACCGAGCTGCGCCGGGTGCAGGACCAGCTGCGCGCCGTGATCGATACCATGGACCAGCGCATCGACGAGCGCACCGAGGCGCTGACCCGCTACATCGCCGAACGCGAAGGCACCGAGCGTGAATTGCTGCGCGCCAAGGAAATGGCCGAGGTGGCGAACCGCTCGAAAAGTGCCTTCCTCGCCAACATGAGCCATGAATTCCGTACGCCGCTGAATGCCATCATCGGCTTTTCGGAATCGCTGCTGGCCGGTTATTTCGGTGCGCTCAGCAAAAAGCAGAACGAATATGTCGACGACATCCTGAAGTCCGGTCACCACCTGCTGCAGCTGATCAATGACGTGCTCGACCTTGCCAAGGTCGAGGCCGGTCGCATGGAGCTGCATCTCGAGACCATCGATTCACGGCAGACGATCCGCGATTGCCTGGAGATGATCCGGGTCCAGGCCGAACGTGGCCGGGTGACCTTGTCGGCCGACCTGCCCGACAGCCTGCCGATGCTGCAGGTCGACGAGCGCATGCTGCGCCAGATGCTGCTCAACCTGCTCAGCAATGCCGTCAAGTTCACGCCCGCCGGCGGGCGTGCCTGGGTCACTGTCGCAGCCCGCGACGGAAAACTGGAAATCGCCGTCCACGATACCGGCGTCGGCATGGCGGCCCAGGACATCCCGAAGGCACTGGCCCCCTTCGGCCAGGTCCGCGGCGTGCTCAGCCGCGACCACCAGGGCACCGGGCTTGGCCTGCCGCTGGTGAAATCTCTCGCCGAGCTGCATGGCGGCAGCCTGAAACTGGTATCCGAGCCCGGTCAGGGCACCGTCGCGTCGATCATGCTGCCACTCGGGACCCCTGCCAGCGGCTAGCCGGCCGCGCCACCCCCTGCCGCTCAGCGGATCTGCGGCCTGAGCTTCAGCAGGGCGATCAGGGCAGCATCTCGTGCCGCCTCAAGATCGGCGACACTACTGTCGCCCGCCTCCTCGGCAACACCCTCGACGAGCTGGCGTTGGGTATCCCCGTCAAACACCGGTGTACCCAGCGCCGCCCAGCGCCGCACCTGGCTGGCGCCGAGGTGGGACAGGTAATGCGCGATGCCGCCATCGCCGCCGCCGAGATGATAGGTCATATGCGGCCCCATGATCGACCAGCGCAGGCCCGGCCCATAGGCCATGGCGGCATCGATATCGGCGACGCTGGCCACGCCCTGCTCGACCATGTAGATCGCCTCGCGCCAGACCGCCGAGGCCAGCCGGTTGGCGAGATGGCCGGCCATCTCGCGGCGCAAGATCACCGGCCGCCGGCCGATGCCACGATAGAAGGCGGCGGCACGTTCGACCACATCCGCGTCGGCGCCGACCAGTTCGACCAGCGGCACCAGATGCGGCGGATTGAACGGATGCGCCGTGATATGCCGTTCGGGATAGCGGCAGCGCACCACCAGCCGGCTGCGCAGCAGCGACGAGGTGCTGCCGGCGACGATCACGTCGGGCGGCAGCAGGTCATCGATATCGGCCAGCAGCTGCTGTTTCAGCGCTTCCTTTTCCGGCGCGTTTTCCTGCACGAAATCGGCGCCCTGCAGCGCATCGGCAAGCTTTGGAGAGAAGCTGAGCTTTCCCGTGCCGGTCAGCCCGAGTTCGGCCAGCTGGGCCGTGGCGCGGACAACGAAGCGGCGCAGGTAAGCTTCCGCTTCTGGTGACGGATCGGTGGCCTGCACGTCGAGGCCATGGGCGAGGAACAGCGCGGCCCAACTCGCGCCCACCGTACCGCAGCCGATGACGGCAACCGTCTTTACCGGGATCATGACCGGAAACTCCCCTGATCCGCCCTATGCACCGGCCGGTACTGTAGCATCCGGCGCGCGCCGGATGCGATGGCGCCGGGTCAGCCACAGGGCGATGAAGCCGGCCGTGGCCAGGCCGAGGCCGAACCAGGTCGGAAACACCGACAGGGCGGCGATCAGCAGCAGCACGACACCGTTCAGCAGCCGCGAGTCGAAGAACCGGGCGCCGCCGAAGAAGGCGGCGAAGGCCATGGTGAACACCACGCCGGAGACCAGCGCCTCGCCGATGTCGAGCCAGCCGCCGTCGGCCAGCATGCCGGGATAGGCGATGAACATGAAAGGGATCACATAGGTGACGGCGCCGAGCTTGCAGGCCTCGCGGGCGACCGCCAGCCAGTTGGTCTGGGCAATGCCGGCGGCCACGAAGACCGCGACGCAGACCGGCGGCGTGATGACCGAGATGGTCGCGTAATAGAAGACGAACATATGCGCGACGATCGGCGGCACCCCGACCTTGGTCAGTGCCGGGGCCAGCACGGCCGCCACCAGCACATAGGCCGCGGTGGTCGGGATGCCCATGCCGAGCACCATGCAGACCAGGGCGGTGACCACCGCGATCAGCCAGATCGAATTGTTGGCCAGCGAGACGATCATGGTCGACAGCGTGACGCCGAGGCCGGTCATGTTGACCATGCTGACCAGGATCTGGGCGCCGGCCAGCAGCACGCCGATCATCACCAGCGCCTTGCCGGCGTCCTCGAGACTGTCGACGATGATTTTTATGGCGGCACGCAGGCCCGCCAGCGAGCGGACATTGAGTGCCAGATAACTGATGAACAGGCCGGCGACGCCATAGAAGGCGGCGGTCTGCACCGAACGGCCGGTCAGGATGCCGAACAGCAGCCCGGCGAAAGCCAGAACAATCGGCCCGACCCGCTGTGGCGCCAGCACGCTGCGCCAGGGCGGCATCTCGTCCTCCGGCACGATGCGCAGGCCGCGATTCAGCGCGATGAAATGGATCGTCGCGAAAGCACCGAGGTAATACAGGAAGGCCGGCAGCACCGCTGCCTTGGCAATGTCGAAATAGCTGCGGCCAAGGATCTCGGCCATCACGAAGGCCGCCGCACCCATCACCGGCGGCGCGATCTGCCCGCCGGTCGACGCCACCGCCTCGATGCCGCCGGCCAGCGCCGGCGAATAGCCCAGCCGCTTCATCAGCGGGATGGTGAAATTGCCGGTGGTGGCGACATTGGCCACCGCGCTGCCGCTGATCATGCCGAACAGGCCCGAGGCCACGGTGGCGATCTTGGCGGCACCGCCCGGGCTGCGCCCGCTGAGCCGCACGGCGAGGTCCATGAAGGTCTGGCCGCCACCGGTGAACAGCAGCACGCTGCCGAACAGGATGAAGGCGCCGATGGTGGTGCTGGCCACGCCGACCAGCAGGCCCCAGATACCGAGGTCGCCGAGCAGCAGGGTCTCGGTGGTAAAATAGACGTCAAAGCCGCGATGGCCGAGCGGCCCCGGGATATACTGGCCGAGCAATGCATAGGCGATACCGGCCAGCGCGATGGTCGGGAAGATGGCGCCGATGGCACGCCGCGAGACTTCAAGGATCGAGAGCACCAGCCCCGCCGTCAGCACGATGTCGAGCGTGGTGGCGGTCGGCAGGTCGTTCATGATCTCGTCGTAGTGGGTGATCACGTAGACGCAGGCGGCGATGGATACCACTGCGGCGGCCAGATCGATGGCAATCCCGAGCGGACGCCAGCGTTTGCCGGCACCGAGCGGAAACATCAGGAGGCCGAGCGACACGACCAGACCGACGAAGATCGCCCGCTGGACCAACCCCTCGAAAGACCCGAAGGCCGATGTGTAGAGGATGAACACGCCCAGCAGGGCGGCGAGCGCCTTCGTCATCGTGGACCGCATATCCCGGCCTCCTGTATTACGCAGCCGATACCGTTCAGTTCATCTTCGGCATCAGCTTGGCCGGGATGGCGACGTTATGCTCCTTGAGATAGCGCACGACGCCCGGATGCAACGGCACGGTGCCACCGGAGACCGTCAGCTTCATCAGATCGAGACCCTTCATGCTGCTGAGCGCTGCCACCTGCACGGTCTTGTCTTCGAAGACCGCCTTGGCGATCTGGTAGGCAATCTCGTCCGACAGGTCGGGCCGCGCATGCACGGCGAGGCCGAAGCTCCAGGTGCTGTAGGCCGGAACGCCATCGGCGGCGCCGGCCGGCACATCGGCGACCGAAAGCTCGGGGAACTTGTCGGCGATCAGCTTCTTCTGCTCGGGCGACAGCGACAGCACCTTCACCGGGGTGAAGGTGGCGATGTCCATCGAGGAGCCGTCGAGCTTGTCGCCGACGCCCGACTTCACATAGCCGATCACCCGGTTGTCCTTGACCGCATCGACGATGTCGGTGGTCGAGCCGCGCACGAACTCCGGCGCGATGCCGAGCGCCTTGAAGACGGCCTCGGCGGTCTTCTCGGTGGCCGAGCCCTTCAGGCCGGGATTGAAGCGCTTGCCCTTGAGGTCGGCGAGACTCTTGACGCCGCTGTCATTGCGGACGATCACGTTCTGCGGTGCATTGGAATAGACGAACAGCAGGCGGCTGTCGGTCTTCTTGCCCTCGAAGGGCCCCTCGCCGACATAGGCCTGGTAGCCGACATTGGTGGTGACGAGGCCGAGATCGATCTGCTTGCGCTCGATGCGGCGCAGGTTGTCGACGGTGGCGCCGGTTTCGACCACCGAGCTGTCGACATTCTGGACATGGCTGTTGATCAGCTGCGACAGGGCGACGAAATAGCCATACTGGCTGGACGAGGCCGACGAGGCGCCGATCAGCAGCTTGTCCTTGGCGGCGGCCGGCAGGGCCACGGCGGCGAGACCACAGGCGGCAACAGCCGCAATAAATGCGCGTTTCATTTTCTGGTTTCCTCCGGTTTGTTGATTACAGGTCTTCAGGTATCCGCACCGGCAGCGACAGCAGCAGGTATGAATGGGTCTTGCCGTGGCCATCGAGGTTGAGCGCGTCGTTGACGCCCCCCTCGAGCACGTCGTCGATGACGAAGTTGAGCGCCCAGAGCTGCGGCAGCTCGAAGCGCTGCACCCGGCCCGGATGGCGATGGGCGAACAGGGCGGCGACGCGGTCGGCGGTCACCTGCTCGCGCAGCAGCGGATAGAGGTCCTCGCGCCATGCGATCAGGCTGATGTTGATGCGGTTGCCCTTGTCGCCGGTGCGGCCATGGGCGATCCGGTGCAGCGGTGCCTCGACCAGCCGCGCTCCTTGCGTGATCACGGTCATGACTGGATCTCCACGGCCGGCCGCACCAGGTCGCGCGGGATATAGCCGGATTCGGTGGCGATGCGCCGCCTTGTGGCGCCGCGCACGCCGCCGCCGCCGGCCGGCCCGCAGGTATACAGCGCCAGCACTTCCTCATGGGCGCGGTCGGCCTCGGCGCGATCATTGGACGCCACGGCAATGCGCAGGCGCACATCGTCGGGTTCGGCGGTCTGCGCATCAAGCCAGGTACCGGCATCGTCGTTGAACACACTGGCGAGGCCGATGATATCGCCGCGCATGCGCAGGCCCGGCCCCAGCCGCCGACGCACCACGTCGAGCGCCAGCCGCGCGCGGGCCACGGCATTCGGCCCGGCATAGGAAATCTCGCCCTCGCCGAGCCAGCCGCCATCGAGACCGATGGTCACCTTCAGCCGCTCCGGTCGTGCATGGCCGGCGGCACCGGTGACCCGGACACGGTCCCTGCCCTGATCCGACAGCGCCACGCCGGTGACATCGAGGGTGACGTCTGGCGTCAGATAGGCGGCCGGGTCGTGGATTTCATAGAGGATCTGTTCGGTCACCGTATGCCGGTCGACCAAGCCGCCGGTCTTGCCGGCCTTGCCGACCACGAAACTGCCGTCGGCGGCCATCTCGACGATGGGAAAACCGATGGCATGCGGATCGGGCACATCCTTGATGCCGGGATCGGCGTAATAGCCGCCGGTGACCTGGGCGCCGCATTCGAGCAGATGGCCGGCCAAGGTGCCGCAGGCAATGCGCGGCAGGTCGTCGAGCGACCAGCCGTGATGATGGATGAAGGGCGCCAGCGCCAGCGACGGATCGGCGACCCGGCCGGTCACCACCACATCGGCGCCGGCGGCCAGTGCCTCGACCAGCGGCGCGGCCCCGAGATAGGCATTGGCGGAAATCACCGGGCCGGTGGCGAGCGGCGTGCCGTCCTCGGCCTGCAGTTGCGGCAGCAGGCCGGCGGCGGCGATGTCGTCGCCGCTGACCACGGCGATTTTCATCGGCCGGCAGCCGAGCCGCTGGCCCAGCGCCCGGATCGCCCGGGCGGCGGCCTGCGGGTTGGCGGCGCCGAAATTGCCAAGGATGGTGACGCGATGCTTGAGGCAGGCGTCGAGGATCGGCGCCAGCAGGCGCTCCAGCAGCGGCTCGTAACCGCGCTCGGGGTTTTCCAGCTTGGCCAGTTGGGCCAGCGCCAGCGTGCGCTCGCCCAGCGTCTCGAACATGATGGCGGCCGGCCCGCCGGCGGCGATCAGGCTGCGCACCACGGGTTCCGGGGCATCCAGACGGTCGCCGGAAAAGCCGGCGCCGCAGCCGACCAGAACTTTCTCGGGCCCCGACACAGGCTCCTCCCAACTGATTCTATGTTGGCAGGCAGACTGGCCGTTGCGGGATATATTTTACAAATGAATTTATCTTATCTATTTATAACTTATGACTATGAATCTCACCCTGCGGCAATTGCAGGCCTTTCGCGCCGTGGCCGATCTCGGCAGCTTCAGCGAGGCCGCCGAACGCCTGCACCTGTCGCAGCCTGCCCTGTCGGCCACCATCCGCAAGCTGGAAGAGATGCTGAACGTGCGGCTGTTCGACCGCACCACGCGGCAGATCGCGCTGACACCCGAGGGCGAGGAACTGCGCCGGCTGGCCAACCGGCTGATCGACGAATTCGAGGCGGTCTCCGGCGACCTGCAGGATTACCTGGCCCGCCGGCGCGGCCGCGTCGTGGTGGCCGCCCTGCCCTCGCTGGCCGCCGTGACGCTGCCGCGCGTGCTGGCCCGCTTCAAGGCGCGGCATCCCGGCATCGACGTGATCATCCGCGACACCCTGCATGACCAGATCCAGGATCTGGTCGAGAGCGGCGCCGCCGATTTCGGCCTGACGGTGACGCCGGCGGCGCATCGCGACTTCAGCTTCCAGCCACTGATCGTCGACCGCTTCGTCATGGTCTGCCCGCGTGGCCATAAGCTCGCCAAACGCCGCAGCGTCAGCTGGGCCGACATGGTGCTCTATCCGATCATCACCATGGCCCGCACATCCAGCGTGCGGCAGTATATCGACGCTGCCTGCGCCCAGGCCGGCATCCCCTCGCACAGCCAGTATGACGCCGAACATCTGGCCACCATCGGCGCCCTGGTGCATGAAGGCCTCGGCATCGCCGCCCTGCCGTCGCTGACCACGCCGCTGCTGCGCTTCGCCGATCTGGTCGAGATTCCGATCACCGCGCCGCATGTCGAGCGCGTCATGGGCATCGTCCGGCGCAGCGGCCGCTCGCCCTCGGTGGCGGCACGCGCCCTGATCGAACTGGTCGTTGCCGACAGCGAAGCTGCCGCGGTGCCGGCATAGAAAACCCGGCCGGTTGCCCGGCCGGGTCTCATCTCAGACTGAAGTCCGGATTACTTGGCGTATTTCTTGGCCGCGTCGAAAATCGCGTGGGTCCAGGCCCCTTCCGGCTTCTTGGTGATCACCGGGTCGGACTTAGCCGACAGCAGGATGCTGACGGTGCGGTCGTAATCGGCCGGATCGAGATAGCCGGTGCCGTGCTTCGAGCCTTCGACCAGCTTGGCGATCTCGCCCATCATGCGCTTCTGGTGCTTCTCGGTCTGCGCGCCGGTGCTGTCGTTGTCGAGCACGATCATCGCCGCGGCATCCGAATTCTTGACCGCCCAGTCCCAGCCCCTGTTGGAGGCGGCAACGAAACGGGCCAGTCTGTCGGCATAGGCCTTGTCGCCGAGCTTCGCACCATTGGCGTAAATGCCGTCTTCCATGGTGCCGACGCCCTGGTCGCTGTACTTGAACACGATCAGGTCGCCCGGCTTGAAGCCGGCATCGATGACCTGCCAGTATTCGTTATAGGTCATGGTCGAAATGCAGGCGGCCTGCTTCTGGATCAGCGGATCGACGTTAAAGCCCTGCTTGAGGACCTTGACGCCCTTGGCGCTGCCATCGGTCGGGATGCCAAGCTTGGCCATCCAGGTCAGGAACGGATATTCGTTGCCGTAGAACCAGACGCCCAGCGTATGGCCGGGGAAGTCTTTCGGCGAAGTGATGCCGCTCGACTTGGCGCAGGTCAGCATCATGCCCGACTTCTGGAAGGTCTGCGACACGTTGACCAGCGGCACGCCCTTCTCGCGGCTGGCCAGCGCCGACGGCATCCAGTCGATGATCGCATCGGCACCGCCGGCGGCCATCACCTGCGGCGGGGCGATGTCGGGGCCGCCCGGCTTGACGGTGACGTCGAGGTCGACCGCCTTGTAGAAGCCCTTGTCCTTGGCGACGTAATAGCCGGCGAACTGGGCCTGGGTGACCCATTTCAGCTGGATGGTGAACTTATCGGCGGCATGGGCCGATCCGGCGGCAACCGCCAGGGCTGCGCCGATGGCGAGCCCGTAAAAAGCTGAACGTTTCATAACGCTATTCTCCTCTCCTGTCGGAACTGATGAACCCCCAGATACTCGAAACGGCATGCACTCAGGACGACGCCTTGCGGAACGACGGATGCCAGAAGGTCATCCAGCGTTCAGCCAGCGCCAGCAGCCCGTAACTTGCCGAGCCGGCGACCGCGGCGACCGCGATCGTGGCCCAGACCATCGGGATGTTCATGCGGCCCACCTCGGTCGAGATGCGAAATCCCATCCCGACAATCGGCGTGCCGAAGAATTCGGCGACGATGGCGCCGATCAGCGCCAAGGTCGAATTGACCTTGAGCGCATTGAACAGGAAGGGCAGCGCCGCCGGCAGCCGTGCCATCCACAGGGTCTGGCCGTAGCTGGCGGCATAGGTCGCCATCATGTCGCGCTCGATACGCCCCAGTGCGGCGAGGCCGGCAATGGTGTTGACCAGCATCGGGAAGAAGGTCATCACCACCACGACGGCGGCCTTGGACTGCCAATCGAAGCCGAACCACATCACCATGATCGGCGCGATGCCGATGATCGGCAGGGCGCTGACCAGATTGCCGATCGGCAGCAGACCGCGCTGCAGGAAGGGCACGCGGTCGACCAGCACGCCGGTCAGGAAGCCGGCCGCCGAGCCGATCACGAAGCCGGGGATCACCGCGCGGATGAAGGTCTGGACGAAATCGACGCCAAGCGTCGGCAGGCTGATGGCGATGGCATGGCCGATGGCGGACGGCGGCGGCAGCAGCACGGCCGGCACTTCAAAACCGACGACGATCATTTCCCACAGGTACAGCAGCCAGACGCCGAGCAGTACGGGTGCCACTGCGCCGCCGATGGCACCGGGCAGCCGCAGGGCCGCCAGGCTGATGCGGTCGAGCGCCCGCCAGACCAGCAGGCCGAGTGCCGCGAGTCCGAGCCACAGGCCCGGCGCCGCCATGCCGCGCGCGCCGGCCAGCAGCAGGCTGTAGAGCGCGGCGCCTGCCAGCACCGCGGCGCCGCCGGCGACGATGGCGGCGGCCACGGGCCGCAGCGGCCGCAGGAACAGCAGCGCCATGGCCGCGATGGTCAGCAGCCAGAGGCCGAGCACCGCCGGCTGACCCAGCATGCCGCCGTGGATACCGTACGGGCTGATCAGGGCCGCGGCGCCGCAGAGCAGGCCGAGCGCCAGCGCCGCATCCTTCGGCTGAACGGAATGGCGCGCCGTCATGCCGCACCCCCGAGCCTGCGGCCGAGCCTAGCCTGCACCAGGCCGACCAGGCCGACGCAGCCGCCGGCCAGCACGGCGGCCATGACCAGCGCCGACCAGATCTGGATGGTCTGGCCGTAATACGAACCGGCCAGCAACCGGGCGCCGAGGCCGGCCTGGGCGCCGGTCGGCAGTTCGCCGACGATGGCGCCGACCACGGCCAGCGAGATCGCCACCTTGAGGCTGGTGAACAGGAAAGGCAGCGAGGCCGGCAGCCGCAGCAGGCGCAATGTCTGTGCCGTCGAGGCGTTGTAGGTGCGCATCAGGTCGAGTTGGATGGTCTCGGGTGAGGTCAGGCCCTTGACCATGCCGATGGTGACCGGGAAGAAGCACAGATAGGCCGAGATCACCGCCTTGGGCAGCAGGCCGACAAGACCGAGCGAGCCCAGCACCACCACGATCATCGGCGCGATGGCAAGAATCGGGATGGTCTGCGACGCGATGATCCACGGCATCAGCGCGCGTTCCAGGCTCGCCACATGGACGATGGCGACCGCCAGCCCGATGCCGAGCGCGGTGCCGAACAGAAAGCCGACCAGCGCGGATTCGAGCGTCACCCAGGTATGGTAGACGAGGCTGCGTCGCGAGGTGATGTTGACCTGCAGCACCGTCCGGTTCAGCTCGGCCACTACCTGGTGCGGCGCCGGCAGCACCGGGCGCTCCATACTGAGCGTATCGGCGACCAGTTCGGGAAAGGTCCATTCGGTCTGTCCGGCGCGCTCGTAAGCATCGAGCACCTGCGGTGCATTCAGCTTCACCGCGCCAAGATACCAGATCACCAGGATGAACAGCAGCACCGACAGGATCGGCAGGGTCGCGCCGTCGCGCAGACGCGGCCACAGGCCGGCGGCAGGCAGGGTCGCTGCGGCCGTGGCGTCAGACATGGTCGTCATAGCTGTGGCCGGCGCGCAGGCCCTCGCGCACCCGGTGGGCGATGGCGGCGAATTCCGGCGTCTCGCGGATGTCTAGCCGGCGGTCGCGCGGCAGGCTGCTGTCGATCACGTCGATGATGCGGCCCGGCCGCGGACTCATGACGACGATCTTGGTCGACAGGAACACGGCTTCGGGGATCGAATGGGTGACGAACAGCAGGGTCTTGCCGGTGCGCCGCCACAGGTCGAGCAGCTGTTCGTTCAGGTGGTCGCGGATGATCTCGTCGAGCGCACCGAAGGGCTCGTCCATCAGCAGCAGTTCCGGATCGAATGACAGCGCGCGGGCAATCGAGACGCGCTGCTGCATGCCGCCCGAGAGCTGCCAGGGAAACTTCTTCTCGAAACCGGACAGGTTGACGAGGTCGAGCACGCGTTTCGCCCGTGCCGATCGCTCGGCCTTCGGCAGGCCCATGATCTCGAGCGGCAGGGTGATGTTGCGCAGCACGCTGCGCCACGGATACAGCGCCGGGGCCTGGAAGACATAGCCGTAGGCACGGTCGAGCCGGGCGGCCTGCGGGCTCACGCCGTTCACCCGTACGCTGCCGCCGGTGACCTGCTGCAGGTCGGCGATCACCCGCAGCAGGGTGGTCTTGCCGCAGCCCGACGGGCCGATGAAGGAGACGAATTCGCCGCGCCCCACGGTCAGGTCGACATCCGACAGGGCATAGACCGGCGTATCGGCGGTCTGGAACACCAGGTTGACGCCGGCAATCTCCACCGCCGGCGTCGCGCCGCCCTTCGCCGCGGCCACCGGTCCTGTCTCTGCCTTACGCTCTTCCATCACCACGGCCATTCCGCTTGCCCGCGTCCTCAGGCCGCATGTTCCAGCATGGCGCGCAGCAGCACGTTGCAGCCGGCGGCCAGATCCTCGGCGGTGGCCGATTCCACCTCGTTGTGGCTGATGCCGTCGGCGCAGGGCACGAAGACCATGGCGGTCGGCGCCACCCGGCTGATATAGCCGGCGTCGTGGCCGGCGCCCGAGGTGATATCCATATGGGCGAAACCGGCCTCTTCGGCGGCCTTGCGCACCGCGGCGATACAGTCCTTGTTGTAATGCACTGCCGGGGAATTCCACACTTCCTTGCACTCGTAAGCCAGCCCAAGGTCGCCGCAGACCTCGGCGCAGGCGGCTTCCAGCGCGGCCTTCATCTTCAGCACCACCTCGTCCTGCGGATGGCGCAGGTCGACCGAGAAGAACACCGTGCCCGGGATGGTGTTGCGCGAATTCGGGCTGACCTTGACCAGGCCGACCGTCGAGACGCCCGGCTTGTGGTCGAGCGCGATCTGGTGGATACGGTCGACGATGCGGGCGCAGCCCAGCATGGCGTCCTTGCGGCGCGGCATCGGCGTGGTGCCGGCATGGCTTTCGGCGCCGGTGACGGTGACCTCGAACCAGCGCATGCCCTGGATGCCCTGCACGACGCCGATGGTGCGCTTATCGGCCTCGAGGATCGGGCCCTGCTCGATATGCGCCTCGAAAAACGCCTTGAACGGCCGGCCGCCGACCGGCATGTCGCCGAGATAGCCGATCCGCTTCAGCTCCTCGCCGATGGTCTTGCCGTCGAGATCGGCGCGGCTGTGGCCGTATTCCTCGGTGAACACGCCGGCAAAGACGCCGGACGCCACCATGGCGGGGGCAAACCGCGAGCCTTCCTCGTTGGTCCAGACCGAAACCTCGACCGGCGCATCGGTCTCGAACTTGTAGTCGTTAAGCGTGCGGATGACTTCCAGCCCGGCCAGCACGCCGTAGACGCCGTCGAACTTGCCGCCCGTCGGCTGGGTATCGAGATGGCTGCCGGTCACCACCGGCGGCAGGTCGTCATTCTTGCCGGGCCGGCGGGCAAAGATGTTGCCCATGCGGTCGACCGTGACGGTGCAGCCGGCGTCCTTGCACCACTGGACGAACAGGTCGCGGCCCTGCTTGTCGAGATCGGTCAGCGCCAGCCGGGCACAACCACCCTTCGCCGTCGCGCCGATCTTGGCCATTTCCATCAGGCTTTCCCACAGGCGGTCCTGGTTGACCTGGATGTTCTTTGCATTCGCCATCGTCTGACTCTCCTCGAAAACCTTTATTCGGCCGCTTCGCGCATGGGGTTGTTGGGATGCTGGGTCCAGTTCTGGTAGGCCTGTCCGTCATCGACCCGTTTCATGGTGATGCAGCCCTCGACCGGGCAGACATGCATACACAGATTGCAGCCCACGCATTCCTCGTCGATCACACTATAGACCCGTTTGCCGTCCTCGCGACCCGCCGCGATCGCCTGGTGCGAGGTATCCTCGCAGGCGATATGGCACAGGCCGCACTGGATGCATTTCTCCGGGTCGATATCGGCGATGATCTTGTACTTCAGATTGAGATTCTTCCAGTCCGTAACGTTCGGAACCGCCAGACCCTGAAAATCGCCGACCCGGGCATAGCCCTTTTCGTCCATCCAGCGCGACAGCCCGTCGATCATGTCATCGACAATGCGGAAGCCGTAATGCATGGCCGCCGTGCAGACCTGGACGCTGCCGGCGCCGAGCGCGATGAATTCTGCGGCGTCGCGCCAGCTCTCGATGCCGCCGATGCCGGAAATCGGGATGTCGCCGGTCTCGGCGTCGCGGGCGATCTGCGCCACCATGTTCAGCGCGATGGGCTTGACTGCCGGGCCGCAATAGCCGCCCGAGGTGCCCTTGCCGTCCACGGTGGGCGTCGGCGCCATCTGGTCGAGATCGACGCTGACGATGGAATTGATGGTGTTGATCAGGCTGACCGCATCGGCACCGCCGCGCACCGCGGCGCGGGCCGGCCCGAGGATGCTGGTGATGTTCGGCGTCAGCTTGACGATCACCGGCATGCGGCTGTGCTGCTTGCACCAGCGGGTGACCATCTCGACGTATTCCGGCACCTGGCCGACCGCAGCGCCCATGCCGCGCTCGGGCATGCCGTGCGGACAGCCAAAATTCAGCTCGACGCCGTCGGCGCCGGTCTCCTCGACCCGCCCGAGGATCGATTTCCACGCCTCTTCCTCGCAGGGCACCATCAGCGAGACGATCATCGCGCGATCGGGCCAGTCGCGCTTGACCTGCTTGATCTCCTGCAGGTTGATCTCCAGCGGCCGGTCGGTGATCAGCTCGATGTTGTTCAGCCCGGCGACCCGGTTGCCCTTGTAGGAATAGGCGCCGTAGCGCGAGGAGACGTTGACGATGGGCGGCCCGTCCTCGCCCAGCGTCTTCCACACCACGCCGCCCCAGCCGGCCTGGAAGGCGCGCACGACGTTATAGGCCTTGTCGGTCGGTGGCGCCGAGGCCAGCCAGAACGGATTGGGTGCCCGGATGCCGGCGAAATTGACGGAAAGGTCTGCCATCGGTCGCCTCCCTGCTCTTTATCTCTATGCCGCGGCCTGGCGCCGCAGCGATTGCGTGATCGCCTCGGCACTGCGCCGCCCAGCCGCCACCGCGGCCACCGTGAGATCGTCACCGCCGGCCACGCAGTCGCCGCCGGCCCAGACGCCGTCGAGCGAGGTACGGCCATCGGCATCGGCCGAGATGCGGCCGTCTTTCAGCACCAGCAGTTCGCGGCCGGCCTCGCCGCGCAAAGGATCGGCCACGAAGGTCTGGCCAATCGCCTTGAACACCATGTCGGCGGCGAGGCTGAACTCCTCGCCGGTGCCGGCGAGCCGGCCGGCAGTGGTCAGGCTGGTGTGTTCGAACACCGCGCGACGCACGGCACCCGCCTCGCCTTCCAGCCGTACCGGCTGGGCCCAGTGGCGGATGATGACGCCGTTCTCCCTGGCGAAGGCCTGCTCGTGCCCCGTGGCGCTCATCGCTTCCGGCCCGCGCCGATAGACCAGCGTGACCTCCTCGGCGCCGAGCCGCTTCGACTGGATGGCGATGTCGATGGCGGTGTTGCCGCCGCCGATCACCACCACATGACGGCCGACCGGCAGGGTCGCGAAATCCGTGGCCTGACGCAGGTCCGCGATATAGTCGACGGCATTGACGACGCCGGCCAGGGCCTCGCCGTCGCAGCCGAGCGCCTTCACGGCACCAAGGCCGAGGCCGAGAAAGACGGCATCGAAATCGCGGCGCAAGGCTTCCAGCGTGATGTCGCGGCCGAGCATCTTATTCGTCTCGACGGTAATGCCGCCGATGTCGAGCACGAACTCGACCTCGCGGCCGGCATAGCCGTGCGGCACCTTGTATTCGGCGACGCCGTAAGCATTCAGGCCGCCGAGTTTCGGCCGCGCCTCGAAGACGGTGACGTCATGGCCGTGCATGGCCAGCCGGTGTGCGCAGGCCAGCCCCGCCGGACCGCCGCCGACCACGGCAACCTTGCGGCCGGTGCTGGCAGCGCGGCGGAACGGATGCGCATTGGCCGCCGTGCCATGATCGGTCGCGTACCGCTGCAAGAGTCCGATCGGGATCGGCTTGCCGTCCTCGGTGTTGCGCACGCAGGCGCGCTCGCAGAGGATTTCGGTCGGGCAGACCCGCGCGCAGGAGCCGCCGAAGATATTCTGCTCATAAATGCGCAGCGCCGCACCGGCGGTATTGCCGGTGGCGATCTTGCGGATGAAGCCGGGGATGTCGATGCCGGTCGGGCAGGCCTCGATGCAGGGCGCGTCGTAGCAGAAATAGCAGCGGTTCGCTTCGACCAGCGCCGCCTGCTGGTCGAGGTCGGGCACCGCGGCTTCGAATCCGGCGGCATAGGCGGCGGCGTCGAGCCGGCCGGCCCTGATATCGGGCGCACCGCTTTCCGGTGCTTGTCGCCCCAAGTCGTTACGCCCGGCTTCGTTACGCGCAGTCCCCATGACCCGAGCCCCCTGCCTGTCGTGGTCCTGTGTGTGCGATCTGTTTGCCGGCCCATGCGTGCAGGCCGGCATCTCCCTGTATGCCTCGCAAGAACGGTGCCGGTTCTCCCAAACCGTGGCGGCCGCTCCCGTGTGACGGTTCCGAGGCTAGGATTTTCTTGACCAAATGGTCAAGTCGGGATTCGGTATAGCCGCGCGGATGCTTTGACAGCGGGGGACGATCCGCATAAGGAATCTGCACGGCCCCGATGCACATGCCCGGTCCTTGGGCAAATGGATGGAAAGAGATGGCGGCAACGCGCAAGACGACACAGGCCTCGCGGGAACCGGCATCTCGGGAATCGGCATCGCGGAAAAAGGCGACGGACAAACCTGCGGCCGGCAGCGCCGACGCCCCGGCGAACGGCCCGGCAAATAGCAATGGCGCCGCCGCCGGTACGATCCGCCGCCGCAATGTCGAGAAGATCCTCAAAGCCGCCGAATCGGTGTTTGCCAAGAAGGGCTTCGCCGGCGCCAGCACCGCTGAGATCGCGCGCAAGGCCGGGGTGCCCAAGGCCAACCTGCATTATTATTTCCGCACCAAGCAGGATCTCTACGCGAGCGTGCTGGATGCCATCCTGGAAGTCTGGCTCGACGCCCTGAGCGAGGAAATCACCGCCGAGGCCGATCCGGCCACCGCGCTCGGCAACTACATCGCCCGCAAGATGGCGGCCTCGCGCGACGCGCCGGAGCCCTCGCGGCTGTGGGCCATCGAGGTGATCGGCGGCGCCCGCCATGTGCAGCCCTTCCTGCGCCAGCGCCTGCGCCGCCTGGTGAAGGAAAAAAGCGCGGTGATCGAGGGCTGGATCGCCGCCGGCAAGCTGAAGCCGGTCGATCCGGCGCATCTCTTGTTCATGATCTGGGCGACGACGCAGACCTATGCCGATTTCGCCGCCCAGATCGGCGCCGTGCTCGACCGCAAGACGCTGGACGACAGCGTTTTTTCCGCCGCGACGAAGACCGTCACCGACATCGTGCTGAACGGCACCGGCGCGCTGCCGGTTCGCTCCGTGCCGGTCCGTGCGAAAACCGCCCGCAAGGGCTGACATCCTGCCGAAAACGCAGGCATCTGCCGCGTCGCCGTGCAGCGCGCAACGCCGTGCTTTCCACCGGCCATGATTTTCTTGACCGTTCGGTCAGGTCATGAATGAATAACCGCAGCGACCTCGAAGACAGGGCGGGAGGCAATCATGGCGGTACTGGTACGCGGCGGCACGGTGGTCAATGCGGATTGTAGTCAGCGTGCGGATGTTCTCATCGACGGCGGCACGATCAGGGCGGTCGGCCCCAATCTCGAGGCGCCGGCCGGCGCCGAGGTGATCGATGCCGGCGGCGCCTATGTGATGCCCGGCGGCATCGACCCGCATACCCATATGGAACTGCCCTTCATGGGCACGACGGCGTCGGAGGATTTCTTCTCCGGCACCACCGCCGCCATGGTCGGCGGCACCACCATGATCATCGACTTCGTCATTCCCGACCCGCAGGAAAACCTGCTCTCGGCGTTCAGGAAATGGCGCGGCTGGTCGGAAAAGGCGGCCTCGGATTACAGCTTCCATGTCGCCGTCACCTGGTGGGACGAGAGCGTGCACAGGGACATGGGCACGCTCGTCGCCGAGCATGGGGTGAACAGCTTCAAGCATTTCATGGCCTACAAGAACGCCATCATGTGCGAGGACGAGGTGCTGGTGAACAGCTTCCTGCGCGCCCGCGAGCTCGGCGCGCTGTGCACCGTGCATGCCGAAAACGGCGAGCTGGTCTTCCACCTGCAGCAGGAACTGCTCAAACAGGGCATCACCGGCCCCGAGGGCCATCCGCTGTCACGGCCGCCGGCCGTCGAGGGCGAGGCCGCCAACCGCGCCATCCGCATCGCCCAGGTGTTGAACGTGCCGCTTTATATCGTGCACAATTCCTGCATCGAGTCGGTGGAAGCGATCATCCGCGCCCGCAACGAGGGCCAGCGCGTCTTCGGCGAGGCGCTGGCCGGCCATCTGCTGGTCGATGACAGCGTCTACCGCAACCCGGATTTCGAAACCGCGGCGGCCTACGTGATGAGCCCGCCCTTCCGCGCCAAGGAGCACCAGGCGGTGCTGTGGCGCGCCCTGCAGGCCGGCCACCTGCAGACCACGGCGACCGACCATTGCTGCTTCTGCGCCGACCAGAAGGCGGCCGGCCGCAACGACTTCACCAAGATCCCGAACGGCACTGGCGGCGTCGAAGACCGCATGCATGTGCTGTGGCATCACGGCGTCAACAAGGGCCGCCTGACGCCGAACGAATTCGTCGCCGTCACCTCGGCCAATGCGGCCAAGATCTTCAACCTCTATCCGCGCAAGGGCGTGATCCAGCCCGGCGCCGATGCCGACCTGGTGGTCTGGGACCCGAAGAAGACGCGCAAGATTTCGGCGAAGACCCATCACCAGAAGATCGACTTCAACATCTTCGAGGGCATGGAGGTCGAGGGCATCAACACCGTGACCCTCTCGCAGGGCAAGGTGGTCTACAAGGATGGCGACGTGCGCACCGTGAAAGGCGCCGGCCGCTACATCAACCGGCCGGCCTTTGCGCCCTATTACGAGGCGCTCACCCGCAAGGCTGAACTGGAACGCCCCAAACCGGTGCTGCGCAGCGCGGCGGAGTAAAGCTCTCTATCTCACTGCCGGACAGCGAAAGCCCCGCGTCGAAAGATGCGGGGCTTTTTTATTGGAGTTTGAGTACCATCAATGGAAAGAATGGGTACGCCTTAACCATCGAGCCATTCAATATGCTCATCTGTTATCTTGATGATAGCGGCACTGATGCTGGAAACAGGCTTATTACCTGCGCGGGATACATCGCCCGCGCAGAGCAATGGGTTAACTTCGAGAAGCAAGCCGATCCTGTATTCAACGAATACGGCGTCACTGTTCTCCATACAATGGATATGGAGAACAGTGACGGGATATATAAAAACTGGAGCATTCTTAAGAAGCAGTCTTTTGTATCAAAGATTTGCGGAGTTCTTTCGGCGCACGCTCTGATGGGCATGACAATGTCTGTAGTTAAGCCTACTTACAAAAGTCGTGCTGAAGAAAGTGACCGCAAGAGGACCATTACGCCTTATGCATTCTGTGCGCAGGTAATTTTGCAATGGATAATGACCGATATAAAACTAGGGCGCATAGCACACGACGAAGGACTTTCGTTTCTTTTTGAAGAGGGGGATAAAAACAATCGAGAGATTGCAAATAACCTAGAAGCGTTACGCACGTCGCATGAAGATTTTAACCGTGCATATAGGTCAATCTCATTCGTTCCAAAGCACGACTCTCGCGCAATTCAGATGGCAGACCTGCTCGCATACCATTCGCGCAAACACGGCGTGAGGATGGAGGGTGGTCATGTCACTCTGCCGGCCGGCCAGAGAGACATTTCAAAGCCAGATCCAGATATGATGATCAAAATCATAACCGAGCGCCTACCGCACAAAGGCTTCGTCGCGACTGACTTCGGCCCTGAGGCGACAGGTGCCCGGCTGTTTTCTGAAATCCGAAAGCACCCACGTAGGCGATCCTAATTTCGAGCAAAAAAGCTTCCTCTCTTCGCCCCCTCCCCGGAAAACCGGGCTTTTTGCCCGGACGGGATAGGAATAAGAACATATTTGAATTAATTGAGATCAATATTAGAACATATCGTGCCATTTCGGAGGGGAACGATGATGCGCAGCCAGACCTACAGCCAGCAGACGGTCACCAACCTCGGCCTGATCGCCGGCCTGCGCGACCGGCTCGGCCGGCTGGGCACCAGCGGCCGGGTGCTGGCCGGCCGCGTGTTTCCCTTCGGCACTGCCACGCTGGATGCCGCCCTGCCCTGGGGCGGCCTGCCGGCCGGCAGCCTGCATGAGGTCGTCGGTCAGGCTCCGCTGGCCACCGCCGGTTTCCTCGCCGCCTATCTCGGTAGCGTGCGCCGCGGCCGCCCTGTCCTGTGGCTGACGCCGGAACGGCAGCTGCATGCCCCGGCGCTGGCCGCCTTCGGTTTCGACCATCGCCGCCTGACCATCGCCTGGACCCGCCGGCCGGAAGACCGTCTGCAGGCCTTTGAAGAGGCCTTGCGCACGCCGGGCATCGCCGCCGTGGTGGCCGAGATCGACGGGCTCGACCTCGCCGCCACCCGGCGCCTGCAACAGGCCGCCCAAGCCGGCGGCGCGCTCGGGCTGCTGATCCGCCGCGACGCGGCGGCGACCGTGGCGCTGACCCGCTGGTGCATCGCCCCGGCGCAGAGCGACGGGCGCAACCCGCGCTGGCAGGTGCGGCTGGAGCGCGACGGCTTCGCCGCGCAGTATGCGATGGAATGGGGTGAGGCGCGGGGCTTCCGCGTCCTCTGATCCGCTAGATCTGAACGGGCCGCACGCAGTTGAGAATGGCGCGGATCGTGCTGTAGGCGGCGAGCGACGAGGTCTTCGGGTTGCTTTTCAGCGGCTTGCCGCGGATCACCAGATGCATGTCGCCGAAGGCGCCCGATGCCGTGATCTCGTGGATATTCGCCTGCACGCCGGGATCGGCGATCATGCGCACCTCGGTGGCATCGAAGCCTAAGCCGGCCAGCGCCACCGTCGCCGCCACATTGGCATTCTTCGGGTAGTCGCGGGCGGCGGCACGCGCCGTGCCAATATAGAACACGGCCGGTTCGGTCAGCGCGTCGAGCTTCACGGCGGCTTCGGCCGGGGTGCCCTTCCAGGCGCCGGGCGGCTTGCGCGAAACGTAGCTCACCTTGTCGACGCCGCCGACCATGGCGGCATTCAGCGCATCGATGCCCGGCACCGCGCCGGCCGGCAGGATCAGCTTCGCGCCGCCCTTCTGTGCCGCCGCGCGCAGCTCGGCATAAAGCGCGTCGTCGGTCAGCGCACCGATGGACGCAATGACGAAATCGATGCCGCGCAGCAGCAGGTCGGCGCCATAGGCCCGCACCGCGCTGTGGCTGGCGCATTCGGCCGCCACCACGGGCGTGAAATCGAGGTCCTTCAGGCTGCCGATCACGGTCATGCCCGGCAGTTCGGCCTGCACGGCGGCGACCTTCTCGGGCCGCACCAGCACGGCGCCGACGGCAAAGGCGCCGGTGCTATCGGCTGCGGCGCGCACCTCGGCCGCCACCGCGCCATGGCCGATCAGCAGGATCTGCGGGACGGACATCGGCTTGCTCTCTGTTACGACACCCCGGTCACGAGGCCTTGCGCACCGGCGGACCGGCGAAAGCGCTGGCATAGGGGCCAATGGCCACCATGTCAACCTCGACCATGCGCGGGCCGGTTTCGGCCACCGCCTTGGCCAGCACGGCCCCGGCCTGGCTGACATCGTCGAGCCGGGTATGGCGCCAGCCGAGGCTGCGCGCCAGATCGGCGAACTGCGGCGTGTGCAGGTCGACGTAATACTTGCGACCGCCGAAGCGGGCATCCTGGATGTTGCGGATCACGCCATAGCCGCGGTCGTTCATCACCAGCAGCAGCATGTCGACCTGTTCCTGCGCCGCGGTGGCCAGTTCGCCGACATTCAGCATCAGGCCGCCGTCACCCGACAGCACGATGGTCTTGCGGCCGCGCGCCGCCACCGCCGCACCGACGCCCATCGCAGCACCCATGCCGATGCCGCCGCCCAGCGCATGCACGCCGTTGCGGGCGCCGAACAGCCTGAGCATGCGGTTGCCCCAGGTGCTGTTCGACACCGTGACGTCGCGCACCCAGACGTAATCGCGCGGCACGGACCGCTGCAGCGCATCGACCAGCTGCTCATAGGGCCCGAGGCCCTTGCGCAGTTGTGCCTCGGCCTCGGTCCGCGCCGTGGCAATCGCGGCGCCGAAGCCGGCCGCGACCTTGAGCCGGCTTTTCAGCCGCGCCGCCAACCCGGCCAGCGCCAGTTTCGCGTCGCCGGCGAGGAAATGGTCGGCGGTATAGCCGCGGCCATGGGCCTGCGGGTCGGCATCGATCTGCAGCAGCGGACGCGGCAGGCGCAGGGTGTATTTCAGCGTCTCGTTGCCGCGCAGCCGCGAGCCGACCACCAGCATGGCGTCGCAGTTCGCATAGAAGGCCTCGACCGGGCCGGAGAGATTGAAGGCGCCCAGCGTGCGCGCGTCGTCTTCCGGCAGCACGCCGCGGCCCTGCACGCTGGTCACCACGGCAAAGCCGAGATCGGCCAGTGCACGGATCTCGTCCGTCGCATGACGCGCGCCGCCGCCGGCCCAGATGATCGGGCGCTTCGCCTTGGCCAGAATTTCGGCGAAGGCATCGAGCGCGGCGTCGTCCGGCTGGCCGACCAGCAAAGGCAGCGGCGCGATGGCGGCCGGCAGGTCGACCAGCGCCTCCTGCACGTCGATCGGGATTTCGACGCTGACCGGGCCGCTGGGGGCCGACAGCGCGACGCGCGCGGCTTCCTGCAGCACACCGAGCGCGGTCTCCGGGGACCAGATGCGGAAATAGGCTTTCGAGACCGCCTTCAGCATGCCGGGCTGGTCGGTCGCCTCGTGGATGTAGCTCCAGCGGCGGTCGAGATAGGGCCGCTCGATCTGGCCGGTCAGGTGCAGCAGCGGCGTGCCGGCGGTCTGCGCCTCGACCATGGCGCCGGCGGCATTGCCGGCCGCCGTGCCGGTGCTGGTGATGGCAACGCCGAGCTGGCCGCGCACGCGGGCCCAGGCGTCGGCCATGTTGACCGCGCCGGCCTCGCCGCGGCTGGGCACGAAACGGATGGTGTTGCGCTGGCCGAAGGCATCGAGGATCGGCATGTTGTGGATCGAGATGACGCCAAACGCGGTGTCGACGCCGCAGGCTTCGAGGAAGCGCGCGGTGAGTTCGCCGACGGTGATCTGCTCAGGCATGAAGAGGCTCGCTGACCTTGCTGGTTTCCGATGAAGGGGTCTTGTTCGCCGCATCGCCGGCATCGCGCGGCGTCTCGCGGCGGATCCACTGGGTGATCTGCGCCGAGGCCTTGAGCACGGCATCCTTGAGGTCGCCGTGCATGGCGGCGAGGTCGATATAGGCATCCACCGCGGTGATGTTGATGACGGCGACGATATACCCCATCCCGTCACGCACCGGGGCGGCCACCGAGCTGACACCGCGCTCGAAGAACGACTGGCTGACCGCATAGCCGCGTTCGCGGTCGCCGGCCAGCACCGCCTTCAGGTCGGCCAGGGTCGTCGGCGTCTGTTCGGAAAAGCGCGGCAACGGATCGGTCGGGAACAGGTCGAGAAGTTGTTCGTCGCTGAAATCGCAGATCATCATGCGGCCCATCACGGTGGCATGCACCGGAAAGCGGGTGCCGATGTTGACCGTGCTGGAGATCGTGGTGCGGGCGGGATAACGCGCCACATAGACGATCTCGCGGCCGTCGCGCACCGCCATATGGGCCGACAAGCCGGTCTCGTCGCGCAGGCGCTGCAGGATCGGCTGCGCCGCCTCGACGATGTCGAGCGAGGCGAGATATTCGAAGCCATGGCTGAGCACCGCCGGCCCCAGCTTGAAGTGGCGCTCGTCGCCTTCCTTCTGCACGAAGCCCATCATCTGGAGCGTGTGCAGCAGGCGGAACACCGTCGAACGCGGCAGGTTGAGTTCCTGGGCGATCTCGGGCGGCGTGATGGTGGCGCGCCGGCGCGAGAACAGCGACAGGATGGCGAGACCCTGGGCGAGCGCTGGCACCACGTATTTGCCCTGCGGGATACGGTCATGGGCGTCCATCGTGTGCCTCCATGAAGCGGGCGAGGATGTCGTTGAACAGCGCCGGCTGTTCGAGATAGGCGGCATGGCCGGCGTTCCTGATCGCATGCGCCGGTGCCTCGGGGCGCAAGGCTGCGCCCTTCAGGTTGTCGGCCGGCACGGTGATCACGTCGTCGAGCGCGTAGAGGAACTGCACCGGCAGGCCGGCCGGAATGCGCGCGATATCGGCCAGCGCATTGCCACCCGACAGCATGTGCGCAGCCTGCACATAGCCCGGCAGTTTCGCCATGCCCATGGTCTCGATCACCGAGGCGATGACATCGGGCGCCGCACCGGGCGCCAGCAGCCGCGGCCCGCGCTTCTGCGCCATGCCGGCGGGCCCCAGCGTCGCCATGTCGTCGAGCCGGCTGTGCAGCAGGCGGCGGCTCTCGTCCGCCGGCAGTTCGGCATGGCCGATGGCCAGGCCGCTGAAGCTGACCGACAGCAGGCGCTCGGGATAGTCAGCGGCGAAGCGCGCGGCCATCAGGGTGCCGAGCGAATGGCCGACCAGATGACAGCGGTCGATGCCGAGATGGTCGATGAAGGCGAGCACCGCACGGGCATAGTCGCCGGCATCGGGCAGCTCTGGCGCCAGCGGCGCGGACTCGCCATAGCCCGGCGCGTCCCAGGCGACAACACGACGGTCGCGCGACAGGCCGGCGAGCTGGTCGCGCCAGGAGCGTGCCGCCGAGCCCATGCCATGCAGCAGCACCAGCGGCGGCAAAGCACTGCCTTCCGTGCCCGCCTCGAGATACGAGATGCGGGTGCCGCCGGGGAGAACCGCGTAACGCGGTTCAGTTAAAGACAAAGCCGCCATTGACAGGCAAGAGCTGGCCGGTGACGAAGCCGGCGCCGTCACTCAGCAGGTAAACCGCCGCACCTGTCACGTCGTCGGGCATTTGGGCTCGCTGCATGGCGCGGCCCTCGACATAGTGACGCTTGCGCTCCTCGGGCACGTATTCGGTGGCCTCGACCAGCACGAGGCCGGGGGCGATGGCGTTGACGGCAATGCCGTCGGGGCCGAGTTCGCGGGCCAGCGAGCGGGTCATGCTGATGATCGCGCCCTTGCTGGAGACGTAATGCAGCAGGCGCGGCGCGCCCCACAGCGCGGTATCCGAGGCGAGGTTGACGATGCGACCGCCGGCCTTGGACTTGCGCAGCAGCGGCGCCATCGCCCTGACCATCAGCCAGGTGCCGCGCACGTTGACCGTCATCACCCGGTCCCAGGTCTCGATGTCGATCTCTTCGAAGGTCTTGCCGCCGATGCCGGTGGCAATGGCTGCATTGTTCAGCAGGCCGTCGATGTGGCCGCAGCGTTTGGCGACCGCCGCGGCAAAACCCTCGACGGACGCCGGATCGGCCAGATCGACCGGCAGGAAAACGGCCTCCGTGCCCTTCTCTTTCAGGGCGGCGGCCGTGCGCTCGCCCCATGCGGTATTGATGTCGGCCACCACCACGGTGGACGCGCCGGCAGCGGCGCAGCCTTCCGCAAAGGCCTGGCCGAGGCCGCGGCCGGCACCGGTCACCACGATGATGCGGCCGGACAGGGTCATGGCTTACTCGGCCGCCGAGACGGCGCCGGCCACCGGCTTGTCGGCAGAGGCCGCCGCCAGCGCCTTGACCTGGTCGCGCGCCATCTTGGCCAGAGTGGTACGCACGCGGCCGAGGCCGGCATCATGCTGGTAGAGGAATTCATGCTCGCGGGCCTGCGGCGCCATGTCTTCCAGCACCACGCGGTCCTGTTCCAGCACGTCCCAATGCAGGCCTTCGAGCCGCGCGCGGTAGAGGAACTTCCAGGTATCGCGCTGCCAGCCGCTGACCTTGCGGATGCGCCAGAAGAACACCCGGCAATGCTCCTCGTCGACCGGGGCCACCATGCCGACGATGGTAAAGGCACCGCCGGGGCCGGCCTGCTTGCCATAGGGGATTTCGAGGCGCAGCCACAGGCTGTCGGTGACGCCGAATTCGGTCCAGTCGAAATTGACGCCGCGCTGGCCTGCCTTCTCGAAGACGAAGCCGGTCTCGGTCTTGCGCAGGCGCATCTCGGCATGCTTGTCGCCCTCGGCCATGGAATGCGACTGCGCATGCAGATAGGCGCCGTGCATCGGGTCCATCACATTGTCGATGGCGTAGCGGTAATTGCACTTCCAGTGCGCGGTACACAGGATCGCTGCATAGTCCGGCGAGGTCAGTTCCATCGGCAGGGTGAATTCAGCCGGCTCGGCATGCAGGGCGTCGCCGAACCACAGGAAGATCGCGCCGGCGGCCTCGCGCACGTGATAGCTGCGCACGCAGCGCTTGCCTTCCATCGGTGCATTGGCCTGGGCCGGCACGCGCGGCACCACGCCGTCATGGCGCACCTCGACGCCGTGATACCAGCAGGCGACGCGGTCGCCGAGCGCCCAGCCGAGCGTCAGCCGCGCACCACGATGCGGGCAGCGGTCTTCCAGGGCGTGCACCTGGCCGTCGGCATCGCGCCACAGCACGATGTTTTCCGACAGGCGGGTGATGCCGACCGGGGCGCTGGCGACCATCCAGCCCGGCGCCACCGGATACCACAGATTGCGCAGGCCGCGATTGAGCAGGGCCTCGGCTGCCACGGCATCCGCCGAAGGGGCGGAGCGGGCATCGCTTGCAATCGACATCGCCATAAAAAAACCTCCCTCAGCTTTCGGTGGTCACGCGCGCGCGCGCCGGCAGGTAATGCAGCACCCGGCCCTCGACAAAGACGACGACGCCATAGAGCGCGATGCCGATCAGGGTCAGGAGAATGATGGTCACGAACACCATGGCGGTGTTGCCGGCGCCCTCGCCGAAGGTCAGCAGGTAGCCGAGCCCGATATTGCCGCCGACCAGCTCGCCGACCAGCACGCCGATCACCGCGAGCGTGGCGGCGATGCGCAGGCCGGCGAACAGCGGCGGCAGCGAAGCCGGGAACTCGATCTTCCAGAACACCTGCACCCGGCTGGCGGTGAACGACTTGGCCAGCCGGACGATATCAGGGTCGATGGCGCGCACCGCGCCCAGCACGTTGATCATGATCGGGAAGAACACGATCAGGATGGCGACCAGGATTTTCGGATAGACGGTGTAGCCGAACCAGATGATGAACAGTGGCGCGAAAGCCACCTTGGGCGCGATCTGCAGCGCCAGGATATAGGGCGACAGCATGAATTCGGCTGCCGGCGACATGCCGAGCAGGAAACCGACCAGAATGCCGAGCAGGGCGCCCAGCACGAAGCCGACCACCACCTGGATGGCGGTGATGCCGGTATGGAAGGCGAGCCGGTCGTGCTCGACCATGTGCAGGAACTCGCCCCACACCCGGCTGGCCGACGGGATGATGAATTGCGGGATACCGAACCAGCCCGGCAGCCATTGCCACGCCGCGAGGAAAACGACGAACAGCAGCAGGCTGCCGGCCATCATGCGGCGAAGGTGGGGTTGGGACAGAACGGCCTGCATTGCATTCTCCCGCCGGCGACAGCCGGGCTGATGCCTGGGGCGTCGCTTACTGGACGAACTGGTTGGTGTAGAGGTCCTTGACCGGGGTCTTGTCGCGGATCACGCCTTCCTTGAGGTAGAAATCCTGCAAGGCGGACAGGCGTGATTCGTCGACGGCGCCGACGACCTTCTGGCCCGGATAGACATACTGGTTGTACAGCTTGAAGACGGCAGCCATGGCGGCTTCCTTGCCGGCATGCTCCGGCACGGCCTTCACGTAATCGACCGCGGCGGCATCCGGATCGGCCATGATGTCCTTCATGCCCTTCAGGGTCGCCGAGACCAGCTTCTTGATCAGCGCCGGATTCTTCTGGATCACGTCATCGGCGGCGATGATCGCCTGCGACATGCTCTTGAAGTACTTGTCCGACGGGATGATCTCGATGTTCATCTTCGCGGCCTGGGCCTGGGCGGTCCAGTCCGGCACCGCGGCCATCGCGTCGGACTGGCCGGCGATAAACAGCTTCCAGACGTTGACCGGGCCGACGGCCTGGGCGTTCACGTCATCCTTGCTCATGCCCTGGGTCGCCAGCATGCCGAGCAGCGCGAAATAGGTGGTGTCCTGATAGGCCATCGCGGTGACGGTCTTGCCCTTCAGGTCCTTGATGGTGCTGATACCCTTGTCCTTGTTGATGACCAGCTGCATCAGCGAGCCGCCGCCGAGCAGGGCCACGGTCTTCACCGGCACACCGTTCGGCCGCACGATGATCGAGGTGTCGCCGATGCCGCCGCCGACCACCGCATTGCCGGCACCGACCTGCTTGGCGACGTCGACGCCGCCCTTGGCGATCTGGAAAGTGACGTTCAGCCCTTCGGCCTTGAAGTAGCCGCGCTGCTGCGCAACCATCCACGGTCCGAAAGCGGGCAGCGACGGCGGCGCCGGCAGCAGGTAGGTGACATCTTCGGCGAAGGCGGCCGGTGCAGCGGCAAAAACCAGGCCCAGTGTGGCCAAGCCGGCCAGCAGAGTTCTACGCATCATCGTGTTGGCACTCCCCTCTTGTGTGGTCCCCGTCATGCTGCCGCCTGGTCGACGTGCAGCAGATCCATCAGTCTCGTCACATAGCCGCCAACCTTGTCATGCTTGCGGCGCGCCATCGGGTTCTCGCGACCCGGGATGTCGACGACAATCTCTTCGATGATGCGGCCGGGCCGCTGGCTCATCACCAGGATGCGGTCGGACAGCGCGATCGCCTCGACAAGGTCATGGGTGATGAACAGCGCCGTCTTGCCGGTTTCGGCCAAGGTGCGACCGAGATCCTGCTGCAGCACCATCTTGGTCTGCGCATCCAGCGCCGAGAACGGTTCGTCCATCAGCAGCACCTTGGGGTCGACGGCAAGCGTGCGCGCGAGCGCCGCGCGCTGTCGCATGCCACCCGAGAGCTGGTGCGGATAATGGTTGACGAAATCGCTGAGCCGGCATTTGGCCAGCAGGTCGAGCGCGATGCCGCGGCGGTCTCCCGTCGGCGCATGCTGGATCTCGAGGCCGAGCTCGACATTTTCGCGAATGGTGCGCCAGGGCAGCAGCAGGTCCTTCTGCAGCATGAAGGCGACATGGCGGTTCGGCTTTACCACCAGTTCGCCGTCGACATGCACCTCGCCCTCCGACGCCGGGTCGAGGCCAGAGCCCATGTTGAGCAGGGTGCTCTTGCCGCAGCCCGACGGGCCAATCAGCGAAACGACCTCGCCGTCGTTGATGGAAAGCGTGACATCCTCGACGGCCACCACCACGCCACCCTGGCGCGGGTTGGGAAAGCGCTTGGTGACATTGCGGAACGACAGGCGCGGTGCGGTGGTCATGGCCGGATCACACGCTGGCGCCGGCAGCGAGCCGATTCATCAGGCTCTGGTAGTTCTGCTCGGTCCAGCTGCCTTCCGGATGCTGCACGGTGGACGCATTCAGTCGCGCGACGATATCGGGCAGCGTCTCGACGCCGTCGCGGAACATCGCCTGCAGCGCATCGGCCAGCGTCATCTCGAAAGCGGTGAGTTCGGCGGGGCGGGTCTGCCAGGGAATATTCCCGACGGCCTGCGGGCGCTCGATATTGCCGCTGCTGCCCTTGCCGGGCTCGGCGGCATTGGTCTTCAGACCGGCGAGATAGGGATTGAACGTCACCGAACCGCCCTCCGCATCCGTTGGGTTTGATTTATTAGTGGAACGCTATTTCTTATATGCAACATCGTAAAAGCCGCCTAACAGGCTGTAAAGCAGTTTTCACATTGCGGCACTGCCAGCGCGGCAGCGTCAGCCGCGTTTTTCGGTCAGGAACTTGCCGTCCTGGCCCGGCGCGCCGGTCTTCTGCCGGCGCGTGTTGCCGTCGAGACCGCCGGCCACCGCCCATTCGGCGAAGACTGTCGGGCCCGGCTCGAAATCGCGCGGCTGCCAGGCTTCGGTCAGCACGTCCTCGTCGGCGTAATACTCGACCAGCGCGCCGGCGGGATTCCTGAAGTACCAGAAATACGCCGACGAGATCGGATGCCGGCCCGGCCCGAGCTGGGTCTCCCAGCCGCAGCGCGCGATATGCAGGCCGCCGCCGAACACCTCGTGGATGTCGCGCACGGTGAAGGCGACATGATTGAGGCCGCGCTTGGCCTCGGGGGTCTGCAGCAGGAAGAGATCGTGGTGGCCGCCGCGCGGCGCGCAGCGCAGGAAATGGCCGCGGCCGGGATAGCGGTCGGACAGCACGAACCCCAGCGTCTCGTAAAACCCCGTGGTTTCCGCGAGTTTGTCGGTGAACAGCACCACATGGCCGACCTCGACGGGTTCAGCCTTCTGGTAGACCGGGCTCGGCGTGTTGACCCGCGCGGCATTGTCCCAGGTGTTGGACGGCACGCCACGCACCGCGACCGCGCGCTTGCGCGACACCCGCAGGCCGATGCCGAGTCCCGTCGGGTCAATGCAGTAGAGTGTGCCATCGGCTTCGGCAAAACCCGGCTGGCCGGCCATCGCCGTGCGGCGCTGCGCGAGGTCGGCTTCGCTTTCCGCGCCCCAGATCACCTGGCGCAAGGTCGGTCCGGCCTCGAAGGCCGGCGGCAGGCTGGTGTCGTTCTCGCGACGCACCTGCACCTCGCAGCCGTTCAGCGACTCGAAATCGAGGCCGGCATCATCCTCGCGCACCAGCCGCAGGCCCCAGTCGAGAAAGAAGCGGCGGCAGGCCGCGAGGTCGTCGGCGCCGTAGGTGATCCGATCAATGCCCAGAATGCTCATGACGGCCCTGCCCTCGCCGTTGGCGAAACCTCATCGATGGGCCGATTTGGTTTCTCTAATAAAACGTCATTTCCTATATGCAACATCCTAGGGTTCGTTTAGGCTGCTTGTAAAGATCAAACTGTCATTCAATCGAAGCCGTTCTTTCATCATGAGCATCCTGCCCCTCTATCTTGCCGGCAGCTGGCAGCCCGGTCATGGCGTGCCGCTGGCCTCCGTCAATCCAGCCGACAACCAGCCGCTGGCCACGGTGGCCACCGCCGATGCCGCCGATGTCGACGCTGCGGTCACCGCCGGCCAGGCGGCGATGCACGACCCGGCCTGGCGGGACCTGCTGCCGCATCAGCGCGCGGCCTATCTGCACCGGATCGCCGCGCTGATCGAACGCGACGCCGAGCGGCTGGCGCAGCTGCAGCGGCAGGACAACGGCAAGCCGATCCTCGAGACCCGCGCGCTGGTCGGCTCGGCCGCCGGCACCTTTCGCTATTTCGCCGCGATCTGTGAGACGCTGGAGGGCGACATCACGCCGTCGCGCGGCAGCTATCTGTCGCTGTCGACCTGGGAACCCCTCGGCGTGGTCGCCGCCATCACGCCGTGGAACTCGCCGATCGCCAGCGAGGCGCAGAAAGTGGCGCCCGCGCTCGCCGCCGGCAACGCGGTGATCGTCAAACCGTCGGAATTCACGCCGCTGCTGGCGCTGGAACTGGCCAAACTCGCCGACGAGGCCGGCCTGCCGAAAGGCCTGCTGTCGGTGCTACCCGGCACCGGCGCGGTGACCGGGGCGGCGCTGGTCGCGCATCCGGGCGTCGCGAAAGTCACCTTTACCGGCGGCACTGCCACCGGCCGCGCCATCGGCCGCGTCGCCGCCGACAAGATCATGCCGGTCTCGCTGGAACTCGGCGGCAAGTCGCCCAATATCGTCTTCGCCGATGCCGATATCGACCAGGCGATCAACGGCGTCCTATTCGGCCTGTTCTCCAGCCAGGGCCAGAGCTGCATCGCCGGCTCGCGGATTTTTGTGGAAGAGCGCATCTACGCGGCCTTCACGGCAAAGCTGGCCGAACGCGCAGCAGCGTTGCGGATCGGCGACCCGGCCAGCGAGCGCACCCAGATCGGGCCGGCGATCACCCCGCAGCATCGCAACAAGGTCGAAGGCTATGTGGCGCTGGCGCAGCAGGAAGGCGGCCGGCTGCTCTGCGGCGGCAGTCGCCCGGCCGACCCGGCGCTGCAGTCCGGCAATTACATTGCGCCGACGCTGATCGAGGGCCTCGGCAACCGCAGCCGCACGGCGCAGGAGGAAATCTTCGGACCGGTCGGCGTGCTGCTGCCGTTCCGGAACGAAGACGCCCTGATCGCCGAAGCCAACGATACCGTCTATGGCCTCGCCTCCGGCATCTGGACCGGCGATTTCCGCCGCGCCTGGCGGATCGGTCGCGCGCTCAATGCCGGCACGGTCTGGATCAATACCTACAAGCAGTTCAGTATCGCCACGCCGTTCGGCGGCAATGCCGAAAGCGGCATCGGCCGCGAGAAGGCGCGCGACGGGCTGAAAGCCTATATGCGGCAGAAGAGCCTGTATGTCGATCTGTCCGGCCGGCCGATTCCCTGGGCCGACTGACGCAAGCACGGAGTCTTACGCATGGATCTCGGGATCACGGGCCGCAAAGCCATCGTCTGCGCCGCCAGCAAGGGGCTGGGGCGTGCCTGCGCCGAGGCGCTGGCCGCCGAGGGCGTCGAGATTGTCCTCAATGCCCGCGATGCGGCCGTGCTGAAGCAGACTGCCGACGAGATCGCAGCGACACATCATGTGACGGTGACGCCGGTGGCCGGCGACCTGTCGACGCCCGAGGGCCGCGCCGCGCTGCTCGCCGCCTGCCCGGCCCCCGATATCCTGATCAACAATGCCGGCGGGCCGCCGCCCGGCGATTACCGCAGCTGGAGCGACGACGACTGGCAGCAGGCGGTCGCCACCAACATGCTGACCCCGGTGGCACTGATCAAAGCCTTTGCCGACGGCATGCAGGAGCGCAAGTTCGGTCGCATCGTCAACATCACATCGAGCGTGGTGCGCCATCCGATCGATGCCCAGGGCCTGAGCGCCGCCGCCCGCAGCGGCCTGCATGGCTTCGTCGCCACCATCGTGCGCGGCCTGGCCGCCCATAACGTCACGGTGAACAACCTGCTGCCGGGGCCCTTTGCCACCGACCGGCTGCTGTCGAATTTCGCCTTCCGCGCCAAGCGCGAGGGCAGCAGCGTCGACGAGGTGGTGGCGGCCCGCAAAGCCGAACTGCCGGCACGCCGTTTCGGCGATCCGGCAGAACTCGGCCGCTTCTGCGCCTATCTGTGCAGCGCCCAAGCCGGCTATGTCAGCGGTCAAAGCATCCTGCTCGACGGGGCGGCGCATCCGCAGATCTTCTGACGCACCGCCAGGCGATGCAGATCAGCGGGCGTCCTCGAAGCCGGCGAGGACGCTGGCGAGGTTGACGCCGAGAATGTCGGATAGATAGCCGCCCTCCTGCACCAGTACCGTGGGCAGGCCGATACGGGCAATCGCCTCGCCGATGCGGCGGAAGCCGGCGGTGGTGATCTTCAGGCCCTGCAGCGGGTCGGCCTCGGAGGCATCAAGGCCGAGCGCAACGACCAGCGCACCGGGCGCAAAAGCGCGGATGGTGCGCGTCGCCATCTCCAGTGCCGCCATGTAGTCGTCGTCGCCGGTGCCGAGCGGCAGGGGGATGTTGAGATTGGCGCCCAAGCCGGCTCCGGCGCCGCGCTCATGGGCGTAACCGACATAGAACGGATAATAGCGCGACGGATCGGCATGGATCGACACTGTCAGCACGTCGGTGCGGTCGTAGAAAATGCCCTGGGTGCCGTTGCCGTGGTGCACGTCGACATCGAGGATGGCGACCCGTTCGTGGCGCTGGCGCAGGTGGGCGGCGGCGATGGCGCTGTTGTTCAGGTAGCAGAAGCCGCCGGCCATGTCGCTGTAGGCATGATGGCCCGGCGGGCGGCACAGCGCATAGACCGTATCGTCGCCGTCCAGCACCATCTGCGCCGCCGTGACCGCCACATCGGCAGAGGCGCAGACTGCGTCATAGGTGCCCGGCCCGATCGGACAGGCGGTGTCCGCCGTATGCCAGCCGAGCTTGCCGACGATGCCGACCGGATACGAGACACCCTGATGGCGCATCGGATGGATGTTCGGGATCATCTCGGTGCCGGAATCGCCGAGCGCCTGCCATTCGGCATAGGCATGCTCGAGGAAGGTCAGGTAATCGGCGCTGTGCACGCGGGCGCGCGGACCCGCCCCGAAGACCTGCGCCGGCACGATGCTGTGGCGGCCGCGCTCCAGCCCGCTCAAGAGTCGCAGGGCGCGCTCGGGCTGTTCGGTGGTCTTCTTGACCACGCCGCGGACGAGGAAGAACTGCGGGTCGTGGCCCTGATGAGCTTCGCTGTAGACGGCTTTCACGCTGACGGCTCCGTTTTGTCCTGTTCCAAATCGGCGGCCACATGCGCCGGCAAACCGCGCACCAGGCCAGCCACGCCACGCCAGGCATCGTTGAGGTGATATTCGACGCTGGCACCGATCTGCTCGGCATCGCCATTCTCGATGGCGACGAGCAGCGGCCCGTGGGTCTGGGCAATCCGGTGCGGATCGTCATAGAGGCGGCCGATCAGGCCGATGACGATGCGCATCTCGGACGCGAGATCATCGAACAGCTTGAGCAGTCGCCGGTTACCGGAGATTTCGCAGATCAGGCGATGGAAACGGTAATCCTCTTCCACCTGGCGCGCCGGATCGTTGGTATCCGCCGTCTCGTAAAGTACGGCGAGCTGGCGGCGCAGGGCGGTACGGTTCTCCGGCGTCAGGTTGCGCGCGGCAAGAATCGCGGCGTGCTTTTCGATGCAGATGCGCAGGTCGTAGAGATCGTCGATATCGGCCGGCTTATGGGTGCGGACGAAAAAGCCGCGACCGGGAATGGCAACCAGCAGGCCCTGGCTTTCCAGCAGCCGGCCCGCTTCGCGCACCGGCGCGCGGCTGACGCCGAGCTCGCGGGCGATCACTGCTTCGGCGACCTTGGCACCGGGCACGAGACGCCCGGCCACAACGGCATCGGTGAGCATCCGGGCAATCTGGCTGACCAGATCCTGGCTGGCGATGGCGGGCAGGCCGACGGGCTTCGAGGCGAGACGCATTTCTGTCTATGTCCTTGATCCATCTTGTATCTGTGAAATTGTCGACTGTCGACACTTTTCCGTTGCGACTCATTGCACGGGCATGACAGAGTATGCCCCGCACGCTTTGGAGACGAATTGATGACGGCGACCATTCGCGCATTGTCCAACTCGGGAACCGATCCGCACTGGCAGGTCAAAGAGGATCTGGCCGCCGCCTACCGGCTGGTCCACCGGCTCGGTCTCGACGACAGCATCTACACCCATATCTCGGCTCGCCTGCCCGGCGGCCATGACCGCTTCCTGATCAATCCCTACGGCATGCGGTTCGAGGAGGTGAAAGCCTCCAACCTGGTGACCGTGGATATCGACGGCGCGGTGATCGACGATCCGCTCGGGCTGGGCATCAACCCGGCCGGCTTCACCATTCACAGCGCCATCCATTCGGCGCGCCCCGATGTGGTCTGCGTGCTGCATACCCATACGGTGGCCGGCGTCGCGGTCTCCTGCCAGCAGGACGGCCTGCTGCCGCTCAATCAGTGGTCGATGCAGTTCACCGACCGCATCGCCTACCATACCTACGAGGGCATCGCGCTCGACCTTGACGAACGCCAGCGCCTGATCGCCGACCTCGGCGACAAGATGGTATTCATGCTGCGCAACCACGGCCTGCTGACCTGCGGCCGCTCGGTCGCCGAGGCCTTCAAGCTGATGCATAACCTGGAGCGCTCCTGCCGCGCCCAGCTCGCGATCCAGTCTGCCGGCGCGGCCATCGTGCCGCCGCCACCGGGGGTGCCGCAGAAGACCGCCGGACAATACCAGAAAATCTACGACAAACTCGAGGCGGGCGATCGCCCGGATATCGAGTGGGAGGCCTTCAAGCGCATGCTGGAGCGCACGGATCCAGATTATCGCACCTGACTTGAACTATCACAGAGGGGGTTTGCTGTGCTGAAACGTAGCTTGCTTGGTTTGGTCGTTGCCTGCGGCCTTGCATTTCCCGCCGCCGCCCAGACGCCAAAGTCCGGTGGCACTGCCAATGCCATCATCCAGCCGGAACCGCCCGGCCTGATGCTCGCCATGGTGCAGAACGGTCCGACCCAGATGGTCGCCGGCAACATCTATGAAGGTCTGCTGCGCTACAGCACCAAGATGGAGCCGCAGCCGGGCCTGGCCGAGAGCTGGACGGTCAGCCCGGACGGCAAGACCTATACCTTCAAGCTGCACAAGGGCGTCGTCTGGCATGACGGCAAGCCGTTCAGCTCGGCCGACGTGCTGTTCTCGGTGGAAATGCTGAAGGTGACCAACCCGCGCACCCGCGCCAATCTGACCAAGGTGGAAAGCGTCACCGCGCCGGATGCCGACACCGTCGTCTTCACCCTGAAGGAGCCGTTCAGCCCCTTCCTCGGCATCTTCGAGGTCGGCTCGCTGCCGATCGTGCCGAAGCACATCTATGAAGGCACCGACTACAAGACCAATCCGGCCAACAATACGCCGATCGGCACCGGCCCCTTTATGTTCAAGGAGTGGCAGAAGGGCTCCTTCATCCATCTGGTGAAGAACCCGCACTACTACATCAAGGGCAAGCCCTACCTGAACGAGATCTACTGGCACATCATTCCGGATGCCGCGGCCCGCTCGGTGGCCTTCGAGACCGGCAAGGTCGATATCCTGCCCGGCGGCTCGGTCGAGAATTTCGACGTGCCGCGACTCAGCAAGCTGAAGGGGGTCTGCACGACCACCAAAGGCTGGGAATTCTTCGGTCCGCTGGCATGGATGTGGCTCAACAACCGGCAGGGCCCGACCTCGAACAAGCTGTTCCGCCAGGCCGTGATGTATGCCATGGACCGCGACTTCGCCAAGACTGTCGTGTGGAACGGCCTCGGCGAAGTGGCCACCGGCCCAATTGCCTCCTCGACCCGCTTCTTCAACAAGGCGCTGGCCAAGTACAAGCACGACCCGGCCATGGCCAAGAAGCTGCTGAAGGAATCCGGTTACAAGGGTGAGAAGGTCCGCTTCATGCCGCTGCCCTATGGCGAGACCTGGCAGCGCTGGGGCGAGGCCGTGCGCCAGAACCTGCAGGATGTCGGCATCAACCTCGAGATCGTCGCCACCGACGTGCCGGGCTACAACCAGCGCCTGTCGGAATGGGATTACGATATCGGCTTCAGCTACCTCTACCAGTACGGCGATCCGGCACTCGGCGTGGCACGCTCCTACATCAGCAGCAACATCGCCAAGGGCTCGCCGTTCAACAACGTCGAGGGCTACAGCAACCCGGAAGTCGACAAGCTGTTCGCCGAGGCGGCGGTCGCCAGCCCGGACTCGAAGCGTCAGGAACTCTATGACAAGGTGCAGAAGATCCTGATCGACGACGTGCCGGTGGCCTGGCAGCTGGAACTGCAGTTCCCGACCATCACCCACTGCAAGGTCAAGGACCTAGTGACGACGGCCATCGGCGTGAACGACGGCTTCCGCGACGCCTGGATCGACCAGTAAGCATGGCTTTCCGCATGCGGCGGCGAGACCCGCTACCGCATGCGGCGCCTGCTTCGGACGATCCGCCTGTTCTGTTTTTCCGCGGATGCCCCGATGCTGCAATTCATTGCCCAGCGTATCGTTAAGGCTGTCGTCGTTCTTCTGGCGATTGTCGTTCTGAACTTCTTCCTGATCCGCGCCGCCCCCGGCGATCCCGCGGTGGTGATGGCCGGTGAAGCCGGTGCCTCCGACCCGCTGTTCATCGCCCAGCTGCGCGAGAAATTCGGCCTCGACCAGCCGCTGCCGAAACAGCTGTTCATCTATGTAAAGGGTATCGCCACCTTCGATCTCGGCTATTCCTTCCGCCAGCAGATGCCGGTCTCCAAACTGATCCTCGACCGCCTGCCGGCCACCCTGCTGCTGACCGGCACCGCCTTCCTGATCTCGCTCGGCCTCGGCATCCTGTTCGGCGCGCTGGCCGCCCGCAATGCCGGCCGCTGGTCGGACACGCTGATCACCGTGCTGGCGCTGGTCTTCTATGCCACGCCGCTGTTCTGGGTCGCGCTGATGGCGATCCTGCTGTTCTCGGTGACCATGGACTGGCTGCCGAGCTTCGGCTACGAGACGGTCGGCGCCGGCTATACCGGTATGACCCATATCCTCGACGTTGGCGCCCATCTGGTACTGCCGGCGCTGACGCTCGGACTGTTCTTCATGGCCACCTATGCCCGCATGACCCGCGCCTCGATGCTTGAGGTCTCGCGGCTCGATTTCGTCAAGACCGCCCGCGCCAAGGGACTGAAGACCGGCGTGATCCAGCGCCGGCACATCCTGCGCAATGCGCTGCTGCCGGTGGTGACGCTCGCCGGCCTGCAGGCCGGCACCCTGATCGGCGGCGCCGTGCTGACCGAGACCGTCTTCGCCTGGCCCGGCATCGGTCGCCTGATGTATGACGCGCTGCTGCAACGCGATTACAACCTGCTGCTCGGTGTCTTCGTCGTCTCCTCGGCCATGGTGCTGGCGCTCAACCTGATCACCGACCTGATCTACCGCCTGGTCGATCCGCGCATCGAGCTGTCCGCATGAAAGCGCTGACCGGACGCCTGCTCCGCAATCCCAGCAGCCTGATCGGGCTGATCATCCTGCTGCTGGTGCTGGCCGTCGCCATCTTCGGGCCGCTGGTCTTCCCGCAATCGCCCTGGCGCATGGTGCAGCGACCCTTCCTGCCACCGCTTGCCATGCCGGGATTTCCGCTCGGCACCGATGCCCTTGGCCGCGACATCGCCATCGGGCTGATCCACGGCGCCCGCGTCTCGCTGCTGGTCGGCCTGATCTCGACCTTGGCCGCGCTCGCCATCGGCGTGCCGCTGGGTGCCGTCGCCGGCTATGCCGGCGGGCGCATCGACGATGCCCTGATGCGGTTCACGGAATTCTTCCAGACCATCCCGAGTTTCGCGCTCGCCATCGTGCTGGTCGCCATCCTGCAGCCGTCCATCGTCTCCACCGTCACCGCCATCGCCATCGTCAGCTGGCCGCCGGTGGCGCGCTTGGTGCGCGCCGAAGTGCTGTCGCTGCGCAGCCGGGAATATGTCCAGGCCGCGGTGGTGACCGGCCATACCAACGGCTGGATCATCTGGCGGGAAATCCTGCCCAACACGCTGTCGCCGATCATCGTGCTGGCCTCGCTGATGGTGGCGACCGCCATCCTGCTGGAATCCTCGCTGTCTTTCCTCGGCCTCGGCGATCCCAACCTGATGTCCTGGGGCTATATGATCGGTGCCGGCCGCACGGTGATCCGCCAGGCCTGGTGGCTGACGGTCTTCCCCGGCCTCGCCATCCTGCTGACCGTGCTGGCGCTCAACCTCGTCGGCGAAGGCCTCAATGACGCGCTCAATCCGCGTCTCGCCAGACAGGGGCGCTGAGATGACCGCTCCCGCCGTCGCCATCCGCGGACTGAAGCTCGCCCTGCCGGCCGGCGGCGACCGGCCACTTGCCGTGGACGATGTCTCCTTCGACCTGATGCCCGGACAGATCCTCTGCGTGGTCGGTGAATCCGGCTCCGGCAAGTCCATGTGCGCCCATGCCCTGATGGGCCTGCTGCCGCCGGCGGTGAAGCCGCAGGGCGGCGAGGTCGCCTTCGATGGCCGCAACCTGCTCGACCTGCAGGAGAGCGACTGGCTTGCCCTGCGTGGCCGCCGCATCGCCATGGTCTTCCAGGAGCCGATGACGGCGCTCAATCCGCTGATGCGCATCGGCGAGCAGATGGCCGAGATGTTCGAGGCCCATGACCTGCTGACGCCGAAGGAGCGTACTGCCCGCGTCGTCGCGCTGGCGAGCGAGGTCGGCCTGCCCGATCCGGAGCGCATCGTGCGCGCCTATCCGCACCAGCTCTCCGGGGGCCAGCGGCAGCGCGCCATGATCGCCATGGCGCTGGCGCTGGAACCGGCGGTACTGGTGGCCGACGAGCCGACCACGGCGCTCGATGTCACCACCCAGGCGCAGATCCTCAAGCTGATCCGCGAGCTGCAGCAACGCCGCAACATGGCAGTGATGTTCATCACCCATGATTTCGGCGTCGTGTCCGAGATCGCCGACCGCGTCGTCGTGCTGCAGCACGGCAAACTGGTCGAACAGGGCGCGGCCGACGATGTGCTGCTACGCCCGCAACATCCCTATACGCGGGCCCTGCTGGCCGCGGTGCCCACCATGCAGCCACCGGTGCGGCCCTCCGTTACTGACCGCCGCAAGGCCGTCGAGGTCATAGGGCTGGCCAAGACCTACGTCTCGGGCGGCGGCTGGCTGCGGCCGGCCCGGCGCGTCGAGGCGGCGAAAGATGTCAGCTTCGCCATCCACCAGGGCGAGACACTCGGCCTGGTCGGTGAATCCGGTTCCGGCAAATCCTCGGTAGCACGGCTCGTCATGCGGCTGACCGAAGCAGATCGCGGCAGCATCCGCATGGGCACGGCGGACCTGACGCTGCTGCACGGTCCGGCGCTGCGCGAACAGCGCAAGCGCATCCAGATGGTCTTCCAGGACCCGTTTGCCTCGCTCAACCCGCGCCGCAAGATCGGCCGCATCATCGCCGACGGCCCCATCGCCCATGGCACCGACCCGGCCGCGGCCCTGCAGCGCGCCCGCGACTTGCTGCAGCTGGTCGGCCTCGACGCCAGCGCCATCGAGCGCTATCCGCATGAATTCTCCGGCGGCCAGCGCCAGCGCATCGGCATCGCCCGGGCCCTGGCGCTCGATCCTGAAATCCTCGTCGCCGACGAGGCCGTCTCGGCACTGGATGTCTCGGTGCAGGCGCAGGTTCTCGCCCTGCTCGAGGACCTCAAGGCCAAGCTCGGCCTGTCGATGCTGTTCATCACCCATGACCTGCGTGTCGCGGCACAGATCTGCGACCGCATTGCCGTGATGCAGCGCGGCGAGATCGTCGAGCTGAAGCCGGCGGCCGCGCTGTTTGCCGCGCCGGAACATCCCTATACCCGCGAACTGCTGGCCGCCGTGCCGGGCCGCATTGCCCAGGCCGGAGCCGTCTGACCGATGCGCTGCGCCATCGTCAGCCGCTCTCTCGACCTGCGGGCCTATTACGGCGCCGCCCTCGACCGCGTCGCCGATCGGATCGAGTCGATCATGCATCCGGCCACGCCGTCGGGCGAGGATGTGCAGATGGCACTGGCCTGGCACCCGCCGGCCGATGCCTTTGACCATTATCCCAACCTGCGCGCGGTCTGCACCATCGGCGCCGGCGCCGACAATGTGCTGGCCTGCCCCAGCCTGCGGCCGGACATCCACGTGGTCCGCGTGGTCGATCCGGCCCAGGCCCGCCTGATGTGCGGCTTCGTGCTGTGGCATGTGATCTGGCACCAGCGCCAGTTCGCCACCTATCTGGCGAACCAGCAGGCGCAGGTCTGGAAACGCCTGCGCCAGCGCCGGCCGCAGGATGTGCCGGTCGGGCTGCTCGGCTATGGCGAGATCGGCCGCCAGGTAGCCACCGAACTTGCCGGCCTCGGCTTTCCGGTCGCGGTGTGGAGCCGCACGCCGAAGGCGGTGCCGACGCCGCTGCGCAGCTATCACGGCACCGACGGCCTGTTCGCCATGCTGGCGGAGACCGAGGTGCTGGTGAACCTGCTGCCGCTGACCGCGGCGACCCGGGGTCTGCTGAATGCCGATGTGTTCGGCGCCATGCGCAAGGGCGGCTATCTCGTGCAGGTCGGCCGCGGCGAGCATCTGGTCGAGGCCGACCTGCTGGCAGCGCTGGACTCCGGCCAGCTTTCCGGCGCCTCGCTCGACGTCTTCGCCACCGAGCCGCTGCCGCACGGCCATGTGTTCTGGAGCCACCCGAAGATCGTCGCCACGCCCCATGATGCCTGCGACGTCAGCATCGAAGCCGTGGCCGATACCCTGCTCGCCACCGCCGCGGCGATTTCCGCCGGTCAGCGGCCGCCGGCTGCCGTCGACCGCACCCAGGGCTACTGAAAATTCCCCAGTCGTCCCCGGCCGGTGGCCGTGGCGGCGAGCGGCGAATGGCCATACGGTATCGCCTCATGAAACGTCATGTCGTGATCATCGGCGCTGGTGCCGTCGGCGCCATCAGTGCGCTGGAAGCCCTGCGCCGGGGCTTTCGCGTCACCATCCTCGAACCGGGCGAACCCGGCGGCGAGCAGGCCGCCAGCTATGGCAATGCCGGCTGGCTGTCGTCGCATTCGGTGATCCCGCCGGCCCTGCCCGGCATGTGGCGCAGGCTGCCGGGCTATCTCGCCGATCCGCTCGGCCCGCTCAGCATCCGCTGGTCCTACCTGCCGCAGGCGCTGCCCTGGCTGGTCCACTACCTGCTGTCGGGCTGGACGGCGGCACGGGTGGAGCATACGGCGCGGGCGCTGCGCCCGCTGCTGATCGACGCGCCGGCGCTGCACAGGGCATTGGCCGAGGAAGCCGGCGTCGGCGCCCTGATCCAGCACAGCGGGCTGCTGCATGTCTTTCCGACCCGCGCCGATTTCGCCGCCGAGAGTTTAAGCTGGGAAATCCGCCGCAGGGTCGGGATCGACTGGATCGAACTTGAAGGCGCGGCCCTGCGCGACCGCGAGCCCGATCTCGACCCACGCTACCGTTTCGGCATTTTCGTCGCCGAGGCCGGCCATTGCCGCAATCCCGGTGCTTATGTGGCGGCGCTGGTCGCCCATGCCAATGCGCAGGGCGCCAGTCTCGTGTCCAGCCAGGCCACCGGCCTGCGCATCGAACAGGGCCACCTGCAGGCCGTGCTGACGGCCGGGGGGGAAATCCCCTGCGACCGGGCGGTGATCGCGGCCGGCGCGCGCGCGAAGCCGCTGGCCGCGGCGGCCGGCGACGCCGTGCCGCTCGATGTCGAACGCGGCTATCATGTCAGCATTGCCGGCACCAATCGCGGCCCGCGCACGCCGATCATGGTGTCCGACCGCAAGCTCGCCGTCACCATGACCGAGCGCGGCCTGCGTGGGGCCGGCCAGGTCGAGATCGCCGGACTTGCCCGCGCGCCCGACTGGCGCCGCGCCGAGGTGCTGCGCCGCCATCTGCTCGGCCTGTTCCCCGACCTGCCGCGCGACCTGCCGGCCGAACGCGTGAAGACATGGATGGGGTTCCGCCCCAGCATGCCCGACGGCCTGCCGTGCATCGGCCGCGCCAGCGCCACGCCGGACGTGATCCATGCCTTCGGTCATGGCCATATCGGCCTAGTCAGTTCGGCGCGCACCGGCCGCGTCGTCGCCCAACTGCTGGCCGATGTGGAACCGGAAATCCCGCTCGCCCCCTTCGATCCCCGACGCTTTGGCGCCTGAACTGCCACCGGATGCACCATGGCCACCCCGCCGTCTCCGCCATCATCGACCACCGAACCCATGCTTGGCATCCTGATGCTGGAGACGCAGTTCCCGCGCATTCCCGGCGACATCGGCAATGCCGCGACCTGGCCGTTCCCGGTGCGGTTCCGCGTAGTGCGCGGCGCCAGTGTCGAAAAGGTGGTGCTGCAGGATGCCCGCGGCCTGCTGCCCGATTTCATCGCGGCAGCGCGCGAGCTGGTCGCCGAGGGCGCCGCGGCGATCACCACAAGCTGCGGGTTTCTATCGTTGTTCCAGCAGGACATCGCCGCCGCCGTTTCCGTGCCGGTCGCCCTGTCGGCCCTGCTGCAGGTGCCCTGGGTGCAGGCGACCCTGCCCGCCGGCAAACGCGTCGGCATCATCACCGCCAGCGGCGCGACCCTGACGCCGGCCCATCTCGCCACCGCCGGCGTGCCGCTGGACACGCCGGTCATCGGCATCGAGGATGGTCGCGAGTTGTTCCATGTTCTTGTCACGGCGGGAAAACACGATCTGGATGTCGCGCTCGCCGAGCAGGATATCCTTGCGGCCGGCAGAACACTGCTGGCCCGGCATCCCGATATCGGCGCCATCGTGCTCGAATGCACCAACATGCCGCCCTATGCGGCGGCGCTGCAGGCCGCTACCGGCCTGCCGGTCTATGACATCTGTTCGCTGGTCACCTGGCTTCATGCCGGCCTGTACCCGCGCCGCTTCGCTCGCCCTGCCCCTGCCCGGGATTCCACCGATGCCTGATGCCATCTCCGCCTATCTCGCCGGCCCGGATGTCTTCGCCCCGGATGCCGGCGCCCGTTTCGCCGCGATGCGGCAACTGTGTGCCGACAACGGCATCGCGCCGATCTGCCCGACGGATGGCGACCTGCCGCCCGGCCTGGCCGGCGCGACTCTGGCCCGGCATATCAAGTTTGCAAATATCCAACAGATCCGCAGCGCATCCTGCGTCATCGCAAACATCTCGCCCTTGCGCGGCCCGAATATGGACCCCGGCACCGCCTATGAGATCGGCTTCGCTGAAGCGCTCGGCAAACCGGTGTTCCTATGGTCGGAGACGACAACAACCCTGGCTGCGCGCACCCAGGCCGCATCGGAAGGCCGCGACGCGCAGGGCTGGATGATCGAGAATTTCGGCCTCGCCGAGAATCTGATGATCGGCATCAACGATTTCGGGCCGGTTGCCACATCTTTCGCCGCTGCCCTAGCGGGAGCGAAACGGCACTTCACCCAACCCGCCGACTGACATCGCGTGCGGCGCCAGATCAGTGACTTGGTGTTTAGTCCCGTGGAGTGGTGATACGATTGATCGTCACCGCTGGCAGGAGGGTCCGGGAATTCCGTAAGGAAGCCGGGCTGACCCAGCCGCAGCTGGCGGACAAGGTCGGGGTGTCCCTGGACACGATCGGGAATATCGAGCGGGACGAATTCTTCACTGCAGCTTAGACACTGTTCAGGATTGGGCAGGTCCTCGGCCGAAACATGGACGAGTTGTTTGCGAGAACCCCGCGAGTGAAGAAGAGGCCCGAGGACGAGACCATCGACGTGGCCATGGTCCGGTTCCGGGCCATGCTTGAGGGCCAGCTGGCCTTCAAGGCCGAAGACGTCGTCAAACTGCTGAATATGGCAGCCCGGAAAAAGGCCGCCCACAAGGGTAAAGGCCGCTGACCGCGTTTCGGGACCGAAGTTTTTAAAAGCTCCCGGGTTTTCTTTGCATGCCTGCCCGGGAATGTAAAAATTTCCAGCAATTCTTTACATGACGGTCGCCAGAATTCCATGTGCAATCGCTTTGACCTCCACAGCCCGATTACCGAGGTCGCCCGCTTCTTCGAAGCCCGGGCCGAGGCCAACTGGGCGGCCTTTTCCGGACTCTGGGAGGTATGGCATGACCGGGCCATAGGGGGACCGAGCGACCGTCCGCCACCATCGTCCCCTGTCCAGAAAATGCTCTGACGGCGGAGATCATAGTCTTGCCTCAGCGCATTTCCGGAAGGATTCATTCTGCCGTCACGCTCTTCAGCTCCTGAACGAACGCCAGGAATTCTTTGGGTGCCTGCCCAAACACGTCGTGGCCAGTTGACAATGACTTCACTATCCAGCCCTTATCGTTCTTGAGACGATCATAGGTCGAGGTGAAGGGAGTCGCGTCCCATCCACTCGCGTAGATGTACATTTTTTCCGGAATCTCTTGCCATCGACCCGTGAGGTGAATGGCCTGACGGAATGCAGCGAGCGGATGGGAAACGCGTCTGGGATCCTTACCAGGCGGTGGGGTCACCCCAAAGCCATCCTCGGCAGATCCGTCTATTGCAATCTTGCGAAAATAGTCTCCCGCCAGGTTCCACCACGCATCGCCATCGTCTGGGACAAATGCGTCCACATAGACCAGTGCGGCTATTCTCTCGGGCAACCGATCCGCGACGCCGCTCACGACCATCCCGGCATAGCTATGACCGCACAGGACCACGTCCGCCAGGTTCTCATAGGTCAGAACGTTGGCGACATCCATGATGTGCGTTTCGAGGTTTGGGCGCGCGTATGCGAGATGGACCCGTTCGCCAAGGCCAGTCAAAGTGGGCGTGAAGACCTCGTGCCCCAACCCTCGAAGCACCCGGGCAATCGGCGCGAATGTCCATCCGCCACGCCAGCCTCCTGGAATCAGAACAAAAGTACTCATTATCCATCTCCAAAGCGGGATCGTGATCCATATGCCCGAGATGTCGTCTCGGCTCCATGACCAGATGCCGATCATCCTGATCCCGGCCGCCTTCGATGCCAGGCTGGGGCCTCAGGATAGCCCCCGGCAACCTGAAGCAACTGCTGGGGTCCCCTATCCCGGCACCCCTGAGGTGACACCCGTCGGCGCGGCAGTCGGAAATGTGCGGAATGACGGGCTGGGGCTCATCGAGCGCGTTCGCCAGCCCGTGACCGGCCACACCAGCATACCGTCAATGCCTATCCAAGAAACCGGTTTATTCCTGCGACGAACCCATCAAGATTGTCCCACGGAATCATATGGCCTGCGTTTGGCACACGAACCGCCTCCAGGTCGGGTTTCAATGCCATCAGCTCCGCCATCTCCTCATCGCGGATGACGTCACCACGCTCCGCCGCCATGAGCAATGTCGGGACGCGAATGTCGGAAACATCCTGATGGATGTCGTCGGCATGGAACCCATCATAGGACGCCACAATGGCCGACTCCAGGCAGGTATGAAGCCACTCGGCGCGGAGCTTCAGCTGCTCCTCGGTCCAGCTCGGCAGGAACGTCTTCATCTCCTGCCAGGAAGCCCCCTGGGTGGCCAGGCGTATGGAGTCCACATACCAGGACAACGGCGCAGGATATGGGCGTCTCCCAGGTCCGGTGACCGGCGGGTCTACCCAGACCATCTTCTGAATTCCGGCTAGGTCATGCCTGGCGGCCCGAATGGCGATCCGGGCACCCATCGAGTGCCCGACCAAATGGTAGTCGTCGATCCCGAGCGCACGCACGAACCCTGTAACGTCGTTTGCGCAGGCATCCAGGCTGTAGCCCAGCCCGGGGTCCGCCTGCGACAATCCGCGCCCTCGCACGTCCAGGACATAGACGTCGTACCGCTCGGCTAGGCGTTCTGCGATGAATCCCCACGTGATTGCCGGGCTCGTGATGCCCGGCACCAGAATTATCGGCACCCCGGAGCCGCCGTATCTCAGGTAATGCTGGCGGATTCCGTTCGCCCGGAGATTGGCTCCGTACATGAACCGGCTATCCATGGCAATCAGGCCACCGCCGTCGCGTCGTACTCGTAGACCCAACCAGCCTTCAGGCCGGTAGCCTGCGGATTGATCAAACCGCGGATGTAATACTCAATGTCGCGCCGGAGCCGGGCCATCGGGGAGATGAGATGGTTCGTTTTCCCCTGTTCGCGCGCCTTCAGCTGAACTTCGCTGGTCCGCGGCTTCCGCAGCGCTTCGTAGTGCTGCAGCGCTTCCGGTACGCTGGTATCCGCCGACAATGCGGTTCCCAGCACATAGCCATCTTCAATGGCCATCGCGGCACCCTGCGAAAGATAGGGCAGCATCGGATGGGCGGCATCACCGAGAATGGTGACGTTACCCTTGCACCACGCCTGCAGCGGGTCCCGATCGAAAAGACCCCACTTGAAGACATGATCTGCTTTCATGAACAGTTTGTGCAGGCGCGGGTGCCAGTCCTTATAGGCCTCGATGACCTCTTCCCTGGTCGCTTGCGTATTCCAGGACTCCGCCGTCCAGGCCGTGGTTTCCTGACAGGCGACGACATTGACACCTTTGCCGCCCTTCACGTAGTAGGTGACGATATGACCATTCGGTCCGAACCACATGGTTGACGCCGGGGCCACCAGATTGAAGTCCGGCTCATCAAAGGGCACGACCATGCGCCAGCACAGATTATAGGTGAACCGCGGCGCGTCCTCACCGAACAGCTTCTCTCGAACAACCGAGTGAATGCCATCGGCCCCCAGCACCACGTCGGCCTCAACCTCACTGCCGTCGCCAAATTTTGCGTATGCCGTGTCATTGACCGTACCGACATCGACGCATTTCACACCCAGACGGAAAATGCTCTCCGGCAACGGCTGGCTCAGGATCCGGTGAAGATCAGCCCGGTGGACATGCAGATACTTGGCACCATACAGCTGATCACAGACATCCAGCGGCGTCCGGAAAAGTTTACGGCCCGTGCGATAATCCAGCCCCAGAATAGCCTGAGGCATGAAGCTCACGGATTTCAGCTCGTCTTCGAGTCCGAGAGCCCGCATGACCTTCACGGCATTCGGCGTCATCTGGATGCCAGCACCCACTTCGCCGATCTGTGGGACCTGCTCGTGGATCGAGACTTCATGGCCGCGCTTGCGAAGGGAGTTTGCCGCAGCAAGGCCACCAATACCGGCGCCGACAACAGCGATCCGAAGCTTTCTACTCATCCCGGAACCTTTCTTCCTTAACCGTTTAATTAATTTATCGGCAAAAAAAATTACCCGCCGAGGTAAGCCTTGAGCAGCGAGGGATTGCCGAGCATGGCCCGCGCATCATCCTCGGCAACTATCTGGCCGGTGCCCACCACATAGGCCCGGTTCGCGAGCATGAGGGCCATTTCGACATTCTGCTCAACCAGGAGCACCGAAACGCCCTTGGCATGAACGGTCTTGATGATGTTGCCGACCTGTTGCATCAGCAGCGGACTTAGCCCCAATGACGGCTCATCGAACATGATGAGCTTGGGATCCGACATCATGGCGCGGCCGATCGCGAGCATCTGCTGCTGTCCGCCACTCAAGCGACCCGCGAGTTCGGACCGGCGCTCCAGAAGAACCGGGAAGTCCGCATAGACCTCATCCAGCTTGCGCTTGACCAGGCTTGCCTTGGGCATGATGTACGCGCCCAGCTCCAGGTTCTCCTCAATCGTCATGTGCGGCCAGACTTTGCGTTCCTCCGGGCAATGCGCAATGCCTGCTTTGATGATATCGGCCGGTTTCCGTCCGCCCAGCACCATTCCGTTGAACGAAATCTCGCCAGACGTCGGCTTGAGCAGCGCCGAAATTGTGCGCAGCACGGTCGTCTTTCCCGCACCGTTCGGCCCCACCAGGGCAACGACTTCGCCGGTCCGCACCTTCAACGATACCTGCCGCAGAGCGGGCACAGCGCCATACCCAGCCGAAACGTTCTTCAGTTCAAGCATGGGCAGCCTCACCGCTCACTTCCAGACTCCCGCCCAGATAGGCCTCGATGACAGCAGCGTTGCTCCGGATGTCAGCGGGCGTCCCTTCGGCGATCTTTTCTCCAAAGTTCAGCACCACGACGCGGTCGGACACTTCCATCACGACGTTCATGTCGTGCTCGACGAGCAGGATTGTGATGTCCAGTTCCCGGCAGATGTGGCGGAGCAAGGCGACGAGCCGCACCGATTCTTCGGTATTCAGACCCGCTGCCGGTTCATCCAGCAGCAGGAGCCGGGGCGCAGCGGACAGGCCGATCGCGATCTCCAGAAGGCGCAGCTTGCCGTAGGCAAGATTCCGGGCCTCCTCTTCTGCGAGTTCCTGCAAACCAACCAGCGTGAGGATGCTGTCGACATTTTCCTGAACATCCCTGTCTCTGGCCCGCGCCGACGATGTGTTGAACATTGTCTCGAGGAAACTCCCCCTTGCGCGCAAGTAATGAGCCGTCACCAGATTCTCTCGCACGGTCAGGCCAGAGAAAACGTTCGTGATCTGGAAGCTTCTGACGATGCCGAGCTGGGCTATCTTGTGCGGTTTGAGATGGCCAACTGACACACCGTCAAAGGTGATTTCCCCCTCATTCGGCGTCACGAAGCCCGTAATCATGTTGAACATGGTGGTCTTCCCGGCGCCGTTCGGGCCGATCAGACTGACGATTTCTCCTCTATTGACCTGGAAGCAGACGTTCCTTGTGGCCTGCAGGCCACCGAACCGGCGGGACACGTTGTCGACGTTGAGCATGGTCATCGGTCAGCTCTCCGCGGGCTTGGGCTGCGGTACCTTGGCTGGCACGCCCCTGCGCCGTCGCAACAGCAGGCCGGTGATACCGTTGGGGAGGAACACCACGACCGCGATCAGCAGCAGCCCGAAGACGCTCAGCCGGACCTCATTGATGAAACGCAGGTATTCCAGCGCCAGGCCAATGACCAATGCGCCGAGAATTGGGCCCAGGACAGTTCCTTTGCCCCCAAGGGCCACCATCATCAGCATGGTCACCATGAAGCTGAAGCCAAATACCTCCGGCCCGACGAAGCTGATGTAATGTGCATAAAAAGACCCAGCCAGGCCTGCGAAGAAAGCCCCGGCAACAAATGTCCCCAAGGCATAGCGGAATGGGTTAATTCCAATCGACTTCGCCAGTCTCCGGTTTTCCCGAATCGCGACGGACGCAGCACCATATGAGGACCGGGCAAAGCGAAAAACGCAGATTGTCGTTACCGCGAGCAGGGCAAGTCCGAGGTAGTAATACCAGAGCTTCGAATTGAACTCATAAACGTGCCCAGCGCCCAGGTTGATGACCGGGGCCGGAATATTGGAAAAACCGAGAGGTCCACGGGTCACCTCAACCCAGTTCAGCACAATGAGGCGCATGACCTCAGTGAAGCTCAGGGTAATCAGGACGAAATAGTGACCTTCCAATCGCAGCGTGATAGCGCCGATAGCAAGGCCGAACAGCGCTGCGATCACCCCGGCTACTGGCAGCGCCAGCCAGAACGGGGCATGGAACTGGGCTGAGAGAATTGCCGAGGTATAAGCGCCAATACCCAGGAAGGCCGCATGTCCGAGGGGAAGTTCTCCCACGTACCCCACGGTGAGATTCAGGCTCGACGCCAGAATTCCGTAGAAGAAGACCATGATCATGACGTGGATAAGGAATTCGTTCGGGACGATCAGGGGCAGCGCCAGCGCCAAAATCAGGCCACCAGCGAGCGTGTTATTCTCAATCGACTTCATTTCTCGCGAGCCCCAACCATACCGAACAGGCCTGAGGGCTTGACCAGAAGCAGGCCGATCACGAGCAGGAATCCTACGACATCCATGTAACCCGTGGAAATGAAGCCCCCCCACAGGCTTTCAACCACGCCCAGAAGCAAGCCGCCAACAATCGCTCCGCCGAAGCTGCCCATTCCACCAAGGATGACGACGACGAACGCCTTCAGCGTTGCCAACTCCGCTGCCGTCGGATGAACAACGAAAACGGCCCCGAGAAGAATCCCCGACAGGGCAGCAAGGGTTGTTCCAAGGGCAAATGTAAACCGGTAGGTCTGCGAAATCGGTATGCCGACGAGGGCGGCCGCTTCCTTTTGCTGGAATACGGCCCGCATGGCACGTCCGCGGCGGGTGTGATTGATGAGGTAATGAACGGCAACGATTGCGGCGACCGAGACAAAAATCGTGATGACACGGACCTTGGTAATCACAATTGTTCCGATAATGAGTGGTGCAGCTCCGATGCCGGTCTCAATGTTCTTCGGCTCAGTGCCGAACACAAGGAGCATTGTGTTCATCATGAACACAGACAGGCCGATGGTGACCAGGGCCGTCGATATCATAGGCGCATCGCGCATGCGGCTGAGGAGCGCCCAATCCACGAAGGCTCCGAATATCCACATGACGACCAGCACGATTGGAATTGCGGCCGCGAAGGGTATCCCGAGGAAATGCGTCAGCACGTATGCCAGCATTCCTCCGAGGACGAAGAACTCTCCATGCGCGAAGTTGACGATCTGCATCATCCCGAAGATGAGCGTCAGGCCAACCGCGGTCAGCGCATAGAAGCAGCCTGCCACGAGCCCGTTGACTATGAACTGTAGGGTTACATCGAACACTTTGGGGCCTCGTGATCAGGCTGCTCTGCGTTTCAGTTCGGCTTTTCCATCTTGGCGTCCGCCTTTACCACCGGCGAGCCGCCCTTAAGTTCTACAAGGAAGACACTCTGCCCGTAGATCTGCCCCTTGGCGTCGAACCGCAGGCGGCCGGTCGGACCAGTGTAGTCAGTCGCAACCAGAGCTTCACGGATTTTGGCCGGTTCCGCCGAGCCCGCGCGCTTGATGGCAGCCGCAATGATGTGAATGGTGTTGTAGCCCGACATCGAATATTTGCCCGGATCTTCGTTGTATGCCGCCTTGAACTTGGAGACGAAGGTCTTGTTCAGGTCACCACTGATGGTTGGTGCATAAGCGACACCCGCCAGCAGGCCATTTGCGGCATCTCCCGCAAGATTCATGAAGGTCGGCGTCGCCCAGGCACCCACACCGAAAATCTTCGATTTGACGCTGAGCTCCTTCGCCTGCTTCACGAGGGTCGCCGCCGCCTGCGTCTCGGCCGCGACAACGATGAGGTCCGGATTGGCCGCACGAACCTTGGTCAGCAACGTGTAGAAGTCCGCATGGCTGTATTCGAAAAACTCAGTTCCGACCGTCTTGGCCCCCAGCCCCTCAAGGACATGCTTGAAAGAATCGACGGTCCCGCGACCCCAATCATCGTTGGCGGCCAAGAAGAACACGGATTTGAACTTCAGGTCGCTGTAGAGCGATTTCGAGAAGGCAACAGCCAGCATGGCGTCGGTCTCCGCGTTGCGGAAGAACCACTTATTGCCAGCTTCAGTCAGCTTCGGCAGGGACGAAACGCCCGTGACCAGCGGAATCTGGCTCTTTTCCGCCAACGGCATAACCGCCTGGGTGGCGCCACTGCAGAACGCCCCCATGATGACCGGCACCTTGTCCGCGGTGATCAGCTTTTCAGCTGCACTGACCGATTCGGCGGGCTTGCAGGCACCATCCCCAATCACAAGCTCGATCGGCGAGCCCAGGACACCACCGGCATCGTTGATTTCCTTGACCGCCAGCTTGGCGCCCTTGATGACGTTATTGCCGTCGAACGCGACGCCGCCCGTCAGCGGTTGAACGACGCCGATCTTGATCGGCTCCGCCATCGCGACGGAGGTCATCAACGACAGGCCAGCCAGCGAAAGTGCCAGGTGTTTCAACATGGACGATCCCTTTTCTCTGTTTGGAAGTGGGCTTGAGATGGTTTTGGGTCGGCCGAGAGCGGATTTGTCGGGCGGATTAGCCGTTTGCACCGCTGAATAAAGGGAAACGCCATGGAACTGCGGGAAGCGCTCCCGCCAGTCACACCCCGCATTTCCCTGCATCGCGGCATCAGGCCCGCCCGTTCTTTTAATTAATCGACTATTTAATTAAATACGGGATTGCGTTTTTGCGTCAAGCGGATTCTGTGCCTGCGATATTTGCAGTGTGGCGGATAAATCATCATGAGTACCGCGCTCGTTGCGACAAACCCTGATTCCACGCGCCTTAATCGCAATTCGGCAGTCGAAGCGAAAAACGGCGCCCTCAAAATCCTTCTTGACCTCAGGAATAAAATTCTGATTTTAATTAATCATCTAATTAATAAACGGGTGCGCCTTGAGCAAAGAGATAACCTCGCTCTCCGCCGCTGGATTGCGGAAAGCCTATCTTCGCAAGGACTTGTCACCGGTGGAGGTGACAAAGATCGCGATTGCGCAGATCGAGCGGCTGGAGCCGCAGCTGAATGCCTTCGCCGTCCAGGCGACGCCCGAGGCACTACTGGAGCAGGCCGCCATGTCGGAGCGTCGATGGCTCGACGCCTCACCGCTCGGCCCTCTCGATGGCGTACCTATCACCATCAAAGATGCCATCCGCACGAAGGGCTGGCCTACTGTGGCCGGGTCGCACACGGTGAAGCCAGGTCAGCCGTGGACCGAGGATTCCCCTGCCGTCGCCCGCGCCCGGGAAAGCGGCGCCATTTTTCTTGGCAAGACCACCACGCCGGAATTCGGCTGGAAGGCCGTAACCGACAGCCCGAAGTATGGCATTACCCGCAATCCCTGGAATTTCGACCGCACTCCTGGTGGCTCCAGCGGCGGCTCCGCCGCGGCCTTAGCCGCTGGTATCGGACATGCGGCGATCGGCACGGATGCTGCGGGCTCGGTCCGTATTCCGGCGTCCCTTTGCGGGCTGGTCGCGCTCAAGGCCACCACGGGCCGCATCCCGACCTACCCACCGAGCGCACTGTGGCGCATGGGCCATATTGGGCCTATCTGCCGCACGGTCGATGACACCGCAATGATGCTGAACCTGCTGTCCCGGCCGGACCCCCGGGACTGGAGCGCCCTGCCCCCGTCCGGCGAGGATTTTGAGCTGCCGCGCCGGTCGCTAGCAGGCTTGAAAGTCGCCTTCAGTCCGACCCTTGGTTATGCGCGGGTGATGCCTGAAATTGCGCAAGTCGTCGAGCTGGCCGTCCGGAAGCTTGAGGACCTGGGAGCGACTATTGAACTGGTGGAAGCTCCGTTCCCGGATCCGACCCCAGCGGCAATGACCATGTTCGCCGCGGGTATCGTTCATTCCCAGCGCCATCTTGACGATGCCGCCATGGCAATGCTCGATCCGGATCTGAGGGCAGTCATCGAGAATTCGGCTTCGGTTGACCGCGAAGCATACATGTCAGCGGTCGATCAGCAGATTGCCCTGACCCGCAACAACCGCCTGTTTCATCAGACATACGACCTTCTGGTGACACCTACTCTGGCGGTTGCCGCATTCGAGGTCGGCCGGAATGTTGCGCCGGACTATGACACGGCCAACTGGATGAGCTGGACGCCCTTCACATACCCGTTCAACCTGACCGGCCAGCCCGCCGCGACCGTGCCCTGTGGCCTGACTGCAGAGGGACTGCCTGTCGGCCTGCAGTTCGTTGGCGACCTATATGCCGATGCTCTCGTGCTCCAGGCCGCACGCCTGTTTGAGACGGTCTCTCCGTTCGGCCACGCCCTGCCGAGCTGCCTCTAACAATCAATCCCTACAGGCTTCAGTCATGACCCAGTTCCGGATCGGCCAGATCGTTCCCAGTTCCAACGTAACGATGGAAACTGAAATACCGGCCATGCTGCAGATGCGGCAGCAGATTCGCCCCGAACGTTTCACTTTCCATTCGAGCCGCATGCGTATGCGGCGCGTGGAGAAGGAGGAGCTGGCGGCAATGGACCGAGAATCGGATCGCTGCGCAATTGAACTGAGTGATGCCCGGATGGATGTCATCGGCTACGCCTGCCTAGTCGCCATCATGGCAATGGGGAAAGGCTATCACCGCCAGTCGGAGCAACGCCTTGCCGAGAGAACTCGGGAAAATGGTGCCGGAACCCAGATCGTCACCAGTGCGGGGGCCCTTGTCGATGCCCTTCCGGTCCTGGGGGCAAAGAAGATTGCCGTCGTCGCTCCTTACATGAAGCCGCTGACCCGACTCGTCGTCGATTATATCGAAAGCGAAGGTATCGAAGTTGTCGACTTCATCGCACTGGAGATCCCGGACAATCTTGACGTGGCACGTCACGACCCGCAGCGACTTCCGGACATCGCCAAACGGCTCAAAGTCGCTTCGGCGGATGCCGTAGTTCTGTCGGCTTGCGTACAGATGCCCTCCCTGCCAGCAATAGCCCGCGCCGAGGCGATCCTCGGGCGTCCGGTGCTGAGCGCCGCGGTGGCAACGACGTATTCGATGCTGAAAAGTCTGAAGCTGGAACCGATCGTTCCCGGTGCGGGCTCCCTGCTATCGGGCGCCTACTAATGCGCCTTTCGGATCGACGCCTTCTTCTTCGTGCGCCCGGTCGGGGCCTCGAGGCCACTCACCATGAATGTGGTCATTCGGTCAATGATCTCGTCGCTGGCCACCGCCCCCTTGTACTGCCCCTCGGACAGGTCCTCGAGGCGGTACAAGCCGGACAGCATATACAAAAGAGACCCGATCATGAATGCCATCCGCCAGTACACATCTGCCGGGTCGACCTTCGGCAGGACCTTCATGAAGGCCTTCACGTACCGGCGCGTCGAGAGGTCATAAACTTCGCGACGCAAATTCATCGCGAGATCCTCAGGTTCATAGTGCAGCCGCGACTGCAACCGTACGAAAGCCATGCCACCCGCGCCCATATCCCGCATTTCGAACGACGGCGTAAGGAACGCCCGTACGATATCCTGCAGGCTCGGCGCCTTGTTCGCGGCTTCAAGCTCATCGAGAAGCTCGATTCGCCTGTCGGTAATCTGCAAACCGCGCCGCTTGAATACCTCCCCGAACAGCTTTTGCTTCGTTCCGAAGTAGTAGTTGATCAGTGCCTGATTGACTTCGGCTCGCTCGGCGATTTCTCGCAGCGACGTACCGGCAAATCCACGCATAGCGAATTCCTGCTCAGCAATGTCGAGGATCGTCTCCCGCGTCGCCCGGTCGCCGGTGGGGCGGCCAGGGCGGCGAATGATCTTCTTGGCAATCTTCTTTGTCATTCCGAATCCAGATGCGGCAACCGCAGGCACCCCGTTCAACACGGCGAGGCGCGTCGAAAATGCCGGATTCGCGTGGACAAAAGCAATCAAATTAATTATACAACTCATTAATTAACGGAGGCATCCCATGGCAATCAGCGACTCTGAACTCATCGCCGCGTGGACCGAGGTGTTGAAGCTGTCCCGCCTGAAGCCGACCGAAACCGTGACCATCCTGACCAGTCAGGACAGCCACCCCCAGACCCTCAGCTGCGCCAGAACTGCGGCACAGCTTGCCGGTGCAAAGGTGATCTGCCTCGACCTGCCTCCGATGAATGGCGAGAAATCGCTCAGTCGAGACAAAACTGCATATGTCGGGACCACCCCACTGACCAACAATCAGGCCGCCATGGCGGCACTGAAGTCCAGCGACATGGTAATCGACCTGATGCTGCTGCTGTTCTCACCTGAACAACAGGAAATCCTTGAAAGCGGCACGCGCATCCTCCTCGCCGTCGAGCCGCCGGAAGTGCTTGTTCGGCTCCTCCCTACTGAAGCCGACAAGACGCGCGTCATGGCCGCAGCGGATTTGCTCAAGCGGAGCCGCAGCATGCAAGTTACATCTGCCGCAGGCACTGACTTCCGCTGTGCCCTTGGGGATTATCCCCTGCTGACCGAGTATGGCTTCTCCGATGAGCCTGGTCGCTGGGACCATTGGCCCAGCGGATTTCTTGCCACCTGGCCGAACGAAGTGACGTCGGAAGGCACCCTCGTCCTGGACCGGGGCGACATCCTGCTACCGATGAAGCGATACCTGGCCGATCCAGTTCGCCTGACTGTTGAAAAGGGCTACGTGACGGAAATTTCTGGCAGTCTCGACGCAGAGCTCCTGCGCGACTACATGACCGCCTTCAATGACCCCGAGGCCTATGCAATCTCGCACATTGGCTGGGGCCTGCAGCCGCGGGCACGGTGGTCGACACTCGGTCTGTTCGATCGGGAAGCCACTCTGGGCATGGATGCCCGGGCTTTTGAAGGCAATTTCCTCTTTTCGCTCGGCCCGAATACCGAAGCGGGCGGAACCCGGAACACAGCCTGCCATATCGATATTCCGATGCGGAACTGCACTGTTTCGCTCGACAACAAGCCGGTTGTCGAGAAGGGTCGCGTCCTCGATTCCCTAGAAGCAGCGTAATCCATGTCAGACGTGGAAGTTTACCAGCGCCAGGGCTTTGGCAATGCGCTGGGACTGAGCGGCCGACCTGGCCTGCTAATCATCGATTTCGTCAACGGATTTTCTGACCCGGCAGTATTCGGCGGGGGTAATATTCCCGCGGCCATTGCAGCTACGATTCCATTTCTGGCATGGGCACGCGAGCACAAACTTCCTGTCGCGCACACTCGTATCGTCTACGCCGATGATGGCAGCGACGGGAATGTATTCAGCCTGAAGATCCCAGGCATGCAGACCCTGGTCGAGCGGGGCGAGACTAGTCAGATCGTCCCCGAGTTGGCTCCGGTGACCGGCGAAATGGTAGTCCGGAAGACCCTGCCTTCGGGTTTCTTCGGTACTAATCTTGCCGCCTGGCTGACCCAGCGATCTGTCCAGACACTCCTTGTGGCTGGCTGCACGACCAGTGGCTGCGTCCGGGCCAGCGTGGTTGACGCGATGTCCTACGGCTTCCGACCTGTCGTACTGACCGATTGTGTGGGCGACCGCGCCAAAGGGCCGCACGAGGCCAACCTGTTCGACATGCAGCAGAAATATGCCGACCTGATGTCATCAAGGGATGTCATGGCCGCCAGTTTTTCGGCTATAGCCTAGATATCCAGGTTCACCACGTTCAGCGCGTTCGACTGGATGAAATCGCGGCGCGGCTCGACCACATCGCCCATCAGGGTCTCGAAGACGTTGTCGGCCTCTTCCGCATGGTCGACCTTGACCTGCAGCAGGCTGCGTGCTTCCGGGTCGAGCGTGGTTTCCCACAGCTGCGACGGGTTCATCTCGCCCAGCCCCTTGTAGCGCTGCATGGAAATGCCGCGCTTGCCGATCGTCTGCACGCGCTCCAGCAGATTGAGCGGCCCCTGCACGGCATGCACCTCGTCTTTGCGGCGCAGTTCGGCGGGCTTGAGATAGGTGGCCTGCAGTTCCGTCGCCATCTCGTTCAGCTTGCGTGCCTCGGCCGAGCGGAACAGCTGGCCGTCCAGCACATAGGTCTCGGTATAGCCACGCAGGCTGCGCTTGACGATCAGTGCATTGTCGGCCGCCAGCGTGCAGGTCCAGCCGCGCTCCAGCTCCGGCGTCAGCGCGTTGAGGCGCCGGGCCAGGGCCTCGGCCGCCTGGCCCGCCTTCTCGGCTGAGGTCATGACGTCGGGCTGCACCATGCCAAGGATCGCCGCCTGTTCGACGACCCACGGATTGTAGCGCTTGCCGATGGAATCGAGCAGCGCGCGGGCAACGCGGGCATGGTCGAGCAGGGCATGCAGGTCCTGGCCGGCGCGCTGGCTGCCGTCATGCAGGTTCAGCACCGCGCCATCCATGCCCTCGCCGATCAGGAATTCCTCCAGCGCCGCCTCGTCCTTCAGGTAGCGCTCGGACTGGCCGCGCTTGACCTTGTAGAGCGGCGGCTGGGCGATATAGAGATGGCCGGCATCGATCAGCGAACGCATCTGGCGGAAGAAGAAGGTCAGCAGCAGGGTGCGGATATGGGCGCCGTCCACGTCCGCGTCGGTCATGATGATGATCTTGTGGTAGCGCAGCTTCGCCAGGTCGAAATCGTCATGGCCGATGCCGGTACCCAGCGCCGTGATCAGCGTGCCGATTTCCTGCGAGGACAGCATCTTGTCGAAACGCGCGCGTTCGACATTGAGGATCTTGCCACGCAGCGGCAACACGGCCTGGTTGGCACGATGTCGGCCCTGCTTGGCCGAGCCGCCCGCCGAGTCACCCTCGACAAGGAAGAGTTCGGCCTTGGAGGGGTCACGTTCCTGGCAGTCGGCCAGTTTTCCGGGCAGCGAGGAAATGTCGAGCGCGCCCTTGCGGCGGGTCAGTTCGCGGGCCTTGCGCGCCGCCTCGCGGGCAGCAGCGGCCTCGACCACCTTGCCGACGATGATGCGGGCATCGGCCGGATGCTCCTCGAACCAGCTCGCCAGCATTTCGTTGACCAGGCTCTCGACCGCCGGGCGAACTTCCGAGGACACCAGCTTGTCCTTGGTCTGCGAGGAGAACTTCGGATCCGGCACCTTCACCGACAGCACGCAGGTCAGGCCCTCGCGCGCATCGTCGCCGGTCAGCGTCACCTTTTCCTTCTTGGCGATGCCGCTTTCACTGGCATAGCCGTTGACGCAGCGGGTCAGCGCGCCGCGGAAGCCGGCCAGATGGGTGCCGCCGTCACGCTGCGGGATATTGTTGGTGAAGCACAGCATCGTCTCGTGATAGCCGTCGTTCCACTGCATCGCGACCTCGACGCTGATGCCCTCGCGCTCGCCACGCATGGTCACCGGCGGCTTGTGCAGCGGCGTCTTGTTGCGGTCGAGATAGCTGACGAAAGCCTCGACACCGCCCTCGTAGCACAGCTCGATGCGCTTGGGCTCGACGCCGCGCAGGTCCTCGAGCACGATACGCACGCCGCTGTTGAGGAAAGCGAGCTCGCGCAGGCGATGCTCCAGCGTGGCCAGGTCGAATTCGGTCTTGGTGAAAGTGTCCGGCGATGGCAGGAAGGTCACCTCGGTGCCGCGCTTGCCCTCGGCCTCGCCCACTTCGGCCAGCGGCGCCTCGGCATTGCCATGGCGGAACCGCATATAATAGGCCTTGCCGCCGCGCCAGATGCGCAGGTCGAGCCAGATCGACAGCGCGTTGACCACCGACACGCCGACGCCGTGCAGGCCGCCGGAGACCTTGTAGGAATTCTGGTCGAATTTGCCGCCGGCATGCAGCTGGGTCATGATGACCTCGGCCGCCGAAACGCCTTCCTCGGGATGGATGTCGACCGGAATGCCGCGGCCGTTGTCGCGCACGGTCACCGAGCCGTCCGGATTCAGCGAGACATAGGCTTCGTCGCAATAACCGGCCAGCGCCTCGTCGATGGCGTTATCGACCACCTCGTAGACCATGTGGTGCAGGCCGGTGCCGTCGTCGGTATCGCCGATATACATGCCGGGCCGCTTGCGCACGGCATCCAGACCCTTCAGCACCTTGATGGACGAAGAGTCGTAACTCTCGCCGTTTTCGTCGCCGTTGCGCGGTGCCACTGCTTCGCTCATATCCGTCACTGCCTCATCAATGGACCAGCGGCGGCGTGACCACGCCGTCCGCGACCCCGAAGAATTGTGCCCGTCCGGCCAGGCCTGCAAACAGGCTCTCGTCGGTTCCGGTCAGCCAGACCTGCCCGCCAAGCACGAGCAGTTCGTCATACAACGCCTCCCGACGCCGGGCGTCGAGATGGGCGGAAACCTCGTCCAGCAGCATCAGCGGTGCTGCCTGCCGGCGCGCCCGGATCAGCCGGGCATTGGCCAGCGTGATCGCGATCAGCAGGGCCTTCTGCTCGCCGGTCGAACACTGCTCGGCGGCCTGCCCCTTCCCGGCATGCCAGACCGCCATGTCACTGCGATGCGGGCCTTCGGCGGCCGCACCGGCCTCGCGATCATAGCCGCGCCGCTCGGCCAGCAGGCGGCGGAAGCGTTCTTCGGCGGCCAGTGCCGGCATCTCGGCCAGCCAGGCCTCCACGCCGCCCTGCGCATTCAGACGGGCCGCCGGAAACGGCCCGGCGGCCAGCGCCATCGCCGCCTCGATGCGGGCGAGGCCGTCGCGGCGCGCGGCAGCCACCGCAATGCCATGCTCGGCCATCTGGCTTTCCAGCGCATCGAGCCAGACCGGATCGGCCCCCGCTGTTTTGCCAATGCCGGCCTTCAAAAGCCGGTTGCGTTCGCGCATCGCCCGCTCGTAGGCCGCCACCTGGCGGGCATGGCCGCCATCGAGGCCGTAGACCAGCCGGTCCATGAAGCGCCGGCGGGTCGACACGCCTTCGACGAACAGACGGTCCATCTGGGGCGTCAGCCACACGACATCAAGATACTCGCTCAGACCGTTGGCGCTCGGTGCCGCCTCGCCGTTCAGCCGGACGACGCGGCGCTCGCCACCCTCGTCCTCGCCGGCCGGCTCGGCCAGCCCCGTGCCCACCGAAATCGCCCCGACGAATGCCGCGATCTCCGCATGCACGGCCCAGCGCGTCCCGCCGTCGTGCCGTGTCACCTCGGACAGCTTCGCCCGCCGCAGACCGCGGCCGGGGCTGAGGAAGGACAGGGCTTCAAGGATATTGGTCTTGCCGGCGCCATTGGCACCGGTGAGCACCACTGGCGCCCCGGTCAGTTGCAGCTGCAGCGCGGTGTAGTTGCGGAAATCACGCAGCGACAGCGCCAGCACGGCAGTCCCCGGACCACCCGCGGCCCGTTCTGCTGCACTGTCCTGTTCGATCTTTGCAACAAGCGCTGCGCTGCTCACCAGGCTCAGACTCGCATCGGCATCAGCACGTACAGGGCACCGTCATCGCTGGGATCCCGCACGATGGTCGGCGCCAAGGCATCCGCCAGCAGGAAGCGGGCATTTTCGCCCTCGATCTGGCTGGCAATATCCAGCAGGTAGCGCGAATTGTAGCCCACCTCGATGGGTGCCGCGCTGTAGACCGCCGTCAGCTGCTCCGAGGCCGAACCATGATCGGGGCTGGTCGCCGACAGCTCGATGCCATCGGGCTTCAGCGCCAGTTTCACGGCGCGGCTCTTCTCGGTGGAAATCGTGGCGACGCGGTCGACGGCGGCCGCGAAGGCCTTGCTGTCGACTTCCATCACCTTGTCGTTGTCGCGCGGGATAACGCGTTCGTATTCGGGGAAGGCGCCGTCGATCAGCTTGGAGACCAGGATCAGTTCGCCGCAGGTGAAGCGGATCTTGGTGTCGCTGAGCTCGACCTTCACTTCCGAGGAGCCGCCTTCCAGCAGCTTGCGCAGCTCGCTGACCGTCTTGCGCGGCACGATCACGCCCGGCATGCCGGCGGCCCCCGCCGGCAGCGGCGCCTCGACGCGCGCCAGGCGATGGCCGTCGGTCGCCACCGCGCGCAGCATCGGCACGCCGGCGCTGGAGGCCGCATGCAGGTAGATGCCGTTCAGGTAATAGCGCGTCTCTTCGGTCGAGATGGCGAAGCGGGTCTTGTCGATCAGGCGGCGCAGCTGGTCGGCCGCCAGCGTGAAATTATGCGGCAGCTCGCCGGCCGCCATGACCGGGAAGTCCTCCTTCGGCAGGCAGCTCAGCTTGAAGCTGGAACGGCCGGCGCGCAGGTCGAGGCGCTGCTCGGCCGGCGTGAAGGTGAGTTCCACCTCGGCGCCATCCGGCAGCTTGCGCACGATGTCATAGAGAGTGTGGGCGGCCACCGTGGTGGCGCCGGGCTTGGCGACCTTGGCCGGCAGCTTCTCGACCACGGCGATGTCGAGGTCGGTCGCGGTGAGCGCGAGATGCTCGCCATCCGCCTCCAGCAGGACATTGGACAGGATCGGGATCGTGTTCCGACGCTCGACCACGCTCTGGACATGGCTCAACGCGGTCAGCAGAACGGCACGCTCGATAGTGAGTTTCATGGCTGGAAAACCGATGGTGTTTTTTGTGGTTGTCGGCGGCCTTCCGCCGAGTCTTAAAAGTATACCAAACGGCCCAGCCCCAAGCGAGGGATTTGGGGGGGATTCCAGCCCTTTTTGCATATGCGAAGGGGCCGCCTCGCGGCAGCCCCAGAGCGAAATTAACTATCTGATATAATTGGAAATTCTGAAAAAATCAGCTTTCCAGTTTGCGGCGCAGCAAATCGATATCCTCGGCGAAGGCCGCGTCGATCTCGCGCAACTCCTCGATCTTGCGCACGGCATGCATCACGGTGGTGTGGTCGCGGCCGCCGAACTTGCGGCCGATTTCGGGCAGGGACCGAGAAGTGAGCTGCTTGGCAAGATACATCGCCACCTGGCGCGGACGGGCCACGGCCCGCGCCCGGCGCGGGCTGTGCATGTCGGCAAAGCGGATCGAGTAATGCTCGGCGACCCGCTTCTGGATCTCCTCGATCGTCACCTTGCGGTCGTTGGCTCGCAGCAGGTCCTGCAGCACTTCCTGGGCCGACTGCACGGTGACCGGCTTGCCGACCAAGCTGGCATAGGCCGAGATGCGGTTCAGCGCACCTTCCAGCTCGCGGATATTCGACGTGATGCGACGGGCGAGGAATTCCAGCACATCCTGCGGGATGTTGGTCAGGCCGTTCTTCTCGGCCTTGGCCTGCAGGATCGACAGGCGCAGCTCAAAGTCGGTCGGATGGATATCGGCGACAAGGCCCCAGCCGAGCCGCGAGCGCATGCGCTCCTCGATGCCTTCCAGATCCGACGGCGAGTGGTCGCCGGAGACGATGATCTGGCGGTTCTGGTCGCACAGCGCATTGAAGGTATGGAAGAACTCTTCCTGGGTGCTTTCCTTGCCGGCGATGAACTGGATGTCGTCGATCATCAGCACATCGACCGAACGGAACTGCTCCTTGAAGGCCATCGTGTCCTTGAAGCGCAGCGCCCGGATGAACTGGTACATGAACTTCTCGGCCGAAAGATACACCACCCGGCGCTCGGGGAAGCGCTGGCGGATATGCCAGCCGATCGCATGCATCAGATGGGTCTTGCCCAGGCCCACGCCACCGTAGAGGAACAGCGGGTTGTAGGTCACGGTCGGGCTCTCGGCGACGCGCAGCGCCGCGGCGCGGGCCAGCTCGTTGGACTTGCCGGTGATGAAGCTGTCGAAGGTGAAGCGCGGATCGAGCGGCGCCGAAAGCTCGCGCTCGACATCGTCCATCTCGCGGACCTGCGGCATGCTCTGCGGCGTCGCCTCGACCGGAACCGGACGGGCGGGCTGAACCGCCACCACCGTCTCGCCGGCAGCCGACACCGACTTGGCCTGCGGCGGCTGCGTCGCACCGGTCGGGCGGACATGGATCACCACCCGGCGCACGGTCGGGTTTTCCAGCCGCCAGATTTCGCGCAGACGCTCGCTGTAATGGTTTGCCACCCAGTCGCGCATGAACCGGGTCGGCACCGCCATATGGATGTCGCCATCCTCGCCGAGCACTTCGCCGGCCAGCACCAGCGGCTTCAGCCAGGAATTGAAGGCGGCATCGCCGAAAGAGACACGCAACCGGGCGCGCACGCGCTGCCACTGGCTGTCGAGAGCGTCACCGGCGACGGCAGCCGACGCGGAAGCGGTCAGCGCGGCAGCTGGCATGGAGACGGATTGCGGCTGGGACGTTTTTGCCATGATGGGCCTCAGCTCTGGGTCCAGGCGAGGCCGGTGGCCTTCCAGCCACCCAGTCGACTGCGATGTTTTTCGGCGTCAAGATCGCCCTCGAACCCGCCGGCGACATTGTAGCAGGCCGTGAAGCCCGCCGCCGTCATCGCCTTGGCCGCGGCGCGCGACCGCGCGCCGGAACGGCACAGGAAATACAGGGGCTGGCCGGGCTTGATGCCCTGGGCGCGCAATTCTTCGGCAAAACGCGGGTTCACACTCATATCGGGATACATCTGCCAGGAAACGAAAACGGGACGCTTGCCGAGCTTGCCGAGATCCGGCACGCCCACAAAGCTCCACTCCGGTTGGGTACGGACGTCGATCAGCTGAGCATCGGAATTGGTCGAGAGCTGGTTCCAGACTTCGGCAACCGTGACATCACCAGCATAGTCCTGATCCCCCGCCATAATCGAAGCCAACATCCCCTAACCTCGCGCCACGTTTGTTGTTTCAATTCTATCATTCCGTCACGCGTGCCGCCGGCTGGTTGCCGGTCCGTTGGTCGCCGTCGCCCCGGCAAAAAAAACGCATTTGCGAGGCGATCATTCTTCTGCTCGGCGACACATCAAGGAACCGTTCAACGCGCGGCAGCGAAGGCATTAAAGGGAAATCACAGCGGCCACGCAAGCGGACAGATGAAGACTCCCCGAAAAAAAATTCCACGTTGCAGAATTGGTACTTGATCGCTGTATCCACGCAGGAATTGCATGTGACACGGACTAATCACCTGACCGAAAACGTCCGCGAACCCGACGCTGCAAAAGATCAAAGCGTTCGCACTCGCATAAAAAAACATCGCCCGCCATTTCCGGCGGGCGATGTTCTGTAAACCGGCGATCCGTCTTGCGGCGCGTCAGGCGCGCCGCAGGATCAAGCCATAGCCTTTACGCGGGCGTTCAGACGCGACAGCTTGCGCGAGGCGGTGCCCTTCTTGACCACACCCTTGCTGACGCTCTTGTCGAGCTCCGGCTGCGCGAGCTTGATCGCGGCCTGGGCCGCGGCCTTGTCGCCGCTCGAAATGGCGGTCTCGACTTTCTTCACGGCGCTACGCGCCACGGTACGGCGGGCGCGATTGACGTCCGTGCGCTTCTTGGTCTGGCGGGCGCGCTTCTCCGCGGACTTGTGCTGAGCCATGCTTGCGAATTCCGATGGTTCGTTGGTTGAGGTGCCTTGGCGGCGAAATCAAGGCGCGGGTTATAGCCCCGCCCCCGGCAGGCGTCAACCCTGCATAAATGCCTGTCCTGACAGGCTCTCGCCTGCCAGCCGGGGCCGCTTGCCGGGCCTGCGGGGCGCCGGCATAGTGGCCGGCATGCCCGATCTGATTCTGCTTGGCCTTGCCGCCTATCTTCTGGGGGCTGCCGCCGGCCTCGCCCTGGTCGCCGCCAGTCCGCTGCCCGCTGCCCTGTTCTGGGGCATCGGGATGATCCTGCACCTCGGCCTCGCCGCGGCCGAACTGTGCGGGCGGTTCGGCATCCCGGTCTTTTCGGGGATGGAAGGTGATCTCCGCCACCTGGCGTTCACGCTGGGGCCGCTCAGCTTTGCGCTCGGTGCCATTTTCAGCCTGATTATTCCCGGCAACAGCCGGAAACTGACGCTTTTCACCGGCATCGGGCTGGCCATCGTCATTGCCGCGGCGCTGGGTCGCCTGCCGGTCGGTACCCTGCCGCTGCCCCTGATCCTGCTCGGTGTCCTGCTGGTGGCGGTGCTGGTCGGGCTGCGCTACCGCCCGGTGCCCGGCCGCTGGCTGCTGCTGGCCCTGATTCTGGCCGCTCTGGCCGAACTGGCCCGCTACCGCTACCTCGGCATCATCCCGGTTGCCCCCACGGCCATCGCGGACGGCTTTTACGGTCTGGCTCTGGCGGCCTTCGGGATGACCGCTAACCGCACACGCTGACCCCCCCGCCCGTATTTTTCATCTTTGGCGGCTTCCCTGGCGGCGTTTCCTTGCCGGGAATTATTTTAAGTATAAACTAATTTTCGGGACGCCGGCCTGCCGGCTCCCCTCTGCCATCGAGCCCGGGGAATTGTCATGCGTGTCACCATCGTCGGCGCCGGTCCGGCCGGCCTGTATCTGGCCCTGCTGCTGAAAAAGGCAGACCCGCGGCACGACATTACCATTCACGAGCGCAACCGCGCCGACGATACCTTCGGCTTCGGCGTCGTGTTCTCCGACGAGACGCTGAACCAGTTCCTCGCCGAGGATGCCGATACCCACCAGGCGATCCGCGACAGCTTCGCCTACTGGCACGAGATCGACGTGGTCGCCGATGGCGAACGCATCCGGTCCGGTGGCCACGGCTTCTGCGGCCTCGCCCGCAAGAAGCTGTTGCAGATCCTGCAGGCCCAGTGCATCGCACGCGGCGTGACCATCCACTTCGAAAGCGAGCAGCAGGACTTCGAGGCCCTGCGCCGCGACAGCGACCTGCTGGTCGGTGCCGATGGCATCAACAGCTTGGTGCGCGACCACTGGAAGGGTCGCTTCGGCCCCAGCCTCGACTGGCGTCGCAATCGCTTCGTCTGGCTCGGGACGACGTTGCCGCTCGATACCTTCACCTTCATCTTCCAGGCCAACGAACATGGCCTGTTCCAGGTGCATGCCTACCGCTTCGAGGACGGCCTCTCGACCTTCATCGTCGAGACCACCGAAGAGACCTGGCGCCGCACCGGGCTGGAGCAGGCCAGCGAAGCCGATACCATCGCCTATTGCGAAACGCTGTTCGCGCCGCACCTGCTGGGCCACCGGCTGATCGGCAACCGCTCGATCTGGCGCAGCTTCCCGACCGTGAAATGCGAAAACTGGGTGCATGAGAACGTCGTCCTGATCGGCGATGCCGTGCATACGGCGCATTTCTCCATCGGCTCGGGCACCAAGCTGGCCATGGAAGACGCCATCGCGCTGAGCCGGGCCATCCAGGCCCATCCGCAATCCGCCCCGGCCGCCCTGCAGAGCTTCGAGGCCGGGCGCAAGACGGAAGTCTCGATCCTGCAGCATGCCGCGCAGGTGTCGCTCGAATGGTTCGAGCATACCGACCGCTATCGCAGCTTTGCGCCGATCCAGCTCGCCTTCAGTCTGCTGTCGCGCTCCAAGCGTGTCACCTATGACAATCTGCGCCTGCGCGATCCCGGCTTCGTCGCCACGGTCGACCGCTGGTTCGCCGACCAGGCGGCGCGCGATCTGGGCATGGCCGCACCCGCGGTCGCGCCGCCGCCGATGTTCACGCCGTTCCGCCTGCGCGACATGACGCTCGACAATCGCGTCGTCGTCTCGCCGATGTGCCAGTATTCCGCCGAGGATGGCCTGCCGAACGACTGGACCCTGGTGCATCTGGGCAGCCGCGCCGTCGGCGGCGCCGGCCTGGTCATCACCGAAATGACGGATATCGCCCCCGAGGCCCGCATCACGCCCGGCTGCACCGGCCTGTGGAGCCCCGCCCAGGCCAGGGCCTGGCGCCGCATCACCGATTTCGTCCATGCGCACAGCCGGGCGAAAATCGCCGTGCAGCTCGCCCATGCCGGGCGCAAGGGCGCCACCTGCCTGCCCTGGGCCGGCGGCTATGACCAGCCTTTGCCCGCGGGTGGCTGGGAAATCGTGGCGGCCTCGGCCATTCCCTATCTGCCGGACAGCCGGGTGCCGCGGGCGATGACCCGCGCGGACATGGACCAGGTGCGCGATGATTTCGTCGGCGCGACACGGCTGGCGCTCGATGCCGGCTTCGACATGATCGAATTGCACATGGCGCACGGCTATCTGCTGTCGAGCTTCATCTCGCCGCTGAGCAACATCCGCGATGATGAATATGGCGGCAGCCTGGAGAGCCGCATGCGGTTCCCGCTCGAGGTGTTCGACGCCGTGCGCGCCGTCTGGCCGGCGGAGCGGCCGATGTCGGTGCGCCTGTCGGCCGTCGACTGGGTGCCGGAGCGCGGCCTGACCATCGCGGACTCCGTGGCCATCGCGGCGATGCTGAAGGCGCATGGCTGTGACCTGGTCGACGTTTCGGCCGGTCAGACCTCGGCGGAAGCGAAGCCGCAATACGGCCGAATGTTCCAGACACCGTTTGCCGATGCCATCCGCCAGGAAGCCGGCATCGCCACCATCGCCATCGGCGCGATCACCTCGGCCGACCAGGTCAACACCATCCTCGCCGCCGGCCGCGCCGATCTCTGCGCGCTGGCCCGGCCGCATCTGGCCGATCCCTATTTCACCCTGCATGCCGCCGCCGATTACGACTGGCGCGGCGTGCACTGGCCGGTGCAGTACGCCGCCGGCCGCGACCAGCTCTACCAGCTGAAATCCCGCGAGCGGGAAGAGGCCGCGGCCGCCGGCGATGTCTTTGCCCGCCAGCGCGCCAGGCGGGATGACGCATAGGCGCAGGATTGCCGCGCCGCAAAATTGTCTATCAGGCCTCCGGCGGCCTGTAATTCCGTCATGGCTGGTGTAATCTCCGCGCACGGATCATCCCCAGGAGTTCAGGCTTCCCCCATGCGCGATCTGCAATTGCCCGGCCGCTCGGTGGCCATGGGCCGTCACGGCGCTGTCGCCACCTCGCACAGCCTCGCCAGCATCACCGCCCTCGATATCCTCAAGCGCGGCGGCAATGCCACCGATGCCGCGATTGCCGCCTGTGCCGTGCAATGTGTGGTCGAGCCCGGCTCGACCGGCATCGGCGGCGACAATTTCGTGCTTTACGCGCCCGCCGGCACCGACACCCGCAACGGCGGCAAGGTCTACGGCCTGAATGGCTCGGGCCGCGCCCCCGGGGGCCTCACCGCCGATCTGCTGCTGCGGCAGGGCATCAAGGACATCCCGCTCACCTCGCCGCACGCCGTCACCATCCCCGGTGCGGTCGATGCCTGGAGCAAGCTGAACAAGCGCTTCGGCAAGCTGCCGCTCGGCGAATTGCTGCAGCCGGCGATCCGCTTCGCCGAAGAGGGCTTCCCGATCACCGAGCGCGTCGCCACCGACTGGGGCCGCAACGAAGCCAAGCTGTCCGCCGACCCCAACACCGCCCGCATGTGGCTGGCGGGCGGCAAGGCCCCGAAGCTGGGCAGCGTGTTCCGCCAGCCCGAGCATGCAAAGGTGTTCCGCGAGATCGCCGCCAAGGGCCGCGACGGTTTCTATACCGGCTGGGTCGCCGAGGACATCGTCAGCTACCTCAACGGCATCGGCGGCACCCACAGCCTGGAGGATTTCGCCACCCAGGAAGCCTTCTGGGTCGATCCCATCGCCACCCGCTATCGCGATGTCGAGATTCTCGAAATCCCACCGAATGGCGTGGGCATCATCACCCTGCTGATGCTGAATATCCTCGGTGGCTTCGACCTGTCGAAATACGACCCGACCGGCGTCGAGCGTTTCCATATCGAGGCCGAGGCGACGCGGCTGGCCTTCCAGGCCCGCGACCTCTATGTGGCCGATCCGGCCTTCGGCGACGTGCCGGTGCAGAAGCTGCTGTCGGCCGAATTCGCCGACGAGCTGCGTGGCCGCATCGACCTGAAGAAGGCCATGGTCAATCCCGGCCCGGTCGGCGGGCAGGCCTATCGCGACACGGTGTATCTCACCGTGGTCGACGAGGAAGGCAATGCCTGCTCGTTCATCAACTCGCTGTTCTGGCCCTACGGGTCCGCGCTGTGCAGCCCGAAGACCGGCGTGCTGCTGCAGAACCGCGGCTGCGGCTTCAAGGTGCAGCCGGGCCATCTCAACTGCGTCGAGCCGCACAAGCGGCCACTGCATACCATCATCCCGGCCATGGCGCTGAAGGATGGCAAACCCTGGTTGTCGTTCGGTGTGATGGGCGGCGGCTTCCAGCCGGTCGGCCAGAGCCATGTGCTGACCAACATGGTGGATTTCGGCATGAACGTGCAGGAAGCCATCGATTGCGCCCGCGCCTTTCACGTCGGCGGCAAGTTCGAGGCCGAACGCGGCATCCGCGAAGACGTGCTGAAGGGCCTCGCCGCGCTGGGCCATGAGATCAAGCTGGCCGAGATGCCCCATGGCGGCGGCCAGGCCATCCTGATCGATGGCGCCAATGGCGTATTGCAGGCGGGCTCCGACCCGCGCAAGGACGGCTGCGCGCTGGCCTACTAGATTGCCGGTGGCGGGAAGCCCGGCGCGCCGGGTTCCCGCGCCACGCCGGTGACGTTCACCGTGAACGATACCAGGTGATAGAAGCCGACCAGCGCCGTGATCTCGATCAACTGCGCGGGTGTGAACACCGCCGCCGCACGCGTCCACAATCCGTCGTCAACGGTTGCCGTATCGACCAACGCATCGGTCAGCGCCACCAGCAGGGCCTCGTCGGCCGCCGGCCACGCCGCCGCATCGCCGTGCACGGTTGCGATGACCTCGTCGGCCGTGAAGCCGGCCTTGCCGGCGAAGAAGGCAACATGCACGCCCCATTCGTATTCCGCGCCCAGCCGCGCCGTGGTGCGCAGGATGACGAGTTCGCGCTGGCGCAGGCTGACCGAGCCCTTGTCGAGCAGCCCGCCGCCGCGCCAGCGCGACAGTACGCGCGGGTTATGGGCCACCGTGCGGAACAGGGCGAGCTCGGCCGGCATCTGGGCCAGGGCCTCGGCGATGGCCGGATCATAGGGCGGGGACAGGGGTTCAAGCCGGGCCATGACGGCCTCCTCCGGTTATGCTACGTTTTTCATAGCAAAGACTAGCGCTACTTTTTCCGTAGCACAAGGAGGTATTAATGGCGCCGCCCCTGCCCCACCAGCCGGTCCGCGGCTCGGCCACCGGCCGCCCCATCATGGCTGCCCTCGACCTGCTGGGCCGGCGCTGGTGCCTGCGCATCCTGTGGGAGCTGAGAGGCCCGTCGCTGACCTTCCGGGCCCTGCAGGGCGCCTGCGGGGAAATGTCCCCCTCGGTGCTGCAGCAGCGCCTGAAAGAGCTCAGGGCGGCCCGTCTGGTCGATCATGCGGGGGACGGTTATGGCCTGAGCGGCCGGGCGCGTGAGCTGCTGCCGGTGCTGCTCGCCCTGCAGGACTGGTCCCGGCTGTGGGCAGCCGACCTGGAGCCGCCGCCCGGCAGCGCTCCGGACTAGAAGCCGCGTTCCTGGCGGTTCTTCTCAAGCTGTTCGTGGCTGACCTCGAGACCGACCAGAACCTCGATATCGCTGGTCGAGCGGCCGTCCAGCGGGATGGTCTGCTCCAGCTCCTCGCCGACCACGACGCGGCGGCGACCTTCCTTGAACGGCACATGGGCGGTGAAGGCCTGACGCGCCAGCACCTTGCGATCACGATCGACGACGGCCACGAAATACGGCACCTGCGCCTCGCCAGCCGCAGCGGCCGGGCCGCGCGTCGCCGCCACCTGCAGGATGAAATGCACCGTCACGCTGGCCGGCTTCTCTTCGAATCTGCACTCGCCGTTGTAATCGAGCAGTTCGGTCTGGAAGGTCACGTCGGTCAGGTCGCGGCCCGGACCCGGGCGATACTGCGTCGCCTTCTGGGCATCGCCGAGGATGCCAACGCGCGGACAGGATGGCAGGTTCGGTTTCTTCGAACTGCAGGCGGCAAGCCCGAGGCCGGCCAGGATGAGAACCGCGAAAGACAGCTTGGTCAGGGATCGGATCGTCACGGGATGCTCACAGGATCTGAGGGCTGCCGCCACGGGGAGGGACAGGCGGGCGGCCTTCCCTTCACGCGTCGAGTGTATTAGCTTGCCCGGCAGTTTGCGGACCCTCCCTGTATAGAAGAGGCCCTCCGCGCAGACAAGCGACAGGCCAGCAACCCCTTGATCCCTAAAGGCTGAACCGCAAGGCCGATGACTGCCCAGACCCGCCCTGAGATCACCCTTGTGCTGGCTGCCCCGCGCGGCTTCTGTGCCGGCGTCGATCGCGCCATCCAGATCGTCGAACGGGCGCTGGCGCAGTACGGCGCGCCGGTCTATGTGCGGCACGAGATCGTCCATAACCGCTTCGTCGTCGACAGCCTGGCCGCCAAGGGCGCCGTCTTCGTCGACGAGCTCGATCAGGTGCCGCCGGGCGCCCATGTCGTCTTCTCGGCCCATGGCGTGCCCAAGGCGGTACCGGCCGACGCCCAGGCCCGCAAGCTGTCGTATCTCGACGCCACCTGCCCGCTGGTCAGCAAGGTGCACCGCGAGGCCGAGCGCCACCATCGCGAGGGCCGCCGCATCGTGCTGATCGGCCATGCGGGCCATCCTGAAGTGATCGGCACCATGGGGCAGCTGCCCGAGGGCGCGGTCGTGCTGGTCGAGACGACCGGCGACGTCGCGCAACTGGCGGTGCAGCCGGACGAGCCGCTCGCCTATATCACCCAGACCACCCTGTCGGTCGACGATACGGCGGAGATCATCGCCGCCCTGCGCGCGCGCTTTCCGCAGATCGAAGGCCCGAAGAAGGAAGACATCTGCTACGCCACCACCAACCGGCAGGCCGCCGTCAAGGCGATTGCCGCCGCCGGCTGCGATGCCGTGCTGGTGATCGGCGCACCGAATTCGTCGAACTCGCTGCGGCTGGTCGAAGTCGCCCGCCGCGCCGGCTGCGCCCGCGCCCTGCTGGTACAGCGCGCCGCCGATATCGACTGGAGCCAGCTCGACCGCGTTGCCACGGTCGGCATCACCGCCGGCGCCAGCGCCCCGGAAATCCTCGTCGAGGAAGTGATCGATGCCTTCCGTACGCGCTATGCCGTACATGTGCGCGAGGTGACCACCGCCACCGAGTCCGTGCAGTTCAAGCTGCCGGTCGCGCTCGACGTCTCCGCCGCCTGACATATCCCGCATGGCCGTTTACACCGAAATCGACGACGACCAGCTGACCGGACTGCTGGCGCAGTACAACCTCGGCAGCGTGCTGTCCTGCAAAGGCATTGCCGAAGGCGTCGAGAATTCCAACTTCATGCTGGCCACCGAAAAGGGCACCTACTTCCTCACCCTCTACGAAAAACGGGTGAAGCCCGACGACCTGCCCTACTTCATCGGCCTGATGGAGCATCTGGCCGCCAAGGGCCTTGCCTGCCCGACGCCGATCCACGATCGCGAGGGCAATACGCTGCGCGAGGTGGCCGGCCGGCCCTGCGCCATCATCAGCTTTCTCAACGGCGTCTGGCCCCGGCGGCCCAATGCGAAGCATTGCCATGTCGTCGGCACCGCCATGGCCGAACTGCATATCGCCGGCCAGGATTTCGAGATGCAGCGCCGCAATGCGCTCAGCATCGACGGCTGGCGGCCGCTGCTCGATGCCAGTGCCGAACGGGCGGACAGCGTGTGCGCCGGACTGCGGGACGCACTGGAGCAGGAATTCGACCTGCTGTGGAAGGGCTGGCCGAAGACGCCGGGCCGCGCCAGCGACAGCCCGCTGCCGCATGGCGTGATCCATGCCGACATGTTCCCCGACAACGTGCTGTTCGTCGGCGAGACGCTGTCGGGCGTGATCGACTTCTATTTCGCCTGCAACGACTATTTCGCCTACGATCTCGCCATCGCGCTGAATGCCTGGTGCTTCGAGCCCGATGGCGCCTTCAACGTCACCAAGGGCAAGGCACTGATCGCTGGCTATGAGAGCCGGCGCCGGCTGACCGATGACGAAATCCGCATGCTGCCGCTGTTCGCCCGCGGCGCGGCGCTGCGATTTCTGCTGACCCGGCTGTACGACTGGCTTAACCAGGTGCCCGGCGCCATGGTCAAGCCGAAGGACCCGCTGGAATACTGGCAGAAGCTGAAATTCCATCGCCAGGTGCGCGGCCCCGCCGCCTATGGCATCGAGCGCTGAGGCCGTCATGGCAGAGACTGGCGACGATCCCGGCGAGCGGGTCGAAATCTTCACCGACGGTGCCTGTCTCGGCAATCCCGGCCCCGGCGGCTGGGCCGCCCTGCTGCGATCCGGCAGCAGCGAGCGGGAAATCAGCGGCGCCGATCCTGCCACCACCAACAACCGCATGGAACTGACCGCCGCCATCGAGGCGCTCGAGGCGCTGAAGCGGCCGTGCATCGTCACGCTGTATGCCGACAGCCGCTATGTGATCGACGGCGCCACCAAATGGCTGCGCAGCTGGAAGGCGCGTGGCTGGAAGACCGCCGACCGCCAGCCGGTCAAGAATGTCGACCTGTGGCAGCGCTTCGAGACCGCCGTAGCCCCCCATCGTGTTGACTGGCAATGGGTGCGCGGCCATGACGGCCATGTGGAAAACGAGCGGGTCGACCAGCTCGCCCGTGCCGCCGCGATGGCGGGGACCGAGGCGTAAAACAGAAAAAGGCCGGCCCGGCGAACCGGACCGGCCTTGCTGGTCTGCCGGAAGGCTCAGAGCTGGCCGAGCAGGGTCGAAGCGTCGGAGACCTCGAAGGCGCCCGGCTTCTCGAGATTGAGCGACTTCACCACGCCGTCGTCGACGAGCATCGAATAGCGCTGCGAACGGACGCCGAGGCCGCGCGCCGACAGGTCGAATTCCATGCCGATCGCCTTGGTGAATTCGCCCGAGCCGTCGGCCAGCATCTCGACCTTGTCGCCGGCATTCTGCTGCTTGCCCCAGGCACCCATGACGAAGGCATCATTGACCGACAGGCAGGCCACCTGGTCGACGCCCTTCGCCTTCAGGTCGCCGTACTTCTCGACGAAGCCCGGCAGATGTTTGGCCGAGCAGGTCGGCGTGAAGGCACCCGGCAGGGCGAACAGCGCCACCTTCTTGCCCTTGAAGAATTCGCCGGTCTTTACCGCCTGCGGGCCCTGGTCGGACATCACGTAGAGCGTGACGTCGGGGATGCGGTCGCCAACCTTGATGGTCATGGTTTCCTCGTCTGGTCTGATTGCGAAAGATCGGGCTGTATCTGCACCGCCACTGCGGCCCCGGTAAGATGGTCTGCCCCGACGACCGAGGCAAGGCCCGGATCAGGGCTTGCCATCAGGGTTTTGGCAATGTCAGTTCCGCCGCCCGGCCGCCATCCAGCAGTGTCAGGACCAGCGGTCCAGCGGCAGCGGCCGGCGGCGTCACCGGCAGGACGAACTGCGCCTGCCTGCCGTCCGTCGCCAGGGTCACCACCGGCCGGCCGAACCAGGCGTCCGGCGTGCCCTCGACCAGCAGGTCCGGCTGGTGCAACGGCCGATCGCTGGAAAGAATAACGCTGAGGCGGCCGTTTTGTTCCAACCGCGACACCAGTTTGACGCCGGCGGCAGCCGCCGGCTGTGGCACGCGGGCGCGCCAGTCCGCCAGCAGGGCCGCGGCCTGCGGATCGGCCACCGGCTGCGCCGCGATCCGGTGCTGCAAATGGTCCTCGCGCAGGATGCAGATATCCTTGCAGACGCCATATTCGGCGCGCAGGGCCAGATCGATGGCCGCGCCGGTTTTCTGCGGCACGATCATGACCGGCAGGATCACCTCGTCAACGTAGCCGAACAGGTCGGCATCACCGATGGTGATGCGGTGCGGCGCCGGCCATGCCATCTGCGCCGCTTTCAGGTTCTGCGATCCGCTCCAGTCGAATTGCGGTGGCACACCACCCTCGCCCGGCGTGCGCCAGTAGAATTTCCAGCCCGGCGCGAGTCGGACCCGCAGGCCGATGCTGCCATTGCCGCCATCAACGATATCAAGACGCGCCGGATCCGGCGCCGACCGCTCCAGCGTGGTGACGACCTGTGCCGCCGCCGGCAGCGGCAGCAGCACGGCCAGCACTGCCAGAATTCTGCGCATATTGCGATTTTTCATGGCACCAATCTGTCGTGACCCCGCCGTTTTGCAAGCCCTCTGCGGCCTCTGCATATGGACATTCGGTGTCGCGGGAGTAACATTCGGGTGAGAGCGGGAGCTGAGCATGACATCTGATGCCAGAGCGATTTCCGGCTATCTTGAGCGGCAGCTGCTGATCGCCATGCCGAGCATGGGCGATCCGCGTTTCGCGCGCACCGTGATCTACATGTGCTCGCATAACGCCGAAGGCGCGATGGGCCTGGTGATCAACAAGCCGTATCCCGGCCTGACCTTCCCCAATCTGCTCGGGCAGCTCGGCATTGAGCCGACCATCGACAACGACATCATCGTCCGCCTCGGCGGACCGGTGGAAACCGGCCGCGGCTTCGTGCTGCATTCCACTGACTACATGCGGCAGGGCAGCGTCGCCATCGACGACGATATCGGCATCGGCCTGACCGCGACACTGGATGTGCTGCGCGCCATTGCCACCGGCACCGGGCCGCAGCGCAGCCTGTTCGCGCTCGGCTATGCCGGCTGGGGGCCGGGCCAGCTCGACACCGAAATCCAGGACAATGCCTGGCTGGCGGCGCCGGCCGACAGCACGCTGATCTTCGAGCCTGCTCTCGAGACGCTGTGGGAGCGCGCGGTGCGCAAGATCGGCATCGACATCGCCAAGCTGGCCAGCATTTCCGGTCACGCCTGAGGGCGGAACCTCAGCGCGTCGTTGCGAGGCCGGGCACCGGCCCGTCGGTCGCCAGCCGCGCATGCAACTGGTGATCGCGCCAGACGCCCTCGATCTTCAGATATTCGCGCAAAGTGCCTTCCGGCCGGAACCCGGCACGGCGCAGCAGCCGCTGGCTCGGGGCATTCTCGGCGAGGCAGGCCGCCTCCAGCCGATGCAGCCGCATCGTGCCGAAGCAATGTGCCATCATCAGCGCCAGTGCCTCGGTCATATACCGCTGACCGGCATGCGGCGCGCCGGTCCAGTAGCCAAGCTCGCCGCATTGCGAGGCACCGCGCCGGATGTTCGACAGCGTGATGCCGCCGATCAGGGCGTGATGCTGGCGGGTGAAGATGAAATAGGCCTCGCCCTGCTCCTGCCGGCGCAGCCGGTCGAACCAGGCGAGGCGGCGGCGATAGCCCTCGCGGGTCAGTGAATCCGCGGCCCAGGCCGGCTCCCACGGCTGCAGGTGATCGCGGCTGATCGCGCGCAGTGTCGCCCAGACCTCGAAGTCGCTGATTTCCGGGGCGCGCAGATAAAGGCGGTCGCCGGCCAGGACAGGCGGCAGGCCGGGAAGGAAGCGCCGGAACAGCATCGCTTCGCCTCCCCCCGCCCGCCAGTGGTCAGCCGAACCGCGCCGCGAAGCGCTGGTAGGATTCGAGCTGGCCGATCGGGCCAAGCGCCGCCAGGGTCGGCTTTGCCTTGCGCATCACCTGCTCGGCGACCCGGCGCACGGCGGCGGCATCGACACGGTCGACCGCCGCCAGCACCTCGTCGATGTCGAGCGGGCGGCCAAACAACAGCATCTGGCGGCCGATCTGCTCGATGCGTGCACCGGAGCTTTCCAGCGACGAGACCAGCCCCACTTTGAGCTGGGCGCGGGCGCGCTGCAGTTCGTCCTCGCCGACCGCGCCGGTCAGCTTGCCCAGTTCCTCGGCCAGTACCGGCATCAGCTCGCCGAGCTTCTCGCCGCTGGTGCCGGCATAGAGGGTCATCATGCCGCCGTCACGATAGGAGTTCGGGAAGGCATAGACCGAATAGGCCAGGCCGCGCTTCTCGCGCACTTCCTGGAACAGCCGCGAGGACATGCCGCCGCCGAGCACGGTGGCATAGACATGCATCGCGTAGTAATCGGGGTCGTCGTAGGCGACGCCGGGCAGCGCCACGGCGACATGCGCCTGTTCGAGGTCGCGCTCGGCGCGGCGTTCGCCGCCGGCATAGGTCGCCGTCTGCTGGGCCGGCCGCGGCGTCTGCGCCAGCCCGCCCAGCATGTGGGCGGCTTCGGCCACCAGGCGGTCGTGATCGACGGCACCGGCCGCCACCAGCACCATGGTCGGCGCATGGTAGAAGCGGCCCATGAAACCCTGCAGGTCGGCGCGCCCCATGTTGGTGACCCGCTCGACGCTGCCGAGGATCGGGCGGCCGAGCGACTGGGCCGGATAAGCCGTTTCCTGCAGATGGTCGAAAATGATGTCATCCGGCGTGTCTTCCGACTGGCCGATTTCCTGGATGATGACCTCGCGCTCGCGCTCCAGCTCGGCCGGATCGAACACCGAATGCTGCAGGATGTCGGACAGGATATCGAGAGCAAGGCTGATATCCTCGCCCATCACCCGGGCGTAATAGGCGGTCTGTTCGCGCGAGGTAAACGCGTTGAGATGACCGCCGACCGCCTCGATTTCTTCCGCGATGGCCAGCGCGCTGCGCCGCTCGGTGCCCTTGAAAGCCATATGCTCCAGCATATGGGCGACACCGTTGATCTCCGGCGTCTCGTCGCGGGCGCCGGCATCGACCCAGATGCCGACCGAAACGGTCTTGACCTGCGGCATGGTCTCGGAGACGACCCGCAGGCCGTTGGGGAGCGTACTGATGCGAAGGGTCATGCCGTCACCCGCTGGTTTTCAATGAAATCACGCACGACTGTATAGTCGTTCGGCAGTTTGGTCTGCCGCTCCGGGCGGTCGAACAGATCGGCCAGACGCGGCGGCAGGGCCGGATGCTGACCGGTCGCCGCCTCGACGGCATCGGGGAATTTCGCCGGATCGGCGGTCGCCAGGGTCACCAGCGGAATCTCTGCCGGCACCGCACGGCTGCTGCGCTGCTGCGCCGCCACCGCAAGGCCGACGGCCGTATGCGGATCGACGGCGATGCCGTTGCCCTGCGCGAAAGCCGTCTTCAGCATGGCTTTGGTCGCCGCCTCGTCGGCACGACCAGCCGCGAAAAGATGCTTTGTCTCGGCCAGCGCATTGGGCGAAACCGTGAAGCCACCGGCCGTGTCGAGCTCGGTCATCAGGCCACGGATCTGCGCGCCGTCGCGGCCATGCATGTCGAACAGCAGGCGCTCGAAATTGCTCGCCACCTGGATGTCCATGCTGGGACTGATGGTCGGCGTCACGCCATCCTTGCGGTATTCGCCACCGGCGAAGAAGCGCGCCAGGATGTCGTTTCGGTTGGTGGCGACGATCAGCTTGGCGACCGGCAGGCCCATTTTCGCCGCGGCATAGCCGGCGAAGATATCGCCGAAATTTCCGGTCGGCACACAGAAGGCCGGGGTGCGGTCGGGGCCGCCGAGGCTGAGGCTGGCGGTGACGTAATAGACGATCTGGGCCATCACCCGGGCCCAGTTGATCGAGTTGACCGCGGTGAGCCCGGCGCGCTCACGGAAGGCCGCATCGTTGAACAGGGCCTTCACCATGGCCTGGGCATCGTCGAAGGTGCCATCCAGCGCGATGGCATGCACGTTGGCATCGGCCACCGTGGTCATCTGGCGGCGCTGCACCTCGGAAACGCGGCCCTGCGGGAACATGATGAAGATGTCGAGATTGGCGCGGCCGCGGCAGCCCTCGATGGCGGCCGAGCCGGTGTCGCCCGAGGTGGCGCCGACGATGGTGGCCCGCTTGCCCGAACGTGCCAGTGCCCAGTCGAATAGCCGGCCGAGCAGTTGCAGCGCCACGTCCTTGAAGGCGAGCGTGGGCCCATGGAACAGCTCCAGCACCCAGTCGTTGGCGCCGGTCTGGCGCAGCGGCACCACGGCGCGGTGGCCAAAGGTGGCATAGGCCTCATTGATCATGCGCTGCAGGTCGGCATCGGGGATGCAGCCGCCAACGAACGGTTTGACCACACGGAAGGCAATCTCGGCATAGGACAGGCCGCGCATCGCCCGCCAGTCTGCGGCGCTGAGCTGCGGCCAGCTTTCGGGCACATAGAGGCCGCCGTCGGCAGCAAGGCCGGCGAGAAGGACGCCTTCGAAATCGAGGACCGGCGCCTGGCCGCGGGTACTGACATAACGCATGGTTCGGCTCGTATCGGGATCAGCTCAAGTAGCGGGCTTTGAGATGGGCCTTGAAGGCCGCCGCACCGAGCGGCTTGCCGGTCGCGGCCTGCAGCAGTTCGTCGGTCGTCAGCAGCGAGCCCCGGCCGTGCACGTTGCTGCGCAGCCAGCGCAGCAGCGGCCGGAAATCGCCCTTGCCGATGCCGGGCAGGATAGCAGCATCCTGCGCCTTTGCGGCAGCAAACAGCTGCGCCGCGGCCATGGCGCCCAGCGTATAGGTGGGGAAATAGCCGATCGAGCCGGCCGGCCAGTGGATGTCCTGCAGGCAGCCGTGGCGGTCGTCGGGCACCTCGACGCCCAGCAGGCTCGACATCCCGTCATTCCAGGCATCCGGCAGGTCGGCGATGGCAAGGTCGCCGGCCAGCAGTGCCTGCTCCAGCCGGTAGCGCAGGATCACATGGGCCGGATAGGTGACCTCGTCGGCATCGACGCGGATCAGGCCGGGCCGCACCCGGGTATAGACCCGGCGCAGGTTGGGTTCTTCCCAGGCCGGGCCGCTGCCGCCAAAGGCCTTGCGCAGGATCGGCGCCGCCCAGCCGAGGAATTCGTCGCCGCGGCAGACCTGCATCTCGACCAGCAGGCTCTGGCTCTCGTGCAGGGCCATGCCACGCGCCTCGCCGACCGGCTGGTCGCGCCAGGCCTTGGGCAGACCGAGTTCGTAGAGCGCATGGCCGGTTTCGTGCAGCACGCCCATCAGCGCCTTGGTGAAATCGGCTTCCTCGTAGCGCGTGGTCAGGCGCACGTCGTCGGGCACGCCGCCGGTAAACGGATGCAGGCTGACATCGAGGCGGCCGTGGTTGAAATCGAAACCGAGCGCCTTCATGAAGCGCAGGCCGACCGCGCGCTGGGTTTCGGTGGCGAAGGGGCCATCGAGCGGCAGGATCGCCGGCGCCTTCGCCTGCTTCGCCATCGCCTTATCGATGAAGCCCGGCAGGAAGCCGCCCAGCTCGGCAAACAGTTTGTCGATCCTGGCGGCGCGACCGCCCGGCTCGTATTCGTCGAGCAGGGCATCGTAGGGGCTGAGCCCGAAGGCATCGGCTTTCGCGGCGGCCACTTCGCGGGTGAGGTCGAGCACCGGCCGGAAGGCCTTGGCGAAAGCCTTGAAGTCGCTATCGGCCCGCGCCTTGCGCCAGACCATCTCGCAGGCGGCGGTCGCCCGCGACCGCGCATCGACCAGGGCCGGCGTCAGCGCGGTGGCATGGCTCCACTGGCGCTGCATCTCGCGCAGGTTGGCCTGCTGCCAGTCGCTGAGCTTGCCGGCCTCGGTCTCGGCCCTGGCGATCCGTTCGCCGAGCGCCGGATCGGTCAGCCAATCATGGCGCACCACGCTGAGCGTCGCCATCTGCTCGGCGCGCGCCCGGGCGCCGCCGTCTGGCATCATCGCCGACTGGTCCCAGCCCAGCATCGCCAGCGCGCCATTAACGGCGGCGATGCGGCAGAAGGTCTGCTCCAGTGCCTTGTAGGTCTTCATGCCTGCGGCGTCCCGCCAGCGTCTGCGTCTGCGGCGGCGGCCGCCTCTTCCTGGGCGCGCTTGCGGTGCCAGATCACGTAGATGAAACACAGCACGATGGCGCCGCCATACCAGGTGACGGCATAGGACAGGTGGTTGTTCGGGAATTCGACCCGGGTCTGGCCACCCTGCGGCCAGCCGCCGGGCACCGGCGTGGTGTCGGCATCGACCAGCAGCGGCGGCACCGTGCCATCGATCCCGGCCAGCCGGGCCATGGCGGCGACGTCGGGATAGAACCACAGGTTCCGCGGCACGTCGTTGACCGGCGTGAAGGGACCCGCCGCCCAGGTCTTGTGGGCGACGCCGTGCACCGTGGTCTCGCCCTCGATCAGGCCTTCCCTGCGGGTGTCCTGCTGCTTCTTCCCGGTCGGGATCCAGCCACGGTCGACGATGACCCAGCCAGGCGCATCGCTGCGCTTGAACGGGACCAGCACCTGATAGCCGAAATTGCCGTTCCGCGAATGGGCCAGCAGATGGAACTCATGGGCGTTGTCGAATGCGCCACGCACGATGACATGCCGGTAGTTCCAGCTGTCGACATCGAACGGCGCTGCCGGCAGTTCGGCCGCCGGCGCGGCCATGCCGGCCTCGACCGTATGGATCAGGTCAAGTTTCCAGAACAGCCGCTGGACCTGCCAGGTGCCAAGGGCGACGAGGACGACAAGCGCCGGAATGGTGAAGACGGTCGGCCAGAGAGCTGGCCGCGAACCTAGAATTTTCAATGGGTTACTCGCGCAACAATTCGATATCGGACGATGCCTTGTGGCGGAATTGTAGCGCGATGAGCGTGGCTTTGAAGGGCCGGAGCATGAGAATGGCACCGCCGAGGATCAACGGCGCCCACAGCACCATATGAACCCAGAGCGGCGGCGCGAACTTCAGTTCCACCCACAGCGCCAGACCAACGACGATGAATCCGAGGATCAGGATGACAAAGACCGCCGGACCGTCGCCGGCATCGATCTTCTCGTAATCGAGGCCGCAGGACGGGCAGACCGGCTTGACCGTCAGCAGGCCATTAAACACCGGGGCTTCGCCGCAGCGCGGGCAGCGGCAGCGAAGCCCCGTGGAAAACGGTGACAGCGGCGGATAAAAGCTGGCCGCCATCGTCTGTCCGATCACCCGGCCACTGCCGAGCCGTGACCCCACCAGTAGATGCAGCAGAACAGGAACAGCCACACCACGTCGACGAAATGCCAGTACCAGGCCGCCGCCTCGAAGCCGAAATGATGGTCCGGGGTGAAGTGGCCCTTCATGGCGCGCACGAGGCAGACGATCAGGAAGATCGTGCCGACGATCACGTGGAAGCCGTGGAAGCCGGTCGCCATGTAGAAGGTCGAGGCATAGATGCCGTCGGTGAAGCCGAAAGCCGCGTGGCTGTATTCGAAAGCCTGGCAGCTGGTGAACAGCAGGCCGAGGATCACCGTCAGGGTCAGGCCCTGCACCAGGCCCTTGCGGTCACCCTGCTGCAGCGCATGGTGCGCCCAGGTCACCGTGGTGCCCGACAGCAGCAGGATCAGGGTGTTGACGAAGGGCAGTTCCCAGGGATCGAAGGTCTGGATCGTGGCCGGCGGCCAGACATGGCCGATCGCCTCGGTCGGGTACAGCGCGGCGTTGAAATAGGCCCAGAACCAGGCCACGAAGAACATCACCTCGGAAGCGATGAACATCACCATGCCGTAGCGCAGATGCAGCTGCACCACCGGGGTGTGATGACCCTCGTGCTCGGCTTCGCGGATGACGTCGCGCCACCAGCTGATCATCGTGTAGAGCACGATCAGCAGGCCCGGCACGGACCAGAGATAGCCGTGACCGTGGAAGCCGGCGACCAGGCCCAGCGCCAGCGCAAAAGCGCCGATGGCGCCGAGCACCGGCCACGGGCTCGGGTCGACAAGATGGTAATCGTGGTTGCGGGCACCGCTGGCGGCCATGGATTCTACCCCCTGATACGCAGATGTTGCATTGATACTCAGTTGACCGCCGCGGCCTTGCCGCCGCGGTCGGAGACTTCCTTTTTCTCTTCGTCGGGCAGACGGAAGAAGGTGTAGCTCAGCGTGATCGTCGTGACGTCACGGGTCTGCGGGTCGGTCAGCAGCTTCGGGTCGACGAAGAACGACACCGGCATGTCGGCCGTCTGACCCGGGTTGAGCCGCTGCTCGGTGAAGCAGAAGCACTGGATCTTGTTGAAATACTGCCCGGCCTTGTCGGGCGTGACATTGTAGGCGGCCTGGCCGGTGATCGCCTTGTCGGTCGGATTGCTGGCCTTGTAGAAGATCAGCGTTTCCTCGCCGGGCTTGACCACCACCTGGCGTTGCTCGGGCTGGAATTTCCACGGCATGCCCGGCGCGGTATCGGAATTGAAGCGCACGGTGATGGTGCGCTCGCTGCTGGTGTCGGTAGCCGCCGGCGCCGCTTCGGCGCGCAGCGGCGTACCGCCAAAGCCGGTGACCCGGCAGAACACCGAGTAGAGCGGTGCCGAGGCGAAGGCGCCGCCCAGCATCAGGGCGGCAACGCCGCCGCAGATCAGGGCGATGCGGCGGTTCTTGCCGCCGGCGCTATGTCCGGTCTGCTGTTGGGGCTGCTGCGCGCTCAATGCCCGCCCCCCGTCATCTTGGCGATGGTGATGAAATAGAACAGCACCACCAAGGCCAGCAGTACGCCGCCCAAAGCCAGATTGCGCGCCCTGCGGCGCTTGTGCTCGTCATGCAGCGGCATGGTGCTCATGCCCCCCAGCCGAGCCCGCGCTCGGCCAGCAACAGGGCGAACAGCAGGAACAGGTAGAGGATCGAATAGGCGAACATATGCTTGGCCGGCCGCTCGTCGCGGCTGCGCCAGATGCGCCAGGCCAGCAGCAGGAAGCCGGCACCCAGCACGGCCGCCATGCCGCCATAGAGCGGGCCGGCAAGGCCGAGCGCCCAGGGCGCCAGGGACAGCGGCACCAGCAGCAGGCTGTATATCAGGATCTGCCGGCGGGTCTCGCGGTCGCCCGCCACCACCGGCAGCATCGGCACGCCGGCGCGGGCATAGTCGTCGGACCGGTAGAGCGCCAGCGCCCAGAAATGCGGCGGCGTCCACATGAAGATGATGGCGAACAGCAGCAGCGGCAGCACGTCGAGGCTGCCGGTCACCGCGGCCCAGCCGATCATCGGCGGAAAGGCACCGGCGGCGCCGCCGATCACGATGTTCTGCGGCGTGCGGCGCTTCAGCCACATGGTGTAAACGAAGACATAGAAGCCGATGGTCAGCGCCAGGATGGCGGCGGCCACCCAGTTGATCGCCAGCCCCATCAACACCACCGAGCCGATCGCCAGCACGGTGCCGAAGCCGAGCGCCTGTCCGGGAGTGATCCGGCCCTGCGGGATCGGCCGGCCGCTGGTGCGCGACATGACGGCATCGATATCGGCGTCGTACCACATGTTGATCGCGCCCGAGGCGCCGGCGCCGATGGCGATGCACAGCAGCGCGGTGATCGCCAGGGTGGGATGCAGGCTGCCCGGTGCCAGCACCATGCCGACCAGGCCGGTAAACACCACCAGCGACATCACGCGCGGCTTCAGCAGCGCAAGATAATCGCCCGGCTGCGCCTCGTAGCGCTCCGCATAAGCGGCATCGAGGCCGGCATGGCCGGCCTCTTCGCGCTCGATCGTGACACTCGCATCAGACAACAGTCTTCTCCTGGGGCGGCAGCTGACGCCTTTGGCTTACTTGATAACCGGGAGCTTCTCGTACTGGTGGAACGGCGGCGGCGAGGACAGCGTCCATTCCAGCGTCGTCGCACCCTCGCCCCACGGATTGTCGGCCACCTTCTTCTTGCGGATCAGCGCGAAGATCACCGAGCCGACGAAGAACAGCGTCGAGGCGAACGAGATATAGGCACCGATCGAGGCGACGAAGTTCCAGCCGGCGAAGGCATCCGGATAATCCGGAATACGGCGGGGCATGCCCTGCAGGCCGAGGAAGTGCATCGGGAAGAACAGCAGGTTGACGCCGATGAAGGTGGTCCAGAAATGGATCTTGCCGGCGGTCTCGCTGAGTTCGCAGCCCGACATCTTGCCGAACCAGTAGTAGAAGCCGGCGAAGATGGCGAACACCGCGCCGAGGCTGAGCACGTAATGGAAGTGCGCAACCACGTAGTAGGTATCCTGCATGTAGGTGTCGACGCCGGCATTGGCCAGCACCACACCGGTCACGCCACCCAGCGTGAACAGGAAGATGAAGCCCACGGCGAACAGCATCGGCACGGTGAAGCGGATCGAGCCGCCCCACATGGTGGCGATCCACGAGAAGATCTTCACGCCGGTCGGCACCGCAATGACCATGGTCGCCGCGGTGAAATAGGCCCGGGTGTCGACGGCGATGCCGGTGGTGTACATGTGGTGCGCCCACACGACGAAGCCGACGACGCCGATCGCGACCATGGCATAGGCCATGCCGAGATAGCCGAACACCGGCTTCTTCGAGAAGGTCGAGATCACCTGGCTGATGATGCCGAAGCCGGGCAGGATCAGGATGTACACTTCCGGATGGCCGAAGAACCAGAACAGGTGCTGGAACAGGATCGGGTCACCACCGGCCTCGGGCTTGAAGAAGGCGGTGCCGAAGTAACGGTCGGTCAGCAGCATGGTGATGCCACCCGCCAGCACCGGCAGCGACAGCAGCAGCAGGAAGGCGGTGATCAGCACCGACCAGACGAACAGCGGCATCTTGTGCAGGGTCATGCCCGGCGCGCGCATGTTGAAGATGGTGGTGATGAAGTTGATGGCGCCGAGGATCGACGAGGCGCCGGCGATATGCAGGCTGAAGATCGCCAAGCCGACCGCCGGACCCGGATGGCCGACATCGGAGCTGAGCGGCGGGTACATCGTCCAGCCGGTGCCGGCACCAAGGCCGCCGGCCGGCCCCTCGACCATGGTTGAGATCAGCAGCAGCAGGATCGACGGGATCAGCAGCCAGAACGAGATGTTGTTCATGCGCGGGAAGGCCATGTCCGGCGCGCCGATCATCAGCGGCACGAACCAGTTGCCGAAACCGCCGATCATCGCCGGCATGACCATGAAGAAGATCATCAGCAGGGCATGGCCGGTCACCAGCACGTTGAACAGCTGGTGGTCGCCGCCGAGGATGCCGTCGCCGGGATACATCAGCTCGGCCCGCATCAGCACCGAGAAGGCGCCGCCGATCAGGCCGGCCACCACGGCGAAGATCAGGTACATCGTGCCGATGTCCTTGTGGTTGGTCGAATAGACCCACCGGCGCCAGCCGGTCGGCAGATGATGGTCGTCGTGATGATCGTGGGCCGCGTGGGCGTGAGCCTGGGACATGGAGCTCCCCTATTCCTGAATCTGTCTGTTATTGGGCGAGGCTGGCGTCGGCGAGACGCGGCGACGAGCCGTCCACCGAAGCGTACTTCTTCTTCGCCTCTTCGACCCACTTGGCATAGGCCTCCTGGGACACGACCTTCACTTCGATCGGCATGTAGCCGTGCAGCTGGCCGCAGAGTTCCGAGCACTGGCCATAATAGGTGCCCTCGCGCTCGGCGCGGAACCAGGTCTCGTTCAGACGGCCAGGCACGCCATCCTTCTTCACCGCGAAGGCCGGCATGGCCCAGGAGTGGATCACGTCGGCGGCGGTGACCAGCACGCGGACATCGGTGTTGACCGGCACGACAACCACGTTGTCGGCGGTCAGCAGACGCGGCTGGCCCGGCTTGAGGTCGGCCGTCTGCACGATGTTGGCATCGAAGGTGAAGTTGCCGTTATCGGGATATTCGTAGGACCAGTACCACTGGTGGCCGATCGCCTTGATGGTCAGCTTCGCGTCCGGCGCCTTGTCGGCGTAGTACAGCAGCTTGAAGGACGGCACCGCGATCACGATCAAGATCAGGATCGGCACCACGGTCCAGACCACCTCGATCAGGGTGTTGTGCGAGGTCTTCGACGGGACCGGATTGGCCGAGGCCCGGAAGCGCACGAGCACATAGACCAGCAGGATCAGGACGAAAATGGTGATCAGGGTGATGATCCACAAAAGCAGATTGTGGAAATTATGCATCTGGTCAGAAACCGGACTGACCGAGGGCTGCAGCCCGATGTGCCAGGGGGTTGGCTGACCGACCAGCGTCCCCTCTTCGGCCCGGGCAAGTGCCGGCATAAAGACGGCCAGCAATGCCGCGAATGCTGCGCTACCCGTCACAGCCCGGAGCGCCGCACCGCGAACGCCCGAAAACCAGTTCCACCCCATAGCTTTAAACCCTCACTGATGTTCCGGCACAGAGTCTGACTTATAGAGGGCTGGAACATACACTGCGACATGCTGTCCGCACAGTCTGCCACCGTTCTGCGACGATTTGTCGCGACGCCGGAAAAGCCCGGTCGATGTGATCTTACTCATTGATTTGCCTCACCCTTGCGCGCCAGCCACAGCCCCCCTAATCTGCCGCCTCCGGGGGATTTGCGGATGCTCGATCCATTTCAGAGGAAACTGACCCAGGACGTCCTCGACTGGCTGGATCGCCCCGCCTTTACGGTTGAATATGTTGGCGGTGAAAACTACCATTACGTGTTTTGCAATGCCGCCTATGCAGCCCTGACCGAGCAAAGCCAGGACGACCTGTTCGGCCAGAACTACACCGCCGGTTTCGCCCTCGGTGAGGCCGAGAAAGTGCGCAGCCTGCTGGACGCCGCCCGGACCGAGAACAGCCGGCAGGTCGGCAACGTCCTGATCCGCTGGGCCAATGGCTGGCTGTGCCAGGGCCTGACGGTCTCCCCCCTGCGCAATGCCACCGGCGCCACCGCCGGCTTTGTCGTCATCGCCGAGGCCAGTACCCCGGAGCGCGTCCATCACGCCGCCCTGCAGGTCGCCGAATACAAGCTGCGCGACTTCACCGAGCTGGCTTCCGACTGGTTCTGGGAAACCGATTCCGACCACCGCTTCACCTGGATCTCCGACACCTCGGCCGCCAATATCGGCCAACTGCGCACCCGCTACATCGGCGAGACCCGCTGGGACGTGGCGATGCCGAGCGACAACGAGACCGACATCCTGTTCTGGCAGGAGCACCGCCGCCAGCTCGACAATCACGAGGCCTTCCGCGGTTTCCGTTACTGCACCCTGCTGAACAGCGACGAAATGTGGCTCGAGATCAACGGCAAGCCGGTCTTCGATGCCGAGAACCGTTTCATGGGCTACCGCGGCTCGGGCCGCGACATCACCGACCAGTACCGCCAGCAGCGCCGCATCGAGGCCGCACTCCGCCAGGCCGAGGAAGCCAGCCGGGCAAAAAGCCAGTTCCTCGCCAACATGAGCCACGAGCTGCGCACGCCGCTGAATGCGATCATCGGCTTCTCGGAAATCATCCGCGACCAGATGTTCGGCCCGGTCGGCGTGGTGCGCTATGTCGATTACGCGCGCGACATCAACGCCTCGGGCACCCATCTGCTGGCGCTGATCGGCGATATCCTGGACATGTCGCGTATCGAGGCCGGCTATTACGCCCTGGATGAGAAGGCGATCGACCTCTCGGGCATCATCAATTCGGCGCTCACCATGGTACGGCCGCAGGCCGAGCGCGGTGGCGTCGAGCTGCGCAACCTGTCGCCCGACAGCCTGCCGCAATTGCGGGCCGACGAACGCGTGGTCAAGCAGGTGCTGATCAACCTGCTCGGCAATGCGGTCAAGTTCACGCCGAATGGCGGCACCATCGATGTCGTCTACCAGCAGATGCTGGACGGCAGCCCGGCGCTGACCGTCGTCGACACCGGCATCGGCATTCCGCAGGACCGGCTGGAACATATCTTCGAGCCGTTCCAGCTCGCCAAGGCCGAAGTCGCCCGCCAGCATGGCGGCACCGGCCTCGGCCTGTCGATCAGCAAGCGCCTGATGGAGCTGCACGGCGGCTCGCTGACGCTCAACAGCGCTGTCGGCAGCGGCACCCAGGCGCAGATCACTTTCCCGCACTGGCGCCTGCTGTCGGAAGCCGAACAGGGCTGGACCCCGCCGCCGCCGCCCGAGCCGGCGGCCTATTCGGCAGCGCCGCCGCCAGCCGCGAAACCGACCGCCCGCACGACCATCCGCGACGAGGTCGCCGAAACCGCGGCGGAAGCCCTGCGCAGCCTGATCGACACCATGGGCGAGGGTGTGATCAGCATCAATGCCGAGGGCGTGGTGACCGCCGTCAGCCCGGCCTGTGCCGCCATCTTCGGCTATGGCGCCGCCGAGCTGACCGGGCAGAACATCAAGATCCTGATGCCCGAACCATTCCGTTCGGGCCACGACAGCTATGTGCGCAATTACATCAGCACCGGCCGCGCCAAGATTCTCGGCCTCGGCCGCGACACGCTCGGCCGCAAGAAGAACGGCGAGATCTTTCCGATCCATATCAGCGTCGGTGAATTCGGTACCGGCAGTGACGTCGGCTTCACCGCGATCATCCGCGACATTTCCGACCGTCGTGACGTCGAACTGCGCGCCGAATTTGCCAGCCGCAACGATCCGCTGACCGGCATCCTCAACCGCAGCAGCTTCATCGCCGAGACCGAGCGCATGCTCGGCGCCCAGCATCGCCTCGATGGCGGCCTGTGGGTGCTGTTCAACCTCGACATGGATGGCTTCCGCGACATCAACGAAGGCTTCGGTTACCATATCGGCGACAACATCCTGCGCACCGTGGCCGACCGCCTCGCCGAGGTGCTGCCGCGCGAAGCCCTGGTCGGACGCATCGCCGCCGACCAGTTCGCCGCACTGGCCGCCGTCAACGACCTGAACAACGCACTGAACCTGGCGCAGACCCTGCACGCCCACCTGACCCGGCCGGCCACCATGGACGGCCGGGTGGTGCCGCTCAAGGTCAGCATGGGCGCGGCGATCATCGACGATCCGGGTGAGAGGATCGGCGATTCACTGGCCAAGGCCGAGCTGGCGATGAAGCTGGTGCATGCCTCCGGCGGCGATTCGACCCGCTTTTACGGCTTTTATTGCATAATGCCGCCAGCTGGAGGGGATGCCATGCTTCTATCATCGTTGACGGACCCGGTTGACCTCGCTCGGGCGCAGGCCGCGTTTGATGCAGCATGGAACGAGATCAAACGGCATCGCCCATACCGTGGGCGGCTTCGCCTCGGCCGCCGCCGCCGAGGGAGGCCCCGATCTCTGGGAGCAGATGTACCGGTTGAACGTCCTGACCACGCTCAACATCTTCCGGGCCGCGCTGCCGCCCATGTGCGCAGCCGGTCGCGGCAGCCTGCTGGCCATCGGCGCCGGTGCGGCCGTGAAGGCGCCGTCGGGGCTTGGCGCCTATGCCGGTGCCAAGAGCGCCGTCCATCGGCTTGTCGAGAGCTTCGCCGACGAGCTCAAGGCCGACCGCATACGCGTCAACGCGATCCTGCCCAGCATCATCGACACCCCGCAGAACCGGGCGGCCATGCCCGACGCCGACCACACCGCCTGGGTGCGGCCGCGTGAGATCGCCGACGCCATCGCCTTCCTGCTCGCCGAGGATGCCAGCGGCGTCACCGGTGCGTTCATTCCGGTGTCGGGGCGGGTCTGAGGCTTCGCTTAGACAGGCTCGGTCCGGACAAGCCGGACATCGACCTCGCGCTCAACGAAATCCCATTCCCGCGTCGCTCGCAGCCGCGCCAAAAGCCTGTCGAACGCCGGCTCATCGGCCGGTGCGAACTCGAACCAGGTCAGGAAATCGAACGGCTCGCCGAGGTCGCGGCTGTGGTGCAGCCGGCGCGCGATCGCCGGAAGGTACTCCATGCCGATCGCCGTGTGCTGCGAGGTCTCTTCGAAGATCGCGCGTCTGTCATCCTGCGCGAGGTCCCACCAGGCCGCCGACTTTTTGATTGGGATCAGGGCTGCATGGGTCGCCTGTCGGCGGTCGAGGCCCTCCTGGCGCGCCCTCAGGCCGGCCACCTCGTCTCGCGTCGCATAGCGGAGGTTGCTGACCGTGCCGAGCAGGCGCCAACTTGTAGGGTCATCGATCGGGCCGGGCTCCCAGGGGTGGATGGTCAGGGCCTCGGCCGGTGCGAGGCCGGCGCCGCGATAGGCCGCGATCGAGGAGATACGCCAGTCTCCGTGCGCTCCGGCGCTGAAGGCATAGGTCGACGCCATGGCGGTCCCGATCTTGCTAATCACCCGACATTCCCCAAGTGGCCCGCCGCTTGACTTCAAGATCGCCTGATTTTGCTCGCTGGGCAAGCGTTTTTCGCCCCGAGCGGTGTCTGTCGTCGCG
>NZ_JBHRYJ010000007.1:0-198820 GCF_042648965.1 Ferrovibrio xuzhouensis
CAAACGCGGCCTGCGCCCGAGCGAGGTCAACCGGGTCCGTCAACGATGATAGAAGCATGGCATCCCCTCCAGCTGGCGGCATTATGCAATAAAAGCCTCCCTAGAGGTAGCTCAGGTGGAGGGCCGCCGGGGGTGGTGCGGAAGGGGGATGACGGGTGCCAATGTTCCTGCATGGGCCTCTATCACGGCGCCGGGAATGACGGCAGTTGGTTCGAGGTTTCCGACACCTTCGCGACGCGTTGGGCTGACCACGAGCTCGCCTGTCGGCTCATGACCGCCAAGCCCTAACGCAGCATGCGATCAAAATACCATTAGTCTCGCTGCCGCCATCCGGTGTTTGTAGCGAGTTCGGACCCTAGTCGAGACCAAGATGCGCTGCTTCAAGCTCCTAGGAGCGCACGTCATGTCCCGCGACTTCGAAAGGCAGGTCGCCGAGCTTCAGATCAGGCCGCAATCCTGAACCGCTTCACCGCCCTCGGAACGCCGCTCACGCAGCGCGTAGGATAGGTCTGTCCAGGGAAAGGGCACTCCGGCGTTCAGAGGATTTGCGCAACAATGCCTACTGGCGGGATAATCACATCCGGGAGTAGCTTAACTTCGCCGCCAAACTGTCCAAGAAGGCGGGACCACCTCACAAGAGCGTCTATCGCGGGGGGCTCCTCACAAGTCATTACCGTGACATCGCCGCGTGTATAGTTTCTGTACGGAAGCATCCCTTCGGCCGACGGTGCTTGTCCGGTCTGAAGTCGATGCTTGAGTAGGCGACGAAGGAAGAACAATGGAACTCAACCAGATTCGATATTTCCTGAACCTGGCAGACACCCTCAACTTCACCGAAGCAGCCATGCGCAGCGGGGTGTCTCAGCCCACGCTCACCCGCGCGATCCAGCGGCTCGAACAGGAGTTGGGCGGAACGTTGGTCTATCGCGATGGAAAAGACAGTCGACTGACAACGCTCGGCCGCGACATACGATCCGAATTCGCTGCGATCGCCGACCGCGAACAGCGGGTTCGGGCAATATCCCTCAATCGGGTTCGCGGCCGCCGCGAGACCTTGACGCTGGGTATCGTGAATACCATCGCGCCAGCACTGATTACGGAATTTCTGAAACACGCCCTTCGACAGATGCCGATGCTTGAACTGGTTCTTCAGCCGATCACCCGCGACGAGGGAATGGAGCGCCTGCTCGGCGGTCAAATTGACGGGTGCTTCTGCACGGATCCAGCGGCCGGAAACACCAAGATTGCAACCGTTGAAATGTTCCGTGAGCGACTGTTACTGGCGATGGCGCATGGACACAGCCTGGCAAGCCAAGCCTCGGTGTCTCTTGTCGAGCTATCGGAACAGCCTTACCTCGATCGCCTCCAGTGCGAATTCCGCACGCGCGTGCAAAACCATTTGAACGAGCGCGCGATTTTCATGATCCCACGGCTCAGATCCGAACGGGAGGATTTGATTCAACAAGCCGTGGCATCGGGCGCGGGCGTTTGCATGCTGCCTGAACGTTCGGCAATCGTAGAGGGCTTGACGTTACGCCCGGTCGATACGCTCGACCTGTCGCGCACGGTGGCATTCCAATCGATTTCGGGATCTGGAACGGCAACGGCGCTGCGGCAGCTCCGCGTACTGATAGAGCGGTATGTGTGGTCGTGAATTCCGTGAAGGCGCGGGCCTTTATGGTGCGGCGACCACACAAGCGTTCCCAGTGCATGCCGGTGACAACATCAAAACTATAGTTGCGGCGTATTGGACACCTTCGGATCGAATATCCATTTTCTCGGGTATGAGTTCGAAGGAGGAATCCATGACAGCCTACAAGAAGACAGAAGCTGCTATCGCCAAGCTGTCACCTGAGGAATATCGGGTGACGCAGCAGAGTGCGACCGAGCGACCAGGAACCGGTGCGCTTCTCCATAATAAGGAACCCGGCATTTATGTCGATATCGTCTCAGGCGAACCCCTGTTCGCATCGTCCGACAAATACGAGTCGGGCTGCGGATGGCCGAGCTTCACCAAGCCGATCGAACCTGCGAACGTGAATGAACTACGCGACAACAGCCACGGTATGATCCGGACGGAAGTGCGTTCGACGTATGGCGATAGCCATCTCGGCCACGTTTTCCCCGACGGGCCGAGCGATCGCGGTGGCCTGCGTTACTGTATCAATTCGGCTTCGCTGCGCTTCGTACCCCGCGGCGAGATGGAGAGCCAAGGTTACGGTGAATATCTCAACCAGGTGGAGGATATCTGATGACGACTGAACGCGCTGTTCTCGCCGGCGGCTGCTTCTGGGGCATGCAGGATCTTATCCGCAAGCTGTCCGGTGTAATCTCCACCCGTGTCGGTTACACGGGCGGCGATGTGCCGAATGCGACATATCGCAATCACGGCACTCATGCCGAGGCGATCGAGATCACCTTTGATCCCTCTCAGACCACCTATCGCCGATTGCTTGAGTTCTTCTTCCAGATCCACGACCCGACGACGCTCAACCGTCAGGGGAACGACCGAGGCGCGAGCTACCGTTCCGCGATCTATTTTACCAACGACCAGCAGAAGGCCGTTGCGCTCGATACGATTGCAGATGTTGAAGCGTCGGGCCTATGGCCAGGCAAGGTCGTCACCGAGGTCGAGCCAGTCGGTGATTTCTGGGAGGCAGAGCCCGAGCATCAGGATTATCTCGAGCGAATTCCCCACGGGTACACCTGCCACTTTGCACGTCCGGACTGGGTGTTGCCGCGCAGGGCCGGTGCTGCCGCTTAGCAAACCTGCGGCTCGTGGTTTAACGCCGCGAGCCGCCATCGGAGGGCTTCATGGAAACGGGAATTGTGGGTCTGCCTGCCCCTCCGCTGGAGAATATCCGGTGGATCGATGAAAATGGTGACGAGCGTAGCTCCTTGACCTTGGCCGAGTTGGGGCAGGGTTTCAAAATATTGTACTTCTTTCAGGATTGGTGTGCAGGCTGTCATGCACATGGTTTTCCCACATTCGTGACCCTTGCCGAGGAATTTCGCGATAAGGGAGTTGGCTTGGCGGCGATACAGACTGTGTTCGAGGGTTCGGAAGTCAATACCTTCGATCGTCTGCGGGAAAACCAACGCCGATATGGACTGCGTCTTCCATTTGGTCATGCTGTCGCGGGCTCGGGCTCAGTAGACGCTGCGCCAGCAATCATGGAGGCCTACCGGTCCGGCGGAACCCCATGGTTTGTGGTGATCGCACCCGATGGTCGCGTCGTGTATAACGGGTTTCAGCTCGACGCGGAGAGCCTCATCCAGAAACTTCGGCCGCTCACGGCCTGATAAAAGGAGCCTGGATGCCGCGGCGGCCCAGCGGTATAATTCCCGGGCCGGCGAAGTCGTGCGCAGCCCTAGATGATCTCCGCAACGCATTCCGACAGAGAAAGAGAAAGAGAGAAAGAGAGAGAAAGAGAGAGAGAGCCCTGTCCTCGATGATCCCGCATCAGGTGCTCTATGCTATCTGATCAGATCGCGGGCAAAGCCTTTTCCTTTCTTGCGCAATCGAGCATTCCGAGAGCCGACGCTACGATTCCCTTCAGCAAAGCTGGCTCGGGTCGCACGCGCGCGAGCACGCGCAATCCCATCAGCACGCTCAAGAGATGCCGTGCCATATCCTCTGCCGGCAGCAGTGATGCGATCGTGGCATCGGCCTGACCCGACTCTATTCGGCCCAGGAAAAACATCTCGATGCGCATGAGCACGGCCGCGACGTTTTCCCGGAACGCTTCGTCGGGGGGTGCCGCGTCGAGCGCGGTGTTCACGAGCATGCATCCCTTGCGCTCAGGATCCTCAAGCGATCGCTTCAAGACATCGGAAAAGAACGCTTCGATGGCTTCGCGGGGCGGCAATGCCTCGCAACGCCGGATCCGATCCGCAACGCTGTGTTCGACATAACGGTCCAGCGATTTGATGAAGAGCGCGCGTTTATCCCCGAATGCGTTGTAAAGGCTCGCACCGGTGATCCGGGTCTTGTCGATAAGATCGCGCACGGATGTTGCCTCGTATCCGCGGCGCCAGAAGCACTGCATTGCTGCGTCGAGCACGGCTTCCTCATCGAATTCTCTTGGTCTTGCCATCCGGCGCTCTCGCAAATTCCAGCTTCGCGTCTTGCCATATTGTCCGCGCCGATGCATTCTAGAACAAATGGACTAAAACTCAAGGTGTGACCGCCGTCATCGTTTCTCTGCCGGCAGCCTTGGACGATCCAAAGGCTGGAATCATGGCTGCCCAGGAGGCGATTGAAGTTACACGAGCGGAACGCGTGGCGGCGTCATGGCGGGGCACGCGGCTTGAGGGTCTGCTCTGGGCTACTCGGAGCCTGCGTCGTGACGGCTCCGGTGAGGCAAACCAGTCCGGCGTATTTTGGGCATGCGGAAAAATGTAATCTTCCTTCGCGAGCATCGTGAGCTCGGCGACGTCGCGTGGCAGCGCGATCACGATCGCAGCCAGCCGCTTGCGGGCGAAACCGCGTATGTACGCGGCCCTGTATGCTGCGCTGCGCCGACTGCACCTCCGTCATCGGACGGTTTGTCAAGACTCGAGATTCTGCGTGGCTGGACGCTGCGAGGGTCGGCATCGTGGCGGATCGTGCAACCCCAATGACGACACCGCTCGAAGCAGACCAAAGCCAATTACAACGAAGAGAGACGTACCAGATGACGCTGTTTGAACCATTCATGCTGCGCGGTGTAACGCTGAAGAACCGGGTGGTCGTCTCACCGATGAGCCAGTACCGCGCGCAGCACGGCGTGGCGAACGACTGGCACTTGGTCCACCTCGGTCGGTTCGCTCTCGGAGGCGCCGCGCTGGTGTTCTGCGAGGCGACTGCCGTGCAGGAGCACGGCCGGCGTACACATGGCGACCTCGGGATATGGTCGAACGCCCACATCGACCGGCTCGCGGCGGTCACTCGCTTCCTCTCGCAAGAGGGAGCAGTTGCAGGTATCCAACTCGCCCATGCGGGCCGCAAGGCGAGCGAACGCCGCCCCTGGCACGGTGAGACGCCGGTCGACTCGGAAGACATCGCACAGCGCGGTGAAAAACCGTGGGCTGCACTCGGGCCGAGTGCGATCCCATACGCGGAAGGCTGGCCTGCTCCGGCCGCGATGAGCATCGAGGACATCAGGGAAGTGATCGCGTCGTTCCGAATTGCCGCTGAGCGAGCACGCGAGGCCGGCTTCCGGGTGATCGAGGTCTACGCCGCGCACGGGTTTCTCATCCACCAGTTTTACTCGCCGCTCGCGAACCAACGGCGCGATGATTACGGCAGAAGCCTCGAAGGACGATGCCGTCTGGCACTCGAGATCGCCGCAGCGATCCGCGAGGTTTGGCCAGACGAATACCCACTGATCTTCCGCCTATCGGTCACCGACTGGCAACCCGAGGGCTGGCAAGTGGACGACACAATCTACCTCGCACAACGACTGAAAGACCTCGGCGTCGACGCGATCGACTGCTCAAGCGGCGGCATCTCAGGACGGGAACGTCCGCAGGGCATGACCCTCGAGCATGGCTATCAGCTCGCCCTCGCCGCGCGGGTGAAGACGGCAGCACGCATCGCGACGATTGGTGTCGGACTTCTTTGGGACCCGAAGCTGGTCGACCGCTCGATCGACCAAGGCGAGATCGACCTCGTCGCACTCGGCCGCGAACTGCTGGAGGACCCGAACTGGCCATTGCAGGCGGCCCGCGAACTTGGCGCTGACAGCAGTCATGGGATGTGGCACCCGGAGTTCGGGTGGTGGCTCGAGAAACGAGCGCGGGCTGTCCGCAGACTCGGGATACGCAAGTGATCGACCATCGATCATCAACAACGCCCTCCGCCCCAAATCCGGGCGCGATTGCTCTTGCCGCGACGCAAGATAGATACAACATCCCTTAGGACAGGAACTCGATGGAGGAGTAGCCGCGCACTGCGAGATCTAGACATCGTCATTGTTGACGTCGCCCGTGCATGAGGTGGCGGCCCCATTCGAGATTGAGCAGGTATCGCAGATGAGCCGATAAGCCTTGGAGGTCTCAGCAGTGGTCCTTCACCCTACGATTTGCTGCAGGGCTTGCCGCCTGCACGACGATGACCATGCGGTCATCTGCACAACGCAAGAGTCTCTCGCCTGAGCAAGCGCGAATGACAGCCGTGGATTCGAAAGGTACCGACATGATGCCCACGGATCTTTTCACACGAGCGATAGTGCTCGAAGGGCCACTCAATGACGACCGCGCCAGATGACTCTTGGGATGGCTGATCGATGACCAGTCGATCTGACCATGGTGCGCGGATCGAATATTCAGACGGGCCCTATTGAGGGCAAGCTCTGTGGCGCAATGTAGCTGATGTCTATTCTGGTCGCACTGTGAATAAGTCAACCAGCACCGCACGTTGAGACGTCAATTCTTTCGGCCGCGCCGTTGGCATTTTGAAATCCATCTCCGAATGCATCGATTCCATAGTCGGAGGTCTTTGGCGGTGGAGATCAACGCTCATATTTTTGGGCCAGGGCACGGAAAAAAGAACACGGACCACCGAAAAAGCTGAAGCAGTGTCGCAGGCGACGTTATACTTTCGATCTTGAGGGAACACGAGATGTACGCACATATTCTGGTCGCAAGGGATGGTTCTAGTCCGGCGGCCGATCAGTCGATAGCCGCTCGAGATTCTCCGATTTCCCCAGCAGCACCTCCTCCATGAACTTGTGAAGGATAAGTCCGCGCTCGCGGCCGCCTCGGCCGCGAAACTATAGCGTGTCGGGGCGTCGTCCATCCATGATAACACTGGCACTAGAGGCGCCAGATAGTTACCCTGTTCCGGCCCAGATGCTTGGATTGATACAACGCCGCATCAACCTGGTGAAAGACGTCGGCCGGCGATTGTGGCCCTTCAAAAATCCCGAGCCCCATCGAAACCGTCACCACACCGTAGGGTTGGTTCCCGGGGTGCGTAATTGCCAACGCACCGACTCGATTCCGCAATGCCTCAAAAAAAGTGTGTGCGTCCAGAGCGGCGCGTGTACGACACGCCATGAGAAACTCCTCGCCGCCGATCCGGAAAAAAAGATCGTCTGCATTTGTTAAATGCATGCGCAGAACCGTGCCTATTCGGCGCAGAACGTCGTCTCCAGCCGCATGGCCATGCCTGTCATTGTAGCTTTTGAAATTGTCGATATCGAGAATGGCGACGGATCGGAATAGGCCATCGTTGGCCGTGTTGAGATATTCTGGAAATCGTCGTGAGTAGGCATGCCGGTTCGGTATCCCCGTCAACGCGTCGATACTGGCGCTGCGTGCTTCGGTGATATCCGTAAAAATCCAGATTCGCGCAGCCAACCTTCCCCCTTCATCGAACGGCACACTGCGCCGCGAAAAAATGCGGCCGTCCTTCAGCAGAATTTCGTCCTCGGAGGTCTCCTGGGCCAGCTGCAGCCGATCCACCTCGCGAAGGAAACCCTCCGGGTCCAGCAGTTGGTCTGTCACGAAAGTGAGCATGCCGAGCTCGTTCTTCGTGCTCACCAATTCGTCTGGAATCCTCCAGAGCTGAGCAAAAGAGCGATTCGCATAGACTACGCTACGCTCGGAGTCGGTTAGTAGGACGCCGTCCGGAAGCGCATCCAAAGTCCGCTCGAACAGCGAGCGCACGGCAGTCCCTCCAAATGTCATGCGCTTCAATCCACTAGTCCGCCCCAATTGCGCTCCGTCATTGTATCCGGGAATGGTTGTAGTTTCGTCACTTACGCCCTTGCCCAATAGATCGAGGATGCGGTGTTCACGAGCATGCACTCCTTGCGCTCAGGATCCTCAAGCGATCGCTTCAAGACGTCGGAAAAGAACGCTTCGATGGCTTCGCGGGGCGGTAATGCACGGCAACGTCGGATACGGTCGGCTACGCTGTTCTCCACATAGCGGTCCAGCGATTTGGCGAAGAGCGTGCGCTCATCCCCGAATGCGTTGTAGATGCTCGCGCCGGTGACCCGGGTCTTGTCGATAAGGTCGCGCACTGACGTTGCCTCGTAGCCATGGCGCCAGAAGCATTGCATTGCCGCGTCGAGCACGGCTTCCTCATCGAATTCTCTTGGTCTTGCCATCCGGCGCTCTCGCAAAATTCCAGCTTCGCGTCTTGCCATATTGTCCGCGCCGATGCATTCTAGAACAAGTGAACTAAAACTCAAGGTGTGACCGCCGTCATCGTTTCTCTGCCGGCAGCCTTGGACGATCCAAAGGCTGGAATCATGTCTGCCCAGGAGGCGATTGAAGTTACACGAGCGGAACGCGTGGCGGCGTCATGGCGGGGCACGCGGCTTGAGGGTCTGCTCTGGGCTGCTCTATCGGTCGCAATCTTTTCAGGCTGGTTCGTGGTGACTCGGTTCAGCGTCACGCGCGAATTGCAGGTCTGGGACGTGACCGCGCTTCGCTTCGGCGTGGGCGCCGTCCTCCTTGCCCCGGCTGTCCTGCGTCGCGGCTCGCGCCTTCCCATGTCTGCATGGGGTGAGGGGCTTTTGTTTGCATTGCTGTGGGGTGCACCCTTCGTGCTCCTTGTGGCGCTCGGACTCCAACTGACTTCGGCGGCTCAGGCCGCCTCCATTGCCCCAACGACGATGCCTCTCGTCGCAGGGATCCTCTCCTACGTCTTCCTGAAGGAACAACAGGGGTGGATCCGGTGGACTGGATATGCCGCGATCCTCGCCGGACTGGTTTGCCTCACCGGAGCCGTCACGATGAATACTCCGCCCAGTCCAGCCGGCGTTGCGGCGCTGGCCGCGGCAGGTGGCATGTGGGCGGTCTATACGTTGCTGTTCCGCCGCAGCGGCCTGTCGTCGATCCAGGCCGCGGCGCTCATCTGCATCTGGTCGGCAGCTCTCTTTCTGCCGGCCTATGTCCTCTTCGGTCTCAGCCATCTCGGCCGTGCGTCCGCAAGCGAGATAGCGCTCCAGTTGTTTTACCAGGGTGTGTTGATGGGGGCGGTTGCGCTCGTCACCTTCAATAGAGCGGTTTCGCTGTTGGGCGCCTCGGCGGCGACGGCCATGATCGCTCTCGTTCCCGCTGCGGCATCGCTGCTTGCCATCCCGGCCCTGGGCGAAACGCCGTCGTTCGTCGAAGGCATTGCAATAGCAATCATCGTTGTGGGCGTCCTGCTGGCGGCCAGCCGGCCACCGTCTGCAACACTGTCAATTCAACCGCAGGAGACACAATGATCCGCTTCTATTTCCATCCCACGCCGAACCCGGCCAAGATTGCCCTGTTCCTTGAGGAGGCAGGGGTTCCATATGAAACCGTGCCGGTCGACACCAGCAAGGGCGAGCAGCACGCTCCGGCGTTCCGGGCGATCAATCCGAACGGCAAGGTACCAGCCATTGTTGACACAGATGGTCCGGGAGGCAGGCAAGCGCGGGTTTTCGATTCCACTGCGATCCTGATCTACCTTGCCGAGAAAACAGCTAAGTTTCTCGGCACGCCGGAGGATCGGCCCGAACTACTCTCCTGGCTGCTTTTCCTTGGCACGGGTCTCGGGCCTTTTTCGGGACAAGCCGTGCATTTCCAGTTCGCCGCGCCGGAGGGCCAGGAATACGCGACCAACCGCTATCGTCGCGAGGCCGAGCGCCACTATCAGGTTCTGAACGATCATCTTGAGGGGAGGGACTGGATCATAGGCGACAGCTACACGATCGCCGACATGTCCGCCTGGGGCTGGCTCGATCGCGCCTCCCGTGTATGCACGGGGGCGGAAGACCCGCTGGCAGCCTTTCCCAACCTCAAGCGACTGTTCGAGGCTGTCGATGCACGGCCTGCCGCCTCCAGAGCGCGAGAAGTCGGCAAGGACCACGCCTTCAAGAAAGTGAACGACGAGGAGACAAAGCGCGCGCTGTTCCCGTCGAATTATCCTCCGGCGGCCTAAGCCGGCCATTGAGACGTCACAGGAGCGACCATGACGAATACCGCAGAGTACACGCCGCCGAAAGTCTGGACCTGGGAGAAGGGCAATGGTGGTCAGTTCGCCAGTATCAATCGCCCGATCTCCGGTTCCACCCATGATAAGGGGCTGCCCGTCGGCAAGCATCCCTTGCAGCTCTATTCGCTGGGCACGCCGAACGGCCAGAAGGTCACTATCATGTTCGAGGAACTGCTCGAGGCCGGTCACAAGGGCGCCGAATATGATGCCTGGCTGATTAAGATCGGCGACGGCGACCAGTTCGGCTCCGGATTCGTCGAGGTCAATCCGAACTCCAAGATCCCTGCGCTGATGGACCGCTCCGGCCCGACGCCGCTCCGCATCTTCGAATCCGGCGCGATCCTGATGCACCTGGCGGAAAAATTCGGCAGCGCCTTCCTGCCGACGGAACAGCCGATGCGCGCCGAAACGCTATCCTGGCTATTCTGGCAGATGGGCTCGGCCCCATTCCTCGGCGGCGGCTTCGGCCATTTCTATGCCTATGCGCCAGAGAAGATCAAATACGCCATCGACCGGTACGCGATGGAGGTGAAACGCCAGCTCGATGTTCTCGACCGGCGCCTTGCCGACAACGAATATGTTGCCGGTTCGGAATATACCATCGCCGACATCGCGATCTGGCCCTGGTATGGCGGGCTGGTGAAGGGCTGGCAGTATGGCGACGCGGCGCAGTTTCTCTCTACGCACGAATACACGCACGTGAATCGCTGGGCCGAACAGATCTTTGTCCGCCCGGCGGTGACGCGCGGCCGCAAGGTCAACCGGACTTCGGGCGAGCCGTCGAGCCAACTCCACGAACGCCACAACGCGTCCGACTTCGAGAACAGGACACAGGATAAGCTTGAAGGAGCACGCTCGTGAACATTGCTGGCAAACGCATTCTGATCACTGGCGGATCGAGCGGCATCGGACTGGCCCTCGCTCACGCGCTTCTAGCCAAGGGCGCGAGGGTAGCCATAACCGGCCGCCGCGCCAAAATGGTCGCGGATGCTGTCACCGAGCTGAAGGCAGGCGACCGTGAGGTTCACGGCGTCGTCGCCGACATCGCCACGCCGGAAGGCCGCGCTACAACGTTGGAAGGAGCGTTGCAAAAGCTCGGCGGCCTGGACATCCTCGTCAACAATGCAGGTGGGGTTCGGGCTGGACGCCTTGAGAACACGCCCGAAGCCGAACTGCAGGCGATGATCGATGTCGATCTCGTAGCGCCGATCATGTTGACCCGGGCGGCGCTGCCTGTCCTGCGGGAAGGCGGCGATGCCGTGATTGTCAACATCTCCTCCGGGATAGCGCTCGTCGGTGCACCATTCTATGCGACCTATGCCGCGGTGAAAGCCGGGCTTGCCAACTTCGGCGAGGCGTTGCGGCGCGAACTAAAGGGTGAGGGCATCCACGTGATGACCGTCTATCCGGGTGGCACCGATACGCCAATGATGAAATCGAACCGCGCCGGACCCGATCTAGGCTTTTCGCGCGAGCCGGCTTCCGCTGTCGCCGATGCGATCGTTGCCGGCATCGAGGCGCGGGCTTTCGAAGTAATCCGCGGCGGCGAGACACGTGCGCAGATGATCGCGCTCAACCGCGAAAACCCGGCCGCAGTCGACGAACGCTTTCTCGGGTTGAAGCGGGCGTTGGAAGAAGCGGTGAAGGACCACTCGGCGCTTTGAGCGCCAAAAAAATTTAACAAGGAGTGCAATTGTGATGCTGCAGAATGGCGACGTCTTTCCCTCATTCATCTTTGGTCGCGCTGGCGGCGGCGAAATCCACTTGCCCGGAGATCTGGCGGGCGGGTTCGGTGTTATCCTGTTCCACCGTGGTTCCTGGTGTCCATACTGCAACGCCCAGCTCGCCGAATTTGCGCGAGCGGCGGACAAGTTCGCCGAGGACGGGATCAAGGTCGTCTCAGTATCGACGGACGATCGGGAAAAATCGGAGGCGCTCGTCGACAAGCACAAGCTAGGGTTTCCGGTCGGCTACAGCGCGGATGCACGAGCAGTTTCCGCAGCCACCGGCGCCTTCGTCAATGAGAATCCGCTGGCCCTGCAAGCGACCGGGTTCGTCATCGATCCAGAGGGCCGGATCGTGACAGCTGTCTACTCGACCCGCGCGATCGGTCGCCTTATGCCCGCCGATGTTCTGAATTTTGTACGTCACTTCAAGTCCCTGGCAGGCAACTAAAAAAACGGTTGATCTGTCGCCGCGGAGCACGGTCAACGATTACTTCTGGCGATGGGACTGGGATGGAGCGCTCGAGCGCATCCATTACGCGCTCTATGTTGCGTGTCGTGAGGCAGCGGGCCGGGAGGCCAGTCCCACAGCGGCGATCATTGACAGCCAGAGCGTCAAGGGCGCCGAAAAAGGGGGCACTCGGTCGATCCGCCAGGCTACGACGCCGGCAAGAAGATCAAAGGTAAGAAGTGGCACGTCCTGGTCGACACACAGGGCCTGTCGATGCAGGCCATCGTGCATGCCGCCGACGTGCAGGATCGCGACGGCGGTGTGTTGCTGATGGGCGCGCTGTTCGGCCTCTATCCGTTTCTGCTCAAGCTCTACGCCAACAGCGGTTAGCAGGGACCAAAATTCCGCGACGGCCTCGCCGCCGCCTGTGCCCAGGTCAACGTCGAGGTCGTCAAACGCTCGGACGTGCACAGGTTCGTCGTCCTGCCTCGACGATGGATCGTCGAGCGCACCATCGCCTGGCTCAACCGCTGCCGCCGATTGGCAAAGGACTGGGAGTGCCTCAACTGCACCGGCCTCACCTTCCTGCGCTGGGCCACCGTTCGCCTCATGCTCCGAAAGCTATGCAAAAACACGAATTGATCCCGGATGGACTCTTAAGCGATCAAGCACGATCCATAGCGCTTTGTTCAATTCGCCTTGGGGCGCGGCACTGCACACGATTCTTGTCGTCCCACGCCTCAAGCTCATCGACCCGGTAGAGAACCGCTTTGCCGATTTTTACGAACGACGGCCCGATTTTCATCGCACGCCAATTCCGAAGTGTGCCAACGGAAACGCTGCCACGATAGCGTTCGGCTACTTCTTCTGGTGTGAGGAATGTGGTCTGTGACATATGCCCTCCTTCAGCAAGAAAACCTGCCGTCGGTCATTGTTGACGATCAAGCGCGAGACGCATTCCGAAATGCGTCTGTCATGGAGAGGCACCGACGCGATGGCCGAGCTTCGATGGCGCACGCTCCTGCACGACCGAACATGAGCGCGCGCAAGTGGCCAGGGAAGTATCAATCTTCAGGCGTAGGGAACGCGGCTAGTCAGGGATATAAATAGGCGGGAAACTGCACGACGCCGACTAGGGATGATCAGGCCGCGTGAGGGGCTGCTTGTCCCGCATGAACAGGATGGACGAGCCGGGAGCGCCGAATGGCAAGTCCGCTATTCATCGAGGTTCTTCTGTCGTGAAAATGCGGACAGATCGAGGGTCAATGCTTGCAGTGATCGCGTCGTTTCCACGTCGTGATGCGTCAGGAGATCGACAAGATCCTCTTGGTTCGGCTGTCCCAAAGCAAGGCGATAGAGCAGCCTCTGCGTCCTCAATTTCGCAAATCGATCAATGTCGCGACTTTGGGGAAGCGCGAATAAATGTCGCTTTAGATCTGCGCCTTCCATCTCCCACCACGGGCTGAGGCCGGTTTTATCATTCGCGAATGCCTTGTCGGCGTCGCGTGCGATGATGTCCCACGGCGACGATGCTTGGCCTCGTGCCTGCGCAAGCGCTTGTTCACCTAGTTTTCGGGCGAGCGGTTGTCGGACAGTCAGTCCGCCGAAGCGCTGAACGCGGCCTTCTCGTTGCTCCAGGTCAACCGGGCTGGAACAAAGATCCCAGTGGCCTAGCCTGTCGCACCAACTATGAAAGTCGAGACCTTCCTGTCCGACAGAGGTTGTTGCCAGGACGTGGGGCCAGAACGGCGTGTTGAACGCGCTGCGGATTTCCTCAGAGCGCGCCGGTGGCGGTTCATTGACATCATGCTCCTGTCGATGCGCCTCTGTCTCGGTGCCCCCAAACGGCACCGCAGCGTGACAACGGATACGAATTTTGTCCTTCTTCTTCGCGCCCTTGAACCCGAAGGTGCCGACGTTCGCTGCGAGCGCCGTCGACAGATCCTCGATCAGCCCATCAGGGTTGACCTTGGATTTGCGCAGCCAAAAATGTTCGTCGAGGACGGCCTCCAGGCAGCCATCAACGCACGCATTCTGATATTTCTGCGTGGCGTCCTCGCCGGGCAAGACCGACCAGAAAACGGGGCGATCCAGATAGGTGCGCAGCCGTGTCCAGCAGAAGCGTACGAGCCGCGCGAAATGCTGCTCCTGGAAATCGAAAAGGTCCGGAAGGTGGCGATAGAGTGCTCGGCCAGTCACGACGCCAGGGGCGCCGAGAGCCATATCCACCAAGGCGTCCAACTCCCACTGGCTTAGCCAGGTGATCGCCTCTGCCTCTTGGCGCTGTTTGAGCAATGTTTGAAGTGTCGCATCCTTCTGTGCGACCCGGCCCCAGTTCTTCTGGACCACCGCGAACTCCCGCGCCAGCGGGGCCTTCTGCGCGTGCTCGATGGCCGCGAGGATCGCCCACGCTGGTTTGCGGCGTCGGTTACTACGCGCATTCGGAGCCTCCGGCGCGATCGACGGGGGCAACGCCTGAATAATCTGCTGCCGTGCCCTAGCCCTGATCTGCTTCATCGCCGCCTTTCCCTTCACATCGAGGGGATCGACAGCGCGGATCAGGAAGGGGCTCGGGTGAAACAGGGCGAGCGTGGGGCCTTGGTTCGGCTTCGGATTAAGGTGGCGCTTCTTCCACGCGGCGGCGTAGGGAAGATTGCTTTTTCCCACGCATTTGCGCTCGACCTCAAGGCTGACAAGGGCTGCCAGGCTTTGCGGCGTGGCCCTGAACCGGCTGAAGATCAGCATCTTGGGCGATTGTGTCACCTTCGCCCATGGGCCGGAAGGCGCCCACCAAGTCAGCGACGGCAACACCCATGGGAGGGCAAGCGCCTCCGTTGGCACAAGGCCGTTGAGGGCGCGGAGCTTGGCGCTTCCCCAACCATCTTTGGGCGGCTTGAAGCAATTGGTGACTCCGAGCCGGGGGACGCTGCGCGTGGCCGGAAAATCTATGTCGCGAGAAATCTGGTATCGGTCCCCCAACGCTTGCGCAGGGAGAGGCACTGAAAGCCAGTAGGCGATCGCGCTGCCCGCGAGCTTGGGCGACACATGGTCGGTGAAATGGCGATAGACGTCGAGATCGTGGGGCTCGATCCTTACGGACGGCGGCGCAGGCTCTCCGGCATGGTCGGAAACCGGACGCTCGGTCCGCGACATGAGCGGTGTGAGGAGCGCCTCGAGATGATGCTTGAGCGTTTGCGCCTCTTCGATCGCCGCCGTTCGGCTATCGGATGGCAGGTGGCCGATCAAATGCAGGAGATCGCCAAAACGACGAAATTGGGTTTCAGCATCAGCGCGTACAGCCGACCCGCCCAGAAATTCGATAATCTCGAAAAATTCGACATGAGGAGCAGCCCCAGCGCCGCTTTCCCAGCGCTCGGCATAGAAACGGTAGGGCGTGGCGGACAGGAGGAGGATCGGCGGTGGCGTCCCTCCATCTATTCCTGCCAGCAGTTGACGCGCCAAGGGATTATCGGCGCCTGCGTCGAGCAGCTCGCGATAGCATTGGAACTCGTCGAAAATTACGAGATCAGGCGGGGCGGAATCCAGAGCGGCTTGAGCGAGCGCCTTCCGCATCCGGCCCAAGCTCTGGCCATGTTTGCTCGTATCGATCGCGTGCAGAATGTTTTCGCGGGCCGGCTTGCCAAATTCTGCGCGCAACGCTCGGCCATAGGCCGCCTTGAAGAGGGCGGAGACATTGTCGAACTTGCTTTGAGCTTCCTCGCACGCCCATGGCCAGCCGGACGTTGCGCCATATTCGATATAGCCTTCCGGAAAGGCTGCGGTCAGACCGGGGTATAGTTCGTCCAACAGGAGCTTGATAAACGCGCGCTCGACAGACTTTCCGCCGTAGAGGCGCTGCGAGCTGGAGAATGATGTGGTGGGTGTAAAGGCGTAGAGTCGCAGTTTTCCCTTCCGCTTTTCCTCGAACGGAATGAGACCGACGCGGTCGATGATGGAGAGCGCGTCCTTGGCGTCGTCCTTGTTGAGGAAGCGCAGCAGTTCGACCTTGTTCTGGTCCGCGACTTTGAGCCCGCTCGTAATATTATAAACCGTGAACTTACGCGCTTTGCTCGCCAATGCCGCAAGCGTATCTCGGGCGACGACGGTTTTCCCGAGGCCGACTTCGTCCGCTACGAGAAACCGGCGCAGTGGATTGCCTCCCGACAGGGCGGCGGTTGCAGCCTTGACCGTCGCGGCCTGGAAGGGTTTCGATCTTGCGCTCATGGGACAAGCCGGGTCCGCGCGATGGCCCAGATCTGAGCGAGTTCGTTCAAGTCAGCCCTCTCCGTTTCGCTTAGGTTTTCGCCGTGGGCGAGGAGCGCATCCACATAGGGCGCAAAATGGCGATCGACCCGGCCGAAGGCTTTGCGATCGCGTGCCCAAGCCGTGAGAATATCCTCCAACGTCAGGCGGTCATAACCCCGGCCTTGGGGGCGGTTCCCCCGCGATCCGGCATCTTCATCCCATGCGCCACCACCGACCGGAAGCGTGTCGCCACCGAGCATCGCACGCATCCAGTCATGAAATGCGCGAAGCCCCATGTGGCTGGCCAGCGCGGCTAGATCCCGCTGCTCTTCGAGAGGCGGATCGACGGTGACTCGCTGCATCCATCGCAAATCGCCGTCTGGGCCGCTTATCCGGACCTGAATGAAGGCAGACTGAAGTGACAAGGGGATCGGTCCAAGACCGAGGCGGACGGCGTCGGTTGGCCAAGCCAGCAGGTCGCCATTTGCAGATCCGGCGTGCAGCACATGGTCCAGGTAGGCAAGCGAAGGAACCGCCCGCGCTTTGATCGAGAAGCATTCCCCGTCGCGGCGCAGAATCGGATCCCAAGAGGCGATCAGCGCCTTGCGCGACTCTTCCAGTGCATCGGCCGCACTCATGCTGCGCAGGTCTGTGGCGGCGAGTTCCTCTAGGGTGACAGGCGTCGCTTTACCGACGAGGAACGCCAGACCGGATGCGAATGCTTCTCCGGCCTCGAGTTCGACCATGACTTCCGAGTTGCGTCCGGACCATGCCCTTTCGGTCGCATTGGCGCTCCCGACCCTCAAGATCGTCTTCTCGCCCGAGTGGAAGCAGAAAATCTTCGCATGGAGAGCAAGGGGCACCGGCTCCACATCATCTTCGGCCACAGGTTCGGTGCCGGGAAGAGAGAGCGTGGACTCGTCAGCGAGCACGTCCGGCGCCGCATAGGCCAGGATTTTCGAGAAGCCGGTCAGCGATGTCCTGGACCGGCTGACCATATCGGCAAGAGCCGGCATCGACGAAATCAGCGTTCTGGATCCAGCCGCCCCCCAGTGGCCTGCCTTTTTCAGAAAGTCGGGCGATAAGAACGGACTGATGATCGTTATGCCGTCGACCGCGCCGGATGGCGGCTCCGCTGGCAAGGGAGCGCCTTGGTCCAGACCATTGAGGAGGGCGCGTAAGCGAAACCCGTCTGGCGCATCCCACCAGATCGCCTCCAGTTGCTTCGAGATGTCATCGGCATCCTCGCGCGCTGCGGAGCGTGCGAGAGTGCTCGCGAGCGCGCCGACGCCAGGGAGCCGAACCCGTCCCTTCGCGCGCTTTTCGCTGCCGTCCAGCAAAACGCCCGCGTCGAGATCCTGAGATCGGGTGAGGTTCCGGCTGCCAATCCAGAGTTTCCAGCGGGTTTCCCCTTTGGGGCAGTTATAGGCAACCAAAGCAATCTTCGGATGCCAGCTGCGCTCACGTTCATCGTAGGGTTGCTCGACGATGAACTGATCTAGGATGCCCGCGATACGGGGGAGAGCGACCGGGCGCGCGATCCGCCCGCGCTGGATGATTATCCTGACGTGATCGCGCAGCCTGTCGATCGCTTCGGCAAAATCGACCGCCGTTCCGCTGCCCTTGTCATTGTTACGACCAATCAGGGCGAGCAACGCCGCGGCGACCGCAGACAGGTCGACCGAGTAGGTCGCGAACAACGCGAGCTTGACTGTCTCCAATCGCCCGGGCCGCAGTTCGTCGAGGTAGGGTTGGCCGTGCCAAGCTTGCCGATCGCTCATGCGACGGCTTCCAGATCACGCAGGAGCCGCTTCACATTCCCCCAGCGATAATGGAGCGGCTCGGCACGACCATGGCGCTCGCCTTGCCATTCCATGCGCCGATCGACGCCGAACTGGTTGCTGGCAAGACGCGCGCGATCATCCTTCCTGCTCACCTCCGCTCGCGCATACACGTCGAGCAGCGGCATCGGATCCTTGCTATTTGCCCGAACCCAGGCCGAAGTTTCTTTCAACACGCCCTCAACCGCAGGCGGGAGGTGGCCGATTTCGGCGAGAAACAGATTCATATCCAACCGAGCGGCCAGCCCGCCCCATTGCTCGACCGCGTCTTTCAGTTCGGTGCGATGCAAATTTGGCTGCGGCCGCTTGTCGCGCGTTTCCTTGAGTGTCTCGACCTGGGCCGCATAAATCGCCCTGCCAATGCCCGAGAGCGCCGCCGCCTGGCCGGCCCGCTTCAGCATGGCGGCCTCCTTGCCGGCGAGTGCGAGAATTTCGCTGTCCCAGCAGTGATCCGCCTCGCCGAGCGGCTTTCCGACCAGTTTCGACAAGAGCGATGGCTCGCCTGGATCGGTCGGCGAGCGAACGGCGCGCAGCTTGGTCGCGAGATAGATCTGCTCGGGCGCTGAAAGGTCGAGCGTGAGTTTTCCTCCGCCATCCCAGTCGCCGGGGGCATCGATCAATCCCGAGATTGGCCAGGCCACCGTCTCGAAGGGTTTCCCGTCATCGTCATTGAGGGCGCGCCTGCTGGATGCCGCCAAGAGCTTCGCCATATCCGGGCGACTCCATGGCCGGCCATCAGGGCGGGTGCCGATCAGTCCCCATTTGGCGAGGGCCGTCCAATAAACATAGGCTGGTGGCTGGCTGATCACTCGCGGGAAGACTTCCCCTCCGATCACGCCATCTTTCTCGCCGCCCGCTCCATCGACATATTTGAGACGGCCGGTCAGCTCGTGTTCGAGATCGGAAAAGGCTTGGCCAAAATCCTTGGGGACAGGGCGTTTCGTCCGCAGGCTTTGGTAAAGCCAGGGGATGAGAAGCGCGTAGCGCAGCCGTGTGTGCAGAACCGATGTGCCCGGGAAGAAGTGATCGGCATAGCGCTGGTGGACGATGAGGAACCCGACCTCGTCGCGCACCCCCGCTGCGCCGCCGAACATCATCTGTTCGGCCTGGCCCAGCGCTTTGCGCGACAAAAAGGTGAACCCAAAAGATGACACGAAGCCTGCCCCCCAAGGCGTGATAAAACTTACAGCTTAAGAATATTTCAGATGCCTCACGACATCATTCACTACCAATAATTTTCAACCTCATGGCGCGGGTTTCGAGTAAATAGGTTTCGACCCCGGCAAGGAGATGCAAGCCTTCTTCACCGATTGCTTGTCGGGATAGCCCCGGTTGCACGATGCGGACGTCGAACTCGAAGCGGTGATCTTGCCACCCGACCTTGAGTTTCTTGATCGCGGCGGCCGAGCCTTGCTCAATCCGAGACCTGAGGCCGCGGTCCCGGCGCATCTTTTCGCGCCTCAGCATATGTTGAAGCATGCGGCCTGGTCGGTCGCGCCACCGAGCGGATTTCTGAGTCTGGCCGCAAACCTCGTAGAGGTCGCCGAGACGTGCACCTGGCGTATCCGCCCCCGAATATTTGCAGTGGTAAAGGGTCACGGAAACGACGCTGTCGGTTATGCGCAGCGCAACGACATCAGCGATCTCGCCTTTGCCATCATCGTCGAAGATCACATCATAGGGATCGGGGTCCGCCAACAGCGTGTCGATGACAAGGCGCTGGACTGAGTCTGCGCGCTTACTCGTGCCTTGCGACTCGATGCGGATATTGGCCTTCGACCAATCCCAGGCCTCGATCTTGTCGGACGGGTAGGGCTCGACCGCTTCGCCCTCGGGAAGGGTGTAGAGATGGCTGTAGATGAGCAGCGATCCATCGCCGAAGTCGATCTGAGGCGAATCCTCGCCGAAGGATTCCGAAAGCGTCTGCATCTTGCTGCCGATCTTGATCGTCGCCTTGGCACCGGTGCGCTGGGGGTAGCGGGCATGCCCGTCGCTGAAGACGATCTCGAACTCCGCTGCGTGATCATCGCTCCGCACGGCGAAGCGCAGCGGCCCGGTACGAGCGTTATCGAGCAACTCGATGTCGCATTCCGCGAAGGTTACGGGCTCATCGCCGAACGAGATGTCGATCCGCTCCTCAAACTGGGTGATCAGAGATTCAGGCCAATGGATAGCCACGGGCGGAACAGCTGGGCGCTGGCTGATCTGGTGGGGGCGCATCGCGCTCTTGAAGACGCCGTCGGTCGTAATGCTGGGATCGTTCACCGTGCGGCCGACATGCTGGCACCAATCCACCCAGTCGGTCAGGTCATGGACCTTGGCGCTGGACCAGAACTTGCCCTTGGCCGAGCATCCGCGTGAGGCAGGCACGCCGTCGAGGAAGCCGGTGGCGAAGATGTTGTTCTTGATCCTCGACTGGGATTTCGCGCTATCAAGGCCGTCGGCGACGTCCACGCCCATATACATTGAATAGCGGACGCCGCGCCCCTGATGGTGAGTGAGGCCGAGGTTGCGCAGGATGAGACGCTTGAACCCGTGGAGGCTGCGGAACACTTCCTCTCCTTCCACGCGGCGCGTCGTATCGCCACAAACTGCCTTTGCTAGGCGGTCGAACGGTCCCTTGGCGGAACTGCTGATGTAGAGCAGGCCACTTGCCTGATCCCAGTGGAGCATGTGCAGATCCCAGGTGACGTTCACTGCCTGCTGCGCCGAGGTCCAGCGCGCCTGTTCCTCTGCCCGGGTCACGAAGATCGCGACCCGTTGATGCGGGTTGAGCTTCATGCCGAGATAGACGCCGGGATTGTAGAGTTCCTCCGCGCAGAACGGATCCCAAGCATCACAAGACGTCCGGTAGAGAACCGCGTTCATTTTCGGTTCGAGGGTCTGGAGCGGAATGTCGCTCAGGTCCCCCGAAAAGCCCTTGAACATCTCCGCGCGCCGAACCTGGCGTTCGATCTTGGCGGAACTGAGCGCCTCCACCAGCGCGTTCCAGTCGGCGTCCTCGGCGTAGAGCTTGGCCAGCGAACGATCGACATCGTCGATGCCGGTATTGGCGATCACCGTCGCATCACCCAGGGTCGGGTCCTGGCGGGTAAAGCGTCCGACGAACTGGATCGTCACCGCCACGCTCTTGTGATGATCGTGCAATGCAGCGATCTTCAACTCGGGCAGGTCAAAGCCCTCGCCGAGCATGTCGACACATACGATAATCCGGCTCTCAAAGCGGCGTAGCGCTGCCAGATTTTCACGCCGCTCCTTCAGCGATTGCTGGCTGTGGACGATGACTGGCCGACAGTCCGGATAGGCTGCCGCATAGAGACTATGCAGGTGTTTGGCGCGTTCGATCGTGCTGCAACGGGCCATCGCCAGATGATTGAGGCCGGCGTCCAGGTCCGAGGCAAGCACTTCGCCGAGCTTGTCTATGATCGCTTGGTCGGCGTCGGGTTGATCCAGCCCGAATACGGCCTCGAAGCGGATCGGCTTGAAATAGCCTTCCTGCTGCGCCTTCTTCAGGGGGTAGGTGTAGATGAACTCCCCATCGACGCGGCCGCCATCCTCACGAAACGGGGTGGCTGTGAACTGGATCACCGGAATGGGCGGCTCGTGCTCGACGAAGAGTCCGCGAAAGGACTTCCAGGTCCGTGCGCCGATGTGATGCGCCTCGTCGATAAAGAGTGCGGAGGCACGGGCTGCCATCTGCTCCTGTACCGCCGCCTCGGCGCGGCCAGCGATCTGCATCGTGGTGACGACGACATTGGCGCTGTCGAAGATTTCATCGACCTCGGCCTCGCTGACCGGAATGTGTGAGAGCCGTATGACCACAGGGAAAGCCGCGGTTTCATCGAGACATTTCTGCTGTTTCAGGACGCCGAAGGTCTCGAATTTGCCCGCGATCTGCTCGCGCAGAGCGTCGGTAGGGACCACCACCAGCAGGCGCTCGAACCGCCGGTTGGCATTGAGTGCCAGCATTGTCTCGGTCTTGCCCGTCCCCGTCGGCATGACGATGGTGGCCGGGTCCGTCGATCGTGTCGCATGGGCAAGCGCGGCATGAAGCGCACCGATCTGGGGGCGCCGCAAACCAGGCTGCGCCGGCACACCATCGGCCGCGGCTCGGCCTTCGCGCAAATGAATGGCGTCGATCCAGGAGGCGGAGACGGCCTTAAGCCGCTCGACGCGCGCGGAACGATCCAGCGTGTCTATGCCGATCGGCAGCGCGTTCATCCACCGGCCGGTGCCCAGTTCGAGCGTTTCGACGATCCGTTCCGGCTCCGTTGCGCCGGGCACTAGCAGGACCAGATCAGCTTCCAACGGTGTGGCCGTCTTCGCGCCGATGACCTTCAGGATTTCGCCGGATTCCAGGGTCGTCTCATAACCATTGACGCGGCGGACGGCGAATGGACGCAGTCGGCAACGTACCCGGCGCGCAGGAACGGCCAACTGGCGCACGGGGCTTCCCAGCACCTTGCCGTCGATGGCAAGCCGGGCCGGCAAAAGCAGTTCGACCTCGGGATTAAAGAGATCGTCCTGGTTGGGGCCGGTGGATCGCGTGCGGGAGGCCATTGGGTCGCCCTCCGTCAGGCCGACACGGTCTGCTGCGAAGGCGAGACGGAAATTACCGCTCCCCTCGTCATCAGCACGATCAGTCCGCGTTCGGCGCCGGTCATGTTGAGATAGGCGCGCACCTGCGCACGATAATGATCGAGAGTCTGCGCGTCGGGGTCCACGTCGCTCTTCCAGTCGACCACCACGACTGGCCGGCCATCTGCGCCAACTGTCAGAGCGTCGGCGATTCCGACCGTCGCGGTTTCCACGCCGTCGTTCGCCTGGGCGGCATAGACGGGAAATTCGGCCAGGAGACCGGGTCGCAAGGCCGCGATGTCAGGCAGAGCCAGAGTGCGAGCGACACAGGCTGCCAGTTCGTCGGCCGACAGCCCTGTCGCTGGATCGGCGACCGGCGACCGGCCAAGCGAGCGGATGAGGTCGGCCGCCCGCTCGATCAGCGCCGCCTCGGCTTCCGGGATCTCCCCGGTCAGTACCTCTTCGATGAGCTTGTGGAGGATCAGCCCGCGCTCCCGGCCTCCCTGCACGGGGGCAACGGCTTCCAGTTCGGGGGGCTGGTCGTCAGCCGAGCCGGTCCAGAGGGACGCCTCTTCTTCCCGGAGCACCGCCCCGGCGGCGTTTTCGTCGCGGCTGGGTGCAAGCCAGGTCAGCCGCGTCTGTGCAGCGGCGATGATTTCAGCTTCGGCGGCGAAGGTCGCGCGTGTCTGGGCGTTGTCCACTCCCGTGCCCGCGGCCGTGAGACAGGCGGGCAGATGCGAGACATCTAGGCCGGGAAGTTCGGCGAGCGATAGATCGACGAGACCGATCCACGCCGATTTCGACGGCGCGGTGTCGAGCCGGGGCAGGACGAGAAGCTCGCGGGCGCGTGTGGCCGCGACATACCAGAGCCGAATGCGTTCGCGGTCCAGTTCCTCCTTTTCCGCCTGGCGCGCAGCGTCATAGCCTTCGGGTGGGACGCCCAGGACCGGGCAATAGAAGGTCTCGGTCTGGCGATCGAGGACGGCGCTTTCGGGCGCCATCACGCCGGTCATGGTGTTGACCGGAATGACGATCGGCCATTCCAGCCCCTTGGCCGCATGCATGGTGAAGAGCGCGACCGCTTCCTCCTGTGCATCGGGTCGCCCCTCGACGGCGCGGGCCTCGTCGGACCACGCCGTCGCCATGGCCTCGGCAAAGGCGCGCAAACCGCGTACGGCGTAGCCGGTCGACAGGCTGAGATAGAGATCGACGTTGGCGAGCGCGCGCTCGGCCTGGCCGCGATGCCGTTCGAGGAGAAGCGGGCGGATGCGCATCACGTCCACCGCCTGTGAAAGCAATTCGTGCGGGGTCGTGCTGTTGCCGCGCCGGGAGAGCGATTGCAGCCGTTCGATGACCTCGCGCGTGAGCGGGTGCGTGATGACGGCAGGGTCGATGCTGAGATCCAGGCGTGGAATCCGATCAGGCTGATCTTCCGAGCGGGGAAGCCCCCAGATGATGTCCAGCAGCTCTTCTTCGGACAAGCCGACCAGAGGTCCGCGCAGCAGCGCGCCGAGCGCGAGCGTATCGCGGCGATCGGCCAGAACACGGGTCAGCGCGATCAGGTCCTGGACTTCCTGGCGGCGAAACAGCCCTTTGCCGGCCTGGGTCGCCACGGGGATGCCGCGCCGCTCCAGAGCTTCCTCGTAGCGCCACAGTTCAGCGCCGGTCGGCGCCAGCAAGGCGATGTCGCCCGGTTGGCAAGGGCGCTCCGTGCCGCTGCGTCGGTCGACGATAGGGTGGCTTTCAATCAGCTGGGCGCAAAGTTCGGCGATGGCGTAGGCTTCGGCGTCGCGTTGCAGTTCGGCGCTGGCCTTGCCGTTTTCATCAGCCACGGCGATGTCGAGGGCCGCTACGCAAACGCCACCCCGGTCGTCATGGAACGGGTCAAGCGCGGTGAACCCCGGCTGTCCATCGGCCGAGAGCACGGCCTCGAAGCGCTCGTTGACGAAGGTAAGGATCGAGGCGCAGGAGCGGAAATTGGTCGAGATCGACAGGAGGCTGTCGGCGTCTTGGGCGCGGAAAGCGTCGCGCGCTTGGACATAGGCGCCGACATCGGCGCCCCGGAAGCGATAGATCGCCTGCTTGGGGTCGCCCACCAGGAAGAGCGCGCCTGGCCGGATTTGGTACCGCGTCCAGTCGTCATCGCCATCGACCGGTTCGCCGCACAGACGCCAGAAGATCTCGGTTTGCAGGGGATCTGTGTCCTGGAACTCATCAACGAGGACATGGGCGAAACGTTGTCCCAGCGCCCGGCGTACGGCATCGTGGTCTCGCAGCAAGGCGCGCGCGGCGAAAATCAGATCGTCGAAATCGAGCTGGGCGCTGGCGCGCTTGTGGTCGCGATAGCGTTGCAGGATGGGATGCGCCTCGTCGATCAGCGCTGCGAGAGCATGGCCAGCGGCCACCTGCACAAGCGCGGTCCAGGCATCGCAGCAGGCGGCGTAGTGGGTCTCGGCCACGTCGTTCAGCCGATCGCCGTCGGCCTTGGAAAGACCAGCTTGCTTGGCTGCGGCCGCCCATTTTCCTTTCTTGCGGTAGGAGGCGAAGGTGCCGGACTTGGTGCAAAGATCCGGGTGGGGGCGCGAGGTCAGGAGCTGGACGAGGCCTGCAGGCGTCCCTGGATCGGGAGCGGTCGCCAGGGCAGCCGCCATTTCGGCCAGCCGTTCGACGATCGTCGCCGTCTCCGGTTCGGCCGCCGCTGTACCGCCCAATAAGCCTACGAAATCCGCGGCCGCCTGTCGGAACGCTGCAAGGTGGCCGTCAAGTGCGGAGACAGGGGGCGCAGCGAGCGTGGGACGGCGGCGCAGGTTCTCCGCGATCTTGTGGATCAGCGCCACCGTTTCGCCGGGGCTATGCAGCACCATCTCGGCCAAGATGCCGCCTTGGCCGCCAGACAGGCGCTCGCGCAACCAGCCGTCAACAATCTCGAGGAAGGTCAGATCGGCCTGGTTGCGATCCATCACGCTGGCGCCGGGGTCGATGTCGGCCTCCGCAGGGTAGGGCTTTATCAGGCGCTGACAAAACCCGTGGATGGTCGAGCAGGTGATTTCGTCGATCGCGGCGCTGGCGGCGGTGAGATTGCGGCGATGGGTCTCCGACAAGCCGTCGGGCAGCGCCACGCGCAGTTCGGTCGCGATCACCCCGGCCGAGAGGTCCGCGACGAACTCGCGGACGCGCGAGAGCAATTCGCTCGCGGCGAGTTCGGTGAAGGTGACGGCGGCGATGGCGCGCGGGGAAACGCCTTCGGCGAGCATGGCGGCGATGCGCCCAGCCATGACGGCGGTCTTGCCCGAACCCGCGCCCGCCTCGACCAGGTTGGAGCGATCATGAAGGCTGATCGCATGACGGCGCGCGCCGTCATCCTTCAGCACTTTGGACACGTTGCTCATCATTCCGCCTCCCAGACCCGAGCGACTTCGTCGAGCCGCGCCGTGGCAGCCGGCATCTTGCGTTTGCAGTAGGTGGCGCTGGCGTTGGCCGGCAGGGCGAAGGCGAGGTCGTCGTAGTCGCCGCCAGTATCCGGTCCAGGCAGGGCCGCGCCGCCGGCGAGACTCGCCCTTGCCGCGCGTAGATAGCCGGTGATCTCCACGAGCACCGCCTCGGGATCGTCGAGTTGAAGATCGACGGGATCGCGTGGATAGAGCAGAGAGGCGCTGATCGCGACGTCATCGCCGAGCAGCGCCTTGACCGCGAACGCATACAGGCAGCGCTGAAGCTCGCGTCCGCCGTTCAGTCGGATGTCGCCGCGCGGCGGGCGGCCGGTCTTATAGTCGCGCACGAGGGCGCGTTTGCCGTCGCCCGCGATGTCGAGCCGGTCGATATAGCCGGCGATGTTGAAGCCAGTGTCGGGGATCGTGACTGGCGTGCTCGTATCCCAAGGCGTCTGCCCGTCGGATTTCGGCTGCGAGCCACCGAAGGGAACCTCTCCGTAGGAACGCGCGCCTGGCAGAAGGTCATCGCCATAGGACAGAGCGCGGCTGGCCAGCACGCAGGCGTCGTCGAGGGTCCGCCCCCAGATGACCGCCGGCGGAACCGGGCGCTCGCTCTCCCAGTCAGCGGCGACGGCTTGCGCGGCCCGCGCCACTGCGGCTTCGAGGGTCTGCGCGTCGGCGGCCGCAAGGCCACCTCCGGTTTCGAGATCGCGCAGGGCTTGGTCTAGGACCAAGTGGACAAGATCGCCAATTCCGAGTGCGTCGAGCACGAGCGGTTCGGCGCTGCTCTGCGGTTCACGCCATCCAAAGGCATAGACCCACACAAAGCTGAGCGGATTGCGCAACAGTCGGCGCAGCGAACTGGCGGATTGGGTCCGGCCGAGGATGGCGAGGATCAGCGGATGATCCGCCCGCACCAAGCCATCGTGGGAGGTGATCTCGATCTGTCGCCAGTCGCGCCAGCAGCCTTGCGCGCTGACGGCTTGCGTATCGGCGGCGAATTCCTGGGGCCGGGCCATCAGGCGGTCGGTTTCGCTGAAGGCGTGCGCTGGCGTCGCGTTGCGGCGCAGATAGGTTTCGTCGCCATGCCCGGCGAGCAGAGGGCTGCGACCCAGGAGACGTCCATCGGCGTCACGCCGCGCGCGAGAGAGGACAACGGTATCGCCCGTCGTGGCGAGGATCGTCTCGAAATCGCGCCGGTCAGCGAGATTAACCGGCAACGGGTCGAGCACAGGGGTCGCGATGATATGGTCCGGTATCAGCCGGTCTTCGGCGATCCCGCGCGGCCAGCGGGACGAATTGAGGCCAAGCAGCCGCACGAAGCGGCGGGGCGACGCGGCCAGCGCGCTGGCCGGCATCCAGGCGACGCAGATGCAGGCTTCCAGTCCGTCATCCTGCTTCAGGGTCTCGAGTGTCGCATCGACCGAGGCGGCGGGGCCGGCAAGCAGCGCCTTGCGCCAGATCGCGAGGGCTCGGCCCTTAAGGAAGGCTTCTCCAATCTCGCTGGCCGCCTCTGGCCCTTTCGTCAGCGTCTCGACTGCCGCGCGCAAAGCCGGCGTATGGTCGGCGCCATCCGGCCAGTCTTCCGGCGCCAAGCGCGCCAGCAGTCGGTTCCAAGCGCCCGGCGTCGAGAGCGGCGCATCGGTCGGCAGGACTCGCAGCCAGCCTTCGGGCAGCGCCTTGAAAGGTCCGTTGTCCCGGCAGAGCGCTGCGAGCCGGCGCAACCGGGACTGCGACAGACCGCGGACCACGATGTCGGCCAGCGCCGCGGCGGCTTGACCGTCGCGGGTGGTGACGGTGCGGACGCCGTGGACGAAGTGCAGGTCGATGTTGGCGTCGGCGCGCAGAGCCAGGAAATGATCATCATAGTCGGCTGGCGAGGCGGTCGCGATGGCGATCTCCGAGGGGGTGACGCCCGAAGCGAGCAGGCCTCGCACCCAGCGCATCGCCTCGATGGCCTCGTGATAGGCCGTCGCCGCGCTGACGGCGTTGATCCCCGGCGCCTGCGCCGGCGCACGCGAGATCGCGACGCCCGTGCCGTCCAGCCATGCGGGAACGCTTCTCGGGCCGGCTGTCCACTGCACGGGGATATGGGCGGTGAGCGCCTGAAGCAGCGGCCGCCAGCACGGCGAGAGTTCGGTGAGCCCGACGATCTCCATCGGACCAAGGACCGCTGGCGCATGGGCAAGACGCTCAGTCGCGGCGGCGGCGATGTCGAGAGGCCGCAGCATGCCGGCTGGAAGCTGGTCGAGGACGGCCGCCTCCAGGCGTGCGATGGCGGCGAGACGGGGATGGTCATCGGCCGCGCCTGCGGCAAGATCTATGCCCGCGCGCCAGGCCTTGTGCAGCGTGTCAGCCGCCGCATCGATCATACCGGGCAGCGTTTTGATGCTCTCCAGTTCGCCCATCGGCGTGGCGGATAGGGCCGTCTGGATGGCCCCGCCCAGACTTTCGTCATCGATCGGGCGAACAAAACCGCCGGCCAGCCGGACGGCGGCCTGCTCGAAGGAGATGATCTGGAGGCCGTGCTGGCAGGCACGGCCCGCCGCAAGGCGGCTTTCCCGCATAGCGAGACGGCCGTGAACGACCAAGGTGGATCGATGTGCGATGGTCATGGCCGTCCTCCTTCCGGGTTTTGCTTGGGGCTGTGCGTCGCGCCATCGATCCGATCCAAAAAGCCGTGCCGCGGCATTCTTTGCCTCGCTGACTGTGACAGATCGACCATTGACGGAACCCCCTAATGGGAATACTAATTACACGGACAATGATGAGTTGTCCATATAGTTTTTATCCCCATTAGGCGAGGCAGGGTACATGGCAGAAGCCGCGACGGCGCTGAAGTGGGGGGTCGGGCGCCGACTCGAATTCATCGAGTTTCGGCTGTTTTGGGAGGGCTCGATCAACCGGGCTGATCTTGTCGAGGCGTTTGGTGTGTCGGTGCCGCAGGCTTCCAAGGATTTGACGCTCTATCAGGAGCGTGCGCCCGGAAACATGGAGTATGACACCCGCGCCAAGCGCTACGTCGCTGCCGAGAAATTTGTGCTGCGGTTCCTGGAGCCGGACCCGTACATCTATCTATCGCAGCTTCGCTCGGTCGCCGAGGGGGCTGTGTCCGCGAACGACTCTTGGATTGCGGCGCTCCCCAGCGCCGATGTGGCGCTGACCCCCAGGCGGGACATCGACATTGAGGTTCTGAGGAAGATTCTCGACGCCTGCCGTGAGGGCGTCTCCATCGACGTCTTCTACCAGTCGATGAACAAGTTGCGGCCTGAACCTACCTGGCGACGGATCACGCCGCACGGCTTCGGTTACGATGGTTTCCGCTGGCACACGCGGGCCTATTGCCACCTCGAACACAAGTTCAAGGATTTCCTGCTGCCGCGCATCCTCGACGTCGGCGCGAATGGGGAGCCTGGCGAGACTGGTGAACGGGATTGGCTCTGGAATAACTATTTCGACGTTATCGTCGGGCCGCATCCGGCTCTTACGGCGAGCCAACAGAAAGTCGTCGCCAAGGATTATGGGCTGGACCAGGGCAAGAGCGTGCTTTCGGTGCGCTACGCAATGCTCTTCTATGTCTTGAAGCGCCTCGGGCTTCTTGGCGATGCCTCAAAGCAGAGCGCCCATACGCAGCATATCGTTACGATAAACCGTAAGGAAACGGAGGCCGCGCTAGAGAAATCGGGGCTTCAGCTATGAATGAATCGGGGGGCGCTGACTGATGGGGGCACGGCTTGAAGATGTAAAGAACGGCGCGTCTGTGCGGGGGGTGGCCTCCGCGCAGCCCGTGCATGTCATCTCGGTGGACTGGATCGGCGACCAGGCGATCAATGTCGTTTTCCGCGATCACAATGGTGCGGTGGCCGAGGCTGTTCTTTATCGCGATGACGAACACCGTCTTGAGATCGAGCAGAACGGGCGGCCCTGGTCGTTCGACGCCGATGGCGAGCTGCTGCGTCTGGTGACGGAAGCCAACCGTATCAAGCTGGCGCATTATTTCGATCCGTATCTGGCGGTTCACACGAGTCTAGTTGAGCCGCTGCCGCACCAGATTTCTGCTGTCTATGGCGAAATGCTGCCGCGGCAGCCGCTTCGCTTCCTCCTCGCCGACGATCCCGGCGCCGGCAAAACGATCATGGCCGGTCTGCTGATGAAGGAGCTGATCGCGCGCAGCGATCTCGAGCGTTGTCTCGTCGTCGCGCCGGGCAGTCTGGTCGAGCAATGGCAGGACGAACTCGGCCAGAAGTTCAATCTCGAATTCGATATCCTCTCTCGCGACATGATCGAGAACTCGCGGTCGGGCAATCCGTTCAGCGACCGGGATCGGCTGATCGTCCGTCTCGATGTGCTCGCGCGCAATGAGGAGCTTCAAGAGAAGCTCATGAGTGCCCGCGAATGGGACCTGATCATCTGCGACGAAGCTCATCGCATGTCAGCGACCTATTTCGGTGGCGAGGTCAAATATACCCGCCGCTATCAGGTCGGTCAGAAGCTTGGCCAAGTATGTCGGCACCTGCTTTTGATGTCGGCGACGCCGCACAATGGCAAGGAAGAGGATTTCCAGCTTTTCATGGCGCTGCTCGATGGAGATCGGTTCGAAGGCCGGTTCCGCGATGGCGTCCACTACGCCGACACCGCAGACATGATGCGGCGGCTGACGAAAGAGGAACTGCTGAGATTCGATGGCCGGCCACTCTTCCCCGAGCGGCGCGCGCGCACCGTCAAATATCAGCTCTCGGAAGGGGAGGCTGCGCTCTACACCGCCGTCACTGAATATGTGCGCACCGAGATGAACCGCGTGCAGCGGTTCGCCGAGGGTGACGGGAAGAAGCGCAACAATGTCGGCTTCGCCTTGCAGATTCTCCAGCGGCGCCTCGCCTCGTCCCCGGCCGCCATCTACCAGTCACTCAAGCGGCGCCGCGAGCGGCTGGAGAATGAGCTGGGTGAGGCACGCCTTGCCGCGAAAGGCCGTCGGGCCGGTATGGGTGAATCGGTAGTCAACGCCGACATGCTGCGCAACATCGAGGAATATGGTCAGGATGAGATCGACGAGCTTGAGGATCTGATCTCGACGGGCGCGACGACGGCCGAGACGGTCGAACAACTCGCCCTCGAAGTCGAGACGCTGAAGGGCCTGGAGGCGATGGCGCTCGGTGTACTTCGCTCCGGCGTCGATACGAAGTGGACTCAGCTCAATCGTATTCTCGACGACGATCTCATGATCGATGCTGCCGGCAATCGACGCAAGCTGATCATCTTTACCGAACCCAAGGACACGCTCCACTACCTGCTCGACAAGGTGCGGTCGCGGCTTGGCAATCCTGAGGCCGTAGAGGTGATCCACGGCGGCGTGTCACGCGAGGAGCGACGCAAGGTCGTCGAGCGCTTCATGCAGGACAAGGACATGCTTGTCCTCATCGCCAATGATGCGGCCGGTGAAGGCGTGAACCTTCAGCGTGGCCACCTCATGGTCAACTACGACCTGCCGTGGAACCCGAACAAGATCGAACAGCGGTTCGGCCGCATCCACCGCATTGGTCAGACTGAGGTTTGCCATCTGTGGAATCTTGTCGCTGCCGATACTCGCGAGGGCGAGGTTTATGCCCGGCTTCTTGAAAAGCTGGAGGCAGCGCGCGAGGCGTTGGGCGGTCGTGTCTATGACGTGCTCGGTGAACTCTTCGACGGCGTGGCGCTCAAGGATCTGCTGTTCGAGGCGATACAGTATGGCGAGAGGGAAGAGGTCAAGGCGCGTCTCTTCCAGCAGGTCGATGGCGCGGTCGACCAGGCGAACCTGCTCGAACTGCTGCGGCGCCGCGCGCTGACCAATGACACCATGCCCGAGGCCAGGGTCGAGGAATTGAGGCTTGAAATGGAGCGCGCCGAGGCGCAGCGCCTTCAGCCGCACCACATCCAGAGCTTCTTTGTCGAGGCGTTTCAGCATCTGGGTGGCCGGATCAAGCGCCGCGAGGAAGGACGCTGGGAGATCACGCACGTCCCGGTGCGTATTCGCGAGCGGGATCGTCAGATCGGGACCGGTGCGCCGATTCAGACGCAGTATGAGCGGATCTGCTTCGAGAAGGACAAGATCAACCAGCAGCCCGTCGCAGCCTTCGTCTGCCCCGGCCATCCGCTGCTCGAGGCCGTGATCAGCATGATCCGCGAGCAATACGAGCAGATCATGCGGCAGGGTGCGATCCTGGTGGATGACACTGATGCCGGCGACGCGCTGTCGGCGATCTTCTTACTGGAGCACACTGTCCAGGACAGTCGTGTTACCAGCGCCGGCAAGCCGCACGTAATATCGCAACGGCTCCAGTTCGCGGCCCTCGACAGGACTGGTAATACCGTCAATGCAGGCATTGCGCCGCACTTGAATCTCCGGCCCGCGACGACGGAGGAGGTTGCCAGCGTGCGCGACCTCCTGGACGAGAGCTGGCTCACCTCAGAGCTGGAAAAAGCAGCCATTCGGTTCGCTACAGTCGAGCTTGCCCAGGGTCATGTCGCCGAGGTCAAGGCGCGGCGCCTGCCCGAGATCGAAAAGGTCGAGCAGGAAGTTCGCGCCCGGCTCAAAAAGGAGATCAACTACTGGGACTCGCGCGCCTTCGAGCTGAAGGAAGAGGAGCGGGCTGGCAAGAAGACGCGGGTGAACTGGCAGAATGCCCAGCGCCGCGCTGAAGACCTTGCCGAACGGCAGAAGCGCCGAATGGACCAGCTTGAGCGCGAGCGCTTCATCTCATCGCAGCCACCGCGTGTCCGTGGTGGCATGGTTGTCATCCCGCGCGGCCTGCTCGAAGAGCGTCAATCGCCAAGCGTCCCGAACCATTTTGCGGAAGACCCCGCTGCACGCAGAGTGATCGAGCTTGCCGCGATGGAGGCCGTCATGGCCGCCGAGCGTGCACTGGGGAACGCGCCGGTCGACGTATCGGCCCAGAAGGTCGGCTACGACATCGCCTCGCACGATCCGAAGTCGGGGCACCTACGCTTCATCGAGGTCAAGGGGCGCATCGACGGTGCCGACAGCGTGATGATCACACGGCAGGAGGTCATCACCTCGCTGCACGAGCCGGAGAAGTTTATTCTGGCGATCGTCTCTGTCGCCAGCGGCTTCGCCCATGAGCCGCGCTATGTGCGTGGCCCTCTTGTCGAGCGCGAGCCGTCCTTTCTCGAGACGGCAATTCAATTTCATCTGCCGCGCCTGCTCGAGCGCGCGGAGGCGCCGCGATGAGGATCACCAAGGGTCTGATCATCGCCGATCCTTGGATTGGCTATATCCTTGGCGGGACCAAGGACTGGGAAATGCGCTCGACCGGCGCTTCTCATCGCGATTGGTTCGGACTGATCCGCAAAGGCACGGGGGCGGTCTATGGCGTGGCAAGACTGATCGAGGCCGGCGCGCCGCTATCGCCAGAAGAGATGATCGCCACGTTCGAACATCACCGTATTCCCGAGCATATGATCCGTTCGGGCGAAGTCGCGAAATGGAATACGCCCTGGAAGCTTGCCGATGTGCGCCGCCTCGACCGACCGGTTGCTTACCGGCACAAGAGCGGCGCCGTGACCTGGGTCGAACTGGACGATGCGGCCGTCGATGGTATCGCGAGCCAGCTCGGAGCCGGGGGCACGATGGGCGAGCCGGAAGTGGCGATGCCTTTGGTTGGCGCTTCGCGGCAGGATCGGTTCGGCAGCGCCGATACGGTGAAGGTCGATGTCTCCCAGCGCGGTCGTAAGCTGCATGTCGACATTGAGTGGGATGACGCCAAGCCGGACGTAATCGATCCGGTGAAGACGATGCCATCAACCGCGACCGCCCAGACCGTGCGACCTCCGGCGTCACGGGTCATGACGACCTTGCAGACGACGACCGGGCGCGTGATCGGCGAGGTGGAGATCACCGACGGAAACATCGCGAACAACCACATCTACCTCCGTTCTTTCTTCGACCGCTTCCCGGCCGACGCCATTGGCGGGTCAAACAAGGCGACGCGGGCGAAGCGCGATCTAACGATCGAGTGGGGCGGCACGGACCCGGTCCAGACCGACCTCGACGGCCAGAAGAAGTTTTTCCGCGCCCGTGGCTGGATCGGCGCTTTCTATCGATTGTATTGCGCCCGAGCGGGGGACCGCGTCGTGGTCGAGGAAATTGCAGCCTATCGCTATCGCGTCAGTCTCATGCGGTGCGGATCGCAAGGGAGGGGCGCGTGATGGAGATGAAGGATTTTGCCATTCTCGCTCCGGTGCCGCTGGAGCATCTTCAGTCCGGCGCAGACATCGCGCACAAGGCCGGGTTCGTCGCCTTTGGCTCGCGGAAGTGGGAGCTGTTTCGCAAGGTCGATGAACTGCGCGGCGGCGTTCGCGTGCCGGTCTTGATCTATCCATCCCACGAGGACGTGCCGGCCAAGCTCAGTTTTGTCGTGTCCTGGCTGGGTTGGTATGTGGGCTGCGAGGAAAGCGGAAACGGTAAGCATTCAAAGGAAATGATGCATCGCCCGCCGACGACGGGCCAATATACGTCCGACAATCAGGGCCACTGGGCGGTGTTCTGGCACGTTTGCGATCTGCACGAACTGCCGGCCGGGCGACGATTGCCGATCTCTGCAATCCAGACCGTAAAGGGCGGCTGGCGTAAGACAGCCCCGCCGCGCGGACCCGAAATGGTCGCCACGCCTTCGACGCTGGAGTTGCCGCTATGAGCGCGGGCCGCAAGATCGAAGCGATCCTCGACGATCCTCCTGGCTATTTCCAGCCCATCCAGGAACGCGCCACCAAACGCTGGGACCAGCTTGAGGCGGACCCGGAGCTTGCAGGGCCGTGGCATCAGCTCTTCAAGCAGGTGCAGAGCCCACGCCATATTCTGTCTGAGCTGCTCCAGAATGCTGACGACGCCGGTGCTAGCGAGGCGCGGGTATCGATCGAGAACGACCGCTTCGTGTTCGAGCACAATGGCGAGGACTTCATCGAGGCCCACTTTGCATCGATCTGCCGCTTCGGCTACTCCAACAAGCGCGCGCTGCACACGATCGGCTTCCGAGGGATCGGCTTTAAGAGCACATTCAGCTTGGGCGATCGGGTCGAGCTGTTCACGCCGACGCTGGCTGTCGCCTTCGAGCGCGCGCGGTTCACGCAGCCGCACTGGATTGATAGTCGTTCCCTGACGTCTGGAACCACGCGCGTCGAGGTGGCAATTGCAGGCCCGCTGCTACGCCGCGAAGTCGAGAAGAACCTCGACGAGTGGCTGAAAAGCCCGGTGTCGCTGCTGTTCTTCAAGAAAATCCGTCGCCTTCTGATCGGCGACAGCGAGGTGCATTGGCAGAGTCTCGGACCTGGCCCCATCGCCGAAAGCGAATGGATGGCTTTGGACGAGAAGGCGAACGATCCCTTCCTGCTCGTGCGGTCGGACGAGGAAGCCTTTCCTGCCGAAGCGCTCGACGAGATCCGCAACGAGCGGATGTTGGGGGCCGAGGATAGCGGTGATTTCCCGCCCTGCCGGGTGGAGATTGTGCTCGGCGCCAAGGGCCGGCTCTATGTCGTGCTGCCGACCGGCGTGGAAACGACGCTACCTTTCGCCTGCAACGCACCCTTTATCCAGGATCCGGCACGTCTCAAGATCAAGGATCCGGAGACCTCGCCGACCAATCGCTGGCTGTTGAACCGGGCCGGCGAACTCGCCGCCAGTGCGATGATTGAGTGGCTGGAGCAGACCAAGGCCAGCCCGCGGGATCGCTCGGATGCCTATGGCTTGTTGCCTGATGTTGATCGTGAGGCGTCCACGCTCGAAGGATCGTGTGGTGCGATCGTCGAACTGGCGTTTGATGCGGCGATCGATGGCCGATCGATGCTGCTGACCGAAGATGGGCAACTCGTCAGCGCCAAAGCCGCGATCACTGTTCCGCGGCAGATATTCGACATCTGGCCGGCTGATCAGGCTATGGCCTTGCTCGACGACAAATCCCGGTCGGCGCTGTGCCAACATGTATCGGCCAAGAACCGGACCAAGCTCGTTCACTGGGGCTTGGTCGAGGAGTTCTCGAAGACCGATTTACTTGAGCGCCTGCGTAGCAATCACCTGCCTCGGCCCGCGACCTGGCGACACCTATTGAACCTATGGGCCTATATCGCGCCCGAAGTGACGGGCTGGCAATGTCATGACGCCGACGCCCTGCGGATCGTGCCTGTGCAGGGCAAAGACGTGCTCTATGGGGCGTCGGAGATCGTGCGGCTCGGCGAGAAGAAGCTGCTTCAGTCTGAAGAGGATTGGGAGTTTCTCGCCGGCCACCTGATCGTCCTCAACCAGAACTGGACCCGGTTTCTCGCCGAGCAGCGCCGCGACAAGGGGGACGGGGAAAGCCGCAACGACACGGTCGAGGCGGCTTTCGCGGTGCTGGAGGAGATCGGCCTCGATGGGACGAGCGACGTCAATGCCGTGATCGAGCGCGTCGCTGCCGACTATTTCAACGCCGGCCAACCGAAACTCGCCGAGTGTATTCAGCTTGCCCAGATCGCGGCCAAGCTGGGCGTCACGATCGGTGACGCTTTCCGGTACGCCTGCGTTGATCGAACGCTTCGGTCGATCGGCAAGGGAGTGTTGTTCGACGAGAATGGCGCGCTGGAGGAGCTGCTGCCTGAGTCGGTCCAGAAGACCCAGCTCCTGCACGGGGATTATGTAGCGAGCTTCAAATCCTGCTCGCGGGAGGATTGGCTTCGCTGGATCGGCTCTGGCCGCTCCGGTCTCCTGACGTTCGTGCCGTTCGTCCAGAAGCGCCAGAATATCTATGGGCGACAGCAGCTCACGACGGAAGCGCAGGCACGTGGAGCACGCGGTGCGCTCTATTATCCGTATGTTACCAACCAGTTCGTCATCGAAGACTGGGATTTCTCTACCGATTACTGGAGGCATTGGGAGGCGCTGTCGAAGGTCGACGCGGGCATCTGGACCAAAATCGTCGGCAAGATCCTAGATCAGCGCGATACCTATTGGTTGCGCACCGCTGGCGCTCGTCTGTCGCAGGTAGCGACCACGGGGTCGACGCGATCGGTCACGTCGGAGCCTTTGTTGGCGGATTGGTTGCTGAAGCTGCGGGCCAAACCCTGCCTGCCCGACACGCGCAACATGATCCAGCTCCCAGCGGACCTGGTTCGCAGGACACCCGAGACGGAAGCCCTGATCGACGTGGAGCCGTTCGTCCATGGGCTGCTCGACCGGGAAACGACGCGCCCGCTGCTCGATCTTCTCAGCGTTCGCAGCGCGCCCAGCGGTCCGGGACGTCTGCTCGACCGCCTGCGTTCCCTGGCGAAATCCGACAAGGCGCCAGCGCATGAAGTCGAGAAGTGGTATCGCCGCTTGGATCAGATGCTTGACGGTTGCTCGACCGTCGATGCCCAGAACATTAGGAACGCCTTCAAGACCGAGAAGCTGATCCTCGCCCAGGATGGGACATGGGCGCCGACCAGCGGCGTTTTCCTGGCGGGAGACGAGGAAGATGTTCCCGGCGCCGCCGTCGTGCGCGCGTCCGTGCTCGACCTCAGTCTGTGGCATCGTATCGGTGTCGCCGATCGGCCGTCCGCGGATCTGGCACTGCAATGGCTTGGGACGCTGGCCTCGGGGAAAGCGCTGTCAGCCGATGAGGTCCGGCGTGTTCGCACGTTGCTGATCCGATACCCGACCCGGATATGGGAAGAGTGCGGGCACTGGGTGAATCTGGTGGGTGAGTGGGCGCCGGTTGAGACGCTCGCCTATGGCCTGAGTATGCAGACGCTGTTCCGGTGGAGCCATCTGCACGAATGGGTCAAGCGCAAGACCGCCGATTTTCAGCGGCTGTCGGGGGAGACCGTGCAGGCGCCGCCATTCTCGGCCTTGCTGGTCTTGTCGGAACTCGTTGAGGAACGCTTCAACCAGCCGTCGTTGCTGGACGGCGTGGATGATCGCCGCGCCTGGCTAACGGCGTTCGGAACGCAGCTTGGGCGGATCGAGCTGGCCGATGCCGCCGAGACCGAGCGTGTGCGGACGTTGTCTGATGCGATCGCGGCGACGAGCTGGGTCCAGAGCTCCAAGCTGGAGGTCATCCCGTACCTTGATGGCGTGCCGGCCGGTACGCCCCGGCTCACCGACATCCTGTGGCTTGACCGCAAGCTGTTCGTCAGCCCGCTATCGAAGGCCAAGCTCGCCAAGCGTGTGCCGGAGGAGATTGGCAGGAGCCTGAGCGCCGATATTCGCGCGGCACTGGCCTATGCGTTCGAACGTTCGCCCGAGGACATCAGGGAATATCTCGAGGAGAATTTCACACTCGGCCCTGAGCTCATCGTCGCCCTACCGATTGCCGAGATACAGCCCGCTGCCGAACCCGGCGATGACGAGGACGTCGACCAGGTTGCCGAAGACGCTCACGGTGATGCCGAGCCGGTTGATGCGGATGATCTCCACCCAGCGGAGGACGATGAGCCCGCAAACCAGCCTGAACCCGCCTCGCCGGCCGGGGAGGCGGATCGCGAACTGATCGAAACAGAGGTGGTGACCAAGCCCCGCGCCGTGCCGAAGCCCCCACGCCCGAGTGTCATGGCGCGCTTCGCGTTGAGCCAGGGCTACGAGGCTGACGGCGAGGATCGCTTCTTCCATGCGGACGGGAGCTGGATCGGCCGCGGTAACGGCACGCGCTTTCCGTGGGAGCGCCGCTCGGCAGGCGGTGAGATCCTGCGTCATTACTATCCCAAGGACCATTGCCTGGAGCATGAACCGCTCCAGCTTGAGGCCGACGTCTGGGGGCTGCTTGACCAGAAGCCGGACCTCTATTCGTTCATTCTCATCAACCCGGAGGGTGATCCCGTCGAGATGACGGGCGTTCGCCTACGCGCACTGCGCGACGGCGGCGAACTTACCATTCACCCCGCAACCTACAGGCTCGTTTATGACCTCGACGAATAACATCAAGAAGAAGCTCATTGAGGTCGCGATCCCTTTGGAGGCGATCAGTGCGGGTTCGTCCTATGAGAAGATGCCAGGGATAGGCCCGCACCCGCGGGGAATTCACCATTGGTGGGCACGGCGCCCTCATGTGGCGTGTCGTTCATTCCTGTTTGCGCAACTCGTTGACGACCCTTCGAGCGATCCTGCTCAATTTTCAACGGAAGAGGCGCAACAGGTAGAACGAAATCGATTGTTCAATATTATAGAGAGATTGTCCGATTGGAAAAACAGTCACGATGAAGAGTTGTTCCGAGAGGCAAGGGTAGAAATATTAAGATCCTGCAATGGAACTCTTCCATCGGTTTATGATCCCTTCTCTGGAGGTTTTTCAATAACTTCGGAGGCGCAAAGACTTGGTCTTCCCGCGCATGGCAGCGACTTAAACCCTGTCGCTGTCATGATCGGCAAGGCAATGATCGAAATACCGCCTAGATTTCAAGGACTGAAGCCCGTCCATCCCGGACCCAGTGATCGGAATCACTACCGTCATGCCGAAGGCTTGGCCGAGGACGTCACATATTACGGTGAGCGTGTTCGACAGCGCGCCGTAGAGCGTATTGGCCAACTGTATCCGAAGGTTGACTTGCCCAAAGATCTGGGAGGCCAGAAAGCGACCGTAATCGCGTGGATATGGGCGCGAACGGTACCGAGCCCCGATCCCGCCTTCTCCAACGTGCGAGTGCCGATAGCGTCAAATTTCGTCCTCAGCACGAAGAAAGGAAAAGAGAGCTGGATATCTCTTGAAATCGATAAGGCGACGAAGACGATTCAATATCGGATCCGCAAGGGCGGCACCAAGGCAGAAATCGACAAGGCGAAGGAAGGAACGAAGGTTGGGAGGGCCAACTTTGTTTGTCCTATTTCCGAGACTGCAATCACTCCAGAATACATTAAGGAATGCGGCCTCAAGGGTGAACTAGGGCAAACGCTTATGGCAATCGTCGCCGATGGAAAGGGCGGTCGCATATATCTTCCCCCTTCGCAACATCATGAGGATGTTGCCTTCTCGCAAGTTTCGGAATGGAAGCCTGAAGCCGAGTTTTTCCAGCAGGGACTAGGATTCCGAGTGGGCAACTACGGAATGTCAAAATGGAGTGATTTATTTACTCAAAGACAGATTGTCGCGTTAAATACATTGGGCGAAATCATAAAGGACGTACGCGGCGAGATAGAGGTTGCGGCTCTCGCGGGAGGAATGGCTGATAGTGAGCCTTCCTTACGGGATGGCGGTGTAGGTGCTAAGGCGTATGCTGAGGCGGTGAGCATATATTTGGCATTCGGGATCGATAGGGCGGCAGATTTCAATAACTCTCTAGTGCGTTGGAGTTCAAGTAACGAGAAGCCGATGAATCTTTTTGGTCGGCAAGCTATACCTATGGTCTGGGACTTCGCTGAGGCGAATATTCTTGCTGACGTCGTGGGCGGCTTTGCGCCAGCGACTGAATATCAAGCGAAATGCCTGTCCCGCCTGATAACGGACACTCCTGGCGTCGCATGGCAGCATGATGCACAGTCGGTTATTTACGGACCTGACGCTGTCATATCGACCGACCCGCCGTATTACGACAATATTGGATATGCGGATCTTTCGGATTTCTTCTATGTGTGGCTCAAGAGAAGCATAAGTGATGTGTATCCGGACCTATTCTCTTTTATCCAGACACCAAAATCTGAAGAGCTGGTAGCTACGCCGGCTCGACACGGTGGGGGTAAAGCTGCAGAGCAATTCTTCCTGGATGGTATGACGAAAGCTATGCGGAGCATGGCGCTGCAGGCGAGCGCCGAATATCCGCTCTCAATATACTACGCGTTCAAACAGAGCGAGATCGAAAAAGATGGAATCAGTTCTACCGGATGGGCAACATTCATTCAGGCCATAATCGATGCAGGTATGTATATAAGCGCAACGTGGCCAGTTCGATCTGAGCAGACATCTAGGATTAGAGGGATCGGAAGCAATGCGCTCGCCAGTTCCGTGGTCCTAGTCTGTAGAAAGAGAGACGAAAACGCTATCAGCGTTAGTCGGGCAGAGTTCTTGCGGGCTCTAAAGCGTGAGTTGCCTGCTGCAATTGCGAAACTGCAAGTCGCAAACATTGCGCCAGCCGACATGCCGCAATCGGCCATTGGTCCCGGCATGGGGGTATTTTCGCATTACAAGACCGTCCTCGAATCTGACGACAGCCCGATGAGCGTGAAGACCGCGCTCCAGCTTATCAACCGGGAACTCGACGAATATCTTGGTGGTATTCAAGGCGAGTTCGATGCTGACACCCGCTTTGCCATCACCTGGTTCGAGCAGCACGGCATGGGCAAGGGAGATTATGGTACAGCCAACAGTATCGCGACCGCGCGGGGCATCTCGGTCGATAGCGTCAAGCACGCCGGCATCGTCGAAAGTGCCGCCGGCAAGGTGCGCATCCTGACGCGCGACGAGCTAGACGAAGATTGGGACCCGGAAGAGGACCGCCACCTGACGGTGTGGGAATGCCTCCAGCATCTGGTCGGTCGGCACGAGAAGGACGGTATCTCACACGACACCGCCGTCTTGTTGAAGAAGATCAGTACACAGGCTGAGGCCGTGAAGGATCTCGCCTATTGTCTCTACGACATTAGCGCCAACAAGCGGAAAGATGCGAAGGAGGCCACGGCGTACAACGCCCTGATCGCCGACTGGACCGAGCTGACGAAGGCGGCAGCAGCCATCCACGACACAAGCGGGGATCGTCAGATCCGCCTGGATATTTGAGGGGGAACGGGACGTGGCAAAAAGCACGCGGCAATATGTTTTCGAAGGAATGGAGCTGCTCCCCGCAGCGCTCATTCCATTCGTCGAGAAGCGGTTGGAGACCTCCGTCAAGGGACATTGGCAGATCGAGGTCGTGCAGCGAGTACAGGGTCTCAAGCCCAATTCGGCAGGAGAGGTCGGCTGGGATCAGCAGGGTCTGCTCAAGACCATGATGGCATTCTGGAAGGATGCCTTCGCGTCGGTGCTTGGGCATCCCGAACGCTCCTATGTTTCCGAACTGCTCGATGTCCGCAACAAGCTCTCGCACAACGAGACCTTCACCTACGACGATGCCGAGCGGGCGTTGGACACGATGCGGCGGCTGATGGAGTCGATCAGCGCTGGCGAGGTTGCCGAGCAGCTCTCGAAGATGCGTGACACGATCCTCCGGACCAAATTCACAGAGCTTCAGCGCAACGAGGAGCGGCGAAAAACCCAGCGGCTGGATATCTCGGTCGAAACCGTGGCGGGATTGCTCCCGTGGCGCGAAGTGGTCGAACCGCATCCGGACGTCGCGACTGGCGAATTCCAGCAGGCCGAGTTCGCGGCGGACCTTGCCAAAGTCCATTCTGGCAGCGCGCCCGCCGAGTATCGTGACCCTGGTCAGTTCTTCAGCCGGACGTATCTCACCGAGGGTTTGAGCACGCTTCTGGTTGGCGCCGCCAAACGGCTTGCCGGCAGCGGCGGCGATCCGGTGGTCGAACTGCAAACCAATTTTGGTGGCGGTAAGACCCACTCGATGCTCGCCCTTTATCACATGGCGGGTGGAACGCCGGTACAGGACCTGTCCGGACTTGACCGCTTGCTGGACAAGCACGAGCTGAGCGTGCCTCAGAAGGTCAATCGCGCGGTGCTGGTCGGCACGTCGCGAGGACCACAGGATGTCCTCAATACCGATAGCGGCCAGAAGATCCGTACCACATGGGGCGAACTGGCATGGCAACTCGGCGGGGCAGAAGCCTTCGCCATGGTCGCCGAGAATGATGCCAACGGCATCGCGCCAGGCTCCCATCTTCTCGAGGCGATCTTCAAGAAATACGCGCCGTGCCTGATCCTGATCGACGAATGGGTCGCCTATCTGAGGCAAATCTACAAAGTCGAAGGGCTGCCGTCGGGATCGTTCGACGCGAACCTGTCCTTCGTCCAGTCGCTGACCGAGGCGGTCAAGGCCAGCCCCGGCACTCTGCTGGTCGCCTCCTTGCCGGCATCACAGATCGAGGTTGGCGGCGAAGGCGGCCAGGAGGCATTGGCGCGGCTCAAGCAGACCTTCAGCCGTGTCGAGTCGTCATGGCGGCCGGCGAGCCAGGAAGAAAGCTATGAGATTGTTCGGCGGCGGCTGTTCAAGGACATCCCCGGCGATAAGTTCCATCACCGCGACAACACGCTGAAGCAGTTCGCGAAGCTGTATCGCGAGAACGCCAACGACTTCCCGCAGGGCTGCGCGGATGAGGACTACAGGCGCAAGCTGGAAAAAGCCTATCCGATCCATCCCGAGCTGTTCGACCAGCTCTATGCGACCTGGGGATCGCTTGAAAAATTCCAGCGCACGCGCGGTGTGCTGCGGTTGATGGCTCAGGCCATCCATGAGCTTTGGATGAATGGCGATCCATCGGTGATGATCATGCCGGGCAGTGTCGCCGTGAGTTCCCCGCGCGTGGAGCCGGAATTGCTCCACTACCTCGATGTGACCTGGCAGTCGATCATCGCTGGCGATGTCGATGGCACGACGTCCACACCCTATAAGATCGATCAGTCGGCGCCCAACCTGAACCGGTATTCGGCAACTCGGCGCGTCGCCCGCGCGGTCTTCATGGGCACAGCGCCCACCCATCAGCAGCAGAACACCGGCCTCGACGACAAGCAGATCAATCTCGGGGTCGTGCAGCCCGGCGAGCGTCCGGCGATCTTTGGCGACGCACTACGCCGGCTGACCAACCAAGCCAAGTTCATGCACGCTGATCTCGGCCGCTACTGGTATTCCATGTCGGCGAGTCTCAACCGCATCGCGGCGGACAAGGCGGCGCAGATCGAGACGGCGCTGGTCGACGTGACGATCGACGCCGAACTCGGAAAATACGTGAATGGGCTCACGGATCGCGGCCATTTTGATGCCGTGCAGGTCGCGCCGGCCTCATCAGCAGAAGTCCCCGATGAAGCGGGCGGCGTCCGCGCCGTCGTGCTGGGTGTCAAACACCCGCATAACGGACGTGATGGTTCGGAGGCGCTGGTCGAGGCCAAAGATATCCTCACGCAGCGTGGCAGCACGCCGCGCGTCTATCGCAATATGCTGGTGTTCATCGCCGCGGAAGCCCGCCAGCTTGATCATCTGAAAGACGCCGTGCGCGCGTCGCTCGCCTGGGGCGAGATCGTGCGGGATACGGAGCGGCTGAACCTCACCCAGAGCGATAGCGCGCTGGCCAAGGCAAAGCTGACTGAAGCGAACGAGACGATGAAAACCCGCCTGAAAGAGGCGTGGTGCTATCTGCATTACCCGGCCCAGGAAAGCGCCCAAGCCGATTGGGAGTGGGTATCGGGTAAGATTCCGGCGCAGGATGGGCTGCTGGCGCGGGCCAGCAAAAAGCTGGTGGCGGAAGAGGGCTTGCTCGTGGAGTTGGGGCCGTCGCGCCTCGACCGCGATCTCCAGAAATACATCTGGAATGACAAGCCGCGACTGTCGCTGAAGGATCTGCGGGAATATCTCAATCGCTACATCTATTTGCCGCGTCTCAAGGGACAGGACGTTCTGGTCAAAGCCGTGCAGGCGGCCGTGAGCGGGATGTTGCCCGGTCCCTTCGCCTATGCCGAACGATGGGACGAGAAGTCGGACACTTATATGGGGCTGGCGATCGAGCGGGCGATCAGCGCCGTGGTGGTGATCGACAGCGACAGTGTAATCGTGAGACCCGAGGTAGCCGAAGCGCACCGTCCGGTGCCGGTGCGGCCGGGAACCGGTGACACGCCCTCAGGACCCGGCGACAGTACGCCAGCGCCAGATGGACAATCGACGGACGGTGAACCGCCGGCACCTCCAGCGGACAAGAAGCCGACGCGCTTTTCCGGTGCCGTGATGATCTCACCGGAGCGACCGGCTCGAGACATCCATCAGATCGTCGAAGCGATCGTCGAACAACTGACGACGCTGCCGGGCAGCCAGGTGAAGATCCGACTTGAGATTGACGCCGAAGTGCCTGACGGTCTCGATCGCGCCAAGGTTCGGACGCTGGTCGAGAATGCCAATACACTTGGATTCATAGAGAAATCCGTAGAGTGACAGCCGGTCGGCGTTACCCAGTGTGGCCGGGGAACGCCGACGAACTTTGTCGTCACGCTGGGAAATCGGTTTGGCAAGCCTCGCAGCGTCTCTGTCAAGCATTCGGGATAAGGGGACTCCCCGGACAATTTCCAGGTGTGAGTATGAACTTTCGACATCTGCGCTATTTCGTTGCAGCTTTCGAGCATGGAAGCTTTCGAAAGGCGGGTGCAGCGCTCGGTGTGCAGGAGTCCACGATCAGTCGCCGGATTCGCGACATGGAAGATGGGCTCGGTTCAGCGTTGTTTCATCGCCATAGCGGCGGCGTGTGCCTGACCGTCGCAGGGCAGCGGCTGTTGTCGAAGGCGCGAAAGGTCCTTCGCTACGTCAACGAAGGCACGGAGATCGTGGACGCGGTCGGGCGCGGCGAGGAAGGCCATCTGCGGGTAGGTATTTTCACCTCGCTGGCATCCGGCTTTCTCCCCGACCTGCTGCGTGGCTTTGCCGAGGAGCATCCTGGCGTCCATATCGAGGTCGCCGACGGCAACCCCGCAGAGCATGTCGCAGCGATCCGGCAGTTCCGATTGGACATCGCCTTTCTGACGGGGACCTTGGACTGGCCACGATGCGAGACCGACTATCTCTGGTCAGAGCGTGTTTTCGTGGTGCCGCCTGAATCGCACGCGCTTGCTCAGAAAGAGGAGGTGCATTGGCATGACCTCGCGCATGAGCCGTTCATCGTCAGCGACGTGCCTCCGGGTCAGGAAATTCATGACTATCTGGTGCAGCGGGTCGCTGATCTCGGCCACCATCCGAAAATACAATCACAGTTTGTCGGGCGCGATAATCTGTTGACGCTTGTCGCGATCGGCAGCGGGCTCACGGTCACAAGCGAGGCGACGACAGCAGCCCATGTGCCGGGCATCTGCTACAGGCCAATCGTCGGCGAGGTTCTTCCCTTTAGCGGCGTATGGTCGCCGAAGAACGATAATCCGGCGCTCAGGCGCTTCGTCAGCATGGCGAAGGTGTTGGCGCGCAGCCAAGGCGCGGAACTATGAACCAGGACCGCCGACGGGTTTCGCTCTGCGGGCTTTGGCGAACCCGCGATCGGTTGCGATGAAGCGCTCCAGCATCGGTACGATCAGCTGGACGGGATCGCGCACAGGCTGGCCGGTCTGGCGCCCGAGCACTTCGGCGTAGGCGGTGAGATCGCGGTGGAGCGATGCCGGTAGCTCCAGCGTCGCCTTGACCGGCTTTTCCTCCATGATCGGACCGAGCTTCAATTTCGTCATGTCAGCCTCCGTAGGGTTCGAGGACGAGATCGCGGGTGACGATCACCCTGACCGGGAAACCCGGCCGGATGGTCAGCGTCGGCGCAATATTGAGCTGGCGGCGGATGATCTGCTGGCCTGCGTCGTTGATGGTGTCCTGTCCGCCGTTGCGGATTGCGCGCAAAAGTCGGTCCTGGTCGTCGACGGCGAGTTCGGCCCCGACCGAAAGAAGCGTCGAGAGGCCAGCGGCCTTGGCGAGATCCCACCAGTGGTAATCGACCCCATCCTCCAGACCGGCATAGCCCTGCGTGTCTGCGCCGGGCTGGCGTTCGAGCACGATCGAGCGTCCGTTGGGGAATATGAGGCGGCTCCACACCAAGAGGATACGACGCTGTCCGAAGCCGACGTCGTTGCTGTATTCGCCGATGATGCGCGTTCCTTGCGGAACGACGAGGATGCGCCCGGTCGGGCTGTCATAGATATTTTCAGTCACCTGGGCGGTGATCTGCCCCGGCAGATCGGAACGAATGCCGGTGATGAGGGCGGCCGAGATGACCGCGCCCGCCTGGAGGACATAAGGCGACGCCGGCGCCATGATGCGGTCGGCGGCAATGGTGCGGCGGTCGACGGGAGCGTTGAGGAAGGCAAGCTGGCGATCCTGCGCGGTCTGGGTGCCTGGTTGCGCACCTGTTCCCACACCGGCAAGGCCGGGGCTGGTCATGCCGACGGATGCCGACGTTGAGACCGGGCCAGCATCGAAAAACACCTGGCTGGTGCGCGCCGCTTCCAGCTCGGCGAGACGGCGTTGCTCCTCGGGGTCAGCCTGCGGGGGTGCCATGGCGGGCGGTACGACAGGCTGGCCCTGGTTCTGTGCACTGACAATCGGGCGGCCGAGATCTCCCGGTAGCGCCGGACCAAGCACAGGCCCGGTATAATCGCGCGGCAAGCCGGCCAGGCCATCGGCCGTGGCGCGATTATCGGTCGAATAGAGTTCATCGCCGCTCTTGCCGGGATCGCGGGTCTGGAGCGCGTAGATGAGGGAACCGCCGATGCCGACAAGGGCAACGGCGGCCGCGCCAGCGAGCACCTTGCGCGACAGCCGCGTGACGCGCGGAGACTCGGCGCGCAGGCGCATGGGCGATGTTGAATCGACAAAAGGCCCCGATGGCTGCCGTGGTTCGGGGGTGTCGTTGTCGGTATCACTCATGATGCAGGCTTCCCATCGGTTCGCACGATCCTGACGGTTTGCTGGCGGTTGCCGCCGCCGAGACGCAACTCGGCGGCGCCGAAGATGCGGTCCACGATCAGGATGTTCTGGTAGATGCGGCTGTTGACGAGCTGGGGTTCGCCGTCGGCGCCGAGGACGAAGATGGGCGGCATTTCGCCCTGGACGATGCCGCGCGGAAACTCGACATAGACCCGCCGGCCGTCGTCATAAACGGAGACCGGCCGCCAGGGCGGTGTGTCGCCGGTGATGCCGTATCGATAGTGACGTGCGGCGGCTGCGGGAATGATCGGTGTCGCCGGGGTGTTGGCGCGCTGCGATGCCGGGGGCACGGGATAGGCCCATGCCACGGCTGGCATGTACGGCTTCGCTTCCGCCCTGAGTTCGAGCATGTAGATGCGGCGGTCGGTCGTGATGACGAGGTTCGTGGTGATGTCGGGGCGCGTCGGCTTGACGAGGATGTGGACGCGGCGCGAGAGGCCGGAACCGCTCTCGGTATCGCCGATGATCCAGCGGGCGGTGTCGCCGGCGGCGATCGGGCCAGCGCCGGTCAGTCTTTCGCCGGGTTCGAGCGCGATGTTGGTGATCTGACCGGGTGCCGCATAGACCTGATAGAGCGCGCCTTCGCTCCACGGATAGATCTGGATCGCATTGTAGTAGCCCTCGCGGCGCGGTTCGACGCGGGCGGCGGCGTTGGCGTTCTCGACGCGGCCGCTTGGCGTGTTCGCGGCGGTTCCGCCATGCGCGGGCGTCCAGGCGGGCGGCGTATGCAACGGCCGCGGCGGTTGCTCGGTGACTGGAGTCGGCACCGCCGGCAGAGGTGGCACGTCACTGTCATAGCTGATGGTGGGCGGCTTGAACGTCGCGCATCCCGCCAGCATGGTGGCAGAAAGCAGCACCATCGCCAAAGCGGATTTACGTACAGCCGGAAAGCCGGGCCTACGGCGAGGCCCGCTCATTGGGACATCTCCCGCGACCAGTTGATAGCGTTGACGTAGATCCCGAGTGGATTGGCGCGCAGCCGTTCGGCGTCACGCGGCGTCTGGATGACGATGGTCAGAATCGCGGTCCAGCGTTCGGTCTCGGCGAGCTGGCCGTTCTCGTAACGCTTCTCCGTCCAGGCGACGCGGAAGGAATCCTGGGAGGCACGGATGACGCTCGATACTTCGACGGCGATTTGTTGCTTGCCGACCTTGGTGAATGGGTCGTTGGTGCGGGCATAGTCGTTCAGCGCGCCTGCGCCGCGGTCGGTGGTCCATTCATAGGCGCGCAGCCAGTTCTGCCGCACGATGATCGGATCGGCGGGGATGCTTCTGACCTGCTCGATGAAGCGGGCGAGATGCCAGGCTACCTGCGGATCGGTCGGCCGGTAATCGGCCGTCGCCGGTGCCACCGATTGCGCTTGGCCGAGACGATCGACCTGCACGACCCAGGGGACGACGGTGCCGCGCGCCGACTGCCAGACCAGTGCGGCGGCGAAACCGGCCGACAGGAACAGCGAGCCGAAGGCCATGATGCGCCAGTTTCTGGCCTGTATGCGGGCCGAACCAATTCGTTCGTCCCAGACCTGGGCGGCCTTCTGATAGGGCGTTTCGGGTTCGGGCGATTTCCCATAGTGAGCGGAGGGCCGTTTGAAGAGGTTCATGAGCGGTCACTTTCGGAGAGGTTGACGGAGGAGCCGCCGCCATGGCCGTCACCGGAGCGGACGGCATGGGCGGCGAGGGTGGCTCCGTGGCTGAGGGACTGGCCGCGCTTCATGCGCTTTGCCCAGTCGGGCTGGCCGTCGCGGGGCGTTGCCGCGGCTTCGCCTGTCGTCCCGGACCCAGGGATGGCGCCCATGGTCGAAGAGCCACCGGTCGCGCCGAAACCGGCCTTGGCGCCTTCCGAGAAGCTGGACTTGACGCCTTCGGCGGCGCGCGCCGTCGCGCGCTTCAGGGGTGACACTGTGGCCGCTCCGGTCGCGCGGGCGACGCCGCCGAGACCAGAGGCGACGCCAGCGGCTCCGGACTGGCCGAGCGAGCCGACGCTGTAGGCAGCGGCGGCTCCGCCTGCGGCAGCCGCTCCACCCCGCACGGCGGCAGCACCGCCGGACATCGCAGCCGCTCCTCCCTTCATGGCAAGGCCTGCCGCGCCACCAGCTGCGAGCGCAGCCCCACCGACGGCAAGCCCGGTGCCGACAGCCGCACCGGCGCCGAGTTGCGGTCCGCCGCTGACCAGACCGGCAGCGATGCCGGGACCGAAGATGCCGAGACCGAGCAGCGATAGCGCGGCGAGGACAATCGCCATGGCGTCGTCGATCGTGGGCGTTGCACCGCCGAAGCCGGCCGTGAACTGGCTGAACAACGTCGAGCCGATGCCGATAATGACCGCGAGAACGAGGACCTTGATACCGGACGAGACGACATTGCCGAGGACACGCTCAGCCATGAAAGCGGTCTTGCCGAAAAGGCCGAAAGGGATGAGGACGAAGCCCGCCAGCGTCGTCAGCTTGAATTCGATCAAGGTAACGAAGAGCTGGATCGCCAGGATGAAGAAGGCGAGCAGCACCAACGCCCAGGCGAAGAGCAGGCAGGCGATCTGGATGAAGTTCTCGAAGAACGCGATCCAACCCATCAGGTCGGAGATGGATTCGAGCAAGGGGCGCGCGGCGTCCAGCCCGGTCTGCGCCACTTTGCCGGGACGCATCAGATCCTGCGCGGTGAAGCTGGTGCCCGAAGCTTTGAGGCCCAATCCCGCGAACGAGTCGAAGACGATCTTGGCGAGGTTGTTCCAGTTGCCGATGAGATAGGCGAAGACGCCGACGAAGAGCGTCTTCTTCACGAGCCGGGCGATGATGTCGTCTTCCGCGCCCCAGCTCCAGAACAGGGCGGCAAGCGTCACATCGATGACGATCAGCGTCGTAGCGATGAACGCGACCTCGCCGCCGAGCAGTCCGAAGCCGCTGTTGATGTAGGAGGTGAAGACCCCGAGGAAATTGTCGATGACGCCTGCGCCGCCCATGGTTCACCGTCCTTCTGTTGTCGGGACGGCAGGTGCCGGAGGGCGGCCAAGGAAGCGATCACGGCTCTCGGCCCAGACGCGCATGCAGTCGGTATCGCTCGCCGCAGCCTGGCCAAGCTGCTGGCACCGGCGCTGCTCTTCGCGCAGCGGATCACGCGCGGGTTCGACAACGCGGGCGTGCCCCATCTCCGGAGGCGTCTCATTCCGGGTCATCTCGATCGCCGTCGCCGTGATGGCGACGGCGACGAAGACGACGGCGCCCAACCGGGCCAGCATCTTGCCGTCCATGGCTGCACCCTCAGTTGCCGTTGCCGAACATCTGCGCGTTGCCGGGCTGGTAGCCCGAACCAGGCGTCAGGAAGCGGCGCCGCTGCTCACGGCCTTGGTCGGCGGCAGCGGCACGCTCGGCCTCGGTGAGCGCCTCGGAGCGGCCATTGGCGGAGATCAGCGCAACCAGATCGGAAAGCTGCTGAGATTGAAGCGCGAGAAGTTGGTTGCCGGCCTGGGTCGCCTGCAATGCGCCTTGCGCGCCCTGGCTCTGGCTGACGAGGTTGGACATCTGCGTGCGGTTGCTGTCGATATTGCCGACGACGCCGGCCTGCACCCGCATGGCGTCCTGCAAGCCGCCCACGGTGTTCTGCCAGCGCGAGCGGGCGTCGGTGACGAGCTTGGCATCGGAGGCCGAAAGCGAGACGCCACCATATTGCTGCTGGAACATCTGGTCGACGTTCTGGACGTCGAAGGCGATGTTCTGCGCTTGGCTGAGAAGCTGCTGCGTGCGCTGGACGTTTTGCTGAATCTGCTGGAGCGCCGAATAGGGCAGGTTCGCCAGATTCTTGGCCTGGTTGATGAGGCTTTGCGCCTCGTTCTGGAGCGAGCGGATCTGGTTGTTGATCTGCTCGAGGGAGCGCGCCGCCGTCAGGACGTTCTGGGCGTAGTTGGTAGGGTCATAGACGATACCGCCGAAGCCGAACTGCGCGTGTGCTGGCGCGGTCAGCATAAGCGACGCGGCGAGTGGCATCGCCAGGATGACTGCCGCGAGCGAAAGCGCGCGCCGACGTGAGCGTTGGGTCGTCATGGTCTCTACTCCTTCTCAGGCTGGGGGATGAGGTTCGTCAGGTCGGGGATGAGATCCGCGGCCCACCCGGCGCCGCGCAGACGTAGCCAGGCGGAGAGGAAGCCCTCGCGGCCATGCTCGGCGACGGTGCGCCCGATCTCGGACTGGTCGGTCTTGGAGGAGGCGGCCGCGAGGGCGAGGCCGACTTCGGACAGGCCCAGCTCGAACAGGCGATTGCCGCGCCGCGACTGGCAGTAATAATCCCGCTTGGGCGTGGCGCGGGCGAGGATCTCGATCTGGCGGTCGTTGAGCCCGAAGCGCCGATAGATCGCGGTGATCTGCGGCTCGATCGCGCGTTCGTTCGGCAGCAGCAATCGCGTCGGGCAGCTCTCGATGATGGCGGGGGCGATGCCGCTGTTGTCGATGTCCGACAGCGACTGCGTGGCGAAGATGACACTGGCGTTCTTCTTGCGCAGGGTCTTCAGCCACTCGCGCAGTTGCCCGGAGAAAGCGTCGTCATCGAGCGCGAGCCAGCCCTCGTCGATGATGAGCAGGGTCGGCCGCCCGTCGAAGCGATCGCCAATGCGATGGAAGAGATAGGAGAGCACGGCGGGCGCGGCGCCGGTCCCGACCAGTCCCTCGATCTCGAACGCCTGCACCGATGCTGCGCCGAGATGTTCGGCTTCCGCATCGAGCAGCCGGCCATAGGCGCCGCCGACGCAATAGGGCCGCAGCGCCTGCTTCAGGTCGTTTGATTGCAGCAACACCGTGAGGCCGGTGATGGTGCGCTCCTCGATCGGGGCCGAGGCCAGTGAGGTGAGCGCCGTCCAGAGATGCTCTTTCACATCCGGCGTGATGGCGATGCCTTCGCGGATCAGGATCGCGGCGATCCAGTCGGCCGCCCAGCCGCGTTCCGGCGTGTCGTGAATGCGCGCGAGCGGTTGCAGCGAGACCGAGGACTCCACGCCATCGGTGAGGTCGCCGCCGAGATCATGCCAATCCCCGCCCATGGCGAGCACGGCGGCGCGGATCGAGCCGCCGAAGTCGAAGGCAAAGACCTGCGAATTGACGTAGCGGCGGAATTGCAAGGCCATGACGGCGAGCAGTACGGATTTGCCCGCGCCGGTGGGGCCGACGACGAGCGTATGGCCGACGTCGCCGACATGCAGGGAAAACCGGAACGGGGTAGAGCCCTCGGTCTTGCCGAACAGCAAGGGGGGCGACCCGAAATGCTCGTCCCGTTCCGGCCCCGCCCACACCGCCGAAAGCGGGATCATGTGGGCGAGATTCAGCGTCGAGATGGGGGGCTGGCGCACATTGGCGTAAACGTGCCCTGGCAATGACCCCAACCAGGCATCGACGGCATTGATGGTTTCGGTCATTGCCGTGAAGTCACGGCCTTGAATGACCTTCTCGACGAGCCGCAGTTTCTCGTCGGCGATGCGTGGATCGTCGTCCCAGATCGCGACCGTGGCGGTCACATAAGCCTGGCCGGCAAAGTCGGCGCCGAGTTCCTGAAGAGCGAGGTCTGCATCGGCAGCCTTGTTGGAAGCGTCGGTATCGACCAGCGCGGACGCTTCGTTGGTCATTACCTCCTTGAGGATCGCCGCGATCGATTTGCGCTTGGCGAACCATTGTCGCCGAATCTTGGTCAGCAGCTTGGTCGCGTCGGTCTTGTCGAGCAGGATCGCGCGTGTCGACCAGCGGTAGGGAAAGGCGAGACGATTGAGATCGTCGAGGATGCCGGGCGTGGTCACGGTCGGAAAGCCGACGATGGTGAGAATGCGCAGATGGGCCGTTCCGAGACGCGGCTCGAGGCCGCCGGTCAGCGGCTGATCGGCGAGCAGCGCATCGAGATAGATCGGGGTTTCCGGCACGCGGACGCGGTGCCGCTTGGTCGAAACTGTCGAATGGAGATAGGTCAGCGTCTCGCTGCTATCGAGCCAGGCGCATTCGGGCATGAAGCCGTCGAGCAGCGCGAGCACGCGATCGGTACGATCGATGAATGTGTTGAGGACCTCCTTCGGATCGATGCCGCCGCGCTCGCGTCCCTCGTAGAGCCAAGCCTCTGTGCGTGCGGCGTCTTCGGCCGGCGGCAGATAGGTGACGGTGAGGTAGTAGCCGGAGATGTAGTGCGCGCCGGCTTCCTCGAAATCGGCCTTGCGCTCGGCATCGAGGAGGGCCGCGGCGGCGTCGGGAAACAGGCTGGACGGATAGGTCGATGCTTCGTGGCGCTGCGCCTCGACGAAGATCGCCCAGCCCGAACCGAGCCGGCGGAATGCGTTGTTGAGCCGCCCGGCGACGGCGACCAGCTCGGCCGCGACGGCGGAATCCAGGTCGGGACCACGGAAGCGCGCCGTGCGCTGGAAGCTCCCGTCCTTGTTAAGGGCCACGCCTTCGGCGACGAGCGCAGCCCAGGGCAGATAGTCCGAGAGACGGGCTGCGGTGCGGCGATATTCGGCAAGGTTCATCATCGCGATGTGCCTCCTCAGACGGACAGGTGAGCGGGAATGCGCAGATGACGGCGGCCGACCTCTACGAAGAGCGGATCGCGCTTCGCCGCCCAGACTGCCGCGAAGTGGCCGATGGCCCAGATGGCGAGGCCAACGAGCCAAATGCGCAGGCCGAGACCCACAGCCCCGGCCAGCGTGCCATTCAGGATGGCAATGCTCCTCGGTGCGCCGCCGAGCAGGATGTGCTCGGTTAGCGCCCGGTGGACCTGGATCGTGAAACCCGGCACGGCGTCGAGCTGCTCAAAGCTCGTTGCCATCAGACGAGCGCCCCGCCGCCGAACGAGAAGAACGACAGGAAGAACGAGCTGGCCGCAAACGCGATCGACAGGCCGAAGACGATCTGGATCAGCTTGCGAAAGCCGCCCGAGGTGTCGCCGAACGCCAACGCCAGGCCGGTGGCGATGATGATGATGACGGCGACGATCTTGGCGACCGGCCCCTCGATGGATTCGAGAATTTTCTGAAGCGGGGCTTCCCATGGCATGGACGAGCCGGAGGCATGGGCGGCGGGGACGAGGACGAGATTGATATAGGTAAAGGCGACCGCCGCCGCGATGACGCGGCGAGCGCGCAGGGTGGTGAGGATCATTTAGGGTCTCCTGTGCTGGCGGGGTGTGCGGGGACGACGCGGTAGTCGCCGTCGGGGCCGAGCCCTTCGACGCGGGTGAGTTCGGCCAGCCGGCGTGCGGAGCCGCGACCCGACAGGACGGCCACGATGTCGATGGTCTCGGCAATCAGCGCGCGCGGGACGGTGACGACGGCCTCTTGAATGAGTTGTTCGAGGCGTCGTAGCGCTCCGATTCCGGTGCCGGCATGGATCGTCCCGATTCCACCCGGATGGCCGGTGCCCCAGGCTTTGAGGAGGTCGAGGGCTTCCGCCCCGCGCACCTCGCCGATGGGGATGCGATCGGGGCGCAGACGCAGCGAGGATCGGACCAGCTCGGAGAGCGTGGCGACGCCCTCTTTGGTCCGCATGGCGACGAGGTTGGGTGCGGCACATTGCAGCTCGCGCGTGTCCTCGATGATGACGACGCGATCGGATGATTTCGCGACCTCGGCGAGGAGCGCATTGGTGAGCGTGGTCTTGCCGGTGGAGGTGCCGCCCGCGACAAGGATGTTGGCGCGCGAGACGACCGCCGTGCGCAGCGTCGCGGCCTGGTCGGCATTCATGATGCCGGCTGCCACATAGTTATCGAGCGTGAAGACCGCGACGGCAGGCTTGCGGATGGCGAAGGTTGGCGCGGCGACAACGGGCGGCAGCAGGCCCTCGAACCGCTCGCCGGTCTCGGGCAGTTCGGCCGAGACGCGCGGGCTGCGCGGGTGGACCTCGGCGCCGACATGGTGCGCGACGAGGCGCACGATGCGTTCGCCATCGGCGGCGGACAGCCGCTCTCCCGTATCGGCAAGGCCCTCCGACAGTCGATCCACCCAGAGGCGACCGTCCGGGTTCAACATCACCTCGACGACGGATGGGTCTTCGAGCAGATGGGTGATGGTCGAACCGAGCGCCGTGCGCAGCATTCGCGCACCACGCGCGAGAGCTTCCGGCTTCTGGCTGGTTGTGGTCATTTCTGCCCCGCTTCCTGACGGGGCAAAACAGATGGTCCCCGGATCGGGGTGATTAAAAGAGCCCGGAAACGGATCGGTTCAACAAGTATCGGTCGTCGTAGTAGCGTGGCGTGCAAATACAGGAGAACGGCGGTGAGGCGCTGCTCTTGATCCCGGGCCAGCGGATTCTATCAACCGCTCGCCGTCTCTCCCGTCGGCGATTCGCCTACATCTTCGACGATCTCCTGCCGGAGCTTCGGCCCTTGCGCCAATCGACGTCCAAGCGCCGTGATGAAAGCCTCGTAGCGCTTCCCGACCATGGCCCGCGCGGCCTGGGCGGCGGTCTCGGGCAGTGCCGGCGTCGTGGTGAGCCAGAACCGGATGAACACGGCCATGGTCTCGACGGAGATTCCGACATCGCGCTCCATGCGCGTGAGGCGGCGGTCGATCTGGTCGAGGCGTTTGGCGACGACGGCCTCCCGCCGCTGCGCATCGTCCGGCGACAGGAAGGACGCGATGGCCGCCTCGGCGATCAGGGAGAGCGATTGTTCGCGCCGCGCGGCATAGTCGGTGAGCATCGCCATGATGTCGGGGTCGAGATAGACGGAGATTTGCACCTTTTTCTTGCGGCTAGTCATGATGCTACAGTTCCATGCCGTCATTGGGATCGAGCGAGACCTGGCGGGCAACGCCACCCATCGCGCGAGTCAGGCGCTGATTGCGTGCGGCGTCATCCTCAGTGTCATCGGGCAGACCGAACTCGAATTCGTTGTCGATCGGCGCCATCTTCTCGACGGGCTTCACCCGGCTGAGTTCAGGCTGATGGCGACGCTCGGACTCAGTCGAATCTTCTTCCTCGTCGGAGATGACCGTTGGGTCGGCGCTGTCGCTCGTGTCCGGGCGAGCCGGGATCCGCAGCCTGCTCCAGTCGTCCGGTCGACCTTCGGCGGGCCGTGCCAGTTCAGGTGGCGGCAGGATGCGTTCCTTGAAGCGGACATCCTCGTAGTAGCGCGCCTTCTTCGCCCGGATCGGCGGCGTTCCGGCGACCATGACGATCTCGTCGGTCGGCGGCAGTTGCATGATTTCGCCGGGTGTCAGCAACTGGCGCGCGGTCTCCGAGCGCGACACCATCAGGTGGCCGAGCCAGGGTGAAAGCCGATGGCCGGCGTAATTCTTCATCGCCTTCATCTCGGTCGCTGTCCCGAGGGCATCGGAGACACGCTTGGCGGTACGTTCGTCGTTGGTGGCGAACGAAACGCGGACATGGCAGTTGTCGAGGATCGAGTTGTTGGGGCCATAAGCCTTCTCGATCTGGTTCAGCGACTGCGCGATCAGGAAGCTTTTGAGGCCGTAGCCTGCCATGAACGCCAGCGCGCTCTCGAAGAAATCGAGACGGCCGAGCGCGGGAAATTCGTCGAGCATGAGCAGTATCCGATGACGCCCCGCCTTTGCCTGCAAATCCTCGGTGAGCCGGCGACCAACCTGATTAAGGATCAGGCGGATGAGCGGCTTGGTGCGGTTGATGTCGGAGGGCGGCACGACGAGGTAGAGGGTGGTCGGAAGCTTGCCACCCACCATGTCGTTGATCCGCCAATCGCAGCGCCGTGTCACCTCGGCCACGACAGGATCGCGGTAGAGGCCGAGAAACGACATGGCGGTGCTGAGCACGCCGGACCGTTCGTTGTCGGATTTGTTCAGCAACTCACGCGCGGCGCTGGCAATGACCGGGTGCGGTCCCGCTTCGCCGAGGTGGCTGGTCTTCATCATCGCGTCGAGGGTCGACTCGATCGGGCGCTTCGGATCGGAGAGGAAGGCGGCGACACCGGCGAGCGTCTTGTCGTCATCGGCATAGAGGACGTGCAGGATCGCGCCGACCAGCAGGGCGTGACTGGTCTTTTCCCAGTGGTTTCGCTTTTCGAGCGACCCTTCGGGATCGACGAGGATGTCGGCGATGTTCTGGACGTCGCGGACTTCCCACTCGCCGCGCCGCACCTCGAGCAGCGGATTATAGGCTGACGATTTCGGGTTGGTCGGATCGAACAGCAGCACGCGGCCATGTCGGGCGCGAAAGCCTGCGGTGAGCTGCCAGTTTTCCCCTTTGATGTCGTGGACGATGGCCGAGCCCGGCCAGGTTAGCAGTGACGGTACGACCAGGCCGACGCCCTTGCCCGACCGCGTCGGCGCGAAACACAGGACATGCTCGGGTCCGTCATGGCGCAGATAGTCGCGGTCATAGCGGCCGAGCACGACGCCATCGGGATTGAGCAAGCCCGCCGACTTCACTTCCTCCTTTTCAGCCCATCGCGCGGAGCCGTAGGTCGCGGCGTTCTTCGCTTCGCGTGCGCGCCAGACTGACATGCCGATGGCGACGGCGACGGCGATGAAGCCGCCCGACGCCGCGATCATCCCGCCCTTGGCGAAAACTTCCGGCGCATAGGCGTCATAGAAATACCACCACCAGAAGAAGGCCGGCGGATAGTAGATCGGCACGCCCAGGAGGACGAACCAAGGCGCACCGAGCTGAGCCTGGAAGCCGAGGCTCCATGCCACATATTGCGTTGCCGCCCAGGTGGTGAGCAGCACGATCAGGAAGACGACGGCGATCTGCCCCCAGAGGATTTTGGTCGCGGACATTGCAGCGGTCCTTTCTTGTCAGGTGATTAGAGGCCGAGCCCCCGCTTGCGGCCGAAACTCCAGTCGACGCCGCCGTCGCCGCGGGCGACGCCGGAGACGTGCTTGCCAAGCTGGCTTTCGAGGGACGGCGACCAGGGCACGAGCTGGAACCCAAGACCGTCATCGATCATGGCGAAGCGGCCGGATGCGAGGGTCAGGCGCTGGCGATAGGCGCCGGCGACGTATTCGCCATTGCCGGCCGGCTTGAACGGTTGGCCCGTTTCCTTCGCCAGCTTATCGGCCACGGCACCGACCTCGCGGCGGCGAAGCGTATCGATCAGGTTGCGGGTGAAGATGACGCGCCGGCCCTGTCGCTCGGCGAGACCTTCGCCGACCAGATGGTCCGCGCGTTGCTGCATCGCCTGCCGCACCTCGGCGCCGAAGCCGCCATCCGCCATGGCGATGGGCTCGCGGGCGATGGATTGTCGGTCGAGCCAGGTCGCGCCGGTGGCGCTCACTTGATGCTGGAGATCGAGATCTGAACGGACGGCGAGCGCCACGCGGCGTTCGTCGCGCGCATCCTCGAAGGTGCGCAACTCGACGATCGAACCCGGCGCGCTGTCGCCCGCCGCGTCGAGATGCGGCAGGCGAATATGATGGGTCCGGCCATCGACGCCATCGACCACGGCATAGGCAGTCCCCTTCAGCTCGTCGTCGAGGCCGCGTTCGACCAGGCGGCCGATGACGGGAGTATCGAGGCTTTCGCCAGCCAGGACGTAGTTTGCCGAGCCGCGTTCGATGCCGCGTTCCGTGAGCGCGCGGTGCAGCCGCTTGATGATGTCGCCGCGCTCGCCAAGTTCGCGCAGGACCGTTTCGGCTTCGGGTTTGATGAACCATTGCCCAGGACCGGCCTGTCCGGCGATGCCAAACACTTCCAGCCTGCGCAGCCGCCCGACTTTCAGGGTATGGAATTCGTCGGGCTGGCGGTCGGCATGCGGAGCAAGATCGATGATGCCGGATTTGCCGGCGTCGCGGACGAGCTGCCGGTCGAGCTGCGTCCAGCGCTCCGCCTCGATCTGGCGCTCGAGAGCGCGGCGGATGTCGAGATCGGTGCGTGGCCCCAGTTCCTGGGTGATGAAGTCGCGCGCTCGGTCGCGCATGCCTTCCTTGATGTAGTCGCGGGAAATCACGAGGTCCTGGCTGTCGTCGCGGACGCCGCGCACGATCAGGTGGATGTGAGGATGCTCGGTGTTCCAGTGATCGACCGCGACCCAATCGAGCCGCGTATCGAGGTCCTTCTCGATCTGGCCGATCAGATCGCGGGTGAAGGACTTCAGGTCCGACATCTCCACGGCGTCGTCCGGCGAGACGATGAAGCGGAAATGATGACGGTCGTCCTCACACCGCTGGGCGAAACTGCGCCCGTCCGCTTCCTCCGTGCCCGGCCCGAACAGCCGCGCCTTTTCTCCATCCCGGGTCACGCCATCGCGGCGCAGATAATCGAGATGCGTGCCGAGCGGTGCAACACGGCCGGAGTGCCGGACGACACGGGCCTTGATGACCGCGCCGCGTGTGCGCGCCGTGATCAGGCGGTTCGCCTGGATGCTGGCGCGCTGTCCTCGGCCAAAGCGCGAGCGACTGGCGGAGGTGATGCGCCCGGAACGCGAGACGCCGCCGCCGGCCTTTTTCGCCGCGGCGAGCGCCTGCGCGATGAATGGGCGGGCCGATTGCGCGCGTCTCGAGCGGATGCGCCCAGGCCGAACGCGAAACTCGTGGTCATCGGCCATGACGCGAGCCCGCAATGTGCGAAAATCCGCGCTGATACAGGATGTTGGGCGTCCAGCGCACATTGCGCCAGCGCGTGGCAACGTGCGGAGCGCGCCGGAAACCTGAGCAAAAACAACCGCCCGACCGACGCACAATGTGCGGCCTTTTATCCTGCCATCGTACGGTTGTTCTGCCTGCCTCCCTCCGTTGCGCTCTCCATGTTGCGCTGGGCCACGATAGAGCGCGAAAGACGCTTGCGGGGCTCATTGTGGCGCTCCCTGGTCGGAACGAGCGACGACGAGGGGCGCATTCGACCTGTCGATGGCATCGGGCGAACCCGCCGCGACGGAGGCGCGGCTATCGTCCGGATGCGTGTTGCCCGGCGGTGAAACGACTGAACCGGCGGCGGTGGAACGCACGACGAAAAGCGGCGCCTCGCGCCAATCGGGTGGCGGTGGCGGCGCAATGGACGGAGCGCTCGATGGCGACGTCGCGTCAAGCTGCGGAGCGAGCAGCGCGACGTAAGCGCGCGTTTCGGCCGGAAGTTTACGGCCCCTTTGAATGTAGTCGTCGTAGCGCGCCGGACCTGCATTGTAGGCGGCCAGCATCGCCGGGATGTTGCCGTAGCGGTCGTACATTTCGCGCAGGTAAGCCGTGCCCGCGTGAATGTTATCGCGCGGGTCATAAGGATCGCGGCCGAAGCCATAGCGCGCACGAAGCTCGGTCCATGTGGCGGGCATGACTTGCATCAGCCCCTGTGCGCCGGCCGACGATATCGCCCGCACATCGCGCGCGCTTTCGGCGCGCTTGACGGCGATGATCCAGTGCTCGGGAATGCCGAAGCGCTGGGAGGCTTCGACCACGAAGGCTGCGTGCGGATCGAGGGAGACAGTGCGTGCCGCCGGTGCTGACTGCGCGAGAGCCGTGCCGGTCGCGCCGGCCGCGAGGGCCAGGCCGGAAAGGAGAAGGAGAGCCATGCGCCGGGCGGCGTGATGCCGCCCATGCGCACTCCGATGGCTCGTCGATGGACGGCGAGCGGGCATCGGTCAGTCCTTCTCGGCGCGGTCGCGCGGACGCGACCAGTGCAGCGACCAGGAGGTCTTGTCGTCGCCGTTCTGGAAGAGATTGGCGCGGATCGGCTGCGGGAATGTAGGATCGTCGAGCTGGATCGAGACGAAGTCGCCGGCCTTGTCGCTGGAGCGTTTCCAGCCCGCGCCGATCTCTGGGCCTTCCTCGCTCTCGGCGTGAACGCGGTAGTCCGGCGCGTTCTCGGTTTCGCTCGCCTCCGCCGTCACGATAGCGACGGCAATGTCGAGGCTGAGCGTGCGTATGCGCCCGGAATAGCCGGTCTTCAGCTTCGTGAATTCTCCAATCTGTGTCATGCGGATCTCCTGTCGATTGTGCTGCGGTGATGAGATCGGCGGCGGTGCAAGCGCCGCTGGTCGCGCGCTCACCGCGTCGGCGCGCGCCATTCGAAGCGGCCGTTTCCTTCTTCGTCGGTCCAAAGCGGGACCGCGCGGCCGATGATCTGGTCAGTGGAGGTCTGGCCGAAGTAGCGACCGTCGAGACTGTCGCGGACCTCCCAGTTCATGAGGAAGACTTCGCCGGAGTGGATGCGGCGGCAGCCCTGCCAGACAGGCAGATCGCGTCCGATGCGATCCTGCTCCAGCGCCGCGCCGACCTCGATGCCATCGATGGTGATGGTGAGGTTCGAGCGGCAAACTGTCTGCCCGGAGGTGCCGAGGACGCGCTTGAGGAGCGGCACGCCCTTGGGCAGATAGCCGCGTGTCGCGAGAAAGGTCGCGAGTGGCTCGGGAACATCGACAGCGACGAGATCGGTGGCTTCGAACGGCCCGTCGAAGTCGATCGTGTAGAAGCCGATCGGCGCGCTGGCTGATGCGTTCCACATGAGCTTGATCGGCATCGGCGTGAGCGCCGGATAGCCGACGCCCATCGTGGCGAGCGCCGTGACGAGGAAGAGGCCGGGGCGCGTCACGGTTGGACCTTCCCGCGTAGGAGGAAGGCGCGGTGCTGTTCTGGCGTATAGGCGCGGGGCTGATGTCCGACCGCCATCTGGTTATGGACGTGCCGCCAGTGGTCCGGCGAAACGGCGTCCGCATCGATGCCGATGGCTTCAATGGCGTCGACATGGCGCAGCACGTCTTCGACCTTTGGCCAGCCCTCGATCTTGAGCAGTATCTCGCCGCCCGGCCGCACGAAGGGCAGCGTCTGGTGCGGCTCACCCGGTTCGACTGCGCGCACGATGTCGATGCGCGAGATGATGGTGCCGAAGTCGTTGCCTGCCCATCGCACGAAGGCAAAGACGGTGTTGGGCCGGAAGGAAACGACACGCCGGCGGCGGTCGAGGACCTGCTCGTGCGCCTCGTGGCCGAACCTGATCCAGTATTCGATCTTCTTTTCGATCCACGTCAGTTCGACATCGGTCATGTCGTCGTGGGAGAGCGCTGACGGCATCGTGCCGCGGCGCTCGCGGAGGGGCGCGACGCTGGTCACGAGGGGTCTCCTTGGGTCGGTGAGAATTCGCGCGCGAGGAGTTCGCGCAGCATGTCGGCGACGGTGACGCCGCGGCCGAAGGCGGTGATCTTGATCCGGCCGCGCAACTCGGGCGTCACGTCGATGGTGAGTCTGGCGGTGAACCTTGTGGCGTCGGGTGCGCGCGGCGTGCTTTCAGCGGCCTTGATCCATTGATCGGCATCGGCCGGCCGCGAGGCGAAACCGCGACGGGGGGATCGATCGTTCATGGTGCGCTCCCGTCGAGACGAAGACGGAGGAGTTCGTCGGCGAGTGCCGCGATTTCGCGGGCGGCCGATGTCGCGTCGTCGAGTTCGAAGGCCAAGCGACCGGTCTGCGCCGCAGCGGCGAAGACGATGCGCTGGCCGATGGTGGCGGCAAGAAGCGGCGGGTCGTGATCGGCCAGGGTCTCGGCCGTCTCCCGCGCAAGGATGGTACGCGCGCCGCAGCGATTGAGGACGAAGCGGGCGGCAAGCTCGGGGCGATAGATGCGCGCTTCCGAAAGCAGTGCCAGCATCTCAGCCGACGCCCAGCCGTCGAGCGGCGATGGCTGCACGGGGATCAGCACGAGATCGGCGGCGAGCAACGCGGAGCGCATGAGCCCGGCGACGCGCGGTGGTCCGTCTATGACAACGTGATCGACGTCTCGGGCCAGTTCGGGCGCTTCGCGGTGGAGCGTGTCGCGCGCCAGGCCGATGACACCGAAGAGGCGCGGCAGGCCCTCACGGCTGCGCTGCTCAGACCAGTCGAGTGCCGAGCCCTGCGGGTCCGCGTCGATCAGGGTGACACGCTTGCCGCGTTCGGCGAGTTCACCGGCGAGGTTGAGCGCCAACGTCGTCTTACCGACGCCGCCTTTCTGATTGAGGAACGCCACGATCATCGCGCACCTCCAGGCCGGGCACAGAGCGGAAGCTGATCGGTGGCGAGCGGCTCGCTTCCCTTCCGGCCTGCCTGGGCCGAAGAAGCGCCGAGAGCGGGTGCTTTGCCGGTGGCGCGGAGGTTCCTCGCGGCGGCGCGAATGAGGTTTTCCACATTGCGCGCGCGTTCTTCAGAGTTAGATTCTTGGTTAGACTCTAAGTTAGGGGCGCAATTTTGACCGTGATTTCTGGAGCTTAGGCCCGATTTGGGTTCCTGATAGCACGAGCATCGGGTTCCCGATGGCACGATAGTCCTGGTTCCCGATAGCACGAGGCCATCCACAGGTTTTCCACAGGCCGCCTGCGGCTCGAAGGCGAGAAGCGTGCGACCGCCGATCTCCACCTCGAGCGACAGGACGTAGCCGGGCAGCGGCTGACGCCGCACGATGTCGCGCAGCTCGAACGCGAAGCGTTTGAACGGGGACAGGCTACCGGATTTGAGGTGGAGATGGCGCAGCTCGAAACGCCAGCCGTCGCGCTGGCGGCCGCCATGCTTGCGCACGATGCGGTAGAGCCAGCGGTCGAGACCGCCGGTGAGTTGGAAATAGGCCGGATCGATGGTGAGGATGAGCGCGTCGTCGAGAACGGCTTTGTAGAACCAGTCGGGGACGATCAGCTCAATGCCGTCTGGCCGCCCGTATCGGTCGGTGCGTTCCTGCCATTCGTTGATCCACGAGAAGCGGTGTCGCCGTCCCTCGGCAGGCTGACGGATCGAGGTCGAGATTGTTGTCGATTGCAGGCGGTCCAATGCGGCTTTGAGGCGCTGATAATCGCGCACGGACGTGCCGCGTCCGACATAGGTGAGGATTTCGTATGGCGTCGCCGCCATGAGACGAGAGGTGCGCAGACCTGTATCGCGAGCTTCGACGATCTGGCTGGCGGCCCAGATCAGGATGTCGGCATCCCAGATCGTGGCCATGCCATGATCGGGAACTGCCTCGACGCGGATCGAGATGCCGCCTGCGGCGAAGTCGATCGGCGCGATACGGTGCGATTTGGAGAGGGAGAAGAAGGGATAGGCCATGAGATCCTGCGCATCTCGTGGCGCGAAGTCGCCAGGCAGCGCGCGAAACAGATCGAGTTGCCCACGCTCCGAAGGGCCGCGACGCTGCACCACCATGAAAGGGGCCGACCGCGATCAGCGTGCGTATCGGCCGGCGATCTGACCGGTCGGTAGCGCCTGACGCTTCGCAGGCAGAACGGAGCCGCGCGGATCGGAGGTCGAGGTAACAGCACCGCGTGCTGCCCAGGTTTCGAGATCGTCGACCGAATAGACGACACGTCCGCCGAGTTTGCGGTACGCGGGGCCGGTCCCGTAGGTGCGATGCTTTTCGAGCGTGCGGGCGGACAGGCTGAGAAACTCGGCGGCTTCCTTGGTCCGCAGGTAGCGTGGCGGGATCGCGGCGATATCGGGTCGCATGGTGCGGGCCTCCGTGGGGTTGCTGGGGGCCGCTGGCGATCAGCGGCTGACAACGACCACGGTGGCGGAGAACCGTCGGCGGGAGGGATGGGGAGCTTGGGGTGGCTAAATTTCCCACCCCTGCCATTCTGACGGCTAGGTGTCAGCGGCACGCATGTTGGTCACCGCCGGGATAGCCGACCGGACAAAAATGGCCCGGCGTTGGAGGCTCCGGTATTGTCAGTGGTCACCGGAACGGCCAATGCACGCACTTCGGGAGCAGCTCTGCTAATCCTGAAACCGGTCGTTCGCCGTGCAACCCTCTCGGCGGCAGAGCGCCACTTCTCGCCGTTCAATTGAATTTTTCGTGTGCTTGGAGGCGGGCATTCCCCGGGCGACCACAATTTGATGCAACTGACCGGGGCTGGGACAAAACCGCCATCGAAAGAAATTTTGCCGAACGGCAGATTCAACAGAGAGCGGTCATTCCAGACAAAGCTAGGTTGCGCCGATCTACACGCTGATGGTTAGAAACGTGTGTTTGCTGGGCCTCCCCGAAATCTGAATGGCCAACTCAGCCAAGATATGGCATCAGAACACCGTGACGCGGGCTCCGCGCTTGCCGCATTTCGTGCACTTGAGCCGAGTCTTTAGGCCTTCCAGGCTCAATCCCGCTGCGACGTACCGTTTAAGGTCATTTTTGGTGAGGATCGCGGGCTTACGACAGAAGTATCCGGAGCCGCATCTTACTAGCATCTCCAAGTCGTCTTCTATCCAGCCGCTCAGAGTGTCGGGCGACCTCGAAAGGCGTTCGATATCCGATCGCCACTGCTGGGTTTCGTCACTGTTCCAGTCGATCTGGATGGCGGCCGAGTTGGCCACGAACCGGTGCTTGCCCCTGTTTACAGTAGGCTCGTAGTCCTTGCCTTTATCCATAATGAGGTCGGCTTCGTAGAGGAACTCGCCATCCTTCTCGTAGGTGTAGTCGAAAAAGACTTGAATCAGATGTGGAGGATTCGTCTCGTCGCTTTTCTTTGTGATGTAGAGGCCCTGCGTCCCGCTGCCGTTCAAGTCCCGGCTGAATCTTATGCTAAGACCTCGGCAAAGTGAGAAGAAATAGCTGTGATCATGCATGGCCAGTGCCAATCTGGCTATGTCGTCGCACGTGATCTCCTGCATGGTAGGCCCATCATTCGGTAGCTTGATGGTTTCTCCCTGACGCACGCGCATGTCGCGGATGATCGGTTTGTCGGCGTACGCATCCATGATGTTTCCCGTGTTTGGTATCCAGTCGATCCCGTTTAGGGTTCGTTCGAATATTCGTCGATTCCCTACTGCGCATATGGCCGTGCATCAGAGGAGCGATTTCGTTTCGGCTTTATGCGTTAACAGCCTAATTCTTGTGCCAAGGCCCCGCTAGATTGACCGGAACGAAAGAGTCCGATTGGGGATTCCCAGCGGGTAGGCTCCGACGAGCGGGAGGCGACTGGCGGTTTCTAATAGCAAGGCAAGATTGCGGCCCCTCACGATTGCGCTGGCATGACGGAAGCAGCCGCAGCGGAATCTGGAGAAGTGATGGAAAACGCCGAAAGCAGGGTGGCAACGATCGCCGCTGAGATTCAGGATCTCGCACCGACCATCGCGGAACTGACGCAGCGGGTCAGGGCGATCATGGCCGAACCGCAGATCACCACCCTAGAAGGACGGGAGCGGGCAGAGACGCTATTGCCCTGCGAAATTGGAGCGGAAGCCCTTGGTCGCTGTCAGATCCTAGTGGCGAACAACGTCGTTGTCTTGGAAACGCTCGGTGTCATCTCTCTGACTCGGTACGTCTTCGAGTTGCTAGTATGGCTCAGGACTATCCAGGCGACGCCCCTGAAATCTCTTCGTTTTCTTATTCTTTCGCTGAAGGACGGAGAGGATCACACCTCGCAACATATCGCCCACCTAGAAGCCGAAGCTCAGTTCCTCGACGTCATCGCGGAGCGCGACGATCCGATACCGGGAATGATGGCGCTCCAAGAAGAGCATGGCGAGAACCTGACGGCTGAAATCGTCCGCAACGCTGAGAAGGCTCGGATGGACGTAATCGATTTCGAGGCTCGGCGGCATTTTATCGCCTACGCGGCCGACGCCAAGGTCAACGGCTATGGATTCCAAGCTCATCTGATCAGGAAGAAGGCGGTGATAGCAGCTCAGGCGAATCTCGAGACCAAGCGACAGGTACGCCTGGACTTCGTCGATCGTTTTAGTCAGTCGCTTATCGACGAGGCTGGCGGCGTATCGAAGTGGAATTGGTTCGATTCCGCGAAGGCCGTCGGTATGGAACCGGAGTATCAGTACATATACCGGTATACCTCGCGCCTGCTCCACGCGACTCCGACGAGCTTTTATACGACTTCCAAAAATCTCGAACTCACCGAAATGCGGTTGTTCTTGGAGTACGTCTATGTCCGTCTTCTGGACGTAATCGACGTCGTCACCGACCTTGCAGACCGTGCCGAAGCAAAGTGTGGCTGAACCTCGAACTGACACGGCAATGGGGCGCAGAGCCGCAGGGCAGCTTTTTAATCCGCGAATGGCGGGTGTTCTGGCGTGAGCTGTCATTCGCGAAGCGGCATTGGCGAAGAACGGCTTTCGCGTTCCCCGCTCCAGAAGGCGCCTGACGGATATCCACTCACAATTCGCCTTTTGACGCCCTTCCAGAGATGCGGAAACCAGTCAGCCTGCCGTCAAAGATGTGCAACATGCATACCTGCCGGCTGTCAGCTACGGCGGCGATGTCGGAGCAGCCGCAGATAGCCGCCGTCGATGAGCGCAATTCCGGCTTCGACAAAGGCGATGGCGGCGTCACGCAGCGACGATGTCTTCCAAGGTTCGCTATCAACGCGCGCCGCGCCGTAGATAGCAATGGCGATCTCGCGATAGGTGGCGCCGTTCATACGACCATCGGCGGCGCGCAGCCTCAATCGAAAGCGGCGACGCTGATCGACGGTCATGCGGGTGTCACGCGACAACGGACGTTTGAGCCAGGCACGCGAAAACCGTGCGATTGCGTCGATGCGATCAAGGAGATCGTCATCAATCGGAATGACTGCTGCGAGTTGATCGTTCGGGGATGTGTCGGGAAGAAAAAGGACCTGGAGGCCGCAATCGGGAAGATTGGTGTATGATCCTTCGGGACCGTTACGCTCCGCGGCGTACCTATCCGCGAGTGCGGTCTGGACGGAGGGCAGAAAGCCTGGCCGGCGCGTCAGGAAGATGATGGCTGGGTCGACTGATGGCGACCACATCACCTGCTGCTCCGCTGCGGAAAGACCTGGCCTTGCTGCGAAATCGTAACCCCCAATGCTGCTGCACTTCGCGAGGCAGCGGCAAGGTTTCGGCGCTGGCATCGACCAGGCTGGCGTATTGTTTCTGATAGGGAATGTGTCTGCGAAGGCATTCCCACGCGAGGCCTTCGATCGGCAGTGTATCGAAGAAATCGTAGCAGCGGTCGTTTCGCCAGTCTGATGTATCGGGCCTCATCGTATCAACTCCCCGCATGGTCCGCGTAAGTCGGGCGCATATTTTTTGCTGCACCGAGGGGGTGTTGGAAGTTTGAGGGATGGCATCGCGTGATGTCGAAAGGGCATCACGCGGTTTACGAACCTATCCGCCGTCGGCCCGACGAAGAAGGTGTCGATAACCGGTGTGAGTCATCCAGCGGGCGCGTGTCAGATGGCTGTCATGGAGGCGTCGGCAGCGTTCCGGCTCGTGAGCGGGATCGAGGCCGAACAGCACTTGTACAGCTTCCTCCCAATGGGCGCCGTCAGCGGCCGCATCCAGCAAACGCATGTAGAGTTTGGCATGCGATTTGTCGTAGTCGGTGAGCTCCTGCCCGGACGGCGCGATTTCCTCGAACGGTTCGATCATGGTGAAGACTCGGTGGATACACGACGTCTGTCACTTAACCATGTTTGGTCCGAAGCGGAGGCACTTTGAGCGCCAGCAGGCTTTGCTATCCACAGGTCAGCGTTAACCAGTAGATCTGTTTGGCCTGTTTCCGCGATCATCGACCAGCAGCACTCCTTGCCCTCGGTCGGTCGACAGGAAAACGATGCCAGCGGCTTCCAACGCCCTGCGTGCTTGATCGCGTGTCGTCTCGTACACATCGAGCCCGCTTTCGGATTCGAGGCGTTTGAGTGCTGTCAGCGATAGGCGGGCCTTGTCAGCGAGCGTCTCCTGCGTCCAACCCAGTAGCGCGCGTGCGGCCCGGGATTGTCGGGCGGTGATCATGCATGATCACCTCCCATCGCAACCGACGCGAGTTCCAGAACTACGGCTATTTTAGTCGTCCTTGCCCTTTTCCGCCAGCCTAAAGACCTTGCTGGAGGTCTGTGTCACGCCAGTTCGAACAGGCTGATTCGCCGGATCGATCTGAAGTTGTTGGTGCGCCCAAGATTCGGCTGGTCGATTTCGTAGTAAAACCGGGTAGTGCGCCTTCGGTCGTGTCGGGACTATGGGGGCAGGCACCAATACCTGGGAAGGCGGCCCCGGCCGTCCGGCCGGGGCCTTGTTTCGCCGCCTCAGTCGCCGCGGCGACCGTTGGGGCGGGACCAGATCAGCGAGTAACCCTCGCCGTCTTCGTCATCGAAGAGGTTGGCGTAGATCGGAGCGGTGAAGCTCGGATCGTCGAGCTTGAGGCCCAGATAGTCGCGGCCCTCGTTGGAGCGCTTGGACCAGGCGGCGCCGATTTCGGCGCGGCCTACCAGGATCCGATGGCTGGGGGCGTTCTCGCCGCTGGCACGCAGGTCGGGGACGATGCGGACGCCCTTGGACTGGAGGTTGAGGGTGACGATTTCGCCGGTGAACTCGTTCGAGCCGGTCTTCTTGAAGGTGCCGATGGTCGCCATGATAAGTCTCCGTTTTCCGTTTCGAGCCCGCGCCATTGCGGCCTCGATGGCGATCGACCGGCCGGAGGCGAGCGCCGACACATCGCTTGCGACCGCAGCGCAGCGGAGGATGGCGCAGGCGCGGCTTTGTTGTTTCGCGAGGAATGGCGGCTCTGCCGTCAGGGGAAGAAAGTCGAGACCAGCCGTTGTGGCATAGGCGCTCGAGGCGAAGCCGTCCTTCGGTCAGATCAGGCCATTGAAGAGGCCGTTTTGGAGCGGGCACTGGGAGGATGGATGACGGAGACAGTGGCGACCATCATACCTGGCACAGAGACCTGACCGGCAATCACAGGCGGACGATGCCCTTAACCAGGCCAAGGGGCTCATTTCCCTGTCCCGCCGGCCCTGACGGGATGCCTCGACACCGGGAATCTCTCGGCCGCAACTCAGTTGCCGTCCCCCCACGCGCTCCAACTTGCCGAGACCAGAGGGCACAGCCGGTGCTCCATATCCCCGCTCCGTACCGGGGCAACCCGATGATCCGGACGGCGATGCAATTTGCGCTCTCGTCCGCGGGACGGATGATGTGGGGTTAGGCCTGGGACATTTGCCCGGCCGATGGGCCGGGTGCCGCCATTTTGGTGAGGCGCGCGAAAGCGGCGATGCCGACCGCGACGGCTCCGATGACCGAAAACGCGAGCTGCCATGTCTCCGACGGCATGGTGTGCTTCACGATGCCGTGGGTGGCATGGAAACCTGCGACCACGGCCGGGGCGACGAACGCGGCAGCGACGAGCAGACGCGCCCAGGTCGGGCGCACCGTGACGAGCAGGATCTGGCCGAGGCCGAAAGTCAAACCGGCGGTGACAAATCCGACAAGGATAGCGCCGAGCCATCCCGCGCCGGTGCCATAGGCCCACATGCCAACGGTCACGCCCGCAAAGAATGGGAGCGCGAACACCGCAAGCGTGAAGAGGAGCCAGCAGAGGAAGCCGATGGCGGCGATGCTGAGCAGAATACTGATGAAGATCATGGTGGTGTCTCCGAACAATGTCAGACGGATGCGCCTCCACCACCACCATGGCGCGACAGCGAGATTAGCAGAAATCGTGTGGCCGCGGGAGCGAAACGCGCAGCGTCCGCCGTGTGTGCGATCCTGTTCGCCGCATGAGGCGAAAGGGTCGATTTCGCTGACGATGGCGGCTTCGTCGCCATCGTACTCGGCCAATGGTGTGACTGAGAGCGTGCCGTCGCCGGCGCGGAAGATGACGATGGCGGCCATCAGGGTGGTGGCGAGGCTGAAGGCGAAGGCGTGAGCGGTTTGGAAGGACATCGACCTGGCTCCTGCTTGAGCGGAGGTCCATCCCCCGCTGACAGGCGCCCGAAGAGTCCGGCCGACGGCCGCAATCACCGCGTGAGGCGAAGCCGCAGCGGCGGCACGCGCATGCGTAGTCCGACCCTTTACGGGTTGATGGCGTCAGGCCATCGGCTGGACCCAAGGATCAGCGTCTTGCAGCGGGGGTGGTCGTCCGGTCAGGAGGCCGTGTTGTCTGTTTGCCGCGAGGGCCGTTTCTGCCGGTTTGCCCGGCCCAACCCGCGTTGCCTGTGGCAGGTCGTCAGCGCTCTGCTCTCCAGGGGTCGATGACCTCAACGCCGGCGGCATCGAATGCGGTGGTGTCGCGTGTGGCGACGGCAAAGCCCTTGGAGGCCGCGATCGCTGCGATGTAGCCGTCGGGTGTAGGAAATCCCTTCCCAGCCGCGCGAGCTTTGACGGCAAGCTCGGCATAATGTCGAGCAGCACCGACGTCGAACGGCAGGACGCGATCCGCGAACAGCTCCATTACGCCGTCCAGAGCGTCGGCGAGCTTTTCCTTGCGCTTGCCGTCAGGAAGCGCACCGATCTTGAACATCAACTCCGCGATCGTGACGCTGGAGAGATAGAGCGTTTCCGCCGCCTGTTCGTCGAGCCAAACGCGCACGGTATCGTCGGGTGCGGGCTTCATCGCCTCGGACACGAAGTTGGTGTCGAGGAGGATCATTCGAAGCTCATCGGCTTGGTCGGCGTCTTGTCGCGCGCTTGGCCGAGCGCATCGACATCCTCATTGGTCAGCCCGAGGCGGCGGCTACGTTCCGCGAGAGCGCTGCCGAGCCGGAGGCGCGTATCGGGGCGGACAGCCGTCTCGAGGATGTCGCGCATTTCGGCCTCCGCGCTGCGGCCGTGCTGCGCCGCCCGCACCTTGAGGGCGCGGTGCGTCGCGTCGGGCAGGTTCCGGATCGTGACTGCGGGCATGATAGCGCCTCCTTCGGGATTGATAGCAATGATAGCAATATAGTGAAAGTGCCATCATTGTGCAAGTTGGCGGGTTTAGGCGGCGCTTATGCGCCGCCCGAGCCGAACCGATAGACCGGGATACCCATCTTGCGGGCTTTGTCGGCCAGATTGTCCTGAATACCCGTGCCGGGGAAGATCACGACCCCGATCGGCACGACGCTGAGCATCTGGTCGTTGCGTTTGAACGGTGCGGCCTTGGCATGCTTCGTCCAATCTGGCTTGAAGGCAACCTGCGGCACCTTGCGGCTGTCGGCCCAACGGGAGGCGATCATTTCGGAGCCTTTCGGCGAGCCGCCGTGCAGCAGCACCATGTCCGGATGCTTGGCGTGAATCTGATCGAGCTTGGCCCAGATATGCTTGTGGTCGGCGGTGTCTCCACCCGAAAAGGCGATCTTCGGGCCGGCGGGCACGAGCACCTCGGTATCCGCGCGCCGCTTGGCGGCGAGGAAATCCCGACTGTCGATGAGCGCCGCGGTGAGGTGGCGATGGTTGACCCGTGATCCGGCTCGCTGTGACCAGGGTGAGCCGGTGGCGATGCGGTAGCGTTCGGCAGCGGCTTCGCGGAAGGTTTCCATGCCGTCGCGCCGGTCGATCAGGTTCATGCCGATGTCGAGCAGGCGCTCGAGCTGGAGGGACTTCACCTCCGAGCCATCCTGTTCACGCTGAAGCTGCTTTTGCGCCTGTTCGTTGTCGTCGAGATTCCGTTCGATCCGGTCCACGGCACGGTGGAACATATTGACGGTCGACCAGAGTAGATCGGGGAGGTCGTAAGCGAGGCTGGTGTCGGTGATCGTGGCGACCAGGGCGTCGAAGATGTCGGCGACGGCGCCTTCGACGATGCGGTCTTCCGGTGGCGGGCGCTGGTCGAGTTCGTCTTCGGAGGGGCGGTAGCCGTGAAGCTGCAATTCCTGGATCAGGTGGTCGGTTGGGGATGATTCATGGTGCGGCTCGTAGTCGTCATGCTCGCTCATGGGATGCTCCATCGGTTGGACCGCGACCGTCGCGGCCTTCATGGCGACGAAGCTGTCGGACGGGACGGACCTGCACCCCGAGCGCAGCGAGAGGGCCGAAGCGCCAGCGGAGGATGGCGAAGGCCGGCGATTTTGTTTCGCGATGGAAAGGCGCGGCATGCGCCGCCGGAAAATCGTCGGCCGCAGCCATTGCAGATCCGGCCCGGCCGACGGCCGATCGCCCTCTCGAAGGCCGAGGCGCGGTCCTCTTGCCGTAGCTGACGCATCCTTGCGGGAATGGCGACAGCGCGCCGCCCTTCAGCCCTTTCCGGTTACGCTGCCAGGCTCATGAAGCGCGCCACGTCCTCCGGGGCGAGTTGCACCCGAACGCCTGCGCGGAGCGCATTGGTGCCGAGCCGCCTCAGATCCTCGTTGAAGTCCCCGAATGCCGGCGACAATGGAATGGCCTCGATTCCCTCAGCCTTCGCCCGTTCGATCAGCATGTCCCGCGCGCCGTCACCAGCCGGATCGTCATCGCTGACGATATAGAGCCGCCGCAAATTCGGCGGGAACAGGATGGCGGCCAGATGTGCCGCCGAGAGCGCCGGCGCCATCGCCATGTCGGGCAGGACTTGCCGGAGCGACAGCATGGTCTCGACACCTTCACCTGCCGCCATCACGCTGCCGGGCACACCGATGCGGACGGCAGCCCCAAGTAGATCGCCCATCGCCTTGCGCGGCGTATCGATCGGGGCTTTGTCCGAGCCGTCTGGCGCGAGCCAGGTGCGGTGCGCGCCGGTGATCTTGCCGGTAAGGTCGGTGACGGCGGCGATCATGGCGGGCCACGTCTCGGTCGGGCCATCATCGGGCTTGTAGTAGCAGCGCGGGTGGAAACGCAGGTTTCCGGTTCCGTGCAGAAGCGTAATGCCGCGTCGGCGCAAATACGTCTCTACGACGGTGCCGGCGATGGACTGCGACATGGCAAATAGCCGCCGTGCTGCTTCGGCCGATCCCGATGGTGCTGGAGCAACACCTTGGCGTGGTGCTGCGGGCTCAGGCTTAGTATGCGGCAGACTGAGGAAGATGCGGGCCTCGTCGGCTACGTCGGCGAAGTCGATGAGGCCGAGCGATTCACGGATCACGTCGAGAAGATCGCCATGTTCCCCGGTCGCGGCGTCCGTCCATTTCCCAGCGCGGCCCTTCGGGCTGTCCTTGAGCCGGACGAACATTGAGCGGCCCTTGGTGTTGCGGACGTCGCCAACCTGCCAATAATTGCCCTGGCGCTGGCCGTTCGAGAGATAGTGACGGCAGACCGCCTCGGCCTGATGGGCGAGACGGTGAGCCAAATCGGAAGCGTTCTGCCGTGCCATCACGCTGCCTCGCGCTCGCTGATCCGCTCGACTGGATAGGTGTCGAGCAGCTTGCCGAGGATGGCGGGACCGGAGGTGTCGACCGGAACGAAGAAGCGCAGCTTCCATGAGATGATCTCGCTGAAGAGGCCATAGGCGCGCAGGCGATGCCGCATGGCCTCGGTGAAGCCCGACAATTCGACCCGGTTCGCGCCCATGACGCGTGCACGACGAAGCTGGAGCCCGTCGGCAAGGTCGAGGATGGTGCGGCCGTCCACCAGAGCGGCGTAAGCCTCGTTGCTGGTGAGATTGCTCGTGCCGGTAGAGGCGGCGTTCGCGGCCCAGGCAGGCGAAACCCGCCGCCCGATGATGCGCTCGCCATCGTCGGTCTGGAGCCGATAGACCCGCGTCGACTCGTTCGGCAGACGCTTCCACACGGGCAGGAGCAAACCGCTGACCATGTGGATCATGCCCTCGGTGTAAGCTGGCACCTCGGCGACTTCGCGCAGCCAGATGGACGCGAACGTGTCGCGATCCGCCTCCTGCCAATGGCTGTCGTCCATCATGGCGATGGTTGCGTGATGTTGTTCCATGGGTCGGATCAGCCGGACGCGGCGTTCGATCTCGCCATCGTCGAGCATGATGGATGGCGCTGGCACCTGGACAGCAGCTCGTCCCGAACGCGCGTTGACGAGCAGCCGTGCCTGCGGATCGTCGAGCCAACCGAGCGCCGTATCGAGTGTGGTCGGCCGGTTCCGGCGACGCTCGCTTATGGCGAGCAACCGCGTTTGCGCAGACGTCGCCGGGTGGGTGTAGATGGTGGTGCGCTCGGTGACGACGAAGCTCTCCGCCGTCAGCGTTTCCAAGCCGACGTCATAGACGCCGCTGGCGATGGCCCCGGCCACCTTGGCGTCGAGCAGTTGCTCGAACGCGGTGAAGAGGATGCCCTGAAGCTCGATGGTCAGCGCCAGGAGGCGGTTCAGGAACGTGGTGATCGGAGGCAACTCGTCCTTGATGCCGCCCGCGTCCATCAGCTTCAGGCCAGTCGCGGCCTCGAAACGCCCCAGCGAGCAGCCACCGACCTTGCCGCGCACGATCAGAAGATAGAGCTGGCGCAGCGCGGCGCGGGCGTAGCTCGATTCCAGATTGTCCTCGGGCCGGAACAGGCCTTGGCCGCCGGTCTGGCGCTGGCCGCGCGTGATCGCGCCTAGCGTATCGAGCCGGCGCGCGATCGTGGACAGGAAGCGCTTTTCGGCTTTGACGTTCGTGGCGATAGGACGGAAGAGCGGCGGCTGTGCCTGGTTGGTGCGGTTGGTGCGACCGAGGCCCTGAATGGCGGCATCGGCCTTCCATCCCGGCTCGAGCAGATAATGCACCCGCAGGCGTTGGTTCTTCGCCGACAGCTCTGCGTGATAGCTGCGGCCTGTGCCGCCCGCTTCGCTGAACACGAGGATGCGTTTCAGGTCGTCCATGAAGGCGGCGGTTTCGGTGAGGTTCGCCGATGGCGCCCGGTTTTCCACGGCCAGACGCTCACCCTTGCGGACGATGCGCCGGGAGCGCCCCGTCACCTCGGCCACTATATCGGTGCCGAAGCGCTGCACGATCTGGTCGAGCGCGCCGGGGACTGGTGGGAGCGATGCGAGACGTTCGATCAGCTCGTCACGGCGCGCGACGGCTTCGCGGCTCTCGACGGGCTGGCCGTCGCGATAGACCGGGCGGGAGGACAGATTGCCTTCGCCATCGGTGAACGGCTCGTAGAGCTGGACCGGAAAGGAGTGGGCCAGATAGTCCAGAACATATTCGCGCGGCGTAATGTCGACGCGAACGTCGTTCCATTCCTCGGTCGGGATCTCGGCCAGCCGGCGTTCCATCAGCGCTTCGCCGGTCGAGACGATCTGCACGACGGCGACGTGTCCATCCTCAAAATCGCGGTTGATGGAGCGGATAAGCGTCGGGGTCTTCATCGACGTAAGCAGATGGCCGAAGAAGCGCTGCTTGGCGGATTCGAAGGCCGAGCGCGCGGCGGATTTGGCCTGCCGGTTCAGCGTGCCGTCGTCGCCGGTGATGTTGGCGGCCTGCATCGCGGCATCGAGATGGTTATGGATGACGGCGAAGGCCCCGGCATAGGCGTCATAGATGCCGCGTTGCTCGTCGGTCAGCGCGTGCTCGACCAGCTCATATTCGACGCCATCATAAGAGAGCGACCGCGCGGTATAGAGGCCGAGCGAGCGAAGGTCGCGGGCGAGCACCTCCATGGCAGCAACACCGCCGTCCTCGATGGCTTCGACGAATTCGGCGCGGGTGGCGAAGGGGAAATCCTCGCCGCCCCACAGGCCGAGACGCTGGGCATAGGCGAGATTGTGAACGGTGGTCGCGCCGGTGGCGGAGACATAGACGACGCGTGCGTTCGGCAGGGCGTGCTGGAGCCGGAGACCCGCGCGTCCCTGCTGCGAAGCGGCGACATCGCCGCGTTCTCCCTTGCCGCCAGCGGCATTGGCCATGGCGTGGCTCTCGTCGAAAATGATCACTCCGTCGAAATCGGAGCCCAACCAATCGACGATCTGGCGGACGCGCGAAACCTTCTCGCCGCGGTAGTCGGAGCGCAGCGTGGCGTAGGTTGCAAATAGGACGCCTTCCGACAGCGTGATTGGCTTGCCCTGGGCAAAGCGCGACAGCGGCGTGACCAGCAGGCGTTCCATGCCGAGCGCGGACCAGTCGCGTTGCGCGTCCTCGATCAGCTTGTCGGATTTGGAGATCCAGACGGCCTTACGGCGACCGCGCAGCCAGTTGTCGAGGATGATGCCGGCAGACTGGCGGCCTTTGCCCGCTCCGGTGCCGTCGCCGAGCATGAAGCCACGCCGGAAACGCACGCTCTTCTCGGCGTCGGTCGGAGCGGCCTGGACGAGATCGAAGGTCGCATCGACCGTCCATGATCCGGCGAGAAAGTCCGAATGGGCCTCGCCGGCATAGATGACGGTTTCGAGCTGGGCGTCCGACAGCAGATCGGTGATGCCCGTCGGTAGCATCGGCCGATAGGCGGGCTTGGGCGGCGCGATGCTCGCCATGGCCGCCGATTGCACGAGCTTGGTGGGATGCGCCTGAGAGCCGGAAATGCGGATCGACTGCAATCCGTATTCTTCATAGATCGCATCTGTGAGGTGTGCCCCCTCGGGCGGCGTCCAGTCCACGGTGTCATAGGCGAGTTCGACGCCATCCGGGTCGATGGACGACGGCGCGGCCGGGCGTGCGGTGGTAGTGCGCGCGAGATAGCCGCGCACGGTGCGGAGCGCTGAGCCGAACAGGGGCTGCGCGGATTCGGGCAGTGTGACCGGCAGGCGCGGTGGAACCTGCGCCTCGATCCAGGCGAGCAGCGTGGCGACGTCGGGTGCGATACCAGCGGATCCCGGGAACAGGGCCGGATCTTCGGCGGGCAGCTTGTCGATGACGGTGAGCCGCGTCTCGATGGTCGTGCCGTGCTTGGCAAAGACCGAGCCGTCGATCGCCGCGGTGAACACGACGCGGCCGCGCTCCTGAAGCCGCATGAAGGCGTCGCGCCATGCGGGTTGCTCGGGACCGAAGTTCGCGCCGGTGATCGCGACAAGACGCCCACCCTCGGCGAGCCGCGCCAGGGCCGAGGCGACATGACGATAGGCGGCGTCGGCCACGCGGCCGGAGACATTCGCCATCACCGAGAACGGCGGATTCATCAGGACGACGGAGGGAATGGCGCTCGCCGGGAGGTGATCGTCGATCTGGGCGGCGTCGACGCGCGTTACGGCAAGGGCCGGGAAGAGAGCGGAAAGCAGATCGGTACGGGTTTCCGCCAGCTCGTTGAGGAGCAGCGAGCCGCCGATGATCTCGGCAAGGATGGCGAGAAGGCCCGTGCCGGCCGAAGGCTCCAGCACGATGTCGCGCGGCGTGATCGCGGCGGCGGCAATGGCTGCGAGACCGAGCGGGACCGGCGTCGAGAATTGCTGTAGCGCCTGGCTTTCCTCGGAGCGACGGGTGTGCGTCGGCAGGAGGCCGGTGATTTTCGACAGGGCGGAAAGCCGTGCAACCGGAGTGTCGGCTTTACGGAAAAGCGCACGTCCGTATTTGCGGAGGAACAGTACGGTCGCGCATTCGCAGGCTTCATAGGCCGTCTTCCAGTCCCAGACGCCAGTCGCGTCGGAAGCCTCGGAGGCGGTCTCCATAGCCGTGCGGAGACTGGCGCTGTCGACCCGCTGTCCACGTTCGAGCAAGGCGAGAAGCCGATGGGCGGCGGCGATGATGGCGGACGCACGGACGATCGGCGCAGCCGGAACGGCGACGGGTGACATGATGTTCATGGGTTGGAATCTCGGGAGAGCAGGAACGGGAGGGTCCGAACGGCGCTCTCTCTCGACTGCCCGGACTCAACCCGTCCCGGCAGCCCTCTCACTCTCGAAATGCTCTTCGCTGCCGGCACGAAAAAAGCGCCCCGGCCGAGTGGCGGGGCGCTTTGAGGTGTCAGGTCCAGTATCCGTCCACGATCTCGCTGGTGACGAGCATGCGCGCTTTGCGGATCAGGTCATCGCCGCTCGTGTCGACGTGTCCGAAGAACCTGGCGCGCGCACCGTTCGCGGTCCAATCGGCATAGGAGCAATATTCACGGGTCTCGGCCCGGAATGCCCGCATGCCGCTGGCCCAATGGGGCTTGGGCTCTATGATGACGGTGATGCCGTCTCTGGTCTCTGGCCAGGGGAGCGACCGTTCGGAAGGTGGCTGCTCGTGATCGGCTGCGAAGATGGCGTCGATGTCCATCATGGCATCTCTCCCGGCGCATCGGGATGTACGAAGCCGTTCGGGTCTTCGGGATCGGGCGGCAGATAGACGTCATAAGGATTGCCGTCGGCGAGATGGCCGAAGGGTGTGAAGACGAAATCACCATCATCCCGCCCCACCGCACAGATGACGTAACGCGCAGTGCCGGTCACGGCGTCGAGGCATTCCATGAGTGCGAGGTTGCCGTCGCCCGCGGCGCGCAGCAGGGTCTGAAAATTGGTTCGGGCGAAGGAGGGGATGCTCATATCCGGTCTCCCGCGTCGGCGATGGTCTCGGCGAGCCAGCCATCGGTGTAGATCCAGTCCACGGTCTCGCCTGAGGCGAGATCGAGGACATGCGCGCCGCCGCCGAAGCCGTCGAGCCGGGGCTTCGAGCAGGTGTTGGCATATTGGAAACCCCAGCGGCCGGTCAGACCGAATTCCGTGGCGCAGTGCTTCACGAACTGGATCAGACGCTCGGGATCACCGGTGATGTCGTCGCGCATCCAGAGCTGGGTTCCGCCATGTTCGGGCTGGATCGAGAGGAGGAAGCCCTCGGAGGGCGGTTCCTCCGAGGCGCCAACGTCGGACAGGCGGTTGTAGAGGTCGAGCGCGCGGGCGGCGTTCTCGGACGTGCCGACATCGAGCAGGCACGAGAAGTGGGTGAAATAGTCGGCCATGACAGGCTCCTGAAACGAAAATGCCCGGCCCGTTCGGCACAGCCGTTCAGGCTGTCGACCTCGGGACCGGGCGGATGAAAGATTGGGGTGGGATGCGCGGGGCGAACGGAGCCGCCCCGCGCTATTCGGCGGCGACGGCGTGCTGGAACTCATCCTCGTCGTCAGCGGTGTCTTCGTCCTCGCCGTCCTCGGTGAGGAAGTCCGGCAGGGCGGTGTCTTCGCCGGTATCTGCCTGATCGTCGGGCTCAAGCTGATCGCCATCGAGGGACGCCAAGCGCAGTGGTTCGGGTAGCCAGTTGGTTTCCGCCAGAAGGCGCTCGGCTTCCTTGGCCATGTCGCCTTTCTTCATGTGGTCGATGAGTTGGGCGGCCCGCTCGCCGGCGCCCTCACGGACGGCTTCGAGAATGCGGAGTTTGGTCACGCGGCCGAGATAGTTGCCGACCGTGGGCTTCCAGCCTGCGGCCACCATGTCCATCCCGGTCGCCCGCGCGAGCCGATCTGCCTGTGCCAGACGCACGTCGAGACCGTGCTGGCTGACGCCCGAGCCTGAATAGGGGTTCGGACGCTCGAACAGCGCGTTGACGCCGTAGCTGACGCAAAGCGCCAGCAGCTCCATGCGCGTGCCGTCATCGAGATGGGTCAGCCATTCCCAGAGCGCCCGATCGTCAGCGGGGACGTGATCCCCCCAGCGTTCGTGGCGATCGTTGACCGCCTGCGCCGATGGGCTGTCCTTCAATTCCTCGGACTGGGCCGAGAAGAAGATGTGGCGGACATTGGCCTCGAGGCAGCCGGTCGGGTTGGTGTGGATGAAGGTGTCGCTGAGAAGCTTGTGCAGCAACAGGGTCATCGCGACGTGCGGATTTTCCGCCAGCGCGTTGCGCAGCGCCAGGGTGCGATGGGCCGTCAGCTCGATGACGAGCCGTTCAGGCAACGGCTTGATGCCGTCTTCCTCATCGTCCTCGGGCTCGGCAGGCTTGCCGCCGATGGTGATGACTGCACGCTGGACGGTCGGCGTATCGGGCTGGTCGCCGCCGGACGCCTCGGCATCGGGCTCGGCCTGGCTCTCGTCCTCGGCACGGACATAGCCGCGGTCGATCGACAGTGAGCCGTCGGCGTCGAGGCTGACGAAGGCGCCGGCGATCGCGATGACGGCTGGATCGTAGCTGACCGGGCGGTTCTCGAAGGCTTCCAGGGCCTGTTCGATTTCACCGAGGCGCTGATCGATCTCGTCGGGCAGTTCGTCGGCTTCGGAATATTCCGCTTCGATCCGGTCATATTCCTCGCGTAACGCCTCGCGGGTCGCGCGTTCCTCGTCGGTCAGATCGACCGTGTTGCCGGAGAGTTCACGCAGACCATGGTCGTGGCCATAGGGGAAGCTCACCGCGACCTCGATCCACTTCCAGCCTTCCTCGGCGACCTGGTCGGCGGCTGTCTTCAGCTTCTCGGCCACCATGCGGTCGAGCAGGACCGGGTCTTGCAGCCAGCCGCCATCGTCGGACTGGAACAGATCACGCAGCATGATGCCGCCGGCGGCCTCGTAGGCGTCGACACCGACGAAGACGGCCCGTTTGTCCGAGGCGCGAACCGCGGTCTCGGTCAGCATCCGCCGGATGTGGTAGGGCTCCTTCTGCCAGCTATCCTTGATCGCGTCCCAAACCTGCTCCTGACGGGCATGGTCAGGGCTGACGGTGAAGGCCATGAGCTGTTCGAGCGTCATGCCGTCTTCGGCATAGATCTCGAGCAGGGTCGGTGAGACGGAGGTGAGGCGCAAGCGCTGCTTCACCACGGTGACGCTGACGAAGAAGGCGGCGGCGATGGCCTCCTCGGTCATGCCCTTGTCGCGCATGGCCTGAAAGGCGCGGTACTGGTCGAGTGGGTGAAGCGGCGCGCGTTCCATGTTCTCGACCAGCGACACTTCGTCGATCAGGATGTCGCTGTTGGCGTCGCCGATGACGCAAGGGACCGGAGCGTTCTTGACCAGGCGCTTCTGCTTCACCAGCAATTCGAGCGCGCGATAGCGGCGGCCGCCAGCTGGCACCTCGAACATACCGGTCTCATTGCCATCGCCATCGAGGACCGGGCGGACATGCAGGCTCTGGATGAGGCCGTGCCGGGTGATGGACTCGGCCATTTGCTCGATCGAGACGCCGGCCTTGACGCGGCGGACGTTGGACTGGCTCAGCACCAGCTTGTTGAAGGGGATGTCGCGCGCCGACGACAGGGTGATCTTCTGAACGGCAGTTGCCATGGACTTTACTCCGCGACGGGCGCCGAGAGCCTCTCTCTCGACCTCCAACCCGTCACGAAGCGAAGCGCCGCCCTCTCACTCTAAGGAGGGCAGCGCCACGGAAGCGGAAAGACGTGAAGCCGTAAGCCCGATTCCCCGCCTTTCCGGTTTTCAGGTCGATCATGCCGCCTGCCGTTCGTCGTCGGCCGAACCGACGTCGGAGCCGAGCTCGGCCTCCGGCAGGAGGCCGAGCAGCCAATCGGCCGCCTTGCTCGCCTGGGAGGCGGCGCGAACGATGGCGCGATTGTCCTCGCGCAGCACCTCCAGCCAGGAGCCGATATAGTCGGCGTGGCGGACGGTGGGCGTGATGCCGAGGGAGGCACAGCAGAAGGCTGCGTTGATCTCGGCCACCAACTCTTCGAAGGCGTATTTCCTCGTGCCGAAACCGCCGGTCAGGTCGCGGCCGAGCCGGGACATGTGGCCGGTGGCGTGGGTCTTATGCCGATATCGGCATAACGGTCATTATGCCGGAAGTGGGATTATGCCGCATGGCCGAGTGCGGTGGCTGGTTTGCCGAGGTTCGGCCATGCAGCGGTTCGGCATATTCAGAGCGATTCCAGGAAGGCGAGCAACTCGTCGTTAGGACGATACCGCCCCGGATGCGTTTCCGGGTTGGCGACCTGAGCGAGCGCTTTTTCCTTCAGCCGCATGTCGGCGTGGATATAGATTTGAGTGGTCTCCACGGATTCATGCCCGAGCCAGAGGGCGATTACAGACTGGTCGACGCCATGGTGCAGCAGTTCCATCGCAGTGCTGTGGCGCAGCGTGTGTGGCGTGACTCGCTTGCCGGCGAGGCTCGGGCAAGCTCGTGATGCCGTCAGGCAATGCTTCCGCACCAGATGCTCCAAAGCATCCCGGCTGAGTTGCTCGCCTCGGATTGACGGGAACAATGGCCCGTCGCTGTCGCGGCGTTCGCCTACCCAGACCTGGATCAGTTTCGCCGTATCGCGACGAAGGGGTGTGCTTCGTTCTTTTCGCCCCTTGCCGATGCAGCGGATGTGAGCGCCGGTGCCGAGAACCACGTCTTTGCAGCGCAGGTTGACCAGTTCGGACGCCCTTAGCCCGGTCTGGAGTGCAAGCACCAGCAGGACGTGATCTCGCCGCCCGACCCAGGTCGTTCGATCCGGCGCGGCCAGCAGCGCCGCTATCTCATCAGCGTCGAGGAATGTGACGCTGCGCTTCACATATCGCTTGTTCGGCATGGAGAGAATGCGCTGGCAATGAAGCAACCAACCCGGGTCGGTCAATGCGACGTATCGGAAGAATGACCGGATGGCTGCAAGACGCGTATTGCGGGTGCGGGCCGTGTTGCCGCGCGCCGTTTCCATATGGGTCAGGAAGTCGGCGACGAGATCGGCATCGAGATCTTCGATCGTGAGCTTTGTGGGCGGCTTTCCACATCGTGAACTTGCATATCGGACCAGCAGCCGGAATGTGTCCCGGTAGCCAGCGACGGTGTGGCGGCTCGCTTCCATTTGCGTGCAGAGCCGGTCAGTGAAGAAGCGCTGGATCAGCGTGGGGAAGTTGGTCGCCTTCATCGACCTTCCTCCGCCGCCGCGCCTGTTATTCGAGCGGAGGCCAGTTCCAGCAGTTCCGGGACCGCTTCCAGATACCAGTATGTGTGGGCGGTGTTTGCATGACCGAGCCATGTCGTAAGCTTGATCATCTCGCGACCGACGTCTTTGCCCGACCGATACCAACTCAGCATGGTCTGCACCGCGAAGGTGTGACGAAGATCATGGATGCGCGGGCCACGGCCGTGCCGAAGATAAAGCTGCCGCTCTCGCAGCCCGATCTTCTGGCATACATGTGCGAAGTTGTAGCGCGCACCGCAGTCGCCAAGACGACGCCCCTCACAGGTCACGAAGAACGCTTCCGGCCTGCGCCCGAGCAGCCGGTCCCGCTCGCGACTATAGCTTTCCAGCCGTTCCACGACGCTCGGGTCCAGCGGCAGCAACCGCTCCTTGCCGAGCTTGCCCTGCCGGACATGAAGCACACCGGATTCGACATCGAGATCGGCAGGATCGAGACCGAGAGCTTCGCTGATGCGGAGCCCCGTCACGGCGATCAGACCGAACAGCGTCGAGCACGTCAGGCCGCGCATCCCGTAGGTCGATGGCAGCGATCGCGCATGCTCGATGATCGCAACGATTTCGGCGTCACTATAAATATATGGATGCACACGTTGAACGCGACCGGGCACCAATCCCCGGGGCGGGGCCTCGTGCCTGGGATCCTGTCCATGCAGCCACTCGGCGAACTGGCGGGCCACCCTGAAGCGTGTTGCCCGTGTTCCGGGACTTGCAGAGGGAAGGCTTTCGAGCCAGCGCATGATCAGGTTGGCGCTGACGTGCAGCGCGCCGTCGCTGTCGGCGAAGGTGACGAAGCGGCGTAATATCCGTCCATCCGTGGTCATTGCAGTGCCGAGCTGTCGTCTGACGGTCAGATAGCAGTCCATTTCGGCAAGGAAGCTCATCGTGCCACCTCCGCAACAGGCCAAGGCTGGGCAATGGAGCGCAGCCCGTCCGTATCGAGCTTGGCGTAGATCATCGTCGTCGCCCGCGATCGATGCCGCAGCAGATCGCCGATCTCTTCCAATGACGCACCGGCGCGAACCATGTTCGTCGCCAGGCTGTGGCGCAGAACATGCGATCCCACATAGGGTGTCGGGGGCTTCACGCCCGTCGCCGCGAACGCCTCCTTCAATATCGTGTTGATGACCTGGCTGTCCTTGAACGGACGGTTGGGCGCTCGATGCGTCACGAACAACATGCGCGTGGTCGCTGAAGTTCGCTCCTCCTGTAAATACCGAATGATGGCTTCGCCGACGTCCGGCGGGATTGGCAACCGGTCATGTTGCTGCCCTTTTCCACGAACCATCAGTTCGCCGGCGCGCCAGTCGATGTCATCCAACTGGATCGCGATAATCTCCGGCGCACGCAGGCCGAGACGAGCCATCAGCAACAGCATGGCGTAGTCGCGGGCACCACGCCGCGGATTGGTGCGCACCGACGCGACGACGGCCTCCACCTCATCAGGCGACAGATAACGAGGGAGCCTCGCGCCCCAAGGTTTGTGGACTCTGGGGACGCAGAGCGAGAGGTTGGTCGTCGTGAGGCCCTGGGCGAACAGATACTGGAAGAAGCTGCGCAGATGCGTGGCCGGCGTCTTGTCGCGGAACGGGCGCTTGCGTGAGAGAAGGTGCTCCATGAACGCCACGACATCCCGCACGTTCAGCGCCGGCAGGTCGAGCACATTGTCGCCGAAGCGATGGTCGAGAAAGCGATCCGCGAACCGGAGCACGTGATAGATCGTACGCGGGCTGAGACCGCGTTGCCGCAGAAGATAGGTTTCGAAGTTGCTCAGCAGCTCTGCGCGCTCGGCCTGCGCAGGTGTCAGCGGCGGTCGTGTCGCCACGCCGATTTCAATCAGATGCGCGACGAACAGCCTGGCAAGATTGGGAACCTTGATCTGGCTCTGCGGTGTCGCTGGCAATCGACATCCCAATTCAACAGCAAGATCTGGCGTCAACGCCGACGGTGCAATGGCCTCGTCATCGAGCAAGCGACCGAAGCGTCGAAGCAAATAACGATAATTTTTCAGCGTATCCGGTTTGTAGTTTCTGGACGCAAGGCTTTCTTCGAATGATGCGAGATACTGATCAAGGCATGTATGATCGGATTTTTCCATTTCTGTGCTCCATGTTGGTGGAGCAATGAACTTCGCGCCAAATCCCCGCTTTGTGACCAGTCGATCTTCATCTGAGGGCACGTGCGGCCAAGACAATATTTCGACGTCACCTCTTCAACGCTGACCCGCATATAGAGTTCTTGACGTGGCTGCCCGGACTTTCGTATCTAAAATTATGGGGATTGCGAGCTCCCCACGAGGCGCCAGCCGAAGATCGCGTTCCTGTTCAACCCCGGCCACGGAGGAACGCACATGCCTGCGCCCAATGCCATTTCGTTCGATAAACTCACCCGCATCATCGGAACCCCTCGAGCGCCGCTCTTGCTCGACGTGCGGTCCGAGGAGGATTTCGCGACCGATCCACGGTTGCTCCCTGGCGCCGCCCGGATCGATGACCAGGCGCTCGCCGCGCTCGCGTCACAACTCGGTGGGCAGCCGTCCATTGCCGTCTGTCAGGCCGGCCACCGGCGCAGCCAGGGCACGGCTGCCTGGCTTCGCGCCGAAGGCTGCTCCTCGGAATATCTCGAGGGCGGGTTCGATGCTTGGCGAGCGGCCGGACTCCCGTTGATCGATCCAGGCAAGTTGCCGGCGCGCGATGCGCAGGGCCGTACCATTTGGGTCACCCGCTCCCGCCCCAAAATCGACCGCATCGCCTGTCCTTGGTTGATCCGGCGCTTTCTCGATCCCCGTGCGATCATCCTGTTCGTTGCCCCCGCCGAAGTGGTGGGCGTCGCCGAGCGCTACAATGCCGCGCCCTTCGACATCGAGGGCGTGTTCTGGAGCCATCGGGGCGAGCTCTGCACCTTCGATGTGATGCTGGCCGAGTTCGGCCTAGGCATTCCCGCCCTCGACCGCCTGGCCGCCATCGTTCGCGGAGCCGATACCGCTCGGATGGACCTCGCACCCGAAGCCGCCGGTCTGCTTGCCGCTTCGCTCGGCCTGTCGCGGATGTATTCCGACGATCTGGAACAACTAGAGGCCGGGATGCTCCTCTATGACGCCTTTTATCGATGGGCACGGGACGCGACCGACGAGACCCATAACTGGCCCACTAACAAGCCGAAGGCAGAATGATGCAGGACCGCGCATATCCAACCCTTGGTGCGGCCACCCGCATCTGGGCCCGCATTGGCCTGCTGAGCTTTGGCGGCCCCGCAGGACAGATCGCGCTCATGCATCGCATCCTCGTCGAAGAACAGCGCTGGCTGGGTGAGAAGCGGTTCCTTCATGCGCTCAACTACTGCATGCTGCTGCCGGGGCCGGAAGCCATGCAACTCGCCGTCTATATCGGCTGGCTGATGCATCGCACCCTCGGCGGCATCATCGCGGGCATCCTCTTCGTGCTGCCGGGCGTCGTGGCGATCATGGCACTCAGCTGGGTCTATGCGCTTTACGGCAATGTCGGGCCAGTCGAAGCTTTGTTCTTCGGGCTCAAGGCCGCGGTGCTGGCCATCGTGGTGCAGGCGGTCATCCGGATCGGCTCGCGTGCACTGAAGAACGGGGCGATGGTCACCATCGCCGCCGCCGCCTTCGTAGCGATCTTTGGCTTCGCCATCCCTTTCCCGCTCATCATCCTGATTGCTGGCTTGATCGGGTTCTTCGGCGCCCGTGCGGGTCTGCCTGCATTTCATGGTGGCGGCGGACACGGCAAGGTGGGCAAGGTCCAGGTCGATGACGCCGACACCCTCCTCGGCGAAGAATCGCCGGCTCACACGCAGGTCAACCGAGGGTGGGCGTTTCGCGTCTCGGCAGCGTTCCTCGTGCTCTGGTTGGTCCCGGTCGCCCTGCTGTTCGCCGTCTTCGGTCCGGCCAACGTTTTTGCCCAGATCGCAGGCTTTTTCAGCGTCATGGCCGTGGTGACCTTCGGTGGCGCTTATGCGGTCCTTGCCTATGTCGCGCAGGAGGCAGTTCAGAACTACGGCTGGCTCGCCCCCGGCGAGATGCTGGACGGGCTCGGCATGGCCGAGACTACGCCCGGGCCCCTAATCATGGTGACGCAGTTCGTGGGCTTCATGGGAGCCTTCCGCGATGCGGGCGGACTGTCGCCGTTGATGGCGGGAACGCTGGGCGGGCTGCTGACGACATGGGTTACGTTCACACCCTGCTTCCTCTGGATATTCCTAGGTGCCCCGTTCATCGAGCGCTTGCGCGACAACAAAGTGCTGACAGCAGCCCTGACGGCGATCACGGCCGCCGTCGTGGGGGTGATCATGAATCTTGCGGTCTGGTTCGGTCTGCATGTTGTTTTCGATGAGGTGCAGACGATCACGTCTTTCGGCCTCGATCTCGATGTGCCCGTCTGGTCCACAATGAACCTGTCTGCTGCGGCGTTGGTCCTTGCCGCGCTTGTCGCGGTTTTCCGCTTCAAGCTCGGCCCAGTGACGGTTCTCGCCGGGTGCGCAGCGGCTGGTCTGGTTCTTGGGGTGGCCAACATTGCATAACGGTGATCCGCTCTCGCGATCCAAGTGAGAGCCAAAGGGCCCATGACGAGATTGATAAGGGGACAACGCCGCATTTCGTCAAAGCCCCACCCGGACAATCGGATCGTGGGCACGCTAACCCCTAACCGAATTCCTCAGCTCCCTTGAGTTTCGTTTGGGCGTCGGTTTATGCCGAGCGCAAAGAGGACTATGGCCTGCAATTACAGCAGAGCGCTTGCGAAGTCGGCATAATCCCACTTCCGGCATAATGCCCCAGTTCGTGCAGGGCCGTGCGGTGCCAGTTGATCGGCTCGAAATAGGCCTGCTGCGGCGGCACCTGCACATAGTCGTGTGCCGGCACATAGAAGGCGCGGTCGCCGCCGATGCGGAAGTCGATGCCGGTTGCCTGGATCAGGGTCTCGACGCGCGGTTCGATGAGGCCGGGCGGAGGGGGTGGAGCGACGGCCGTGATGTCCTCCGGCAGGCCGTCGCATTGCGCGGCATTGAAGACGGTGAAGCGCTTGAGGAACGGAATCGCGGCGGCGTCCTCGCCGGTCTCGCGGGCGCGGCGCTTCTCGTCTTCCGGCGTGAAGCGATCCGCATAGACGACGGTCGTGCCATGCTCGCCCTTGCGGACATTGCCGCCCAGCGACAGCGCCTGGCGGAAGGTGAGCCAGCTCTGGCCGGGAAAACCGTGCTGTATCACGGCGCCCCACAGGATCAGCACGTTGATGCCTGAATAGTGCCGCCCGGTTGCGGCGTTCCGCGGCATAGCGAGCGGCGCCTTGGCCGCGGCCGAACCCCATGGCTGGACCCAGGGCGCACGGCCAGCTTGCAGCTCGACGATGATCTTGCCGGTGATGTCGTCGTAGAGGCTCGCCCGGCAGGAGCCGGCGCGTGCGTTGTGACTTTTCCTGAACATCGCGGTTCTCCGCGACGGGCGCCGGAAACCTCTTCTCCAGCCCTCAACCCGTCACGGGAAACCCGTCCGCACTCTCACTCTAATGGGGCGTTGCGGGGATCTCCCCGCAGAAGGGGTCGGCAGAGACCCTGGCTCGGCCGCAGGGGAAGGCTTTCCCCCTTATCAGGCCTGTTCTCATGGGTTTCCTTGAAAACTGTCAGAAACTCGCATATGTTTCCAACAGGAGAAAGACGATGACACGGCTGACCGAACAGATTCTGTCGCATGCGACGGGCTTGCCCGAAGGCGCACCTGTGTCCGCCAAAGGATTACTCCACCTTGGAAATCGAGCCGCGGTGGATCAGGCGTTGTCGCGCCTGACGGAGCGCGGGCAGCTCATCCGCGCCGGTCGCGGCGTCTATCTGCGCCCCATCGCCAGCCGGTTCGGCACCCGCACGCCTTCGGTCGAGCAGGCCGTCGAGGCCCTTGCAACCCAAAAGGGAGAGATCATCGTCTCGAACGGCGCCGCCGCAGCGAACGCCCTTGGCTTGACGACGCAGGTGCCTGTCCGTTCGGTCTATCTGACCTCCGGGCGCAGCCGAAAGATGCACCTTGGCAAGCAGGTCGTGGAATTGCGGCACGCGCCGCGCTGGCAATTGGCGCTGGCTAACCGGCCGGCAGGGGAGGTCGTGCGAGCGCTGGCGTGGCTCGGCCCAGAGAAAGCAGAAACGGCGCTCAAGACGTTGAAGCGCAAGATGCCGCCCGGCGTGTTCGGAGAACTGGTCGCCGCCGCGCCGCAGCTTCCGACATGGCTCGCCCAGAGCGTCGGAAAGGCGGCATATGGCTGACGTCTTTCTCCAGCTTTCGGCCGAGGACCGGCGCGACGCGCTGGGTGTCGCGGCCGACCGCTCGGGCCGTCCCACCCATCTTCTCGAAAAGGATGTGTGGGTAGTGTGGGCGCTTGCGACCCTATACGCCGCGCCGCTCGGCGAGCACCTGGTGTTCAAGGGCGGCACGTCGCTGTCGAAGGCCTATCACGTCATCCGCAGGTTTTCGGAGGACGTGGATCTGACCTATGACATTCGGGCGATTGCGCCCGATCTGGTCGGGGACAATGGCGAGGGGTTGCCGAAAACCCGAAGCGAGGAAAAACGCTGGTCGAGCGAGGTCCGTCGGCGGTTGCCGGCATGGGTCGCGGAAACCGTGCGGCCCGTGATCGCGAACGCACTGGCCGCCGAAGGTCTGGCGGGGGCCATCCGCGTCGAGGATGACAAGCTCTTCATCGACTATGAGGCAACCGCAGCCGGGTCCGGCTATGTCGCGCCCAGCGTCATGCTGGAGTTCGGCGCCCGCTCGACGGGCGAACCGGCGAGCCTGCGCGATGTCTCCTGTGACGCCGCCGGCCTGATCGACGGACTGGTACTCCCGACGGCGCGGCCGCGTGTCATGCACGCGGAGCGGACCTTCTGGGAGAAGGCGACCGCTATCCATGTCTTCTGCCTCCAGGAGCGGCTGCGCGGCGACCGCTTTGCGCGCCACTGGCACGATGTTGTCCGGCTGGATGAAGCCGGCTTCGCGGAAGGAGCTTTCGCTGATCGCGAACTGGCCAACGCCGTCTCCCGGCACAAGTCGATGTTCTTCGCAGAGAAAGCCGCCGACCGCACGCCGATCGACTATGCAGCGGCCGTCAGCGGCGGCTTACAGCTCGTGCCGGTCGGCGATGGCACGAAGGCGCTAAAGGACGACTATGCCCGCATGGTCGAGGATGGGCTGCTCTTCGACGACGCCGAGCCGTTCGAGGCGCTCATGGCGCGATGCGCAGATATAGCCGCGCGCGCGAACAACGCAGCCAAATAGGAAGTTGGGGGATCGGGGGGATATGAGCCAAGTCGCAGAGGAGCGAAAATTCCAGTTTCTACGGAACGGCGATGCCGATCCATCGGAACTTGACTGGAGCAAGGGGATCGAGAGCGCCCGCCAGGCGATTTCCGAGACCATGAACGCCAAGAATATCGCGTTTTTGCTCGGCGCCGGATGTTCCTCTCTGATGAGGGACAAAAAGGAACTCGGCATTGCAACCATGGAGCCCTTGGCCAAGGAGTTTTGCGGGGAAACCCTCGAGGCGCGCGCGGCAGGATTCTACGCTGATCCGCCGGTAGCCGGCGCTGCACCGGCACCATGGCGGCTGACCAAGGTGGAGCTTGACTATCTTGATGCGCTCGGGATCGACCTAGCGAAGGATTACAGCCGTAACCTGGAACGCTTGATGGAGGTGTTATTTGCGCAGCGGTTCGTGCTGCGTCAGAGCAAGAATCCTGATCTTCACCCCTATCGCGATATTCTCGATGGTATCATCAAGAAGGTTCAGGATTTCCTGTGGATCCGTGTCACCCAAGGGGCCTTCGCCACGGAGGGCGACACCACGGTGCGCGATCTCTATGAGCGGTTTTACAAGAAGCTAGTCCTGAGAGATCGGTCCTTGCCCCGGCCGTGGGTGTTCACGACCAACTACGATCATTTCAACGAATTGGCGATGGATCGCTTGGGCATTCCATATGCCAACGGCTTTTCCGGCGTGGTTGAACGCCGCTTCAACCCGGCGATCTTCCGCTATGCCCTGGCCGAGCAGCTCGACGTTGCCAGCCGCAAATGGACCGCTGTCGATGCCTTCGTCTATCTCTGCAAATTGCATGGTTCGGTCACTTGGACCGAGGACGATCATGGGCTGTTCCCGATCAAGGAAGTCTGGCCGCCAGAGTCCACGAACCAGATGCTGATCTATCCGACGCCGGCGAAGCAGAACTCTTCGCTTGGCTCGCCCTATGCCGACCTGTTCCGGGAATTTCAGTCCCGGATCGTGCGAGAGCAGAGCGTTCTCATCACAGCCGGCTACGCATTCGGCGATGAGCACCTGAATAACATCATCTACCAGGCGCTAACGATTCCGACTTTCCGTCTGGTGGTCTTCGCGTCGCCGGATACCGCCGGAGAGATCGCCAAGCTGCGAGCGCTGCGCGATCCGCGCATTTGGATCATTGGAGGTGACGGCCCTGCTGAGGGAAGCAGGGCGCACTACTTCGACATGATCGTCGAGCACTTCATGCCACAGCGCCCCAGCGACAGGATCGATGAGGCCGTTCGCAAGGTGTTATCCGATCTGGCGCCGAACAGGGATGACGAGAAGAAGGATGACGGGGCATGAGCCACGACGATCGCAAGCGCGCGATCGGCAAGGTGGTCTCGGTCGCGGCCGACCGCTTCGTCGTCGAGATGCACGCCGGCACCGACAATTTCACGGTCGTCGGCTTCGATGACGTGCATTATGTGGCGCGGCTGGGGTCATTTTTGATGATCCCGGCGCAGTCGGAATATGTCGTGGTCGAGGTTGTTGGCCTGCGTGAACGCGATGCAAGCACGCCGTCCGAGCGGGGTGATTTCGACCGGGCCGGTTCTTCCAAATATCTGGATGTGGTGCCTGTCGGCATGCTGCCGATGCGTGGCGGCGCGTTCCGTTTCGGCGTGTCCGTTTTCCCGTCCCTCTATGCGGACGCCCTCTATGCGTTGGACGGCGAGCTCGACCGCATCTTCGAGACAGAGGCTGCCGTTGAGCCGTCAGTCGGCCCGGATGGCGGCGCCTGCCAACCCGAGGGGGCCACGCGCTATCGGGTTCTGCCCATCGGCAAGTCGGTGGTGTTCGAGGACTATGACGTCAAAGTCCGTCTGAACGAGTTCTTCGGTGGCCACGTTGCCGTCCTGGGTAACACCGGCAGCGGGAAGTCATGCACGGTTGCGTCGGTCTTGCAGTCTCTTTTCGACAAGCCGGACGAACATCACGCCCGCGGCGCGACGTTTATCGTCTTCGACGTGAACGGCGAGTATCACGAAGCGCTTGCGCCTTTGGCAAAAGACGGCGGCATCGGCGTCCATCGCGTAATCCTTGATGGGACGACAGCCGGCTTTCGGATGCCGCACTGGTTCCTGGAAATGGCAGAATGGGAACTGCTTTTGCAGGCCAGCGAGCGAACGCAACTGCCTGTCCTTCGGACGGCGTTGGGTCTGACAAGTCTCCTCCACGCCAACACGCCAGACGCCCTGGCGTTGCGCGAGCACTTTGTCGCCACTTGCATCATCGAGTGCTTTCGAGGTGCAGATGGTGACTCCCCAGTGTCGAAATTTCAGCGCGTCGTTTCTCTTCTTCAGAAATATCCGACGAACGATCTGAATATGGCGCTGCTGAACCGCTTTAATCCGAATTTTCAGTACGGAAATTTTTCGGGGAACAACCAATCGGCATTTCTGGACGAAGTGAGGAAGAAGCTCCGGGAGGATGCACCCTTACCAGCCTACAGTCGGACGCCATTTTCTTTTGATGAGCTGCACGAGTGTATCGACTTCGCGATTCTCTATGAGGAGGCTCACGGCAACCGCCAAATCCGAGACTACTGCTCGTCCATGGTCACTCGGCTCAGATCTCTCCAGGAGCGGACGGAATATGCCTTTCTGCGTCACGAAGGCCCCGACGTTGGCGCGGCTGTAAGCGATCTGGAGTTCTTGACCAACATTGTCGGTCTGGAAAGGGCTGCTGGTGAAGCGTTCACCAAACGCAATCAGGTCATTATTATTGACCTGAATTCTGTCGAAGACGAAATCGTTGAACTGGTCAGTGCGGTCATCGCACGCATGCTTTTTCGGTTCCTTCGCCATGCGGAACCAAGAAACCGCTTCCCGATACACCTGCTGCTCGAAGAGGCCCACAGGTATGTCGCCTCTACGCCATCCCGCTTTTCCATCGACGCCACAAAGATATTCGAGCGCATCGCAAAGGAAGGGCGCAAGTACGGCATGTTCGTGATCTTGGCCTCCCAGCGCCCGAGCGAGCTGTCAAAGACGGTTCTCAGCCAGTGCTCCAACTTTCTGGTTCACCGTATCCAGAATCCCGACGATCTCTCCCAAATTCGTCAGATGACACCGTTCATTTCAGAATCGGTCCTGAAACGGTTGCCATCATTGCCTCGGCAGCACGCGCTGGTGTTCGGAACCTCGGTCAATCTCCCGACGACATTCAAAGTGCGGGAGGCATCACCGCGGCCGCGCAGCGACGATACCGCCGTGGTCGATTTGTGGTTCCACGAGGAAGGTCGAGCCGCTGACATTCGCCTCGCGCTCCGCCGGGCCGAGGCCGCTGCTGCGGCGGATGAAGTGGAGCCGATGGCGGTAAACGAAGCGGCGGACGATGACTTCTGACAATCTGGAGACCCTGGCGCAAACACTGGAGGCTACGGGAGATTACCGGGTCATTCGGCGTCTTAAGCCGCGCCCTCGCACCATTCCGCCTCCCGGCATGCAGCTGCGCCTTGGCCTGGTGGTCGATGTGGAGACCACGGGACTCGATCCTCAGCGCGACGAGATCATCGAACTCGCCATGACGCCATTCAACTACGGCCTGGATGGCACCGTTTTCAGCGTGGGCGACAGCTTCCAAGGGCTGCGTCAGCCGAGCGAGCCGATCGCGCCGGAAATCACCGCGATCACCGGCATCACGAATGAAATGGTGGCCGGCCAGGTCATCGATCCTGCCGAGGTTGCCAAATTCGCGGCCCCGGCCTCGCTCATCATCGCGCACAACGCGGCGTTCGATCGCCGCTTCCTCGAACGCTTCAGCGACGTGTTCTCGACGAAGCCCTGGGCCTGCTCGTTCAGCCAGGTTGACTGGGCGGCGGAAGGATTCGAGGGGGCGAAGCTCGCCTATCTCGCTCAGGCGGCCGGCTTCTTCTATGATCGCCACCGCGCGACGCACGACTGTCTTGCGACGATCGAGCTGTTGGCGATGCGGCTGCCCCGATCTGGCGTTACGGGCCTTAGTCGCCTTCTGGATGGCGCTCGTACTGTCGCCTGGCGCATCTGGGCGGAGAACTCGCCCTTCGACCTCAAGGATGTTCTCAAGGCGCGGGGATACCGCTGGAACGGCGATCCCGGCCCGGAGCCGCGCTCTTGGTACATCGACGTTCCCGAAGCTCAACGCGAGGCCGAGCTGCGGTTCTTGAGAACGGAGATCTATCGGTATGAGGCAGATCCACCGATCCGGCGGATCGATGCCTATGATCGGTTTTCAGATCGCATTTAAGCGCTGCCAAAAGGCGGGCTAACGCTTGCTTTGATCGTATCCGTTGCCGCCCTCGGTGTTTCCGGCCGCCTTCAATAAATCCCCGATGGAGCGTCTGCCGATCCGGCAGGTGGCCACCACACGGTCGTAGGACCTATGGTTGGCGATGCACTCCGTGTTCCGGCCCATGGCAAGTCTTTCCAGCGCGGCCTTGGCGGCAGGGCCGGTGGGTGAGTGGAGTTCGGGCGCGTAGAAATCCTCCAGTCGGATCTCTACCCAGTTGGCTGGCCCTTGACCCACGGCCACGCACAAGGAGTCGCCGTCACCGACATAGATCACAGGACCGGAGAAGTGCGCGCCGCGGTGGAGATAGGACGGCATCGGGCCGTGGTCGGGAATGGCTTTGCAGGGATCGGCCTTGGCCGCTGTCGCCGTGGTTAGCGCCGCCAGCACCGCTAGCCCGAATACGATGCGCATAATCGTTCTCACCTCCGCCTTATGGTGCGCCGGAGGCTCATGCCGCCGCTTTCAGGCGCTTCTTGGCGAGCATGGCGCGGACGAACTTGTCCCATTTCGCCATGCCTGCGCGCTTTTCCACCATGTAGTTCCAGCGGTCGTAGTGCTTGGAGCTGACGTCCTGCAAGGCGTGGTTCTGGAGGCGGTCGCGGATCTCTTTCGGAATGCCCGCCTTGCCGGCCAGGGTCTTGAAGGTGCGACGGAGGTCACGGTTGGTCGCATGGGGGATCACGCCGCGATCTCGCTGGCGCCAGACGAAGCTGTAGAGCGTGCCGTGGCTGACGGGCTTGGACGGGTCTTTGGCGGAGGGGAAGAACCAGCCATGTTCGTTCGGGATAATCGACTCGATCAGTTCGGCAGCCAACGAGGGCACCGGAACAGCGTGCGGCTGGAGGTTTTTAGTTTTGGTCCAGTCGATGATCCGTTCCCTGGCGTCCCATTGATCGACATGCAGACGAGCGATTTCCTCAACCCGTTGGCCGGTCAGCATGATGATCTGGACGGCGCGGGGATAGGAGGGATGAACCGGGGTGTCGGGGCATTCCAGCCAGCGATAGAGCCGAACGAACTCCTCTTCGCTCAACCAGCGTGTTCCGATGGTCTTGGGTTCGGTCGGTATACCGGCGGCGGGGTTGTAGGTCAGCCGGAAGCGACGCGTGGCGGTGGAGCGATAGTCGTGCTCGGATTTCAGGCCCCAGCTAAAGGCGGATCGAATGTAGCTGCGTACATGATCGGCCATTGAACGCTTGCCGCGCTCATAGATCGGGCGAATGATCGCTGTGATCTCATCCGGTTCGACGTCGCGGGCCGGACGGTTGCGCCCGAGCGTATCGGCGATCTTGTTGAGGCCCTTTTCCGCCTCCTTCCAAGACGGTTTCCCACCCTCCTTGAGATAGGCGACATACGCCTCGAAGAGGTCGGCTACGGTTCCCGGCCGGGTGTCGCCGGCGATCTTGATGCTACGGCCTTTTTGGATCAGCTCCGCGAAGTCGCGGTTGAATATCTCGCGAGCCTTGCTGAGGGGCATCGAGGGATACGAGCCGAGCTTCTTCTTGAGGCGCTTCTCGTCGCGCCATTGCTGCGCCATCCAGTCTGCGGTCACGCGGGTAGGCATGGGCTTCATCACCAGGACCAGTCGGCCCGTTCCGTGACCTTCGCCATCGACAAGGCTGAGCTGCTTGCCGGTCGTTTCCACCTGCTTCAGGGCTCGGCGAATTTCTCCATCTGTAAGGCTTGGCACTGGTGTTCTCCGTCGGCTTCCAACTGGGGTCGCTCGACGGGTTCGTGGGGTCGGCGACTGGGGTCAAAAGGGACCTTGATCCCCTTAAAACCGACCCCAATATGCCACAATGGCCGACTCTACGACAAGCCTAAAAGACGTTGTGTTTCAAGGTGATGTGGCGTGATTGAACGTGATCGAAAAGGCCGAGTGGGATGGTTGCGCCCCAGCCGGCCGCCGCGGCGGCCACAACAGAGTCCAGGCGCGGCTTCCTGGCCGCCAACTGGCCGCTGATGACCGCGGCTGGCGTGCTGATGGCCGGCGGTATCGCCATGGGCATGGCGGTGGGCAGCACCGGTCCGAAGGCGCAGCCGGCCACCGTGGTTGCCGCCGTCACACCACTGCCGGCACCGATGGTGCCGTCGTCTCCAGTGACCGCGCCGGGCGGCGACAGCACGCAGCAGCCGGCACCGCATATCGAGGGCGCCACCCTGTGGCGGCAGCGCGAGGAGGCGGCCCGCCGCCCGGCGCTGGCCCCGCCGCCACCGCCCGTTCAGGCCGCTGCCGTATCGAACGAAGCCCCACTCCCGATCCAGCCACAGCCTGCGCCGCAAAAAGCCGTGGCGCCCCCCGTTGCTGCCGCGCTGCCGCAGCAGGTTGCGGCTGTTGCGCCGCCGCCGGCCTATAGCGAACAGAACACGGCGATGAACCATGGCTCGCCGCAGGCCTGGCGGGCCCGCGCGGTGCCACCGCCGGCCGGCGCCAAACCGCCCTTCGTGGCCATCCTGATCGATGATGCCGGCCTCGATCGCAAGGATACTGCGCGCGCCATCGCCCTGCCGGGGCCGATCACCCTGTCGTTCATGACCTATGCCAACGAGCTGGCCGCACAGAGCCAGGCGGCGCGCGCCGCCGGCCATGAGCTGATGCTGCATATGCCGATGGAGCCGCTCGACCTGCCGCGCAACGATCCGGGGCCGAATGCGCTGCTGATGAAGCTCGACAGCGCCGAGATCCAGCGCCGGCTCGACTGGGATCTCGCCCGTTTCGACGGCTATGTCGGCGTGAACAACCACATGGGCAGCCGCTTCACCCGCGACAAGGACCGCATGGCCGAGGTGATGGCTGCGCTGCGCAAGCGGCAGGTGTTCTGGCTCGACAGCCTGTCCGGGCCGGGTTCGGTGGGCACCGAGGAGGCGCGTCGCGCCGGCCTCGATGCGGTCGAGCGCGACCTGTTCCTCGATGACAGCCGCTCGCCGGGGATTTCCTACGAACTGGCGGCGATGGAGCGGGTCGCGAAGGCACGCGGCGACGTGATTGCCATCGGCCATCCGCATCCGACGACGCTCGCGGCGCTGGAGAAGTGGATCGCCACGGCGAAGGACCGCGGCTTCAGCCTGGTGCCGATCAGCACCGTGCTGCTGCGCCGCCAGCAGATGGAGCGCTGAGCGCTCTCAGGCGTCCGGCTGCTGCGGACGGACCAGTCGCCAGGCGCGGCCTTCGGTAAATTTCCCCGCTTCGACGCGGATCATGCCGTCGGCATGGTCCTTCACCGTCAGGCGGTCCCCGGCAATCGCGTGAATGTAATCTTCCGCATGGCTGTAGCGGCCGGTGCGGGTCAGGCGGAAGCCGCTGCCGGGCGCGCCGGTCTCGACCGTGAACAGGAAGCTGCCGCCCGGCTTCAGGATGCGGGCGACCGCGCCGGTCAGCGCGTCGATGTCACCAATATAGATCAGCGTGTCGGCCGCCAGCACCAGATCGAAGCTGGCATCGGGCAGGGCGGCCAGCACGGCATGGATTTCGCCCTGGTGCAGGCTGTCGTAGATGCCGCGGCGCTGCGACTGTTCGATCATCGCCGGCGCGAGGTCGATGCCGTCCAGGCGGCGGGCATAGGGGCGGAAGGGCAGGCCGCTGAGGCCGGTGCCGCAGCCGAGATCGAGGATGTCGCGCCGGCGGTCGGGCAGGCAGAAGCGGCCGGCCAGGCCGGCCAGCATCTCCGGGCCGCGGTAGCCCAGCGATGCGAGATGGCTGTCGAAGCCGGCGGCATAGCCGTTGAACACCCAGGTCACATAGCCATCCGGCGCGCGGCCCGGGTTCTGCCCGGTCAGCATGGCCAGCAGGTGCGAGATCACGCCGGATTTCGGCGCCAGCGTGGCGGCGCGGCGCAGGCTGGAGGCGGCTTCGTCGGGCCGTTTCAGGTCGATCTGGCTGAGCGCCATGCCCAGCCACGACACCGCGCGCTCGGACTGGTCCAGCGCGCGTTCGAAGCACGACATGGCCTCGTCGTGGCGGCCGGCCTGCTGGGCCAGCATGCCGCGCTGTTCCCAGCCGAGGGCATCAAGGGTGGTGTCGTGTTGCATGCCCGGCAGGCTAGGAAGCGTGCCGGGCCGTGCCTACCCCATATATTTCAGATTCTTTTCCCCCGGTATACCATCCGCTAACCATACCCGGCCGGATTGCGGATGCAGGCTTCGACCTCGTCCAGCCGGTCCTTGCCGAAAAAGATCGCAGCGCCAACGAAAAAGGTGGGTGCCCCGAAGCTGCCGCGTTCGACCGAGCGGGCGGTATTATCCATCAGGCGCTGTTTCACTTCGGGCGTCTGCGCCTGCTCGAACAGCCGCTGCGCGTCGAGGCCGGATTGCGCCAGCGCGGCGCCCAACACCGCCGGGTCATCCATCTTCTTCGGCTCTTCCCACATGTGGTGCATCATGGCCTCCACATAGGGCATCAGGATGCCATCCATCTGTGCCGCCACGGCACCGCGCATCAGCATCAGCGTGTTGACCGGGAAATGCGGATTGAAGCGGTAGCCGGTGATGCCGTGCCGCCGGATGAAGCGCTGGCTCTCGATCTCCATGTAGTCGAGCTTGTTGCGGATGTCGCGATAGGCCTCGGCCGGCGAGCGGTTGTTGGTCAGCTTGAAGATGCCGCCGAGCAGCACCGGCACATAGTCGAACTGCGCGCCGGTGCGCTGTTCGATGGCAGGAATCACCCGGTGGCTGAAATAGGCGTTCGGGCTGCCGAAGTCGAAATGGAATTCCACGGTGGTCATGGCGTCACCATTTCTCGCCATAGGGCCGCAGGTCGAGCTCGAAGGTCCAGGCATCGCGCGGCTGGTGATGCAGGTACCAGTAGGTTTCACCAATGGAGGCCGGGTTCATCAGCTGGTCGGGCTGCAGGGCATCGAGCGCCGCCGCGCCGCCGCGGGTGGCAATGCGCTCGCGCACAAAAGCCGTGTCGACGCCGGCATCGATCACCAGATGGGCGACATGAATGTTCTGCGGTCCCAGTTCGCGCGCCATCGACTGGGCAACCGCGCGCAGGCCGGCCTTGGCCGAGGCGAAGGCGGCATAGCCGCTGCCGCCGCGCACCGAGGCGGTGGCACCGGTGAAGATGATGGTGCCGCGTCCGCGCGGCAGCATCAGGCGGGCGGCCTCGCGGCCGGTGAGAAAGCCGGCATAGCAGCTCAGTTCCCAGACCTTGCGGAACACCCGTTCGGTAGTCTCGAGCAGCGGGAAGTTGACGTTGCCGCCGACATTGAAGATGCAGGCGTCGAGCGGGCCTGCCGCATCGGCGGCCTGCAGGAAGGCGGTAACATCGTCCTCCTTGCGGGCATCCAGCGTGGCGGTTTCGCAGCGTCCGCCGGCCGCCTCGATCTCGGCCTTCAGCGGTGCCAGCTTGTCGCCGTTGCGGCGGCCGGCAAAGACGGTATGGCCACCGGCGGCGAAGCGCCGGGCGATGGCGGCGCCGATATAATCGCCGGCGCCAACCACGGCGACGGTGCCTTTCTTCGCGGATGCCGGCATTGCGATTCTCCCTCTGCGTTATCTATAAATCTTATTTTAAGACTTATAGGTCTTGAAAAGAGACTAAGTCAATGGCAACGTCGGGTCATCAAGGAGACGTGATGCGCTGGGACGATCTTTCCGAGCAGCCCTGTTCGATGGCGCGGTCGCTGGCGGTGCTCGGCGACCGCTGGACCCTGCTGATCCTGCGCGACTGCTTTCTGCGCATCCGCCGCTTCGAGGATTTCCAGGCCAGCCTCGGTATCGCCCGGCGCGTGCTCACCGAACGGCTCGACAAGCTGGTGGGCGAGGGCGTGCTGGCGCGCGTGCCCTATCAGCAGCGGCCGTTGCGCCACGACTACCGCCTGACCGACAAGGGCCGCGATCTCTATCCGGTGATCCTCAGCCTGGTGCACTGGGGCGACCGCTATTACGACGACGGCCGGGGGCCGCCGATGCTGCACCGGCATCTCGCCTGCGGGCACGATTTCCGTTCGGTGCTGACCTGTTCGGAATGCGGGGAAGAGTTAAGGCCGCAGGATGTGCAGCCGCATCCGGGGCCGGGACTGGAAAAGCCGGCGCGGAAACCGGCGCGGCGGTCGGCCTGAGCTAGTCCTCGTCGCCGCCCATGACGCGCTGCAGGGTCGCGGCGTCGTAATTCTCGCCGATCGACATGGCGCAGATGCGCGAGATGTGGACGAAGGGCAGGCCACTCTCTTTCGCCCAGGCATTGAACTGCTGCTGGATCTTCTGGCGGTCGCGCTTCGAGGTCGGGTTCTCGGCGATCTCCACGCCGGCATCGCGCAGGCAGAAAATCACGTCGCGGGACGCAATCCAGCTGTCGCGGCCGAGGAAGCGGATCAGGTATTGTCCGGTATTGCCGCCGAGCCGGCTGCCGCGTTTCGCCAGCAGCTCCAGCAGCCCGATCTGGTCATCGGTCGGCCACTGGCTGAGGAATTTGCCGAAGCTGCCGTGTTCGGCGGCGATATCCATGACGAACTGGGCATTGTCGCGCACCGAGCGGATCTTCTGCGGGTTGCGCACGATGCGCTTGTCGGCAGCCAGTTTTTCCCAGAACTCGTCCGGCTTGTGCAGCAGCTTGCGCGGCTCGAAGCCGAGGAAGGCGGCCTCGAAGCCGTCCCACTTGTTCTCGATCACGCTCCAGACGAAGCCGGCCGAGAAAACCCGTTTGGCCATATCGGCCAGCACGCGGTCGTCCTTCAGCTTTGCCAGCTTTTTATTGTCGAGAGGCGGCGGCAGCAGCTTCTTCAGGGCAGCCGCACCGCCCTTGCGTTTCTCGGCGCGGGCGCGAATGGTCTTGAAGGATGTCGGCATTCGCATGCCCTCCCGATTACTGTCCGCGGCCGGCCCGGCTGGCGTGGCGCTCGGCTTCCTCGGCGGCGCGGATCAGCGCCTTCGCCTTGTTGACGCATTCGATATGTTCGGATTCCGGATCGCTGTCGGCGACGATGCCGGCGCCGGCCTGCACATACATCATGCCGTCCTGCACCAGCGCGGTGCGCAGCGTGATGCAGGTATCCATGGTGCCGTTGGCCGAGAAGTAGCCGACCGCACCGGCATAGAAGCTGCGCCTCACCGGTTCCAGCTCGTCGATGATCTCCATGGCCCGAACCTTCGGCGCACCGGACACCGTGCCGGCCGGGAAGCCGGCGCAGAGCGCATCCAGCGCATCCAGCTCGGGGCGGATCTTGCCCTCGACGTTGGAAACAATGTGCATGACGTGGCTGTAGCGCTCGATGATGTTGCGCTCGGTCACCTTGACGGTGCCGATCTGCGCCACGCGGCCGACGTCGTTGCGGCCGAGATCGAGCAGCATCAGGTGTTCGGCCAGTTCCTTGGGATCGCTGAGCAGGTCCTGCGCCAGCGCCTCGTCCTCGGCCGGGGTGGCACCGCGCTTGCGGGTGCCGGCGATCGGCCGCACGGTCACCGTGTCGTCGCGCAGGCGGACCAGAATCTCCGGGCTGGAACCGACGATGCAGGGGCCGCCCATGTTGAGGAAAAACAGGAAGGGCGAGGGGTTGGTACGGCGCAGCGCGCGGTAGAGCGCAAACGGCGGCAGGCGGAAGGGCAGGCTGAAGCGCTGGCCGACCACGACCTGGAAGATGTCGCCCGCCGTGATGTACTCCTTCGCCTTGCGCACCATCGCCATGTAGTCGGCCGGCGACATGTTCGATTCCGGTTCGGGCAGGGCGTCGAGATCGGCGATCTGTTCGCGCACCGCACCGAGCGGCCGGTCGAGGTCGGAAACCACGTCGGCCAGCCGCTCGCTGGCCATGGCATAGGCTGCGCGGGCATCCATGCCGGCCTTCGGCCGCACCGGCGTGACCAGCGTGATCATGTCGAGCACGGAATCGAAGATCGCCATCACCGTCGGCCGCATAAACAGGCCGTCGGGCAGGCCGAGCGTGTCCGGATTGGTGTCCGGCACCCGCGGCTCGATCAACCGTACCATATCGTAGCCCATAAAGCCGACGAGGCCCGCCGCCATCGGCGGCAGGTTGGCGGGCAGGTCGATATGGTTCTCGTCGAGCAGCTTGCGCAAGCTATCGAGCGTCGGCTCGGGGCAGGGCTCGAAACTGTCCTGGTCGAAGCGGGCGCTGCGGTTGATCTCGGCCTTGCTGCCGTGGCAGCGCCACAGCAGGTCGGGCTTCAGGCCAATGATCGAATAGCGGCCGCGCACCGCGCCGCCCTCGACCGATTCCAGCAGGCAGGACCACGGCCGGCTGTCGGCCAGCTTGAGGAAAGCCGAGACCGGAGTCTCGAGATCGGCAACCAGCTGGGTCGACAGCACCTGCGCCTCGCCCGCCATGTAGCGCTGGGCGAAGCTGGCATAATCGGGCGTGATTTTCATCGGGCGGTCATGGCTGAGGCGTTACAACCCGGCGGCACGGGCGCGGGCCGTGGCGTCGATCTTGACGCCGTATTCGGCCTGCAGCACCTGGCGGTATTCCTGCACCAGGTCCTGCGCCATGCCGCCGCCGAGCTGCTGCGAGACCGCATCGGTCTGCTTGGCAAGGTCGGCCGGATCGGCGGGCTGGATGCCGCTGAGCCGCGCCACGACGGCACCGCCGGGTGTCGTGGCGGGGCCGGTGACGACATCGCCCACCGCCTTGGCGCCGAACAGCGCCGAGACCAGCACCGGCGAGACGTTGCGGTCGGCCGGCTGGCCGCTGCGCAGCAGCGGCGGGCTGAGCTGCACGACGGCGCCGGCTGCCGCGGCGAGCCGCGCAAGGTCGCCGCCGCCGCGCACGGCATCGGCGATTTCCTTGGCCTTGTCCTGGGCGGCGGTGGCACGGGCACGCTGCAGCAGCGCCTTGACCACGTCATCCTTTACTTCAGCCAGCGGCCGCACGGCGGCAGGCGTGATCCCGGTCGCCTTGACCACGGCGAGGCCGCCACCGGCGAGATCGACGATCTGCGGTTCGCTGTTGTCGGCCATGTCGAAGGCCTGAGTGAGGAAGTCCCGGCTCTGCGGCAGGTCGGCGGTCGGCTTGCCGGCCTTGTCCTTGCCGCCGGCATCGATGTTAGCCACCGTCTTGACGGTAGCGCCATCGGTCTTGGCGATCTCGTCCAGCATGGCGCCGCCGGCGATCTGGTCGTCGATCTTGGCGCGCAGCTTGACCATGGCATCGCCGGCCTTGCGCAGCGCGATCTGTTCATGCAGTTCAGCCTTGGCCTGGTCGAAAGTCTTGGTGCTGCCCGGCTGCACGGCGGTGACGCGGGCCAGATGCCAGCCGAAGGGCGAGCGTACCGGCTGGCTGACCGTATTGGGCGCCAAGGCGAAGATCGGGGTGGCGATGGCGGCCGGCAGATCGGCCTTGGTGACGCTGCCGAGGCTGACATCCGCAGGTTTCAGCTTCTGGGTGCGCGCGGCCATGGCGAGGAAATCCTCGCCCTTCTGCACGGCTTCATAGGCGGCCTTGGCCTCGGCCTCGGTGGTGAACACCACCTGCTCGACGGTGCGCTTTTCCGGCGTCTCGTAGGCCTGCTTGTTGGCCTCGTATTCGTCATGCAGCTCGGCGTCGCTGACCTCCGTCTTGGCGGCGAGGTCCTCCGGCGTCAGCGTGAACCACGACAGGTCGCGCCGCTCCGGTGCGGTGAAGGCCTTCGGGTTGGCCTTGTAGTAGTCCTCGATCTTGTCGTCGGCCGGTACGGCCGGCGGCGGCAGCTTGGCGGCATCGATCACGACGTATTCGGCCAGCCGGCGCTCCAGCCGGTAGCCGAGCATGGTATAGGTCATCAGCTGTGGCGCTCCGGTGACAGTGCCGAACAGGCTGCCGAGCAGGCGGGTACGGGCGAGATCGCCGCGCAGCACGGCCACCAGCATGCCTTCGGAATAGCCTTCGTTGCGCAGATAGGATTCGAACGCCAGCCGGTTGAACTGCCCGGACGGATCCCGGAAGGCCGGCGCGTTCATGATGGCGTCGCGCACGTCCTTCTCGCTGATCGAGATGCCCATGTCGCGGGCGGCCTGCTCGTACAGCTTGTCCTCGACCATGCGGTTCAGCACGGTTTCGTCGAGGCCGAGCTGGCGGGCCTGTTCGGCATTGAAATTCGGGCCGAAGCGGCGCTGCATGGTCGACACTTCGCGGCGCCAGGACTCGGAGAATTCGGCCTGGGTGATCGCCTGGTCGCCGACCTTGGCGACGTCGCCGCCGGTGTTGAAGTTGCGGATATAGTCCGCGACACCCCAGGCGCCGAAGCTGAGCACGAGGAGGACCATCAGGCCTTTGGCAATCCAGGAAGCCGCGCCGGAACGCATCTGCTGCAGCATGAAACACCCAAAAAAGTGAAGCGAAACAAAGCCTCCGCCCGTTGTCACTGGGCGGCGACGGAATGGCCGGGCATACTAAAGGCGGGGAGACGGACCGGCAAGGCACCGGGCGGCAAGGCCGCGGGCTAACCCGCCAGCTTTGCCTTTCCGGGCTAGAATTGCTAGAGAGGCGCGATTTTTCGCAAGGAGACAGAGCCCATGGCGGCGCGGCGCCCCCTGATCGTCGGCAACTGGAAAATGAACGGCCTGACCGCCAGCCTGGGCGAAGCCCGGGCGCTGGCCGAGAAGGCCGCCGCCAGCCGGCCGGTCGCCGAACTGGGGCTCTGCCCGCCGGCCACGCTGGTGGCCGCCATGGCCAACGCCCTGAAGGATTCGGCCGTGGGCGCGGATGTGATCAAGGTGGGCGGCCAGGACTGCCATGCCAGGGCGTCCGGCGCCCATACCGGCGATATTGCCGCCGAGATGCTGAAGGAGGCTGGCGCGGCCTATGTGATCGTCGGCCATTCCGAGCGCCGGGCCGATCATGGCGAGACCAGCGAAATGGTGCGCGCCAAGGCCGCCGCCGCCCATCGGGCCGGCCTCATCGCCATCGTCTGCGTCGGCGAGACGCTGGCTGAGCGCGATGCCGGCGCCACGCTGAAGGTGGTCACCGCGCAGATCCGCGGCTCGTTGCCTGACGATGCCACGGCGGCCAATACGGTGGTCGCCTACGAGCCGGTCTGGGCGATCGGCACCGGCCGCACGCCGACCACGGCGCAGGTCGCCGAGGTGCATGGCGAAATCCGCAAGGACCTGCTGGCGCGCTTCGACGAGGGCGCCGGTTTCCGCATCCTCTATGGCGGCTCGGTCAAGCCCGACAATGCCGCCGAGCTGATGGCGGTGGCGGATGTCGACGGCGCGCTGGTCGGTGGCGCCAGCCTGAAGGCGGCCGATTTCTGGCCCATCGTAGCCGCCAAGGGCCTGCAGTAAGATAGCAGCATGGGCGCTGAGGACCGGGATCGGGACGGGCATATCGCGGCACTGAAGCAGGTGGCCGCGCAATTCGCCGTCTCCGTCACGCCGCATCTGCAGGCGCAGATCGACCCGTCCGATCCGGCCGATCCCATCGCGCGCCAGTTCCTGCCCGATGCGGCCGAACTGGTGAGCCATCCGCATGAGACCGGCGATCCGATCGGCGACGAAACGCACAGCCCGCTGCCCGGCATCGTGCACCGCTATCCCGACCGGCTGCTGCTCAAGCTGGTCAACGTCTGCCCGGTCTACTGCCGCTTCTGCTTCCGCCGCGAAATGGTTGGGCCGGGGTCGAAAGGCCTGAGCGCCGAACAGCTCGATGCGGCGATCGCCTATATCGAAAGCCGCCCGGACGTCTGGGAAGTGATCCTGACCGGCGGCGATCCGCTCATCATCTCGCCGCGCCGGTTGCAGGCCGTGATGCAGCGGCTGGCGGCGATCCCGCATCTCGGCGTGATCCGCCTGCACAGCCGGGTGCCGGTGGTCGACCCGAACCGCATCACGCCGGAGATGGTCGCGGCGCTGAAATCAGGCCAAGGGGCAGGGGGGCGGGACAAGGCGGTCTGGCTGCTGCTGCATGCCAACCACGAACGGGAATTCGTGGCCGAGGCCCGTGACGCCATAGCAAGGCTGGTCGATGCCGGCATCCCGGTGCTGGGCCAGTCGGTGCTGCTGAAAGGCGTCAACGACACGCCGGACGCGCTGGCCGGCCTGTTCCGGGCCATGGTGCGCAACCGGGTCAAGCCGCATTACCTGCATCACGGCGACCTTGCGCGCGGCACCGGGCATTTCCGCCTGTCACTGGAGCAGGGCCAGGCGCTGATGCGTGGCTTGCGCGGCCGGCATTCCGGCCTGATGCAGCCGACCTATATCCTCGATATCCCCGGTGGCCACGGCAAGGTGCCGGTCGGCCCGGTCTATGCCGAACCCCGCGCCGACGGCGAAGGCTGGGATGTTACCGATCCCTGGGGCTGTTCACACCAGTACGACGACCCGGCAGTCACTCCGGAATAGGAGCCAGTGCTTTGCCGGTATCGAAAAAGCCTTCGATGTTGGCCACCGTCATCTCCAGCATCGCCTCGCGGGCTTCCTGTGTGCCGGCGCCGGTATGGGGCGTCAGCACCGCATTCTCCAGCTGGCGCAGGGCTTCCGGCACCTGCGGCTCGTGTTCGAAGACATCGAGGCCGGCTCCGGCGATCACGTTGTTCTGCAGCGCCTCGATCAGGGCAGCCTCGTCGATGATGCTGCCACGCGCGATGTTGATGACATGGCCGTCCGGCCCCAGTGCCCGGAAGATCGTGGCATTGACGCTGTGGTGGGTGACGGCATCGGCGCGCGGGCCGACCACCAGAACATCCGCCCAGGTCGCCAGCTCCAGCAGGGTAGGAAAATACGCATAAGCGACATCGTCGCGTTTACGGCGGTTGCAGTAGCCGATCTCCATCTCGAAGGCGGCGGCGCGCTTCGCCACCTTCTCGCCGATGGCGCCCAGCCCGTAGATGCCGACCCTGCGGCCGGTCAGGCCGCGCACCACCGGCAGCCGGGTCACCGCATTGCCCTGCCACTGGCCGGTGCGGATGTAGCGATCGGTCGGCACCACGCGGCGGATGCTGGCCAGCATCAGCGCCATGGCGTGGTCGGCCACTGCGGTGGCATTGGCCCCGGGGTTATGGGTGGCGGTGATGCCGCGGGCCTTCGCGGCGGCCAGATCGACGCGCTCGAAGCCGGTGCCCCAGCAGCAGAGCAGCTTCAGGTTTGGCAGGGCATCGAACAGCGTCGCGTCGCTGACCTGCGAGCCGAAGGTGACAACGGCTGTCACGCGGCCGGCCTGTTCGGGCGACAGTGCCTCGGATGGGTGCCGGGGAAAGGGGCCGAGGATTTCGAAGCGCGCGGACAGACGCTCGCGGAAGGCCGGTGGCAGATTGACCATCAGCAGCAGGATATCGGCAGGCACAGTGGGACCTCGGAGCTGGGGAGGAATGGTGGAGGCTGTCCCGTGTGATCCGGGGCTGGCGGCAGGCTATCCGCTTTCCGCCGGGTCGCATAGTTCCTGTGCCGGTTGTGTGGCGGTAACCGCGGACTTGATCTCTCTCAATGCGGCAGGCAATCGCGGCGCCGAAACTGCCGGCAGGTTCATGCAAATTACGGTGCAGCCATGTCGACAGCCCTACAAGCCACCCAGCCGGCCGCGCCCGGCCCGATCCGGCGCTACTGGAAACTCCTGCTGGCCGTGGCCGCGCTGATCGTCGTGATCCTGCTGCCGACACCGGCGGGCCTGACGGTCGCCGGCCATCACATGCTGGGCATCCTCGTTTTCGCCGTGATCGTGTGGATGACCGAGGCGCTGGATTACGCCGTCTCCGCCGTGGTCATCGCCGCCCTGATGGCTCTGCTGCTGGGATTTGCGCCCAATCCGGCGCATCCCGATGTCCTGCTTGGCACGTCCGGGGGGCTCGGCATGGCCTTCGGCGGCTTTGCCTCGACCGGCCTCGCGCTGGTTGCCGCCGCCCTGTTCCTGTCGGCGGCCATGACCTCGACCGGGCTCGACAAACGGATCGCACTGACGATCCTCTCTCGTGTCGGCACGGATACCCGCCATGTGGTGGTCGGCCTGATCGTGGTCGGCTTCGTCATCGCCTTCCTGGTGCCATCGACCACCGCCCGTGTCGCCTGCCTGGTGCCGATCACGCTCGGCATCATCGCCGCCTTCGGGGTCGAGCGGCGCAGCCGCTTCGCCGGCATGATGATGATCACCACGGTGCAGACGGCCAGCATCTGGAATGTCGGCATCAAGACCGCCGCCGCCCAGAATATGGTCGCCATCGGCTTCATGGAAAAGATGCTGCATGCCAGCGTGACCTGGCTCGACTGGTTCATCGCCGCGGCACCGTTCGGTGTGATCATGTCGGTCGCGCTCTATTTCATCATGACCCGCATGATGCCGCCGGAGGCACGCAACGTGCCGGGCGGCCGCGACGCGATCCGCAAGGCACTGGCCGATCTTGGCCCGATGAAGCCGGCCGAGAAGAAGCTGCTGGCAATCTCGCTGACCCTGTTGCTGTTCTGGGCCACCGAAGGGGTGCTGCACAGGATCGATACCAGCACCACCACCATTGTCGCCGTGGCGCTGATGTTCCTGCCGGGCATCGGCATCATGACCTGGAAGGAGGCGCAGCCGAAGATTCCGTGGGGCACCATCGTGCTGTTCGGCATCGGCATCAGCCTCGGCACAGCGCTGCTGCAGACGAAAGGCGCCGGCTGGCTAGCCCAAATTCTGGTCGCACAGCTCGGCCTGGCGCAGGCGACTGCCTTCTTCATCCTGTTCGCTCTTGGCCTGTTCCTGATCGTGATCCACCTCGGTTTCGCCAGCGCCACGGCGCTTGCCTCGGCGATGATCCCGATTGTCATCGCCGTGCTGCAGAATGTGTCGACGCCGGGCATCAACATCGTCGGCATGACCATGCTGCTGCAGTATGTGGTCAGCTTCGGCTTCATCCTGGTGGTCAACTCGCCGCAGAACATGGTCGGCTATGGCACCGAAACCTTCGAAGTGCGGGACTTTATCCGCACCGGCCTTGTCATCACCTTGGTCGCCTTCGCGCTGGTGCTGCTGCTCGGCGTCACCTGGTGGCGCTGGCTCGGTTACGTCTAGGGCCGCCGCATCCTCCGCCTCAGCCGAGCCGGAAGAAGGTGATCGAGTCCGCCAGCGCGCGGGCCTGATCGTTCAGCGACTGGGCCGAGGCGGTGGTTTCCTCGACCAGCGCGCCGTTGCGCTGGGTCATCTCGTCCATCTGGGTCACGGCATCGTTGATCTCGTCGAGGCCGGTCGCCTGTTCCTGGCTGGCCGACGCGATCTCCTCGATGATGCCGGCGACGCGGCGCACCGCATCGACGATCTCGCCGAGCGACTGGCCGGCCTGGTTGACCAGCTGCGCGCCGGTCTTGACCTGGGCGTTCGATTCTGTGATCAGTGCCTTGATGTCCTTCGACGCGCTGGCCGAACGCTGGGCCAGGCCGCGCACTTCCTGCGCCACCACGGCGAACCCCTTGCCGGCCTCGCCGGCGCGGGCGGCCTCGACTGAGGCATTCAGGGCCAGCAGGTTGGTCTGGAAGGCGATCTCGTCGATCAGCGAGACGATGTCGACGATCTTCTGCGCGCTGCCCTCGATCTGCTGCATCGCTGCAACGGCATCGTCGGCTACCTTGCCGCCGCGGCCGGCGGTCTCGCGCGCTTCGCCGGCAAGCTGGCTGGCCTGCCGCGCATTGTCGGCATTATGCCGCACGGTGGCGGTGATTTCCTCCATCGATGCGGCCGTGCGCCGCAGGCTGACGGCCTGCTGTTCGGTACGCTGGGCCAGGTCGTGGCTGCCGGTGGAGATTTCCGACGAGGCGTCGCGCACCGTGCCGGCGGCGGTGACCAGCCGGCCGACGATCTCCGACAGTTTCTCGGCCAGCGAGTTGGCATCCTGCGCCAGCCGGGCGAACAGGCCCTGGTGGTCGCCGTCGATGCGGTGGCTCAGGTCGCCTTGGGCCATGGTGCCGAGCATGGCGCCGAGATCGGTCAGCGCGCGTTCGACGGTGTCGAGCAGGCTGTTCACCCCGACACCGAGGTCGTGCATCACACCCTGCAGGGTATCGGCATCGATGCGGCGGGTGAGGTCGCCGGCCGCCGCCGCGGCGACGATCTGGCCGACCGCCTGCTGCAGCACCTGTTCCTGGGCCGCGCGTTCCTGCTCGAAGGCCTTGCGGCCGGTCTCGACCTCGCCCTGCAGGCGTTCGTTTTCCAGACCCGACGACTTGAACACGGCCACCGCGCGGGCCATGTCGCCGATCTCGTCCCTGCGCTCCATGCCGGCCAGATCGACCGACCAGTCACGTTCGGCCAGCCGGCGCATCGCCGCGGTCAGCCGGATCACCGGCGCGCTGATCTGCCGGCCGACGAAGACATAGCCGATGATCGCGGCGCCGAGCAGGCTGCACAAGGTGATCACCACCAGGGCGACCTGGGCAATCATCACCTGGCGCTTGGCCGAGGCCGAGGCGGTGTCGGTATCGGCATTGGCGCCGCCGACCACCTCTTCGACCTTGGCCGACAGTTCGGCGGCGGAATCGCGAGCCTGCTTCAGCGCGATCTGCACGGTGTTGCCGCTGCGCAGCTCGCTGCGGCGCATGTCGAAGATGCTGTCGGCGCCGCTGCCATAGGCGGTCAGCTTGGCGGCGGCCGGGCGGATCTGGTCGACCGAAATCTGGGTGGCGGCCGTGTCAATGTCGTGCAGGATGTCGTTGTTCAGCTTGGTGAAGCTCTGGGCCAGCGTGGTGAGTTCATCATAGCCATTGGCCTGGGCGGCGACGTTGAGCACGCCGATCATTTCGTTGACCGAGGCCGCGGTATCCATCAGGCCGCGGGCCGCCGCCACCATGCCGGGGCGGCTCTGGCCGGCGGACAGTTCCTGCATGGCCTTTTCCGTCGCCGGGCCGATCAGGGTCTGGAAGGCGGCGAAATCCTTACCCAGCGCGTGCACCAGGGTCTGGCGCTGGCCGGCCCAGTCGAGCCGCGCCTTGGTCGAGCGGTTGACCTGGGCGATGCGGCCGGACAGGAACGTGATGGTCTTCTCGATCTCCTCGATCTTCGCCGGATCGGCCCCGCCGAGCTTTAGCACATTGACGGTCTGCCCCAGGCGCTCCTGCTTGCCGGTCAGCGCCGTGAAAACCTGCTCGCGCTCGGCATCGGTGTTGACCGAGGCCAGTGCAGGAGCGCCGGCGGCGAGTTCGGCGCTGATGGCCGACAGGTTGAGGGCGGAGCTGACGGCCGGCAGGTTGACGTCGACCACGGTGCCGTAGGTGTGCTGGACGCGGATGAAGAACAGCCCGGCAACCACATTGCTCAGGACCGCCATGGCGGCCAGCACTGCAACGGCGCCATTGAGCTTCTGGCGAATCCCCATCCCATTGTCCTCCCTGTGTTTTATGCCTCAGCTATAGGCGAAACCGGGGCAGGGGAGAAGTCTCGGGCCGGCCACGCCGGAAAGGGCGGAAAACCGCAGACCGGCCGTTCCGGACACCGGACCGGGACAGGTGCCGGGGAGTTGAGTCGCCAAGGGCTTTTCCTCATTGGCTACAGGGTGTAAAAGCCCCCCGACTTTATGTCGCGGAGACCGGACCGATGATGACCTTCCTTCTTGTGGTGCATATCCTGCTCGCGCTGGCGCTGATCGGCGTGATCCTGATGCAGCGCTCGGAAGGTGGTGCGCTTGGCATCGGCGGCGGCGGCGGCGGTTTCATGTCGGCCCGCGGCCAGGCGAATCTGCTGACCCGCGCGACTGCGGTCCTCGCCACCCTATTCATCTGCACCAGCATCGCGCTGGCCTTTATCGCCGGCAGCCACTCCAAGCCGCGCTCGATTCTCGACCTGCCGGCGACGTCCGCGCCGGTGCAGCAGCCGGCCCAGCCGGCCGCCCCGGCCCAGCCGAGCGTTCCGCTTTCCAAGTAACCCTCTGGTCTGAAAGAATAATTTCAGTCCTGTGAAATCGCGCGCCGCGGCGCGCAAAGCCCTTTTTTGTGTCGGATGAATCAGTTAAACAGGAAGCCCATGACGCGGTACATCTTCATCACCGGCGGCGTGGTTTCCTCCCTCGGAAAAGGTCTGGCTTCGGCGGCGCTCGGTGCGCTGCTGCAGGCTCGCGGCTATACCGTGCGGCTGCGCAAGCTCGACCCCTATATCAATGTCGATCCGGGCACCATGAGCCCGTATCAGCATGGCGAGGTCTTCGTCACCGATGACGGGGCCGAGACCGACCTCGACCTCGGCCATTACGAGCGCTTCACCGGGGTGCCGGGGCGCAAGACCGACAACATCACCACCGGCCGCATCTACCAGACGGTGATCGCCAAGGAACGCCGCGGCGACTATCTCGGCGGCACCGTGCAGGTGATCCCGCATATCACCGACGCCATCAAGGAATTCATTGCCGACGACCGCGAGGGCGTCGATTTCATGCTGGTCGAGGTCGGCGGCACCGTCGGCGACATCGAGAGCCTGCCGTTCCTGGAGGCGATCCGCCAGTTCGGCCTCGAGGCCGGCCGCGGCCAGGCGGTCTACATCCACTGCACGCTGGTGCCCTTCATCGCCGCCTCGGGCGAGCTGAAGACCAAGCCCACGCAGCACTCCGTCAAGGAGCTGCGCTCGATCGGCATCCAGCCCGACATCCTGCTGTGCCGCGCCGACCGCGAGATCCCGCAGGGCGACCGCAAGAAGATGGCGCTGTTCTGCAACGTCCGCGAAGAGGCGGTGATCCCGGCGCTGGACGTCGACACCATCTATGCGGCGCCGCTGTCCTATCACGAGGCGGGTCTGGACGTGCAGGTGCTGAAGGCCTTCGGCGAGGATGTCTCGCAGGAGCCGGACCTCACCACCTGGCAGAATATCGTCCAGCGCGTCACCATGCCGGAAGGCAAGGTCAAGATCGCCATCGTCGGCAAGTACACCGGCCTCAAGGACGCCTACAAGTCGCTGGCCGAGGCGCTGGTGCATGGCGGCATCGCCAACAACGTCAAGGTCAACATCGAGTGGATCGAGTCCGAGATCTTCGAGCAGGACGAGACGGCGCTGGCCGCGCTGGATGGCGTGCATGCCATCCTGGTGCCGGGCGGCTTCGGCGAGCGCGGCTCGGAAGGCAAGATCCGCGCGGTGACCTTCGCGCGTGAACGCCAGGTGCCGTATTTCGGCATCTGCTTCGGCATGCAGATGGCGGTGATCGAATACGCCCGATCCAAGGCAGGGATCAAAAAAGCCAGCTCGACCGAATTCGGCCCGACCGACGAGCCGCTGGTCGGCCTGATGACCGAATGGATGCGCGGCAACGAACTGGAGCAGCGCAGCCGCGCCGGCGACCTCGGCGGTACCATGCGGCTCGGCGCCTACGAGGCGGCCCTGATGTCCGGCAGCCGGGTGGCGGAGATCTACGGCAGCACGGCGATCTCCGAACGCCACCGCCACCGCTACGAGGTCAACACCAAGTATCGCGAAAAGCTCGAGGCCTGCGGCCTGGTCTTCTCCGGCATGTCGCCTGACGGCCTGCTGCCCGAGATCGTCGAACTGCCGGATCACCCCTGGTTCATCGGCGTGCAGTACCATCCGGAGCTGAAGTCCAAGCCGTTCGAGCCGCATCCGCTGTTTGCCAGCTTTGTGAAGGCGGCACTGGAGCAGTCCCGACTGGTGTGATCGTTGTCCTCTTGTCATGCCCGGGCTTGACCCGGGCATCCCATTTAATGGGACCCTCGGGTCAAGCCCGAGGGTGACGGGCAAAGGGGGCAGTGCTTCCGGCGGTGGTTTATTAACCGATCTGACTTATGTCAGCTCGGGACAGGCGGGCCCTGACCCGGTAAAGTGTCAGCAAGGGGCCAGAGCAGGAGCCAGGCGGCATGAGCGACACCCAGAACCCCGGCCAGAACAACCCGGTCCGTCATGTGAAGGTCGGCGAATTCGAGATCGGTAACGACCTGCCGCTCACCCTGCTGGCCGGCCCCTGCGCCATGGAAAGCCGCGAGCATGCGCTGGACATGGCGGGCAGCCTGAAAGAGCTGACCGACAGGCTCGGCATCAACTTCATCTACAAGACTTCCTTCGACAAGGCGAACCGCACCTCGATCCATTCCAACCGCGGCTTCGGTCTGGAAAACGCAATCCCGGTCTTCGACGCGGTGCGCAGCGAGATCAGGGTCCCGGTCATCACCGACGTGCATACCGAAGAGCAGTGCCGCGCCGTGGCGCCCCATGTCGACCTGCTGCAGATCCCGGCCTTCCTGTGCCGGCAGACCGATCTGCTGGTCGCTGCCGCCCAGACCGGCCTGCCGGTCAACGTCAAGAAGGGCCAGTTCCTCGCGCCCTGGGACATGAAGAACATCGTCGAGAAGTTCGACCATGCCGGCAACCCGAACGTCATGCTCTGCGAACGCGGCGCCTCGTTCGGCTACAACACGCTGGTCAACGACATGCGCGCCCTGCCGATCATGGCCGAGACCGGGTGCCCCGTCGTGTTCGACGCGACGCATTCGGTGCAGCAGCCCGGTGGCAAGGGTACGGCGTCCGGCGGCGACCGCCGCTTCGTGCCGATCCTCGCCCGTGGCGCCGTCGCCATCGGCGTGGCTGCCGTGTTCATGGAAACCCACAGGGACCCGGACAGCGCGCCGTCCGACGGTCCCAACATGGTGCACTTCGACAGGCTGGAACCGATCCTCGAACAGCTGCTCGAATTCGACCACCTGGCCAAAGCCGGGCACTGACACCTAAGACAGCGGTTACTCCCCCGGTCTTTCAGAAAATCGTCATGGCCGGGCTTGACCCGGCCATCCACGTCTAAGTGCAGGCAAGTTTATTTGCGCTTGTGGTCTGTTTCGTTGATGCCCCATAAGCGGACATCAAAGCCATCTTGGTTATCGGAAGGAGGAAAACCAAGGTCCTTGCGAATTACCCAGACAATGTTTCCGAGCAATTTTTCCCGTTCCGCACGGGGATGATCTCTTTTGTCTTGAAACTCTTTCATAGCCATCATCACGTCGCTTGGTGCCACTAGATACAAAGCACTACATGCGATGGCATACTCTTTGCGCTCGATGTCTGTAGGCTTGGTCGCAACGACTTTATTCAATAGTTCAAAATATCTGCGGTAATACTCTAAACGTTGTTTGCGCCAATCTGCCTCCCGTTCCCTCGATCGTGTGAGGAAAGATGAGACCGCTTGCACGATTAGCGCTGCGGCGGCCGAAATCACAGCGACAATGATCGCAGTATCCATGTGGCTACCTTTGCCCCGATGAGGCAGAAATAACAATTGTAACGTACGAGTACTTAAGGGTTCACGACGTGGATGCCCGGGTCAAGCCCGGGCATGACGAGTGGGAGAGGCCCGGGGTCTCGCCCCGACCTTTCCGGCAGAGGCGGGCGGATTTCGCGGCCCGGCCGGCGCGCGGCGGAGAAAAATCCGGCTGCGACACTGTTTCATCATAGATGCGCCTTAATTTGCCCTATGGTCCCTGACCATAGTTGAACCGCCGGCAGGGCCTGTCCCGGCCGGCCTCCGTCCGTTTTTCCCGCTTTCTTCACTTTTAATGGCCGTCCCCCATGTGGCCCTGGCGCAAGACATCCCCCAGCACACCTCCGGCCGGCGAGTCCGCCCCGGCTGAGGCCATGGGCGATGTGGCGCCGGCGTCGTCCCCCCCGGTCGCGCCCCCATCCGTCGCCCCCCCAGCTGTCGCAACTGGCGTGCCGGCCAACGAGGATACGGCGCCGCCTGGTCACAGGCCGGCGGCGGACAGCGCTCCGGCAGATAGTGGCCATGTCCCGGTGGGCGAGACGGCTTTGCCGCCCGATGCGCCGGCCGTTGCCGACACGCCGGCCGACCTGCCGTCCAAGGCCTCGCTCAGGGTCCGGCTGCGCGCCCGCCGGGCGGCGGCGGCGATCTGGATCGAGGCGCGGGTACGCTACCTGCGCCGGCTGATCCGCGAGGAGGAGCTGGTGCTGCTGCCGCTGGCACTGGTACTGGGCTCCGTGGTCGGCAGCACGGTGGCGGCCCTGCGCCAGGTGGTGTCGCTGGTCCAGCATGGCGCCTTCGGCTTTTCCATCGAACGCGGCTGGGTGCAGATTGCCGCCCATGACCCGTGGCGGTTGCTGGCCGTACCGATTGCCGGCGGCCTGCTGGTCGGGCTGGTCACCTACGCGCAGAAACGCCTGCTGAAGCACGAGATCGTCGACGCCATCGAGGCCAATGCCCTGCATGGCGGCCGCATGTCGTTCCGCGACAGCCTGCTCATTGTCGGCAAGACCCTGCTGTCGCTGGGCGCGGGGGCCTCGGTCGGCATCGAGGCGGCGATCACCCAGATCGGCTCCAGCCTGTTCAGCTCGACCGGCCGCAAGCTGCAGCTGACCCGCCACTGGCTGCGCATCATGGTGGCGAGCGGCGCGGCCGCCGCCATCGGCGCCGCCTTCAACGCGCCGCTGGCCGGCATCTTCTATGCGCTCGAACTGGTGCTCGGCAGCTATGCGATCACCGCGCTGGCGCCAGTATCGATTGCCGCCATCGCCGGTACGCTGGTGGCGCAGTCGGTGTTCGGCAATTCGGCGATCTTCTACCTGTCGATCCAGCCGCAGATCGGCAGCGCCGAATACCTGATCTTCGGCGCCATCGGCATCGGCGCCGCCATGGTCGGCGTCACCGCCATGCGCGCCGCCACCGTGATCGACGCCGGCTTTCGCCGCCTCCGTACACCGGACTGGCTGCGGCCGGCAGTCGGCGGCCTGCTGCTCGGCCTGCTGGCGATGGAATTCCCCTATGTGCTGGGTTCGGGCCATGGCGGCATCGAACAGGTGCTGCACCAGAACCTGCCGCTGGTGGTGCTGTTCACCCTGATGGCAGCGAAATGCCTGGCCTCGGCGATCAGCATCGGCAGCGGCTTCACCGGCGGTCTGTTCAGCGCCTCGCTGTTCCTCGGCAGCCTGTATGGCGCCGCCATCGGCGGAACGCTCAGCTTGGTCGCCCCGGCGCTGGCACCGAACGCCATCGTCTATGCCGTGGTCGGCATGGGCGCGGTGGCGGCCTCGATCATCGGCGCGCCGCTCGCCATGATCCTGCTCGCCTTCGAGACTACCCAGGAATATTCCGTCACCATCGCGGTCGCCATCGGCGTGGTGGTCGCCTCGCTGGTGACGCGCCGCTGGTTCGGCTATTCGTTTGCCACCTGGCGTTTCCACCTCAAGGGCCTCGACCTGCGCGGCGCCCATGATGTCGGCCGGCTCTACGAGCTGAAGGTGCGCGAGATCGTCGACGCCGATATCCTGCGGGTGCCGGTGACCCTGGATGTCGAAACCCTGGCCAGCCTGTTCCTGTTCGGTCGCAAGACCATCGCCTTTGCCGTCGAGGAAGACGGCAGTTTCGCCGGGGTGGTCGACGTCAACGACACCAATGCGGCGATCCTCGAAGGCGCCGAGGGCAAGCATGTCGCCGACCTGATGCGGCCGCAGCCGTTTACGGTGCGGCCGACCGACCGCATCAGCATCCTGCCCGACCTGTTCGACCGCACCGATGTCGACGCCATTGCCGTGGTGGCTGGCGGCGACCGGCCGCGGCTGTTGATCGGCTGCGTCCATGAGGCGGATGTGCACAAGCGCTATTACGCCGAGGCCGAGCGCATGCGCCGCGAGGATGTCGGCTACCGCGACTGACCGGACGATGTCGGGCGGGCTGGATTTCGCCCCATTCCTCCGGGATACTGCAGCTTTCCCGCCCCTCCGGAAGTCACCGACGTCATGCCCGAAATCCTCGCTCCCTACGCTCGGCTGGTGCCGATCGCCATGCTGATGGTCTCCAACCTGTTCATGACCTTCGCCTGGTACGGCCACCTGAAATACAAAAGCGAAGCCCTGTGGATCGTGGTGCTGACCAGCTGGGGCCTCGCCTTTTTCGAATACTGGTTCGCGGTGCCGGCCAACCGCTGGGGCTCCAGCGTCTATTCCGCCGCCGAACTCAAGACCATCCAGGAGGTCGTCACCCTGCTGGTCTTCGCCGTCTTCTCCGTGCTGTACCTGAAGCAGCCCTTCACCTGGAATTACGCCGTTGGTTTCGTTTTCATCGGGGTGGGGGCCTGGTTCATTTTCCGCGGCCCGATCAACGGGTAATCATGGGGCTGATCATGCCGGAAATCGCGGAAAACCGGCCTCCGGCTCCCGCCGGTCACCGGCCCGGGCCTTGCTCCACGGGCTTGGCCGGGCTATCCCTGCCAGCGGTTTTCCGTCTTCCACCTGAGCCTTCCAGAAGGGGTTTCCCGCCATGAGCGGCATCACCGACATCGTCGCCCGCGAAATTCTCGATTCCCGCGGCAATCCGACCGTCGAGGTCGACGTGCATCTCGAATCCGGCGCAATGGGCCGTGCGGCCGTGCCCTCGGGCGCCTCGACCGGCGCCCATGAGGCGATGGAACTGCGCGATGGCGACAAGACGCGTTATCTCGGCAAGGGCGTGCTGAAGGCGGTCGCTGCCGTGAACGGCGAGATCTACGATGCCCTGTCGGGCATCGATGCCGCCGAGCAGCTTAAACTCGATCACATGATGATCGCGCTGGACGGCACGCCGAACAAGAATCGGCTCGGTGCAAACGCGATTCTGGGCGTGAGCCTTGCAGTCGCAAAGGCGGCCGCCGAAGAGGCCGGCCTGCCGCTCTACCGCTATGTCGGCGGCGCCGCGGCCCATGTCCTGCCGGTGCCGATGATGAACATCATCAACGGCGGCGCCCATGCCGACAATCCGATCGACGTGCAGGAATTCATGATCATGCCGGTAGCCGCCGGCACCGTCGCCGATGCGGTTCGCATGGGCGCCGAGGTGTTCCACACGCTGAAGAAAAAGCTGAAGGACGCCGGCCACAACACCAATGTCGGCGACGAGGGCGGCTTCGCGCCGAACCTGCCGTCGACCCGCGGCGCGCTCGACTTCATCATGCAGGCCATCGAGGCCGCCGGCTACAAGGCGGGCAAGGACGTGATGATCGCGCTGGATGCCGCCAGCACCGAGTTCTTCAAGGACGGCAAGTATCATCTGGACGGCGAGGGGCTGAAGCTGAGCCCGGTCGAGATGGCGAAATACTGGCAGACGCTGGTCGGCGATTATCCCATCGTCTCCATCGAGGACGGCATGGCCGAGGACGACTGGGCCGGCTGGAAAGAGCTGACCGACATGATCGGCGGCAAATGCCAGCTGGTCGGCGACGACCTGTTCGTCACCAACCCGAAGCGGCTGGCCGATGGCATCGACAAGGGCGTCGCCAATGCGATCCTTGTCAAGGTGAACCAGATCGGCACGCTCAGCGAAACCCTGGAAGCCGTCGAGCTCGCCCACAAGAACGGCTATCGCGCCGTGATGTCGCATCGTTCGGGCGAGACCGAGGACAGCACGATTGCCGATCTTGCCGTCGCCACCAACTGCGGCCAGATCAAGACCGGCTCGCTGGCCCGTTCTGACCGCATGGCCAAATACAACCAGCTGATCCGCATCGAGCAGGAGCTCGAAGGCTCCGCGAAGTATCCGGGCTTTGCTGCCCTGAAGCGGCGCTGAGTTGCGCCGTCTCGCCGCCATCGCAACGCTGACCGTCGCGCTCCTGGGGGGCGCGGCGGCGGCGGCCGAGACCGTGACGGTGCGGCCGGGTATGATCCTCGGCCGCTGGGGCATGAGTGCGGAAGCCTGCAGTGCCGGCGAGATGCTGGAGTTCACGCCTGAGGGCGGCTACCGCTCGACCCTCGACGAGGGCGATCCCCATGAGGGCCGCTTCCGTACCGAGCGCGACCACATCATCCTGCTGGATGCCAATGAACCCGACCGCGAGCTGGCGCTGGTGGTGATGGAGATGGCGCCCAACAAGCTCATCGTCTTCGACGAGACCATCGAATCCGACCGCCTGCTGGTGCGCTGCCGCTGAAGGCGGCGTCGGATCGGCTTTATTCGAAAAGATGCGGCACGAAGCGGTCGGTGTTGCCGCCGGTCGGGCTGCGGGTCTCGCGGATGCCGAGCCCGCAGGGCCGCGAAGCCACCACCCAGACGCCGAGCACCGGATAGAAGCCGTCGAAGCAGGGCAGGTCGATGACCTGCCGCCATGCCGGCGTCGCGCCACCTTGTGCCAGGGTCGGCAGCTTTGCGCCGCGGATGGCATCGCGGTCCGTGCTGGCGGGCAGCAGGTTTTCATGATCGGGCCAGCGCTGCCACAGCGCCGGCAGCAGGTTGCCGCCGGACAGCAGCATCTTCCAGGCCGGTTCGATCAGCCGCATGCCCGACGAGCCGATGCGGCCGGCAAAGCTTTCCTGCAGCATGCGATCCCAGGGATACAGCTTGAACAGCACGGTGATCGGCTTGGCCGTCAGGTCGGTGAAGCGCTTGCCGTTCCAGCGGATCTCGTCGATGAACAGGCGGCCGGTATCGAGGCCGGCCTGCAGTGCCGTGTCGCGCAGGTAATCAACCGTGCCGAGATCGGCGGCGGCATCGCGCGAGCAGGCGAAATGCACGCGATGGCCCCAGAGACCGAAACTCTTCCACGCCTCGATCAGAGTTTCGTGGATGCCGTTGAACTGGTCGCAGTGCGAACAGTAGTTATGCAGCCATTCCCATTGCACCACGCTCGACTCGTAGAGTTCGGTCGGCGCGTCGGCGCGATAGTCGAGCAGCATCGGCGCGTCGCGGCCGTCCCAGGCAAAATCGAAGCGGCCATAGAGATTCTTGTCCTGCCGGCGCCAGGAGTCCTCGACCAGTGCGCAGGCGGTGTCCGACAGGCGGAAGGCTTCGTAGTCGCCGCGACAGACCACGTCGTCGACGAGGTCGAGGCACATGTCTTCCAGCCGCTGGGCGGCGGCGTCGAGCTGGTCGATCTGGCCGGAGCTGAAGCAGTAGGCGGCGTCCTCGCACCAGCAGGAAGCGCCGGCCGCATCGAGCGAGGTATAGCCGAGTTCGCCGGCGCGCTCGGGCCATTCCGCATTGGGGGCGACGGCAAGGCGGTGCATGGGCGGTCCTCAGCGACGGACTGACGGCCGGCCGGCCGGCTTGCGGCGGGCCGGGGCGGGGCAGCGGATCGGGCGAGAGTCCCACATGACAGCCTAGATAGCTCCCGGCCGGGTGAAAGGGAATGGGCGGTCCTCCGGAGCTCGAGTCGGTTCCATAACACTTTGACTCAATGGTCAGAATCGCCGCCTCGTTAACGAAAGGGATTGACCCGGCGACTCGGATATGATTCGATTCCCGCCATGAGCGCATACAGTGAAATCCGCCGGCATTCCCTTTCGGCCATCGTTCCCGTCATCTGTTTCGCGGCGATCGGCTATTTCTGCTACCACGCCGTCGAGGGCGACCGCGGCATCAATGCCTATACGCGCCTGACCCTGCAGATCCAGCAGACCGAAACGGCGCTGGCGGCGGTGACTGCCGAACGCCAGGTGCTGGAGCGGCGCACCGGCCTGCTGCGCGAGAGCGGGCTGGATACCGACATGCTGGAAGAGCAGTCGCGGCGGGTTCTGGGTATGATCAAGCCCCATGATCTGGTAATACTTGGACGCTGAGTGGGCGCCCGAGGAAATGGAATTGCGTCGATTAACCGAAATCAGGTTAATCTTTGAAAACGCCTTGTTTTAACTAAAGTTAGCCGCCATCTTGCGCCTCCAGCCGGGTCGTTTTCAGGCCCGCATGCTCTATATGCACCCGAGTGTGCCGTAGCGTTAAGCCGGGAGGATACAATGGCGAAAGCAGGCAAGGCCGTCGATGCGACGGCCGCCAAGAAGGCAGCCAAGCTGCCGCAGGCCGACGAGATGCTCGGCTATTACCGCGACATGCTGCTGATCCGCCGCTTCGAGGAAAAGGCCGGCCAGTTGTACGGCATGGGCCTGATCGGCGGCTTCTGCCATCTCTACATCGGCCAGGAAGCGGTCGTCGTCGGCCTGCAGGCCTGCGCCAAGCTCGGCGATGCCGTCATCACCTCCTATCGTGACCACGGCCACATGCTGGCCACCGGCATGGACCCGAAGGGCGTCATGGCCGAGCTGACCGGGCGCATCGGCGGCTATTCGAAGGGCAAGGGCGGCTCGATGCACATGTTCAGCCGCGAGAAGCATTTCTACGGCGGCCACGGCATCGTCGGCGCCCAGGTGCCGCTGGGTACCGGTCTTGCCTTCTCCCAGAAGTACAAGAAGACCGACAACGTCACCTTCTGCTATTTCGGCGACGGCTCGGCCAACCAGGGCCAAGTCTACGAGAGCTTCAATATGGCCGAGCTGTGGAAGCTGCCGGTCATCTATGTGATCGAGAACAACCAGTATGCCATGGGCACCTCGGTCAGCCGCTCCTCGGCGCAGCCGGCGCTGTACAAGCGCGGCGAGAGCTTCGGGATCACCGGCCGCCAGGTCGACGGCATGAGCGTGCTGGCCGTGAAGGAGGCCGGCGAAGAGGCGGTGGCCTGGTGCCGCGCCGGCAAGGGGCCGATCATTCTCGAGATGATGACCTACCGCTATCGCGGCCATTCGATGTCCGATCCGGCGAAATACCGCTCGAAGGACGAGGTCAACAAGATGCGCTCCGAGCATGATCCGATCGACCAGGCGCGCAATGTGCTGCTGACCAGCAAGATGACCGATGAAGACGCGCTGAAGGCCGTCGACAAGGAGGTCAAGGACATCATCCAGAAGGCGGCCGATTTCGCGCAGGAAAGCCCCGAGCCCGATCCGTCGGAGCTGTGGACCGACGTGTACGTGGAAGCCTGAGCGGGCCGGGAGGAAATAGACCATGGCAATCGAGATTCTGATGCCCGCTTTGTCGCCTACGATGACCGAGGGCAAGCTGGCCAAGTGGCTGATCAAGGAAGGTGACACGGTCAAGGCCGGCGACATCATGGCCGAGATCGAAACCGACAAGGCGACCATGGAGTTCGAGGCGACCGACGAGGGCGTGATCGAGAAGATCATGGTTTCCGAGGGCACCGAGGGCGTCGCTGTCAACACGCCGATCGCCGTGTTGCGCGGCGAGGACGAGCAGCCCGGCGCCGCGCCGGCGACCAAGGCTGCGGCCCCGGCTGCTGCTACTGAATCCGCGGCGAAGCCTGCCGTCCCGGCAGCTCCGGCCGCACCGGCGCCGATGCCCAAGGAAATGGCCGATCCCGATATTCCGGCCGGCACCGAATTCGTCACCATGACGGTGCGCGAGGCGATCCGCGAAGGCATGTCGGAAGAGATGCGCCGCGATCCGAACGTCTACCTGATGGGCGAGGAAGTCGCGCAGTATCAGGGCGCCTACAAGATCAGCCAGGGCATGCTGGATGAATTCGGTGCCGACCGCGTGATCGACACGCCGATCACCGAGCAGGGGTTCGCCGGCATCGGCATCGGCGCCGCCTTTGGCGGTCTGAAGCCGATCGTCGAGTTCATGACCTTCAATTTCTCGATGCAGGCGATTGACCAGATCGTCAACTCGGCGGCCAAGACGCTGTACATGTCGGGCGGCCAGATGGGCTGTTCCATCGTGTTCCGCGGCCCGAACGGCGCCGCGGCGCGCGTCGCCGCCCAGCACAGCCAGGATTACGCCGCCTGGTATTCGCATATCCCCGGCCTGAAGGTGGTGGCGCCCTACAGCGCGGCCGACTTCAAGGGCCTGATCAAGGCGGCGATCCGCGATCCCAACCCGGTGCTGGTGCTGGAGAACGAGATTCTCTATGGCCGCAGCTTCGAGGTGCCGAAGCTCGATGACTATATTGTGCCGATCGGCAAGGCACGCATCGCCCGTGCCGGCAAGGACGTCACCCTGGTTGGCTACTCGATCTCGGTCGGCCATGCGCTGGCCGCCGCCGAGAAGCTGGCCGCCGAGGGCATCGATGCCGAGGTGGTCGACCTGCGCACCATCCGGCCGATGGACAAGGACACCATCGTGAAGTCGGTGCAGAAGACCAACCGCCTCGTCGTGGTGGAAGAGGGCTTCCCGCAGTCGGGTGTCGGCGCGGAGATCTCCGCCAGCATGATGGAACTGGCCTTCGATTATCTCGACGCGCCGGTGGCGCGGGTCAGCGGCAAGGACGTGCCGATGCCCTATGCCGCCAATCTGGAAAAGCTCGCCCTGCCGACCGTCGACGACATCGTCGCGGCCGCCAAGGCCGTCTGCTATCGCTGAGGGAGGGATAAAGGATGCCGATTGATATCCTGATGCCGGCCCTCTCGCCCACGATGACCGAGGGCAAGCTGGCCAAGTGGCTGATCAAGGAAGGCGACACGGTCAAGGCCGGCGACGTCATGGCCGAGATCGAGACCGACAAGGCGACCATGGAGTTCGAGGCCACCGACGAGGGCAAGCTCGGCAAGATCCTGGTGGCCGAGGGCACCGAGGGCGTGGCCGTCAACACCCCCATCGCGGTGCTGCTGGAAGAGGGCGAGTCCGCGTCCGACATCAAGGCCGGCGCCGCGCCCAAGCCGGCCGCTGCTCCGGCGCCTGCGCCTGAGAAGGCGGAAGCCCCGAAGGCTGCCGCACCGGCTGCGGCGGCTCCGGCTCCCGCACCGGCGGCCGCAGCACCTGCCCCGAAGCAGGATGGCGCCCGCGTGTTTGCCTCGCCGCTGGCGCGGCGCATGGCGGCCCAGGCCGGCATCGACCTCAGCGCCGTGCAGGGCAGCGGCCCGCATGGCCGCATCGTCAAGGCGGATATCGAGAAGGCGCCGAAAGATGCTGCTGCTGCCGCGCCGGCCGCTGCCGGCAAGGCGGCGGCCCCCGTGGCGTCCGGCCCCATTTCTTCAGGGCCGGGGGCGCGCCAGCTCGCCGACCTGCTCAAGATGCCGTACAGGCTGGAACCGCTCAGCGGCATGCGCAAGACCATCGCGCGCCGTCTGACCGAAGCCAAGCAGACGGTGCCGCATTTCTATCTGACCATCGACACCGAGATCGACGAGCTGCTGGCCTTGCGCAAGCGGCTCAACGACAAGTCGGAGGCCAAGATCAGCGTCAACGACTTCATCATCCGCGCCTCGGCGCTGGCGCTGAAAAAGGTACCGGCCGCCAATGCCAGTTACGACGAGAGCGGCCTGCTGATGTACGAGCATGCCGATATCTCGGTCGCGGTGGCGACGCCGAACGGCCTGATCACGCCGATCGTCAAGCAGGCGGAACAGAAGGGCCTGACCCAGATTGCCGCCGAGATGAAGGACCTCGCCGCGCGCGCCCGTGACGGCAAGCTGAAGCCCGAGGAATTCCAGGGCGGCACCTTCTCGATCTCGAACCTCGGCATGTTCGGCGTCAAGCAGTTCGAGGCGGTGATCAATCCGCCGCAGGGCTGCATTCTCGCCGTCGGCATGGGCGAGGAGCGTGCCATCGTGCGCAAGGGCCAGATCGTGCCGGCCACGATCATGACCTGCACGCTGTCGGTCGATCATCGCGCGGTCGACGGCGCGCTCGGCGCCCAGCTGCTGCAGGCCTTCAAGGGCTATATCGACGACCCGCTGACCATGCTGCTGTGAGCGGGGAGGACAGATCATGAGCGACACCAGTTTCGACGTCATCGTCCTCGGCTCCGGCCCCGGCGGCTACACCACGGCGATCCGCGCGGCCCAGTTGGGTTTCAAGACCGCCATCATCGAGCGCGACCAGCTCGGCGGCATCTGCCTGAACTGGGGCTGCATCCCGACCAAGGCGCTGCTGCGCTCGGCCGAGATCTACAGCCACATCCAGCACGCCGAAGCCTACGGCTTCAAGGTTGAAGGCAAGGTCACCATCGACACGAAGAAGGTGGTCGAGCGCTCGCGCAAGGTCGCGGCCCAGCTCTCGGGCGGCGTCAAGTTTCTGATGAAGAAACACAAGATTCCGGTCTTCGACGGCCATGGCACGCTCAATGGCCGGTCTTCTGATGGTCTGGGCAAGCTGAAGGTGACCAAGGACGGCAAGCCGGTCGCCGATCTGACCGCCAAGCACATCATCCTGGCGACCGGAGCGCGCGCCCGTTCGCTGCCGGGCCTGGAGCCTGACGGCAAGCTGGTCTGGACCTACAGGGAAGCGATGATCCCGGAAAGCCTGCCGAAGTCGCTGCTGGTGGTTGGCTCGGGCGCCATCGGCATCGAATTCGCCAGCTTCTACCGCACGCTGGGTTGCGAGGTCACCGTGGTCGAGGTGATGGACCGCGTGCTGCCGGTGGAAGACGAGGAAATCTCGGGGCTGGCCAAGAAGGCCTTCGAGAAGCAGGGCATGAAGATCCATCTCGGCACGAACGTGACCGCGCTGAAAAAGGCGGCCGACAGCGTGACCGCGACCCTGAAGGACAAGGCCGGCAAGGAAAGCCAGATCACCGTTGACCGCGTGATCCTCGCCGTCGGCATCGTCGGCAATGTCGAGAATATCGGACTCGAGACCACCAGGGTGAAGGTCGAGAAGACCCATGTGGTCACCGACGAGTGGAGCCGCACGGCGGAGCCCGGCATCTACGCCATCGGCGACCTGACCGGTCCGCCGTGGCTCGCCCACAAGGCCGGCCATGAAGGCGTCATCTGCGTCGAGAAGATCGCCGGCGAGAAGGATGTCCATCCGCTTAAAGTCTCCAACATCCCCGGCTGCACGTATTGTACGCCGCAGATCGCCAGCGTCGGTCTGACCGAGACGGCCGCCAAGGCGAAGGGTCACGAGGTCAAGGTCGGCCGCTATCCCTTCCTCGCCAACGGCAAGGCGATTGCGCTGGGCGAGCCTGAGGGCCTGGTCAAGACCGTGTTCGACGCCAAGACCGGCGAACTGCTCGGTGCCCATATGATCGGCGCCGAGGTTACCGAGCTGATCCAGGGTTTCGGTATCGCCAAGACGCTGGAGACCACCGAACTCGAGTTGATGCATGCCATCTTCCCGCATCCGACGCTGAGCGAGATGATGCACGAGTCGACGCTCGACGCTTACGGCAAGGCGCTGAATTTCTAGGCTTTCCGGCCGGGAAGGCCGCCGGGTGCCAGCCCGGGGGCTTTTCTGTATAGTCGGGGCGCGCTACCTCATCCGTGAGGGGTGAAGAGGACCGCATCGTGACCGTGATTTTCAATCCGCCGCCAACTGCTGACCGGGCTGTTACTGACAAGCCGGTCCGCCATCCGGAAAAGGCACATCGCCCGGATACCCCGGTGCTGCGCAAGCCGGACTGGATCCGCGCCAAGGCCCCGACCTCGCCGGAAGTGGCCGAGACGCGCAAGCTGATGCGCGACCTGAAGCTGAACACGGTCTGTGAGGAAGCCGCCTGCCCGAACCTCGGCGAATGCTGGAAGCAGAAGCATGCGACCGTGATGATCCTCGGCGCCGTCTGCACCCGCGCCTGCGCCTTCTGCAATGTCGCCACCGGCAAGCCCGCCGGCGTCGACCACGACGAGCCGGACCATGTGGCGGAAGCCGTCGGCAAGCTGGGCCTCAATCATGTGGTGATCACCTCGGTCGACCGCGACGATCTCGCCGATGGCGGCGCGGCGCAGTTCGTGAAGACGATCGAAGCCATCCGCAAATCCTCGCCCGCGACGACCGTCGAGATTCTGACCCCCGATTTCATCCGCAAGCCCGGCGCCATCGAGGCTGTCGTCGCCGCCCGGCCCGATGTCTACAACCACAATCTCGAGACCGTGCCGCGGCTCTATCCGACGATCCGGCCCGGTGCGCGCTATTTCACCTCGCTGCAGCTGCTTGCCCGGGTGAAGGAAGTCGATCCGTCGATGTTCACCAAGTCTGGCCTGATGGTTGGCCTCGGTGAGGAGAAGATCGAGATCATGCAGGTGATGGACGACCTGCGCGCCGCCGATGTCGACTTCCTGACCATCGGCCAGTATCTGCAGCCGACCCGCAAGCATGCCGAGGTCAAGAGCTTCGTCACCCCCGACGAGTTCAAGGCCTACGAGACGCTGGCTTATTCCAAGGGCTTCCTGATGGTCTCGGCCTCGCCGCTGACCCGCTCGTCGCATCATGCCGGCGACGATTTCGCCCGGCTGAAGGCCAACCGCGAAGCCAAGCTGGCGCGGGCCTAAGAGGCGGCGTGCCGACCCACGCGGAAAAGCGCGTCCTGCCGTATCGCCCGGACCAGCTCTATGCCGTGGTCGCCGGCGTCGAGCATTACCCGAAATTCCTGCCCTGGTGCACAGGCGCCCGCATCCGCGAGCGCGGCCCCAACCTGCTGGTGGCCGACCTGATCATCGGCTTCAAGATGTTCCGCGAACGCTTCACCTCGAAGGTCATGCTGGACCCCGAGGGGATGCGGATCGACGTGGAATACACCGACGGGCCGTTCAAGTATTTGCGCAACCACTGGATTTTCCTGCCCCACGAGCAGGGTTGCGAGATCGATTTCTTTGTCGATTTCGAATTCCGCTCGAAACTGCTGCAGAAGACCATCGAACTGCTGTTCAACGAGGCGGTCCGCCGCATGGTTGCCGCCTTTGAGACACGTGCCCGTCATCTTTACGGGGAGAATGGATTGTCGCTGCCGCCCGGTGCTACGATCCGGACGGCCTGACTGATCCTGCCTGCAGAGAGGGGCGCCATGGTTGCAATGCAAGCTTCGGGAACCCTGCTGGAACGCGGACTGCGCAGCCTGGTCGGTGCCTGGCGCGGTATTGCCGGCGGCGGCGAGGGCGTGCCGCTGAGCCGCGAGGGCGTGCTGGGGCCGAAGGATGTCGACCGCCTGCACGGCCTGTTCGCCGAATGTCTGGAGGCGCGCGGCGGCGAGGTCTCGGCCCGCGCCCGGGCGGCGGCGCTCGGCCGGCTTTATCTCGGCCTGAATGACGACGGCAAGCGCGCCTTCCTGCAGGTGCTGGCTAAAGGCTTCGCCGCCGACGAGCCGGCGCTCGACAAGGCGATGACCGCGGTGCGCGGTGCCGCCGGCGATCCGGTCGCCCGCCAGAAGGCCGAACGCCGGCTGCGCCAGGCGCTGACCCCGCCGCGGCAGAAGCTGCTGACCCAGTTCACCGGCCTGCCGCAGGGCGTGAAGTTCCTCGTCGACATGCGCGCCGATGCCCTGCGCTTCCGCAAGGAGACGCCGGAACTGGCCATCGTCGACGCCGATCTCGAAGATCTCTTCGTGGCCTGGTTCGACGTCGGCTTTCTCGAACTGCAGCGCATCACCTGGAACAGCCCGGCGGCGCTGCTGGAAAAGCTGATCGCCTACGAAGCCGTCCATGCCATCGAGAGCTGGGACGACCTGCGCAACCGGCTCGATGCCGACCGGCGCTGCTATGCTTTCTTCCATCCGCGCATGCCGCTCGAGCCGCTGATCTTCGTCGAGGTGGCGCTGGTCAAGGGCATCGCCGGCAATGTGCAGGCCCTGCTCGACCAGGCCTCGCCGGTGATGGACCCGGGCGAGGCGGATACCGCGATCTTCTATTCGATCTCGAATACCCAGACCGGCCTGCGCGGCATTTCGTTCGGCAATTTCCTGATCAAGCGGGTGGTCGACGACCTGACTCGCGAGCTGCCGCACCTGAAGCAGTTCTCGACCCTGTCGCCGATCCCCGGCTTCCGCAAATGGCTCGACGAGACGGTGGCCCAGGGGGCGCCCGATCTGGTCACCGCCGATGCGCGCGAGAAGCTGCGCGAGGCGCTGGGCCAGCGCTTCTCGAAAGGCATGCTGCCCGGCCTGCTGAAGGATAATGCCTGGGCCGACAATGCGGTGCTGGCCGAGGCGCTGAAGCCGGTGCTGCTGCGGCTCTGCGCGCGCTATCTGCTGACCGCGCAGGACAGGGGCAAGCCGCGCGATCCGGTGGCACGCTTTCACCTCAGCAACGGCGCCAGCGTGCACCGGCTGAACTGGCTCGGCGACCGCTCGAAGAACGGCTTCAAGCAATCGGCCGGCACCATGGTGAACTATCTCTACCGGCTCGACGACATCGACCAGAATCACGAGCGCTTCGTGCGCGACAGCACCATCGCCGCGTCGGGCGAGGTCAAGCGGCTGGCGGATCTTTAGGCCGGCGGCTTTCGCTGGGCGAGGATCTCGGCCAGCATCTCGCCGGCCAGATTGAGCGCATCCTCCACCGTGGCCGTGCGCACCTCCGCGCGGCCGATATCGCCGTAATCCATCTGCTGATGCATGGTCGCCATGCCATGGGCGGCCACCGCGATATGCACGCGGCCGACCGGCTTCTGTGCAGAGCCGCCGCCCGGCCCGGCGATGCCGGTGCAGGCGATGGCGATATCCGCTTCGCTGCGGCGCAGGCAGCCCTCAGCCATGGCGCGCGCCACTTGTTCGGAGACGGCGCCATGGCCGGCGATGACCTCTGCCGGCACGCCGATGGCATAAGACTTGGCAGCATTGGAATAGGTCACATAACCACGCTCGAAGACATCGGACGAGCCGGCGATCTCGGTCAGCGTCGCCGCGATCAGGCCGCCGGTGCAGGATTCGGCGGTGGTCAGCAGCAGCTTGGCCGCGCGGCAGCGTGACAGCAGGTCTTCGGCAAGGCGCAGCAGGGTGTCGTCCATGGGGTCACCAGAAATGCAGAAGGATGAACATGACCAGCGCGGCATAGACGCCGGCCAGCAGGTCGTCGAGAAGCACGCCGCGCGCGCCGCCGATCTGCCGGTCGGCCCATGACACCGGCCAGGGCTTGAAGATGTCGAAGATGCGGAAGGCGACGAAGCCGATCACATAAAGCCGCCAGTCGAGCGGCACGAAGGCCAAGGTCAGCCACTGGCCGGCCACTTCGTCGATGACGATCTCGCCGGGGTCCTCGCCGGGCTGGTGTTTCAGGTATTCGGCAATCGCCCAGAGCGACACCAGCGAGATGGCCACTGTCGCCGCCAGCACGGCCTCCGGTCCGCCGGCCATCTGCAGAGCCCAGGCAAAGGGCAGGGCGCCGAGCGAGCCCCAGGTGCCGGGGCCTTTCGGCAGCTTGCCGAGGCCAAACCAGGTGCAGAGCAGGAAGGGCAGGGCCGGCATGCTTCCGTCCTCAGCCCGGCAGGCGGATGGTGGCGACGGCCTGCGCGGCGACGCCTTCGCCGCGACCGGTGAAGCCGAGCTTTTCGGTGGTGGTCGCCTTCACGCTGACGCGGTCGGCGTCGATGCCGAGGATGCCGGCGATGCGCGTGCGCATCGCCTCGCGATGCGGCCCGATCTTCGGCGCCTCGCAGATGATGGTGATGTCGCAATGGGCGATCAGGCCGTCGCGCGCCCGCACCAGGCCGGCGGCATGGGCGAGGAAGGCGGCGGAGTCCTTGTTTTTCCATTGCGGATCGGAGGGCGGGAAATGCTGGCCGATGTCGCCGGCACCGATGGCGCCGAGGATCGCATCGGTGAGCGCATGCAGCGCCACATCGGCATCGGAATGGCCGGCGAGACTGCGGCCATGCGGCACAGTGATCCCGCCCAGCATCAGCGGCCGGTTCGGTTCGTCACCGAAGGCATGCACGTCGAAGCCCTGGCCGGTGCGGATGTCGCCGCGCTGCATCAGCAGCTGGCGTTCGGCGCGGCGGAAATCCTCGGGTTCGGTCACCTTGAAATTCTCCTCTGTGCCGGCCACCAGCCGCACCGCCAGTCCGGCCTGCTCGGCGACGGCGGCATCGTCGGTCAGCGCCTGGCCGGCCAGCCTGCGGTGGGCGGCGAGGATATCGGCGAAGCGGAAGGCCTGCGGGGTCTGGGCTCGCCACAGGCCGGCGCGATCGATACCGGCATGGGCGTTGCCTGCGACTTCGCGTTTCAGCGTGTCGACCACCGGCACGGCGAGGATCGCACCCGGCGCATCGCGCAGACTGGCAATCAGCGCATCGATCCGGGCATGCTGCAAAAATGGGCGTGCTGCATCATGAATAAGCACATGCCCGGGAGCATCCCTGCTAAGTGCTTCCAGACCAAGCCGGACGCTGTCCTGCCGGGTCGCGCCGCCGGCAATGGGCGCTGTCAGACGACTGTCCATTTCCAAGTCACCCAGGGCGTCGCGGTAGAGCGCCGAATCTTCGGGATGGATCACGACCGCTACCCGTGCTATTGCCGCGTGGCCAAGGCAGGCCCGGAGGCTGTGGCGCAACAGGGGTTGCCCGCCAAGCATCTGGTATTGTTTGGGTTTCTCGCCGCCGGCCCGCGTTCCCCGGCCGGCCGCCACAATCAGTGCGGCAATCGTCATGGCCGGCACCCTAGCCGAGCCCGCTGCGGCCGGCAAAGGTCGCAGGCAGACGAATAATATTGCAGTGCGGTAGGAAACCCATTACAGTGACCAACAACTGTGCACCCCGGGTGTTGTGCAAAAAATGAGCATAACGATAGGTTCCGTCTCGATCGAAGACCCGGTGATCCTGGCTCCCATGTCAGGGGTCACCGACTTGCCGTTCCGTCGCCTGGTGAAGCGCAGCGGGGCGGGCCTCGTCGTGTCCGAGATGATCGCCTCGGAGGCCATGGTGCGCGCATCGCGGCAGTCACTCAAGATGGCAGAAAACACCCCGGAAGAATTTCCGATGTCGGTGCAGCTTGCCGGCTGCGAGGGCGGGGTGATGGCCGAGGCGGCCCGGCTGAATGAGGACAAGGGTGCCGCCATCATCGATATCAATATGGGCTGCCCGGTCAAGAAGGTGGTGAACGGCCATGCCGGTTCGGCGCTGATGCGTGACCTGGAGCATGCCAAAAGCCTGCTGACCGCCACCGTGAAGGCCGTGAAACTGCCGGTGACGCTGAAGATGCGGACCGGCTGGGACGACGCCAGCCGCAATGCGCCGGAACTGGCCCGCATCGCCGAGGGCGAGGGCATCCGGATGCTGACCGTGCATGGTCGCACCCGCTGCCAGCTCTATAACGGCCGTGCCGACTGGGGCTTCGTGCGCAAGGTGAAGGACGCCGTGTCGATCCCGGTGATCGTCAATGGCGATATCACCACCCTGGACGAGGCGAAGGACGCGCTCGACCAGTCCGGCGCCGATGGCGTGATGGTCGGCCGCGGCGCCTATGGCCGGCCGTGGTTCCTGCGCCAGGTGATCGAGTTCCTGAAATCCGGCGTCCGCCTGCCGGACCCGCCGCTGCACGAGCAGCAGGCGACGGTGCTGGAGCATTTCGACGCCATGCTGTCGCATTACGGCGTGCAGACCGGGCTGAAAATCGCCCGCAAGCATGTCGCCTGGTATTCCAAGGGGCTGCCGGGTTCGGCCGAGTTCCGCACCCGTATCATGCAGATCGAGGCGCCCGACCTGGTGCGCCATACGATCCGCGACTTCTATGCACCGCAGCTCGACAGGATGGCCGCCTGATGCGTAATGCCGAGCGCACTGCCAATGCCCCGCCGCCTGCCGGTGCCGATTTGCCGGCGATCGACACCACCCAGGTGCTTGGCGCGCTGCCGACCCCCATTCTGCTGGTCGGCGACCAGGGCGAGATCTATTACGCCAATCCGGCCGCCGAGCAGTTCTTCGATTCCGGCGCGGCCTTCCTCTATCGCCAGAACCTGCGCGACCTGGTGCCGTTCGGCAGCCCGGTCCTGCAACTGATCGCCCAGGTCTTCCGCGAGCGCTATACCGTTTCCGAATATGACGTCGACCTTGGCTCGCCGCGGCTGGGCGAACGGCTGGTCGATGTTCAGGTCTCGCCAGTGCCCGAGCAGACCGACCGCGCCGTGGTGCGCTTCGACGAACGCACCGTGGCCGCCAAGATCGACCGTGCGCTGACCTATCGCGGCGCTGCCCGTTCGGTGGTCGGCATGGCCGCGATCCTGGCCCATGAAGTGAAGAACCCGCTCAGCGGCATCCGTGGCGCCGCGCAGCTGCTGGAGCTCAATGCCAGCCAGGCTGACCGCGAACTGACACGCCTGATCTGCGACGAGACGGATCGTATCTGCGGCCTGGTCGACCGCATGGAGATATTCTCCGACAAGCGGCCGATCAACCGCGGCCCGGTCAATATCCACCAGGTGCTGGAGCATGTGCGCAAGATCGCCCAGGCCGGTTTTGCCAAACATCTGCGCTTTGTCGAGAAATACGATCCCTCGCTGCCGCCGGTCTACGGCAATCGCGACCAGCTGGTGCAGGTCTTCCTCAATCTGGTGAAGAATGCCGCCGAAGCGGTCGGCGACGACCCGGCCGGCGAGATCGTGCTGACCACCGCCTACCGCCATGGCGTGCGGCTGGCGGTGCGCGGTTCGCGCGACCGGTTGCATCTGCCGCTCGAGGTTTCGGTGCAGGATAACGGCCCCGGCGTGCCCGAGGATATCCGCACCTATCTGTTCGATCCCTTTGTGACAACCAAGGCCAGCGGCTCTGGCCTCGGTCTTGCATTGGTTGCGAAGATCATCGGCGACCATGGCGGCGTCATCGAATGCGACAGTCGCCCCCGCCGAACCGTCTTTAGCGCCCGTCTGCCGGTGAACCCGACAACGGAAGATTCCGGAGAGTCCTGATTATGAGTACTAAGGGCACCATTCTCGTAGCCGACGACGACCGCTCGATCCGCACCGTACTGGATCAGGCGCTGGGCCGGGTCGGCTATCAGGTGCGCTCGACCGGAAATGCCGCCACCCTGTGGCGCTGGTCTTCCGAAGGCGAGGGCGACCTGATCATCACCGACGTGGTGATGCCCGACGAGAACGGCCTCGACCTGCTGCCGCGCATCAAGCGCATCCGCCCCGATCTGCCGATCATCGTGATGAGCGCGCAGAAGACGCTGCTGACCGCGGTGAAGGCGGCCGAGCGCGGCGCCTATGACTATCTGCCGAAGCCCTTCGACCTCAAGGAACTGCTGCGCGTCGTCGAGCGGGCGATGAGCCAGCCCAAGGCGGTGCAGTCGGAAGAGGCGCAGGCCGCGGCCGACGAGGAAAAGCTGCCGCTGATCGGCCGCTCGCCGGCCATGCAGGAAATCTACCGCGTGATGGCGCGCCTGATGGGCACCGACCTCACCGTGCTGATCTACGGCGAGTCCGGCACCGGCAAGGAGCTGGTGGCCCGCGCGCTGCACGATTACGGCAAGCGCCGCAACGGGCCGTTCGTCGCCATCAACATGGCGGCGATCCCGCGCGAGCTGATCGAATCCGAACTGTTCGGCCACGAGAAGGGTGCGTTTACCGGTGCCGCCAATCGTTACGCCGGCCGCTTCGAGCAGGCCGAGGGCGGCACGCTGTTCCTTGACGAGATCGGCGACATGCCGATCGAGGCGCAGACCCGGCTGTTGCGCGTGCTGCAGCAGGGCGAATACACCACGGTGGGTGGCCGCACGCCGATCCGCACCGATGTCCGCATCGTCGCCGCCACCAACCGCGACCTGCGGCAGGCGGTGAACCAGGGCCTGTTCCGCGAAGACCTGTTCTACCGCCTCAATGTCGTGCCGCTGCGCCTGCCGCCGCTGCGCGAGCGCAGCGAGGATATCGCCGACCTGGTCCGCCACTTCCTCAACCAGGCCGCCGCCCAGGGCCTGCCGACCAAGACGGTGGCCGCCGAGGCGATGGAACGGCTGCGGCGCTACCGCTGGCCGGGCAACGTCCGCGAACTGGAAAACCTGGTCCGCCGGCTCGGCGCGCTCTACGCCGACGACGTGATCGGCGTCGAGGTGATCGAGAACGAGCTGGCCGAGCCGCCGCAGACGCCGCGCGCCAGCGAGCCGAGCGAGGAGGAGACCCTCACCGGCGCCATCGAGCGGCATCTGACCAAGTTCTTCGCCACCCAGGGCGATGACCTGCCGCCGCCCGGCCTGTACGACCGGATGCTGCGGGAACTGGAAATCCCGCTGATTTCCCTCAGTCTGGCCGCCACCCGGGGCAACCAGATCAAGGCCGCCCATATGCTTGGCCTGAACCGGAATACGCTGCGCAAGAAGATCCGCGACCATAACATCCAGGTCATCCGGGGCCTGAAATAGCCGAACCCTCGGGCCGCCCCGGCCGCAGCCGGGGGCGGCCGATGGATGCCCGCCGACGGGTGCCCGCCGGGCCCGGCTGGGCTATGATCGGCCCATGAGGCGGCCCGCGATTCACCTGCCATGACCGAAGACACCCTCCCGACAGGCGGCAGCCCGGCTGCCAGCACGATGAGCGCCCGGCTGTGGCGTCGCATGCTCGGCTGGGTTCGCCGCTACCGGCTGATCCGCAATCTCGAAATTTCGCTGGCGATCCTCGCCCTGATCGTCGGCACGCTGACCTATCTGGCGATGACGCCGGGCGCGAACCAGGACCTGACCCCCCGCGAGGTGCAGATCCTGCTGCTTACCGACCTCGTGGTGCTGCTCGGACTGACCACCCTGGTCGCCCGCCGGCTGGTGAACCTGTGGATGCAGCGCCGCAGCGGCGCGGCTGGTTCGCGCCTGCATGCCCGCATGGTCATGCTGTTTGCCGCGGTCACCGCCCTGCCGACGGTGCTGATGACAGTCTTCGCCGTGCTGTTTTTCAATCTCGGCCTGCAAACCTGGTTCAGCGACCGCGTCAATACGGCAGTCAAATCCTCGGTTGCCGTCGCGGAGGCCTATATCCAGGAACATCGCAAGACGATCCGCGCCGACGTGTTGGCTATGGCACTTGATCTCAATCGCGAGGCACCGCAGCTGACCCGTGACGCCTATGCCTTCCAGCAGGCGGTGCGCCAGCTGTCGCGCCTGCGCGGGCTGGGCGAGGCGGTGGTGTTCACATCCACCGGCCAGATCCTGGCGCGCAGCGAACTCAGCCTGCTGATGGAATTCGACCGGATTCCCTCTGCCGCGATCAAGGAGGCGAATGCCGGCCAGGTGGTGATCATGACCGGCGAGACCGACGACCGGGTTCGCGCGCTGTTTAAGCTGGACGGCTATCTCGATGCCTATCTCTATGTCGGCCGCTTTATTGACAATAAGGTGCTCGGTGAACTGGAACGCACCCGGTCGGCGGCGGCGCAGTATAACCGGCTGGAACAGGCGCGGTCGGCGCTTGAAATCAACTTCGCCATCCTGTTCATGCTGATTTCGCTGCTGCTGTTGCTGGCGGCAATCTGGTTCGGCCTGCTGATCGCCAATCGCCTGGTCACACCGATCGGGGAGGTGGTCTCGGTGGCGGAGCGCATCCGCGCCGGCGACCTGACCGCCCGGGTCACCGAACAGGGCGACGACGACGAGATCGCGACGCTTGGCCGCACCTTCAACCGCATGACCGGCCAGCTTGCCGCGCAGCAATCGGAACTGATCGCCGCCAACCGGCAGCTCGACGAACGGCGGCGCTTCACCGAGACGGTGCTGGGCGGTGTCAGCGCCGGCGTCGTCGGTCTCGACCCACAGGGCCTCGTCACCCTGCCGAACCCCTCGGCGCTGACGATGCTGCAGCGGGATTTCGATCAGGTCACCGGCCAGCCGTTTACTGTGGTTGCGCCCGAGATGGCCGACCTGCTCAATGAGCTGATCGCCGAACCTTCGGGATCGGTGGCCCATGGCCAGGTGCTGCTGCGGCGCGGCGATATCAGCCGCACATTGCTCGTGCGGATCGCGCGCGAAGTCACCAACAACGAATTGCTGGGCTATGTCGTCACCTTCGACGACGTCACCGAACTGGTCTCGGCGCAGCGCAATGCTGCCTGGGCGGATATCGCGCGGCGCATTGCCCATGAGATCAAGAATCCGCTGACGCCGATCCAGCTGTCTGCCGAACGGCTGAAGCGCAAATACCTCAAGGAAGTGCAGACCGATCCGGACGTCTTCGCGCAGTGTACGGATACGATCATCCGCCAGGTCGGCGACATCGGCCGCATGGTCGATGAATTCTCCACCTTTGCCCGCATGCCGCGACCGGTTTATCGCGACGAGGATCTCGGCCAGCTGATCCGCCAGGCGATCTTCCTGCAGCAGGTGGCGCGGCAGGATATCCGTTTCGAGAGCGAACTGCCGGCCGAGCCGATGCAGATCAGCTGCGACGCCCGCCAGATCGCCCAGGTGCTGACCAATATCCTGCAGAATGCCATTGACGCGATCGACGGCCGTGAACGGCCGGGCGACGGCGCGACGCTGGAGCCCGGCCGGATTCTGGTCCGGCTCGGCGGCGAGGGCAACATGCTCGACATCCGGGTGATCGATAACGGCAAGGGGCTGCCGCTGGAGAACCGTGACCGCCTGTTCGAACCCTACGTGACGACGCGGACCAAGGGCACCGGCCTTGGCCTTGCCATCGTCAAGAAGATCATCGAGGAGCATGGCGGCACCATTGCCCTGACCGATGCCCCGGGATTTGATCCGGACCTGAAAAATGGTAGCGTGGCGCGGATTCGGCTGCCGCGTAAGCCGGCGGGTGCCGGGGATCACGGCCCCCACCGGCAGGACAGCGATCTACGGGACCGCGACCTGCAGGATGGCGGGCGGGGCATCGGGCCGGACCGGAGCCAGGAACAGACAATCGTGCGGAAATCAGGTTCAGGCGGTCATGGCGCGTGACATTCTCATTGTCGATGACGAAGCCGATATCCGCAATCTGATCGCCGGCATCCTGCAGGATGAAGGCTACGAGACGCGTATGGCCGGCGATTCCGACGGCGCCCTGCGCGAGATCGAGGCGCGCCGGCCCAATCTGGTGATTCTCGATATCTGGCTGCAGGGCAGCAAGCTCGACGGCCTTGAGATTCTCGACCGCGTCATCCGCCACCACAGCACCGTGCCGGTCATCATGATTTCCGGTCACGGCAATATCGAGACCGCGGTGGCGGCGATCAAGCGCGGCGCCTACGACTATATCGAGAAGCCGTTCAAGAGCGACCGCCTGCTGCTGGTGGTCGACCGCGCGCTGGAACAGGCGCGGCTGAAACGCGAGAACGAGGAATTGCGGCAGCGCTCCGGCACCACGCTGGAACTGATCGGCCAGTCCGCCGCGATGGTGGCGTTGCGGCAGGCGATCGAGCGGGTGGCGCCGACCAACAGCCGCGTGCTGGTCAGCGGCCCGGCGGGTGCCGGCAAGGAGCTGGTGGCCCGGCTGATTCACCAGCGCTCGCGCCGTGCCGGCGGACCCTTCGTCGTGCTCAATGTCGCGGCACTGATGCCCGATCGCATGGACCAGGAGCTGTTCGGCATCGAAGAGGCCGTGAACGGCCAGCGGCATCATCGCATCGGCGTGCTGGAAGGTGCCCATGGCGGCACATTGTTCCTCGACGAAATTGCGGAGATGCTGCCGGAAACCCAGGCCAAGCTGCTGCGCGTGCTGACCGAGCAGAGCTTCGAGCGCGTCGGTGGCCGGACCCGTGTGCAGGTCGATGTCCGCATTGTTTCGGGCACCTGCCACGACCTGGCTGGCCGTGTCGGGCTGGGGCTGTTCCGCCAGGACCTGTTCCACCGCCTGAATGTCGTGCCGCTCAAGGTGCCCGGCCTGCGCGACCGGCGCGAGGACATCCCGCTGCTGGTCAAGCATTTCGTCGGCGTTGAGGCTCAACGCCAGGGCGTGCCGCTGCGCGAACTGGCCGAGGATGCGCTGCTCGCCATGCAGTCGGCCGAGTGGCCCGGCAATGTGCGTGAGCTGCGCAATGCGCTGTCCCGCCTGCTGATCCTGATGCCGGTCGAGCAGAAGGGTGCCATCCACGCCGACATGCTGCCGGCGGATCTCGGTGCCACGCCACCAGTGGCCCTGCGGCCGGAAACTACCACCGAGGTGATGGCGCTGCCGCTGCGCGAGGCGCGCGAGATGTTCGAGCGTGAATACCTGCTGGCCCAGATTACCCGGTTCGGCGGCAATGTGTCGCGCACGGCGGGCTTTATCGGCATGGAGCGTTCGGCCCTGCACCGCAAGCTGAAGGCGCTCGGCGTCGCCAATCTCGACCGCAACGGATAAGGCGAAGGAACCGCCATGAAAGTCATCGTCTGCGGGGCCGGGCTGGTCGGAACCACCATCGCCCGGCAGCTGGCCACTGAAGGCAACGAGGTCACGGTTATCGACCTGTCGGCCGAGCGCACCCATAAGGTCGCTGAAAGCTATGACCTGCGCGGCATTGTCGGCCATGCCTCGCATCCGGACGTACTTGAGCAGGCCGGCGCCGCTGATTCGGATATGCTGATCGCGGTGACCTTCGCCGACGAGGTCAACATGGTGGCCTGCGAAGTGGCCCATGCGCTGTTCAACGTGCCGACCAAGATTGCGCGCGTGCGGGCGCAGAGCTACCTGAAGCCGGAATGGTCTGACCTGTTCAACGAGAAGCACATCTCGATCGACTACATCATCTCGCCCGAGATCGAGGTGGCGCGCGCCATTCACCGCCGTATCCTGACGCCGGGCGCCTTTGACATGATCCCCTTCGCCGACGACAAGCTGCGCCTGATCGGCGTCCGTCTCGGCGAGGAATGTCCGGTGCTGAACACGCCGCTGCGCCAGCTGACCGAGCTGTTTCCCGATCTCGGCATCAACATCTGCGGCATCAACCGCAACGGTAACATGATCGTGCCGGATGCCGACGACCACATGGAAGTCGCCGACGAAATCTATTTCTGCACCTTGCCCGACCATGTGCTGCGTGCCATGCGGCTGTTCGGCCATGAGGAACGCGAGGCGCGCCGTATTGTCATCTCGGGCGGCGGCAATATCGGCCTGTTCCTGGCCCGCGAGATCGAGGAGACCCAGCCGTCGGTCATGCTGAAGATGATCGAGTCCAACAAGGCGCGTGCCGAATTTATCGCCGGCCAGCTCAAGAATGCCGTGGTGCTGAACGGCGATGCGCTCGACATGGATATTCTCAACGAGGCCAAGGCCGGTTCGGCCGAAGCTATCATCGCCCTGACCAACGACGACGAGGTGAATATCCTCACCTCGCTGCTGGCCAAGCGGGCGGGCAGTCAGCGGGCCATTACGCTGGTGAACAATCCGGCCTACGAGAACCTGATCGGCTCGCTCGGCGTCGACGTGGTGGTCAATCCGCGCTCGACCACCGTCTCGTCGATCCTGCAGCATGTCCGCCGCGGCCGCATCCGTGGCGTCTACAGCCTGCGCGACGGCGCCGCCGAGGTGATGGAAGCCGAGGCCGTCGAGACCAGCGCGCTGGTCGGCCAGCCGCTGCGCGAGCTCGATCTGCCCGCCGGCATGATGATCGGTGCCATCATCCGTGGCGAAGAGGTGATCATCGCGCGCAGCGACAGCGAGATCGAGGCCGGTGACCGCATCATTCTGTTCGTCCGCAAGGATGCCGTGAAAAAAGTCGAGAAACTCTTCGCGGTCCGTCTGGAGTTTTTCTAAGTCGTTTCCCCAGCCACCCCAGTCAGAGGAAAGTCAGCGATGTCGCGCATCGCCTATGTCAATGGCCGCTATCTGCCTTATGCCAAGGCGGCGGTCCATGCTGAAGATCGTGGTTTCCAGTTTGCCGATGCCGTCTATGAGGTGATCGCCGTCAACGAGGGACGGCTGGTCGATGCCGAAGGCCATATGGCCCGGCTCGAACGCAGTCTCGACGAGCTGCGCATCCTGCGCCCGATGAGCCGCGCGGCGCTGGTAATGGTGCTGACCGAGACCGTGCTCCGCAACCGCATCCACACCGGCAGCGTCTACCTGCAGGTCAGTCGTGGCGCGGCGCGGCGCGAATTCCCGTTTCCCGCCGGCGTGCGGCCGACCGTGGTCGCCATCGCCCGCCCCCTCGATATGGCCAAGTCCGATGCCAATGCGGCGAAGGGCGTCGCGGTGATCACCCGGCCGGACATTCGCTGGAGCCGTTGCGACATCAAGACGGTCGGCCTGCTGCCGGCGGCGCTGGCCAAACAGGCGGCCAAGGAGGCCGGCGCCTATGAAGCCTGGCTGGTCGACCGCGATGGCTTCGTCACCGAGGGCAGCTCGTCCAATGCCTGGATTCTCACCGCCGACAATGTGCTGGTGACCCGGCCGATCAGCAACGCCATTCTCGGCGGCATCACCCGCAATGCCGTGATGGAACTGGTGCGGCGCGAGGGCCTGCGCTTCGAGGAACGGCCGTTCACCGTGGCCGAGGCGCTGGCCGCCCGCGAAGCTTTTGTGACCTCCACCACATCCTTTGTGATGCCGGTCACCAGTGTGGACGGCAAACCGGTCGGCAATGGCGGTCCCGGCGTGGTGGCGGCTCGGCTGCGCAGCATCTACGAGGCGCATGCCGCCAGCCATGGCCGCGGCCAGCCCGACTGGCAGGCGGTTTTCGCCGCACCCTGAGCGTCATCCGGCGCGGGCGGCCGGGCGCGTTGCCGCAGGGTGCAGAATTTTTCACGCGCCATTGTTTTGCCACTTTGCGCACTCATGTATTAATCTCGGATTCCGGGGGCGAATGCTCTTCGCCCCCCGGTACCCAAGGTTCCGCATCCCAGAGAAGAACCGGGTAAAATAAAAACAATAACAACGAGATAAGAAAAGAAAGGTCCACAACTATGGCCGCCGACAAGCCTCAGAACGTCCAGGACGTTTTCCTCAATCACATCCGCAAGACCAAGACCCCCGTCACCGTATTTCTGGTGAACGGCGTCAAGCTGCAGGGCATCATCAGCTGGTTCGACAACTTCTCGGTGCTGCTGCGCCGGGACGGTCACATGCAGCTGGTCTACAAGCATGCCATCTCGACGGTGATGCCGTCGGGTCCGATCCAGCTGTTCGATCCGGCTGCCCAGGGTACGGGCAGCACACCGAGCGAAGGCTGACCGGCTGGGTGTTTCACCCATCGGTCCCGGAAGCCCAGGAGCATCATCGCGTTTGTTGACTTCCGATCATGACACTGGCGGACAAGGGCATGCCATGCGTGCCCTTGTCCTGCATCCGGCCCTCAAATTCTCGCAGAAGGGGTCGGGGCAGGGCGAGCGCCGCCGGCCCGAGGCCCGCCTCGACGAAGCGGTCGGCCTCGCGCAGGCCATCGATCTCGACGTCATCCATGCCGAACTGGTCACCGTCTCCGCCTGGCGGCCAGCGACCCTGATCGGCCCGGGCAAGGTCGAGGAACTCGCCGCCCGCATCGCCGAAAGCCCGGTCGACGTGGTGATCGTCGATGCCGCCGTGTCGCCGGTACAGCAGCGCAATCTCGAGCGCGCGCTGAAGGCCAAGGTGATCGACCGCACCGGGCTGATCCTCGAAATCTTTGGTGCCCGTGCCCGCACCCGCGAGGGCCGGCTGCAGGTCGAGCTGGCGCATCTCAATTACCAGCGCTCGCGCCTGGTGCGGTCATGGACCCACCTTGAGCGCCAGCGCGGCGGTTTCGGCTTTCTCGGCGGTCCCGGCGAAAGCCAGCTCGAAATCGACCGCCGCCTGATCGGCGAGCGCATCGCCAAGATCAAGGGCGAGCTCGAGCATGTGGTGAACACCCGCTCGCTGCACCGCCGGGCACGGCAGAAGGTGCCGTATCCCGTCGTCGCGCTGGTCGGCTATACCAATGCCGGCAAATCGACCCTGTTCAACCGGCTGACCGCCGCCGAGGTTTTCGCCAAAGACCTGCTGTTTGCCACGCTGGACCCCACCATGCGCACCGTGCGGCTGCCGTCCGGGCGCAATATCATCCTCAGCGACACGGTGGGATTCATCTCCGAGCTGCCGACCCATCTGGTCGCCGCCTTCCGTGCCACCCTGGAAGAGGTGATCGCGGCCGACCTGATCCTGCATGTGCGCGATATGTCGCATCCCGACTGCGCCGCCCAGGCCGCCGACGTGCGCGACGTGCTGACGTCGCTCGGCATCGGCGAAGGCAGCGGTCATCGTCTGCTGGAAGCCTGGAACAAGACCGACCAGCTTGATCCGGAAGCCCGCGACAATCTCGAGAACCAGGCCGCCCGTCAGGAGGATGCGGTGGCGATTTCAGCGCTTGAAGGCGCCGGCTGCGACATCCTGCTGCAACGTATCGATGCCATGCTGGGCAGCGACCGCGTCGAACTCGATCTCATCCTCGATGCCGGCGACGGGGCGGCGATTGCCTGGCTGCACCGGCACGGCGAGGTGCTCGACATGCACGAGGAAGACGGCCACCTGAAGCTCTCGGTGGCGATGAGCCAGGCCGAGGCCGGCATGTGGCAGAAGCGGCAGGAAGGCAAACGGGCGTGAACGATACTATGTTCGACATGGATGCGGTGCGGCTGCTGATCGAGGAAGCCGCCCGCGGCGTGATCATGCCGCGCTTCCGGCAACTCGGCGGCCATGAGATCGACGAGAAGGCCGGCCCGCACGACATGGTCACCATCGCCGACCGCGAGTCCGAGGCCTTCCTTACCCCGCGCCTGGAGGCCCTGATTGCCGGCTCCACCGTGGTCGGCGAGGAGGCGGTCAGTGCCGACGAGAGCATCATGGAGGCCCTGCGCCGGCCCGGCACCTGCTGGCTGATCGACCCGGTCGACGGCACCGCCAATTTTGCCGTCGGCAATGCGCTGTTCGCCGTGATGGTGGCGCTGGTGCAGGATGGCGACGCGGTGGCCGGCTGGATCCACGATCCGGTGCGCAATATCACCGCGATGGCGCACAAGGGCGACGGCGCCTGGCAGCGCGAGGCGGATGGTACCTTGCGCCGGCTGACAGCGCCGAAGCCGCCGTCGCTGGCGCATCTGTCGGGTGCGCCGAACATGCGCTACGGCGACCGCGATTTCGCCGCCCGCATCGCCCATCGCCTCGACCGCACCGCCGGGGTGATGATGCTGCGCTGCGCCGGGCAGGAATATCTCGCCATGGCCGACGGCCAGATCCATTACGCGGTCTATAACCGCGCCATGCCGTGGGATCATGCGGCCGGCAGCCTGCTGATTTCCGAGGCCGGCGGCATCGCCCGCCGGCTCGACGGCAGCCCATACCGCGCCGCCGACAAGCCGTTCAGCAGCCCGCTCGTCGTGGCCTGCGGCGAGGACCAGTGGAATTGGCTGAAATCCGGTATTTTTGACCCCTGAAATAGGGGGGTGAGACGGGGCTGGCAACGTTGCTCCGGCACCCCTCAGCGTGGTAATTTCCGGGGCCTGATTCCATGGCCCTTGCGGGGCTGTTCGGGCGTCTGATTCTACCCGTCAAAAACAGCATCCGGACCCCCGTTTCGTGACCGACCAGCCGAAGCTACCGCACGATATTCAGCCCATCTCCATCGAGCAGGAGATGCAGCGCTCCTACCTCGGTTACGCCATGAGCGTGATCGTGTCGCGCGCGCTGCCTGATGCACGCGACGGGCTCAAGCCGGTGCATCGCCGCATCCTGTTTTCGATGCACGAGAACGGCTATACCGCCGACAAGCCGTACCGCAAATCGGCCCGCGTGGTCGGTGACGTGATGGGTAAGTACCACCCCCATGGCGACCAGTCGATCTACGACGCCATGGTGCGCATGGCGCAGCCGTTCTCGATGAGCCAGTTGCTGCTGGACGGGCAGGGCAACTTCGGCTCCATGGACGGCGACAAGGCTGCCGCCATGCGGTACACGGAAATCCGCCTGGAAAAGGCCGCCGAGGCGCTGCTGACGGATATCGACAAGGATACCGTCGATTTCCAGTCCAACTATGACGACAGCACGCAGGAACCCTCCGTGCTGCCGGCGCAGTTCCCGAACCTGCTGGTCAACGGCGCCAACGGCATCGCCGTCGGCATGGCGACCAATATCCCGCCGCATAACCTGGGCGAAGTGATCGACGCCTGCTGCGCCTATGTCGACGATCCCGAGGTGACGTTCGAGCAGCTGCTCGAGCTGCTGCCGGCGCCGGATTTCCCCACCGGCGGCATCATTCTGGGCCGCGCCGGTGCCAAGGCGGCGATGTGGACCGGCCGCGGCTCGGTGATCATGCGCGGCAAGGTGCATATCGAGGAGATTCGCAAGGACCGCGAAGCCATCATCATCACCGAGATTCCGTATCAGGTGAACAAGGCCGGCATGATCGAGAAGATCGCCGAGCATGTCCGTGCCAAGAAGATCGAAGGTATTTCCGACCTGCGCGATGAATCCGACCGTGACGGCGTGCGCGTCGTTGTCGAGATCAAGCGCGATGCCATGGCGGAGGTGGTTCTGAACCAGCTCTACCGCTTCACGCCGCTGCAGACGTCGTTCGGCGTCAACATGCTGGCGCTGAATGCCGGCAAGCCGGAGCTGCTGAATATCAAGCAGCTGATTGCGGCATTTGTCGGCTTCCGCGAGGAAGTGATTGCCCGGCGGACCCGCTTCCTGCTCGGCAAGGCGCGTGATCGCGCCCATGTCCTTGTCGGCCTGGCCATCGCCGTCGCCAATATCGACGAGGTAATCCGCACCATCCGCGCCGCGCCGGACCCGCAAACCGCCCGCGACCAGCTGATGGGCCGTGAATGGCCGGCGGCCGACGTGGCGGACATGATCCTGCTGATCGACGATCTCAGCCACAAGGTGGTCGATGGCACATACCGGCTGTCGGAGACCCAGGCCCGTGCCATCCTCGACCTGCGCCTGCAGCGCCTGACGGCGCTGGGCCGTGACGAGATCGGCGAGGAGATGAAAGGCCTGGCCGAACAGATCAACGAGTATCTGTCGATCCTGTTCAGCCGCGAGAAGCTGATGGGCGTGCTGCGCGATGAACTGGTATCGGTGCGCGAGCGTTTCTCCGTGCCGCGCCGCACCCAGATTGCCGAGCTGGAATTCGAGCAGGACGACGAGGACCTGATCCAGCGCGAGGACATGGTGGTGACGGTCAGCCACTCCGGCTACATCAAGCGCACCCCGCTGTCGACCTACCGCCTGCAGAAGCGCGGCGGCAAGGGCCGCACCGGCATGAGCACCAAGGACGAGGATTTCGTCACCCGCGTCTTCGTCGCCAATACCCACCAGCCGGTGCTGTTCTTCTCGAATATCGGCCGCGTCTACCGCATGAAGACCCACCGCCTGCCGGAAGGCACGCCGCAGTCGCGCGGCAAGGCGCTGGTCAACCTGCTGCCGCTGGCCCAGGGCGAGAAGATCGCCACGGTACTGGCGCTGCCCGAGGACGAGGGCAGCTGGGGCGAATTCCACGTCATGTTCGCCACCGCCAAGGGCTATGTCCGCCGCAACGCGATGAGCGATTTCGTCAGCATCAACGCCAATGGCAAGATCGCCATGAAGTTCGAGGGCGAGGATGCCGACGACAGCCTGATCGGCGTGTTCTCCTGCACCGAGCAGGACGACATCCTGCTGGCCTCCTATGCCGGCAAATGCGTCCGCTTCCCGGTGGCCGACGTGCGCACCTTCCAGAGCCGCTCGTCGACCGGCGTGCGCGGCATGAAGCTGGGCGAGGGCGACCGGGTCATCTCGATGTCGGTCCTGCGGCATATCGAGGTCAATCCGGAAGAGCGCGAAGCCTATTTCCGTTACGAAAGCGCCCAGGCCCGCATCCGTGCCGGCGAGACCGGCGTGGAGATGCCGTCCGACATTTCCAGCGACCGGTTCACCGCCCTGCAGGCGGCCGAGCAGTTCATCCTGACGGTCACCGAGAAAGGCTACGGCAAACGCAGCTCGGCCTATGAATACCGGGTCACCAGCCGCGGCGGCTCGGGCATCATCAATATCGAGACCACCGCCAAGAACGGCAATGTCGCCGCCGCCTTCCCGGTCGAGCATGACGACCAGATCATGCTGGTCACCGATGGCGGCCAGGTGATCCGCTGCCCGGTCGACGATATCCGCATCGCCGGCCGCAATACCCAGGGCGTCATCATCTTCAAGCTGGGCGACGGCGAGAAGGTTGCATCGGTCGCACACTTGCCTGAAAGTGGCGCCGGCCAGGAGGATGGCCAGGACAACGGTCCGGCATTTGGTGGGGGCCCGGCAGTGGACGGGGACCCGGCAATGGACGGGGATGACTCTGGGGAGGAGTAATGACCAGGCAGCGGATCGGTTTGTACCCGGGCACTTTCGATCCGGTTACCAAAGGTCACTATGACATCATCAAGCGAGCGGGCAAGTTGGTCGACAAGCTGGTGGTCGGTGTCGCGGTCAATGCCGGCAAGGGTCCGCTGTTTTCCATGGAGGAGCGCGTCGAAATGGTGCGCGAGGAAATCGGCCCGCTGATGCCCGGCGCGACCGAGTTCGAGGTCAAGCCGTTCTCCAACCTGCTGATGCATTTCGCCATGGACATCGGCGCCGTCATGATCATTCGTGGCCTGCGCGCGGTGTCGGATTTTGAATACGAGTTCCAGATGGTCGGCATGAATGCCCGACTGAATTCCGATATCGAGACCGTCTTCCTGATGGCCTCCGACAATCACCAGTTCATCGCCTCGCGGCTGGTGAAGGAAATCGCCATGCTGGATGGCGACATCAATCCCTTCGTTTCGCCGCGGGTGGCCGAACGCCTGCGCGCCCGGGTCGCCGTGGTGAAGGCGCAGGGCGCCCAGGGTTGATTCTTCCGGGCTGATCGTTTCTGGGCTGATCTTTCTGGTAAGGAGTTGCGCATGAACCGCCGGCATTTTCTTGTTCTCGGCCTGCTGGCCTGTCTGTTGTTGCCGGGTCTGGCTCTATCGGCCCGGGCCCAGACCAGCGATCCGGAAAACACCCTGGTCATGGAGCTGACCTACGGCAAGGTGGTCATCGCCATGCGGCCCGATCTCGCGCCGAAGACGGTGGCCCGCATCAAGGAACTGGTGCGCAAGGGCTTCTATGACGGCATCGTCTTCCATCGGGTGATCCGCGGCTTCATGGCGCAGACCGGCGATCCGACCGGCACCGGCACCGGCGGCTCGGGCCAGAAACTGAAGGCCGAGTTCAGCAGCGCGCCGCATGTGCGCGGCACCGTGTCGATGGCGCGTGCCCAGAGCATCGACAGTGCCGACAGCCAGTTCTTCATCTGCTTCGATGATGCTCCGTCCCTCAACGGCCAGTACACCGTCTGGGGCAACGTCATCAGCGGCATGGAATATGTCGACCGCATCAAGAAGGGTGCACCGGGCAGTGGCATTGTCACCGATCCCGACAAGATCATCCGCCTGCGCGTCGCCGCCGATATCAAGTAAGCCGACATCAAGGAAAGGCAGGCCGCCATGAGCGCCGATCTGGAAAATACCCTCTATCTCGAACTCAAAGACGGCCGCGTCACCATCGCGCTGCGCCCCGACCTGGCGCCGAACCATGTCGCCCGCATCAAGGAACTGGTGCGCGACGGTTTCTATGACGGCCTGAAATTCCACCGGGTGATCGAGGGCTTCATGGCCCAGACCGGCGATCCGCGCGGCGATGGCACCGGCGGTTCGGGCCAGAAGCTGGACGCCGAATTCAACGACGAGCCGCATGTGCGCGGCACCTGCTCGATGGCGCGCGCCCAGAATCCGAACAGCGCCGACAGCCAGTTCTTCATCTGCTTCGACGATGCCCGCTTCCTCGACGGCCAGTATACCGTCTGGGGCGCGGTGACCGAGGGCATGGAGCATGTCGACGCCATCAAGCGCGGCAGCCAGTCTCAGAACGGCACCGTGAAGGATCCTGACAAGATTGTTTCGATCCGCGTTGCCGCCGACGCCGACTGAACAGGCCCCGCGCCCGGCCCCGGCCGGGGCTTCGCCATGCTGGTCAGCGACTTCGACTTTCCCCTCCCGCCGGACCTGATTGCCGAGCGGCCCGCCGTGCCGCGCGATTCCGCGCGGCTGCTGCACTATCGTGCCGGCGAGGGGATCGACCCGAAAACCTGGGTGGTGCGCGACCTGCCTTTGCTGCTGCGGCCCGACGATATCCTGGTGTTCAACGACACCAGGGTGATCCCGGCGCGGCTGTTCGGCCGCCGCGACCGCGGGCCCTCGGAGGTGAAGGTCGAGGCCCTGTTGCTGCGGCCCGTCGGCGGCCGCCAGTGGCAGGCGATGCTGCGGCCCGCCCGCCGGCTCAAGCCCGGCGATGCGATCACCTTCGACGGCGGCATCCGGGCCGAAATGGTCGAGCGCAATGGCGACCAGTTGGTCCTGCAGTTCGACCGTGACGACGCCGGGCTGCTGGTGGCGCTGGAACAGGTCGGCGCCATGCCGCTGCCGCCCTATATCACGGCACAGCGCGCGGCGGACGAGCGCGACCGCAGCGATTACCAGACCATGTTCGCCGAGAAGCTCGGTGCCATCGCGGCGCCGACCGCCGGCCTGCATTTCACGCCGGACCTGACCGAGAAGCTGAAGGAGATCGGTGTCCGTTTCGCCCGCGTCACGCTCCATGTCGGCGCCGGCACCTTCCTGCCGGTCAAGGTCGACCGGGTCGAGGACCACCAGATGCATGCCGAATGGGGCGAGGTGAGTGCCGCCACCGTCGAGGCGGTGCAGGCGGCCCGTGCCGCCGGCGGCCGGGTGATTGCCATCGGCACCACCTCGTTGCGCCTGCTGGAAAGCGCGGCGCGACAGACCGGTGAGTTGCGGCCGTTTACCGGCGAGACCGACATCTTCATCACCCCGGGCTTCGACTTTCGCGTCGCCGACGGCCTGCTGACCAATTTCCACCTGCCGAAATCGACCCTGGTGATGCTGGTGGCAGCCTTTGTCGGCATCGCGGGCCAGCGGGCGATCTACCGCCACGCCGTGGACAACGGCTTCCGTTTCTACTCCTATGGCGATACAAGCCTGCTATTCCGCCAACCCCGCCGGTAACATGCCCTTCCGCTTTGACGTCAGCGCCCGTGACGGCGCCGCCCGCCAGGGCCGGCTGCAGACCGCCCATGGCCCCATCGAGACGCCGACCTTCATGCCGGTGGGTACCGCCGCGACCGTGAAGGCGATGACGCCTGAGGCCGTGCGCGAGACCGGGGCGCAGATCATCCTCGGCAACACCTATCACCTGATGCTGCGGCCGACCGCCGAACGCGTGGCGAAGCTTGGCGGCCTGCACAAATTCATGAACTGGCCGGGGCCGATCCTGACCGATTCCGGCGGCTTCCAGGTGATGTCGCTGGCCCAGCTCAACAAGGTCAGCGAGGACGGCGTCGCCTTCCAGTCGCATATCGACGGCGCCCGCTATGAACTCTCGCCCGAGCGCTCGATCGAGATCCAGCACCTGCTGGATGCCACCATCACCATGCAGCTCGACGAATGCGTCAAGCTGCCGGCCGACGAGACGCGCGTGGCCGAAGCGATGCGGCTCAGCTTACGCTGGGCCGAACGCTGCCGCGCTGCTTTCCGCCAACGCGATGGTTACGGCCTGTTCGGCATCGTGCAGGGCGGGACGAATGCGGCCCTGCGCGAGGAATCCGCTAAGGGGCTGATCGGCACCGGCTTCGACGGCTATGCGGTCGGCGGTCTTGCGGTGGGCGAGACACAGGCAGAGATGTTCGCCACCCTCAATGTGACCGTGCCGCATCTGCCGCAGGACCGGCCGCGCTATCTGATGGGTGTCGGCAAGCCATCGGACCTCGTCGGTGCCGTGCAGCGCGGCATCGACATGTTCGACTGCGTAATGCCGACGCGGTCGGGCCGTAACGGCCAGGCCTTCACCCGGCGCGGCACTGTCAACATCCGCAATGCCCGTCATGCCGAGGACCCGCGGCCGCTGGACGCGCATTGCCGCTGCCCGGCCTGCAGCCAGTATAGCCGTGCCTATCTGCACCATCTGGTGCGGTCGGACGAAATCCTCGGCGCCATGCTGATGACGGCGCATAACCTGACCTACTATCAGGACCTGATGATCGGCATGCGCACTGCCATCGGCGAGGGACGGCTGCAGGCTTTCGCCGCCGACTTCCATGCCGGTCAGGCACTGGGCGATATCGAGCCCTTGTGATGCTGCGGGCGAAGCTCGGGCGGCACCTGCGCGTCTTCGGCATCGCCTTTGTCTTCGCCATGCTCGCCTATGGCCTGGTGCACCTGGTCTACTGGCTGCTGCACCGCTAAAGCAGCGGCGTTCAGCCCTCGTCCGGGTAGTACAGGATATCCATGATCTGGCCGATGCGGTCGCCGCCGCCGACAGTCAGCGGCAGGCTGAGGCATTCGAAATGCACAAAGCTGCGGTCGAGATAGTACAGCGTGCCGGTCACCCGCAGCGGCCGCGGATCGGCGATCAGGCCGTTCAGGATCCGGCAGTAATCCTGATAGGCCTCCGGCGACATCACCGCGTCGAGCATCTGGCCGGTGACATCACGGCCGGAATACTCGGCCACCAGGGTACCGTAGAGCCGGAAACGGAAGCGATGCTGCGGCGGCGTGCCGACCACTTCGTAGATGATGATGCGGCTGAGATAATCGCGCAGCGAGAGAGGATCGAAATCGGCGCGGTCCGGCGCAATGCAATCTGCCCGCTTCTCGTGCCAGAGCGCGGTCAGGGATTTCAGCTCCGGACGCCCGAAATTCAGGCCGGGATCTGGCCGGAACCTGCTATCGACCAGAAGCCGGTTCACAGATATCCTCTGGGCACAGATTACATGAAAAAGCTGGGAAACAGGAGATTTTTCCGCACACGGCGGAAACGGCATCCGGCAGTGGTGAGCCCGCCGGGATTCGAACCCGGGACCTCTCGATTAAAAGTCGCTTGCTCTACCAGCTGAGCTACGGGCTCACGAGGTCTGTCGGAAGGGGCCCCGAAAGGCGCCGCGACCATAGGTCGGCGGCCGGGTCCCGTCAACCGGCGCAGCCCTGCGAAATGCCGATGGGTCCGCGACCGATTCGTCGGAAATATCCAAGCCGTTCCGCAGCTTGCCGCTGCCGGTCGGGGCCGGTCAAGGGATGGGGCGATCCGGCGGCAGGCCGCGTTGCCACAGCCGCAGCATCACGCTGCCCAGTTCGATATAGGCATCGGCCGGCGGATGCTGCACCAGCCAGCCATAATCGAAATGATGGACCCGCCCATCCCGGCGTTCGACGCTGGCGGCGATGGTCAGGCCCGGCAGGCTGCGGGTAAACAGCGGCACCAGCCGTGGCGCGCATTCGACGATCAGGTGGCCGCAGAGGCCGCGCAGGGTCGCCAGGTCACGGGCGAGCCGGATCTGGTCGCCGACGCCCTGCTCGGCGACCACCAGCAGCGTCTTGCCGGTCAGGTCTTCACCCTGCCAGCGCGGCAGGCTGAGAGAACGCGTCACCTGCAGCAGGGCATCGGGACGCAGGCGGTGTTCGTAATCCGCAAGGCCGGGATCCCAGATGGACAGTGACAGCATGATCGTTGCCCGCGCCATGCGCACCGAGCGGTTGTCGGGATCAAGGGCGACGGCGCGGTCGAGCCACGCCCGGCTGCGGGCATGGTCGCCGGTGCGGAAAGCCGCTTCGGCGGCGGCCACCAGGATATCCGGCCGGTCAGGCTGCCGGGCGAGGGCGGCCTGTAGTTCCGCGAGTGCGGCGGCATGGCGGCCTGTCTTCAGCAGCAGGTCGCCGAACCGATAACGGGCCTGCGGATTATCCGGTTCCATGGTGGCCCAGGCGGCGGCAAGGCTGCCGGCGGCATCGGTAAAGCCGGCGCCGGCCATGGCGGCCAGCCGGTCATCGCGGAAACCGGCATCCTGGTCCGCGGTGATCCGCAGCCCGGTTTCCGCCACCGACCAGGCTTTCGGCCAGTCGTTGCCATGGCGATACAGCGCCCCCAGGCTGCGCAGCACCGCGCGGTCAGCCGGCGCCAGGCGCCGCGCCGCCTCGAAGCGGCTGACCGCCAGCGGCAGGTCGCCGGCCTGCAGCGCGGCGGCAGCGGCAGCGGCAAGGGCGTTTGCGGTCTGGAGATCGGTCTGTGGCATGGGGCCCGGCGAAAAGGTCTCTGGCGCCAGCATCCTATGATGCCTAAACTCCTGCAATGGTTTCCGGATTCCTGATTGCCGATGCTGGTGAAAGCGCCCGCCAGCGGTCCCGCCACGATGTGCTGGCGGGAGGGCGGCCGCGCATCGGCGTCGCCTGGCGCAGCGGCAATGCTGATTATGGCTGGCACAAATCCCTCCGCCTGGCTGACCTGGCGCCGGTGCTGCGACAGCGGCCGGTTTTCTGGGTCGATCTGCAGTATGGCGACACCCGGACGGAGCGGACGGCTCTCGCTGCAGAGCATGGCGTGGATCTGTGGCATGACGATGCCGTCGATCCGCTCGCCGATCTCGACGCTGTGGCGGCGCAGATCGCGGCGCTCGACCTGGTCATTTCCGTCAGCAATACGGCGGTTCATCTGGCCGGTGCGCTGGGGGTGCCGACCTGGCTGCTGCTGCCGCCGCCGGGATATGGCCTGCTCTGGTACTGGTCTGTCGATCGCCCGGACAGCCCGTTCTATCCGGCTGTGCGCGGCTTCCGGCAGCAGGATGCCGCGGCCGGCTGGGGGGCGGTGGTTGCCGGGGTGGCCGAGGCGCTGGACGGCTGGCTTGCAGCCCGGGCATAGCCGCCATGCCGTCCGGTAACCGAATTACAACCATCCCGGGCCTATTGTTTTCTTCGCAGTCGCGGGATAATGCGCCGGTCCCGGAGGATGATGACGATGCCTGTATTCTACGTTGAAGGCGGGATTTTTAACGATCTGGCCGACCCGGCGCCCATCGCCGGTACTGAGGAACGCTATGGCCCCTTCAAGACCGAGAAGGAAGCCGACCAGATCTGGCGTGCCCGCATGGCCGACAAGATCGACATCTGCAATCACCGTCTGCGGGTGATTCCGCGCGACGCCTGACCGGCCGGCTGCTCGCGGGGCGGCCGGCCTTTTGCATTGCCTGTTGCTAAGCGGTTTGCCTGCCACGATGATTTACCGGCAGGGCTGCCGATTCGGTCGGCAGGCGACACAAGGAGGCCGGCAATGGACCCCTACGCGGCGGGACGGCTGATCGCCAACCGCGGCGACCTGAAGCGCAAGGCGGTGAATTTCAGGCAAGGACAGGATGTCCGCCTCAATCCCGATCTGCGCGGCAGGATCGAGAAAGTCATGGTCGAGACGCAGGCCGATTTCGAGAAGGCCGCGGCGCAGGCGTTCGGCAATCTCAAGGATGCCTGGGGGTCTGCCGCGTTCAACACCATCGGCCGCGCGCGATATTATGAATGGATCAGCGACATCGCGCTCGAGCTGAAAGGGCAGGGCAGCCTGTTCGGCTATCCGCTGGTCACCCTGTATGCCGACAATCTGAAGAACCTGACGACCAACCTGACGCAGGCTTCGCCGCGGCTGCAGGCCATCATCGGTCTGAACATCGATGCACTCGGCATCATCCTGCGCCGGCGCATCACCGGGCCGGGCAGCACGCTGGAGCGCCGGGTTGCCGAGGCGCTGCGCGAGGCTTATGTGAAAATGCGACTGCGCGCGCCATCGGAGATCGCCATCGAACACAGGGTGGCGACGGCCGTGCGGCAGCTCGACGGCGGCAAGCCGCCGGCATCGGCTGCGGCGCCCGGCCTCAAGAATACCGACCTCAAGAATACCGGCCGTCAGTGGCCGACCAATGTGCGCCGGCCGGCCGGCTGATCCGGCCGCCGCCGATTTTGCGCCAGGATTTGCCCATGGCCTCGAGTGATGATCGCAGCAAGAACCAGCCGCCCGATGGCTATAACTGGCAGCCGCAGGCGGTAAAGCCGATTCCGGCCGTCGAAGTGATCTCCGAAGCGATCAAGAAAGCCGACAGCAGCTATTTCTTCGAGAATTACAACAAGCAGGCGGTCGCGGTGCTGGCGGCGCTGAAGCAACATGGCTACACGATCGTGCCTTATTATCCGACCGTCGAGATGGTCAAGGCGGCGATGGACGAACTGCAGTATGGTCAGAACAAGTTCACCAACGTGGTGATGCCGATCTATCTGGCCATGATGAAATCAGCGCCCAAACCAAAATGATCCGGGCCGAAATGATGCGAGCTGCGGGTTTGGCGGATCGCGGGATCGGCGCTAGACTGTCGGCAAGGGGTGTTACGATGAGAAAGGGGCAGGCATGAGTCGCGACAAGCTTGTCGCTTTCTTGCGCGTGGCCGGGCCCGAGCGCACGGCCGCGATCCTGCGCCGTCTGCCGCCGCAGGAGGCGCAGGCGATCCAGCAGGCTCTCGACCAGACTCCGGCCGTGCCCTCCACCCAGGTCGACCAGGCCGCCGATGCGGCGGCCACCTTCGTCGCGACGGTGGCCCGCAAGCCGTGATGCGGCCAGCCTGGCGCCGGATTGCCATTCTTGTTGTCGCCATTCTTGTCGTTGTCGGTGCCTGCCTGACAGGCTGGAGCGGCATTGCCCTGGCGCAGACGGGCGGACAGCGGCTGCCGGCACGACCGGAACCCGCGCCGCCGACGGGCGTGCCCCAGGTCACGATACCGAAGCCGGACAATGCCTGTATGACGCCGCCCGAACTGCAGGCCGAGGCCATCGTGCGCGCCGGCATCGTGCTGCGCGCCTATGCGCGGGAATGCGCGCGGCGCGGCTTCGATGGCAGCATCCTGCAGAAATGGATGGCTTTCGACGCCGCCAACGCACAGAGCCTGCGCGAGGCCGTGCAGATGCGCGACAAGGCCTACGCGCGGAATTATCCGGATAATCCCTATGCCGGCCAGCAGGTGGTCGATGACGCGCTGGCCTCACGTGGCCTGGTGACGCTGGCGCCATCGGAATGCGTGGCGACGGCTGCGGTGGTCGATGGCCTGAAAAGCTGGGACGATTTCCTCGCCCATGCCAGGCGCACCGAGCTCGGCATGGTCAAGACGGCGATCCGCACCTGCCGGTCTGGCGGACCGGGCTCTGGCCGGCCGCGCCCCTGATGCGGCCTAGCTGTTGGGAATGACGATGATGCGGCCGGTGTCCAGCACGATGCCGGTGGCACGGAACAGCGGCGAGCCATAGGGATCCATCTGGCCGATCACGCCGACCCGGTCGCCGGCCCGCACCTTGCTGAGCTGGCGCCAGTCCGTGCCCAGATTGATCACCATTGACGAGTTGCCGTCATTCAGCACGAAGGTGGTCGGCTGCGGCGACAGCACCTGGCCCTGGATCATCACCGCCTTGCCGCGCGGCACTTCCGAAATCGCCACCAGCGGCGGCAGCGAGAACTGCATGGTGCGGTTGCGCGGCGCCGCGGCCGAGCCGGAGCCGGTTTTCGGCTTCGGCGGCTCGGCCTGCTTTTTCATCTGGTCGAGCGCCTTGTCCTGCATGTCGCGGGCAGCGGCCTTGCCCGGATCGATTGGCTGCGCCGGCGGCGGGACATGCGGGTCCGGCTGGCTCTGCACGGCTTTCTGCTGGTCAGCCGGCGCCTGCTGGGCGACGGCCAGGCCGGACAGCAAGACAGGGGCCAGCAGCGCTGCGGCGGCCGTGTGGCGGCAGAATGCGGAAAGGTTCAGATGCATCGTCCGCCGTCGACCTCCATGCAGACCCCGGTGATGAAGCCGGCCTCGTCGGAGGCAAGATACAACGCCGCGTTGGCAATGTCCTGTGGCGTGCTGAAGCGGCCGATCGGAATCGTGCTGACGAATTTCGCCTTCATTTCCTCGGTTTCCTCGCCGCCCATGAATTCCTTCAGCATCGGCGTCAGGCCCGCCACCGGATTGAGGGCGTTGACGCGGATGCCTTCCGGCGCCAGCTCGACCGCCATCGCCCTGGTCAGGGTGATCACGGCGCCCTTACTGCCATTATACCACACCAGGCCGGGGCGGGGGCGCACACCGGCGGTCGAGGCAATGTTGATGAACACGCCGCCGCCGCGCTGGCGCATCACCGGGACCGCCTGCATGGCCGAGAGGTAGATGCTTTTGACATTGACCGCGAACAGCCGGTCGAAGGTTGCCTCGTCGGTGTTCAGCAGCGGCGCGTTGCGCTGCGGCATGCCGGCATTGTTGACCATGATGTCGAGTCCGCCATGGGTCTTCACGGCGGCCTGCACCAGGGCCGCCATCTGGTCGGCTTTGGCCACGTCGACGGTGACCGCAGTCGCCCTGCCGCCGGCCCTGGCGATTTCGCCGGCCACCCGCTCGGCCGCGGCGGGATTCAGGTCGCCGATGACGACGGCGGCTCCCTCGGCGGCGAAGCGCCGGGCGATGCCCTCGCCGAAGCCGGAACCGCCGCCCGTGATGATCGCCACCTTGTCTGCCAGTCGCATGGTCGAAGTCCTCCGCAAGCATCCTGTAAGGATATGTTCTTGTCTTGGTTCTGACCTGACTCTAGCGACCCGGCTGAGACATGCAAGTCGTTCGCATTGCTGCCTTATTTTGGGGCTGCGGAGCGGCCAGATCAGTACGAAATGGGGTCGCAGGGAAGCGCTGATGCTTGTGACTGCGGGGCGGGCGGATTATTAAATGCGCGGGCCGATGCCCTGAAAAGAATCGCGCGATGACCGTACTTTCTTCCCAGCCGGTGACCGGCATCGAGGCCGGAGCCGACGAGGCTCCGGAACTGTCGGTCGTCATTCCGGTGCACAACGAAGCCGCCAATATCCGCAACCTGCTGGACGAGGTCTGCGCTGCGCTGCGCGGCCGCATGCGGTTCGAGATCGTCGTCGTCGATGATGTCTCGACCGATGAGACCCCGGCCATTCTGAAGAATGCCCGTCGCGACATGCGGGAATTGCGACCGCTGCGCCACCGCCAGAATGCCGGTCAGTCCATGTCGGTGCTGTCCGGCGTGCGTGCGGCGCGGGCGCCGGTCATCGTTACGCTCGACGGCGATGGCCAGAATGACCCGGCCGATATTCCGGCGCTGTGGCAGACCCTGAAGTCGGCGCCCGATGGCGGCCGCGGCCTGCTGCTGGCCGGCCATCGCGTGCACCGGCGGGACAGCATCATCAAGCGCCTGTCGTCGAAGATCGCCAACGCGGTGCGCTCGGGCCTGCTCGGCGATGCCACGCCCGACACCGGCTGCGGCGTCAAGATGATGCATCGCGACCTGTTCCTGCGGCTGCCGGCTTTCGATCACATGCATCGCTTCCTGCCGGCGCTGGTGCTGCGCATGGGCGGGCAGGTGCGCTCGGTGCCGGTCAATCACCGGCCGCGCGGCGGCGGTGCCTCGCATTACGGCACCTGGGGACGGCTGAAGGCCGGCATTGTCGACATGATCGGCGTGATCTGGCTGAAGCGCCGCTGGCGCGACTGCGGCGGCGTCGAGCCATTGAGCTGACGGACTGAAAGGTCGAGGGATGGTGTCGCTGATTGTTGAATACTGGGATCGTCTCAATGACAGCCTGAATTTCTGGGCGGTGATCGGCTTCCTCGGGCAGGCGGTGTTTTCCGCCCGCTTCTTTATCCAGTGGCTGCATGCCGAGCGGGTCCGCCGCAGCGAAATTCCGCTGACCTTCTGGTACATCAGCATCGCCGGCGGCATCATCCTGCTGGTCTACGCCGTTCACATCGCCAACATGGTTTTCATCGTCGGTCAGCTGATGGGACTGGTGGTCTACGCCCGCAACCTGCATCTGATCTACAAGTCGCGCCGCACCGGCAGGATCGAAGCATGATGGCGAAGCAGTTCAGTACCCGCGCCGCGATTATCGGCACGGGGGCTTTCTGGATCCTGATTGTCGCGGCAGCGCTTTATGCACGGCCATTGCTGCCAGTCGACGAAACCCGCTATGTCACGGTTGCCTGGGAGATGTATCTGGCCGATCACTGGCTGGTGCCGCTGCTCAATGGCGAGCCTTATCCGCACAAGCCGCCGCTGCTGTTCTGGCTGATCCGTATCGGCTGGCTGGTCTTCGGTGTCAGCGAAACCTGGGCGCGGCTGGTGGCGCCGCTGTTCGGGCTGGCCGCGCTCGGACTGACCGGCTGGCTCGGCCGTCTGCTGTGGCCGGGCGAGGCCGGCCGGCAGGCCGGCAACGTGGCCCCGCTGCTGCTGCTGTGTGGCGCCTGGTGGATGTTGTTCGCCACCATGACCTTCTTCGACCTGATGATGGCGAGCTGCGCGCTGCTGGCCTGGATCGGCATGGCGCTCGGCCTGCATCATGGCCGGCGCTGGACCGGTATTCTGATCACCGGCATCGCCATCGGCCTCGGCGTGCTGACCAAGGGGCCGGTGATCCTTGTCTACGCCCTGCCGCCGGCGCTGTTTGCGCCGCTCTGGGCGTCGGCCGAACGCCGGCCGGGCTGGCTCGGCTGGTATGGCGGCGTGCTGCTGTCGGTGGCCATCGGTGCCGCCATCGGTCTTGCCTGGGCGCTGCCGGCCGGGGCAGCCGGCGGGCCGGCCTACGAGAAAGCGATCCTGTGGGGCCAGACGGCGGGGCGCGTCGAGCACAGCTTCGCCCATCGCCGGCCGGTCTGGTGGTATCTGCCGCTGCTGGTGCCGCTGCTGTTCCCAGCCTCGCTGTGGCTGTCGTCCTGGCGCGCGCTGGCGCTGTGGAAGCGGCCGGCCGAGCCCGGCCTGCGCTTCGGCCTGATCGTCAGTCTGATCGGCCTCGTCGTCTTTTCGCTGATCAGCGGCAAGCAGCCGCATTACCTGCTGCCGCTGATGCCGGCCCTGATGCTGATGGTCGCCCGCGGCCTGACCGCCGAATGGAGCGTCCTGCCGCGCCGGCGCGACAGCCTGCTGGTGGTGGTGGCTTTTGCGCTGCTGGCTGTCGGGGTCGTGGCGCTGCCGGTTGTGATCGGGCAGTCGCCGTATCTGGCCGCCAAGCTCGACCTGCCCAACTGGGCGCTCGGCACCAATATGGAAATCGCCCTGACGCTGCTGCTGGCCGCCGGGCTTTCCTTCTGGCTGGCCGGTCGCCAACGGCTGGATGCCGCACTGGCGAGCGTCGCCGTGCCGGCGCTGCTGCTGTTCTTGGGCGTGCATCTGCTGGGCTTTCCGCCCGGACGCGCGGCTTTCGACCTGGCACCGGCTGCAGCCGTGATCAAGCAGGGCCAGGATGACGGCCGCCCGATCGCCTATGCCGGCGATTATGCCGGCGAATACCAGTTCCTCGGCCGGCTGACCAGGCCGCTGCAGGAGATTGGCGGCGGCAGCGAGATTTCGGCCTGGATCGCAGCGCATCCGAACGGCTGGGTGGTGACGCGCTATCTGGAAGAGGAACTCGACAGCGCGCCCAAACCAGTATACGCCCAGCAGAAGCGCGGCCGGATCATGGTGATCTGGGATGCCGCGGCCATCGCCAGCAATCCGGAGTTCTTCGCCAAGCTGCGCTGACCCCCGGCCCATGGAGGATCGCCCATGTTGTTTCCCGGTTTTGAGCAGAAACGCATTGCGGGCGAGGGGGCGGAAATCAATCTGCGGGTCGGCGGCAAGGGGCCGCCGCTGCTGCTGCTGCACGGCTATCCGCAGACCCATGCCATGTGGCATCGCATCGCGCCGCGGCTGGCCGAAACCTACACCATCGTCTGCCCTGATCTGCGCGGCTATGGCGATTCCGGCAGGCCGCCGACCGACGAACGCCACAGCCCCTATGCCAAGCGGGCGATGGCGGCCGACATGGTCGCCGTGATGAAGGCGCTCGGTTTCCCGCGTTTCCGGCTCGCCGGCCATGATCGTGGTGGCCGCGTCTCGCATCGCCTGGCGCTCGACCACCCGCAGGCCGTCGAGAAACTGGCGGTGCTCGATATCATCCCGACCCGGACCCTGTTCGAGACCGTCAACCAGCAGGTGGCGACCGGCTACTACCACTGGTTCTTCCTGATCCAGCCTTTCGACATGCCCGAGCGCATGATCGGCAGCGACCCGGAATACTATCTGCGCCGCAAGACCGGCCAGTGGTCGGGCGCCGGCTTCGGCTTCGATCCCGAGGCCTGGGCGGATTACGTGCGTTGCTTCAGCGATCCGGCAACCATCCATGCCTCCTGCGAGGATTACCGTGCCGCGGCCAGCATCGACCTCGAACATGACCGTGCCGACGAGGACAAGCGGATCGCCTGTCCGCTGCTGGTGCTGTGGGGCGAGAAAGGGCTGATGCACAAGGCCTATGACGTGATCGGCACCTGGCGCGGCAAGGCTGCCGCCAGTGTCGATGGCCAGGCCGTGCCAAGCGGGCATTTCCTGCCCGAGGAGGCGCCTGAGGAAACCCTGCAGGCGCTGCAGCGCTTTTTTGCCGACTGACCCGGAGGGTGAAGTTCCAGTGACAGTGTCGCCCGATCTGCCGCCCGAGACCCCCGAGCCGCTCGCCGCCCTCCGGCCACCCAGGCTCGGGCCGCTGGCGCGCCTGCGCAACTATTTCCTCGCCGGCATCATCGTCACGGCGCCGATCGGCCTGACCATCTATCTGGTGGTCATCACCATCGAGGCGATCGACCGCAACGTCCAGCGCCTGATCCCGATGGGCTTCGAGCCCGAACGGTTCATTCCGTTCCATCTGCCTTACGGCATCCCCGGCCTCGGCGTCGTCGTCTCGGTGGTGCTGCTGACCCTGATCGGCTTCCTCGCCACCAACCTGCTCGGCCGCACGTTGCTCAGGATCGGCGAACGCATCGTCGCCCGCATGCCGGTGGTTCGCGGCATCTACAGCGCGCTCAAGCAGGTGTTCGAGACGGTGTTCAGCCAGTCCGGCAATTCCTTCCGCCAGGTGGCGCTGGTGCCATGGCCGTCGAAAGACTCCTGGACCATCGCCTTCGTCACCAATTATGTGCAGGGCACGGAAGTGTCGCAGCATCTGGGCGATGACCTCGTGACCGTTTATGTGCCGACCACGCCGAATCCAACCGGCGGCTACATGGCGTATTACCGGCGCAGGGATATCGTGATCCTGTCGACCTCGGTCGATCAGGCGATGAAGCTGATCATTTCCTGCGGCGTGATCGTGCCGCCGGATCTGGCGGCAGGCAAAACGGCCGCGAAGACGGCCGACGGAGGAAAACCCAATGGCCAGCCCGGCACCGGCGACGGCGGTTTCACGCCCTGATGACCTGAACGGCCTGCGGCTCGGCCGCTACACGACCGCCGACCAGGCGGCACGACGGGATGTCGTGGCCGGCTTCGACCTGCGCGCGCTCGATCGCGCTTTCCTCGACGACCCGTATCCGGTCTATCACCTGCTGCGGCATTACGCGCCGGTGCGGCAGATGCCCGACGGCAGTTACTTCCTGACCCGCTACGACGACCTGCAGGCGGTCTACCGCGACCCGAAGCGCTTCAGCTCCGACAAGAAGATCGAGTTCCGGCCGAAATTCGGCGATACGCCGCTCTATCGCCACCATACCACCAGCCTTGTCTTCAACGATCCGCCGCTGCACACCCGCGTGCGTCGCCTGCTGGCGCCGGCGTTTACGCCGCGCGCGCTCAGGCTGCTGGAGGCCCGCTTCACTGCGCTGGTCGACCGGCTGCTCGACCGCGCTGAAAAACAGGGCGGCATGGATGTCGTCACCGACTATGCCGCGGCTTTGCCGGTCGAGATCATCGGCGACATGCTGGCGGTGCCGGCTGAAGACCGCCACCTGCTGCGCGACTGGTCGCTCGCCATTCTCGGCGCGCTGGAGCCGGTGCTGACCCCGGAGCGGGCCGAGGCCGGCAATCGCGCCATGGTCGAATTCGAAGCCTATCTGGAGCGGCATCTGGAAAGCTGGCGCGCGCATATGGCCGCCCACGAGGATGCCGGCGCCGATGGCTACGGCGATGTGCTGACCGGCCTGATCCGCGGCGAGAACGGCGAGGCGCTGACAGCGGACGAACTGGTGCAGAACTGCATCTTCCTGCTCAATGCCGGACACGAGACCACCACCAACCTGATTGGCAACGGCATCGCGGCCCTGCTCGACTGGCCGGACGAACGCCGCCGCCTGACGGATGATCCGTCGCTGATGAAGACGGCGGTCGAAGAATTCCTGCGCTTCGAAAGTTCCAACCAGCTCGGCAACCGCCGCGTGGTGGAGGAGGTGGAGATCGGCGGCGTGACCCTGCCACCCGGCACCCTGGTGACTTTGTGCATTGGTGCCGCCAACCGCGATCCGGCGCAGTTCGCCGACCCCGACCGGCTTGATGTCGGCCGCCAGCCGAACCGGCATCTGGCTTTCGGTGCCGGCATCCATGCCTGCGCCGGCATGTCGCTCGCGCGTATCGAGGGCCAGATCGCGATCAGCCGGCTGCTGGCGCGTTTTCCGGACTTTCGCCCGGCGGGTGATCCGGTGCGCGGCGGCCGCGCCCGGTTCCGCGGGTTCCTGAGTTTTCCGGTCAGCTTCTGACGCGGCTGTCCTGCAGCGGCAGGGGCGCACGCCGGACTGGACTTTGAATTGAATTCAATTAAGCTCCAGTCATGCCCCGCGCGAAGCGCCAGCCCGACACCATTCTGCCGCATGATGCGGCCGTCTCGCCGCGCGGCAGCGAGACCCGCCGGCGCATCCTCGATGCGGCGGCCCGCGCGCTGGTGGCCGGCGCGGGCGCCTGCGAGATCGCCGACGTGGCGCGGCTGGCCGGCGTGTCGGTCGGGCTCAGCTATCATTATTTCGGCTCCAAGGCCGGTCTGATCGCCGCGCTGGTCGAGGATTTCTACGACCGCTTCGAGGCGGCGGTGATGGACGTCAACCCGAAGCCCGGCGCCGGCTGGGCCGAGCGCGAGCGGCTGCGGCTCGAACGCATGGTCGCCTTCCATTATGCCGATGCGCTGGCGCCGCTGATCCTCGGCCGCTTAAGCCGTGAGCCGGAAGTCGCCGCCGTCGAGGCGGCGCGCATCGCCGGCCACATCAAGCTTGCCGCCCATAACATCGAACTGGCGCAGGGCCGCCGCGAAATCCCCGCCGATCTCGACGCCCATCTGCTCGGCGCCATGATCCTCGGCGGCCTGCGGCAGGCGATCGGCCGGGTACTGGCGATGCCGCGGCGGCCGGGGCGTGAGCGCATCGCCGCCCAGCTCTGGCAGTTCATCGCCGGCACCGCCCGGCTGCAGGAGGCCGGATCATGAAACCAGCCACAGCATCCGACTGGCTCGACCGCACCCGCCGGCATATGGCGGCGGGCAGCACCGACATGGCCGACCAGGTCACCCGCATCGATACCGCGCGCTATGTCGATCCGGTGCGGCTGGCGGCCGAGGAAAGCACCCTGTTCCGGCGGTATCCGGTTGCGGTCAGCTTTGCATCGAAGCTGGCGAAGCCCGGCGATTATGTCACCCATGACCTGCTCGACCTGCCTTTGCTGCTGACCCGGGACCAGGGTGGGCGGCTCAACGCCTTTCTCAATGTCTGCCGGCATCGCGGTGCCAAGCTGGTCTGGGAGCGTGGCGGCTGTGGCCGGCGGGCGCTGGTCTGTCCGTATCACGCCTGGACCTATGACATGGCGGGTGCCCTGCGCGGCATCCCGCATGAGGACGGCTTTGCGGGGGTGGACAGGGCGACCCGTGGCCTGGTCCGCCTGCCGGTGGCGGAGGCCTTCGGTCTGGTCTTCGTGGTCCCCAGCCCGGGTGAGGCTTACGATTTCGACGGTTTCCTCGGCGGCATCCGTGACGACCTCGACAGCTTTGGCCTTGGCGACCATGTGCTGTACGACGAGCGCGAGATCGGCGTGGCGGCGAACTGGAAGGTGGTGGTCGAAGGAGGGCTCGAGACCTACCACGTCCGCCATGCCCACCGGACGACCATCGCGCCGATGTTTACCGACAATGTCATCGTCGCCGACCGGCTCGATCCGCACATGCGGCTGTTTTTCACCAAGCAGGTGGCGCAGGATCTGACCCGGTCGGACGGGACACGGCTGTCCGTGCGCGATTACGGCAACCTGCTTTACTTCATTTTTCCCAACCTGTTGATCCTGGTCCAGCCGGACCACGCCACCGCGATGATCGTCCTGCCCGATGGCACCGATGCCTGCCGCATCCATGGCGGCGCCCTGATCCCGCAGCCGGCCGAAACGCCGAAGGCGCGGGCACACTGGGACCGCAACGTGAAGATCTTCTGGGACGCGCTCGACGAAGATTTTCAGATGGCCCAGGCAATCCAGCGCGGCTTCCGCTCCGGTGCCAACAGCCACCTAACCTTCGGCCGCTTCGAGCAGGGCTGTGGCTGGTTCCATGACAGCATGGACCGGGCGCTGGCCGCCGAACCATCGGCTTGATCTGGATCAACATTAAACATAAGAAAATTGTATAAAAGATTTCCACGGCCGTGATCTGGTCCGGCCGTGGGAGGTGTTCATGTTCGCACTCACCGACAAGGCCTGGTCGCCTTATGCTGCCGGCATCCTGATCGGGTTGCTGCAGATTCCCGCATTTTTGCTGATCCACACGGCGCTCGGCGCCTCGTCGGCCTATGTCACCATTGCCGGGCATCTTGCCGGGATCATCGATCCGGGCATCGCGCAGATTGAGTATGTGGCGAAACATCTGGCTGGCGCCAAGAACTGGTGGCAGGTCGCGCTGGTGGGCGGCATTGCGCTCGGCGCGGCCCTGTCGGCGCGGCTGTCCGGTTCGCGGCGCGCGGTCATGTCCTATGCCTGGTCGCGTGGCCTCGGCATCACCTCGCTGGCGGGCCGTCTGCCGCTCGCCTTTGCGGCCGGCTTCATCATGCTGTTCGGCGCCCGCGTCGCCGATGGCTGCACCAGCGGCCATGGCCTGTCAGGGATGGCCCAGCTTGCCATCAGTTCCTTCATCGCCGTTACCGCAATGTTCGCCGGCGGCATCGCTACCGCGATGCTGATGCGGCGCGTGTAAGGGAGGCTGTCATGAGCGTGATCTCCGCCATCCTGATCGGTCTGGCCATGGGGCTGGTCTTCGGCTTCGCCCTGGAAAAGTCGCGCGTGTTTGAACCGGGCATCATCCTTGGCCAGATGCAGTTGCGCAATTTCACCATGCTGAAGGTCTTTCTGAGCGCGGTCGCCACCGGTCTTGTCGTGCTGGCAGCCCTCAATGGCTTTGGGTTCGTCAGCCTGTCGCCGAAGGCCACGCTGTATGCGGCCGATGTCGTCGGTGGCCTGCTGCTTGGCGTCGGCATCAGCCTGGCTGGCGGCTGCCCCGGCACGGTGCTGGTCCAGATCGGTGCCGGCTACCGGGATGCCTGGGCAACCCTGCTTGGCGGCATTGCCGGCGCCATGACCTTCGGCTATCTCGAACCGACCCTGCACCCCTGGATCAGCGGCGGTCCCGGCAAACTCACCCTCAACCAGCTTGTTGGTCTGCCGTTCTGGCCGGTGGCATTGGCCGCTGCCGCCCTGCTGGTGGTCGTGCTGGTGCTGCTGGAACGCTGGCGCCCCTGGCGCGGCGAACTGGGCGCGGATGTCGATGGAGACACCAGCGAACAGATCGCCTCGGCGCCCGCTATGCGGCAGCGGCCTCAGCATTGATGGCGGTGACCTGTCCGCCCTTCTGGGCGGTGTAGTTGGCGGCGACGGCTACCCGTCAGCGCGCCCTCTCGACGAGCCCGTTGGAAGCCCGCTCGCAGGCACCCAGCGGCGGCGGCAGGGCGGTCTGGCATTCGGCGGAACCGGCGGCTAAACTTCCTGCATGGCCAGAAACACCACGAAGATGACCAGCCGTTACTATGTCGCGGGCCGCGTCCAGGGGGTCGGTTACCGGCACTGGCTCGTGCAGCGCGCCCGGGCGCTCAGCCTGGTCGGCTGGGTCCGGAACCGACGTGACGGCCGGGTCGAGGTGGTCGCCTATGGCGAGAAGGATGTCCTCGATACCCTGGAGCGGGATCTGGCCGGCGGCCCGCCGGCGGCCGATGTCACCGGCGTCGAGACCGCCCCGGTCACCCCCGAGGAGGCCGAGCTGGCGGCACGGGCCACCGGCTTCGAGCAAAGCTCGACTGAATAGTCTGAAACTCATCCTAGGGTCATGAAAAACAATAAAACTATGAAGTTGACGCTAAAGCAGTGGCTGATCTGCTATGCTGGCTCGCTGGGCTTTGGTGGGGTGACCTGGTGGGCAACCGGCAGCCCGTGGATCGGTGGCGGCGTGCTGGTCGGCTTCACGGCAGTCTATGTCTTTTCCCTAGCCGGCAAGGCGCGGGGCGCGGCCGCCGAAATCGATCCCGAAGGGCTGTCGCGCCAGCAGAAGCGCGCGCTCAACAGGAAGAATAAAGATAAGTGAAATTATGATGTTAATTTAGATATATGATCTAATCTGTCGCGCAGGTGGCGCCCAGCCGCTCGAGCAGGGCCGGCCCCACGGTTTCCCGCAGCATCAGGTCGACATCGGGCAGGGTGGCGGTCAGGCCGAGATCGACCAGCGAGGTCACGCCGAAGGGTTCGGCTGCGGTCTGGCGGATGCCGCAGGCGACGATGCCGTCGTAATGGCCGAGATCCGGTTCCACATTGAAACTGAGGCCGTGGAAGGTGACCCAGTGGCGGACGCGCACGCCGATGGCGGCGATCTTGTCCTCGCGGCCCGGCCCCTGGGTGGCGCTGCGGTCGACCCAGACCCCGACCCGGCCGTCGCGGATCTCGCCGCGCAGGTTGAACTTCGCCAGGGTAGCGATCACCCAGTCCTCCATCCGGCAGACGAAGGCACGCACGTCCTTCCCGCGCCGGTTGAGGTCCAGCATGATATAGGCGATGCGCTGGCCGGGGCCGTGATAGGTGAACTGGCCCCCCCGACCGGTCTTGTAGACCGGAAACCGCGGGTCCAGCAGGTCACCCTCCTTGGCCGAGGTGCCGGCGGTGTAGAGCGCCGGGTGTTCCAGCAGCCAGATCGCCTCGCGGGCGGTGCCGGCGCGGATTTCGGCGACCCGCTGTTCCATGGCCGCCAGGGCGGTCTCGTAGGGGACCGGCCGGTCGCTGACCAGCCACTCCACCGGGCCGGCCGGGGTGTCGATTACCTCGACGGGCGGGGGCAGGGCGACGGCCGGCGGGGCCTCCATCTGGACGGATTCGAGCTGGACGGACATCTGTGGGCGACCCCGGGCTTAACCCTGTGCTAACCTAGCAGGGTTACTTAGCGTCTGTGGCACGCGGAAGGAAGGTGCGGCATGGCCAGCAATACGGCGGTTAATGACGTCTCGGTGGAAATCTCGGTGGTGCTGGGCAAGGCAACCATGCCGATCCACCAGGTGCTGAAAGTGGGCCGCGGTGCCGTCATCGAGCTCGATGCCAGCGTCGACGACCATGCCTGGATCTTTGCCAACAACAAGCTGATCGCCCGGGGCGAAATCGTCATTTCCGGGGAAAAGGTCGCCATCTCCATCACCGACACCATGTCGGACGATTAGGCCGGCCGCGGCCTTGAACCGGACGCGGGGATTTGCTATTTCCCCGCGTCGCCCGAAATGCGGTCGTGGCGGAATTGGTAGACGCGCAGCCTTGAGGTGGCTGTGGCCGAAAGGCCGTGAAAGTTCGAGTCTTTTCGACCGCACCAGTGCCTGCCCCGGATACCTGGTCCGGGTGCTTTCCCGGGAGTGACCTGACCGGGCCGGTCTCCTGAAAATTTCCCAGAAATTTTGTCATGTTGCGGTCATCCGAGGCTGCCCTTGCGGCAGCTTTGCGGCATACTGCGCGCCCCAGTCAATTCACCAGTCCTGACGAGCCCGATCCCATGAAAAACGACCTCGACCGCGCGGCGCTGGAATATCACCGGCTGCCGAAGCCGGGGAAACTCGAAATCACCCCGACCAAGCCGCTCGGCACCCAGCGCGATCTGGCGCTCGCCTACAGCCCCGGCGTGGCCGCCGCCTGCACCGCCATCGTCGAGGATCCGGCTCAGGCTGCCGAGCTGACCGCGCGCGGCAACCTGATCGGCGTCATCTCCAACGGCACGGCTGTGCTGGGCCTGGGCAATATCGGCCCGCTGGCCTCCAAGCCGGTGATGGAGGGCAAGGCGGTCCTGTTCAAGAAATTCGCCGGCATCGACGTGTTCGACATCGAGATCAACGAGACCGACCCGGCCAAGCTGATCGACATCATCGCGGCGCTGGAGCCGACCTTCGGCGGCATCAATCTGGAAGACATCAAGTCGCCGGAATGCTTCATCGTCGAAGGCGCCCTGCGCAAGAAGATGAAGATCCCGGTCTTCCACGACGACCAGCACGGCACGGCGATCACTGTGGCCGCCGCGATCCTCAACGGCCTGCGCGTGGTGGGCAAGAAGATCGACGAGGTGCGCCTGGTGGCGTCCGGCGCCGGCGCCGCCGCGCTGGCCTGCCTCGACCTGCTGGTCGCGCTGGGCGTCAAGAAAGAGAATATCGTCGTCACCGATATTGCCGGCGTGGTCTACGAGGGCCGCACCGAGCAGATGGACGAGTTCAAGGCGCGCTATGCCCGCCCGACCAACCACCGCACGCTGGGCGACGCGATTTCCGGCGCCGACGTCTTCCTCGGCCTGTCGGCCGCCAATGTGCTGAAGCCCGAGATGGTCAAGGCGATGGGGCCGAAGCCGCTGATCCTGGCGCTGGCCAACCCGTCGCCGGAGATCTCGCCGGAACTGGCGAAAGAGGCGCGTCCCGACGCCATCATCGCCACCGGCCGTTCGGATTACCCGAACCAGGTCAACAACGTCCTGTGCTTCCCGTTCCTGTTCCGCGGCGCGCTCGATGTCGGTGCCACCACGATCAACACCGAGATGGAACTGGCGGCGGTGCGTGCCATCGCCGACCTGGCCATGGCGGAGATCTCCGACGTCGTCGCCCGTGCCTATGGCGCCGAAGAGCAGCTCAGCTTCGGCCCGGAGTATTTCATCCCGAAGCCGTTCGATCCGCGGCTGATCCTGCATATCGCGCCCGCCGTCGCCAAGGCGGCGATGGACAGCGGCGTGGCGAGCCGGCCGATCGCCGATATGGAAGCCTATCGCCAGGGGCTGGAGCGTTTCGTCTATCGCACCGGTCTGGTGATGCGTCCGACCATGGAGCGCGCCCGGCGCCGGCCGATGCGCCTGATCTACGCCGAGGGCGAGGACGAGCGCGTGCTGCGCGCCGCCCAGATCGTGCTGGACGACAAGCTGGCGCTGCCGACCCTGATCGGCCGTCGCGCTGTGGTCGAGACCCGCATCGAGAAACTCGGCCTGCGACTCAAGATCGGTGAAAATGTCGAGCTGATCGATCCCGAGAAGGACGACCGCTACCACGAATACTGGACCGGGTATCTCGCGCTGATGAAGCGCAAGGGTGTGGCGCCCGATGACGCGCGCACCATCATCCGCACCAACACCACGGTGATCGGCGCCATGGCGGTGCACCGTGGCGAGGCCGATGCGCTGCTCTGTGGCGCCATTGGCCAGTATGACCAGCATCTGCCGCATATCGTCGACGTGCTCGGCCTGCGGCCCGGCGCGCAACTGCCGGCGGCCATGCAGTTGCTGGTGCTGCCGCAGGGCATGCTGTTCATCGCCGACAGCAACGTCAATATCGACCCGACGCTGGACGAGATCGTCGCCATCGCCCGGTTGGCAGCGGAAGAGGTTCGGCGCTTCGGCCTGACACCGAAGATTGCCCTGCTGTCGCATTCGAATTTCGGCTCGTCGTCGGCGCCGTCGGCCCGCAAGATGCGCGAAGCCGTGCAGAGGTTGCAGGAAATGCTGCCCGACATCGAGATCGAGGGCGAGATGAAGGCCGATGCCGCGATCTCCGATGCCATCCGCGACAAGCTGATGCCCGACAGCAACCTGAAGGGCTCGGCCAACCTGCTGATCATGCCGAACCTCGATGCGGCCAATATCTCGGCCAACCTGGTGCGCCAGATGGAGCAGGGCTTCTATGTCGGCCCGATCCTGATGGGTGCCGCGAAATCGGCTCATATCGTGTCGCGCCATGTCACCGTGCGCGGCCTGGTCAACATGAGCGCGGTCGCCGTGGTCGATGCCCAGGATCATGCCGACGGCGTGATGGGCCAGTGGTTGCGGGCTTAAGCGCCTGATCTCTCCTCAGTGACCGATGACGGGATGCCGCGCGGCGGCATCCCAGTCATGTCCGGCGGCGAAATCGCGCAGCTGGCGCACGCCGGTATCCTCACCGTCGCGCCAGACCAGCCCGATGCGATGGGCATCGCGCAGTTCCGGCAAAGTCAGTGTGGCGATCCCCGGGCTGTCCAGCCACTGCGGCAGGATGGCGATGCCGATACCGGCTTCGACCAACGCCAGCAGGCCGGCATCGCTTTCGGCGCGGCCGATGATGCGCGGCCGCACATTCTGAGCGGCGAACAGTCGTTCGGCCGCCGGCATGATGGCGGCCTGCGGCCGGATCACGAAGGGCAGGTCCTGCAGGTCGGCGATGCGGGCCGTGTTGCGGTGGGCCAGCGCATGACGCGCCGGCACGGCGAGCAGGTAGCGCTGGCGGAACAGCGCCAGCGCCTCGGTTCCCGTATCATCGTCCATCGGCAGGATGGCCGCATCGATGCGGCCCATCTGCAGGCGGCGGCTGAGCGTCGCGGCCGGCTGCTCCAGGGTTTCCAGTGCCATATCGGGGTGGGCCGAGGCGAACCCGCCGAGCAGGGCGGCGAGGCGCTGCTGTGGCAGGTCGGTGCTGTAGCCGATGCGCAGCCGCTGGCGGGCCGGGCGCGCCTGCCGCAGTTCGCGCCGGGCCACCGTCCATTCCTGCAGCAGCAGGCGGGCATGGGGCATGAAGCGCGCGCCGGCGGGGGTGAGTTGCGCACTGCGGCCGCGCTCGAACAGGATAGCGCCCAGCGATTGTTCCAGCCGCTTGATGCCGGCCGACAGCGTCGGCTGGGTCACATTGGCGCGCTCGGCGCCGCGGGTGAAGCTGCCGGTCTCGACCACGGCCATGAAATAGCGGATCAGGGTCAGATTCATGGCGCATAGAGAAAAACTATTCCCGGAATAAAAACAATTGATTTTCTCTATTCACCCGGCCGGGGTATCAGGGCAGGCAGGGAAACGACCGAAAGGGCAGCCACATGAGTACGGTGCCGGAATTCCGCCCCGCCGACCCCGGTTTCGAGGCGCGGGTGCGCGACAGCTTCGGCCGCCAGCCGGCGATGCGGCTGATCGGTGCCACGCTCGGTCTGGTCGCCCCGGGGCTGTGCGAGGTGGACCTGCCGCATAACCCGCAGATCACCCAACAGCATGGCCTGATCCATGGCGGCGTGGTCGGCATGATCGCCGACAGTGCCGGCGGCTATGCCGCCTACAGCCTGTTTCCCGCCGATTCCACGGTGATGACGGTGGAATACAAGCTGAACCTGATGGCGCCGGCCGATGGCGAGCGCCTGCTGGCGCGCAGCCGGGTCACCCGGCATGGCCGCACGCTGACCATCTGCAGTCTTGATGTCTTTGCATACAAAGCGGACCGGGAAATCCACTGCGCGACCGGCCTCGCTACCATGATCTGCCTGGTGGGCCGGCCCGATGCACCCCGATCCGGCGCGCCGCGCTGAAATGTCTTGCCGCTGCCGGGGTGCGACCCCGGCCGGCTTCCGCTAGTATCCTGCCAACGATTCCGCAAAGGGTCTCGCCATGATTTCCAACAGCTATCCGACGCTCGATTTCGGCCTCGGGGAAACTGCCGATATGCTGCGCCAGTCGGTGCGCGGCTTTGTCGATGCCGAGCTGGCGCCGCGCGCCGATGCCATCGACAAGAGCAACGAATTTCCGCGCGACCTGTGGACAAAATTCGGCGAGCTGGGCCTGCACGGCATCACGGTGGAAGAGGAATTCGGCGGCTCCGGCCTCGGCTATCTGGAACATTGCGTCGCGATGGAGGAAGTCAGTCGCGGCTCGGCTTCGGTCGGCCTGTCCTACGGCGCGCATTCCAACCTCTGCGTCAACCAGATCCGCCGTAACGGCAATGCCGAGCAGAAGAAGCGCTATCTGCCCAGACTGGTCAGCGGCCAGCATCTCGGTGCGCTGGCGATGAGTGAGCCGAATGCCGGCTCCGACGTCGTGTCGATGAAGCTGCGCGCCGAGCGCAAGGGCGACCGCTACGTGCTCAACGGCAACAAGATGTGGATCACCAACGGCCCGACCGCCGACGTGCTGGTGGTCTATGCCAAGACCGATCCGGCCGCCGGCGCACGCGGCATCACCGCCTTCCTGATCGAGAAGGGCTTCAAGGGCTTCTCGACGGCGCAGAAGCTCGACAAGCTCGGCATGCGCGGCTCGGATACCGGCGAGCTGGTGTTCGAGGATTGCGAGGTGCCGGAGGAGAATGTGCTCGGCCAGGTCGGCCGCGGCGTCAACGTGCTGATGAGCGGCCTGGATTACGAACGCGCCGTGCTGGCCGCCGGTCCGCTCGGCATCATGCAGGCGGCGATGGATGTGGTGCTGCCCTACGTGCACGAGCGCAAGCAGTTTGGCCAGCCGATCGGCAGCTTCCAGCTGATCCAGGGCAAGGTGGCCGACATGTACACCGAGATGAACGCCGCCCGCGCCTATGTCTACACGGTGGCCAAGGCTTGCGACCGCGGCCAGACCACCCGCAAGGACGCCGCCGGCGCCATCCTCTTCGCGGCCGAGAAGGCGACCAAGCTGGCGCTGGACGCGATCCAGATCCTCGGCGGCAACGGCTATATCAACGACTATCCGACCGGCCGCCTGCTGCGCGACGCCAAGCTCTACGAGATTGGCGCCGGCACGTCGGAAATCCGGCGCATGCTGATTGGTCGCGAGATTTTCGAGGAGACCAAGTGAAAGAGGTCAGTCAGTGAGCGTATCCCGTGTTGCTTTTCTTGCCGTATTCCTGATCGCGCTGGCGGTTCCGGCCGCCCGCGCCGACGATGTGTCGCGCTGGACCGAGATCGGCGCCGCCGACCGCCGCATCGACTGGCCAGCCGCCGGGCTGGCGCCGGCACCGCAGATGGCGGAGAGCTTTGTTGCGCCGCTCGGCTACCGTCTCGAACGCTATCTGTGGAAGGCGCAGAAGCCCGCCGGCACCTTTGCCATCGCCGTGCTGCGCGACCTGACCGAGGACGATCATTATCTCAGCGGCCCGGTCGACCTGATGAAATTCGCCACCACCGTGCTGAAGGGCCTGGAGGCGCCGGTGCCGAAGGCGCTGGACGCCGCCGACCGCAAGGTGACCACGGCGGCCGGCGTCGCCATGACTCGCCGGTTCGAACTGGGGCCGCGGCAATGCATGGTGCTGGGGCTTTATGCGGCGCCGAACGGCAAGCCGGCCAAGATCGGCGAGCCGTTGACCGAAGGCAGCTTGCGCATGGACAGCGTCTACTGCGCCGCCGCTGGCCAGCCGCTGAGCGCCGAACAGGCTGCCGCGGCGGCCGCCAGCCTGAAGATGACCATGCCGAAAATGGCTGCCAAGTAACCGCAACAGGAGAGTCGCGTGACCGAACGCCGTTTCATTTCATCCGGCTCGCGTTTCGAGAGCGTGATGGGCTATTCGCGGGCCGTGGTCGACGGCGACTGGGTGCATGTCTCGGGCACCACCGGTTACGACTACGGCACCATGACCATTGCCGATGACGTGGCAGCGCAGACCGAACAGGTCTTCCGCAACATCGCCGCGGCCCTGCAGCAGGCCGATGCCAGCCTCGATGATGTGGTGCGGGTAACCTATTACCTGACCGATGCGTCCTATTTCGAGGTGATCGCGCCGATCTGCGGCCGGTATTTTGCCAAAGCCCGGCCGGCGGCCACGGCGCTGATCTGCAAGCTGATCGACCCGGCCATGAAGATCGAGATCGAGGTTACCGCCCGCAAGCAGGGCTGAACGTCCACAGGGGAGCAAACGCCATGCTGACGCAAGAGCAGCAGATGATCCGCGACATGGCGCGGGATTTTGCCGCCGAGCGCCTGGCGCCCGGGGCGGCAGAACGCGACCGCAGCGGCGAGCCGCCGCGCGCCCTGCTGGCGGAGATGGGCCGGCTCGGCCTGATGGGCATGGGCGTGCCCGAGGAATGGGATGGCGCCGGTGCCGATTTCATCGCCTATGTGCTGGCGCTGGAGGAGATCGCCGCTGCCGATGGCGCCGTCAGCACGATCATGTCCGTGAATAACTCCCCTGTATGCGCGGCCCTGCTGCGCTACGGCACGGCGGACCAGAAGGCGCGCTACCTGAAGCCGTTGGCGCGCGGCGAGTGGATCGGCGCCTTCTGCCTGACCGAGCCGCAGGCGGGCTCCGATGCCTCGGCCCTGCAGACCCGGGCGCGCCGGGTCGGTGACACATGGGTGATCAACGGGGTGAAGCAGTTCATCACCTCGGGCTCGATCGCCAAAGTGGCGCTGATCTTCGCGGTCAGCGACCCCGGCGCCGGCAAGCGCGGCATTTCCTGCTTCGTGGTGCCGACCGACAGCCCCGGATTTCGGGTCGCCAGCATCGAGACAAAGCTCGGCCAGAAATGCTCGGATACCTGCCAGATCGTCCTGGAAGGCCTGACGGTCGGCGACGATGCCCTGCTGGGCGAGGAGGGCGAGGGCTACCGGATCGCACTGGCCAATCTCGAATCCGGCCGCATCGGCATCGGCGCCCAGGCGGTCGGCATGGCACGGGCAGCCTTCGCGGCGGCACTGGCCTATGCCGGCGAGCGCCAGGCCTTCGGCACCGCCATCATCAATCACCAGGCGGTGGCCTTCCGGCTGGCCGACATGGCGACGCGGATCGAGGCGGGCCGGCAGCTGGTGCATAATGCCGCCCGGCTGAAGGATGCCGGGCAGCCCTGCCTGAAAGAGGCCAGCATGGCCAAATTGTTTGCCTCCGAAATGGCGGAACGCGTATGCTCGGACGCCATCCAGATTCACGGCGGTTACGGCTATCTCGCCGATTTCCCGGTCGAGCGCATCTATCGCGATGTCCGGGTCTGCCAGATCTACGAGGGCACCAGCGACGTGCAGCGGCTGGTCATCAGTCGTTCCCTGACCGGAGCGTGATCATCGGGCAATAGCAGAGGAAACCCAGGTTGAGCCAAGCCAACGAGATATTGTTCATTGCGTCTCTGTTGGTGCTGGTCAGCATTTTTGCCGGCTCGGCCTCCAGCCGCTTCGGCGTGCCGTTCCTGCTGGTCTTCCTTGGTCTTGGCATCTTCGCCGGTGAAAACGGCCCGGGCGGTATCGTCTTCCGCGATTATGAACTGACCTATGCCGTCGGTTCGGCGGCGCTCGGCATCATCCTGTTCGATGGCGGCCTGCGCACCCATTTCGCCACCGTGAAGCTGGTGGTGGGACCGGCGCTGGCGCTGGCGACCGTCGGCGTGCTGGTCACCGCCGGCATCGTCGGCGCGGCGGCACATTTCGCGCTGGGCCTCGGCCTGCTCGAATCCTTCCTGGTTGGCGCCATCGTCGGCTCGACCGATGCGGCGGCGGTGTTCTTCCTGCTCAACGTCAAGGGCATGGCGCTGCAGAAGCGGGTCAGCGGCACGCTGGAAGTCGAATCCGGCATCAACGACCCGACGGCGATCTTTCTGACCATGATCTGCGTCGAACTGCTGCGGCTCGGCCATCCGCCGGAGACCCTGCATCTGGCCGGCCTGTTCCTCGCCCAGATGCTGGGCGGCCTGCTGGTCGGCCTCGCCGGCGGCTTCGTGCTGGTCGGCCTGTTCAACCGGGTGCCGGTGGCCGGCGGCCTCTATCCGATCGTCGCCATGGCAGCCGCGCTGCTGGTGTTTTCCGGCGCGCATTTTGTCCAGGCCTCGGGCTTCGTCGCCGTTTATGTCGCCGGCCTCGTCGTCGGCAACCGGCGCCATCGCGGCGCCCAGGTGATCCTGCGCTTTTTCGACGGCCTGAGCTGGCTCGGCCAGATCGTCATGTTCCTGCTGCTCGGCCTGCTGATGACGCCGAAGGACATGCAGCCCTATTTGGTCGGCAGCGGCGTGGCCGCGGCGGTGCTGATCCTGCTGGCCCGCCCGGCGGCGGTTGCCCTCTGCCTGCTGCCGTTCCGCTACACTTGGCGCGAGATCGGCTTCATCTCGTGGATCGGCCTGCGCGGCGCGGTGCCGATCTTCCTCGCCACCATCCCGGTGCTGGCCAATGTGCCGCATTCGGAAGTCTATGTGACAGCGGCTTTCATCTGCGTGGTGGCCTCGCTGACCCTGCAGGGCTGGACCATCGGCCCGGCGGCCCGGCTGTTCGGTCTCGAGCTGCCGCCGCCGCCGGAAGCCGCCACCCGCACCGACATCGATCTCGGCTCGGCGCTTGACCGCGACATCGCCAGCTACCGCGTCGAGGCCAATGCACCAGCGCTCGGTTACCGCTTCGCGGAACTGCCGCTGCCGCGACGCTGCCGCATCATCTCTGTGCTGCGTGACGGCACGGTGATGGACCGCCAGAAGCTGGAGGGGCTGGAGCCCGGCGACTACCTGCTGGTGCTGGCGCCGCCGGAACAGTTCTTCTCGCTCGACCGCATGTTCACCGCGCGCCGCCAGACCCGGGCACAGCGCCGCCGCCGCGAGCGCGGCGAAGAGGTGTTCGGTGAATTCGTGCTGGCCGGCGATACCCTGCTCGGTGAGGTCGGCGTCCTCTACGGCTTTCCGGTCGACGACAAGGACCGCAACGATCCGGTCGGCGCCTATGTGCGCCGTCGCCTGCGGCACCGGCCGGTGGTCGGCGACCGCCTGCGGGTCGGACCAATCGAGCTGGTGGTGCGCGAAATCCGCAACGACCGCGTCACCTCGGTCGGCATTGAGCTGGAACCGGAAGACCATCCGATCCTGCGGGGCTTCCGCCGGGCCTTCGGCTTCGATTAGGATCGGCCGGACAGACAAAATAAAAGACGCCAGGAGGAAACGGTCATGGCTGCGCCGCTGGAATTCTATTTCGATTTCGCCTCGCCCTACGGCTATATCGGCGCCCAGCGGATCGACGCGATTGCCGCCCGCCATGGCCGCAGGGTCGACTGGCGGCCGATGCTGCTCGGCGCCGTGTTCAAGGTCGCCGGCACCCAGCCGCTGACCGAATATCCGCTGAAGGGCCAGTATTCGGTCCATGACTTCAACCGGTCGGCGCGCGAGCATGGCATCGCCTTCAACATGCCGGAGAAATTCCCGATCCCGACCCAGGCGGCCTGCCGCGGCACCTACTGGCTGAAGCAGACCCTGCCGGAGAAAGCCGTGCCCTTCATCAAGGCGGCCTATGCGGCCTATTTCGTTGACGGCCGGGATATCTCGTCACCTGAGGTGGTCGCCGACATCGCCGAAGGCCTCGGTATCGACCGCAGGGCCTTCATGGCCGGCATCGAAAGCCCCGAGATCAAGGCGAAGCTGCGCGAGGTGACCGAGGATGCGATCCAGCAGCGCGGCGTCTTCGGCTCGCCGTTCACCTTCGCCGATGGCGAACCCTTCTGGGGCGCCGACCGCCTCGACATGCTCGACCGCTGGCTGGAGAAGGGCGGCTGGTAAGCGGCCGTCTTCGATAAAAAGAAAAGCAAGGAGCCTCGCCGTGCCCGCACCGATCGTCTTCTACTGGGATTTTACCTCACCCTATGCCTATATCGGCGCCAACGGCATCGAGGCCGTGGCGCAGAAACACGGTCGCGGTGTCGACTGGCGCGCGCTGTCGCTCGGTCATCTGTGGAAGGCGATGCCGGACCGCGTCCCGTTCCCCAAGTCGAAGATGGAGTATATGGCGCATGACTGGGAAAGGTCGGCGCAGTTGCACGACCTGCCCATCGTGAAATACCCCGACCCGTTCCCGACCGACGCCAAGCTGCCGCGCCTGCTGTTCTGGCGCCTCAAGGCGCAGGACCAGGGAAAAGCGATTGCCTTTGCCAGGGCGGTTTTCGGCCAGTACTGGGGCGCGGGGAAAGACATCGCCAAGCCGGAACAGCTTGCCGGCATCCTGAAGACGCAGGGCATCCCCGAAGCGGAACTGGCTGCAGCGGCCGAAGATGCGGCGGCGCGGCAGGCGGTGATCGACACCACTGCCGAGGCGGGGAAGCTGAATGCCTTCGGCACGCCGACTTTCGTGGTCGACGGCGAGATGTTCTGGGGTTCCGACCGCCTCGACCATATCGACCGCTGGCTGGCGCGGCACAAGTGAACGCACAGCCATGAGCATGCCGTCATGAGCAGTCCCGCTGCCGGCGCGCCGCTGGCCACCGCCGGGCTCGTCGCCACCGCGCTGATCTGGGGCGCGATGATCCCGATGACCTTCATGCTGGCGACGGTGTATTTCGATCCGTTCTTCGTCTCGGCGATCCGTTACCTGATCCCGGCGCCTTTGCTGGTGCTGATGGCCTTCATGGTCGACCGTGCCTCGCCGTTTCGCGGGCCGGTGCCGGTGCTGGCGGTATTCCGGCTCGGCGGCGGCATGGCCTGCTTCTCCATCTTCTACACGGTGGGCATCATGCTGTCCGACCCGGTGCGGGCAGCGATTGCCATGAGCTGCGGCCCGCTGGTGGCGGCCTTGCTGACCCGGGCCCTGCTGCGGGTGCCGCTGGCTCGCGGCTTCTGGCCGGCGGCGGCCTGTGCCGTGGTCGGCGCCGCTCTGGTGGCGGTCGATGCCGTGCGGCCGCGCGCCGGTTCCGCCGGCGATCATGGCTACTGGGGCGAGGCGCTGCTGGTGCTGGCGATGACGAGCTGGAGCTGGTATTCGATCCGCGTGCAGTCCTGGCTGGTGCCGCTGGGCTGGAGCCAGATGCGCATTACCTGTCTGACCTCGATGGCCGGCGGCGTGCTGATCTGCACGCTGTTTGCTGCGCTGGCTGTTTTCGATCCGTCACGCCTGCCGGCGACCATCCCGCCGGCACCGGCTTTCGGCATGCTGGCCTGGGTGGCGCTGGGCGGGGCAGGGGTCGCCATCCTGTTCTGGAATTTCGGCGTCAGCCATGTCGGCGTGCCGGTCGCCACGCTGTATACCAGCCTGGCGCCGGTCTTCTCGGTGCTGGTGGCCGCCCTGTTCTTCGGTAGCCATGTCACGCTGCAGCAGGTCGCCGGCGGGATGCTGATCCTCGCCGGCGTGGTGCGCATGCAGTGGCTGCAGATGCAGGCTGTCCGTCTTCAGAAGATGGTATAGGCGCCGTCGATCAGGAAGCTGTCGCCGGTGTGGTAGCTGCTGGCGTCGCTCATGATATAGACGGCGATGCCGGCGAAGTCGGCCGGCTGGCCCCAGCGCCGCTGCGGAATGCGCGGCAGCACATTGCCGCTGAACTTCGGGTCGGCGACACCGGCCGCCGTCATCTCGGTCTCGATCCAGCCGGGCAGGATCGAATTCGCGGTGATGCCGTAGCGCGCCATCTCGACCGCCAGCGCGCGGATCACCGAAACCATGGCGCCCTTGCTGGCCGCATACGATTCCGCCCGCGCCGCGCCATGCACCGAGGCGGTGCTGGCCATGCCGACCAGACGGCCGCCAGCCGTATCGCCGTCCTTGGCGCGTTCGACCATATGGCGGGCGGCGGCGCGCAAGGTGAAGAAGGCGCCGTCGAGATTGACCGACAGCACCCGGCGCCATTCCGCCGTGCTGAGTTCATGGAAGGGTGCCCGTTTCTGGCTGACGCCGGCATTGGCGAAACAGCCGTCGATGCGGCCCATGGTTTTCAGTGCCGTGGCGAAGGCGTTTTCGACCTGGGCCTCGTCGGCGACATCGACCTTCTGCACCAGCACGCGGGTGCCGTGGGGTTTCAGCTTCGCCTCGGCGGCGGCATTCTTGTCGGGGTTGCCGCCCCAGATCACGACGTCGCAGCCGGCCGCCGCCAGCCCCTCCGCCATGCCGAGCCCGATGCCGCCGTTGCCGCCGGTGACCAGTGCAACCTTGCCCTTCAGATCGAAGCTGCCGAAAGCCATGTTTCCTCCATAGTTTTTGTCGATGTGGCCGATAGATAGAGAAAACTAGCAGGTCGCCGCGGGTGGTGCATCCTTTTGCCGGCGCACCCCTTGCGATACCCCCGGGGCACTGGCATCTTCGCCCTATCCTAGCCCGAGAACGAGAAGCAGAACGCCCGGCCATGAGCGCGCTTACCAGCCAACTCGACACCCGTTCGGCAGCCTTCCGCGACAACGCGGCGCAGATGCAGGCGCTGGTCGACGACCTGAAAGCCAAGGTCCAGCAGATCAAGCAGGGCGGCGGCGACAAGGCCCGCGAGAAACACCTGTCGCGCGGCAAGATGCTGCCGCGTGACCGTGTGCGGACCCTGCTTGACCCGGGGTCACCCTTCCTCGAGCTCAGCCAGTTCGCGGCTTATGACATGTATGGCGGCGACATCCATGCCGCCGGCGTGATCACCGGCATCGGCCGGGTGCAGGGCCGCGAATGCGTCATCGTCTGCAATGATGCCACCGTGAAGGGCGGCACGTATTTCCCGATGACGGTAAAGAAGCATCTACGCGCGCAGGAAATCGCCTGGCAGAACCGGCTGCCCTGCATCTATCTGGTGGATTCCGGCGGCGCCAACCTGCCGACCTGGGACGACGTGTTCCCGGACAAGGAACATTTCGGCCGCATCTTCTATAACCAGGCCAATATGTCGGCCGACGGCATCCCGCAGATCGCCGTGGTGATGGGGTCCTGCACCGCTGGCGGCGCCTATGTGCCGGCGATGTCCGATGAATCGATCATCGTGCGCAACCAGGGCACCATCTTCCTCGGTGGCCCGCCGCTGGTGAAGGCGGCGACCGGCGAGATTGTCACGGCCGAGGAACTTGGCGGCGCCGACGTGCATGCCCGCGTCTCCGGCGTCAGCGACCATTACGCCATGAACGACGGTCATGCGCTCGGCCTGGCGCGGCAGATCGTCAACAACCTGAACGGCACCAAGCAGGTCACCGGCGACGTGCGCGCGCCGCTGCCACCACGCTACGACCCGGCCGAACTCTACGGCGTGATCCCCAAGGACGGCCGCATTCCGTTCGACGTGCGCGAGATCATCGCCCGCGTGGTCGACAATTCCGAACTCGACGAGTTCAAGAAGCTCTACGGCACCACGCTGGTCTGCGGTTTTGCCCGCATTCACGGCTATCCGGTCGGCATCATCGCCAACAACGGTATCCTGTTTTCGGAAAGTGCGCTCAAGGGCGCGCATTTCATCGAGCTGTGCAGCCAGCGCAACGTCCCGCTGGTCTTCCTGCAGAACATCACCGGCTTCATGGTCGGCAAGAAATACGAGTCCGGCGGCATTGCCCGCGACGGCGCCAAGCTGGTCACCGCCGTCTCCTGTGCGAAAGTGCCGAAATTCACCGTGATCATCGGCGGCTCGTATGGTGCCGGCAATTACGGCATGTGTGGGCGCGCTTTCGGCCCGCGGCTGCTGTTCATGTGGCCGAATGCCCGCATCTCGGTGATGGGCGGCGAGCAGGCGGCCAGCGTGCTGGCCACCGTCAAGCGCGACGGTATCGAGGCCGGCGGCGGCAGCTGGAGTAAGGACGAGGAAGAGGCCTTCAAGAACCCGATCCGCGCCCAGTACGACCGGCAGGGCCATCCGTATTACGCCTCGGCCCGGCTGTGGGACGACGGCATCATCGACCCGGTCGATACCCGCATGGTGCTGGGGCTCGGGCTCAGCATGGCGCATAACGCGCCGTTCGAGCCGACACGCTTCGGCGTGTTCCGGATGTAAGGGCGGGGCACGATCATGAGCGAGACAGCCGATGTCGTCCTGTTCGAGACCGACAGCCGTGGCGTGGCCACGGTGACGCTGAACCGGCCGCAGGTCCACAATGCCTTCAATGACGAGGTGATCGCCCGGCTGGCGGCGATCTGGTCCGATCTGGCCAGTCGCAGCGATATCCGTGTGGTGGTTCTCAAGGGCAGCGGTAAGAGTTTCTCGGCCGGTGGCGATCTCGACTGGATGCGCAAGGCCGGCAAGGCGACGCCGGAGCAGAACCGTCTCAGCACGCTGACGCTGGCGCGCATGCTGAAGGGGCTGAACGACCTGCCGCAGGCGACGCTGGCGCTGGTGCATGGCGCCTGCATGGCCGGCGGCACCGGTCTGGCCTCCTGTGCCGATATCGTGGTGGCCGCGCAGGATGCGAAATTCGCGCTGACCGAAGTCCGCCTCGGGCTGACGCCGGCGACCATCTCGCCCTATGTGGTGGCGGCCATCGGCCCGCGCCAGGCGCGGCGCTATTTCCTGACCGCCGAACGCTTCGATGCGGCCGAGGCCTGCCGCATCGGGCTGGTGCATGAAACCGTCACCGATGAAGGCGCGCTGGCCACCCGCGGCCTCGAGGTGGTGGCGGCCCTGCTGCAGGGTGCGCCGGGCGCCATCCACGACAGCAAGCGGCTGGTCGCCCGCGTCGCGCATGCCGTGGTCGACGAGGCGCTGATGGAATTCACCGCGCAGAATATCGCCGACCGCCGCGCCAGTGCGGAAGGGCAGGAGGGGCTTGCCGCCTTCTTCGACAAGCGCAAGCCGAACTGGTCGGTGTAAGGGGAGCGGGTCCGTGTTTCGCAAGATCCTGATTGCCAATCGTGGCGAAATCGCCTGCCGTGTCATCCGCACCGCGAAGCGGCTCGGCATCGCCACCGTTGCCGTCTATTCCGATGCCGATGCCACTGCCCGCCATGTGGCGATGGCCGATGAGGCCGTGCATATCGGCGCCGCGCCGGTGCGCGAGAGCTACCTGCTGGCCGAGCGCATCATCGCGGCGGCGAAGCTGACCGGCGCCGAGGCGATCCACCCGGGCTATGGCTTCCTGTCGGAGAATGCCGGTTTCGCCCGCACCTGTGCCGCGGCCGGCATCGTCTTCATCGGCCCGCCGCCGGCCGCCATCGAGGCGATGGGCCTGAAAGGCGCTGCCAAGGCGCTGATGGAAAAGGCGAAGGTGCCGGTGGTGCCGGGCTATCACGGCGACGACCAGGCACCGGACCTGCTGGCCAAGGAAGCCGAACGCATCGGCTATCCGGTGCTGATCAAGGCGGTCGCCGGCGGCGGCGGCAAGGGCATGCGCCGGGTCGATGTGGCGAAGGATTTCATGGCGGCACTGGAAGGCGCCAGGCGCGAGGCGGCGAACGCCTTCGGCGACGACAAGGTGCTGCTGGAAAAATATCTGGTGAAGCCGCGCCATATCGAAATCCAGGTCTTCGCCGACAGCCATGGCGATGCCGTGCATCTGTTCGAACGCGATTGCTCGGTGCAGCGCCGGCACCAGAAGGTGCTGGAAGAGGCCCCGGCGCCCGGCATGCCCGAGGAAATGCGGGCGGCGATGGGCGGGGCCGCGGTGGCGGCGGCCAAGGCGATCGGCTATGTCGGCGCCGGCACGGTGGAGTTCATCGCCGATGTCTCTGACGGCCTGCGCGCCGACCGCTTCTACTTCATGGAGATGAATACCCGCCTGCAGGTTGAGCATCCGGTCACCGAGATGATCACTGGGCAGGATCTGGTCGAATGGCAGCTCCGGGTGGCCGCTGGCGACCGGCTGCCGCTGACCCAGGATGACCTTGTCATCGACGGCCATGCCGTCGAGGCGCGCGTCTACGCCGAGGACCCGGTGAAGAACTTCCTGCCCTCGGTCGGCACCCTGGTGCGGCTGCGGGCGCCGGCCGAGAATGCCCATGTCCGGGTCGATACCGGCGTGCGCGAGGGCGATGCGGTGACGCCCTATTACGACCCGATGATCGCCAAGCTGATCATCTGGGACCGCGACCGGCCGGCGGCTTTGCGGCGCATGCGGCAGGCGCTGGCGGAATACCAGATTGCCGGCGTGACGACCAATACCGCTTTCCTGATGGCGTTGGCCGGCCATCCGGCCTTCGGTGCCGGCGACCTCGATACCGGCTTCATCGAGCGCTTCCGCGCCGACCTGATCCCGCAGCCGGAGCCGGCCTCGGTCACCGTGCTGGCGCTGGCCGCACTGGCGATCACGCTCGACCGCCGGGCGCTGGCCGCAGAGCAGGCGGCGCGCGGCGGTGACCGCTGGTCGCCCTGGGCCGCCGTGAACGGCTGGCGCATGAATGATGCCGGCGCCGACGACCTGCATTTCCGCGACCGCGACACCGATCTGCATTGCCGGGTCGAATATCTCGCCGACGGCTCCGTGCGGCTGTTCGGGCTGGAAAGCACCGTGGTGGCCGGCGGGACGCTGGAGCCGGACGGCAGCCTCGATGCCGTGCTCGACGGCCGGCGGCTGCGCGCCGGCATCGTGCGGCAGGATGGCGAGATCATCGTGCTGCTGCCGGGCCAGACCCACCGGCTGGTGCTGGTCGATCCGCGCCAGGCCGGCGAGGAGGATGAAGGCGGCAGCGGCCAGCTCAACGCGCCGATGCCGGGCAAGATCGTCCAGGTGCTGGTGGAAGAGGGCGCGAAGGTCGAGAAGGGCCAGCCGCTGATGATCCTTGAAGCCATGAAAATGGAGCATACCATTGCCGCACCCGGCAGCGGCATCGTGGCCAAGATCGGCTTCCGTGCCGGCGACCAGGTGCCGGAAGGCGCCACTTTGCTCAGCCTCGAAGACGAGGAATAGATCATGGCGATACCCGGCCGCATCATCCTGTGGGAAGCCGGTCCGCGTGATGGCCTGCAGAACGAGCCGGGCGTGGTGCCGACCGAGGTCAAGGTCGAGCTGATCGACCGGCTGATCGATGCCGGCGTCACCCATGTCGAGGCAACCAGCTTCGTGTCGCCGAAATGGGTGCCGCAGATGGGTGACCACGACGCGGTGATGGCGCAACTCAAGCGCCGGCCCGGCGTCACTTACCAGGTGCTGACGCCGAACATGAAGGGCTATGAGGCGGCCCGTGCCGCCGGCGCCGAGGCCATCGGCATTTTCGCTGCGGCCAGCGAGAGTTTTTCCAGAAAAAACATCAACTGCAGCATCGACGAGAGCATCGAGCGCTTCCGCCCGGTGGTGGAGGCGGCGAAGCGCGACGGCGTCAAGGTGCGCGGCTTCGTCTCGGTGGTGGTCGGCTGCCCCTTCGAGGGCGAGATCGCCCCGGCGCAGACGGCAAAAGTCGTGAAGCAGATGTATGACCTCGGCTGCGACGACATCGGGCTGGGCGATACCATCGGCGTCGGCACCCCGGCCAGGGTGAAGGCGATGATCGAGGCCTGCGCGGCGCAGGTGCCGCTTGCCGCGCTGGGCGGCCATTTCCACGACACCTACGGTCAGGCGCTGGCCAATACGCTGGCGGCGCTGGAATGCGGCATCGCCCGCCACGATGCCTCGGTGGCCGGCCTCGGCGGTTGTCCCTATGCGCCGGGTGCCACCGGCAACGTGGCAACCGAAGACCTCGTCTATATGCTGGACGGCATGGGCATCGAGACCGGCATCGACCTGAAGAAACTGGTGCAGACCGCCTGGTGGATTTCCGACCGGCTCGGCCGCCCGCCGGTCTCCCGGGTCGCCCGGGCGCTGAAATCGAAACTGCAGTGAGCGTATCGTGACCGTCCATTTGCTGAAGATCGCCGTCGGCATCGAGAGCATCGAGCATTTCCGCGAGCGCATGAAGGTCCGCCGCAAACAGGGCAAGACCTTTACCCATTACACCCGCCATATGCCCAAGCGCGCCGAAGAGGTGCTTGACGGGGGCTCGCTGTACTGGATCGTCAAGGGCTATGCCGCCGTGCGCTGCCCGATCGTCGATCTCGAAGAGGCGATCCTCGAGAACAAGGGGCCGCATTGCGGTATCGTGATGAAGACCGAACTGATCCCTGTGGTGCCGCAGCCACGCCGGCCGCATCAGGGCTGGCGCTATCTCGAGGCCGAGGATGCCCCGCCTGACCTCGCCGACATCAAGGGCGCCGCCGATCTGCCGCCGGAACTGGCGGCGGAGTTGCGCAACCTGGGGCTTCTGTAATACCTAGCCGCTTTGCGGTTTGGGGGAATCGGTCATGGACGTTCCGGCACGGGCGCGGATCATCGTTGTCGGCAACGAGAAGGGCGGCTCGGGCAAGTCGACCACGTCGATGCATATCCTCATCAGCCTGCTGCGCGAGGGTGGCCGGGTCGCCGCCATCGACCTCGACGCCAAGCAGCGTACGCTGGCCCGCTATCTGGAAAACCGCCAGGCCTTCATCGCCCGCAACGGCCTGCCGCTGCCGATGCCGGAATTCGCCGTGGTCGAGGAAAGCGGCCTGCTGCATCGTCCGGAGGCGGAAGCCGACGAGGCGACCCGGATTGCGGCCGCCATCGACGGGTTTTCCGCCCGGCATGATTTTATCCTGATCGACTGCCCGGGCAGCGATACCAACCTGTCGCGGGTCGGCCATTCCTATGCCGACCTTCTGGTCACGCCGGTCAATGACAGCTTCATCGACGTCGACCTGCTGGCCAGTGTCGATCCCGACACGCTCAAGGTGCTGAAACCGAGCCGCTATGCCGTCATGGTGTGGGAGCAGCGCAAACAGCGTTTTGCGCGCGACCGCCAGACTGTCGATTGGGTGGTGATTCGCAACCGGCTGTCGCATCTCGATGCGCGCAACAAGCGGAATGTCGGCCATGTGCTGGAAGCCCTGCAGAAACGCATCGGTTTCCGCTTTTTGCCCGGCCTGTCGGAGCGGGTGATCTTCCGTGAACTGTTTCTGTCCGGCCTCACGCTGATGGACCTCGACCAGACCGGTTCAGGCCTCAACATGGCGCAGGCCGCGGCCCGCCAGGAGGTTCGCGCCTTGCTGCTGGGCCTCAATCTCGTCACGGACGACTGAAAATCAGGCGACTGAAAAACAGGCAGTTTGCAGCGCAGCAGGGATATGTTGCCGCAGCGTCACAGAAATCTTGCTGGCCACGCTCCGGGCGGGTATGGTCAGCGCGAATTGGCCGGACACGGCCGATCCAGGGAGCAGGACCGGCAAAATCAACAAGGCCGGGTGAACAGGAGGAAACCGAACATGCGCATTCTTTTCAGCGGCCTCGCCGCGCTTGGCCTCGTCATGGCCGTCACGGCCGCGCAGGCGGAACCGATCAAGATCAAGTTCAGCCATGTGGTCGCTGATTCGACGCCGAAGGGCCAGGCCGCACTGGAGTTCAAGAAGCTCGTCGAGCAGCGCCTGCCGGGCAAGGTGGTGGTCGAGGTCTATCCGAACTCACAGCTCTATGGCGATTCGAAGGAAATGGAAGCGCTGCTGCTCGGCGACGTGCAGATCATCGCCCCGTCGCTGTCGAAGTTCAGCAAGTTCACCAAGAAGCTGCAGGTCTTCGATCTGCCTTTCCTGTTCGACGACATCCATGCCATCGACCGCTTCCAGAAGAGCAAGACCGGGCAGGCGCTGCTCACCTCGATGGAGAGCAAGGGCTATACCGGTCTCGGCTACTGGCATAACGGCATGAAGCAGCTGTCGGCCAACAAGGCGCTGCGCGTGCCGGAAGATGCCAAGGGCCTGAAATTCCGCATCCAGCCGTCCGACGTGCTGGAAGCGCAGTTCAAGGCGCTGGGTGCCAACCCGCAGAAGATGGCCTTCGCCGAAGTTTACCAGGCGCTGCAGACCGGCACCGTGGACGGCCAGGAGAACACCTGGTCGAACATCTATTCGCAGAAATTCTACGAGGCCCAGAAATACATCACCGAAACCAACCATGGCGTCATCGACTACATGGTGGTGACCAACACCAAGTTCTGGAAGGGTCTGCCGGCCGATATCCGCACCGTGCTCGCCAAGTCGATGGATGAGGCCACTGCCTATGGCAACAAGCTTGCTTACGACATCAACGAAGGCGACAAGAAGAAGATCATGGCGTCGGGCAAGTCCGAGATCATCACCCTGACCAAGCAGCAGCAGGCTGCCTGGCGCAAGGCGATGGCCCCGGTCTACAAGCAGTTTGAACCGGATGTTGGCCAGGATCTGATCAACGCCGCGCTGGCCTCCAACAAGGCCAGCTGAGCGTGACGGGTCCGTCGCGGGGGGGAACGCGGCGTCTATGATCGAGAAGTTGATGAACCGGCTGGAGGAGGGTCTGATGATCCTCCTCCTCGCCGCCATGACGCTGCTCACCTTCTCGCAGGTGGTGTTGCGTTACGTCTTCAATTCCGGCTGGAGCTGGGCGCTCGAGGCGACCACCTACATGTTCGGCTGGCTGGTCCTGGTGGGAATCTCCTACGGCATCAAGGTCGGCTTCCATATCGGCATCGACGCCGTGGTCAACCTGCTGCCGAAGCGGGGGCGCCGCATCGTCGGTCTGATCACCGTGCTGCTCTGTCTCGCCTATGCGGTGATGCTGACCTGGGGCGCCTGGAACTATTTCGATACAATGCTCATGCTGGGCGTCGAGGCGGAGGATATTCCACTGCCGCGCTGGCTGCTGGTCAGCATCATGCCGATCGGCTTCGCGCTGCTGGGGATCAGGCTGCTGCAGGTCCTTTGGGGCATCATCAGCGGCCGCCTCGGCGGCTTCAATCTCGGCGACGAAGCGGCCGAAGTGCTGCGCGCGCATATTGCGGACGCCGGCGGGGAGCAGCCGCGATGAATATCGTTTTTCTGTTTGTCATGCTGTTCGGCATGATGACGATTGGTGTGCCGATCAGCATTTCGCTCGGCCTGTCCAGCATGCTGACCATCATGCTGTTCGCGCAGGATTCACTGGCTTCCCTGGCGCTGAAATTCTTCGCCACCATGGACCAGTATACCCTGCTGTCGATTCCGTTCTTCATCCTCGGCGGTGCCTTCATGACCACTGGCGGCGTCGCCCGCCGCATGATCAACTTCGCCATCAGCTGCACCGGCCATACCTATGGCGGCCTGGCCATCGCCTCGGTGATGGCCTGCATGCTGTTTGCCGCCGTGTCCGGCAGCTCGCCAGCCACCGTGGTGGCGGTCGGTTCGATCGTCATCGCCGGCATGGTACGCACCGGCTACAGCAAGGAATACGCCGCCGGCGTGATCTGCAATGCCGGCACGCTCGGCATCCTGATCCCGCCCTCCATCGTGATGGTGGTCTATGGCGCGGCCACCGAGAGTTCGGTCGGCCGGCTGTTCATGGCCGGCGTGATCCCCGGCCTGCTGCTTGGCGCCATGCTGATCGCCGCTGTCTATATCTCCGCCCGCATGCTCAACCTGCCGCGCCAGGAACGCCATTCCTGGGCCGAACGGCTGCGCACCGGCCGCGATGCCTTCTGGGGCCTGATGCTGATCGTCATCATCCTCGGCGGCATCTATGGCGGCATCTTCACGCCGACCGAGGCGGCCGCCGTGGCTGCCGTCTATGCGTTCTTTGTCGCCGTCTTCGTCTACAAGGATCTGCGGCTGACCGAGACACCGCGCGTTATCCTCGAGGCAGGCAAGACCACGGTGATGCTGATGTTCATCATCTGCAACGCCTTCCTGTTTGCCCATGTCCTGACCACCGAGCAGATCCCGCAGACCATCACCGCCACGATCGTCGAATGGGGGCTGCCGCCCTGGGGCTTCCTGATCGTGGTCAACATCCTGCTGCTGATCGCCGGCAATTTCATGGAACCCTCGGCGATCATCCTGATCCTGGCGCCGATCCTGTTCCCCATCGCCATGAAGCTCGGCATCGACCCGATCCATCTCGGCATCATCATGGTGGTGAACATGGAAATCGGCATGATCACGCCGCCGGTCGGCCTCAACCTGTTCGTCACCTCGGGGATTACCGGGATGCCGATCCTGCAGGTGGTGCGCGCCGCTTTCCCGTGGCTGATGATCCTGCTGACCTTCCTGGTCATCATCACCTACGTGCCGGCGATCTCGACTTTCCTGCCCAACCTGCTGTTCGGCCCGCCGACCTGACGGAGCCGGGCCGGCACAGGCCGGTCTGGTTTCGCGCCACCTGTCACCATATATTGCAAGGGTGACAGGAGGTGCGGCGAATGGCCGGGTCTGACGACAGCAGGCAGGGCCGGGATGGAGCCCGGATCGTCGCCGCGCGTGGCGGCGGCGCCGTTTCGGCGGAAATCGACGCCTTTTTGCGCCAGGTGGCGGCCGCGCCGCAGCACGGCCCGGCGCCGGGTGGCAGCGGGCGTGGCCGGCTGATCTTCGCCATGGATGCCACCGCCAGCCGGCGGCAGACCTGGGACGAGGCCCAGCGCATCCAGGCCGACATGTTCCGCACCACGGCCGCGCTCGGCGGTCTCGACATCCAGCTTGTCTATTTCCGCGGCCTCGGCGAATGCCGGGCGTCCAGCTGGGTCTCTGACGGCCGCACCCTGCAGAAGCTGATGCGCCAGGTCGACTGCGTCGGCGGCCATACCCAGATCGAGCGGGTGCTCAACCATACTTTGGCGGAAACCCGCGACTGCCGGGTCAACGCGCTGGTCTATGTCGGCGACTGCCTTGAAGAAGATCCCGACAACATCGCCGTGCGCGCCGGTGATCTCGGCCTGCAGGGCGTGCCGATCTTCGCCTTCCAGGAAGGCGCGGATGCGGCGGCGCAGGCCTGCTTCCGCGAGATGGCCCGCATCACCCGCGGTGCCTATTGCGCCTTTGATCATTCCAGCGCCGAAGTGCTGCGCCAGCTGCTGACCGCCGTGGCGGCCTATGCCGCTGGCGGCCTCAAGGCACTGGAGGCCTATGGCCGTGATGCCGGCAGCAGCGAAGTGCGGCTGCTGATCGGGCAGTTGCGGTAGCATCGCATGGTCCTCGCCTGGTTCGCCCTCGGCTCCATCGCCCTGGTCCTGCTGCTGCTGGCGGGCCGCGGTTTCGTCAATGCCGATCCGCGCGTGCTGGCGCAGGGCGTGCGCATCGGCGGTGCCGTGGTCTGCGGTGGGCTGGCGCTGTTCTTTCTCGTCCGCGCACAATTCTATTTCGCCATGCTGTGCGGCGCGGCGGCGGCCGGCTCGCTCGGCTGGTGGCCGCGCGGCGTGTCGCCGTTCAGCCTGTTCACCGGCGGCCTGTTCCGTGGCGGTGGCACCGCCGGCTGGAGCCGGGCGCGTACCGCGCCGCCGAATAGCGGCCCATCGAATAGCGGCCCGTCCGGCAGTGCGAGCGGTACCGCCAATGCCGGAAATACTACCGGCAGCAGTCGGGCGCGCAGCGGCGCCGACCGCTCGCAGGTCGAAACCGACTGGCTGCGCATGACGCTGGACCGCGCCACCGGTGTGATGGATGGCGAGGTGCTGCGCGGCCGCTGGATCGGCCGCCGGCTGTCGGACCTGAATTTCCGCGACCTCGTTGCGCTGCTGCAGCGCTGCGACGGGCAGTCGGCGGCCCTGCTGGAGGCCTGGCTCGACCGCACGCAACCGGCCGACTGGCGCGAGCAGGCCGCCGCCATGGCTGCCGGGGATGCGTCCGCCGGCCGGGATGGCGGGCAGAGTGGCACGGCTTCGGGCGCCGGCGCCGGCATGAGCCGCGAGCAGGCCTGGGACGTGCTCGGCCTGCCGCCGGGCTCGTCGCCCGAGGCGATCCGTGCCGCCCATCGCCGGTTGATGAAGCTGGCCCATCCCGACCAGGGCGGCTCGACCTGGCTGGCGGCCCAGGTCAACCGCGCCAAGGACGTGCTGCTCGGGCCCTGACTGCTGGGGCCCTGATCAGGGCAGCAGGCAGATCAGCCAGGCCACCGCCGCCAGCGCGCTCAGCGCGCGCACATGGTTCCACAGCGTCCAGCGTTTCAGATAGTCGGCCCAGACCACGACGCCTTCGGCACTGTCCGGTATCACCCGTGCCAGCCGGTTGTTCAGCGGCACCTTCGCCGCCATGGTCACCACCAGGTTGCCGACGGGTTGCAGCAGGCTGGCGATGATGCCAGCTTCTCGCAGCGGATCGGCGAAGGTTCTGGGCGGCGCCGGCGTGGTATCGGCGGTCGGCCGCAGTCCGGCGATCATTTCAGTATCCCCCGCTAATCTCAGGCAGCCCGGCAAAACGGTGCCTGCAGAATCAGTCGCACGGGACCCTGGTCTGATCAACTGACGGTTGCTCAGGGGGCGGCCGAATACGGCCGGGGAAAGTGGCGGGGGAGTGGGGGGACTGGTGCCGGATGAGGGGATTGAACCCCCGACCTTCGGTTTACAAAACCGCTGCTCTACCGCTGAGCTAATCCGGCAGTCCACGGCTGCCAAGGCACCTTAGCGGAGCCTCTTAATTGCCTCAATCGGGAGGGTCAAGCGCTATCCACAGGTATACAACACAGCAATTTGTTAGGAATTCACCGCGCTAATATCCCCGCAGCAAGCATAAAGCTGCGGAGGCACGTCATGATTCACCATTTGGCTCATATTGATCCGGCGATCCACCTCGAATTGGGTGAAGATGTCCTGGTGATGCCCTTCGCCTATATTGGCTGCCCGCCGCTCACTACCAAAGCCAATCGTCGCCAGAGCACCCCGCCGCAGATCGTGAAAATCGGCCATCGGGCCAAGATCGGGCCGCATGCCTGCATTTACATGGATGTTGAAATCGGCGAGGACACGCTCATTTCACCCGGAGCCGTCATCCGCGAAGGGGTGCGGATCGGCCGTCGCACCGTCATCGGCTGCGGCGTGGAAATCAATTACGAAACGGTCATCGGGGATGATTGCCGCATCATGTCGCAGACGCATCTGACCGGCCGGATGACCATTGGCGATGGATCCTATTTCGGCGTCGGAGTCATGACCAGCAATGACCGCCGTGTCGATCTGGAGAATTATGCCTTTGAATCCGAACGCATGGTCGGGCCAGTGATTGGCAAGAAGGTCATGGTGGGCAGCGGTGCGAATCTCCTCGCCGGCATAACCGTCGGCGACGGAGCCGTGGTCGCGGCTGGAGCCCTGGTGACCAAGGATGTTCCCGCCGGAGCGCGCGCGGTGAGCAAGGGTGCCGTCGCCGTCTGGTAACTAAACCAGATGCTGCGACAGAAAGGCACTTGATAATCAGTCGCAATGCCGCTATCTCTGTTCCTGCGAATGATTTGCAGGACGGTCAATGTCTGAAGCTTTCGATGCCGCCGCGGCGACCGCGGCCCCCGCCGGGGAGATCCGGGCCTGGCCGACCAGCGTGCAGGAGCTCGCCGAGGCCGAGCGCCTGGTGCTGTGGAGCTTCCGCCGCTGGGTCTCCGGGCCGGAGCAGCTGCCGATGCTGGCGCGCGAATTCGACCGCCAGTTCCGCCGCAGCGATGCCCGGCCGGCCCTGCTGGCGCTGGATGCCGCACTGACCGGCCTCAGCCGTCATGCGCGGCGCACCATCGTCCATCATCAACCCTGCTGTCCCTGCCTCGGTGCCGACGAGGTCTGCTTCGTCTCCATCGTTGCCGCGCTGCAGGGCGGAGCGCCGCAGGCGGCGCGGGCCATGGCGCAGTGGCTGGTGCGCGCGCCGGGCCTCGAGGCCTTTGTCGCGCCGCTCGACGAGTTTGCCGCCTGCCTGACCGGCAGCGGCCTCGACCTGCCATATCGCACACGCCAGCGCCCGTCGCTGGAGCCGCTGGCCTTTCACGGGCCGGCGCTGGCCAGCGTTCACTGAGGGAGCCGCGGCGCATCATGTATGTCTGCCTGTGTCACGGTTTTACCGACGGCGATGTGCGCGGCGCCCTGAATGGCGGCTGCCGCTCGGTCGCGGCCGTCTACCGCCATCTCGCCGACCGGCCGCAATGTGGCAAATGCGTCCCCGAAGTGCGCCACATGGTCAACCAGCATTGTCGCGGCAGCGGTGAGGCGATGTGCGGCGGCGCGGCCATGCCGGCCGCGGTCGCGGCGCAGGCGGAAACCGCATGACGGGCTCTGCGGCATGACCGGCTGGGCCGGCATCGTGCTGGTGACCGCCGCCTGCTGTGGCGGCATCGGCCTGCTGCTAGTCAAGCTGCGGCTGTTGCGCCGGATTGCCGCAAGCGAGACTGACTTGCACTAAGTGCCCGGTTTTCTTTGCGAATAACTCCCAGTTTCAGCCTTTTTTGTTGAGCCCCCGGGAAACCGGGCGTAAGCCTCGTGCTGTCGTGTCGATAGCGAGTCTGTCGGTTGCGGCATGTGAAACGCAGCACAGGAGGCCCGGCATGAAAGGCGACAAGAAAGTGATCCAGCACCTCAATGGCGTGCTGAAGAACGAGCTGACCGCCATCAACCAGTATTTCCTGCATGCGCGGATGTGGAAGAGCTGGGGCTTCGAGCGGCTCGGCGACCACGAATACAAAGAATCGATCGAGGAGATGAAGCACGCCGACAAGATCATCGAGCGCGTGCTGCTGCTCGAGGGCGTGCCGAACCTGCAGGATCTCGGCAAGCTGAAGATCGGCGAGACGGTGCCGGAAGGCTTGGCCGCCAATCTCGATCTCGAACGTAAGGGGCGCGGCGACCTGCAGGCCGCCATCGCCCACTGCGAGTCCGTGCAGGATTACGTCAGCCGCCATATCCTGACCGAAATCCTCGACGACACCGAGGAGCATATCGACCATCTGGAAACCCAGCTCGATCTGGTCGAGAAGGTCGGCGTGCAGAATTACCTGCAGAGCCAGATGGGCGACGGCGCGCCGTCGTGATTGTGCAAGTGCCGCGCGGCGTTCAGCCGCGCGCGCACTCGTAGAGCGCCACGGCGGCAGCGGCCGAGACGTTGAGGCTTTCGACCGCGCCGCTCATCGGCAGCTTCGCCAGGAAATCGCATTTCTCGCGAGTCAGGCGGCGCAGGCCTTCGTCCTCGGCGCCGAGCACCAGCGCGACACGGCGCAGGTCGCCGACCGCTTCGGCGATGCTCTTCTCGGTTTCCATTTCCAGCCCGACGCGCCAGTAGCCGTATTCGGCCAGCAGTTCCAGCGCACGGGCGAGGTTGGTCACGCGGATCAGCGGCACGACTTCGAGGCCGCCGGATGCCGCCTTGGCCAGCGCGCCGGTGGCTTCCGGCGCATGGCGGTCGGTGACCACCACGGCGCGGGCGCCGAAGGCAGCAGCCGAGCGCAGGATGGCGCCGACATTGCGCGGGTCGGTGACATGGTCGAGCACCAGCACGACGTCGCGGCCGGCCGAAACTTCGGCGTCTTCGGGCGGCTTGCTCAGCGATTCGACGCCCGGGTCCTCCAGCGGATCGGCCAGCACGGCGATGCCCTGGTGCACGGCGCCGGGCGGCAGCACGGCTTCCAGGCGCAGGCGGTCGACGGTTTCCGGCTGCGGCTCAGCCGGCAGGTCGGCACCGAGTTCGGCCAGCGCCTCCTGGGTCACCAGCAGGCGCCGCAGATAGCGCCCGGAGTTGTTCAGCGCGGCAATGCAGGCATGGGTGCCATAGAGCCATACCGGCAGGTCGCCACGGCTGGCATGGCCGAAACGGCCCTGGCGCTGGGCCGGGTGCCAGTCGGAGCGACCGCCGGCCTCGGCCTCGAAGCGGGCCGGGCGATCTTGGCGGACCGGTCGATCCTGGCGGTCGGGGCGGTCCTGACGGTCGGGGCGGTCAGCACGCTCCGGGCGCGGCGGGCGATCCGGACGGCCAAAGGCGCCGGGAGTGGTCTTTTGCGGGCGGAAATCGGCGCTCCGCGGCTCGTTGCGGCTGTCGCTGCGCGGCCCGGGGCGACTGTCGCGCGGACCGGGCTTGCCGGCGGCCCGGTGCGCTTCCCGGCGGTCGTCGCCGCGCCGGTCGTCCCGGCGATCATCGGGGCGGGGGCCGGCCTTGCCGTAGCCGCCCTTATGGGCCGGTTTGCCATAGGCTGACTTACCAGGGGCTGACTTACCAGGGGCCGGCTTGCCGCCATGGGCGGGCTTGCCGGGGCCCTTGCCGGCAGGCCGTCCGGCCCCCCGGGAATCGGGGGCCTGGCGGCCGGGTTTGGAGGAGGGATGGGAGCTGTGGCCGTCCGGCTTGCGTCTGCGCATGGCGGTCCTTATAGTGTGCGGCGGTGAAAGCAACAACATTGCCGCCCGACCTTCATTTTTTTCAGAAGGGGTGGGGGGCGATGAGGGTGCTTTTGTCGCGTTTTTCCGTTGACTGTGGTTGATCCCTTCGTTAATCGGGGGGCCCGGTTTGGAGGGGTGCCCGAGTGGCTAAAGGGGACGGACTGTAAATCCGTTGGCGTACGCCTACGCTGGTTCGAATCCAGCCCCCTCCACCATCAACTAAAAACCGAAAAGTGCAGATGCACCAGACGGTTAGCAGGTAGTCTGCGGACGAGACGCCTTGAAGTGACGTTACTGCGGCGGGTGTAGCTCAGTGGTAGAGCCCCAGCCTTCCAAGCTGGTTGCGAGGGTTCGATTCCCTTCACCCGCTCCAGCTTGCAGGGCGGAGCAGTGCCGAGGAGCAGGGTCCGCCCGCGGCAGACGGTGACGCAGCCGGCGCCGGAGGGCGGCGCCGCGGTACCGGGTGCCGAACCTGCCGAAATGGCGGCCGGAAGGCCGGCCGCTGGGCAGGCGGGTAAACAGGCGGATTGGTTTAACAGAACGGGTCGAACAGGACAGGACGATGGCCAAGGCAAAGTTTGAGCGTAACAAACCGCATTGCAACATTGGGACGATTGGTCACGTCGACCATGGCAAGACGTCGTTGACGGCTGCGATC
>NZ_JBHRYJ010000008.1:0-97161 GCF_042648965.1 Ferrovibrio xuzhouensis
ATGAAACGCGCCCCTCGCAGCCGTCAACGCCATGATTTATATGCGAAATATCACGATTACGACAGCGAAATCAGCGACTTACTTGGAGAATGTGGGGGCACTCATGCCCGATAGCGTTCTGACACGTTGGGGAGCATTTCTCCTGCTCGCGGTAAGGCTGAATAACGTAGACCTTGCTGTACTTCGCCAACGCCCGTTCGACGAAATCGTTGAACCAAGCTTTCGGCAATTCCCAGTATTTCTTGCCGTCAATCCAGACCGGGCTTTCCAAGCCGGATTACCGACGATCCGATCCTCCAGATAGCGATGCCGGAACCCGACCCATATCCCCTGGCTGAGGAACGCCGCCTTTTCTACGTCGCGCTCACGCGGGCTCGCCGTCAGGTTCGCATTTGCACCCTGGCCGATGCGCCGTCGCGCTTTCTGATCGAGCTAGCGAGAACCGGCGCAGTGGAGATCGAAGCGGAGGAAGGCGTTCAGAGCCCGTGCCCGAAGTGCGGCTGCGGCACCATGAAGCGGTACGACGGCCAATATGGCCCCTTCGAGGCATGCAGCACCCACCCTCGTTGTAATTTCAAGCGCAACATCTCGGTGGAAAGTTCCCGTGCGGGGGGCACCGTCCAATCGGGTGAGGATCGCACGCCCGATGTCAGTTGGAGATTATTGTCCCACCTGTGGTGATGGATCGATGGTCGTTCGTTCCGGCGGAGCATATCAACCGTTCCTGGCTTGCTCGGGTTATCCTTCCTGCAAGACTACCGCTGCCCTTGACGGAGGCACTGAGGGTGGCGCAACTCGGAGGCAGAAGTTGCCCGGTTGATCATCTAGCCGGAACCGGCTCGCGGACGGCTCCAGAGGCTCCACCGAATCGGCGAGATAGAAGCCTGAGCCGGAAGGGATTGAATTGAGCGCCGTGCATCAAAGGAATTCACTGCGCGCGCCGATGATCGCTCGTGACCATCACAATAGCGCACTAAATGCCGATCCCCAATCCCGGCACCACCTCTGGAATCACTTAGAAAAAATGCTTTCATTTCAATATGATAAAGCAGGTCGTAGGATGATCCACAACCGGACGGCCGGGCGCGGCCTGTGCCTGCGTCGTGCCATAGGCCTGCGCCGCGCTTTGCGCGCTGGCGGCGCGGCGCGGTTTCAGGTTCAGCTCGGGTGCTCTGGTCGGATCGCTCATCTCGCCCCGGTTAAACGATGGCCGGCAGGGCGGCAAGGCTGCATCGCAAGGCCTTGCTGTCATTGTCGTTTCCCATGGTTAGGGAAGCGTAAACAACGGCGGCGCCGATGCTTTCCCGGCGAGTCGCCGGAAAATCGCGGATTCGCTAGGATGCCGCCATGGCCGCGCCCCGCATCCGCATCGAAACCGGCGACATCACCAGACTCGCGGTCGATGCCATCGTCAACGCGGCGAATGAAAGCCTGCTTGGCGGCGGCGGTGTCGATGGCGCCATCCACCGTGCGGCTGGCCCCGCCCTGCAGTCGGAATGCCGCACGCTCGGTGGCTGCCCGACCGGCGAGGCCCGCATCACCGGCGGCTATCGCCTGCCCGCCCGCCATGTGATTCACACGGTGGGGCCGGTCTGGCAAGGCGGCCGGCGCGGCGAGTCCGGATTATTGTCCGCCTGCTATCGCAACAGCCTCGAGCTCGCCCGCCTGCACCGGCTCGGCAGCATCGCCTTCCCCGCCATCTCGACCGGCATCTACGGTTACCCGCTGCAGGCCGCGACCGGGATCGCGGTGGCGGAAGTCCGCCGATTCGTTGCCCGCGAACCGCGCCCGGAACAGATTGTCTTTGTCTGCTTCTCGGCCGAGGCTGTTGCCCTCTATGAGGCAGCCCTCGCCGACCCCGAACCACAAAATACGGGGAACATGGGATAAACAATATCAAGATATAGAGGGGCCGCGGCCCTGCCTGTGGAAAAAATACTTGACCCGTATGCAGAACCTCATTAGAACATTTCGTGGATTTCGCGTTCATGCCGCCAGTCCACGGGCCGACCGCCGCAGCCGCTGATGCCCAGCCTGCGGGCAACAGGACCCACCGGCCGGCGGCGGATATCGAGGAGGCACCTCTATGCTGACCCGCAAGCAGCACGACCTGCTGCTCTACATTCACGACAAGCTGGAAACCACCGGCGTCTCGCCCTCTTTCGAGGAAATGAAGGAGGCGATGAAGCTGAAATCCAAGTCCGGCATCCACCGTCTGGTGACCGGCCTGGAGGAACGCGGCTTCATCCGCCGGCTTGCCCATCGTGCCCGCGCGCTGGAAGTGCTGCGCCTGCCGGACTCGGCGGTACCGATCCGCGGCGGTGTCGGTGCCGTCGCGCAGCGCAGCGCCACCCCGCGCAACCGCATGATGCCGCGCGCCGTCGAGAGCAGCGACAAGCCGATGCCGGGCACGCCGGTGACGGTCAATCCCTACAACGCCCGCGACATCGTCACCCTGCCGCTCTATGGCCGCATCGCCGCCGGTACGCCGATCGAGGCGCTGCGCGACATGAGCACGCAGATCGACGTGCCGATCGGCCTGCTCGGCAACGGCGAGCATTATGCGCTGGAAGTGGCCGGCGACTCGATGGTCGATGCCGGCATCATGGATGGCGACACGGTGATCATCCAGCGCAGCGAGAATGCCGACAACGGCACCATCGTGGTGGCGCTGGTCGACGACCAGGAAGTGACGCTGAAGCGCCTGCGCCGCAAGGGCAACTCGGTGGCGCTGGAAGCCGCCAATCCGGCCTATGAGACGCGCATCTTCGGCCCCGACCGGGTCAAGGTGCAGGGCCGCCTGGTCGGCCTGCTGCGCCGCTACTGATTGACGATACCGGCATCGCCGGGACTATGATCGCGGGGCGCAGCAATGCGCCCCGTTTCTTTTTTGCCCGCAGGACAGCGCCGCGATGACCGCCGCACCGATCTGGTATTTCGCCTACGGCTCCAACATGAATCCGGCGCGGCTGGCCGATGACCGGCTGACTCCGCGCGGCGTCGCGGTCGAACAGCGCCTGCTGGCCGCCCTGCCCGACTGGCGGCTCGCTTTCAACAAGCCCTGGGCGAAGTTCAACGGCGCCGGCGCCGCCAACATCCTGCCCCTTGCCGGCGGCCGGGTCTTCGGCACCATCAACCGCATGCTGCCGGCCGGCCTCGATGTACTCGACGAATACGAGGGCGTCGCCACCGGCCAGTATCGCCGCCAGCCGATCACCGTGTTCGGCGGCGACGGCCGGCCGGTGCAGGCGATCACCTATATTGCGGAAAACGTGGCCACGACCGACCTGCTGCCACACCGGGACTACCTGGCGCATCTGCTGGCCGGCCGCGACCTGCTGCCTGCCGACTATCTCGCCGTACTCGAAGCCCAGGCCTGCTGCGGCGAGTGAGGGCCGGCGACGCCGCCCTCACGCCTTATCGAATTAAGGTCAGGCGGCGCGCTTGTGCTTGCCCTCCTGCACCTCCTCGATGATCTTGCCGACGAAGGCGTCGAGGTCCTTTGGCGAGCGGCTGGTGATGATGCCGTTGTCGTTCACCACCGCCTTGTCGACCCAGTGCCCGCCGGCATTGCTGACATCGGTTTTGATCGACTTCCAGGACGTGACCTGACGGTCGCGCACCACGCCGGCTTCGACCAGCAGCCACGGGCCATGGCAGATCGCCGCGACGATCCTGCCGCCGGAGATGAAGCTTTTCACCAGCCCCATCGCGGCATCGTCGAGACGCAGCGTATCGGGGTTCATCTGGCCGCCGGGAATCACCAGCGCATCATACTGGTCCGGCTTCACCGCCGAGAGCGCGAGATCGACCTCGACCTTGTCACCCCAGTCCTTGTCCTTCCAGCCGCGGATCGCCTTGCCGTCCGGCGAGGCCACCTCGACCGTGGCGCCGGCTTCCTTCAGGCGGTCGCGCGGCACTGTCAGTTCCGATTGCTCGAAGCCGTTGGTGGCGATGATGAGAATCCGGGATTTCCTGATGTCCGTCATGATGTGGCTCCTGTCTGCTGCCTGTCCGTACGGAACGGGTCGGCGGCGGATCGGTTCCGCCATGGCAGGCAAAAGCCACAATGTCTGCGGCGCCCGGAGAAAACCGCGAGATTACGGCGTTTCCCGGCGCATGCCGTAGAGCGCGATCTCGCGCAGGCTGTGGTCGAAATAGGCATTCACCGCCAGCACGATGCCGGGCGCGCCGTCTTCGCCGGCCAGCGGCATGTAGATATTCTCGATATAGGGCGCGCGATCGCCGATGATGTTGACCCACAGCGGCGGGCCCAGCCGCCAGTGCGCCCGGCCATTGAGCAACACGAGAGCGAAGCGGGCGCTGACATCCTGGCGGCCGGCGAGTTCACGGTTTACCTCGTCGACGAATTTTCCGGTATCATCGCCGCCACGTGCCGCCACGATTTCGGTGCCGATCAGGCGGTAGCGATAACGCATGCCCCGCTCCGCCGGCACGGCATCCACCATCCACAGGAACGGCAGATGCAGCCGCAGCGCCAGCGGATCGATATGCTGGCGCCCCGGCAGATGGCCGAGGGACTGCCTGAGGTCCAGCCAGTAGGCGTAGACATCGCGGAGCCGGCCGGAGCGGATCGTATCCGCCGGCAACTCATCGCAGAAACCCGTCCTGGTATCCGAGCCACGCCCGGGGCCGAAGATCATGCGGCGAGTCTGACACAGGCTTTCAGGGCGATACAGAAAAATGATTGCGAGGCGATCCCGCTTCATCCGTATCCGCACTGCCGGGCAGCCCATGGCCCTGCAACAGCGCCCAGGGCCGCCGGCCGCGGCTTTCCGCCACGGTCACCACGCGCAGGCCGGTCTGGCGGTCGAGGAATAGCGTATGCGCACCTGAGCGCCGCAGATCAAAACGGTCGATCACCACGCGGGCGGCCGGACAGCGATAGCGGATCGCCAGTTGCTGGGCGATCACCGCATCGGCATGGCGGCAATCCTCGGTGATCGCCTGCGGCCGTTTCGGCAGGGCAACCAGAAAGCCGTCATGGCGCCAGGCGCAGCCGTCGGGATCGCAGCGCACGGACCCGTCGACGCCGCTGCGTCCCTCGGTGTCGTTGCGACGCAAGGCCGGCCAGGGATAAAGCGGCGGTGCGCCGAGACGCTGCCACCAGACTTCGCCGGCAAAGCTGCGCGGCGGCACGCTGCCGCTGAGATAGAAATGCACGCCATCGCCGGCGCGCGCGGCGATCAGCCGACCGTCGTTGCCGATCAGCAGGTCCGGCACCGGCACCAGCCAGGGCGAGACGCTGCCGAGTGCCAGGCCGGCAAGACCGAGCCAGCGCCAGGCCCGTCGCCACAGGCAGAGCCACAGGCCGCCGCCGGCGATGCCGGCGAGGCCCCAGACCGGCATCGCCGGCATGTAGCCGACGGCGCCGGGCCAGCCGGACACCCAATGCGCGATGCCGACCAGCAGGTCGACACCCCAGACCATCGGCGTGAGCGCGAGTTGCTCCAGCCCCAGCGGCATCAGCAGGAAGGCCAGCATGCCCAGCGGCATGATGATGAAGCTGACCAGCGGCGTCGCCAGCAGGTTGGCGATCAGCGCATAATCGGCAACGCGATTGAAATGATAGGCGGCGAAGAAGGACGAGCCCATGCCGGCGACAAAGCTCGCCGCCATGGTGCCCAGCAACCACAGCAGCGCCAGCCGCAGCGGCGCGCCATCGGCCGCCGCGCGCCAGGCAGTGATCCGCGGCCCCCACAGTTCGAAGGCGGCAACCAGCGCCGTCACCGCGGCAAACGACATCTGGAAACCCGGATCGAGCAGGCTTTCCGGCCATAGCACCAGCAGCACCAGCGCCGCCCAGGCCACGCTGCGCAGGGTAATGGCACGACGATCAAGCACTACCGCCAGCAGGGCCAGACTGATCATCACCAGCGCCCGCAGGGTCGGCAGCCCCGCACCCGACAGCAGCGTGTAGGTGACGGCGCCAAGCAGCGCGATGGCTGCCGCCCACTTCTTGATCGGGTAATGCAGCGCGAGACGCGGCGACAGGGCCAGCAATGCGCGCACCACGAAGAACAGCAGGCCGGCGACCAGCGTCAGATGCAGCCCGGAGATCGACAGGATATGCGCCAGTCCGGAATCGCGGAAATCCTGATCGGTCGTATCGGGGATCGGCCCGCGCTCGCCGGTCATCAGCGCGATGGCAATGGCGCCACCGGCGCCCTTCGCACTCTCGGCCAACCGGCGAGAGATGTCCTGGCGCAGGCTGCTGAGCGCCATCAGTCCGGCATCGCGCCAGCCGGCGGTTTCTTCGATACGCAGAACTTCCGGCGCGCTGATCGCATAGCCGACGGCACCGATCTGCCGGAACCACGCGGCACGGGCGAAATCATAGGCGCCGGGCAGTGCCGGCTCCGGTGGCGGCGACAACAGGGCGCGCAGGCGGATGCGCTGGCCCGGCCATAGCATATCGCCGTCGCGGCGCAGGGTGACGCGGATACGCTGCGGCAGGTCCAGCTCGCCCAGGCTGCCGATCACCAGTCGGTCGAGCAGGACGCGATAGCCACTGTCGCGCTGCTCGGCCTCGCGCACCCGGCCTTCGATCCAGACCGCACCGGTGCGGTGTTCCAGCACCGGGGCGGCCACCTGCCACGTGCGCTCGGCGGCCAGCCACGGACCGGCCAGCACGGCCAGCAATGCGATCAGCGGCACCCGCCAGACCGCCGCCTGCCGCCGCCAGGCCAGCGCAAAGATCGCCAGCAGCAGCGTCGCGACCGCCCAGCGCAGCAGCGCCAGCGCCGGCTCGAAGGGCAGCAGGAAATAGCCGGCGATGCCGGTGCCCAGCAGGACGGGCAGCCACAGGAACCAGCGGTCGCGCTCGGCCAGCAGGATTTCGGCCAGATCGGCCTGCCACAGCCCGGCAACGGCATCGCCGAGCCGCAGGCCGGCGGCCACCAGCCAGTGCCGCAGGTCCCGTTGATGCAGCCGCCCCGCCATGGTGGAAATCTCTGCATGACAGGCATACCGGCGCCAATCCGTGCAAAACGGGAACACGCCTTGCCCGCCTGCCCCCGTATGCTAAAACCCTGCTTCCTTCGTTTTCCGGATTGCCCGATGACCAAGATCGTTACCCGTTTCGCCCCCTCGCCGACCGGTTACCTGCATATCGGCGGCGCCCGCACGGCGCTGTTCAACTGGCTGTTCGCGCGCCATCACGGCGGTACCTTCCTGCTGCGCATCGAGGACACCGACCGCGAACGCTCGACCCAGGATGCCGTCGACAAGATCTTCGAGGGTCTGACGTGGCTCGGCCTCGACTGGGACGGCGAGCCGGTGCTGCAGTTCGCCCGCATGAACCGCCATGCCGAGGTGGCGCACAAGCTGCTGGCCGAGGGCAAGGCCTATCACTGCTACTGCTCGCCGGAAGAGCTGGAGGAGATGCGCGCCACGGCCAAGGCCGAGGGCCGGCCGATGCGCTATGACGGCCGCTGGCGCGACCGCGACCCGAAGGATGCGCCCGCCGGCGTGAAACCCGTCGTGCGCTTCAAGGCGCCGCAGACCGGCAGCACGCTGATCAAGGACCATGTGCAGGGCGACGTCACCTTCCAGAACGAGCAGCTCGACGATCTGATTATCCTGCGCTCGGATGGCACGCCGACCTACAATCTGTCGGTCGTGGTCGACGATCACGACATGGGCGTCACCCACATCATCCGCGGCGACGACCATCTGACCAACGCGGCCCGCCAGACCCAGCTGTATCTGGCCGCCGGCTTCGCGGTGCCGGAGTTCGCCCATATCCCGCTGATCCACGGCGCGGATGGCGCCAAGCTGTCGAAGCGCCATGGCGCGCTCGGCACCGAGGCCTATGCCGACATGGGCTACCTGCCGGCGGCGATGCGCAACTACCTGCTGCGGCTCGGCTGGAGCCATGGCGACGACGAGATCATCTCGACCGAACAGGCGATCGAATGGTTCGGCCTCGACCATGTCGGCCGCTCGCCGGCGCGTTTCGACTTCGTCAAGCTGAACAACCTGAACGGCCATTACATCCGCAGCACGCCGGACGCCGACCTGCTGCAGGCCGCCCTGCCCTTCATCGCCAAGCGCGTCGGCCGTGCGCCCGATACGATCGAGCAGGCGAAGGTCATGGCGATCCTGCCGGCGGTGAAGGAGCGTGCCAAGGACCTCAACGAACTGGCTGAAGGCGTGCTGTTCCTGTTTGCTATGCGACCCCTCGCGCCCGATGCGGCCGCCCAGAAGCATCTGGATGACGGCGCGAAACAGCGGCTGAAGAAACTCGCCGAGGCGCTCGCCGCGCTGAACGACTGGAGCGCCGCCGCCGCCGAGGCCGCCGTGCGCGCACTGGCCGAGGCCGAACAGGTCAAGCTCGGCCAGATGGCGCAGCCGCTGCGCGCCGCGCTGACCGGCCGCACCGTGTCGCCGCCGATCTTCGACGTGCTGGCCGTGCTCGGCCGCGACGAGACGCTGGCGCGGCTGGCCGATATCACCGGCTGAGCATGCCGGCGCCGGTCCTGATCGTTCCCGGGCTCGGCAGCTCCGGGCCGCTGCACTGGCAGAGCCTGTGGCAGGTGCGGCACCCGGAGTTCATCCGCGTCGAGCAGGCCGACTGGGACCGGCCCGATTTCGCCGACTGGCTGGCGCGACTCGCTGCGGCGATTGCCGCCTGCCCGGCACCGCCGATACTGGTGGCGCACAGCCTGTCCTGCGCGTTGGCCGCCCATTGGGTCGCGCGCCACGACCGCGCACTGAAAGGCGCCCTGCTGGTGGCGCCGGCCGATGTCGACTCCGACGCTCACACGCCGCCGGAGACCCGTGGCTTCCGGCCGATGCCGCTGGTGACATTCTCCTGCCCCGCCGTCGTGGTGGCGAGCAGCGACGACCCTTACATCGACCTGCCGCGCGCCCGTGGCTTTGCCGCCGCCTGGGGCGCACGCCTTGTGGAGGCCGGCCCGCATGGGCATCTCAATGCGGCATCGGGGCTCGGCGACTGGCCGGCGGGCCTGGCTTTGCTGAAAGAACTGGCTTTGCTGGAAGAACTGCGCGGCTGAACGCCGCGTTTTTTTGAATCTTGCGCGGCTGAAGGCCGCGCGGGTGCCGTTTAGCGGCGGCTGTGTTTCGACGCGGTCGACTGCTCGGCCATGAAATGCTGCAGCCGTTCGATCGACTGACGCGGCATCGGATCCTGGCCGCTCAGCATCAGGGTCAGCGCGACACGGCTGACGCCGATGCGCTGGGCCAGCTGGTCGAGCGACAGCGCCGCCTGCTTGCAGGCCTGCGAGACCGCGACCAGCGAGCCCTTCTCGACATAGAAACGGCCCCATTGCTCGCGGACCGAAATCTTGGACGGCAGGGTCGCCATGCCGTTGCCGGGGAACATGCGGTCGGCAATCGCACCTTCCGGCAGCGGGATGGTGTTGCGCGGGATCGACGGCGTGGCGGAGATGCGCGGCGGCGGCGGGGCCGGCTGGAATTCCTCCAGCCTCGGCGCGCCCTCGATGCTCTGTTCGAGCAGCTTGCGCACGGCCTCGACCAGGTCCTGGCTGATCGGCGAGAGATCATACTCCTCGCCGAAGCGGTCATAATACTGGGCGATCTCGCTGAGCCGGTCGAGCCGGCGCATCAGGAACTCGCGGGCGCCCAGCGGCAGGCGGCGGCCGGCGCGGGTGATGTTGATCAGGTAGATGCGCGTGGTGTCGAGTTCGAGGATGGTGATCTTCCAGCGGATCTTCGACAGGTGCTTCAGCAGCGGCTGGCGCTTGCCCTCGTCGAATTCCGGAATCCGGCCGTCGACCAGATCGACGAACACGTAGAAATGCTCGATCTTCTCAACGAAGCGCTTGTAGTCGGCGAAGTTGGACGTGAGGTTTGTGTCGTTCCGGCAAAAGGCGAGCAGTTCCCGGCTCTGGTTTTCCACCACGCCGACCAGTTTCAGGGTCTCCTGAACAACCGGTTTTATCGCCTGGTTCACGTCGCGATCCCCGTTCTGTGGACAGCGTCATGCTGCCGTGAGCCGCATTGCACCGCACTCGACATATGATTTTTGCCAGAAAAACTGGAAAACAGCAATCAAACTTGCTGCCAAAGTAAACGGCAAATATGGCCGGAGTATTGCCGGCCGGTGGCCGGTCTGGGGCCGGTCAGTGCTTGGGCGGGACAGCCGGCGCCGCAGCGGCCATGGCGCCGCCCGGTGCCGCAGGACGGTCGTGCGGGGCGCAGTAGAGGCCGGCCGACTTGAGCTGCTGGCAATAGGCAATGGCCTGATTTCGCTCGGCAAATCCCCCCAGCAGCAGGCGGACGACCTTGCCGCGCTGGCCGCCCAGATCGACCTCGACATACTGCCGCTCGGCGCTCTGGATGACCGGGAACCGGGCCGCCAGCTTCGGCCAGTCAGCTTGCGCCGCGGCCATGGTCTTGTAGCTGGCGACATGGTCGGCGTATTTCAGCGGCGGCGGCGGGGGAGCCGGTGGTGGTGGTGGTTCGGGCGGCGGCGGCGGGGCCAGGGCCGGCTGGATCGGCGGGGCCATGGCCGGAGTCGGCGGCGGCGCCGAGGAGCAGGCGGACAGCCCGGCGAGGGCCAGCGCCAGCAGCAGGGCGGTCGCCGGCCCTCGCGTCACTTCTCGACCAGCTTGAACAGGCTGCGGTCGAGCACCGCATTGATCGATACGGTCTTGGTGCTGCTGGCGTCGCGCTCGTTGACGAGTTGGACGTGCATGACGTCCTCGCCCGGAAAATGGATCAGGCGCGTCACGCGCCACGTTAAGCCCTGGCGTTGTTCGAAACGCTGGCCGGGAACAATGTCGTTGGCCGTCAACTTCGCCATGGTAAACACCCTGAATCACCCGGTTTTCAGGCTAGCGCATTCGCACCCCAGCGCCAACCGTCGCGGCGGCAGGGTGTATGTCAGGCGGCCTGGCGGATCTTGAACACGAAGACGCCGTCGCGTTCCTCCAGCGACAGCAGCTCGAAGCCCGAGGCCTCGCACAAAGCCGGGATGTCGCGCGCCGCATTGGGGTCGGTGGCCTCGACGGTCAGCACCTCGCCTTTCGGCACGCCCTTCATCGTCTTCTTGGTGCGCAGCACCGGCAGCGGACAGTTGAGGCCCTTGACGTCGAGAAGCTCACTCATCACAAAAATCCCGTACCGCCGGAAAATTCCGGCCTATTTCACAAATTATCTTGTTGATAAATATAATACTTCACTTCGCGAATGTAAATCCTATACTCCCGGCAAATAAACGCATTCCGTCCGTCTTTAGCCTGATTCCGGAGCTATCGCCATGAGCGCGCTGCCCCTGCCCTATCTGGTCAACATCGCCGGCCTGCTGCTCGGTGCCGTCTTCGGCGCCGCCGTCCAGCGCAGCAACTTCTGCACCATGGGCGCGATCAGCGACATGGTGCTGATGGGCGACGGCAACCGCCTGCGCAGCTGGGTGCTGGCCATGGCGGTGGCGATCCTCGGCAGCCAGCTGCTGCAGCTCACCGGCCTGATCGACCTCAAGGGCGCGATCTACACGACGCCCAATCTCGGCTGGCTCGGTGCCGCCATCGGCGGCCTGCTGTTCGGCTTCGGCATGGTGCAGGCCGGCGGCTGCGGCAGCCGCACGCTGGTGCGCTTCGGCGCCGGCAACTTGAAATCCCTGCTGGTGATCCTGATGATCGGCATTGCCGGCTACGCCACCCTGCGCGGCATCGTCGGCCCGGCACGAGTGTGGATGGAAGGCTGGTCGATGGTCGACCTGAAGGGCCATGGCTTCACCAGCCAGGCGCTGCCCGACCTGCTCGGCGGCAGCGCCACCGTGCGCTGGGTGCTGGCACTGGCGATCCCGGCGGCACTGCTGGTCTGGGTGTTCAAGGCGGCCCGCTTCCGCCGCCAGCCTTTGCTGATCATGGCCGGGCTGGTGATCGGCCTGGTTATCGTCGGCGGCTGGGCCGCCACCGGCATCCTCGGCGCCGATGAATTCGAGCCGACACCTTTGGCCTCGATGACCTTCGTCGCGCCGATCGGCTATGCCCTGCAGTATCTGATGACGTTTACCGGCGCCTCGCTCGATTTCGGCATCAGCACGGTGGGCGGCATGATCCTCGGTGGCTTCCTGATGGCAAAACTCGACCGCAGCTTCCGCATCGAGAGTTTCGCCAGTGCGCAGGATGTCGTCTCGCATGTCCTCGGCGGCGTCCTGATGGGCATCGGCGGCGTCACGGCGCTCGGCTGCACCGTCGGCCAGGGCATGACCGGCATCTCGACGCTGGCGGTCGGCAGCTTTGTCGCACTTGCCGGCATTGTGATTGGCGGCATCCTCGGGGTTCGCTATCTTGAGGAAGGCAGCCTGCCGGGGGCGGTCCGCGCGCTGTTCCAGCGCGGCTGACCACAGCCGGCAGAGCGTATACGAAAGAAACGGCCAGTCTCGCAGGAGCGGAACACCATCATGGGCGGTCTTGATATCTCTTACGCCGGCGCCGCCGGCGCCGGCCTGCTCAGCTTCCTCAGTCCCTGCGTGCTGCCGCTGGTGCCGGCCTATCTCTGCTTCGTCGCCGGCACCACGCTCGACCGCCTGGTCTCCGAAGACGGCGTCGACCCCGCCATCACCCGCCGCGTCTTCGTCTCGGCGCTCGCCTTCGTGATCGGCTTTTCGACCGTCTTCATCATCATGGGCGCTTCGGCCTCGGCGCTGAACCGGATCATCATCGACAATATCGACATCATCGGCAAAGTGGCCGGTGCGGTGATCGTGCTCTTCGGCCTGCATTACATGGGCCTGCTGAAAATCCCGCTGCTCTACCGCGAGGCCCGCATCAACACCGTCGAGCGGCCGACCAGCATCCTCGGCGCCTATGTGATCGGTCTGGCCTTCGCTTTCGGCTGGACCCCCTGCGTCGGCCCGATCCTCGCCACCATCCTGACCGTGGCGGCCAGCCGCGACCAGCTCGGCTTCGGCGTCTCGCTGCTCGCCGTCTATGCGCTCGGCCTCGGCATCCCCTTCCTGCTGGCGGCGCTGGCGGTGAAGCCCTTCATGGCCTTCATGCAGAAGTTCAAGCGTCACCTGCACAAGGTGGAAATGGTGGCCGGCACACTGCTGGTGATCACCGGTATTCTCATTTTCACCAACAGCCTCGGGCAGCTCAGCTATTACATCCTCGACCTGTTCCCCTGGCTGGCGAAGATTGGCTGACCGCGACCTGACACAGCCTAAAAATATTTAAGCCGGAAAATGCGCAGTTGATTTGAATATGCAACTGCAGCCATAGCCCTGCCTTGCAGCGCTGCCCTAGCATGACGGTTCCTTCCACCATTTCCGGCGAGTATCCATGTCATCTCTGTCCCCGCCCCTGCGTTTCACCCTGCCGGCGCGCCTGTTCCACTGGACGATCGCCGCGATGATCGTGCTGCTCTATGCCACCGACTACCTGCGGGAAGCCGCCGAGCGCGGCAGTGCGCTCCGCACCACCATCCTCGCCGCCCATACCACCATCGGCATCCTGGTGCTCGGCCTGACCATCCTGCGCCTGGGCTGGCGGCTGCATGCCGGCGCGCCGGCGCCGCTCGGCCACAGCCCGCTGCTGCGCTTCGCCGCCAGCACCGGTCATGCCACGCTTTATGGCATCACGCTCATCATGCCGGTCTTCGGCTATCTGCGCCTGGCCACGCGTGACCAGGTCACCAGCTTCTTCGGCTTTCCGATACAGTCGGTGACCGGCAAGGTGCCCTGGCTGTACGACATCGCGCATTTCATCCATGGCGAGTTCGGGGAAATTTTCATCATCGTGGTGGTCGCCGGCCATGTCGCCGCCGCCCTGTGGCATCACTACATCATCCGCGACGACACGCTGCGCCGCATGATCTAGGCCGCGAGAGGCCGATTGCCGCTGGCCCGACTCGGGGCCGGTCGGCTATGCAAAAGGCATGTGCGGCCGCTACAGCCTGACCAAACCGCTCGACGACCTCGCGTCGTTCTTCGAGCTGTATGACCAGTCGCAGCGCCCCAATCTGGCGCCGCGCTGGAATATCGCGCCGACGCAGGCCAGCGCGGTCGTGCGTGCCGGCACCGAGGGCCGGCGCGAACTCGCCCTGCTGCGCTGGGGTTTTGCCGGACCTAACAATGCGCCGCTGATCAACGCGCGCAGCGAGACCGCCACCGCCAAGCCGACATTCCGCGAGGCTTTCGCTGCGCGGCGCTGCCTGGTGCCGGCCGACAGTTTCTATGAATGGCAGACGGTCGAAGGCCAGAAAGCAAAGCAACCCTGGCGGATCGGCCTGAAGGGCGGCGGCCTGTTCGCCTTCGCCGGCCTGTGGCAGGTCGAGTCCGCTTTCGATGGCGCCGCATGCTTCACCATCCTGACCACGGCGGCGAACGACTATCTGGCGCCGCTGCATGAACGCATGCCGGTGATCTTGTCACGCGAAACCTTCGCCCGCTGGCTCGATCCGGCGACGCGGGCGGATGCTTTGCACGCGCTGATGCGCCCTTATCCGGACGCGCCGATGGCGCGCTATCGCGTCACCGCGGCGGTGAACAGCGTGAAGACCGACGATGCCGCCTGCTTCGCGCCGCTCAATCCCGCCCTGAAGGTGGCCTGACGCCTTACAGCATCTGGCCGCCGTCGACCACGACGGTCTGGCCGGTGATCCAGCTTGCCGCCTGCGAACACAGGAACAGCGCCAGGTTGGCAACTTCATCCGGCCGGCCCATGCGGCCGAACGGGATGCCACTCAGGATCGCCTTGTAGAGCTGCGGGTTGCCGGTCTTCGCCTGGTCCCAGACGCCACCGGGAAACTCGATCGAGCCCGGCGCGATGCAGTTGGCGCGGATGTTCTGCGAGGCCAGCGCCGCCGCCTGGGTCAGGGTGTACTGGATCAGCGCCGCCTTCACCGCGCCATAGGGCGGCGTACGGGTGCTGGGCGCCAGACCCGAGATCGACGAGATATGCAGGATGCTGCCGCCGCCCGCCTTCTCGAGATGCGGGATCGCGGTCTGCGAGGCGCGCACGCTGCCCATCAGGTCGACATTGATCGAGGCGGCCCAGCCTTCCTCGTCATCGGTGCGGCCGAAACCCGAGGCATTGTTGACCAGGATGTCGATGCCGCCGAGGGCTTTCGCCGCATCCTCGACATAGCCGCGCACCGCCGGACCGTCGCCCAGGTCGCAGGGCGCCGCATGCACCTTGCCGCCGAGTGTCTTCAACTCTGCCTCGGTCTCGCGCAATGCGCCTTCCGAACGGGCACAGATCGACACAGCGGCGCCTTCACTGGCAAATCCCATGGCGATCCAGCGGCCGATGCCGCGGCTGCCGCCGGCCACCACCACGCGCTTGCCTTTCAGTCCGAGTTCCATACTCCGTCTCCTCCTGTCCTGAAGACGCCAGCTTGCGGCGGTCCGGCGACGGGCGCAACGGCCAGCCGCCAGCCTTGCCGTGACGGCACCCGGTGAAATCTGGTACGCTTCTTGCTGCCTCGACAAGGCCATGCTCCGGATCACGCCATGCCGTCCTATGCCAGCAGCCTGAACGGCACCCGCTACCGCTTCGACGACCTGAAGGCGCTGCTGGCCTGCGCCTCGCCGCTGCGCTCGGGCGACCAGCTTGCCGGCATTGCCGCCGCGCATGACGAGCAGCGCGTCGCCGCCAGGCTGGCGCTGGCCGATCTGCCGCTGCGCAGCTTCCTCGACGATGCCGTCATTCCCTATGAGCAGGACGAGGTAACCCGGCTGATCGTCGACCGCCATGATGCCGCCGCCTTCGCAGCCGTGGCACATCTGACCGTCGGCGGCCTGCGCGACTGGCTGCTGTCCTATGCAGCCACCCCGGAAGCGCTGGCCCGGCTGGCACCGGGCCTGACGCCGGAGATGGTCGCCGCTGTCTCCAAGCTGATGCGCAACCAGGACCTGATCGCGGTGGCGGCGAAATGCCGTGTCGTCACGGCGTTCCGCAACACGCTTGGCCTAGAGGGGCGGCTGGCGAGCCGGCTGCAGCCGAACCATCCGACCGATGATCCCGAAGGCATCGCCGCCGCCCTGCTCGACGGCCTGCTGTTCGGCATCGGCGATGCGGTGATCGGCATCAACCCGGCCGGCGACAGCGTGCCGGACGGCATCCGCCTGCTGGACCTGCTGGATACCGTGCGCCAGCGCTTCGATATTCCGACCCAGAGCTGCGTGCTCGCCCATGTCACGGCGACCCTGCAGATGATCGAACAGGGCGCGCCGGTCGACCTGGTATTCCAGTCGATTGCCGGCAGCGAGGCGGCCAACCGTGCCTTCGGCATCGACCTCGCCGTGCTGCGCGAGGCCCATGACGCCGGGCTGTCGCTGAAACGCGGCAGCCTGGGCGACAACGTGATGTATTTCGAGACCGGGCAGGGCAGCGCGCTGTCGGCCGATGCCCATCACGGCGTCGACCAGCAGACCATGGAGGCGCGCGCCTATGCGGTAGCCCGCGCCTTCCGGCCGCTGCTAGTCAATACCGTGGTCGGCTTCATCGGCCCGGAATACCTCTACGATGCCAAGCAGATCATCCGCGCCGGTCTGGAAGACCATTGCTGCGGCAAGCTGCTCGGCCTGCCGATGGGCGTCGATGTCTGCTACACCAACCATGCCGAGGCCGACCAGGACGACATGGACAGCCTGATGACCCTGCTGGGTGTGGCCGGCGTCAATTTCCTGATCGCGGTGCCCGGCGCCGACGACGTGATGCTGAACTACCAGAGCCTGTCGTATCACGACGTGCTCGGCCTGCGGCATCTGCTCGGGCGCAAGCCGGCGCCGGAATTCGAAGCCTGGCTCGGCCGCATGGGCCTGCTGGACGATCAGGGCCGCCTGCCGCCGCCGGCCGGCGACAGCGATGCCTTCCGCCGGCTGACCACTATGGGGCTGCCGTGACCACCCCCGTAAGCGACCCCCCCGTATATGATGCCTGGTCACGCTGGCGGTCAGCGACCCGCGCCCGTATCGGGCTGGGGCGCAGCGGCGACGGCCTGCCGACCACCGCCCTGCTCGACTTCCAGGCCGCCCATGGCCGCGCCCGCGATGCCGTGCATGGCGCGGCGGATTTCGCGAGCCTGGCCGATGCGCTGGCGCCCCAGGCGGTGATCGCCGTGCACAGCCAGGCCAGCGATCGCGCCACATACCTGCGCCGGCCGGATCTCGGCCGCCGTCTCGATCCCGCCGGCCTGCCGCTGCTGGAGGCCGCGCGTGGCGACTGGGATGTCGCTTTCGTCATTGCCGACGGCCTGTCGGCCCGGGCCGTCGCGCATCATGCCGTGCCGCTGCTGCAGACCTGCCGCGTGCGCCTCGATGGCTGGCGCATCGCGCCGGTCGTGCTGGCGGCGCAGGCGCGGGTGGCGATCGGCGACGAGATCGGCGCGCGGCTTGGGGCCGCCTGCGTCGCCGTGCTGATCGGCGAGCGGCCCGGCCTGTCGGTGGCCGACAGTCTCGGCGTCTACCTGACCTGGGCGCCACGGCCGGGCCGCAGCGATGCGGAGCGCAACTGCATCTCCAACATCCATGCCGACGGCTTGGGCTATGAGCAGGCTGCCGGCATGCTGTGCTGGCTGCTGCGCGCGGCGCGGCAGCGGCAGGTCAGCGGCGTCAGCCTCAAGCTCGACACCGCCGCGGCCGCCGCGCTCACATCATGAGGTCGCCGCCATTGACGCGGACATGCTGGCCCTTCAGGTCGCGTACCGACTTGCAGCCGCAGGCATGCGCGATGGCCTCGACATCATGCTGCACGGCGCGGGCGTAATTGGCGACGCGCACCGACTTGCGGGCCGGATCGAGGCCACGCATGAAGCGCGGGTCGTTCGAGGTCACCCCGGTCGGGCAATGGCCGGTGTTGCACTTCATCGCCTGGATGCAGCCCAGCGAGAACATGAAGCCGCGCGCCGAGACGACGAAATCCGCCCCCATGCAGATCGCCCAGGCGACCTTGTCAGGCGTCAACAGCTTGCCGGATGCGACCAGCCGGATGCGGTTGCGCAGATTGTAGTCGCGCAGGCGCTGCGCCACATAGGGCAGCGACTGCACGATCGACTGGCCGACATAATCGGCCAGCGGTGCCGGCGCCGCGCCGGTGCCGCCCTCGGCGCCGTCGATCTGGATGAAATCCGGTGCCTCGTCGGGCCGCTGCTGCAGATAGCCGAAAAATTCGTCGATGAACTCGTAGCTGCCGACCGCCATCTTGATACCGACCGGTTTCTCGGTCACCCGCCGCACCCGGTTGATCAGGGCCACCAGGGTCGGGATATCGGTGATGTCGTGATGGCGGCTCGGCGAGTTGGACGGCTTGCCGGCGGGAATGCCGCGAATCCCGGCGATCTCCTCGGTCACCTTGGTGGCCGGCAGGATGCCGCCGCGGCCGGGCTTGGCGCCCTGACTCAGCTTGATGCAGAACATGCGGACCTGCTCGTAATCGGCAATCCGGCGCAGCTTCGCTTCATCGAGATTGCCGTCCTGGTCGCGCACGCCGTATTTCGCGGTGCCGATCTGGAAGCAGATGTCGCATTGGCCCTTCAGGTGATAGGGCGACAGGCCGCCCTCGCCGGTATCCATCCAGATGCCGGCCATCGCCGCGCCTTCCGACAGGGCGGTCACCGCCGCCGAGGACAGCGCGCCGTAGGACATGCCAGAGATGTTGAAGAAGCTTTTCGGCTTGAACGGATGCTTGACGATGCCGCGGCCGATCCACTTGCCGGTGTAATCCTCGGCCTCTTCGTCATTCACCGGAAAGGCGGAATGCAGGAAGTAGATATGGCCCGGCTGCTGTGCATCGACCTCGGAACCGAAGGCGATGTAATTCGACACGCCCTTGGCCGAGCGGTAGACCCAGGCGCGGGTCAGGCGGTTGAACGGGCGTTCCTCCCAGTCGGCGGTGAACCAGTACTGGCGGAAATACTCGCCCAGATTTTCCATGATATAACGGAAGCGGCCGTAGATCGGGAAGTTGCGCCGGATCGCATGGTCGCGCTGGATCCAGCGGTCGTAAATATAATACCAGCCCATGGTGCCGGCCGCGAGCAGCACCACTGCGGCAAACAGATACCCGACCATGATTGTCTCCCACCCTGCCTGTACGCTGCATTGCCTCAGCAGCTTGGGGCAAGTTTAGCACACTCTGCAATAGAACCCGGCAATAGAACCGGGCAATAGAACCGGCAGCGCGAAACGCCCGGCCGCCGACAGCAAACCTGCAGCAAGGCTTCGGCCTGCGTCGGATGGCGCTTGCCCGACATGTTCGGCCGGGTCAGCCCGTCACGGGCAGCGGTGTCAAAGATGCCCCAGCCCATCCATTGTCTATTTTATAAGCATAATATGGCCCATTTTTTAATCAATTCTCCGCCTGCGCTATTATTACGCGATGTTAGTTCCAAAGTAGGATTGTATACAGACCACTCAGGATACACGGTAATGGCAGTGTCAGGGTTGGCTTTCCGCCATCCCGGCCGCTTCACCCGTGAGACGGGCAATCCATCCGTGCACGGCATGCATCCTGCAAAGGCCCAGGCAACCAAATCAGACTCCGTTTCGCCTCCGTCCCGCACATAGAGCAAAATCATGACAGCCCAGATGCATCATCTGCAGGTCCATAAACTGATCGATGACATCGAACAGGACGTGCAGCAGTTCGGTGCCACCAACGAAGAGATCGCCTTCCAGACTACCCTGCTGTCGCTGAATGCCTCGATCGAGGCGGCACGCGCCGGCGAGGTCGGCCGCAGTTTCGCCGTGGTCGCGCAGGAGGTGAAGGCGCTGGCCAACCAGGCCTCGACCAACTCCAAGCGTTTCCGCGAGGTGGTGCTGACCCGCATCACCGATTCCAAGCGCGCCGCCGAACAGATCGTCGGCCAGATCGTCAAGGACCTCGAAGGCCCGCGCCTGACCGACATGGCGCAGACCATGGTGCAGCTGATCGTGCGCAACCTCTATGAGCGCACCTGCGACTGCCGCTGGTGGGCCACCGACGACGCCATGTGGCAGGCGCTGGCAGAACCTTCCGACGAGCTGTTCGCCCGCGCCGGCGAGCGGCTCACCATGATCAACCGCTTCTACACCGTCTATCTCAACCTCGTGCTGGCCGATGCCAGCGGCCGCGTCGTCGCCACCTCGAACCCGCGGCAGTTCCCGCGCGTCGCCAAGGCCTCGGTGGCCCGCACCCAATGGTTCAGCGCGGCAATGCAGTCGGCGACCGGCGACGACTACATCGTCGACGATATCACCCAGAGCGCCAGCCACGACAACAAGGCGGTGGCGATCTATGCCGCGGCGGTGCGCAGCGGCGGCGAAATCCATGGCGCGCCGCTCGGCGTGCTCGGCGTCGTCTTCGACTGGGACAAGCAGGGCAGGAGCATCGTCATCGACGAGCCGAGCCTGAGCGAGGAGGAATGGAAGCGGTCCCGCGTGCTGCTGCTCGATGCCAAGCAGCGCATCATCGCCGCCTCCGACGGCCAGGGCCTGTACCAGCCTTTCCCGCTGAACACCGACGGCAAGGCGCGCGGCAACTATTACCTGCCCGACGGCAGCCTGGTCGCCTTCGCCCGCACCATCGGCTACGAGACCTACGACGGCATGGGCTGGACCGGCGTGATCGTCCAGCAGCCGCGCAAGGACTGACGCCGGTCTGCATTGTGATGTCATGCCCGGGCCCGACCCGGGCATCCCATTTTCTTCACTGCAGAAGGAAAACAATGGGACCCTCGGGTCAAGCCCGAGGGTGACGATGGATGTTTTCCCTGTTCGTCGCCTGCCCCACCGGTCTTCAGGCGGGCCGGCGCCACAGCCAGCTCAGCTCGTGCTTGTTGTTATGCATGTGCTGCAGCCGGCTGCCGGGGATGGCGGCGAAAGCCCGCGCCGTCTCGTGATCGGTCTCGCCCTGGAATTTCAGCGTGCACACCGCATTGCGCACCTGCCCCGCGGCCAGCCAGCGCTCGACCAGTTTCAGCAGTCGCGCCGGATAGCAGATCACGTCGGAACACAGCCAGTCGATGGGGCCGAAATCGCCGGGCTCCAGCGCAAAGGCACTGCCCTGCCGCCATTCCACGCCCGGCATCGCCGCCACGGCCGGCGCCAGCGGCGCCTTGTCGATGGCGATCACCGTGGCGCCCCGTTTTGCCAGCACCCAGGTCCAGCCGCCCGGCGAGGCGCCGAGATCGAGGCAGGTCTCGCCCGGCTGCGGCAGGCCGGCGGGCACGCCGCCGCCATGCTCCAGCGCATGGCGGGTCAGGGCTTCCTGGAATTTCAGATAGGCGCGGTTCGGTGGCCCCGCGCGATCCTCGACGAAGCGCCATTCGCCATGCGGCATCGGCGACAAACAGCGCGCCGCGTAGAGCATGCGGTCTGGCGCGGTCAGCGTGAAACTGCCGAGCGGCGCCGCCGGCACCGGCGCGCCGAAGACCGGCGGCTTGGCCGAGACATGGGGCAGCTTTCCGGCGATCAGGCTGGCGCGGCGGTGGTGCAGCGGCGCATAGGCCACCCAGTTGCGCTGGATCGCTTTCAGCTTCGCGGCGGCATCGCCGATGGACCCGATGGCGACCTCCTGCACATCGAACCAGGTATTGGCCGCCCAGGCAGCATCTATGACCGCATCGGCCAGCAGCAGCCGGCCATGCTCGGCCATAATGCGGCCGGCCAGCTCGTGGCGCAGCTGGTCTTCAAAGCCTTCGGCGGCGAGATAGCCGGTGATGGTCATGGCGGGTGTCCGGTTCAGGGAGGGTCCGGATAGCCGTCCACCGCCCCCCTGTCCACTACCATCCCTGCCGCCTCGCCGGCCGGCCCGTCCTGAAGCAGCGCACGGAAGAGAATCCGGCGCACCTCTTCTTCCATCGACACGCCGTTCCGGGCCGCCCGCAGGCGCAGCAATGCCTTAGCCTCGGCCGGAAGCCCGCGGATGCAGATTGCGACCATCCTCATCTCCTTTCCGGACTGACAGCCCCAATCGTGTCCGGTGTGGGCCGGTGCGGACCGTTTCTGACCGTTTCCGACCGCCGGCAACCATTTCCGACCGCTACGGCCCGGTTTCTGACCGTTCCGGATCGCTCCTGACCGTTACGGACGATTTCCGCCCACCGCCCGCTATCACTGATATCAGTGCTGTCAGGCCGCCAGCCGGCCTCACGACTAGGATCACACGCCAGATTTTAAGAACATATATCGTACATATACATGATTCAAGCCCGGCGCCGCCCGGTTTTTCCGCCCTGACAGCCCATATTGCCAAGCGGGGGAAAATCGCTATAGTCCGCGCCCTCACATAGCTCCTTGCTGGGTTTCCGTACGCGGGCCCGGCTAGGTCCGATCCGCCGGCACATGGGGTGCCGTCGTCGGGCCGCAAAAGCCAGAAGGAGAGCTGCCGATGGCGTTCTACGAGAACGTATTCATCGCGCGCCAGGACGTTTCGACCGCGCAGGTCGAAACCATGGTTGCGCAATTCAGCGAGATCATCAAAGGCCAGGGCGGCGAGGTCACCAAGACCGAGCAGTGGGGCCTGCGCAATCTCAGCTACCGCATCAAGAAGAACAAGAAGGGCCATTACGTCCTTCTGAACATCTCGGCCAGCGGCGGCGCCATTGCCGAGATGGAGCGCAACATGCGCATCCACGAAGACCTGCTGCGCTACCTGACGGTGCGCGTCGAGGCCCTCGAGGAAGGTCCGTCGGCCATGCTGCTGAACAAGGACCGCGGCGACCGTCCGGATCGCGGCGACCGTCCGCGTTTCGGCGACCGTGACCGTGGGGATCGTGGCGATCGCGGTGATCGTGGCGACCGCGGCGAGCGTCGCCCGCGTTTCGACCGTGACGAGCCCGCCGCTCCTGCCGTGGAGGCCAACTGATGTCGAGCTTTGGTTCCAAGCCCGCCGCCGGCGGCCGTCCGGCCGCCACCCGTCGCCCGTTCTTCCGGCGCCGCAAGACCTGCCCGTTCTCGGGCGCCAATGCGCCGAAGATCGACTACAAGGACACGAAGCTGCTGTCGCGGTTCATTTCCGAACGCGGCAAGATCGTGCCCTCGCGCATCACCGCGGTGTCGGCCAAGAAGCAGCGCGAACTGGCCCAGGCCATCAAGCGCGCCCGCAACCTGGCCCTGCTGCCGTTCGTCATCAAGTGAGGCCTGAGGCGGCCCTCCTGTGAGGACCGCCGAACGGAAGCCCCGGACATGACCCGCAGCCTGATCTTTGGCAGCCTCGCCGGCCTGGCGAGTGCGTTGCTGACGCTGACCGCCTCGAACGGTCTGCTCGGCTTCGTGCTCAGCTATCTGGCGCCGCTGCCCCTGCTGCTGGCCGGCCTGACCCATGGCGTACTCGCCGTGGGCATCGCCGGTGCAGTCGGCACGGTGATCAGCGGTGTGAACGGTCTGGCCACCGGCGGTGTCTTCCTCGCCACGTTTGCGGTTCCGGCCGTGATCCTGGTGCGGCAGGCGCTGCTCGCCCGGCCGGCCGAAGAGGCCGGCGCGGGTGCCGGAGCGGTCAGCAGCGGCGCGCTGGAATGGTATCCGGCAGGCCGGCTGCTGCTGTGGCTGGTGGGATGGGCGGCCGGCATGTTCGCCGTGGCGGTTATCGTCGCGGCCGGCCATGACGGCGGCCTGCCCGGCACCATCCAGCCGGCGCTGGAAAAGGTGCTGCTCGCCTTCCAGCAGGTCAGTGCCGACACGGCAACGCGCAACGCCGATCCGGCCGAGCTGGCTGCCACCCTGGCCCCGCTGCTGCCGTCGGCGATCGCCTTCGGCTGGCTGATGGTGATGGTGCTGAACGGTGCCCTGGCCCAGGGGCTTGCGGTGATGCTGAAGCAGAACCGCCGGCCCAGCCCGCAGTATCGCGCGGTGCTGCTGCCGCGGGTGCTGGTGATCCTGCTGGCGGTTGCCATCGCGGCGGCTGTCCTGCTGCCGCGCGGGGCTGCCTATGTCGGAATCACGATGGCAACGATTCTCGCCGTCCCCTACCTGTTGCAGGGGCTGGCGGTGATGCATGGGCTGGCGGCACGCACCGCCATGCCGGGTTTTCTGTTGGCCGCTTTTTACGCGGTTTTGGTGGCTGGCTCGCTGGGCGGTTTTCTGATCGCACTGGTGGTCATCCTTGGACTGATCGAAGAATGGGCGGGTTTCCGCCGGCGCCTTGCCGGGGCCGGAGCCAGCCGGGAGAAGGACTGATGCAGGTTATTTTGCTCGAACGTGTCGAGAATCTCGGCCAGATGGGCGAAGTGGTGAAGGTGAAGGACGGTTACGCCCGGAACTTCCTGCTGCCGCGCAAGAAGGCGCTGCGGGCCACCGATGCCAACAAGGCCGTGTTTGAAACCCAGCGTGCCCAGCTCGAGGCACAGAACCTGGCCAAGAAGGGCGAGGCCGAGAAGGTCGCCGCCAAGGTGGGCGACCTCAGCGTCACCCTGCTGCGCCAGGCCGGCGACAGCGGCCAGCTCTATGGTTCGGTCAGCGCACGCGACATTGCCGAAGGCGTCACCGCCGGCGGCGTCAGCGTCAACCGCAACCAGGTCGTGCTGTCGACCCCGATCAAGATGGTCGGTGTCTATGCCGTCAAGGTCGTGCTGCATGCCGAAGTCAGCATCGAGGTGAAGGTGAACGTCGCCCGCTCCGAGTCCGAGGCCGAGGCGCAGGTCAATGCCGAAAGCCTGCTCGACGAGGGCGTTGCCCTGGAGAGCGATGAGGCCGAGGCCGCCGCTGACGAAGGCGACGAGGCCGCCACGGCCTGATATCGCCGTGACATCGTGACGATGACGGTCCGGGCCGGCAGCAATGCCGGCCCGAGTCGTTTTCTCGTCCGTTCGGACGAGGCTGTGGATGACTTTTTTGCGCCGCCGGAAATGGCAGCAGTCATATCGACTTACGCAGTCGACTTACTCACAGCGAAATTCCGGTGGATAATACCCCGTCAATACAAATCTGGGGCTGGAACTCCCGGGCGGCATCGAAGTTAATGCCGCCCCGCACCGTGGTGTCGCCATAAAAGCGTCACCGCGCTGTCACGGGGAACCGCCTCAGAACTCGAACCGGGAAGACTTCCGCCATGGCCGTGGTGAGTCCATTTTCGTCGCCGACCGCCAACGACCAGGCCAGTGCCGCGCCCGCGGCGGGCGATGCCGCCTTCCGCGTCCAGCCCCATAACATCGACGCCGAGCAGGAACTGCTGGGCGCCATCCTGGTCAACAACGACGCCGCGATGAAGGTGTCGGGTTTCCTGCAGCCGCCGCATTTCTTCCACGAGGCGCACCGGCGCATCTACGAGGCGTCGCTGACCCTGATCGAGCGCGGCGAGATCGCCAATCCGGTGACGCTGAAGGCCTATTTCGAGCGCGACGAGGTGCTCGCCAAGGCCGGCGGCACGCCCTACCTCGCCCGCCTCGCCGCCGCCGCCACCACCATCATCAATGCCGAAGACTACGCCAAGGTGATCCACGACCTTAGCTTACGGCGCGAGCTGATCGGCATCGGCGAGGACATGGTCAACCGCGCCTATGACCCCAAGGTCGAGGAGCCGGCCACCGACCAGGTCGAGGAAGCCGAGCAGCGGCTGTTCAAGCTGGCCGACGAGGGCAGCTCGGAAGGCGGCTTCGTCTCGTTCAAGGATTCGATCCGGCAGTCGATCGAATCCGTGCAGTCCGCCTTCCAGAAGGGCGGCCTCAGCGGCGTCACCACCGGCCTGAAGGACATGGACCGCATGCTGGGCGGCATGCATTCGTCGGACCTGATCATCCTTGCCGGCCGCCCCTCGATGGGCAAGACGGCACTGGTCACCAACATGGCCTTCAACGCCGCCAAGAAGTATTTCGAGACCGATGGCGCCGAAGGCGCCCCGGTCGCCTTCTTCAGCCTGGAAATGTCGGCCGAGCAGCTCGCCACCCGTATCCTGTCGGAACAGACCCGCGTCCCTTCGGAGCGCCTGCGCCGCGGCGAGATCACCGACGACGAATTCACCCGCGAGATCGTCCCCAAGAGCCGCCTGCTCGAACAGATCCCGTTTTTCATCGACGATACCGGCGCCATCTCGATCGCCCTGCTGCGCAGCCGCGCCCGCCGGCTGAAGCGCACCCACAACATCGGCATGATCGTGGTCGACTACCTGCAGCTGGTGCGTGGCGCCAACTCCCGGCGCAACGACAACCGCGTGCAGGAAATCTCCGAAGTCACCCAGGCCCTGAAGGCGCTGGCCAAGGACCTCAACCTGCCGGTGATCGCCCTCTCCCAGCTCAGCCGCGCGGTGGAAAGCCGTGACGACAAGCGGCCGCAGCTGTCTGACTTGCGTGAATCGGGCGCCATCGAGCAGGACGCCGACGTCGTCATGTTCGTGTTCCGCGAGGAATACTACGAGATGCGCAAGCAGCCCTCCGAGGGCACCCCCGAGCATGTCGCCTGGCAGGAAAAGATGGATCGCATCCAGAACCTGGCCGAGGTGATCATCGGCAAGCAGCGCCATGGCCCGATCGGCCGCGTCGTGCTGCATTTCGAGAGCGCCTTCACCCGCTTCGGCGACCATGTCGCCGCCGACCACCTGCCCGAGGCGTTCTGAGCCGGGCCAAATATTATCGATTGATAATCAGCAGGTTATTGGAAAGTAACGGCCCTCTTTCGCATAAAAAAAGAGAATTATACCCCTGTGCCATTCTGTCGTTGGTAGTATCGCGCTGCCAAACAGAAGCTCCCGCCCGCCACCAGCGCCCCATCGGCCACATGGATCGGGACGGCAAGCCAATGCAGGGGAAACAGATGCAGTTCATGTCAAATATCAAAATCGGCACCCGCGTCATCGCGGTGCTGCTGATCTTCACCGCCGGCCTGATCGGCGTGGCCTGGGTCGGGTTCAACGGACTGCATGTCTATGACCGCAGCGTGCAGGATATGAAGGGCATGTCCGTTCGTTCCGTGCTGGCACTCAAGATCAACATGGCGATCTCCGACAGCGCCGCTACGGCCCGGACCATCTATGCCGGCAAGGATGCCCGGGACATCAGCAAGCAGACCGACGAGCTGCTGGCCATCACCGGCGGCATCGAGAAGCTGATCCCGCTCTACGAGGCTTCGCAACCGCCGGGCAGCCAGCAGGCCTTCCAGGCCCGCAAGGCCATGATGGAGGAGTTCGTCCGCTACCGCCGCGAAATCGCCCGGCTGGCCACCGGCCAGGGCGCCGCCGCCGCCGAGGCCTATGGCAACTCTCCGGAAGGCAATGCCCTGCGGGCCCGGCTCGGCAAGGATCTCGATGACGCCGTCGAGCGCAATGACAAGGGCATCGAGGCGGTGATGCAGCGTCTCCACGTCTTCATCGAGGAAGAGAGCGTATTGCTGCTCAGCCTGTCGGCGCTGATCATCCTGCTGTCGCTGTCGGCCGGCTTCGGCATCTCGCTGTTCACCATCACCCGGCCGATCAACAAGCTGGCCACCGGCATGCGCACGCTGGCGGACGGCGACACCGGCGTCGAGGTGTTCGGCGCCCGGCGCAAGGACGAGATCGGCGTGATGGCCAAGACCGTGCAGGTCTTCAAGGACAACATGATCGCCCGCGCCCGCGCCGAAGCCGATATCGCCGAGCAGCGGCGTGTCGCCGAAGAACAGCGCGCGGCCCGCGAGACCCGCGAGCGCAAGGCCATCGAGGAGATTTCCGCCCTCTGCGACAAGGTCTCGGACGGCGATCTCGGCACCCGGCTGAACGAGGCCGACAAGGAAGGCTTCCTGCTGACCATCAGCCAGCAGCTCAATACCCTGACCGGCATGCTGGGCGAGATCACCGGCGAGCTGGCCACCGTCACCGGCGGCATGGCCGACGGCGACCTGACCAGCAGCGTGCGCGGCAGCTATCGCGGCGTGTTCGGCACGCTGAAAGACAGCGTCAACGCCATGGCCGACAAGCTGCGTGACTTTGCCGCCAAGCTGAACGAGAGCGCGGGGACCGTCAGCGAAGCGGCCGCCGAAATCTCGACCGGCAGCCAGGACCTTGCCCAGCGCACCGAAAGCCAGGCGGCGTCCATCGAGGAAACGGCGGCGTCGATGCACGAGATCACCGCCACGGTGAAGCAGAATGCCGACAACGCCCAGGCCGCCAGCCAGCTTGCCACCACCGCGCGCGATGCCGCCGACAAGGGTGGCACCGTGATGACCAATGTGGTCGGCGCCATGGGCCAGATCGAGACCTCGGCCGGCAAGATCAGCGACATCGTCGGCCTGATCGACGAGATCGCCTTCCAGACCAATCTGCTGGCGCTGAATGCCTCGGTCGAGGCGGCCCGCGCCGGCGAGGCCGGCAAGGGCTTTGCCGTGGTCGCGCAGGAAGTCCGCTCGCTGGCCCAGCGTTCGGCCGATGCGTCCAAGGACATCAAGGCCCTGATCATCGCATCGAACAGCCAGGTCCGCGAAGGCGGCAAGCTGGTCGGCCAGGCCGGCGAAAGCCTGGGCGAGATCGTCAGCGCGGTGAAGAAAGTCTCGGATATCGTCTCCGAGATCGCCGCAGCCTCGCGCGAGCAGGCCACCGGCCTCGAGCAGATCAACACCGCGGTGGCGACGATGGACGAGATGACCCAGCGCAACGGCGCCCTGGTGGAAGAGACCTCGGCCTCGGCGCAGTCGCTGTCCGAACAGGCCCGCCAGCTCGCCGATCTGGTCGGCTTCTTCCACACCGGCGCCGCCGCGCCGGCCCGCAAGGCCACAGTCCAGACCGCCCGGACGACCGCATCGGTGACGCCGCTGCGCAAGCCGGCTGCCAAACCCGCCGCCGCCCTCAAGAAGACCGGCCAGACGGCCGAAGCTGCCGACGCGAACTGGCAGGAGTTCTGATCATGGAACGCTATGACGCCCTGCTGCTCAAGGCCGGTGACCAGACCTACGCCCTGCCGCTGCTGAAGATCCAGGAAATCCGCGGCTGGTCGCCGGTCTCGCCGCTGCCCGACACCGATCCAGGCTGCCTTGGGGTGCTTAACCTGCGCGGCAACGTGCTGCCGGTGTTCGATGCCCGCCGCATTCTCGGCAAGCCGACGCCGGAGCCGACGCCGCAGGATGTGATCGTGGTCGCCACCATCCATGACAAGCCGGTCGGCCTGCTGGTCGACAGCGTGTCGGATATCGTGTCGATCGACGGCGAGAAGATCAATCGCGCCGAGAATGGCGAGACCTGGGCTTCGCCGCTGGTGGACGGCGTCGCCACGGTCGAGGACCGGCTGGTGCCGCTGCTGTCACTGGAGACGATTGCCGGCAGCCGCCTGCCGGCCCTGCCGGATGCCATGGCCGCCTGATCCCCAAACCCTGCGCCGGACCGCCCCTTGCGGAATCCGGCGCAGGAAACGTGGCCCTGCGGCGTGAGGGGAGAGTGAGACAGCGGCGGTGACGGAAAACCGCCCTTCTCCGTCCCGCCTCACCCGAAGGAGCCCGCCATGTCCAAGTTCCGTCCCCTGCTTGCCGCCGCGCTGGTTACCGCCACCCTCGGCGGTGCCGCGATCACCGCCGCCCCGGCCGTCTTCGCCCAGGCTGCTGCACCGGCCGCCGCGCCGGCCGACCAGGCGATGCCGAAGCCGATGCCGCATCGCCAGCATGCCGACCATGCGGCGCCCGGCCAGTTCATCGAGGGTCGCATCGCCTTCCTGCGCACCGAGCTGAAGGTGACGCCGCAGCAGCAGCCGCTGTTCGACAAACTGGCCGATGAAATGCGCGGCACCGCCAAGACGATGGCGGCCCGCCACGCGGCCATGAAGACGGCCGACCACAAGCCGGCCTCGTCGCTGGAGCGCCTGGAGCGCCGCAGCGCCATGATGAAGACCGCAGCCGCCGACAGCGACCGCTTCCTCGCCACCTACAAGCCGTTCTACGAAAGCCTGTCGGATCCCCAGAAGAAGACCGCCGACCTGCTGTTCGCCCGCTTCGGCGGCATGGGCGGCCCCGGTGGCATGGGCGGCGGCCATCCCGGCATGCGTCGCCACTGATTGTGCTCCGTGCAGGGGGGCGCCACGGCGCCCCCCTGTCACAAACTGCCGGCTGTCACAAAATCCCGGCCCCGTCCGTCTGTGCTCCGTGGACCATAACCAAGGAGCCGACCGTGAGCCGCCGTCTCGATTACAAAGCCGCCGCCCCCGAGGGCGTCCGCGGCCTCTATGCCCCCCATAGCTATGTCACCGCCAGCGTGCCGCGCCCCCTGCTCGACCTCGTCTGGCTGCGCGTATCGCAGATCAACGGCTGCGCCTATTGCATCGACCTGCACAGCCGCGAGGCGGCCGAGCATGGCGCGCCTCAGCGCAAGATCCACAATGTCGCCGGCTGGTGGGAATCGCCGCTGTTCGATGATCGCGAGCGGGCCGCCTTCGCCTATGCCGAGGCGGTGACCCGGCTGACCGACCAGCGGGTCGCCGATGCGGCCTATGACACCGCGGCGGCGCAGTTCGACGCGAAGGCGCTGGTCGACCTGACCATCGCCATCGCGCTGATGAACGCCATGAACCGCATGGCGATCAGCTTCCGTCAGGGGCCGCCGGCATGAGGCAGCGGTTCAGCGCCGCCGCAGTTCCGCCAGCAGGATGCCGCCGATCACCAGCACCAGCGCCACGACGTGATAGGGCGACAGCACCTCGCCGATGAACAGCATGGCAAAGCCGGCGCCGAACAGCGGCATCAGGTTGGTGAACAGGCCGGCGCGGCCGGGTCCGATCAGTTCGACGGCGCGGATGAAAAAGATCTGCGACAGCAGCGACGGGAAGACCGCCACGAAGGCGAGCGCCAGCCAGCCCTTCCAGGTCGGCCAGAAGAACCCGCCGGCGGCGACCTCGACGCCGAGCACGGCCACCGAGGCGACTGCCGCCGTCAGCGCCAGCATGGTGAAGAACACCGGACTCGGCACTGCTGGCCGCTTGCGCAGCAGCACGGAATAGCCGGCATAGAGGATCGTCGCGATCAGAATCAGGATGTCGCCCTGGTTGACACTGAGCGACAGCAGGGTGGCCGGATCCCCCTTGGCCGCGGTGATCACCACGCCGGCGATCGAGACCAGCAGGCCGAGCCATTGCAGCGGCAGCACGCGCTGGCGGAACGCGAAGAACGCGCCGGCGAAGATCATCGCCGGCATCGCGGCATTGATGATGCTGATGTTGATGGCCGTCGTGGTATGCGCCGACCAGTAAAGCAGCATGTTGTAGGACGTGAAGCCCAGCGGCCCCATCAGCGCGAAATAGCCGAGCCGCGGCCGCAGCACCGGCCAGTGTTCACGCAGCCCGCGCCATGACAGCGTCAGCATGAAGCTGCAGACGATCAGCCAGCGCAGGCAGGTCAGCGTCGCCGGCGAAATCTCGCCGACCGCCAGCCGGCTGACCACCGAATGGCCGCCCCACATGGCCATGGTCAGGATCAGCAGCAGGTAGGGATTGTCGTACAGCCAGCCGACCGGCCCGGCAGGCGACTTGGCAGACGGCTTGGCGGACGGGGCGGCGGGTGAAGACGCGGACGCGGACATGAACCCCTCGGACGATGCGCCGGCCGCTGCCCCGGCGATCCGCCCGGTCAGCCGGCCATGCCGGTTGCGACAAACCGCCCTCTTCCGTGGCTCATCCCCGCTGGCGGTCAATCTGGCGCGGCAGACCCTATTCTGCAAGCACGCAAGGCCTCAGGCCTGTTCCTTTGCCGGCGGCTGGGCTAAACAGCCGCCATGACCGATTTTGGTGATCAGGCGACTCTGACCATCGATCTGGACGCGCTGGTCGCCAACTGGCGCCGGCTCGGCGCCCTGGCGCCGGCGGCCGAATGCGCCGCCGTGGTCAAGGCCGATGCCTATGGCCTTGGCGCTGCCCGGGTCGGCCCGGCCCTGTTCGCTGCCGGCTGCCGCCGCTTCTTCGTCGCCCATTCCGGCGAGGCGCTGGCGCTCCGCGCTGCCCTGCCCGCGTCAACCGGCGCCATCATCCATGTGCTGCACGGGCCCGGGCCCGGCGGCGAAGACGACCTCGCCGCCGCCGGCATCGTGCCGGTGCTGTCGACCCCGGGCCAGATCGCCGCCTGGCAGGCGGCGGCCCGCCGCGCCGGCCGCGCGCTGCCGGCCGCCCTGCATATCGACACCGGCATGAACCGGCTGGGCCTCACCGCGGCCGAGGCCGACCAGGTGACGGCCGATGCCAGCCGGCTCGACGGCATCGCGCTCGAGTTCGTCATGACCCATCTCGCCTGCGCCGACGAGCCGGAGCATCCGCTGAACACGCAGCAGCGCGACCGCTTCGCTGCCTGGCGGCAGCGGTTTCCCGGCCTGAAGGGCAGCCTGGCCAATTCGGCCGGTATCTTCCTCGGACCGGACTTCCATCACGACCTGCTGCGGCCCGGCATCGCGCTGTATGGCAGCAATCCGCTCGGTCCTGCAGCCGGCCCTCGCGGTGATGCGGCAAAAATGGCCCAAGTCGTTCACCTGCAAGGGAAAATCCTCCAGGTACGTTCCGTTGACAGCGGCATGACGGTTGGCTACGGTGCGGGCTATATCGTTGAAAAACCGAGCCGAATCGCCACGATCGCAATCGGCTATGCGGACGGGTTCACCAGGTCCCTGTCCAGCCGGGGCTTCGCCGTTATCAGAGGACGACAGGGCCACATGCGGGTGCCGATTGCCGGGCGGGTCTCGATGGATCTGATCACACTGGACGTGTCTGCCGTGCCGGACGGCGACTGCCGGCCGGGCGATGCAGTCGACCTGATCGGCGGTGGCGTCGATATCGACGCGCAGGCCGCGACGGCCGGCACCATTGCCTATGAATTGCTGACCCAGCTCGGCCGCCGCTATCGCCGCATCTACACGGGCGCCGCCGCATGACCAACCTGCTTGCGAACAACCCGCTCGCCGTCATCGGCCGCGTCATTCTCGAGTTCACGGCCGGGATCGGTCGCGTCGCCATCTTCACCTTCCACGGCGTCCGCCATGTCTTCGCGCCGCCGGTGTATCTGCGCCTGGTCGGCCGGCAGATGATGGTGATCGGCTATTTCTCGCTGCCGGTGGTGGGCCTGACCGCCCTGTTCACCGGCATGGTGCTGGCGCTGCAGATCTATCTCGGCTCGTCACGTCTGAATGCGGAGAGCGCCGTCGCCTGGATCGTCGTGCTCGGCATCACCCGCGAGCTCGGCCCCGTACTCGGCGGCCTGATGGTTGCCGGCCGCGTTGCTTCTGCAATGGCGGCAGAAATCGGAACGATGCGGGTGACCGAGCAGATCGACGCGCTGACCACCCTGTCGACCAACCCGTTCAAGTATCTGGTGGCGCCCCGCATCATTTCCGGCGTGGTGACCCTGCCGCTGCTGATCGTGGTCGCCGATATCATCGGCGTCATGGGCGGCTATCTGGTCAGCACCCACAAGCTCGGCTTCAACGCCGGCATCTACCTGAAGAACACCTTCGACTTCATGCAGACCCTCGATGTCGTCTCCGGCCTGGTGAAAGCCGCCGTCTTCGGCTTCATCATCGCGCTGATGGGCTGCTACCACGGCTTCCACTCCAGAGGCGGCGCCCAGGGCGTCGGCAAGGCGACCACCGATGCGGTGGTGTCGGCCTCGATCCTCATCCTGGTGGCCAACTACTTCGTCACCGAACTCTTCTTCTCGGGCAAATGAGCAGCGACGCGAAAATAGCCCTGAAGGGCGTCTCCAAGCGCTTCGGCAAGAAGGTCGTGCTGGACGGCATCGACCTCGAGATCCCGCGCGGCAAGTCACTGGTGGTGATCGGCGGCTCGGGCACCGGCAAGTCGGTGATGCTGAAATGCGTGCTCGGCCTGCTGCGCCCCGAACAGGGCCAGATCCTGATCGACGGCGAAGACGCCATGAAATTCGGCGCCGACCAGCGCGAGAAGGTGCTGCGCAAGTTCGGCATGCTGTTCCAGGGTTCCGCCCTCTTCGACAGCCTGAAGGTCTGGGAAAACGTCGCTTTCGGCCTGATCCAGGGCCGCAGGATGAAACGCGACCAGGCGAAACAGATCGCCCTCGACAAGCTGGGCCAGGTCGGCCTCGGCCCGGAAGTCGCCGAGCTGTCGCCGGCCGAGCTGTCGGGCGGCATGCAGAAGCGCGTGGCGCTGGCGCGCGCCATCGCCGCCGAGCCGGAGATCATCTTCTTCGACGAGCCGACCACCGGCCTCGACCCGATCATGGCCGACGTGATCAACAACCTGATCAAGGCCTGCGTGCAGCAACTGGGCGCCACCACGCTGAGCATCACCCACGACATGGCCAGTGCGCGCAAGATCGCCGACTACATCGCGATGATCTACAAGGGCAAGATCATCTGGCACGGCACGGCCGCCGAGGTCGACCACTCCGGCAACGCCTATGTCGACCAGTTCATCCACGGCCGCGCCGATGGCCCGATCCAGATGGAAGTGCTGAAGCCTTGAGTTTGCTCAACGCGTTCTCACAAACCGTCACCCCGGGCCTGCCCCGAGGTCCCGTTTCTCGGCCAACACAAAATGCGATCCCGGCTCTGCGCTGCGCTTCGGCCGGGATGACGACAATGGGCTTCTGATGGCCAAGGCCGCGGAGTCCTTTGTCTGCCAGTCCTGCGGTGCCGCCTACGGCAAATGGCAGGGCCGCTGCGACGCCTGCGGCGAATGGAACACCATCCTGGCGGAAGCGCCGAAAACCACCGTGCCCAAGGGCCTGTCGGCCGGCAAGGGCAAGGCGATCAATTTCGCCGCCCTGAGCACGCAGCCCGACACGGTGGTGCGCACGGTCAGCGGCATCGAGGAATTCGACCGCGTGCTGGGCGGCGGCCTGGTGCCGGGCTCGGCCATCCTGATTGGCGGCGACCCCGGCATCGGCAAGTCCACCATCCTGCTGCAGGCCGTCGCCCAGCTGGCGCGGCGCGGCACCACGGCACTGTATGTCTCGGGCGAAGAGGCGGTCGCCCAGATCGGCCTGCGCGCCCAGCGGCTCGGCCTTGCCGACGCGCCGGTGATGCTGGCCGCCGCCAATTCGCTCCGCGACATCCTCGCCGGCATCGATACGGCGATGGCCCAGGCCAAGGGCGGCCCGGCGGTGATCGTGATCGATTCGATCCAGACCATCTTCGCCGACAACATCGAAAGCGCGCCGGGCACGGTGAACCAGGTGCGCGCCTGCGCCCATGAGCTGGTCCGGGTCGCCAAGCGCTCGAACGCCGCCGTCTTCCTGGTCGGCCATGTCACCAAGGACGGCCAGATCGCCGGCCCCCGCGTGGTCGAGCATATGGTCGACACCGTGCTGTATTTCGAGGGCGAGCGCGGCCACCAGTTCCGCATCCTGCGCGCCGTGAAGAACCGCTTCGGCGCCACCGACGAAATCGGCGTGTTCAGCATGACCGATGGCGGCCTGTCCGAAGTCACCAACCCCTCGGCCCTGTTCCTCGGCCGCTCGGAGGCCGGCAAGGGCGAGCCGGTGGCCGGTTCTGCCATTTTCGCGGGTATGGAGGGCACCCGGCCCCTGCTGGTCGAGATCCAGGCGCTGGTCGCCCCCTCGCCGCTTGCGACACCGCGTCGCACCGTGGTCGGCTGGGACACCGGACGGCTCGCCATGGTGCTGGCCGTACTGGACGCGCGCTGCGGCTTGCGTTACTCCGGCTGCGACGTCTACCTCAACGTCGCCGGCGGCCTGCGAGTCGTCGAGCCGGCCGCCGATCTGGCGGTGGCTGCCGCCCTGCTGTCGGCCCTGGCCGACACCCCGGCGCCGGAACGGACGGTGTTTTTCGGCGAAATCAGCCTGGCCGGCGAGGTCCGGCCGGTCAGCCAGTCCGAGTCGCGGCTGAAAGAGGCCGCCAAACTCGGCTTCGAGCATGCGGTGATGCCCGCTGCAGCCAAAACGAAGGTCAAGGGCATCGGAACGAGCGAATTGATGCGCCTGAACGAACTGGTCGAACTGTTCCCCGCCGCCCGGGCCGCCGCCAAACGGGCGGCCGCCGGGCGCGACCGGTCCAGCTGGACCGGCGAAGACGAATGACGGCGGAGGGCTGAACCGATGTCGTCCCTGCCGATCAACCCGGTCGATCTGATCGTCATTGCCGTGCTGCTGCTGTCGGCGCTGCTGGCGCTGTTCCGCGGCTTCGTCAAGGAAGTGCTGGGCATCGCCGGCTGGGTCGCCGCGGTGGCGGCGACGATCTTCTTTTTCCCTATTGTCCGCGACATCGTACGCTCCTATATCGACTCACGCCTGATCGCCGATATCGTCACCGGCGCCGCGATCTTCCTGCCGACCCTGATCCTCTGTTCGCTGCTCACGCACTGGATTTCCGAGCAGGTGCGGGCGTCGGCGGTTTCGGCAGTGGACCGCAGCCTCGGTTTCCTGTTCGGCCTGGCCCGCGGTGCGCTGATCGTGATGGTGGCCTGGTGGGTTGCCGATCGCCTGATGCCGCCGCCGACCCAGCCGGCCTGGCTGCTGGAGGCCCGCACCCGGCCGCTGGCGGAACTGGGCTACACCTGGGGCACCGACCTGATCCTGCGCCAGCTCGACCCCGGGCGGGTGCCGGCAAAACAGGCGGCACCGGCGGCGCAGGCCATGCCGGCGCCCAGTTACCAAATGCCGGCCGCCGGCACTGACTCGCGGCCGCAAAACGGTTATAAGACCGAGGAACGCCGGGGCATCGAAAGCCTGATCCACGATCAGGACAAGCCTTGAAGCCGCAACCGCCGCAGACCGGTTGCGCGATGGAGCCGCAGGAATGCTGACCAATCCGTTCGACGACGACAAGCTGCACGAGGAATGCGGTATTTTCGGCATGTTCGGCACCCCGGACGCCGCCGCCAATACCGTGCTCGGCCTGCATGCCCTGCAGCATCGCGGGCAGGAGGCCGCCGGCATCGTCGCCTTCCACGAGGGCCGCTTCAACAGCCATCGCGCGCTCGGCCATGTAGCGCCGAACTTCTCGTCGGAAAAGGTGATCCGCGAGCTGCCCGGCGACCGCGCCATCGGCCATGTGCGCTATTCCACCTCGGGCGGCACCCTGCTGCGCAACGTGCAGCCGATCTATGCCGACCTCGCACTCGGCGGCATCGCGCTCGCCCATAACGGCAACCTGACCAATGCGCGGGCGATCCGCGACGATCTGGTCGCCAAAGGCAGCATCTTCCAGTCGACCATGGATACCGAGGTGATCACCCACCTCGTCGCGCTCAGCCGCAAGGCCACGGTGGTCGACCGTATCGTCGACGCCCTGATGCAGGTCGAGGGCGCCTATGCGCTGGTGGCGCTGACGCCGAAGAAGCTGATCGGCGTGCGCGACCCCTGGGGCGTGCGGCCGCTGGTGCTCGGCAACCTCAAGGGCGCGCCGATCCTCGCCTCCGAGACCTGTGCGCTCGACATCCTCGGCGCCGATTTCGTGCGCGACGTCGAACCCGGCGAGCTGATCGTCATCGACGAGGACGGCATCCACAGCCTACATCCCTTCCCCAAGGTGCCGCACCGTTTCTGCATCTTCGAGTACATCTACTTCGCCCGACCGGATTCCCAGGTCGAGGGCCTCAGCGTCTACGAGGCGCGCAAGCGCATCGGCGCCGAACTGGCCCGCGAGAACGGCGTCGACGCCGACGTGGTAATCCCGGTGCCCGACAGCGGCGTGCCGGCGGCGATCGGCTATGCCGCCGAGAGCGGCATCCCCTTCGAGCTCGGCATCATCCGCAATCACTATGTCGGCCGCACCTTCATCGAGCCGACCGACCAGATCCGCCATCTCGGCGTCAAGCTGAAGCACAATGCCAACCGCGCCTATATCGAGGGCAAGCGGGTCATCCTGGTCGACGATTCCATCGTGCGCGGCACCACCTCGACCAAGATCGTCGAAATGGTGCGCGATGCCGGCGCCAAGGAAGTGCATATGCGCATCGCCTCGCCGCCAACCACCCATAGCTGCTTCTACGGCGTGGATACGCCGGAACGCTCCAAGCTGCTGGCGGCGACGCATACCGTCGAGGAGATGGCCAAGTTCATCAAGGCCGACAGCCTTGCCTTCCTGACGATGGACGGTCTGTACCGCGCCATGGGCCGCCCGACGCGCGATGCGGCCAAGCCAGCTTTCTGCGATGCCTGTTTCTCCGGCGACTATCCGATCGGCCTGACCGACGAGCTCGCCCGTCCGGCGCGCGGTCCCAAGCAGCTCACCCTGCTCGCCGAATACAGCTAGCAACAACGAGACTCCGCCTATGCGTCTGAAGGACCGGATTGCGCTGATCACCGGCGCCAGCCGCGGCATCGGTGCCGCCATCGCCAAACGCTATGCCGCCGAGGGCGCCCATGTCATCTGCGTCGCCCGCACCACCGGCGCGCTGGAGGAACTCGACGACGCGATCCGGGTGCAGGGCGGCACCGCCACGCTGATCCCGCTCGACCTCGCCAAGACCGAGATGATCGATGGCCTGGCCGCGCCGCTGCTGGACCGTTTCGGCCGTATCGACATCCTGGTCGGCAATGCCGGCATGCTCGGCCAGATGACGCCGATGCACCAGTATCCGCCGGACGTATGGGAAAAGGTGTTCCGCCTCAACGTGCATGCCAACCAGCGCCTGCTGCGCGCCGTGCATCCGCTGCTGCATGCCTCGCCGTCCGGCCGCGCGATCTTCGTCACCTCCAGCGTCGGCGCCAGGCCGCGCGCCTACTGGGGCGCTTATGCCGCCTCCAAGGCCGCGCTCGATGCCATGGTGCGCACCTACGCGCAGGAAGTCGCCCAGAGCAACATCCGGGTGAATATCGTCAATCCCGGCGCCACGCGGTCGCATCTGCGCGCCCAGGCTTTCCCCGGCGAGGATTCCTCGACCCTGCCCGGGCCCGACGACATCGCCGAGGTGTTCGTCGCGCTGGCCGAAGCCGGCTGGCAGAAGAACGGGGAATGGATTTCCGCCCGCGAATTCTGCGGCATCGAGGCCTGACCCCGGCGGCCAGGTCCGGCCGGTTCCCTTCCCTCTCTCATCACCGCAAAGAAAAACCCCGAAGCCTTGCGGCTCCGGGGCGGGAGTTGGGGAACACGAGGGGTCGTCCCTCGACGCTGACACCAGCTTTATCGCATACGGACGGCCTCGCCCGCTGTGACCGCTGTCACAGGCCGGTGGCGTCACAATTCCTTCAAATCTACAGGGGTTTAGCGGCTATCCGGCCATGCTGGTCACGCTGACCGGATCCGGCTCGTGCTGCTTGACCAGCACCGCCTGGAAACCATCGGTCGGCGGGAAACGCCGTTCGAGCTGGGCGAGCGCGGCAACCTGGGTGGTCGCCTGGATCAGATAGAGTCGCCCCTTGCTCCAGCCCGCCGCGGGGTGGTTCGGCTCGTTTTCCCGCGCCCCTTCCGCCACATTGCGGATCAGGTATTCCCAGATCGGGCCGCCCGGATCGAAATTCTCAGTGGGGGTGCCGCGGAACACGAACGGCAGCGGCTCCGTGGCATGGCGCTGCTTCAGCGCCGCGGCATCCAGCTTTGCCTGTTCCAGCTTGACCTTGGTTGCCGCGATCTGCTCGGTCATCTGGCTCGCCTTGGTTTCGGCAGCCTCGATTCCGGCCCGGAAACTCTGGTTGACCGCCTCGGCATGGCGCGCCCGGTTCACCGCACGGCTCCAGGCCTCGCGGGCACGATCCGCGGCCAGCCCGGCCACCAGCATGATCAGTGCCAGGTTGGCCGCCAGCACCAGGAAGAAGGCGATGGAGCCAATATCAAACATCGGCGATCATGATTTTGCCGCGGAAGGCCTGGATCGACAGCACCGAGGCCTCCTTGGAGAACCGCTGCACGCAGAACTGCCTGGCGGTATCCTGGTTGACGTTCCACATCGCCACCCGCGCCAGCCGGTAGGCCTCGCTGTTGGTCGGCGTGGTGCCCAGCCCGCCGAACATGATGTGCTTGCGGCGCAGCAGCACTTTCACATACCAGCCCTCGCAGCCCGGCGCAGGGCGGCCGATCTCGAATACCGTGTACTTTTCCGGGTCCATCAGCGCCTTTTCGGCCTTGCGCAGTCCCTCGAACTCGCGGTGCACGTTCAGATACTCGTGCTCGACACCGGACAGTTCCTTGGCCAGCGTGTCCGTGCGCTCGCGACGGTCTTTGTAGACCTCGCGCAGGCCCTCCTGCTCCTTGACCAGGCCGGTCAGGTTGTGGCGCGAGCTGGCGACATTGGCCACCGTCCGCGAGATCGCATCGCCGCCCAGCCCGACCGCCAGAAGCAGCAGCAGGCCCGGCACCAGGGTGGTGGCAATATCGACAGCAGTCACGGCAACTAATCCATTGGGGATTGAATTCGATCTGATATTATCCGATCAGAAAGTATGAAAATACTTTAAAGACATTAATTTCTCTCCCTGTTCTCTTTTTGATTGCTTTTTGCCTTTTTGAGCAGGATCAAAGCGTTGATCCGCGAAGCCGGCTCTGCTGCCGGGATGGAAAAGATCGCCACTGCTCCGGTCGCCGCCCCGGCCACAACCCTCGCCGCCCTCGCCAGCGCTGCCGGCCCGGTGCCGCGATACACGTCGTACCCCACCGCACCGCATTTCCGGGCCGTTCCCGACGACGAGGACTGGCGCGGCTGGCTCGGTACCCTGCCCGAGGGGGCCCGCTTCGCCCTCTATGTCCATGTGCCCTACTGCCGGCAGATGTGCTGGTATTGCGGCTGCCATACCCAGGTGACCAAGACCGGCGCGACACTGCAGCATTTCACCGAGCTGCTGACCCGCGAGATCGACCTCGTCGCGCAGTATCTGCCGCCCGGCGCGCAGCTCGGCAGCCTGCATTTCGGCGGCGGCACGCCGGGCATTCTCGGCGCCGAGGGGCTGAAGCGGATTGCCGATCCCCTGTACCGCCGCTTCGCGCCGCAACGCGACGCCGAGATCGCCATCGAGCTCGATCCGCGCCATGTCGATGCCGCGCTGGTCGCCGGCCTTGCCGCGATCGGCGTCAACCGCGTCAGCCTCGGCGTGCAGAGCCTCGATCCGCAGGTGCAGGCGGCGATCAACCGGCCGCAGCCTTTCGCGCTGGTGGCGCAGGCCGCCGGACTGCTGCGCGACGCCGGCATCGATGCGCTCAACCTCGACCTGCTCTACGGCCTGCCACACCAGACCGTGCTGAACGTCGTCGAGACGGTGGAGCGCTGCCTGGCGCTGACGCCGGACCGGCTGGCGCTGTTCGGCTATGCCCATGTGCCGTGGATGAAAGCGCATCAGGCCCGCATCGACGCGGCCGCCCTGCCCGACACGCTGGCCCGCCTGGAACAGGAAGCCGCCGCGGCCAGCCAGCTTGTGGCGGCGGGCTTTCGCCGCATCGGCCTCGACCATTTCGCGCGGCCGTCCGATCCGCTGGCGATCCGCGCCGCCGCCGGTACCCTGCATCGTAATTTCCAGGGCTACACGACGGAGGTCGGCGACGTGCTGCTCGGCTTCGGCCCTTCGGCGATCAGCACCCTGCCGCAGGGCTATGCGCAGAACATTCCCTCGGTCGCGTCATGGCGGCAGGCGGTGCAGGCCGGCCGCCTGCCGGTCGCGCGCATGCGCGGCCTGTCGGCCGACGACCGCCTGCGCGGCGCCGTGATCGAGCAGCTGATGTGCAACCTGCGGGTCGACCTCGCCGCGGCCGCCGCGGCCGGCGGCAGGACGCCGGAGGTTTTTACCGCCGCGCTTGACCGCCTCGACCTGCTGCACCGGCACGGGCTGGTCGCCATCGACGGCTGGGTGGTTACCGTGCCGGAACCCGGCCGGCCGCTGCTGCGCCAGGTCTGCGCCGCCTTCGACGCCTATCTCGGCCAGCCCGTAGTCGGCGTCACACTGCCGCGTCATGCCGCGGCGTGACGCCACGGCAGGGTTGTCTTTGCCGCCGACCGCACTTTAGTTACTGGCAGCGGTATCTCCGCCGCGCTCCCCCCCGATGCAAAAAACAGATGAGACTCCCATGACATCGCTCTTCGAGCCCTACCGCCTCGGCAACATCACCCTTGCCAATCGCATCGTGATGGCGCCGCTGACCCGCAATCGCGCCGGTGCCGGCAATGTGCCGACCGACCTGATCGCCGAATACTACCGCCAGCGCGCCGGTGCCGGCCTGATCGTGGCCGAAGCCACCCAGGTCTGCCCCGAAGGCCAGGGCTACCAGTCGACGCCGGGCATCCACAGCGCCGAACAGGTCGCCGGCTGGAAGAAGGTCACCGATGCCGTGCACAAGGCCGGCGGCAGGATCTTCCTGCAGCTCTGGCATGTCGGCCGCATCTCGCATGTCTCGCTGCAGCCCGGCGGCCAGCCGCCGGTGGCGCCGTCTGCCATCCGCGCCAATGCCAAGACCTTCGTCGACGGCGCCTTCATCGATGTCTCGGCGCCCCGCGCGCTGGAGCTGAACGAACTGCCCGGCATCGTCGCGGCCTATCGCAAGGGCGCGGCCAATGCCATCGCCGCCGGCTTCGACGGCGTCGAGATCCACGGCGCCAACGGCTACCTGCTCGACCAGTTCCTGCGTGACGGCGTCAACAAGCGCACCGACGCCTATGGCGGCAGCATCGAGAACCGTGCCCGCCTGATGCTGGACGTCGCCGCAGCCGTGGTGCAGGAGATCGGTGCCGGCCGTACCGGCATTCGCCTTTCGCCGGTCACCCCGGCCGGCGATGCCAGCGACAGCAACCCGCAGCCGGTGTTCGAGTATGTGGTCGAACAGCTCGACAGGCTCGGCCTCGTCTATATCCATGCCATCGAGGGTGCCACCGGTGGCGCCCGCGACTTCGCACCCTTCGACTATGCCGCGCTGCGCAAGCGCTTCCGCAACACCTGGATCGCCAACAACGGCTACACGCTCGAGATGGCGGAGGCCGCACTGGCCGGCAAGCAGGCCGACCTGATCGCCTTCGGCCGGCCGTTCATCGCCAACCCGGATCTCGTCGAGCGACTGCGTCGCAAGGCGCCGCTGGCCGGTCTCGCCCGCGAAACCCTCTACGGTGGCGGCGCCGAGGGGTATACCGACTACCCGGTGCTCGAAGCCGCCGAATAGTCACAGCCGCCGGCCGGCAGGCCCTTCACCGGGGCCGGCCGGCGGTTGACAGGGACGGCCATACATCCGAAATAAAACCGTCACGATCCCGCGCTAATGGGAAGCAGGCAGTTTTTCAGCCGTCCGTCGCCAGATCGTTCGCGTATTCGCCATCCATGGCCATGCCCGATTCCGTGAGGCAGGCGTCCGGTTTCACAGTCCGACCGGGAGGCCGTTCCATATGGATTATTTCCGCCGTTTCAATTTCCTGATCTGGGCCCCCACCTTCGAGGCGGACGAACTGGAGGGCAACCGACTCAAGCATATCGTCAGCGAGGTCGAGCGGCTCGGCTTCGAGGTGGTGCGCGCCCGCCGCGTCGAGGATGCCGAACTCGCCATCCGCACCGATGCCGCCATCGGCTGCATGATCCTCGACTGGGGCAAGCGCGGCCCCGAGGGCAAGGCGGCCGCCCTGATCTCGCTGGTGCGCCAGCGCGGGCTGGAAATGCCCATCGTGGTTCTCGTCCGCCGCCAGCGGCTGGAGGATATCCCGGTCGACGTGATGCGCGAGGTCGACGGCTATATCTTCCTTGCCGAGGAGACCCCGCAATTCATCGCCAAGAACCTGGTCAGCCGGCTGAAGCAGTATGCCGAGACCATGAAGACGCCGTTCTTCGGCGCGCTGGTCGATTATGCCGAGGAAGGCAACCAGCTGTGGACCTGCCCCGGCCATAACGGCGGCATCTTCTATGGCCGCAGTCCGATCGGCCGCATCTTCGTCGACCATCTCGGCGAGGCGATCTTCCGCGACGACCTCGACAATTCGGTGCTGGAGCTCGGCGACCTGCTGACCCATGAGGGCCCGGCCCTGCAGGCGCAGAAGGAAGCCGCCAAGATTTTCGGCGCCGAGCGCACCTACTTCGTGCTGAACGGCACATCGGCCTCGAACAAGATCGTGCTGCAGGCGCTGGTCGCCGAGGGCGACCTCGTGCTGTTCGACCGCAACAACCACAAGGCCGCCCATCACGGCGCCCTGCTGCTCGGCCAGGGCACACCGGTCTTCCTCGAGACCGACCGCAATGCCCATGGCCTGATCGGCCCGATCGACTATGAGGCGCTGGACGAGACGGCGATCCGCGAGAAGATCCGCAACCATCCGCTGGTCACCGACAAGGAGGCCTGGAAGCGCGAACGGCCGTTCCGTGTCGCCGTGCTGCAGCAATGCACCTATGACGGCACCATCAACAACGCGAAGATGGTGATCGAGCGGATCGGCCATCTGTGCGATTACATCCTGTTCGACGAGGCCTGGGCCGGCTTCATGAAGTTCCATCCGCTCTATCGCGACCGTTTCGCCATGGGGCTGGAGGAGCTCGGCCCGGGCCAACCCGGCGTGATCGCGACGCAATCCACCCACAAGCAGCTTGCCAGCTTCTCGCAGGCTTCGCAGATCCATGTGAAGGACCGCCATATCAAGGGCCAGGACCGGCGCATCGAACATCGCCGCTTCAACGAATCCTTCCTGATCCATGCCTCGACCTCGCCCTTCTACCCCCTCTTCGCCTCGCTGGACGTCGGCGCGCAGATGATGAAGGGCCGCTCCGGCATGGTCCTGTGGGACGACACCATCCGGCTCGGCATCGAGATCCGCAAGAAGCTGCGCGCCATGCGCAGCGAATTCGCGACCAAGGAAACCGATCCGGCCCGCCAGTGGTTCTTCGACCCCTTCGTGCCCGATGTTGTCGACCGCGACGGCACCAGCACGCCGTGGGAGAACATTCCGACCGACGAACTGGCGCGCGATCCGACCTGCTGGGCATTGGAACCCGGCGCGGCCTGGCACGGCTATCGCCATGTCGCGCCCGGCTATGCGATGACCGATCCGGCCAAGCTGACCGTGCTGACGCCGGGCTTCGACCGCGCCACCGGGGCCTATGCCGCACATGGCATCCCGGCGCCGGTGGTGGCGGAATTCCTGCGCGACTATCAGGTGGTGCCGGAAAAGAACGACCTCAACTCGCTGCTGTTCCTGCTGACGCCGGGCGTCGAGTCGAGCAAGGCCGGCACGCTGCTGAGCGCGCTGGTTTCCTTCAAGCGCTTTCATGACGACAACGTGCCGCTCGACGTGGCGATGCCGGAATTCGTCGCCCGCCGGCGCCAGCGCTACAGCGGCGTGCGGCTGCGCGAGCTCTGCGCCGAGATGCATGCCTTCTATCGCGAAAATGCGGTCAGCAGCCTGCAGCGCAAGCAGTTCCGGCCCGAGCATCTGCCGGAGTCCGTCATGCTGCCCTACAAGGCCATGCAGCTGCTGACCCGCAACAAGGTCGACTACCTGCCGCTCGACCAGATCAAGGGGCGGATCGCCACCACGCTGATGCTGGTCTATCCGCCGGGCATCGCCACCATCCTGCCCGGCGAGCGGCTGGATGACCATGCCCAGCCGATGCTGGACTACCTGAAGGTCTTCGAGCGCGGCGCCAACCTGTTTCCCGGCTTCGAGAGCGAGGTGCAGGGCGTCTACCGCAAGGCCGAGGACGACGGCTCGGTGCGTTTCTACACCTATGTGGTGCGCGAGTGAGCACCGGCGCACAGGCCCCGGAACCGCGGCCGGATATCGTGATCCGGCCGTCCACCGAGCAGGACGTGCCGGCGATGCTCGACATCTACACCCATCACATCCAGCGCGGCATGGGCGACCTGGTGGTCGAGCCGGCCGATCCGGACGACATCAAGAAGCGCCGCAAGAACATGCTGCGCAAGCGGCTGCCGCATCTGGCTGCCGAATGCGACGGCCGCATCGTCGGCTATGCCTATGCGGTGCCGTTCCGCAAGCGGCCGGCCTACCGCTACACGGTGAAACATTCGATCTACATCCATCCGGATTTCGTCGGTGTCGGCATCGGCCGCCGCCTGCTGAAGGCGCTGGTCGAATCCTGTGCCGCCTCGGGCTTCCGGCAGATGATCGGCTATATCGATGCCGCCAATGCGGCCTCGATCCGCCTGCACGAGGCGGCCGGCTTCCGCGAGGTCGGCCGCCTGCCGGCGGTCGGCTTCAAGTTCGGCCACTGGACCGACAGCATCCTGATGCAATGCCCGCTCGGGCCCGGCAGCGACAGCGTGCCGGCGCCGCTGACCCGCAAGGACTGATCCGTTCAGGCCGCCGCGAAAATGCTGGCGCCGGCCTCGGCGGCGCCGACGTTGCGGCGGAACAGGCCGAACAGTTCGCGGCCCACGCCCTGGGTCCGCTGCATCGCCGGCGGCAGGCTGGCTACTTCTCGGGCCTGCAGTTCGGCCTCGGTCAGCCTGACCTCCAGCACGCCGGCTTCACCATCGAGGCGCAGGATGTCGCCGTCTTGCAGGCGCGCCAGCATGCCACCATCGAGCGCCTCGGGGGTGACATGGATCGCCGCCGGTACCTTGCCGGACGCTCCCGACATGCGGCCATCGGTGACCAGTGCCACCTTGAAGCCGCGATCCTGCAGCACGCCGAGCGGCGGGGTCAGCTTGTGCAGTTCCGGCATGCCGTTGGCCTGCGGGCCCTGGAAACGCACCACGGCAATGAAGTCGCGGTCGAGCTCGCCGCGCGCAAAGGCCGCCTGCAGGTCGGCCTGGTCGTGGAAGATGCGCACCGGCGCCTCGACGATGCGATGCTGCGGTTTCACGGCTGAAGTCTTGATCACCGCGCGGCCAAGATTGCCGCTGAGCAGCTTCAGGCCGCCATCGGCGGCGAAGGGCTCATCGACGGTGCGCAGCACGTCGCGGTCGCGGCTGGCGCCGCCGGCGGTTTTCCACACCACGCCGCCGCCTTCCTCCAGCGCCGGCACCTGGCGGTAGCGGTCGAGGCCGGGGCCGGCCACCGTCTGCACATCGCCATGCAGCAGGCCGCCGTCGAGCAGGCTGCCGATCAGCACCGCCATGCCGCCGGCGGCCTGGAAGGCATTCACATCCGCCGTGCCGTTCGGATAGATGCGGGTCAGCAGCGGGATGACGGCAGAAAGCTCGCTGAAATCCTGCCAGTTGAGCCGGATGCCGGCCGCCGCGGCCATCGCCACCAGGTGCAGGGTATGGTTGGTCGAGCCGCCGGTGGCCAGCAGGCCGATGATGCCGTTCACAAACGCGCGCTCGTCCAGCACCTGCGCCAGCGGCGTCGGTTCGCTGCCCGATGCCGCCAGCATCACGATGCGCCGGGTGGCCGCGGCGGTCAGCGCGTCGCGCAGCGGATCGCCGGGATTGACGAAACTGGCGCCCGGCAGATGCAGGCCCATGATCTCCATCAGCATCTGATTGGAATTGGCGGTGCCGTAGAAGGTGCAGGTGCCGGGCGCATGATAGGCACGCGCCTCGGCCTCCAGCAGGCCGGCACGGTCGAGCTTGCCCTCGGCGGCGAGCTGGCGCAGGCGCGCCTTTTCGCTGTTCGGCAGGCCGGACGGCATCGGCCCGCCGGGCACGAAGATCACCGGCAGATGGCCGAAGCGGGCGGCGCCGATCAGCAGGCCGGGCACGATCTTGTCGCAGACGCCGAGGCAGAGCGCGGCATCGAAGGTGTTGTGCGACAGGGCAACCGCAGTGGCCAGCGCGATGACGTCGCGGCTGAACAGCGACAGTTCCATGCCGGCCTCGCCCTGGGTGACGCCATCGCACATGGCCGGCACACCGCCGGCGACCTGGGCCACCGCGCCGGCGGCGCGCGCTGCGCGGCGGATGATCTCGGGGAAACGCTCCAGCGGCTGGTGCGCCGACAGCATGTCGTTATAGGCCGTGACAATCCCGATGCTGGGCGCCGCCTCGCCGCGCAGCGCCGCCTTGTCGTCGGCGGCACAGCCGGCGAAGGCATGGGCGAGATTGGCACAGCCGATCTTATGGCGCGGCGCACCCTGCCCGGCCGCCTGCGCCATGTCGTCGAGATAGGTGGTGCGGCTGTCGCGGCTGCGGTCGCGGATGCGGTCGGTGACGGCGGCGATGACGGGATGCAGGGGGCTGGTCATGCTTCAACTCCTCGGGACGGCCGCTTTCCCTAACGGTAGGGCCCTAACGGTAGGGCATTGCCGGGGCTGTTTCCAGCACGCCGCAAATGCGTAAACTGGCTTGTCACAGTAGCAGACCGATCCGGGGCGCCGTCATGAGCATCAGGAACAGGGCCTATATCGCCGGTGCCTTCGAGCATCCCACCCGCAAGGCCGACGACAAGTCGCTGGCCCAGCTGCATGCCGAAGTGGCCAAGGGCGCCCTGGAAGATGCCGGCCTGAGCAAGGACGACGTCGACGGCTATTTCTGCGCCGGCGACGCCCCCGGCCTCGGCCCGCTCAACATGGCCGACTACATGGGCCTGAAGCTGCGCCATGTCGATTCCACCGATACCGGCGGCTCGTCGTATCTCATCCATGTCAGCCACGCCGCACAGGCGATTGCCGCCGGCAAATGCAGCGTGGCGCTGATCACGCTGGCTGGCCGGCCGCGCGCCGAGGGCATGGCGACCGGTACGGCGCCGCGGGTGTGGAATGCCGCCGCGCCCGACGTGCCCTTCGAGCTGCCCTACGGGCCGACGGTGGCCAACATGTATGCCATGTGCGCCATGCGGCACATGCATGAGTATGGCACCACCAGCGAACAGCTCGCCTGGATCAAGGTGGCCGCCTCGCATCACGCCCAGTGGAATCCCCATGCCATGCTGCGCGATGTGGTCACGGTGGAGGATGTGGTCAACTCCCCGATGATTGCCGATCCGCTGCACCGGCTCGACTGCTGCGTGATCAGCGATGGCGGCGGCGCGCTCGTCGTGGTCGCGCCCGAGGTGATGAAAAGCCTGAACCGGCCGCGGGTGCGCATCCGTGGCGCCGGCGAGGCGCCCAAGCACCAGATGGGCGGCCAGATCGACCTGACGTATTCAGGCGCGCGCTGGTCCGGGCCGGCCGCCTTCGCCGAGGCCGGCGTGACCCCGGCCGACATCAAATACGCCTCGATCTACGACAGCTTCACCATCACCGTGCTGATGCAGCTCGAAGACCTCGGCTTCTGCGACAAGGGCCAGGGCGGCCGCTTCGTCGCCGACGGCAACCTGATCTCGGGCACCGGCAGGCTGCCGTTCAACACCGACGGCGGCGGGCTGTGCAACAACCATCCGGCCAATCGCGGCGGCATGACCAAGGTGATCGAGGCGGTGCGGCAGTTGCGCGGCGAGGCGCATCCGAAGGTGCAGGTGCCGAACTGCGACCTGGCGCTGGCCCAGGGGACCGGCGGCTCGCTCGGCACCCGGCATGGCAGCGCCACGCTGATCCTGGAACGGGAGTGACCGCCATGACCACTCTCCCCTCCAATCCCGAGACTGCGGCCTTCCGGGATGCCTGCCGCGACCACCGCCTGCTGGTGCGCAAATGCACCGCGTGCGGCAAGGTGCACTGGTATCCGCGCACGCTCTGCCCGATCTGCTTCAGCGACAAGACGGTCTGGCAGGACAGCCCCGGCACCGGCGTGATCTACAGCTACAGCGTGATGCGCCGCGTGGCCACGCCCTATGCCATCGCTTACGTGACGCTGGACGAGGGCGTATCGCTGATGACCAACATCGTCGAGGCCGACCTCGATGGCCTGCGCATCGGCCAGCGGGTCAAGGTCGCCTTCCGCGAACAGCCGGACGGCTCTGCCGTGCCGGTCTTCCGCCCGGCCGTCTGAGGCCGGCCGCCTAGGCGCTTTCCGGCGCGCGGCCGAACAGGCGCTCCAGCGCCGCGTCATCTTCCAGCAGCGGCGTCAGGCCACGGCCCTGGAAATACTGCAGGCCGAGACCGAGACCACCGGCCACGGTCGCCTCGTCCTCGCAATGGCAGAGGATGCCTTTCTGGGCCAGCAGCGCCCGGCGCTGTTCCGGCAGGGCCGCAAGCGCGGCCTGCTGCGTCGCCGCAACGGGCCCCGCAGCGTCGAATTTCAGCAGGTCCGCTCCGTCCCAGTCGGCATCGGTCAGCGCCGCCACATCGCCGGGCTGGATGCCGTCGAGGCAGAGCCGGATGCCATGGCGGCGCAGCAGGCCGACCGCCGTCTCCCGCAGCTTGCCGTCGAGCTGCCATTCGACCAGCGGGACCTCGGCGATCAGCCGGGCCACCTGTCCCGCCGGCTTGTCGCTGACCAGCCGATGAAAGGCGGTGCTGACCAGGGTCGCGAGGTGGAAGTTGACCGACAGCGGATAGTCGAGGCTGCCCTCGTCGCCGGCGATCTGGGAAATCATCCGCTGGTCGAGCAACTCCGTGGTCTTACCGAACAGCCAGATGTCATCCTGCAGCGACAGGCCGAGAGCCTGTTCCAGCGCCCTGATCGAGACCCAGGTCTCCTCGGCGAAGGCCGCGATATCGGCGCCCGGACGCATCTGCCAGATGACCTGCCGGCGGCTCAGGCTCGACAGGTCCGCCTGCCAGAGGGCGCGATTCAGGTCGATCACCCGCGTCAGCGCCTCCAGATCCGGCGGCGGCTCGTCACGCAGCGGCAGCAGGCGCTCCGACGGCGGCGGCGGCGCCTGCCCCATCAGGTCGCGGGCGGTGGCGGCGAACTGCTCGGCCTGGCTGTCGATGGCGAACAGCCGCAACCGGATGGCCCCATGCCGGTGTTCCATGAGCTGGGCGCTCAGCGCCTCCAGCCGGCTGCGCAGGCGCTGAGCGGCATCCGGCGGCGCCAGCATGACCAGGATATTGCGCGCCAGCGGCACGGCGTCGATCGGCTGGTCGGCGGTATGCTCCTCGATGAACCGGGCCATGCTGCGGAACATGATCCGGCTGTGAATGGCCGGGATCGCGGACAGGTCGACCAGGATGGCAACCTGTCCGGCATGCTGCTGTTTCAGGCGCAGGGCGAGCTGGGGCAGCGGCAGGGTTCGCGAGCTGATCGCGGCGGCCGCTTTTTTGTCGGCTTCGCTCATCTGGTATCCTCAACGACAAGGGTGACGCGGCGGTTCTGCACCCGGCTGTCCGCATCGGCGCCCCGGGCTATCGGCCGCGAATCGGCATAGCCGACCGCGCGCAGCCGTTGCGCCGGCAAACCGTTTTCCACCAAGGCCCGCACCACCGAAGCGGCCCGGCCGGCCGACAGCTCCCAGTTCGACGGGAAACGGTCGGAATGGATCGGCACGTCATCAGTGTGGCCCTCAACGGAAATCGTACCGGGCAGAGTCCGCAGCATCGCGGCCAGCCGTCGGATCATCTGGTCACCACCCGGCTGGATGTCGATCTGGCCCGAGGGAAACAGCAGCCGGTCGCGGATCTGCAGGCTGACGCGGCGCTCCTCCACCTGCAGAATCACCTGGCCATCGAGATTGTTCTGCTGCAGGGCGGCAACCCAGCGGTCGACCAGGCCGCGGGTCTGCGGCGTGATCGAGACATTCTCCGGCAACGGACGTACAGCCTGCGCCGGCTGCGGCACCGCGGAAATCGCCGGTGCCGCATCGGCAAAATCCCGGCGCGGCATCTGTCCGGTCTCGATCTGCAGCACGTTCACTACCGTCGGCCGCGTCTTCTTGTCGATCCACAGCATGCCCACCAGCGTGAGGAACACGATCATCAGCAGGGTGACCATGTCCATGTAGCTGACGACCCAGTCTTCCGACTCCTCTCCGGCCCCTGCTTCATGGGGCACGTCTGCCATCGCCATCATGCGCCGCACCGCCTCGCCGCCCTTGCGGTTTTCTGGCGCCCGGCGAATCGGGATCGGCCGGTCAGACATTGTAGATCTCGTCGCGAGTTTCGTTGATGAAGGCCTGCATGGCATCGGTGACCACGGTCGGCGAGCGGCCGAGCGAGACCAGCATGATGCCTTCCAGCAGGATATTCAGGGTCGCCACGCGGCGCTGGGTGCGCTGCTCGATCTTGATCGCGATCGGCTTGAAGATCAGGTTCGACAGCACCACGCCATACAGGGTGGCCAGCATGGCCACAGCCATGCCGCTGCCGACCCGGGCGATGTCGCCGGTGCCGAGTTCGCGCAGCATCGCCACCATGCCGGCCAGCGTGCCGAGCAGGCCGAAACCCGGCGCCAGCGCGGCGAGCGTGCGGAAAAACCGCGCCTGCGCGCTCTCCACCTCCGCCATCTTGCGGATACGCCAGTTCATGATGTGCATCAGGTCGTCCATCGGCGTGCCGTCGACGACGAGTTGCAGGCCCAGCCGCAGGAAGGGGCTGGCAATGCGAGCCGTCCGCGCCTCGGCGGCGTGGATGTTCTTCTGCGCCAGAAGGCGCGATACCTCGATCAGTTCGGCAATTTCCGCCCGCATGCCCGGATCGGCGCGGAAAATGGCACCGAAGGCGCGCAGGGCGGCCAGCAGCTCGCGCCCCTGGAAGGCGATCAGCGCGGCCACCACGACACCGCCGAAGACGATCACGAAACCGGTCAGATTCAGGTAGCGCAGCATGTCGCCTTCGCTGGCCAGCACGAACCACAGCAGCGACACCGCGCCGACCAGGCCGACCACCGTGACGACGTTGATGCGCATGCCGCTGCGGGCCACTGGCCGCCCGGCGCCAGGGTTGCGATCAGCCATGGGACAGCCTGCCCCGCCCCGTCAGGGGGACGCGGAATCTGCAACCACAGAGAAGTCCCTTATCCCGTCCGGCTGGGGATCGGACGAAATTACCCGACATGGTGGTACTGCTTTCCCTGAACTCCCGAAAATACCGTAATCGCCACATATCAGGCATGCAGCCTGCGGGCTGACGGCGGCACCGGGATACTGCACAACCTGTGCAAGATTGAACTTGATGCCAATCAAGCCACGAAAAAAGCAGAAAGGAAAATATCTTTTCGGCAACACCCGTTCATCCGGCGTGCAAGCTGCCCGCCGGTTCATCCGTCGTCCGGAAAAGGAAAGCCCGCGCCGGGTCAGACGCCGAGGTAACGCTGCAGGATTTCCGGCTGCTGCTTGATCTCGCCGGCCGGTGCCTCGTGCACCACATGGCCGTTGTTGATCACATAGACCCGCTGGGCCAGCGCCAGCGTCGCCGCCAGATTCTGCTCGACCAGCACGATGGTCTGGCCGGCGGCAGCGAGGTTGCGGCAGGCCTGCATCAGGTCATGCACGATCACCGGTGCCAGCCCCTCGAAGGGCTCGTCGAGCAGCACGATCTTGGGATCGCGGATCAGCGCGCGGGCGATCGCCAGCATCTGCTGCTCGCCGCCCGACAGGTCGGTGCCGCGGCTGGTGCGGCGTTCCTTGAGCCGCGGGAACATCTCGTAGATGCGGTCCAGCGGCCATTTCTTCTGCGCCGTCAGGCCGGCGAGAACCAGGTTCTCCTCGACATTCAGGCTGCCGAAGATGCGGCGTTCTTCATGGACGAGCTGCATGCCGGCCAGCGCGATGGCATGACTCGGCTTGCCGGTGACATCGGCGTCGTCGAAGATCACCGAGCCGCTGCGCGGACGCACCACGCCCATCAGGCTTTTCAGCGTGGTGCTCTTGCCGGCGCCGTTGCGGCCGAGCAGCGCCACCACCTCGTTGCGCTCTACCCGCAGCGAGACATCGAAGAGGATGTGGGAATCCCCGTAATAGGTGTTGAGCGACCTCGCCTCGAGCAGGCTCATTCCAGCACCCCGCCGAGATAGGCTTCCTGCACCATCTTGTTCCCCTGGATTTCCGCCGGCGTGCCCTCGACCAGCACCTTGCCTTCGTGCAGCACGGTGATGCGCTCGGCCATTTCGAAGATCGCATCCATGTCATGCTCGATGATGACCAGCGTGCGGCCCTGCCGGATCGATTTCAGCAGCTTGACGGTTTCGACGCGTTCGCTCGGGCTCATGCCGGCCAGCGGTTCGTCGAGCAGCAGCAGGCTCGGTGAGGTCGCCAGTGCCAGGCCGATCTCAAGCCGGCGTTTCTCGCCATAGGCAAGAGCGGACACCGCGACATCGAGCCGATGGGTCAGATTGACCAGCGCCGCGGTATGCGTCACATGCTTGTCGACGCCCGGCAGGCTCTCCGTGTTACGGATCACGTCCATGCGGAAGCGGCCACGATTCTCGGCCAGCGCCGCGATGGTCAGATTCTCGCGCACCGTCAGGTTGCTGAACAGCTGGTTGACCTGGTAGCTCTTGGTCAGGCCGAGCTGGCAGACATCGGTGACATTCATGCCGGTGATATCGCGGCCCTCGAAGACGATGGTGCCGGACGTCGGCGCCACCTCGCAGGTCAGCAGCTTGAAGAAGGTCGACTTGCCGGCGCCGTTCGGCCCGATCACCGCCCGCAACTCGCCATGCTGCACGGTGAAGTCGATATCGCCATTGGCGACCAGGCCGCCATAGCGCTTGGTCATGCCCTTGGCCTGCAGGATCGGTCCCGAGGAACTGGCCAATGCATGGCTGCTGGGCGGCAGCGGGGTCGCCATGGCGACATCCGCCGTTGAGACCACTGCGGCCGGATCGGCTTCCGGTTCGGCGCTGTTGCGCGCCGTGGACAGTATCCAGAGATCCTTGATCGCACCAATGATGCCGCGACGCAGGAAACAGACCAGCAGCACGAAAATGATACCGAGCGCCAGCTTCCATGAGGCCCCAAGCCCCAGCGGTCCCTGCAGGAAGTCGCGCAGGTAGAGCCACACCGTGGCGCCGACCAGCGGACCGAACAGCGTGCCGAGACCGCCGATCACCGTCTGCATGACCAGCTGGCCCGAGGTATCGAAGGTGAAGGCCTCCGGCGGCATGTAGCCCTGCAGCACGCCGAGCAGGCCGCCGGCGAGGCCGGCATAGGCGGCGGCAATGACGAACACCAGATGCTTGTATTTCTGCACGTCATGGCCGACCGCGGCAGCGCGCTGCGGATTGTCGCGAATCGCCACCAGAATATGGCCAACCGGCGAGCGCACGATCTGCCGCGCAATCACCATGCCGATCAGATAGCAGACGGCAATGAAGCCGTACATCGACCAGCCGCTGGTGATCTCGATGGTCGTGAACCCGAGATAGAAGGTCGGCGCCGGCACGCCGGGCAGGCCGTTTTCGCCGCCGGTCACCGCCGACAGCGGCGAATTCTCGACGAAGAAGAACACCTCGGCGATCGCGACCGTGATCATGGCGAAATAAATGCCGGTGCGGCGGAGCGCGATGAAACCGACCAGATAGCCGGTAATCGCCGCCACCACGGTGCCAAGAAAAAGACCGAGCACCACGCTGGACAGCCCGGCCCGGGTCAGCAGGTAGGCGGCGAAGAAGCCGCCGGTGCCGAAGAAGGCCGACTGGCCGAAGGACAACAGGCCGGTAAAGCCGAACAGCAGGTCGAAGCCGATGCCGAACAGACCGAACACCAGGATGCGGTTCATGGTGTCGGGCACGAAGCCGGCAAACGGCAGGATATAGGGCGCGACCAGCAGGCCGAGCGCCGTCAGGGCGTCCGGAAACCAGCCCCGGCGGAACAACTTGCGCTTAGCCATGATTACGACCGTCCCTGCGAGCCGAGCAGTCCGTGCGGCCGCACCACCAGAACCAGCGTCATCACGGCGAACAGCATCGCCTGCGACAGGCTGGGATCGAACATTGCCGTGATGCTGAGGATTTCGCCGGCGATCAGTCCGCCGAGCACCGCGCCGGGAAACGAGCCGACGCCGCCGATCACCACCACCACGAAGGCTTCGACCAGGATCGCCTCGCCGATATCCGGCGTGATCGGTGCCACCGGCACGTTGACGATGCCGGCAAAGCCCGCTGCCATGGCGCCGATGCCGAAGACCACCATGAAGATGCGGTAGACATTGATGCCGAGCGAGTCGACCATCACCGCATCCTCGATGCCGGCGCGGACGATCATGCCGAGCCGGGTGCGGTAGAGCACGAGATACAGCGCGATCAACGCGACGGCGACAATACCGATCACCGCCAGGCGGTAAGTCGGATAGATCATAAAGCCGAGATTGGTGATGCCGGTCGCCCAGCTTGGCGCCGGCACCGACTTCGACAGGCTGCCGAAGAAGAACCGGATCACCTCGACATAGACGATCCCGAGGCCGAAGGTGACGAGGATCTGGTCCTCATGCGGCCGGCTGTAGAAGTGCCGGATAATCAGCCGCTCCATCACGATGCCGACGAACATCACGAAGATGGCGCCGGCGGCGACGGCAATCAGGTAGGAATCGGTCAACTGGTAGGCAACAAAACCGGCATAACCGCCGATCATGAACATCGCACCGTGCGCGAGGTTGAGGACACCCAGCGTGCCGTAGATGATCGTCAGGCCGGAACTGATCAGCGCCAGCAAGGCACCGAGCACCAGCCCGTTGAACATCTGCGAAATGAAATTAGGCCACGAGAGCATCATCAACCCCGCACACGGATCACGATTTCAGGAGACGATCAGACGTAATCGCCGAGCTTGCAGCCGAAGGCGTCGGGCGCCTGCATCAGGCCCTCGCCGGCGACCACGTCGACCACATCGTAGTAATCGTCCGCCCCCTTCATGTCCGACGCCTTTTTGGCGCGGATGATGACGACCGGCCGTACCAGCTGGTGATCGGCGCCGCGGAACCAGACCTCGCCCACCGTCGATTGCACCTTGAAGCCGGCCTCGTAGGCCTTGATCACGTCCGGCGGATAGAAGGACTTGGCGCGCTCGACGGCATCCGCCCACATGGCGATCTGCATGTAGGCCAGGTTGGCACCCCATTCCGGGTTGTAGTTGTACTTGGCCCGGAAAGCCGCGTTGAACATCTTGGCCAGCGGATACTTGTCCTCGAGCGTCCACCAGTAATCGGTGGCGGCGAACACGCCTTCCATGATCTCGGGGCCGACTTCCTTGGCCAGGAACGGCGAGATGTACGGGACCGCCAGCTTCATCTTGCCGATGATGCCGAAATCCTTGGCCTGCTTGATCGAGAGAACGGCATCACGGCCGAAGTTGATGTTGATCACCACGTCGGCGCCGCTGTTGGCGACATTCAGCAGATACGAGCTGAAATCAGTGGTGCCGAGCGGCGAGATCTGGTTGGTCGCGACGGTCCAGCCGCCGGCCTTGAGATGCTCTTCCATCGACTGCCGCACGGTATGGCCGTAGGTGTAGTCGGGGGTCAGGAAGGCGATCTTCTTGTTCTTGCCGAGGTTCTTGATCAGCACCGGGGCAATCGCCTTGGCAGCGGTCTCGGCGTAGAAGCACTCGCGGAAGGAATAGCGCACGCAATCCTTGCCGGTGGTGTCGTTCGAGCCGGTGATGCCCGGCAGGTAAATGACCTTCTCGCGCTCGGCCAGCTTGTTGTCGGCGACCGCTTCGGCGCTCGACACCGAGCCGGTCATCATCACGGCCTTGTTCTCGCTGATGAACTTCGACAGCGCCTGGACGGCGGTATTCGGCTTGGCTTCGCTGTCGGCGACGCCATGCTTGACGGTCTTGCCGAGCACGCCCTTCTTGATGTTGGGCGAAATCTTGTGCATCAGCTCGTGGCCGGCATTGAGATGCTCAAGCGCCAGCTCATAGCCCTTGATCAGATCCTCGCCGGCGGCGGCGTAGGTGCCGGTGCGGGGAACCGAGACACCGACGAACACGGAATCGCCGGAGGAACCGGCCGGATAGGTGCCGAGTGCGGGATGATCCGCCGCCAGCGCCGGCAGGACCAGACCCGCCGGCAGCAGGGCGCCACCGGCCAGGGCCGAACCGGCCTTGAGGACCATGCGGCGGGAAAGCGGCTTGTCGAATACGGTCATTGGTACTCCTCCCATTTTTGCTTTTCGTGCCTTGGCAGCGCAGGCCACCGGCACACTGCGGTCTATGTCTAGGGAGGGCCCGGAGACACTGCAAGAACAGCCTGCCCGTCTTGAAAACTTTAGTAAAAATGTTGATTTATCGGTATTAACTATGTAAATTTATTTACAAATCGCACATCGGAAAGCGCACATGTCCCGCCTGCCCATCGGCCGCCAGATCCGCGAAGAACGGCAGAAAAAGCGCCTGACGCAGAGGACGCTGGCCCAGGCTGCGGGCATCTCGACCTCCTACCTCAACCTGATCGAACACGACAAACGGCCGATCGCCGGCGCCCTGCTCAACCGCATCGCCGCCGCGCTCGGCACCGACGCCGGCCGCCTGAGCGGTGCCGCCAATACCCGCCTCGCCCAGGACCTGATGGAAATCGCCCGCACCCATGCCGGCCTGCCGACGGCCGAGCCCGAGGCGGTGCTGGATTTCGTCGGCAGCGCGCCGGCCTGGGCGCGCGCCTTCCTGCAACTGCACCGCAGCTATCGCGAAGCCTCGGAAACCGCCGCCGCATTGTCGGACCGGCTGAGCCAGAACCCGGCCCTGATCGAACTCAGCCATGCGGTGCTGACCCGCATCACCTCGATCCGCGCCTTCGCCGAAATCCTGCGCGAACATGGTGAACTCGACGAACTATCGCAGCGGCGGTTTTCCGGCATCATCGCCACCGAGGCCGATGCACTCGGTTCCGGCGCGCGCACCATGATCGAACTGCTCAGCGCCACGCCGGGCCAGGCGGCCGGCATCTCGCCCGATGAAGAGGTCGACGATTTCCTCGTCTATCACAACAACCACTTCCCCGAACTGGAAGACGCCGCGGACGCCCTGCGTGGGCTGATCGGCCAGAATGACCGGATTACCGATACGGCCATCGCCGCACGGCTGGAAAGCCGGCACGGCATCCGCGTCACTGCCATGCCGGAAACGGCAGACACGCCGGAAAGCGGCGTCATCCGGCTCGATTCCGCCCGTTCGGCGGTCAGCAACCGGTTCCTGCTGGCTCGCCATCTGGTCGAACAGGATCATGCCGCGCTGCTGTCGGATATCGTGCAGGCCTCGCCGCTGCTGACCGGCGAGCAGGCGCGCACCACCGGCCGGCGGGCGCTCGCCAATTACCTGGCCAGCGCATTGCTGTTTCCCTATGCGCCGTTCCTCGCCGCCGCCGAGGACTGGCGCTACGACATCGAGCGGCTGGCCCATCATTTCGGCGGCAGCTTCGAGCAGACCGCGCACCGGCTGGTCACCCTGCGCCGCCCCGGTGCCGAGGGCATCCCGTTCGCCTTCCTGCGCAGCGACCCGGCCGGCAACCTGTCGAAGCGCTTCAGCATCCCCGGCCTGCGCATGCCGCGCTACAGCGGGGGCTGCGCGCTGTGGCCGCTCTACGGCGCCTTCCGTACCCCCGACCGCATCGTCCCCCAGCTCGCCCATATGCCGGACGGCGAGCATTACCTGCTGGTCGCCCGCTGTGTCGCCAAGCGCGCGGTCGGCTACGGCGAGCCCGGCACCCTGTTCAGTGTCATGCTCGGCTGCGACGCGGCCTATGCCCCACGCATCGTCTATGGCGACCTGTTCGGCGGCAGCCGCGCCGCCGCCACAGCCACCGGGATCGGCTGCCGGTCCTGCAGCCGGGCCGGCTGCCCGCAGCGCGCCTATCCGCCGGTTCTGGCCCCCACGCCCCGCTGATCACGGACTCGACTGACTGCCACGTCAGCCGGCCTCGACCGGCCTCCCCCGGCATGCTAGCCTGCGGGCAAGCCGGACCACCCAAAAACGAGAACCGGCTTCTGTGGAGGACGTTCATGTCTGGGCGCATTCTGGTCGCCGAGGACGAGCCGTATATCGTCGAGGCGATTACTTTCCTGCTGTCGCATCAGGGCTATCAGGTCACCGCCGTCGAGGACGGCGCCGCCGTCATGCCGGCGATTGCCGATGCAAAGCCGGACCTGCTGATCCTCGACATCATGCTGCCCTCGGCCAACGGCTTCGAGGTGCTGTCGCGCATCCGCTCGGCGCAGAACCTGAAGGCGCTGCCGGTGCTGGCGCTGACCGCCAAGGGCCAGGAGGCCGACCGCCGCCGCATGACCGATCTCGGCGTCGACGATTTCGTCACCAAGCCGTTTTCCAACCGCGATCTGGTGAGCCGGGTCACCCGGCTGATCGGGGCCGTCCAGCCGGACCAGCCCGCCGCGCGGAACTAGGCCGGCGATGGCGGCGCGACGGCGCTACCGCGAGCTTGCCGTCATCCTGCCGCTCGGCGGCGTGATCCTGTTCATGCCGCCCTATCTGCGCATCTTCAACCGCGCGGATTTCCTGTTCGGCATTCCGGTCATGCATCTCTACATCTTCGGCGCCTGGTTCCTCGGCATCCTGCTGACCGCGCTGCTCGCCCGCCGGCTGATCCCGCCGGCCGCCGATGCGGCCGGGCCGGCGCCACAGGATGCCACCGGCGACCGCGACGATCCGGACTGATGCTGGCATCGGGCACCATCGTCGTCGTCGCCGGCCTGTATCTCGGCGGCCTGTTCCTGCTGGCCTGGTTCACCGACCATCGTGCCGCGCAGGGTTCGCGCCGCTTCATCGGCTCGTCGATCAGCTACACGCTGTCGCTGGCGATCTACTGCACCTCATGGACCTTCTTCGGCGCCGTCGGCTCGGCCGCGCGCAGCGGCCTCGAATACCTGACGATCTATATCGGACCGACGCTCGCCCTGATGGCCTGGTGGTATCTGCTGCGCAAGCTGATCCGCATCAGCAAGGCGCAGCGCATCACCTCGATCGCCGACTTCGTCTCGGCCCGCTATGGCAAGAGCGCCTCGCTGTCGGCACTGATCACCGTGATCGCCGTCGTCGTCGTCACCCCCTATATCGCGCTGCAGCTGAAAGCCGTCGCGGCCGCCTATAACGCGGTCAGCGACCATACCATGCCGGGCCTGACCCAGCTCGGCGAGACCAGCCTGTCCGGCGATACCGGCCTGTGGGTGGCGATCTGCATGGGCACTTTCGTGATCCTGTTCGGCACCCGCAATCTCGGCGCCGACGAGCGCCATCCCGGCGTGGTCGCCGCCATCGCGCTGGAATCCATGGTCAAGCTGTTCAGCCTCGGCGCCATCGCCATCTTCGCACTGTATGGCCTGAACGACGGCATCGCCGACCTGTTCCATCATGCCGCGCAGGCGCCGTCGCTGCAGCGCCTCTATGTGTTCGGCGAGGGTTTCGAGCCGCGCTGGATCGCCACCACCTTCTTGTCGGCCGCCGCGATGATCTGCCTGCCGCGCCAGTTCCAGGTCGCCGTGGTCGAGAATTCCGACGAACGCCACCTGGCCACGGCCTCCTGGGTGTTTCCGCTCTACCTGCTGCTGTTCAGCCTGTTCGTCATCCCGATCGCCATCGCCGGGGTCACCCGTCTGCCCGAGGGGATGAACCCGGACCTTTACGTGCTGACCCTGCCGATGGCCTACAATCAGGACTATCTCGTGCTGCTGGCTTTCATCGGCGGGCTGTCGGCCGGAACCTCGATGGTGATCATGGCCAGCATCGCGCTGTCGATCATGATCTCGAACCATCTGGTCACGCCGCTGCTGCTGCGGCTGCCGTATTTCACGCCGCCGGGCAGCGGCGATTTCTCGCGGACCCTGCTGCTGGTGCGCCGCTTCAGCATCGTTGCCATCCTGACGCTGGGTTATGTCTATTACCGCACCATCACTTCGGCCGATCCGCTCGCCTCGATCGGGCTGGTATCGTTTGCCGGCGTGGCGCAGTTCCTGCCGGCCCTGCTCGGCGGCGTGTTCTGGCGCGGCGCCACCAAGAGCGGCGCCACCACCGGACTGCTGGTCGGCTTCGCAGTCTGGATCTATGCCCTGCTGCTGCCCAATTTCGCCATCCCCGGCTCGCCGCTGTTCGAACTGGTGCGCAGCGGCCCCTGGGGCCTGACCTTCCTGAAGCCCGACGCATTGTTCGGCCTCGGCGGCTGGGACAGCCTGGTGCACGGCCTGTTCTGGAGCCTGTCGTTCAACATCGCCGCCTATGTCGGCGTCTCGCTGCTGACCACGCAGTCGCCGATCGAACAGCTGCAGAGTGCCATCTTCGTCGACATCTTCGAGCGCGGCGCCGAAAATGTCGACAATGCGCTGCAGCGTTCGGCCCATGCCGACGACCTGCTGCGGCTGACCCAGAGCATTCTCGGCCATGAACGCGCGCACCGGATCTTCCGCGACTACGCCCGCAGCCAGGGCCGCAAGGACGACCTGCCGGTGCCCGATCCGGCACTGATCGCCTATGTCGAACGCCAGCTCGCCAGCAGCGTCGGCGCCGCATCGGCCCGCACGCTGGTCTCGCGCATCGTCATGGGCGAGACCATCACCGTCGAGGCCGTCATCTCGATCCTCGACGAAACCAAGCAGGCGATCCGCTACAGCCGCGAACTGGAGCGCAAGTCGCACGAGCTGGAAGAAACCGCCGAGAAACTGCGCCGCGCCAACGAGCAGCTGCGCCAGCTCGACATGATGAAGGACGACTTCCTCAGCCAGGTCAGCCACGAACTGCGTACGCCGATGACCTCGATCCGCTCATTCGCCGAGATCCTCGCCAACGCGCAGGACATCGAGAATCCCCAGACCAAACGCTTCCTCGGCATCATCCAGCAGGAAAGCGAACGTCTGACCCGCCTGCTCGACGAGATCCTCGATCTCAACCGGGTGGAGAACGACCAGGTCGACTGGCCGCTCAGCGCGGCCGATGCGGCACAGATTGCCCGTCAGGCCATGGCCGCCATGGCTGGCCTCGCCAAAAGCCACAATGCCCAGCTGATCGATGCGCTCGGCGATGCGGCGCTGCCGGTCCGGGTGGAAGCCGACCGCCTGCAGCAGGTTTTCATCAACCTGATCTCGAATGCGATCCGCCATAACGACAGCGCCGCCCCGGCGATCTGGGTCGAGGGCGGTACCGCCAGTGACGGCATGACGGTGGAAATCCGTGTGCGCGACAATGGCCCCGGCATTCCACCGGAGGATCGCGACCTGCTGTTCGGGAAATTCTCACGCGGCTGGAGCGGCCGGCGCAAACACCATGGCAGCAGCGGCCTTGGCCTCGCCATTTCGCATGGCATCATCCAGCGTCTGGGCGGCAGTCTGAAACTGGAAGACTCCGGCGACCGCGGCGCCGTCTTCGTGGTGCGCCTGCCGGCCGCCGGTGCAACCGGCAGCGAGGCAAGACTGGCGCGCGCCGCCGGGACGTAAACGACACTCAGCCGTGCAAGCTGCTCAGCTGTGCAGCGGAACTTTCCGCGCCGCCGTATCGCTGTCCAGCAGGTCGTAGATCGGCCGCACCAGGCCGTGCAGCAGGTCGCGCTCCGGCCGTGTGCGGGCGAGGACGCGAATGCCGAGCAGCACGCTCAGCAGCAGCCCGGCCAGGTCATCGGCGGATTGTGCCGTGGTGATGGTGCCGTCGCGCTGGCCGCCTTCGGCACAGCGGCGGAAGAAGGCCTCGACCTGCTCCAGCATGCCGGTCACCACGCGACGGAATTCCGGGTCGTGCGGCGCGACCTCGAGGGCCGAGTTGACCAGCATGCAGCCCTTGCGCTGGGTGTCCTTCAGCGAGCGGTCGATGATCTCCTCGAAAAAGGCAGTGATCGCCTGGCGCGGCGGCAGATGGCCCTCGAAACGGCCGACGCGGTCGCCGAAGCTCTGCGCCAGGTAATGGTCCAGCGCCCGCCGGTACAGTCCGCGCTTGTCGCCGAAGGCATTGTAAAGACTGGCGCTGGTGATCCCGGTCTTCTCGGCCAGGTCGCGGACCGAGGTGCCGTCGTAGCCGTGCTGCCAGAAACACTGCACCGCCGCATCGAGGACGGCTGTTTCGTCGAATTCTCTCGGCCGCGCCATGGAGCCCTTCGCAGAAATGTGACCCGACAAGGTTATTGCGCTTGCCGCCGGTTTGGTACATTCTATAACAATCGTTCTAAAACGCAATGCCGGTCGGGATTCCCGCCGGTGCCGCCATCTCCTGCAGGGCACACGACGATGACACTGGAACAGGAACTTGCCGATTTCCGGGCCGAATGGGAGCGCACCGCGCCCGCCGGCCGGGCCGAACTCTACTCCGCAAAGGTCGAGGAACTGCGGGCGAGCGCCCTGTTCGACCAGGCCCTGCGCAGCGGCCAGGCTGCCCCCGATTTCACCCTGCCCGACACCCAGGGCCGCCCGGTGACCCTGTCCGGCCTGCTGCGTGGCGGCCCGGTGGTCGTCACCTTCTACCGCGGCGGCTGGTGCCCCTATTGCAATATCCAGCTGCGTGCCTATCAGCGCGCACTGCCCGAGATCGTCGCGCTGGGCGGCCGGCTGGTGGCGATCTCGCCGCAGTCGCCCGATGCCTCGCTCGGCACCGCCGAGAAGAACGCCCTCGAATTCGACGTGCTCAACGATGCCGGCAATGCCGTGGCCCGCAGCTTCGGCCTGGTCTTCGCCCTGCCGGAAGAATTGCGCGACGCCATGCGGTCGGCCGGCAAGCTGCTGCCCGATTTCAACGGCGACGACAGCTGGGAACTGCCGGTGCCGGCGACCTTCGTGATCGCGCCCGACGGCAAAGTGTCGCTCGCCCATGTCGAGGTCGACTACCGCCTGCGCCTCGAGCCGGACGCCATCATCGCCGCCCTGCGCGCGCTGCGTGCTGCCGGCACCCGGGCGGCATGACCGCTGCCGCCGCGTCCGTGCCTGCCATGAAGACCGACACCCGCAGACTGGCGGCCGGCTTCGGCTGGGCTGCCGTCACGGTGACGATCTTCGCCGGCTGGTTCGTCGTCACCCGCTTCGGCGTCACTCACCACACGCTGCGGGTCTGGGACGTGATTGCGCTGCGCTTCGGCGGCGGCGCGATCCTGCTGCTGCCCGCCCTGCTGGCCCCCGGCCGCCGGCTGCCGCCGCGCCTGTGGCTGGAGGGCCTGCTCTACGCCATCCTGTGGGGCGCGCCCTTCGTCCTCTTCGTCACGCTCGGCCTGGAACTGACGTCGGCGGCGCAGGCCTCCACGGTCACCCCGGCGCTGATGCCGGTCTTCGCCGGTCTGATCGGCTGGCTGGTCTTCGGCGAACCGCCGGGCGGCCTGCGCCTGCTGGGCTATGTGGCGATTGCCGCCGGCCTGGTCGCGCTGGTCGCCGGTCATGCGATGGCGGAAGGGCATTTCAGCCCGGGCGGCATTCTCGCGCTGGTCATCGCCGCCGCCATGTGGGCGGTCTACACCCTGCGGTTTCGCCGCAGCCGGCTGCCGGCGATCCAGGCGGCGGCGCTGATCTGCGTCTGGTCGGCGGCACTGTACCTGCCGGTCTACCTGCTTGCCGGCCTGTCGCGCCTCGGCGAGGCCTCGCCCGGCGAACTCGCCTTCCAGGCCGTCTACCAGGGCCTGCTGATGAGCGCGGTTGCCATCGTCACCTTCAACCGCGCCGTCACCCTGCTCGGCGCCGGCGCCGCCACCGCGATCATTGCCCTGCTGCCGGCGATCACCACCGCACTGGCCTTCCCGGTACTGCGCGAGGCCCCCAGCCTCGCCAGCGGCATTGCCACCGCCGTCATCGCCGCCGGCGTGCTGCTCGCCGCGCGGCCGACCCCGCAAGTTCCCCAAGCCACCCCGTAACAGGAGAGTTTTCGTGATCCGCTTCTATTTCCATCCGACGCCCAATCCGGCCAAGGTCGCGCTGTTTCTCGAAGAGGCCGGCCTGCCCTACGAACTGGTGCCGGTCGACACCCGCAAGGGCGAGCAGCATCTGCCGGCCTTCCGCGCCATCAATCCGAACGGCAAGCTGCCGGCCATCGTCGATACCGAGGGCCCCGGCGGCAAGGAAACCCGCGTCTTCGATTCAAGCGCGATCCTGCTCTATCTCGCCGAAAAGACCGGCCGCTTCGCCGGCAGCCCGGCCGACCGGCCGGAACTGCTGTCCTGGCTGTTCTTCATCGCCAGCGGCATCGGGCCCTATTCCGGCCAGGCCGTGCACTTCCAGCTCGCCGCGCCGGAGAAGCTGCCCTATGCGATCAACCGCTACCGCCGCGAGGTCGACCGCCATTACCAGGTGCTCGACCAGCATCTTGCCGGCCGCGACTACATCGTCGGCAGCGACTACACCATCGCCGATATCTCGGCCTGGGGCTGGCTCGACCGCGCCGGCGTGGCCCTGCCGGGCGAGGCCGACGTACTGGCCGCCTATCCGAACCTGAAGCGCTGGTTCGCTGCCATCGATGCGCGGCCGGCGGTCGCCAAGGCCCGCGCGGTCGGCAAGAGCCACAGCTTCAAGGCCGAAATGGACGAGGACGCCCGTCGCGCGCTGTTCCCGTCGAACTATCCGAAGGCGGCGGAATAACCATGGAGATCACCGGCAAGCGCATCATCATCACCGGCGGCACCAGCGGTATCGGTCTCGCCACGGCGCAGGCCCTGCAGGCCAAAGGCGCCCGCGTCTTCATCACCGGCCGCCGGCCGGACGTGCTGGCGACGGCGCTCGAACTGCTGCGCCGCGGCGGCGGCTGGGCCGAGGGCGTCGCCGCCGACGTGGCCACCGAGGCCGGCCGCAAGGCCACGCTGGATGCCGGGCAGCAGACGCTCGGCGGCCTCGACATCCTGATCAACAATGCCGGCGGCGTGCGTGCCGGCCGGCTGGAAGACACCTCGGAAGCCGAAATCCGCGCGATGATCGAGGTCGACCTCGTCGCGCCGATCCTGCTAGCCCGCGCCGCCCTGCCGGCCCTGCGGGCTTCGGGCGACGGCCTCATCGTCGACATCACCTCCGGCATCGCCCTGATCGGCATGCCCTTCTACGCGACCTATGCCGCGGTGAAGGCCGGCCTGGCGCGCTTCGGCGAGGCGTTGCGGCGCGAGCTGAAGGGTGAAGGCGTGCATGTGCTGACCGTCTATCCGGGCGCCACCGACACGCCGATGATGCAGACCTCCAAGGCCGGGCCCGATGTCGGCTTCGTCAAGGAGCCGGCCACGGCCGTGGCCGAGGCGATTGTCGACGGCATCGCCACCGATGCCTTCGAGGTGATCCGCGGCGGCGAGGCGCGCGCCAAGATGATCGCCACCAACCGCGAGAATCCCGCCGCCCTCGACGAACGCTTCCTCGGCCTCAAGCCGGCACTTGCCGAGGCCGTGCGCGGGCATTCGGCGCTCTGACTTCGCGTATCCCCACAAGCCAACGGAGACGACACCATGCAGACCCGAACCCTCGCCACCGCCACCGTCATCGCCGCCGCGCTCGCGCTCGGCGCCGGCCTTGCCGCCAATGCCCAGGCGCAGAGCAAGACCGAGAAATGCTTCGGCGTTGCCAAGGCCGGCAAGAACGACTGCCAGACCGCGACTTCATCCTGCGCCGGCACCTCGAAGAAGGATGGCCAGACCGATGCCTGGCTGGCGGTGCCGACCGGCACCTGCGTCAAGATCGTCGGCGGCAGCCTCGAGTCCAGGAAGAGCTGATCGCATAAGAGCCTGTCCGGCCTCCCCGCCGCGACATCCGTCGCAGGATTCCCCATGCGCCGCCTGAAAATATCCATCCGCATCGCCATCGCCTTCGCCCTGCTATTGGCGGTGGTCGGCGCACTGGCCGCCCTCGTCTATGCCAATCTCGGCATCCTGGAATCGGCCAAGCACAAGACCGATCATGCCTCGCGCATTCTCGCCGAGATCGGCCGCTACGGGCTGGCCATGTCCGACCAGGAAACCGGCCTGCGCGGCTATGTGCTGACCGAGGACAAGGGCTTCCTGAAACCGCTGCAGGACGGCGCGGCTGAAGCCAAGGCCGCACAGCAGCGGCTGGCCCGCCTGATCGGCCGCGACGACGCGCAGAGCCGGCGGCTCGACATGCTGGAGCAGCAGGTCGCCGACTGGCAGGGCAAGGTGTCGGCGGTGATCCTGCGCGATTTCGGCGATCCGTCGAATGCCGAACGGGTCTATGCGCTGATCCGTTCGACGGACGCGCGCGACATGATGGACGACATCCGCGCCTCGCTGGATGCCATCGAGAGATATGAACGGCAGATCCTCACCGAACGCTCGGCCCAGCAGGAAACCGCCTTCGCCCATGCCTATCGTTATTCCGCCACCGGCCTGGTGCTGCTGACCGGCATCGCCCTGCTGGCCGGCATGCTGATGCACTGGTCGATCGCCGTACCGATCCGCCGGCTGACCGCCGCCATGCGCCAGCTGGCCGCCGGCGACCTGTCCGTCGCCATCGCCGCCAACCAGGGCCATGACGAGGTGGCCGAGATGGCCGAGGCGCTGGTGGTGTTCCGCGAGAATGCCGCGGCCAGAGCGATGCTGGAGGGTCAGAACGCCATGCGCGCCGAAGAGGAAAGCCGGCGCACCGCTGCCGAGCGCGAGCGAGACCGTGCTGCCGGCGAGGAAATCGCCGCCCTGGTCGCCGCCGTGGCCGCCGGCGACGTCAGCCGCCGCCTGCCGGCCGAAGGCAAGGACGGGCTGTTCCTGGTGATGGCGCGCGAAATCAACCGCCTGACCGAAACGATGAGCGAAGCGCTGACCGAAGTCAGCGCGGTGCTGACCGCCCTGTCGTCCGGCGACCTCACCCGCCGCATCGCCAGCCGCCACGACGGCATCTTCGGCGCCATCCGCAGCGATACCAACAGCATGGCCGACAAACTCGCCGGCATCGTCACGCGGCTGTCGGAAACCGCCGCGGCCGTGCATACCACGGCCTCGGAAATCTCCACCGGCGCGACGCAGCTCGCCTCGCGCACCGAAAGCCAGGCCTCAAGCCTCGAGGAAACCGCGGCAGCGATGCACGAGGTGACCACCACAGTGCGCCACAATGCCGACAACGCCCAGGCCGCCAGCCGGCTGGCGCTGGTCGCCCGCGACACGGCGGAAAAAGGCGGCGACGTGGTCGGCGCCGCCGTGGCCGCCATGCAGCAGATCGAGGACAGCGCGCACCGCATCGCCGACATCATGAGCCTGATCGACGAGATCGCCTTCCAGACCAACCTGCTGGCGCTGAACGCCAGCGTCGAGGCGGCGCGTGCCGGCGAGGCCGGTCGCGGGTTCGCCGTGGTCGCCCAGGAGGTGCGTCACCTGGCGCAGCGTTCGGCCAATGCCTCGAAGGACATCAAGGCCCTGATCGGCGCCTCGAACGGCCATGTCCGCAACGGCGTCGACCTGGTGAACCAGACCGGCGCCGCGCTCGGCGAGATCGTCGGCGCCGTCAAGAAGGTCTCGGATATCGTCGGAGAGATCGCGCTGGCGTCGCAGGAGCAGACTACCGGTCTGGAGCAGGTCAACCAGGCCGTAGGCCATATGGACGAGCTCACCCAGCGCAACAGCGGCCTGGTCGAAGAAACCACCGCCTCGGCCCAGCTGCTGACTGACCAGGCCGGCGCGCTCACCGAGGTGATCGGCTATTTTCGCACCGGCAGCGGCATGGACGCCGGGGTCAGGCCAGGCAGGATATGACGGGGCGGAAACGCCCACGACAAGGTGTCAGCTCGACGCCTTGATCTTGCGGTACCATTCGGCCGCGATCGCCAATCCATCTTGCATGGTATGCGGTGGCGCCCAGCCAAGCTCGGTCCTGATTGGCGCACAATCCGCCGTCAGCGATCCCAGCAGCCGCTCGATGGCCGCCCCCTTGCCAAGCAGCTGTCCGCACAAGCGGAAGCCCGCGGGCGGCACCGGAAACAGACGCGGGCGGCGGCCAAGGGAAGAAGCGATACGCCGGACCAGTTCAGGCGTCGACACATCCTCGTCGTCACTGACCATAAATGTTTTGCCGGCTGCCTTTGCCTGTGTCAGGCAGGCGACGATTGCATCAACCAGATTGCCGACATGGATCAGACTGCGGCGATTCCGGATGGCCGCAAATGGCAGTGGCCAACCGGCATCAACCGCCTGCATCAGGCGCAGGAAATTGGCGCCGACACCAGGGCCATAGACCAGTGGTGGCCGCAAGATAACAGCCTCCATCCCGGTCCGGCCCGCAATCTCCAGCAATCCCTGCTCGGCCTGCCATTTGGAAACGGCATAGGGACCGCAGGGGGCCGCGGGATCGTCAGCCTTGTAAGGCCGGTTGCCTCCCTCGCCCAGCACCTTGATCGTGCTGAGGAAAACAAACCGCTTCACCCCTGCCGCAGCAGATTGCCGGGCCAGATTTGTCGTGCCCTCACTGTTGACCTGCCGGTAAAGCCGCGCGGCGTCGGTGCCCTCGGCCCCCATCACATGCACGCGGGCCGCCAGATGGAGCACCGCATCAGGGGCGTCCGACAATGCGGCCGCCCAGCTCGTGCCGCCGTCAATATTCCCGATAACGACTCCTATCGCCGGCCCGGGCCGGCGCATGGCGCGGATGACCGTATGGCCGGACCGTTCCAGACATGCACAGAGTTCGCGGCCGACGAAGCCGCTGGCGCCCGTAACGAGGACCTTCAAACCACCCGCTCCAGCGTGCTGTCGCAAAGCTGCGTGGCCTGCCGGTACGAGCCGGCCTCGGCGTAGCATCGCAGTTCCGGCGCGTTGCCGGAGGCCCGCAGGTGGACAATATCCCCGTCGGCAAATGTCAATCGCACGCCGTCTGTGGTATCGAGACCGGCAATCCCGCCCTTGAACACGAAAACCTCCGCCCGGAAAGCTGCGTCATCTGTCAGGCGTGCAAGCAGTGTCCGCGACACCGCATTCGGAACGTCCTGGATACGGTCGCTGTGGGTGAAGCGCGGCGGCAGGTCGGCAACCAGATCGGCCAGCGAGCGCCGCGCCTGAACCGTGGCAGCCAGAATGGAGATCATGGGCAGGATGGCATCCCGGGTCGGCAACGCCTCCAGGCCCGGCAGCGACGAGGCCAGCAGAAATCCGCCATTCGCCTCGAACCCGGCCACGGACCCTTCTCCCGTCGCGAGTAGGTCATTCATCCCGGCGATGACATACGGGGAGCCGATGCGTGTCCTCGCCACGCGCCTGAAAACCCCGGCCTGCTCGATCGCCGTGTTGCAACTGACCGGCACGGCCAGGGCCTGAATGCCGAGCGCCCGGGCACAGATCAGGCCCAGCAGGTCACCACGAATAAAATTGCCATCGGCATCGAATACAAGCGGGCGGTCGCCGTCGCCGTCGGTCGACACCACGGCATCAAGGCCAGACTCGGCACACCATTGCCGTGCCTGCGCCAGATCCGCGGCACCGACCGCCTCGGTGTCAATCGGCACGAATGTATCGCTGCGCGCCAGCGGCAGTGCTGTCGCCCCGAGGCCTTCCAGAATCGCCAGTGTCACATCGCGGCCCACGGCACTGTGCTGGTACAGGCCGATACGCAGGCCACGCAAGGCGCCGGCACCGAAGAACCCGATATAGCGCTCAACATATCTGCGGCTGGCTTCTGCTGCGGCTTTGGGAAGCGCGGCGGACGTGGACGGCACATACGAGCGGTCGGCCGGCAGCGGCAGAGTCGCCATGGCCTGCTCGTCCTCCTTGAGAATCTCCCCCGTCGGTCCATAAAACTTGATCCCGTTGCGATCAAACGGGATATGGCTGCCTGTCACCACCATCCCCGGCATCACCGCCGACAGACAGTGCAGGGCCAAGGCCGGTGTGGGCAGCGTGCCGAGAAACACCACCCCGTGGCCGAGATGCCGCAGCGTCTGGCAGACCGCCCGGGCGATCGCCGGACTGCTGGGCCGCAGGTCCATCGCCACGGCCACGGCGCCACCGTCTGCCAAGCCGCCGGCCTGCCGCATCCGCTCCACAAAGGCGAATACATAGGCCGAGACCGCCTCAAGGGTCAGATCGGCAACCAAAGCCCGGACACCGCTGGTGCCGAACGCCACCTGCGGAAAACCGGATTGCAGGGTCGATGTCATGGCAGGACCATGGTACCGGCAGCCACTGCTGTCACCGCGCCAGCATCTCAAACAGCTTGATCGGGTATTTCGAAAGTATCTTCAGCATATTGGTCCGTATGCCGTTTTCCCGGCAGGCGCGCAGCACTTCCCGGTTCAGCCGGATTTTCGCCTGCAGACCGTTGGTGCTGACACCACCAGCCTGCATCCTGACCAGCACCTCGGGCAGATGACGGTAGCGAAGCTGCTGACCGTGGAATATTCGGATAATATATTCAAAATCTCCGGCGATCCGGTAGTCCGTTTTGAACAGTCCGGCCTTGCGAACCACCTCGCGCCGCAGGAACAACGCCGGATGCGCCGGCATCCAGCCCCAGGCCAGGCGTCCCGGGCTGAACCGGTCGGACCGATAGCGCCGGACTACCTGCCCGGGCTGCCCCTCGCGAAAGAACGTGACGTCGCCCATCAGGGCGTCCAGCCCATGCTCTGCAATCTGCCCGGCAACGCGCGACAACACATGAGGCGACACGTATTGATCATCAGCATTGAGAAACGCGATGATGTCGCCGCTGGCCCGCTGCAGGCCCTTGTTCATCGCATCGTAGATGCCCTTGTCCGGCTCGCTGACGACTGCGGCCAATCCGCCGCGGAAACGATCCAGGATGTCGGCCGTGCCGTCGGATGAAGCGCCATCAATGACGATATGTTCGACATTCCGGTAATCCTGATCGGCGACAGACTGCAGCGCCGCACCCAGCGTCTTCGCGCTGTTATAGCAAACCGTGATGACGGAAACGGTTGGCAGCGTCTGCTCCATGTACCGGATCATCAGTAGCGGATGAACTGGCGCGCGATCTCTTTGAGTGGCATCGGGATCAGCTGCTGGATCCAGCGGCGCTTCCGCATGCTTGTGGGCGAGACGAATCCGCCGGAGAAGCCAGCAATGATCGATTGCACCTCGCGGATAACCTGCCCGAGTTTGGTTTCGTAGGCCTGATAGACCATCTCCGGCTCGCGGCAACTGGCGGTGTAAAAGGTCGAAAGCCGGTCGAACCGTCCGTTCTCGATCAACTGGAACTGGTGGAAGTGGTAGAAGATCAACGGGCTGTCCTGCACCGTGATGCCACCAGCCGCGTCATGCGCAAAGCGGTATTGTTCGTAATTCCAGGGCGCGATGCCGGCTCCCGGATGCATCAGGATATGGCACCCCGAATACCGGCCTGGCCATTCATCGAGGTATTTCTGGTCACCCATCTTGCCGTCTTCGAGCCGGTAATAGCACCATTCCATGCATTGGTCGCGCCAGCGCGACAGACACGCCATGCCCTGCTCGTCCCGCCGGAAACTGACCCATTCGACGCAGAATCGGCCATTGACCTCGCGATCCTTGAGCCGCTCACTGAAGCGATGTTCGATGATGGCGATCGAGGCATCCCCGATTTCGTCGAATAACGGCTGTATCGGAGAATAGAACAGCAGGTCAGCGTCAAGATAGGTAATGAAATCGATCTCCGGATTCCGCTGCAGCACATGCCAGGGCAAACAGGGGGACAGGGTCCAGCAATATTCGGCGATGCCGCGATCAGCCTTCGCCTTCAGCAACGCTTCATCCTCGATCTCATCCAGGGACAGGCAGACCACATCCGGCAGCTTGAGTTGCTCCAAGATGCTCCGCGTCTGCGCATCCATGCAGAGCACATGTACATGGGCATCCGGACAGTTCTGCCTGAGCGTCTGCAGCATTGCCACGCCCTTGAACAGGTAGTTTCTATCGAACAGGGTGCAGAAATATCGAGGGCTCATGGGGTACTCTTCTTGCACACATAGGTGCGATTGGCGGCGCCAACCCTGTGAGAAACACTCTCGTCCAGGGTATAGGTTGCGATTACCTCAAGGCCGCAATCGGCCAGAAGGCTGAGGAACTGCGGTTCGTTGAAGTGGATTTCCACCGTCTCCACGCCGTAGGCCTGCTTGCGGTAGTAGACCGTAGGCTGCCCTAGAACCACTGGCGTGCGGTGGAAGATGGCATACTGGCGGGCGACACGAGCGGTCTCGGCCACGCCAGCCCGATATTCCGGGATATGCAGCAGGCAGCAGCCGGAAATCACGATGTCGAAGGCTTCATCCGCGTAGCGCAGCGCGGTGGCGTCCGCCACATCGAAGCGCAGCGCCGGGTATTTCTGGCGCGCCAGGGCAATGAACGGTTCTGCATAATCGCAGCCGGCATAACCCACGCCAAAGCCAGCAATATCCAGGACCTCTGAATAAAACCCGCTGGAACACCCTATTTCCAGCAGCGAGAGCCCGCGCACGTCTGACGGCAGGTCCCGCAGCGCCCGCACCATGATATCGAAGACATCGACCGACTCGCCGTGCCGGTATGTCGCAAGCTGCCGCTCGACCAACTCCCGCTGCCTCGCCGGCAGTTCCTGCGCCTGCCAGGCCGCCCGCAGGCGGCTGGATTCCGCAGTCGCCTGCTCTCCTTCCAGCCGTACGTAATGGGAAGAGACCCCGGCGGCCGGCAGGGCCTGCAGCAGATATCTGAGCAGACGCTTCAGCCCGGGAAAGCGATTCAGCAGCGCGCGAAGCCCGGCAATCATGGATGTTGCGCCCGCAGATACCGTTCCAGAACCGGGACCAGCTCTTCCATGCGATGCCGGTAGGTGTGCTCGCGCAGCGTACGCGCCTGTCCGGCGCGGGCGATGGCCTGCGCGTCCTCGGGGTGGGCAAGGTAATACTGAATCAGTTCGACCGCCTCTTCGGCACTCGAATAGGCAACGACTTCGCTGCCGATCTCGAACAACTCGCCCAGGTTATCCTTCCGATCGGTCAGAAGCAGGGTTCCGACACCGGTTGCTTCATAGAGGCGCATGTTGTTGGCATTGTTCTCCGCCACATTGATATGCCGGTTGAGCGTGATGCGGCTGCGGGCCAGGGCGCGGTACATATCCAGGCCCCAGACTTCACCACCATGCCGCCTTCGTATAGGGGAGGACCGCGGCAAATTTCCTGCGCCATAGCCAAAGAACCGAATGTCAGTATTGCGCGCAATATGTTCGAGCAGTGGCAGAGCCTTACCGTGATGCCGGCTGATTCCACCCACAAAGCTGACACCGACATCCCTTTTTACATCATCAAGCATCGAGAGCACCCGCTCATCGAACCCGATCCGAAAATACTCGGACGCCATTCCGCTTTCCCGCAAGCGTGGAACGAAATGCGGGAAAGACGTCAGAATCAGATCGTATCCACGCAGAAATGATTCGGGCGGCAGCGGAGAAGCAATCTGGCCGACGACAAGGCCGACATGTTTCTTTAGTTGCTGAAGCACTTCACCGGGAAAGAAGCTCAGATCTTGACAATAGAGCACGTCCGGCTTCAAAGCGCGCACATGGGCCACCGCAACGTCAAGCAGACCGGGTAACGAGGAAAGCCATGGTCCCACGACGGGCAGGCGAAAGGCGCGATGCGGCACCTTCAGCGCCAGTGTGCTGACCGGGACATCGTTCTCCCTGGCCCAGGTCTGCTGGAGCTGGACGCAATTAACGATCAGGTCATGAGCCTCACACCCGAGATTGTTGAGGTGCCGGCTATAAAAATCAGAAGTGCCAAAGCACGCATCGAGCAACTTCTTCTGCTGCTCCCGGTAACTCAGCCGAGAGATTCCACTGTTCAGGCGGTAATGCGATGCCACGAAGCGAGGATAGTACGTGTCAATGATCGCGATACGCATACTAACTCCTATCCATGAACCGCAATGCAACGACCGGACGGCCTCCTCTGCCAATGGTGTCTAAAAAAATCATTGGAGATTCCGGAAATGCCGATGGCGGGCTGCATCAGTCGAAAACATAACGCTATGCCCCCTGGTACTCGCGGCAACCTTGGTCATAAAAGGCGGCACAGACAAACTGCAGACACAGCATCGCGAGTACCGCAAACCGCCCTGTATCAACGCATCCATGTGATTAAAGTCCCGGCGCAGGAAAACAAGGCCCTCGCGCAGGAGAAGTAGAGCATCCTAAACGGAGCAGTCAGGCGTTGAAGAGGAGTTCCCACCAGAAGATAAAAAAGAACCTTGCGGATGATATTGCTGGAAGACCGCGGACTGAAGTGGCGTTCCCACCAGTTGAACCGCGAGACATCGTTGCCGTAGACCGGCGGGGAATACACAATAGCCCCGGTTGCCACCAACAGGCGCACCCCGTGCCGGGCAAATCGCATAGCCACTTCGTAGTCGGCAAAATAGTGCGGCAGCAGCCACGGCCGCATCATGCCGAAGCGGCTGAACAGCATGGCGGGATAAAGCGTGCCGCGTCCGCTTAAGGCATCGACCTGGTAAGTCGCCTTGTTTGCCCTCACCTCTTCCGGTGTCAACTCACTCAGCCGATCCCAGACTGCAAGACCGTTTATGTTCACCCGTGCGCCGATGCTCGTCAACGGAGGGTCGCGCCCCGGTTCATGGATCACGCTACCAACCGCGGCGTCACCGTGGCTGCGAGACGTTTCCACCAGAGTCTCGACATACCCCGGCTCAAACGACGTGTCGTTGTTGAGAAAAAGGACATAGTCCCTGTCCGTCGGCTCCTGGGTCCGGACGTATTCAAGCCCGCTCTGGATCGCTCCGCCCCACCACAGGCTGCCATTTCCCCTGAGAGTAACCACGTCCTGCTGGCTGGCAAGAAAATCGCTCGTTCCATCCGTCGATCCGTCGTCGATAACGACGAGATGCAGAGCCCCTACCAGCGTCTGCCGGCGCAAGTCGTCCAGCACTTGCTTGGTATGCTGCAGGCGATTAAAAACCGGGATCAGGACAAAGATTCGCACCGGTTTCACCGCTTCTTTTCCAAAAACCAGCTCTGGTAAGGCGCTTCGTGTCCTGGCGGACCGAAATACGATCCAGGATAGGGATCAAAATTATCCACGATCTCGTAGCCATACTCAGCAAAGATGGCCTCAAGCTGCACGGCATCGAGCAACCACAGGGGATAGCTTGCCGGGTAAATGGCCGGGTCGACATGCTGAACGGCGATTTCGTCCGGGCCGTGACGCTGCGCCATGGTCCTGTGGATCAGCACAAAGGGAAACTGCCCGGCGAGTAACCGACCGAGAATCTCGTGGGGCCGAGGCAGGTATTGCAGCACACTGGACAGTAATAGGAAATCCGGACTCAGCTGACTGACACAGTCTTCCGCCGTTGCAAAGAAGTGCAGTGCCGGAGTTTCGAACTCCCGCCGCCCGGCCGCCACGAAATGCGCCTGCTCGACCACGCCCCAGGCGAAACCGGACAGATGCTCCAGCCATCGACGATGCTGATAGTACAAACTGCCAAGGGCGCCGCCAAAATCCAGCACGCGCAGAGGCTGGCCGCGCGAACCCGCATACAGCATCCAAGCCAGCAGCGCATGGTCGAATTCCCGCCGGTGGAATGTCAGGGTATCCCGCTCGAACATCGCGCGGCCATCTCGGACGTCCCGAGCGGCCGCAACCGCCCGGTCGAGAATGGCGGTCGCATCATAACCAACAGCCGCCGCGGCCGCGGCATTCCAATCACCAAAGCCGGTCTCGAACCGATTGCCGCGCGACGACACCGGTCCTTCTGCCCGCCCCGCCTCAAGCGCCATCCGCCAGACGCCAAGCTTCAACGTGACGGATTTCATACTTTTTTGCCCACTCCAGATTCGCGCAGAACGCACAGAAGCGACCCGACGTCGATGCATGTCTGCAGACACTTCACCCCGTTGTCGCCATGCGGCGACATGTTATCTGGAATCATTCCGATCCCTTCTTCATTCTGGTTATGTAAATATTCACTGGAGCGAGGCGGGACTTGCCTTCTCCGGAAACTGGAACGGACGCCGCGTCGACGCGATCGCATTTTATTACGAGCAGTTCCTCAGCGTACCGAATCCTCTCAATTATTTGCAGGCCCCTCACCCAATCGCGTTGCCATTCTTTTCAGCCGCCTGATGATCCGTATCGGTATCGATGCCTTTTTCGGGAGAAGATACCGCCGCAACTTCTGAATCGATTCGGCGTCTTCCTGCATGGCTTCCGGCCACGTTGCCGGCGCTTCGTCGTGAATGTCCTGGTTTTTCTCGTCCATGCCGCAATTCTGCCCGGACCCGTCAAGACCAATATTTCGCACATAACTTTTTGTCGCATTTAAGCAAAGGCCGCCATTCTCGAAGATGGTGGCATACCAGAAAATTGCCCATGTGCTTATTTCGCCGGCGTCATTCTGCCGGACCTGCCGCCAGAAATCATAGGCACCATCGAGATTGAAGGCGCGGATCTTCTCCTGATCCCACTCGGTGATCAGGCGACGAGGTTCTTTCCTGAAATATGCCCAACGGTCCGCCCAGGTTGCCCAGGCCCAGCAATTCATCAACCTCCACAGCAAGGCATCCGGTGCATTCCTGGCACTGTCAAACACAGGGTAATTCCAGGCACCGATATGCCAGACCCGGGGTTCGTGCCGATAGCGCTCCAGCGCCGCATTCATGAATTCCAGAAACGTCGGACTGGTGACGATATCGTCTTCCAGCACGATGACGCGGCCATACTGGCCACAAACCTGCGACACTCCGTCGATGATATTTCCGGCCAATCCCCAATTCGCGCTTCGTTCGATGACCCTAACGCTCTTAAAGCCGGAGATATCGCGTACGAGTTCTCTCACCTCGCGAACTTTTACCTCGGCCTGAGAATTCTGGGCCGCATCCGAATAAATGATCAGGTCCGTATCGACAGCCAGAGTGTTCCTTTGCAATGCGCCCAGGGTTTCACGCGTGTGATCCGGCCTTGCGTAGACAAACAGCACCACGGGAGCCAGCCGACTGGTGCCCGGAAGGAATGAGGTCATCGTCTGCATATTCCCCCTGCTGTGTCACATGGCGTTAATTAACTGGGTACAATTCGACAACCAGGCTATCGCCCTTGCCTGCCGCATCGACCGCCCTGTTGGCAGCCACCAGCCCCATGCTGATGCCCCTCCGGAGCCGGTCTTTCAATACCGCCCAGAGCCATTCTGCCAGAGTCGGCTGCCGATGCGCGGCCGCGCCACTTGCCCAACTGCCGGAAGCCTGGCCTTCACGAGTTTCTTCCGAGAGCGCGCGGATCTGCAGCACTGTCCACAGGTTCGGCGTGACCGTGCGCACCCGCCCCACGCGATAGCCGTGCTGACTGGCCAAGCGGGAAAAAGATTTCAGCGAGAAATGATGCTGGTGATAGGGAACATGCCAGTTGATCCACTTCCGGCCGGAGAGCAGCCGAGCCAGCGATCCTGCATTCGGGAAAGAGAGGATCAGCCGGCCATCCGGCTTGAGTCGCGACTTCACTACATTCAGCAGCGCCCCGGGTTCGGGGATGTGTTCGATCACCTGGTTCATCACCACTAGATCGAACTGTTTACCAGGAAATGGGTTATCATGAATGCTGCCGATATGGACGTTCAGGCCAAACTTATCAGCAATTGCGCGAACATTGGGATCGGTTTCGACGCCGTACCCTTCCACATCCACTAGCTTCATTTCCAGTAGCGAAAGACAGGCGCCACTGCCGATGTCCAGCACCGTCTGCCCCGCCCTGGCGAGATAATGTCCCTGGTTGTCGGTCCCCGAAAGCCATCGCCTGAACGCCGCCCGGGGCTGCACCACCAGATTGGCCTCGCGCTCCATGGACTCATAATCAACGCTCGCACGGGGGTAATACTGACTGTACAGGGCCGGAAGATCGGATTCCATGAGCCGCGGCGTTGTCATCATGTGCCCGCATTCGCGGCATTTCATTATGGAATAGCGACCCGGGCACCCGTATCGGTCATCCCAAATCTGGTCAATCAGCGCGTTCGTTTCCGAGCCACAAATTATGCATACAACATTTTTCATACACTGCACTCGATTGCGCCATAGCGCATTCCATACCGGAAAATGAAATTCAGCGCGCCCCCGAGGCAAGCCAGAAGTCCATGCAGCTGGCGTTGCATCACCGCCTTGAGAGAGGCCGTCAGTCTCTGCAGAGGCGCCCGTATCGACATATAAAAAACAGTCGTGCAAACCATATTTTCGTATGACCGCGTGCCGGATAGCCGATCGAGCAGGTCGATTCCAGACATGCCGTTGCCGTATTCCGGCGGCGAGTAGACCGTGGTACGGCCGATGACGAGTACGGGACCGCCATGACGGGACAGACGCAACGCCTGAATGACTTTCTCCAAATCTGGAAAGCGGTGAAGTGCGGGGTTCAGGGCAAAAGTTCTCAACGTCGCCATCTGTTGTTCACCAGGAACCAACCTTTGTATGGCGCCTCCTGTCCGACGGGGCCAAAATTCGCACCTGGATGCGGATCGAAACTGTCTAAAACTTCATATCCGCAAGTCGCAAACATCGCCTCCATGCGTGCTGCATCAAGCATCCACACCGGATAACTGGCCTCATAAATATTCGGCGCTACATGCTGCACCGTCAGCTGGTCGGGAGCGCCATGCGCCATAGTCCGGTCGATGAGCACAAAAGGCAGCTGCAGGCCCAATATCTGGTCAAGCATTGCATAGGGTTTTTCCAGATACTGCAGAACACCGGACAAAAGCGCGAAGTTCGGCTGCATGTCCGCCACGCAGCGATCAATGTCCGGGTAGAAATGCAGCCTGTCGGTCTGGAATTCGGCCTGCCCCAACTCGATGAAATGCGCCTGCTCTACCACCCCCCAAATGAAATCGGGAAGACGGTCAAGCAGGAAACGATGCTGGAAATACAGGCTGCCGAGCGCTCCACCGAAATCCATCACCCGTAGAGCATGGCTCTGAACAACCGCATACATTAGCCAGGCCAGCACTGGGTGCACAACCTGTCTATGCTCGAAAGCAACGGTATCCCTTTCATACGCGGCATGTCCGTCACGAACCCGGCGCGCCGCGATCGAGGCTTTGAGCAGGATATCATCGGTCTCATACCCAGTGGATCGCGCTTTCGCATCCTGCCAACTCGAGAATCCGATTTCAAACCAATTGCCTGTGGGCGACGACTCACAAATAGATTCTGGCTCCGGCTCTTTACGGCCAAGCTGGAATACTGCGCGCCAATTCCCAAATTCAAGCGCGATGCGCTTCATTAATCCTTCTCCCCAGGATGTCGGCGAAATCGACGCGCAGGAACTCGTCGAGCTCACCGCCTGGCGTAGCATTGAGTATCCTGATGCCATTTTGCTCGGCAGTCTGCCGCAGGGCCCGGTACTGCCGCCACAGTCTGGCCAGCGACTGGAAATCATCATACCGGGAAATCGTGACTTTCCCATCATTGCCTACCGTGCAGTCCTTGCCGGCAAGAGCCTTGGGCTCGAATGCGTACTGGTATAATCCGCTCTTGAAATGGTCATGATCGACCCCGAGCAGGACAATCTCCCTGAATCCGAGATACATCGCGATCATCAGAACCATAATCGGCACCGATTCAACCCGCGGGACGGGATTTGCCAGATCGATGATCCGGCGGCTCTGCAAATCATCGAAATCGTCGCGCAGGGCCAGATAATGGACCGTCCGCCCGGAGAACAGACGATGCCGCTGTATCAGTTCAGCCTCCGTATCACTCAGGAACAGGATTGCATCGCCAATGCTCTCATGCATCTCGTCAAACCAGCGCACGACATCATCCTCGGTCATGAGACCGTAGGTTATCTGCGGAACACAATGGTAACGCGGCCGGATTCGGTCGTAGTCATCATGCAGATAGCCATTAGAAACCGAGAAGACGGTCTGCCCGGCCAGCAGGGATAAATCGAGCGCCTTGACGCTGGGCCCGTTGCCTAGGATGAAGCATCGTTGCCCTGCCTCGGCGTTGTGCAAATTCCGGTTGGCGGCCAGCAGCTTATGCACGACCGGTGCTTCGGCCCGGCGATTCACATGCCTGACGGCGAGCCTGTACAGGCCGTGAGGCAAAAAGTTTTTGATGATTTTCCTGAAGCTCATGCCTGCAACCACTTCACGACTTCATAAACCTCAGCGCTGGGGACGCCGATCCTCTGGCCGGCATTTTCGGCCTCGTTCCTGAAAAAGCTGATCCACTTGGCGCCGGTCCGCTCCATTTCCGAGGCATGCGCCCGAATTGCTGCCTCCTTGGCGTCCCAATGACGGGTAATATCGACATAGAAGTTACCGCGAAAATCCATTGTCGAGTGATACCAGTTGCTACGGTACATCAACAGGCGCGGTACGTGCCGACAACTGTGCAGCGATGCCCTTGCCACGGCCTGATGGTCGTGATGGATGTCGCCGACCCAGTGCGTGTAGACCACGTCGATTGCCAGATTCTGCACCAGCTTCAGGATCTCGACATTCAGGGCATCGACGAACTCGACTTCCAGGGTCTTGAAGTTGCCACAGAACAGTTGCGTGACGCCCAGGATATTCATCGCGGCTTCGGCCTCGCTGCGGGCAACCTCGCTGCTGCGGACCGACTGGTCATACTGGTTGGTGAACCCGGAAACGGTGGCAACAAAGACGTAAACTTGATCGCCTTCCGCAGCATGGCGTGCAAGAGTGCCGCCGCACCCCAGTTCGACATCATCAAAATGCGCGCCGATTGCAAGAATGTTCATCGACAACTCCTCAGCAGGGCACGCGTGCCGGCAACCCCGCAATTGAACAGGACATCAAGGATCGAAAGGTAGGGGATGAAGGGTTCATATTGTTGCGGATAGACCGGATGTTCGAACTGCTGCCACACCACCTCGATACCAGCCCTGGTGAACACCTCGGTATCCATATAGGCACGCGCGCCGGTGCCGGACAGGTAGTGGGTCGCCCCCACCTTCTGCAGCAGGTCAACCAGCATCTCGTTCTTCTGACCCTGCGGCAGCAAACTACTGGATAAAACGAAAGGTATACGCACCTCCAGAAGATCTGCCAGACGTTCCAACCAGCGCATATTAAACATCTGCATACTGGCCGGTGGATTCTGGTACAGGTCCTCGATGATGGGCATGACTTCCGACCAGCCGGTTGCCCTGCTATAATTCTCCCGCAGAAGGCCGAGGTTGTTCGCCACCCAAGTTGCATCCCCTGCCAATGCGACCTGATTGATCGGCGTTCCAAGAGGCGGCTTCTTCACGCCCAACGTCAGCCACTTCTCCCCAGTCGCAGCCCTGATCTTGTCGCGATGCGTCCAACTGCGGCTGGTATTGGTGACAAACTGCACATGATCCAGCACGACATACAGATCAGCATGCAGAAACCGATGGAAGAACCCCAGATAGGGAGCAAAATCCGGCTGATGGATCACGACGGTATACGTCATGCCTGCTCCTTCGAAACCGCCACAAGCGCGGCCATCACCCGGCTGCAGCCCTTCAGGTCGACGGCCTTCATGGCTGCCCGGCTCATGCTCGACAAGGGCAAATCGCGGTCCAGCACGGTCATATCCGCCTCGGCATGGTAACCCGCGAAGATGCATCCTCCCAGGCGTTCCAGCGCCCTACCAACGGGAACCTCGAAACCCTCGCTGGCAATAACGATACATGGTAGCCCCACGGCATTGGCCTCAAACGGCGTCATACCGCCGGCGGTAATGGCCAGATCATGCCGCGCCATTTCTTCGGTCAGCGACGGCACGCCGTTCCGGTGGATGGTGAACAGCCCGGCCGGCGCCTGCATCAGAACAGCATCGACAGCGTCGTGATGTGCGAAGGCTGGGCCGAGAACAACGGTGGCTTCCCGCCTGCGATCCAGTAGCGCCTGCATTACCCGCGGCGTGATGCCCCAGGTATCGGCGCCACCCATGGTCAACAGAATCCGATCAGCCCTGCCGCGCTCTCGGCGCAATGCTGCCAGGCCCGCGTCCAACAGCAGATAATCGACCCCCTGGAGCACCACCTGGCCTTGCAGCCTGTCGCCGTCCTCGAATGATAGCGCCGCGACATGCAGATCGGCCAGTGCAGCGCCATCGCCACGATCATCAAAGGTCGCAAGCCGGCGCCCCGCAGCCTTTACTCGTCGCGCGTGATCCGCGTCAGTATGCAACCGGTCATTGATCCACACTCGGGTGTCTGGATGTTCATCCAGCCAACGGCCTTCCCACCCATCGCCGGCGATCAAATCGACGATATCGACGTCATAACCGAGGCTTCGCAGCCTGGCGACCGAAGATGGGTGATCGTTGATGAGATAGCGCACGGGCAAACCGGCGCTGCGCATCGCCGCAGCCAGTGTCAATGAGCGATAAAAGTGGCCGAGTCCACGCGCATGCGAGCTTTCTACACAGAGGACGAACACAGGCGGATTGCCTCTTCCGTGCCTAACAGACGACCCGAGCAGTTCTCAGCCAGTCGGCAGGCGCGCTGCCAGTCATCTTCGGTATCAACGGTCAGCCGCAGGCTTGGCGCCTGCTTGACGAGCGGCACCTGCAGGTGGCCAATCCGGAAGTGTGCCGGGTTTTCCTCGATATACTCGTTCACGTGCTCACGCTGGTTCGGCTTGAGACCATCGGAATGACTGCGGTGCAGAGCCTCCCGGGTGAACACCTCCGCGCCTATCCCCACCGGCATCTGGCCGAAAGAATGACTGTAGTCATAGCCGCCGGAAATGTGCAGATCGAGCAGGCGATCCAACTCTTCCGTGTCGGTGAACGGATTGTCGGCCGTCAAGCGCACCACATGGTTGAAACCGTATTCCTGCGTGCACTGCCAATAGCGGTCCAGCACGTCCGCCTCACTACCACGGAAGCAGGCCGTATCCTGCGACTCGCACCACGCGACGATGGCATCGTCGGCTGCTTTAGTCGAGGTCGCGACAACGATACAGACCGGGTGATGCAGGTGGCGTAGCCGCTCGATCACATGCAACAGCAGCGGTCGACCATCGATCGGGCGCAACACCTTGCCCGGCAGTCGCGTTGACCCCATCCGCGCCTGGATGACAATCCCGAGCGTCACTCAAGATCTTCCCAGGTCAGAACGCTGTCTTGCGTCATATCATGCGCGACCCGACGGCCCGGCAACTGTTCGAAAAACTTTGGCGCGATGCCATAGCCCGGCCGCTTGATCGCGATGTCATCCGGCCCGATGATCTCCCCGGCTGCCAAGGCCCGCTGCAGCACCACGCTCTTCCGGTTATTGCGGCGCGTCTTCGACTCGCTAGCCGCCGGCTCCTTGACACCCGTGCCGCGCATGACTTCGAAGCTGCGAATGGCATCGACCAACCACTTCATCTCGGCAGGGTCGGCCGAAAGCATATGGTCCGGCCCTTCCGCCTTCTTGTCCCAGGTAAAGTGTCGCTCGATAATCCTCGCCCCCATGGCCACGGCGCAAAGCGACGCGACGGGCGTGAGGGTATGATCGGAATACCCCACGTCGAGATCTGGAAACGTCGACATCAGTGTCTGCATAGCTGCCAGGTTGACGTTTTCCGGATGAGTCGGGTAGCTGGTGATCGCGTGCAGCAACATCAACTGCCGGCAGCCCGCCTCCCGCATAGCTGCAACCGATTCCTTTACTTCATCGAGCGAACACATGCCGGTCGACAGGATTACCGGTTTACCGGTCTTCGCCACGTATCTCAGGAAGGGCAGATTGACGGCATCATCCGAGCCGATCTTGTGCGCCCCCACGCCACAAGCTTCCAGCAGGTCGACATCGCCCCCGTGCGATGGTGTCGAAAACCAGTCGACGCCACGCGACTCAGCATACTGAAATACCGCGCGATGCATGTCGGCATCGATTTCGTATTTGCGGAACAGCTCGAACTGCGACGCAACCCCCGTATTCTCCATATCGAATATGGCCTGCCGGCTCGATAGCGTGTCCGCCCGGTAAGTCTGCAACTTAACTGCGTCCACACCGCAGGCGACCGCTTCATCGATCAGGCGAACAGCCTGCTCGAGTGTGGCAAAATTCCCGCCCACTTCAGCGATGACATAGCATCGGCCATGACTATAACGTTTGAACACCTTTCGCCTTACTCCCTGTATTTAATGACGCGAGCCGGTACGCCAACAGCAATGCCATATTCCGGGACATCGTGGGTCACCACCGAATTTGCGCCTATAACAGCGCCTTTGCCGATATGGGTATTCATCAGAACCCTGGCACCGGCACCGATCCAGACATCGTCACCGATATCAACCATTCCGACCAGAGCGGGTTGCTCTCTAATCAAGACATTTCGTGCCACCCCATGACCGTGGTCGATGATCTGAACATCCGACCCAATCAGTACATTGTCGCCAATCCGGATGCAGTTCTTTGCGGTGATGATATTCCGCCTGCCTATGACAGTATTCTCCCCGATATATACTTTGGGATTTGGCAGGGTAAGTTGGAAGAACGCTTCATCCTGGATCGTCGAACCGGATCCGATCTCCAGCACTGAGCCAGAAGCCAGCCTGAATACAGCACTCCTCTTTATGACCACATCCTGGCCGCAGAGAATCCTGTATTTCCAAGCCTTATACTTGGTCGTTAGCCGTTGCCCCAGCCCGCCTCAGTTCCGGTAACTAGCTTTGTCAACTTTCGCCGGTTGGCTGGTCATTTACTTGCCGATGACCTGACTGCGGGACACATAGTTCCTTACGGTGAATTCGCGATCGTCGACCTTGGCGGTTTCGTCCTCGGTCTTGCGCGGCAGGTAGCAGCGGCGGCAAACCTCGCTGTCCATAAACCCCTTGTCGCGCTGGTGCAGCGCCCGTACCGCATTCATCTTTTCCCCGTGCCAGATCTGATGCACGGTTTCAGCATTGGCATCGCCGATGACTTCGCGGTTTTCCTCGTCGTTCGAACATTTCATCACCAGTCCGTCAGCGCCGATGACGAGCCGCTGATACTGCTGAGGGCAGGTGAAATTATCGAGATACTCGATCTGTGTGTCGTTGCCGAGATAGTCGATCAGGGGGTTGAAGGCCACCAGGTCCACATGCGGCGCGAACGTATCGTAATATTCCTGTACGTTCTCCCGGACCGCCGGCCATATGCCCTGTATCTTGATTACCGGCCGGTGCAGACCGCGCTCCTTCTTGTAGGCATTGATGGCGCGGATATTGTCCATCAGGTCGTTGAACTTGATCGGCTTGCGAATCTTCTCGTAGGTTTCGCCCACACCGTCCGCGGAAATGGTGATCCAGTCGAGGCCGGCCTCGGCGACCTGCCTGAAGAAATCCGGGGTCAGTTTGCCGCCATGGGTCAGGGTAGACACTTCCCTGATGCCACGCGACTTGGCGTAACGGATACATTCGACAAAGCGCTTGTGAAGCGTGGCCTCGCCACGCAGACTCAAACGGATCGCCGGCACCTTACCGCCGATCTCGTCAATAACGCGGGTGAACAAGTCCCAGTCCATGAGCTTGACGTTCACGTGCTCCTTGAACTTGGCCGTGATGGTGTAGCACATCGGACAGCGCAGATTGCAGACTGAAGCCAGCTCGAGATCTACCAGCAAGGGATAGTCGCTGACCTTCTGCTGCTTGGGCAGTGCCGACCAATCCGTCCGGTAGCTGGCGTATTCCTTCTCCCAGCCCTCGCCGCGATACTGTTCGAACCGCGCCTCGCGCTCCGCCGTATCCATAGAATAATTGCCCTTGTTGATGGGCACATAGCGTTTTTTGGCCATATCACTCATGATCTGCTCCGCACAACAAGTCGTGTATCCCGCCGGCAAGGTCAAAAGCCGGCTTCCATTCCAGAATCCGCGCCGCCAGGCTGATTTCCGCCTGCACATCGGGGATTTCCTGATGGCGCGGTTCCGCAGTGGACACCACCGGCAGACTAGTTCCGGCAACCGACTGCAATGCAGAAACGATATCGGACACCGAATGCGACACGCCGCTGCCGATATTGACCCGGTTGAATCCACCGGGCGCATCGAGCGATCGCACGAAAGCGTCCACCACATCCGGCAGGTAAATATAATCGCGTCGCGGGGTCAGGTCCATGACGCGGATTTCATGAGTATCCAACTGGCCGATCAGGGTCGGCAGCAGAAATTCTCTGCGCTGACCATGTCCAAAAACATTGAAGATACGCAGTACCGTGACGTCGGTTCCCTGAAAGTCATGGGCAAACTCGCAGCATTGTTCGCACAAATACTTGCTCAACGCGTAGGGATTGTTGGGACGGGCCGGATCGGATTCCCGTATCGGCAACTGCTGCGGGATACCGTAGACATAGGCACTCGAGAAAATCATTCGCGCCGCATTTTTGCGACACCAATCCAGCGCGTGTTGGGTGCCGGCCAGATTCGCGGAAACGAAGGCCGCCGGCTCCCGCCAGCTGTCCGGCACGTAGCTGCGCCCCGCCAGATGGATCAAGGCCCGGGCCGATGGCAGTGAAGCCCAGAAGCCGGCGTCCGTGACATCGCCATCTCCCCGGGACAGGCCAAGAATACGCCGCCCCTCTGCCTGCAGGCGTCGGCACAGAGCCCGCCCGATGAACCCGCCGGCGCCGGTGACAACAACATCAAGCACCGAGGAACCGCTGCTTCGTTGATTCAAATTCGTCAATCGCCTGCGCATAGTCATCAGGGCGACCAATATCGAGCCAATAGCCGTCATAGGGCCGTACCCGGGCCGCCTGACCGGCCGCCAGCAGGTCGAGCATCAAATTGTCAAACCCGTACGCCCGTCCCGGCGGGATATGCGCCAGAACAGCTGCCGACAGCATGTAGACCCCCATGCTGACCTGATAAGCTGCCATTGGCTTCTCACGGAACGCCGTCAATCGCTGATTGTCATCTGCTTCGAGCACTCCGTAGTCTATATGGTGCTCACGCCGCATCGATGAAATCGTAAACAACTCCCCGTTCCTGACATGCGTATCATAAAAATCCGCATAATTCAGATCAGTCAGGATATCGCCATTCATGACGAGAAAATTATCCGGCAGATCCGTGATCAGCCTGAGCGGACCCATGGTGCCCAGCGGCCGGTCTTCCAGCGAATAGTCGATGCGCACGCCCCAGCGGTCGCCATCCTGGAAGAAAGCCTTGATGATCTCCGCCTGATGGTTGACCGCCATGGTGATGCGGTCGAAGCCGGCTGCAACCAGCTGGCGGATGATCACTTCAAGGATCGGATACTCGCCAATCGGCATCAACGGCTTCGGCAGAACCACAGTATAGGGCCGCAGGCGCGTCCCACGACCGCCGGCAAGGATGACTGCCCGCCTAGACATTATAGATATCCGCCTTGTAACGCGCGATGTTCGCCGGGTCGCGGAACCATTCGATGGTTATGGCCAATCCCTCTTCCAGCGTGAAGCCCGGCCCGAAACCGGTCAGGGCGGTGATCAGGCTGTTGTCGCACAGGAGTCGCTCGACCTCGCTGTTGTCGGGGCGCAGGCGCTGCTGGTCACACTCGATCTCGACATCAACCTGCAGCAGGCGTGCGATCATCTGCACGGTGTCGCCGATGGAGATTTCGCGCCCCGAACCGATATTCACCGTCTGGCCGACAGCCTCGTCACAGCCCGCCAGCGCCAGGAAGCCGGCGCAGGTATCCAGCACGAAATTGAAGTCGCGCGTCGGCGACAGGCTTCCCAGTTTGATCCGCCGGCTGCCGGACAGCAGCTGCGTAATCACGGTCGGAATGACGGCGCGAGCGGACTGTCTGGGACCGTAGGTATTGAACGGCCGGGCAATGACAACCGGCAGGCCGAAGCTGCTGAAATAGCTGTAGGCCAGCGCATCGGCACCGATCTTCGTCGCGGAATATGGCGACTGCGCCTGCAGCGGATGCTTTTCATCAATCGGCGCATAGCGCGCAGTACCGTAGACTTCGCTGGTGGACGTCTGGATCACGCGGGGGACATTGTTGTCGAGCGCGGCCTGCAGCACATTCAGCGTGCCCTGGACATTGGTATCCACATAGCTGGTCGGCGCCTGGTAGGAATAGGGTATGGCAATCAGCGCCGCGAGATGAAACGCCGTATCGACGCCACGCATCAGCGTCCGCATCTGGGCCGGATCACGCACGTCGCCCAGCACGATCTCCATGTCGCCTTTCAGCGGCGACTGGTCGAGCCAGCCCCAGCTCGAAAAGGAGTTGTACTGACACAACGCACGGACCTTGCGGCCACTCTGCACCAGGAGCTCGGCAAGATGTGACCCGATGAAGCCGTCAGCCCCGGTCACGAGTATGGTTTCATCGCTTTTCATTATCGACGCCGCACTGCCATCAGATCCGCTCGACCTCCCATGGCAGCTGCAGTGCCGAAATGGACGGTTTGCGCGACTGCCCCAGCATCTGGATAATGCCGACGTTGTCATGCACCTCGAACCGGAGGTTCTCGACCACCGAGTAGATCGAGAAGCGGGAAGAAATCCCCGCCCGTATATAGAACGAGCCGGTGTTCAGGGCCGCCGGGGGAAACCGCACGATCGCGCGGTAACGGCCCGGCATCCGTGCCTCGAGGCGGGATGGCTCGAGTTCTGGATCAGACAGGCTGAAGATGCAGGTAAAGCCGTCTTCACCCATGATCTGAAGCCCGACCGACAGGCCGGAAAGCCGTTCCCGAAGCTCGTATTCGATCTCGATCGCGAAGCTCTCCACCAGGTTGATCCTGCTGGACGGTTCGCCCTTGGCATCGAGAACGCTGACCTTGTAGATCACCGCCTTGCCCTCAAGCTCCTCCGGGACCAAGTCATGCGTGCCGTTGACGCCGGATTCGCCCCGCGCGAGGTATTCCTGTACGACGCTGGCCGTTTCCCCGATGGCTGCGACGCGGCCGTCCTCGATATAGATCGTCTTCGGGCAAAGATTATTGATTGCCGTCATATTATGGCTGACAAACAGGATGGTGCGGCCGTCCTTGCCGACCTGATGCATTCGCCCCAGGCACTTTTTCTGGAAATTCGCGTCACCCACTGCGAGGACTTCGTCCACCAGGAGTATCTCCGGCTCAAGATGTGCCGCGACCGAGAATGCCAGCCTGACATACATACCGGAGGAATAACGCTTGACCGGTGTATCGATGAATTCCCCGATCTCGGCAAATTCCACGATTTGTTCGAACTTCGACGCCACCTCGCGCTGACTCATTCCGAGGATAGCCCCGTTCAGGTAGACATTCTCTCGTCCCGTCAGTTCGGGATGGAACCCCGTGCCCACTTCAAGAAGGCTGGCCACACGGCCCTTCAGTCGGATATGCCCGCTACTCGGTGCGGTGATACGCGAGATGACCTTCAGCAAGGTCGACTTGCCGGCACCGTTGCGGCCGATAATGCCGGTAACCTCGCCCTGTCGCAGTTCGAAGGAGATGTCGTCCAGCGCCATGAAGCGCTCGCCCCGCATCCGCAATGAGCGACTCTTTGCGGTCGACAGGTCGGAGACGCTGACGTTCGGATCCGGCCTGCCGCGCAAGCGGGCATACCAGCTCTGCATATCCCGGTACAACGTACCGTGATTAATGACGCCGAGGCGGTAATGCTTGCTGACGTTTTCGGCTCGAACAACGACATCGCTTACCATAATCGACCTCAGACCGTATCCATTGCACTGGACTCAGCGTGCGAAAACAGCACCAGCCCCACGAAAAACAGCACTGCCGCGACCGCCACATTGCTCAGCCACAGCGAGTAAGGAACGCCGGCCGATCCGAACAGCGCCATACGCAACGTCTCGATCGGCGCAGCCATCGGATTCAAATAGAAAACCCACTGGTACTTCTCGGGAATCTGCTGAAACGGGTATACAACAGGAGACGCATACATCCACAGCTGCGTGAGAAAACCGGTCGCAATGATCAGATCGCGATAGCGGACCGTGAGCGCAGAGACGATCAGACCCATCCCGATGCCCAATACGGCGACGTAGAGAATCAGTAGAGGGACCAGCAGAATAAATGGACCTGGCCATGTAATCCCGCTTCCGGCGAATATGAAGCCGACCATGATGACCAACAGCAGGCAGAACTGGATGCCAAAGGCGACCAGGCCGCTCATCGCCACGGCAATCGGCACTACCAATCGCGGGAAATAGACCTTGCCGAACAGCGAAGCATTCTTGGAGAAAACTTCAGAATTGTTCGCCAGGCAGGTAGCGAAATACGTCCACAGAACTATGCCAGACATATAGAAAAGATAGGGTGGCAGGCCGCTGGTGGACAGGTTGGCAATCCGCCCGAACACGACGTAATAGGTCAGCGCCGTCAGCGACGGCTGGATCAGATACCAAAGCGGCCCCAGCACCGTCTGCTTGTAGAAGGTGACAAAATCGCGCTTGAAAAACATCCAGACCAGATCGCGGTAACTCCAGAGGCTTTTCAGATCGACGCCAATCAGCCGGCCGCCCGGGCCGATCACCACGTCCCAGTGCTCCTTCTCCTGCGTCATGCCAGACCGGCCGAGGTATTGCGCGCGCACTGCCTGCCGGCAGACCCAGTAAAGTGAAATCCGGACACGTCGCCCTACTCCTTGTAATCCATGGCCTTGTAGCCATGCTTTTTCACCAGCTCGTCGCGCTCGGCAGCCTTCAGGTCCTCGCGGCTCATCTCGGCAACCAGCTCGGCAAAGGAGGTCCTCGGCGTCCAGCCAAGTTTTTCCCTTGCCTTTGAGGCATCACCCAGCAACGTCTCGACCTCCGTAGGACGGAAATAGCGGGCATCAACCGCGACGATGCAGCGTCCATCGGCATCGTACCCCTTCTCGTCGACTCCGTTACCCTCCCAGCGAATCCGGATTCCCAGTTCCTGCGCCGCAGCATCGACAAAATCGCGAACGCTGTACTGGGAGCCGGTCGCGATAACGAAGTCCTCGGGCTCTGCCTGCTGCAGCATCAGCCACTGCATTTCGACATAATCCCGGGCATGCCCCCAGTCGCGTCGAGAGTCGAGATTGCCAAGATACAGGCAGTCCTGCAGCCCCAGCTTGATGCGGGCCAGCGCCCGGGTAATCTTGCGGGTGACGAAGGTTTCACCGCGGATCGGGCTTTCGTGATTGAACAGGATACCGTTGCAGGCATAGATGCCATAGGCTTCGCGATAGTTGATTGTTATCCAGTATGCGTAGAGCTTCGCCACCGCATACGGACTGCGCGGATAGAAGGGTGTGGTTTCCTTCTGCGGGGTTTCCTGCACAAGGCCGTAAAGTTCGCTCGTGCTGGCCTGATAGAAGCGGCTCTTTTTTTCCAGGCCGAGAATACGGATCGCCTCCAGTATGCGCAGCGCCCCCAGTGCATCGGAGTTGGCAGTGTATTCGGGCTCCTCGAAGCTCACGGCCACATGGCTCTGTGCCGCCAGATTGTAAATTTCATCGGGCTGGGTCTGCTGGATGATCCGGATCAGGCTGGAGCTGTCTGTCAGGTCTCCGTGATGCAGGAAAAAACGGACATTCGCCTCGTGCCGGTCACGATACAGATGATCGATCCGGTCGGTATTGAACAGGCTCGTCCGGCGTTTGATCCCGTGAACGATGTAGCCCTTGTCCAGCAGGAATTCGGCGAGGTAGGCACCATCTTGGCCGGTTATGCCGGTGATCAATGCGACCTTGTTAACTACGTTCATTAACGAAAATCCCTCATCCCCTGATCGACGCCGATTTCAGAAAGTCCTGATAGGCCAGCGCCAGCCCCTCTTCCAGTGTCACCAACGGTCGCCAGCCCAATGCGTTCAGGCGGGCGCTGTCCATCAGCTTGCGCGGCGTGCCGTCTGGCTTCCCCGCATCGAATTCCGCTTCGCCGCGATATCCGACGGTCCGGCCAATCTGCTCGGCAAGCTCGCTGATGGTGATATCGTCGCCGCAACCGACATTGATGTGGCTCAGCATCGGCTGGGTATGCTGCTCATAGACGGCTTTGTCGAGGTTCATGACATACAGCGATGCGGCTGCCATGTCGTCGACGTAGAGGAATTCACGCCGCGGCGTACCGGTTCCCCAGATGGTGACACTGGCGGCGCCGCTCGTCTTGGCCTCGTGGAAGCGCCGGATCAGGGCCGGAATGACATGCGAGTTTTCAGAGTGATAGTTGTCGCCCGGCCCATAAAGATTCGTCGGCATTACGCTGCGGTAATCCAGCCCGTGACTTTCGCCATACTGGCGATTATAGCTTTCGCAAAGCTTTATGCCGGCGATCTTGGCAATGGCATATGGCTCGTTGGTCGCCTCGAGGGGGCCGGTCAGCAGCGCATCCTCGCGCATCGGCTGTGCGGCGAGCTTGGGATAGATGCAGCTGGAACCGAGGAACAGCAGCTTGCGAACGCCACTGCGGAAGGCAGCATCGATGACGTTCAATTCCATCATCATGTTGTCGTAGATGAATTCGGCCGGATAGGTGTTGTTCGCGTATATCCCGCCGACCTTGGCCGCGGCCAGGTAGACCTGATCGGGCCGTTCCTGCTCGAAAAACTGCCGGGTCGCGGCCTGATCGATCAGATCGAGCTGTGCATGCGTGCGCGTGACAAGACGATCGGACGGGTGGCCCGCGGCCAGCAGCGCGCGCACGATGGCTGAGCCGACCATGCCCCGGTGTCCGGCAACGAAAATCTTGGGTGCCAGCATGATGATTAACCGACCGCCCTGCCGTAGGCATCCTGTAACCGGACAATATCGTCCTCTCCAAGATAGCCGCCGGACTGGATCTCGATGATTTCAAGCTCCGTCTGCCCCGGATTGCGCAGGCGGTGCACGACTCCGACCGGAATGTAGGTCGACTGGTTCTCGCTCAACAGAAAGACCTCCTCGCCGCGCGTCACCTCGGCCGTACCCTTGACCACCACCCAATGCTCGGCGCGGTGATGATGCTTCTGCAGGCTGAGGGAGGCTCCCGGCCTGACGCCGATGCGCTTGACCTGGAAACGGTTGCCGGCATCGACCGTATCATACCAGCCCCAGGGCCGCGCCACCTTGCGATGAGTCACGGCCTGCGGTGAGCCATCCTTCTCCAGCCGGTCGACGATATCGCGCACCTGCTCCGCACGATCGCGATGGAGAACCAAGACGGCATCCATGGTGTCGATTACAAGTAAATCATCGACACCCAGCACCGCCACCGGCCGATGCGGCGCATGCACATAGGTGTTGTGGGAATGACGGGCCACCCCCTGCCCCTCAATGCGGTTGCCATCTTCATCGGGCGCGCTGAGATCGGCGACGGCATTCCAGCTTCCGACATCGCTCCATTGGCCGCGGAAGGGAACCATGACCATGCCCACATGTTTTTCCATCACGGCATAATCGATGCTCTGCGCCTCGCAGGCCATGAATGGTGCGGGGGCGGGGCGAATGAAGCGATGGCCGGTCGGCCCGATCTCCTCCTCGACTGCCGCGCAGGCCTGCCTGCAGGCCTGCAGGATCTGAGGCGCGTGCACCTGCAGGGCGTTCAGCAACGTGCCCGCCGTGCACAGAAAGATGCCCGCATTCCAGACGACCCGTCCGCCAAGGATCAGTTGCCGGGCCCGCGCCGCATCCGGTTTCTCGATAAAGCGCACAACCTGCCAGCCGCCGTCCGTGCGTTCGGCACCCTGTTCGATATAGCCATAGGCCGTACTGGGAAAACTCGGCACGATGCCGAAAGTGACGATTGATCCGGTGCGCGCCGCGCTTACGCCCTGCCGAACCGTCTGCGCAAAGGCCGCTGCATCCGGGATATGGTGGTCGGCCGGGCAGAATAACAGAAGCGCCTCCGGGTCGGCCTCCTCAAGCGCTGCCACGGCCATAGCGGCGGCAGTATTGCGCGGCGCCGGTTCCAGGACCGCGGCTCCCTGCACGCCCGCCTCTGCCATGGCATCGGCAACAAGGAAACGGTGGTCTTCGGCCGCAACTACAAGCACCTCGCGGTTCAGTATGGCGACCCGCTCGAGGGTCAGGCGCAGCAGACTCTTGCCGCCGATAAGGGGGACGAACTGCTTTGGGAAACTTTTGCGCGATAACGGCCACAAACGGGTTCCGGCACCACCGCACAGGATGACAGGGCGAATTATATCAGCCATGGCCAGGCAGGCGGTTGGGGGAAATCAGTCGAAGCATCACACAATTGATCAGAAAGAGAGCAGTGGTCAGATTGGGATACCGGGCGGAAGATGTGACGTTGTGGCCCGAAGCCGGTGTTCTGCGGGAAGGCCGGCCATCAGGGAATAGCCGGGAAGCAGAGCCCAACACGCTACCGCACTTCCGTTCGCCCCGGTCGGGCGCGGCTCCGGCGGATCAGCAGCATAGCTTGGGTCCGACGACACGAATCACTCTGTTCATCGGATGAACACATCATGCCAGACTCTTCCAATTTAAGGCAACCATTTGCTGTATTGGCAGGATGCAGGAATACGGGCGAAAACAACGTTGAACCGCCTATGTTCAGCCGCTTTTATACGTATAAAAAAGCTATTATCATACAATCGTGTATCTATTATCTGGATGCTGGCCACATAGCTGCAGCCCGTTTTTAAAATCAGCCCGGCATTTTCGATAACCAATTCTGAAACAAAGATAATTTTCAAGAAGCGTCCCTAGGCTGTGGTCAACCAGCCCCTGCAGAAGGAGCAATTGCTGGCTCGCGCATCACTGCCTCGACGGTCCGGTAGTGTTCGGCCATTTGCCGTTCTTCAGAGGTGCGGATCTGAGCTTGCATATAGGCGCCGAGGCCGCGGACGTGGCCGACCAGCAAGCGCCCCACCGGCAGCCGGGCAGTCTCGTACGCCTTGAGGGCCGCGACTGGATTATCCGGCGCCTACGCCAATGTCCTCGTGAGCGCCATGGCATCCGAGGCGGCTTTGGCCCCCCATGCCGCAATGCGGCCGGCGTGGTGACGATGCCGCGGTTATGGCGTTCGGTCGAGAATTCTCGCTTGATACGCATGAAATGGCCTCCGGATTTGGCGACAATTTGGTGACAAAGCCGGTTGAGCCGCTATTTCCTGGGGTATCTTCGGGTTTCCTGTCTTTCCATTAATCCATTGAATTTCATCAATTCTCTGGATTCGCGGAAGCTCACGAGAAAGTACAAAAAAATACTGTCTAATTTTACACCAAGGATGTCGGGAGTTCGACCCTCTCACCGCCCACCAGTTTCTCTGAAATATGACGCCCCCGGCGGGAATATGGCTCCGGAAAATCCGGGGCAATGACCTTGCGCGCGCTGATTGGCGCAGTCCGTGAACCTGCCTGATGAAGCAGATGCCCGTTTCGATGCGAATGGGGATAGAGATTCCCTGAGAGCCTGTTCAAGATTGCACCCGTGCTGGGTGTAATGCGGGGCAAATCAGGCTATGTGTTTTTACCTTCTCGCACTGCAGCTGTTTGTTGCTCTTGTCGAGGAGCAGAGCTTTGCGCGTGCGGCGGCCCGCGAAAATATTGCCGCTTCGGCGCTTAGCAAGCGGATCGCCGATCTCGAAAGCAGCCTCAAGGTTTCGCTGATCCAAGCTGAGCTCGCCAAGCTCATAGCAATTGATGGAAAAGCGGTATTAGGCATCAAACGCCACCAATAGCCGCGATTTTCGCGTGGCATCAGCTATTTATCAGTGACGATCGTCCGTCGGCCGTCCTATTGAAGATGACGCATTAAACTCAGCAGCTTCGCGGCAGCCACCTACCCAAGTGGTGGTCACTGATGACTAATACCGTGGAAAAGACACAATATATCGAGACACCAAGATGACAGGCTTGTGTGTGCGTGTTTCTTGTCGAACCGGTCGCAAGACTTTCTTCTACGAATATCGGCCGCCGAATTGTCGCCACGCGACTAAGCGAAACCTTGATGGAATCAGTACTTTGAAGGAAGCCACACGAGAGTGTCGGGAGTGTCTGGAGTGTCGGGAGTGTCGGGAGTGTCGGGAGTGTCGGGAGTGTCGGGAGTGTCGGGAGTGTCGGGAGTGTCGGGAGTGTCGGGAGTGTCGGGAGTGTCGGGAG
>NZ_JBHRYJ010000008.1:97254-154072 GCF_042648965.1 Ferrovibrio xuzhouensis
GGGAGTGTCGGGAGTGTCGGGAGTGTCGGGAGTGTCGGGAGTGTCGGGAGTGTCGGGAGTGTCGGGAGTGTCGGGAGTGTCGGGAGTGTCGGGAGTGTAGGCTGAATTGCGTAAGGGTCAAGACACGCTCGCCCCGTCCCCGATCAGATCAAGGAAGAGCCTCAGATCATCGAATGGGTGCGCAATTATCGTCGGCAGGAGACCAGGGCTGTCGGCGGCGGTCGGCGCGCCATGCTGCGCGCCATCACTGAGCCGTTGCCGCCATTATTCAGAAGCTAAAGCTGCTCAAAATCGAGAGGAATCCCTATGTCTTTGCCGGCGAGAACCGCCAAGGCCATCTGACTGACATCAATCGTATCTGGTATCGCGTGCGCGACGAAGCCAGGCTCATCAAAGCCGACGGCACCAAGCCGCGTTTGCACGATCTGCGACATTTTTACGGGCAGATGGCCGCCGATGCCGGCCTGCATGAAAAGCAGATCATGGCGCTGATGGGACATTCAACAACGCGCATGAGCGCGCGGTACTCAAAATATGGTCGCGAAGCGCGATCGCTCTTGGCTGAGAACGTCGCCAATCGCATTGCGGCAAAGGTGCCGCTCTAGGGTTGCCAAGGCTCGTCATGGCCAGCGACTGGAGAACCGTTCGAACACCCGGGGCACGCGTCTAACGCCCCACCTGCCCATCCGCCTTAAACTATATGCCTCAGCGCAAGCCAATGCCGTCTTTGGCACGCGCCGCTGCATAGCGCAGTTTCTGTCGCAAAGCCTGCGCCGCGGCGCCAGTCCGCTTCGACTGTTTGACTGAGGCTTCAATGACGGCCTCTGAAATGAAATCGATATAGCTTGCCGGCACTGGCTGTGGCTGGCGGCCACGGCGCTTGGCCAGCAGGCGGTCTGGCTTGACGTTAAAGGCGGCACAAAAGCTCGCGACATGCTTTGGCATCAGTTTCACACGGCCAGATTCGAGCAAATAAATATTCTGCTCTGAAATCTTGACCTTGCTCGCCAATTCACGCCGCGACCACTGGCGCTCTTCGCGCAAAGTACGAATATAATTCATTGTAAGACTCCGATTGAATATCGAAGATCATGATGCATGGGCCTAGATCCTTGTGGCACACGATCACAAGCAATCTGAGCCTAATATTGTGAATGATACAGAGCAACCAATCGATAGTTGCAAGATGGCGCCGCCAATGCATTGACGCAGCCATGTCACAAGATTGCCGAATATCGGTTCTCAGTATCATTGATGTTTAATCTACTGACCTGCAGCTATTATGGCTGTTCTACCGAATTTATTTCTACTGAGTGCCGTGGACAGGGGCCATCATGTTGCCCAGAGCATCCGCACCACGCCGCAAGGCGGGTAGTAAGGTTGCCAGCATCACGTCCGCATCCATTCGCGTCGCTGCCGTGCTGACGCTCATCGCGGCCGCCACCTGGCCGGCCCTGTCGCGCACCGGCACCGCAATGGCACGCAGGCCTGGCTCAAGTTCCTCGTCGCTGACGCCATAGCCGTCAGCGCGCGCCTGGCGAATGGTCGCCAATAACGCCGCGGCATCGACGTTCGTCTGCGGCGTGCGCGGCAGCAGGTTCACGCGTTTCAGATAGGCCTCGACCTCGTCATCGGGCAAGGCCGCCAGCAGAACACGGCCCGTCGCCGAACAGAAGGCCGGCAGCCGCGCGCCCACGGTGACCGCCCGCGACACGATTCGGCTGACCGTCGAGCGGGCAACGAACACCGAATCATCGCCATCCAATACGGCCAGCGAGACCGATTCACCGACTTCATCACGCACAGAAGCGAGAATGGCCTGCGCCAATTGGGTCAGCGGATCGCTACGCAAATAGGAAAAGCCGAGACGCAGCAGGCGCGGCAGCGGCCGGAACCATTTGCCATCATGCGCCAGATAACCAAGGTCGGTCAGGGTCAGCAGGCAGCGCCGCGCCGCGGCGCGGGTAATGCCGGCTTCTTCCGCCGCATCCGCAATGGTCAGCTGTGTCCGTTCGGGGCCAAAGGCCTCGAGGATCGCCAGTCCCTTGGCCAGCCCAGCCATACCCTCCGACGCTCGCGTCGTTTGTTTCTCCATGCCATCTGCCTCCTGAGATTCAGAGTTGACAGCTTCCCGACAGGCCGTCAAAGTGTTCGATATTAGATCATATGTTCGATATTCGAACAATGTGATGATCAAAAAGACGGCTTCCGACCCGCCTGCCAGGGGTGGAGGCCAGTGCGTTGCGTTGGAGGAAACATGCAAGACGAGCTCAGCCAGGCACAGCCGGCTGCCACCGCCAAATGGCCGCAGGAAGGCCTGACCCGCGTCCCCTACTGGGCATTCCAGGATGCCGGCATCTACAGCCGCGAACAGCAAGCGATCTTCCACGGTGCGGCCTGGAACTATCTTTGCCTTGAGATCGATCTGCCGAATATCGGCGACTTCCGCACCACCAAAATCGGCGATACCCCGGTGATCGTCGTCCGCGACAGCGACGGCGAGATCTACGCCTTCGAGAACCGCTGTGCCCATCGCGGCGCGCTGATCGCGCTGGAAGACCGTGGCAATGCGCAGAAATTCAGCTGCGTCTATCACGCCTGGACCTACGACCGGCAAGGCAACCTGACCGGCGTCGCCTTCAAGGACGGCATCAAGGGCTGTGGCGGCATGCCGGACAGTTTCTGCATGGAAGATCACGGCCCGCGCAAGCTGCGCGTCGCTACCATTTGCGGCCTGGTCTTCGGCAGCCTGTCGGAAGACGTGCCACCGATCGACGAATATCTCGGCGACGAGATCCTCGGCCGCATCGAGCGCGTGCTGGCCGGCCGCACACCGGTCATCCTCGGGCGTTTCACTCAGGTGCTACCGAATAACTGGAAGCTTTACATGGAGAATGTGAAGGATTCCTACCATGCCAGCATCCTGCACCTGTTCTTCACGACCTTCGAACTGAACCGCCTGTCGCAGCGCGGCGCCATCATCGTCGACGAGAGCGGCGGCCATCACGTCAGTTATTCGGTGATCGACCGTGAGGCCGAGAAGAAAGAAACCGAATACGCCCGCCAGGGTATCCGCTCCGAGAACAGCTCCTACCGGCTGGCCGACCCCAGCCTGCTGGAAGGCTTCGACGAATTCGGTGACGACATCACGCTGCAGATTCTCACCGTGTTCCCGGGCTTTGTGCTGCAGCAAATTCGCAATGCTATCGCGGTACGGCAGGTCCTGCCGCACGGCACTGGCGAGACCGAACTGAACTGGACCTATCTCGGCTTCGCCGACGATACGCCGGAACAGCGCATGACCCGCCTGAAACAGGCCAACCTGATGGGGCCGGCCGGATATATCTCCATGGAGGATGGCTGTGTCGGCGGCTTCGTCCAGCGCGGCATTGCCGGTGCCAGTGATCAGCGCGCCGTCCTCGAAATGGGCGGCGACAGCACAGCCTCACAGGAGAGCCGCGTCACCGAATCGTCGGTGCGGGGCTTCTGGAAAGCCTATCGTGCGATGATGGAGCTGTAAGTCGATGTCTGCCCTGTTTTCCGCCATCTGTCGCGCCCAGACCGACTATGCCCGCTGCATCGACGACGGCAAACTCGAGGCCTGGCCCGATTTCTTTCTCGAAAACTGCCTCTACAAGATCACCACTGCCGACAACCACCGCGACGGCTACGAGGCCGGCATCGTTTACGCTGCCTCGCGCGGTATGCTGAAAGATCGTATTTCGGCGCTGCGCGAGGCCAATATCTACGAGCGCCACGCCTACCGGCATATCCTCGGCCAGCCCGCCATTGATGATGGGACGAACGGCGATATCCGCAGCGAGACGGCCTTCCTGGTCGTACGCATCATGCGGGACGGGCGCAGCGATATCTACGCCACCGGGCGCTACCTCGATGTCTACCGCCTGGTCGGCGATACTCCGAAGCTGGCCGAGCGCGTCGTCGTCTGCGACAGCTCGCGCATCGACACCCTGCTGGCCCTGCCGTTATGACCGCGACGCGGCGTCCCGTTGTCGCCCTGGCCACCGGCGATCCGAACGGCATCGGACCGGAAATCGCCGTCAAGGCTGCCGTGACCCTGGCGGCGGGCAATGGGCCGGTCCCGCTGATCGTCGGGGACCCGGCGGTATTGCGGCCGTGGCTGGATCGCCTGGCAGCCGGCCTTGCCGTGGTGGAAACCGACGGCACCCGCATCTCGCCCACGCCGGCCATCCATGTTTTCCCGATTGAGGCCCTGCCGCGGCATGCCCGGCGCCCTGGTACCGTCTGCGCCGAGGCCGGGACGGCGACCGTTGCCTATATCGAGGCCGGCCTGCGGCTGTGCCATGACGGCCGGGCACAGGCCCTGGTCGGCTGCCCGCATTCCGAAACCGCCATCAACGCCGCCGGCATCCCCTTCTCCGGCTATCCGTCGCTGCTGGCCCGCCTGACCGGGCGACCAGAAGATCGCGTCTTCCTGATGCTGATCGGCGACCGGCTGCGCATCATTCACGCGACCCTGCATGAACGCCTGCAGGATGCCCTGGCCCGCCTGTCACCGGCGCTCGTCGAGGCAACGGCGCTGGCCGCCGATGCCGCCTTGCGCCGCCTTGGTATCGCCAGACCGCGGCTCGGCGTCTTCGGCATCAACCCGCATGCCGGCGAAGGCGGCCTGTTCGGCGACGACGATCAGCGCATCACCGAACCGGCCGTCCGCCGCCTTCTGGCCGGCGGCCTGCGCGTCGAAGGTCCGCTGGGCGCCGACCTGATGCTCGGGCGCACCGACATCGACGCCTTCGTCGCCATGTATCACGACCAGGGTCACATCCCGATCAAGCTGCTCGCCGGCCGCACGGCGGTGGCCCTGACCGTCGGGGCGGACACCCTGTTCGCCAGCACCGGCCATGGCAGCGCCCATGACATTGCCGGCAGGGGCATTGCCGAGCCCGACGCCGTCCTGCGTGCACTCGCCCTGATGCAGAACCTGACCGCCCCGGCGGCGCAGCAGGCGGCGTCATGACCTACCAGATCAGGATCAGCGATCAGGATATCAGCTTTGCCTGTGAGCCCGGCGAGACCGTGCTCGATGCAGCCGAACGCGCCGGTTATGCGATTCCATATTCCTGCCGCAAAGGCGCCTGCAACACCTGCGAAGCGGCGCTGATCGCCGGTGCGGCCGCCGTGGCCGGCCATGGCGGCGTTATTCGGGGACCCTGCGATCCGGTCCTCCTGTGCCGGACACGGCCGCAATCGAATCTGGAAATTCGTCCGCAGCGCATCGACCGGACCGAGCCACCGGCCCGGAAGCGGCTGCCGGCGAGCGTCTACCGCATGACCCGGCCGACGCCGGATGTCGCGGTCATTCAATTGCGCTACCCGGCCGGCAACCGGATGAAATTCAAGGCCGGTCAGTATCTGCAGGTCGAACTGGCCGATGGCAGCCGACGGTCGTTTTCCATGGCCAACCCGCCGCAGGAGAGCGACGGCGTGCAGCTGCATATCCGCCACGTGCCCGGCGGCGTTTTCTCCGAAGGCGTTCTGGCCGCCCTGCAGGCGGGAGACAAACTGACAATCGAGCTGCCGTTCGGCGATTTCTTCCTGCGCGACGCGTCGGCCGACACGCCGGTCATCCTGCTGGCCACCGGTACCGGCTTTGCGCCGATCAAGTCGATCGTCGAAGACGCGATCAAACGCGGCCTGAAACGCCCGATGCGGCTGTACTGGGGCGCCCGCCGCACGGCGGACCTGTATATGCCGGAGCTGCCGCAGAAATGGGCGGCGCGCCATGCCTGGTTTGCCTTCATCCCGGTGCTGTCTGAAGCCGAGGCCGACTGGACCGGCCGTCGTGGCCTCGTCCATCAGGCCGTGCTCGATGACCATGGCGATCTGAGCACCAGCACGGTCTATGCCTGCGGCAATCCGCTGATGATCGCCAAGGCGCGCCATGCCTTTACAACACAGGCTGGCCTGCCAACCGCCGCCTTCCACTGCGATGCATTCGTGCCATCCGGCCCGGATGAAGCCATGCCCGCCGCACCAGACGGAGGACATTGACACGAAGGCGGATGGCGGACCATTGCCAGCCCAAAAACCAAAAATCCAGAGGAGAGGAAACATGGAGACAACAACGATAGACGTGCCGTCGTTCATCGACGAACGGCGGATCAGCGCATTCCAATATATGGTCATCGGCCTGTGCACGCTGATCATGATCGTCGACGGCTTCGACACCCAGGCGATCAGTTATGCCGCGACCCTGATGGCGAAGGAATGGGGCCTGACCCGCGCCGCCCTCGGCCCGATCTTTTCGTCCAGCCTGATCGGCCTGATGGTCGGCTATCTCGCCATCCCGCCGCTGTCCGACCGCTACGGCCACCGCAGGGTGATCATCCTGAGTTCGGTATTCTTCGCGATCTTCACCCTGCTGACAGCGACCGCCAGCGGCGTGACCGAACTGATCGTGCTGCGCTTCCTCACCGGCCTCGGCCTCGGTGGCGTGGCCCCGAGCGCCATCGCCATGACCGGCGAATATAGCCCGAAGCGGCTGCGCGCTACCTTTGTTCTGATCATTTATTGCGGCTTCTCGCTCGGCTTTGTGCTGGCTGGCTTCGCGGCCGCCAAGCTCCTGCCGACCCTCGGCTGGCCGTCGCTGTTCTATCTGGGTGGCATCCTGCCGATCGTGTTTGCTGTGCTGATGGCGTTGTTCATGCCTGAATCGCTCGACCATCTCGTGCTGCGCCGTGGCGACATGGAGCGGGTCAAAGCCATCCTGCGGCGCATCGATGCCGGCTTTCTGGCTCCGGCCGCAGCCGTCTTCAGCATGGGCGAGCGCGAGCCAGGCCGCCTGGCCGTCAGCCGGCTATTCCAGCAGAACCGCTCGTTGCCCACCCTGCTCCTATGGCTGGTCTTCTTCATCAACCTCGGCGAATTCTATGCCCTGCAGAGTTGGCTGCCGTCAGTGCTGCGCGGTATGGACTACCCGATGGACAAGGTGGCGCTGACAACGTCGCTGACAACGGTGGGTGGCATCCTGATTGCCTTCGTCGTCGGCCCCTGCATGGACCGTATCGGCCCGTATTTCACGGTCGGCATCCTCTATATCTGCGGTGCCGCCGCCGTGATCCTGACCGGCACACTGCTGCATTCTGCCTTCTGGGTCGTCATGGCCTGCACCTTCTTGACCGGCGTGTGCATCAGCGGCGGCCAAAAAAGCGTGATCGCCCTCGCCGCGATCTACTACCCAGCATCGATCCGCTCGACCGGGGTCGGCTGGGCGCTCGGCATTGGCCGCCTTGGCGGTATTGCCGGACCCCTGGCGGTCGGCTTCTTGTTCTCAGCCGGCTGGTCGGCTACGTCGGTCTTCTTCGCCGCCGGCCTGCCCCTGGTCGTTGCCGGGATTTCGATTTTCATCATCGGGCATCTAAGCAATCGGGGCGTTTCTGCATTGCGCCCCGCGCCATCGGCAACATCATAACGAGAAGACCGCAAGGCCTGCCTTTCAGGTGCCGTTGAGCCAGCCACTCAACGGCATTTCTGAGCTGAATTACGACCGCCATCAACCCGCGCCGCCGCGGCGCCTCACTGCGGCAAAAAAGTGAGGCCCGCTGTCTACGCGCTTAAAAATACGAGAGCTGTGCCAGGAGCAATCCTGAATTTCATCATCGCGATGAGATTTTCATTCATATCGCCCTATTCGCCATGCCGCTTGCGCCAGTCACGCATCGTCGGCTCTGTCACATCGCTGTCAAAGCAGAGCGGCCACGGCGATGCCGCTGCAGAGCGCCCATCGACCGCGACGCGGCCAATTGGACGGCCGACTGTCGAGCCGCGAAGCCGCATCATTTGCTTGGGCTCTTCGTGCCAGGCTTGCCGGTGTAGGGGTCGACGTTGCCTTTGGTCGACCAGTTACCGGTTTTGGTGCTGTTTGGGTTCGTTGCCCGACGGGGCGCGACGTAGGTGCCGTTCGTAATGGTATCGTCGCGAACGCCATGGCTGCCACCGCTGCCCTTGGCTGATACGTCATGACATGCGCAGAACAGTCCACCAAGCACAGCAAGCACAGCAAGCACGACAAGATGCGCCTCATGGCTTTCCGCTAGAACCACCCGGCAGCAGATTAGCACCCGCACGGCCGGCAACACTGCCTGAAAGCACGCATAAGTTGCATACAGACGTGATCGATCCCCACACAACGGCATCATGAGCGCGGTGCGCCTTATTGTGCCGCCACGTCCCGTGGCCAAACCTCAGTGAACACCGGACGTCTAGGGTCTGTACCCACGACCGGCAAGCCCGTGACGTTCGCACAGTTCCGCCCTGGCTAGGAGAAACGCCGAAGGCGATGTGGGGCATCGGCGAGGCGTTTCGACGACGCCGGGGCGAAACTGTGCAACGCCCCGGAGGGGTCCGTCGTACAAGCCCGTCTGCCGCGTCGGAAATCTGGACCGTAGTTCCCACTACGCTCGGCGATTTCCTCCTCGCAGACGGGCTTGTACGACAGGATCCCGGGTCTGCCGGTCGTGGGTACAGACCCTAGACCTGCCCCTTGCGCCGTGCCTACAGACAGACGTTATCTAGCATGCATTATCCGGATACTGATTTTCTTATATCGAACAAGATGTTAATTAGGCATGGAGTATTGTAAACAATATTGTCTCCATCTTTTTGGTGACGTTGCCTAAAGCAGAGGTTTCACGACTGAATGATTAAGTCGACAGGAAAAAAGGCTCCGCGCACAGCGCAATCGACCGATGTCTTTCAAACGCTCAGAGACCGTATCGCGTCCCAGGAACTGGCCCCCGGCAGCAAGCTGCGAGAGAACGATCTTGCTGCAGAATTCAAAGTATCCAGGGCCCGCGTCCGAGAAATATTCAGCACGCTGGAACAGCGCGGCCTGATCGAGCGCATCCCCAATCGCGGCGCCGTTGTCATGCGCCTTGAACCCAAGCAAGTCTTCGAGATTTATGACGTACGGGAGGTTCTTGAAGGTCTGGCTGTGCGCCGGGCGACCGAAAACTCACCTGTGGGTTCATGGCAGGCGATGCTTGATCAGTTTGGCGAGCAGGCTGAGACCATGATCGGCGCTGGCGATCTGGAGACCTACGCCGCGCTCATTAATACATTCAGGCGCGAAATAATTATTCGGTGCGACAGTCCGATTCTTTCATCGATGCTTGATACGTTGTTCGAGCGCACAGGCTTTCTTGTTCGCCGCCTAATTCTTGTCCCGGGCCGAGCATTGGAAGGCCTGCAGGAGCATCGCGCAGTGTTGACCGCAATGAACGAGGGCCGGGCCGAGGATGCCGAACGCCTGAAACGCTCGAACATACGTGCTGCCCGCGAGTGCTTCCGCCGCTATCAGAAACTGGTGCTTTAGGCCGCGCTCGACGCCGGCGGTTTTTGGGATGCCAACACATCGGCAATCAGTCCCGTATGGACCGCACCTGCTCTGAAAGCGGGATAGGCAAGGATCGCACGCAGGGTCGGGATATTGGTCTTCACGCCCTCGATATGGCTCGCGGCCAGCGCCGCATCGAGCCGCCGGATGGCATCCTCGCGATCCACGCCCTTGGCAATCACCTTGGCGATCATCGGGTCATAGAACGGCGTAACCGTATTCCCCTCGGCATAACCGGTCTCGATGCGGATGCCTTCCCCAACGCCCAGGCGGAATACCTTGAGCGGCCCCGGCGACGGCAGAAATCGGACCGGGTCCTCCGCATAAATGCGCGCCTGAATGGCATGCCCATCCGGCTCGGGCACGGTCGGCAGGACATGGGCAAGTGGCTCGCCGGCGGCTAGGCGGATCTGGCAACGCACCAGGTCGATACCAGTGATCTCCTCCGTCACCGCATGCTCGACCTGCAGCCTGGTATTCACCTCCAGGAAACCGAATCCATCGGCTTCCGTATGCAGCGTCTCGACCGTGCCGATATTGTCGTAACCGATCCTTGTCATGATCGCGGCAATCTCCTGGGCCATATCCCGCGTAATGCTCCGGCTCAGGCCTGGTGCGGGCGCCTCCTCAATCACCTTCTGATGACGCCGCTGCACCGAGCAGTCTCGCTCGAACACATGGCAGGCATGGCCGCTACGATCCGCCAGAATCTGGAATTCGATATGCCGCGGCCGCTGCAGTAGTTTCTCGAGATAGATGTCCGGCACGCCGAAACTGCGACTTGCCATGGACCGTGCCCGCTCAACCGCGGCCAGCAGCTGGGCGTCGTCGGCCGCCGTCAGCATGCCGATGCCGCCGCCGCCGCCCGCCGGCTTCACCATCACCGGGTAACCGATGGTCCGGCCAGCCGCCGCGATGTCGGCGGGATCTTCGCCCAGCACCGCGCTGCTCGGACTGACCGGCATGCCCTGCCCCGCCATCAGGTCACGGGCGCGCGCTTTGTGCCCCATGGCATCGATATGGCGAGCCGCCGGACCGATGAAGATTGCTCCGCTGTCCTCCACCTTTGCAGCGAAACCGGCATTCTCCGACAGAAAGCCATAACCCGGATGAAGAGCATCGGCACCGGAGTGCCGCATCGCCTGCAGGATGGCATCCTGGTTGAGATAACTTTCTCGCGGCGCCGCTCCTCCGATGGGGATGGCCTGTCCCGCCATCGCCAGATAGGGCAGATCGGCATCGGCTTCGGAATAGACGGCAACAGTCTCGATGCCCATCGCCTGTGCGGCGCGGAGAATGCGCGCTGCAGCCGCGCCCCGGTTGGCAACAAGAATTCTGGAGATCGGTCGCTTTGTCATCAGCTCTATCCTTTTAACGTCACAGTGCGAAAGCCCCCAGCGCCAAGCCGCTGAGAAACGCGGCGCAGGCCACGAAAACCAGGTTCCGGCCATAAACCAGCCGGTGCTTGGGCACTGCGAGGGTGGTCGCTGCAATCGACGGCAACAGACCGGAGTACGACATGATCGAGCCGAACGACCAGGCGAGCAGGATCGCCATGGCGCAGAGCAGGTCGGGAAGCTGTCCTGCGACAGTGCGATTGACCTGCAAGGCCAGCGTGGCGCAGAGAATCGGATGCAACCCCAGGATTTCCAGCGAGACCATCGCAAGAAAACCGGCCAGCAGCAGAATGACCGGCGGCAACTGCGCCTGCAGGATCCAGCCGCTCAGCACACCCTGCAGGGCAGAATGTTGCAGGACGCTGCTGAACAGAATGGCCATGGCGACGATGCCGATCTCCTCGCCCATACCACTGACCCAGAACGGCGCCTGTCTATAGACGTCACGCAGATGCCCGGGTCGCCGCCTCCAGGCGGCCAGCAGGGCAAGCGGCGGAATGGCCATCACCATGGCCTCGATATTGCTGTAACCACCGAACCGGTTGAGCAACAGAACAATGCCGACGACACTGACCACCGGCAGCAGCAACGGGCCGAGTGCGGGCACGACATGTGCCAGGATCGCGGCGACACTTCCGACCCGGTTGACAACCGTGGCAATGCCAAGGCCCAGCATGGCAATGACCAGCCCCGTCAGCACGATCTGCCAGATTGGAACCGCCGGATAGCCATGCGCGACAAAAGCCTGGGCGACGAAAAATGGCGACCAGATCACCGACAGGCCGCCACCCAGCAGCGCCATCTGAGCGAGCCTGAGCCGCTGCGCCCGTTCGCGAGGCAGCAGCGGCGCCAGCACGGCAAAAGACCCGATCGAGAGGCATGAGGCCAGTGCATGAGCGGCATACAGCATCCAGCCCGGCCGGCTTTCGGCCGGCAGAGTGCGAAAACTGCGACGGATCTGGACAATGGCCGGATCGTGAAATGCCACTGTGCGCAACAGCCGCGCAGTCGGCATGAAGGCGGCGAAGATGATCGCCTGCCGCAGCCCTCCCTCGAGTACGGCAATGCCGCTATGCCATACGACGCCTGCCGTCAGCAGAACCAGCATCAGCACCAGGGCGAGACCGGTCCGGCTCATGCCGCTGACGGAAAAGCACAGATAGACGGCAAGCGCCAGGCCGCTGGCCATGGCGAGCCAGCGCCATTGCGTCGCCGCGGCACAGGCCGCCAGCGCCCAGCTCATCATCATGAGCCGCCGGAGCATTTTCGCCCGCATTGTACCGGTCAGGCTGTCGCGACGACGGGTTTGCGCTGCCACAGCCAGAGGCCGGCCAGGGCTGCGACGGCCAGAATGTCGGTGATCCAGCCGGCATCGATAGTGCCGAGGGCTATGGCACCCAGCGCGAGCCGCAGGATGCCCGGCACCGGCCGGCGGTAATAACCGCCCGTAGCCACCGAAAACAGCAGGGAGGCAACGACTCCCACGACAAGGACGCGGATGATGTCGACCGTACTGCCGGCAAGCAGGATCTCGGGCCGGAAAATGAAGTAGAAGGGCATGATGAACTTCATGACGGCCAGCTTCATGCTTTCCACGGCGATGGGCCACCAGTCGGTCTGGGTAATGACTGCCGCCGTGTAGACCGCGGTACACACCGGCGGCGTCAGCGCCGACAGCAACGCGCCGTAGAAAACGAAGAAATGCGCCGAGAGCGGCGGCAGGCCCAGCGTGATCATCGGCGGAATGCAGACAGCGGCGGCCAGCAGATAGGCCGCAGTGGTCGGCATGCCCATGCCCAGGACGATGGCCACGATCATGACCAGAAAGACAGTAACAAACGTCCCCTGGGTGCCGCCGACGCCCAGAATGAGTTCGCTCAGCTTGATGCCGACGCCGGTAAAGCCGATCAGCGACAGGATGATCTGGGCGCAGACCAGCAGCGAGACCAGGCTGACGACGTTGAGCGCTCCCATCCTGGCACCCTCAAGCAGGCGGCGCAGGCGCTCCGTCACCGCGCTCCGGTCCCAGGACCCCAGCAGCATGTAGAGCGACACGTTGGTGACAATCGCGAGAAAGGCAGCGAGGCCCGCCGAACGGCCGGTAAACATCGCCCCGGCCATCACCAGGATCGTGGCAGCCAGGGGAAACGCCTCGCGCATATTGAGGACATCGCGCCAGCGCGGGATATCCGCCTTGTCGACGGGGCGCAGCCCTTCACGGCGCGCCTCGACATCGATCGATGCCCAGATACAGACGTAAAACAGGAACGACGGGATGACTGCCGCACTCGCGACTGCCAGATATGGCAGGCGCAGCAATTCGGCCATGATGAATGCGCCCGCCCCCATCACCGGCGGCGTGATCTGGCCACCGGACGAGGCCGTCGCCTCTACTGCGCCGGCAAAGGCCGGCCGGTACCCCAGACGCTGCATCATCGGTATGGTGAAATTCCCGACCGTCGCCACGTTTGCAACGGCCGCGCCATTGATCATGCCGAACATGGCGCTCGAGACGTTGGCTACCTTCGCGGCCCCGCCGGGGGAACGCCCGGCGACGATCAGGGCGACCTTCATGAAAGTTTCCGAGGCACCGGTGGCCAACAGGAAACAGCCGAATATGATGAAGATGCTGATCAGGCTGGCCGACAAGCCGGTGACGGTGCCCCAGATGCCTTCCGTGCCGAGGTAAAGCTGTTCCATCATGAATTCGAGCGAGACGACCGGATGCCCCCAATTCCCCGAAATCAGATCGCCGAACAGCGTGTAGCCGAGCATGGCAGTCACCATGATCGGCAGTATCCAGCCGGTGGACCGCCGCGCGCTGTCCAGGATCAGCAGCAGCAGCGTCAGACCCAGCACGATTTCAACCGGGCTTATGGCGACAGCAATCTCGTTGGTCAGGCGCTCGTCATTCAGCACGAGATACCCGCATGCCAGCAGGGCGGCGGCCGCCGCCGCCGCCAGAGCCCAGCGCCTGAGATTGACATCCAGCTTTGCCGCGGCGCTCAGATAGACCAGTCCGATGGCGAGACCGACATGAATGCTGCGCTGGACCAGAGGTGGGAACTGGCCAAACCCGGCGGTGTATATCTGGAAGGCAACGAAGGAGAGAGCCAGTGCCATCGTCAGCCAACCGATCACGGTACGACCCGTCACCGGAGCTGGCGTTTCGACAAACATGTCCTTGCTGATCACCGGCTCTCTCCCCATCACGCAACCCCTTCACATCGTCCGCAGTTTTCAGTCAGAGATCTGAGGCGTCTACTTCGCCTCGGGAGGAATCAGCTTGTCGGGAATAGCGATGCCCATCTTGCGATAGAATCGCACGGCGCCACGATGCAGCGGAACCAGGGTCCCTTCCATCGTACTGGTCGCGATGTTCATGTTCTTGATTTCCGGGAAGGCGGCGCCCTGTTCGGCCTGGCCCTTGAAGATGCCGCTCAGGATGGTCTCAACCTGTTCGTCCGTAAGGCTGTCCTTGTAGGCGAACTCGCCGATGCTCTGGATCGGCGTCGTGATGGTCCCGACCCCGTCGATCTCCCCCGGCTTGGTCGAAACGAAAGTGACGAAGGGAAAGCGGGTCTGCACGGTCTTGACCTGGTCAGGCGTAAAACTGAGGATATTGACCGGGGTCAGCGTCCGCAGCTCCATGGTGGTGCCATCGAGTCCCCGGCCGCTGCCGGCCTTCACATATCCGACCGAGCGGTCGTTCCGGACCGCCTCGACGGCGTCCGACAGGGTGGCAACGTAATAATCCGGCTTGACCCCGACGGCCGTCAGGATCTGCTGCACCATGTTCTCGGTGGCCGAGCCGCGCTGGCCGGCGGTGAACTTCTTTCCGTTCAGGCCATCCAGTGTCTTGATGCCGGAATCGGCGCGCACGACGTATGCCTGGATGGCCAGGGAGTGCACCCACAGACTGCGCAGTTCCGGCTGCGCCTTGCCGGCGAACTTGTCGATGCCGCGATAGGCTTGGTAGACGGTCTCGAAAGTGCCGAGACCGAGCTGGATCTGCCCCCGCGCCAGGCGAGCCAGATTGTCCACGGCCCCGCCGGTGGCGATGACCGTGACATTCATCTTGTCACCGGCATTGGCGTTGATCGCCTTTGCCGCGGAAACGGCATAGGTGTAGTGGATCGATTCAATCGCCGTCGACCCGTAAGCGATGCGGTCTGTTGCGCCAGCCTGCATGGCCGCGCCGCACACCGACCCCAGAATCACTGCTGCTAGACCAGCGGTTATACCCTTCCTCATTGTCACGTCTCCCTTCTCGGTTTCCTGCCACAGATTTTTGTTGTTGTTTTTTTACTGGCTATACGGGGTAGCCGCGATTACGGACCAACCCCGAATCTCGGTTTCGGCCCCAGCGACGTCGCAAGGCGGTCCTGGCAAAGCCGGACAAAATCGATCAGCACCGGCCGCGTCTCGCGCGGATCGATGACATCTTCCACGGCGAAGGCCTCGGCCGTCCTGAATGGCGAGGCCAGCTGGCGCAGTTCGTCCTCCAGCTCGCGCTCACGCTGCTTCGGGTCGGCCGCCGCCTCGATTTCACGGCGGAATGCTGCCGCCACGCCGCCCTCGACCGGCAGCGAGCCCCACTCGCCCGACGGCCAGGCCAGCTTCAGGTCGAAGCCGTTCTTGTTGCATGTCGCCATGCCGGCCATGCCGTAGCATTTCCGGACGACCAGGGTTGCGGTCGGAACCGTGAGCTGGCCCGCGACATACACCGCCCGCATGCCCTCGCGCAGCGTCGCCGCCTTCTCGGCCTCGAGGCCGATCATGAAGCCCGGTACGTCGACGAGAAACACCAGGGGAATATGGAAGGTGTCGCATAGCTCCATGAAATGAATCTGCTTGCGGGCGGATTTCACGTCCATCGCGCCGCCCAGATGCATCGGATTGTTCGCCACGATGCCGACGACATAGCCATCCAAACGGGCCAGCGCGGTGATGACGGACTTGCCGTAGGTCGGTTGGATCTCGAACATCGAGTCCCGGTCAACCACCATTTCGACCAGCCTGCGCATGTTGTAGGCCTGCGTCCGTTTGCGCGGCACGATGCTCAGCAGCCCCTCTTCCCGGCGGTCGGCATCATCGCCGGGCGCCTGACGCAGCGGCATATGCCAGACATTGCGCGGCATGAAGGACAGGAAGCGGCGGATCTGCTCGAACGCCTCGGCCTCGCTGTCGACGGAATTGTGAATCGTCCCGGCGGTATCGACGGTCACCCCCGCGCCACCGAGATCATCCTTGTCGATTTCCTGTCCCAGGGAGCGTTTCACCACCGGCGGGCCGGCCGCAAAGATCTGGCTGGAACCACGCACCATCACTGAGAAATGCGACAGGATCGCCCGCCCGGCGGGCCCGCCTGCGGCCGTGCCCAGAACTGCGGAAACCACGGGCACCTCGCCCAGCAGGGCGACCGAGCGCTCGAAGCCATCGACGCCGGGGAAAACCGAGTACCCGCGCCGGCGCATCGAGGTCACCGTGCCGCCGGCGCCATCGATCAGGTTGACCAGGGGCATGCGGAATTCGTGGGCAAGATCCTCGACAAAGCCGCCCTGCCCGCCCTTGCGCCGGGCGCCGCCCCAGCTGGTGCCGCCGCGGACCGTGAAATCCTCGCCGCCCACGGCCACCGGATGACCGCCGATCTGCGCCATCCCCATCACGTAAGGCGCCGGCGTGACCTGCTCGATGCGGCCTTCGGCATCATACTTCCCGGCCCCCGTAAGCTGGCCAACCTCGCGGAAGCTGCCGGTATCGCACAACTGGTCGATCCGCTCGCGGACCGTCAGGCGGCCACGCTCGTGATGGCGCGCCACCGCCTCCCGCCCACCCATTTCGAGTGCCCAGGCCCGGCGCCGGGCAATCTCGTCGACTTCCGCCTGCCAGCTCATCGCGTCAGCTCTCGACGACGATCAGGGGCTGGCCTTCGTTAATCGAGGCGCCCTCCGCCACCAGGATCTCCGTCACCTTGCCGGCCGCCGGAGCCTCGACCGGGATTTCCATTTTCATCGACTCGAGAACGATCAGCGTCGCGCCGACATCGACCGCGGCGCCGACAGCCGTCTCGATCTTGAATACCGTGCCGGTAATGTCGGCGTTAATCACGTGGCGGGTCATGCGGTGTTTCCCCTTTACTCAGTAAGTTGTTGGCCAATTGCGGAGGTGGCGCTGTCCGATGCCGTGCGTCGGGCGCATTTCATGGATTTCCAGCATCCGCTTCAGATACTGCCGGGTATCCTGCGGCCTGATAACCGCCTGGACGCCATAGATCGACGCGAGGTCGTAGGCAGACGAATCGCGGCGCATCTCGGCTTCTATGCGAGCGCGTTCCGCCGGGTCGTCGTCGCCCCAGGTGACCACCCGGGCGGCATAAACGGGATCCATGAAACTGATTTCCGCGGTGGGCCAAGCGGCAATGTCGTCGGAGTTACGGCCGCCGCCCATGTTCAGGTAGGCCTGCCCATAGCTCTTCCGCATCATGACCGACAGCTTCGGGACAGACGCCATCTGCAGGGCGGTCATGAAGTTCATGATCTTGCCGGGCGCCTTCTGGCGTTCGCCGTCGATGCCGATCACGAATCCCGGCGTATCGACGAAAAGCAGCAGCGGGATGTTGAAGGAATCACACATCACGATGAAACGGGTGATCTTCTCGCAGGCGGCGACGTCGAGCGCGCCAGCCTTGCCCATGGGATTGTTGGCGATGATGCCGACGCTGCGGCCATCGAGCCGGGCCATGCCGATGACGGCGGGCTTGCCGAACTGCGGTTTCACTTCCATGAAGGTGTCGGCGTCGACGACTGACCGAATGATGCGCCGGACGTCGTAGACCCGGGTTCGAGATTCCGGCAGCGCCGCCAGAATACCGTCCCCGGCCTCATCGCAGCCGGCCGGCACCGCCAGCCGCGGCGGCGCCTCGGCGGCATGACCAGGCAGATAGCTCAGGAAGCGCTTGATCGCCGCGATGGCGTCTTCGTCGCTGTCAACGACGGTATCGACCATACCTGTGGTTTCAGAATGCAGCTTGACCCCGCCCAGTTCCTCCGGGTCTACCTTCTGGCCGATTGCCATCGAGGCGAGCGCTGGGCTCGCCACCGCCATGACAGCTCCGCGCCGCATGACCACATAGTCGGACAGGCAGGCATACCACGCCGATGAACCGTAACATTGCCCGAGAATGGCGGAGACCCACGGCGTTTCGCGCTGACGGACATACTGCACGGGATCGGTGCCAAGCATGGTACCCATGCCGCGGGCTCCCATGTTGTCGGGCATGCGGGCGCCCGAGCTTTCGCCGAACATGACCAGTGGCAGGCCGCGCTGGGTTGCCACCCGCTTCACATGGCCGATCTTTTTCATGTTGGTCAGGCTGCTTGACGCGCCCTTGACCGTGAAATCGTTCGACACGACCGCGACCTCGCGGCCTTCAATCTTACCGAATCCTGCGATCTTTCCGTCACCCGGCGTATTGTCGGCATCACCGGGCATCACGGATGTTCCGAACAGGCCGCTTTCCAGGAAGCTTCCGGCATCCACCAGACAGTCAATCCGCTCACGGGCATTCAGGACATTGGCCTGCCTGCGCCGCGCCAGCTTCTCCGGCCCGCCCATCGCGAGCGCGCGGCGTCGGCGGACTTCGAAATCTTCTAGCAATGCTTCATGTGGCATGGGGTACCCATATTGGAAGTTGACGCGCCTCTAGCCGCCGGCGGGTTGCGGCTTCGACTCTGTGACAATGCCCGCCCGGGCCAATGCATCGATCGCCTGGTCCGGCAGCCCGAGGCGGTCGGCCAGGACCGCGCGCGTGTCGACGCCGACAGCCCGGCCCGCCCACTGCACATGCCCCGGAGTCCGCGACAGCTTCGGCACGATGCCGGGCACCGTGGCCTCGCCGAGTTCCTGCGACGCCACCCGTTGCAGCATGTCCCGCTGCCGGTAGTGCGGGTCGGCGAAAATATCCGCGATGTTGTAGATACGGGCCGCCGGGACATCGGCGGCGGCCAGCAGCGCCTCGAGCGTTGCGAGCGGCAGGCTGCCGGTCCATGCGCCGATGACCGAATCGAGTTCGTCGGGATGCCGCGCGCGCGCCGCCGGCGTGGCGAACCGGCTGTCTTCGATCAGGCTGTCGCACTGCATGGCGCCGAGCAGGCGGCGGAAAATCGGATTGCTGGCGGCCACGATCTGGATGTAGCGGCCATCGGCGGTCGGATAGAGGTTGTTCGGTACATGGCCGGGCAGACGGCTGCCGGCGCGCGTGGCGACCGTGTTCAGGGCGGCATAGGCGGGGATATGCGGTTCGACAAAGCTGAAGGCAGCCTCGTAGAGCGCCGCATCGACCACCTGGCCCCGGCCGCTCTGCGCCCGCTCCACCAGCGCCATGGCGGCGCCAAACGCGGCATACAGACCGGTGATGTAGTCGGTCAGCGATGTCGCCACGCGCGCCGGCGGACGGTCTGGATCGCCGGTCAGGTCGCGCAGGCCGCTGATCGCCTCGCTGGTCACGCCATAGCCGGGTCGCTGGCTGTATGGCCCGGTCTGGCCGTAGCCGCTGATCCGCACCATGACCAGCCCCGGATTGCCGGCCGAGAGATCTGCATATCCCAGTCCCCACTTCTCCATCGTGCCCGGACGGAAGTTCTCGATGAAAATATCGGCCTGCAGAACCATGTCGCGCACGAGGGCCTGCGCCTCCGGCTGGCGCATGTCGAGCGCAATCAGTTTCTTGTTGCGCAGGATGCTGGCCGCATAGAGGGAGGCATCGCCCTTGCGCTCCCCCATGGTACGCACGGCATCGCCATCCGCGGGCTCTATCTTGATGACATCGGCGCCGAAGTCGGCCAGCAACCGGCCGCAGAAGGGCCCTGCGACGGTGGAGGTCAGCTCGATGACCCGCACGCCGGCGAGCGGCCCGGTCGCTGGCTGGGCGGCTGCAGAAGTGCGACGCATGTCCTGGTGCATGTGATATCCGGGGTCGATGTGATGGAAACGGTCAGCGCCGGCGCTCAATGCCGACCACAAGCGCCGCGCCGAGCCCGATCTTCACCAGCGACGCCAGCACGAAGGGAAGCAGGCCGACGGTAATAGCCTTTTCCACACCGAACTGGATGGCAAGCCATGCACAGCCGACCGAAAGAATGATCGCGGTTCCCGCCGCCTGCGCGAGGACGGCGCGGAGCAGCGTCCTGCCGTAGCCCCGTTCGGCCAGCCAGCCGGCCACATAGGCGGCGAGGACGAAGCCGACCAGGTATCCGCCGGTCGGCCCCAGCAGATAGGCAAGACCAAGTCCGCGCTCCGGCGTGCCGGCGAAAACCGGCAGGCCAACTAACCCCTCGAGCACGTAGATGGCGACCACCATCGCCCCGAGGCGAGACCGCAGGGTCATGCCGATCACCAGCACGGCCAGGGTCTGCATAGTCATCGGCACCGGCCAGAATGGCACCTGAACGCGCGCCGACAGCGCCAGAAGCAGCGAGCCGATCAGCGCCGCACCGAAGCCGAAGGCGAGCTGCTGCATGACAGGCGCCCGCGCAGCAGCGGGATGTGGGATCTTTGGCATGATTTCCTCCGTCGGCCGGTGCTTTGACATCCGCACCGTTGCCCGAAGCTTTTCACAGGCGGGGAATCACGTCAACCTGATTGTCGACAATTTTGATTGCTATTTTCCCGGCAATAATAGAAAGGCTTCCCATTGAATATATTGTATTTTCCGATCAAGTGGCGGCAATTACCTACTTCAGGGGCACGCCATCAGCCATCCCGCAAGTTTAGCGGGAAGCGCAGCTGCCGGTTTCGGCATGTGCACCATGGCGCTGCTTTTCCGCCCATCGACCGGCAGCGATCTTGCCGTCAGATCGTCAGGATATTTTGTGGGGAGGTGGTGGGCGGTGAGAGGGTCGAACTCCCGACATCCTCGGTGTAAAAATTAAACAGTCATTTCTTGTGTTTTTTTGTAGTTCCCGCGAATCTAGGGTGTGGACTCACTCGGCTCCATGAGGAGACTGGCGGCACGACCGTCAGCGCTAGAGCGCGTCGGAGCCGGCCTCAACGCGGCCGAAAGCCGCATATTTCCTGGCCAAATTTCACATCCGTAGATTTATCGTGATAGCCCTCAGAGAGGATAGAAACTGAACGGGCCGAGTGCTCGCCTGCTACATAACGAGCCGGCTCTGACCGCTCATCGCACAAGTACGCCAAGCAAGGTTGTGCAGGCCCCAACGCCGATTCCAATCAGCAGCCAGCGAATACGCTCATCTACGATCTGCCGTTGGCGTGCCGCCAGCTGCGCCTTCGCAGGTTGACTTTGATTGGTCTGCTGACCGACGCTTGGCGCATGGCTCGCCTGATCGGCGACAGTCTCTCCTGAAACGCGAGCGGCAAACGAATGAAAGAAATCTTCTGCCGTTTTCCCGGCAACGCCCTGAATCATGCGACTACCGAGGCTGGCGAGCTTGCCGCCCACCTCAGCCCTCGCATCATATCGCAGCCGCGTGCCGCCGGCCTCGTCGACAAGGCTAACCCTCGCCTCGCCCTTGGCAAAGCCGGCCACGCCGCCCTGCCCCTGGCCAGAGATCAGATAACCTTGTTGCGGAACGATGTCGCTTAAGCTGACCTTGCCGGCAAATCGCGCGCTGATCGGCCCCACCCGCGTTACCACGCGCGCGGTAAACTCGGTCTCGCCGACCTGAACCAGCTCCTCGCAACCCGGGATGCAGGCCTTCAGTACCTCAGGGTCATTCAACGCCCGCCATACCGTCGCGCGGCTGGCCGGAATCACGACGTCTCCAGACAGTTCCATCGTCACAGCTCCGCTTTCGGGGGTGCTGCATAGGCCTTCAGCAGGGCCTGTGTACCGTCGCGCGCCGCGCCGCCACTCATGAGCTTCGCATACTGGCTTCTAGCGGATTCGAGGCCGGGCAACGGCAGACCGCGCGCCGCCGCCTCGGCATGCGCCAGCCCCATATCCTTGACGAAATGCTCGATGAAGAACCCGGCCGTGAAATCGCCCGCGATCATCTTGGGGCCGAGTGCAGCCAGCAGGGCGCCGTTCGCCACGCCGCCGCCCAGGACGGCCAGCATCTTCTCAAGATCAAGGCCGACCCGGCCGGCATAGGCAAGTCCTTCGGCAATGCCGAGCATTGTGCCGGCAATCACCGTCTGGTTGGCCAGCTTGGCATGCTGCCCGGCCCCGGCCTCGCCCATATGCGTGATCGTGCTGCCCATCAGGCGCAGCACCGGCATGACCCGCTCCAGAGCACCGGCATCGCCGCCGACCATGATCGACAGCCTGGCATCCCGCGCGCCGAATTCCCCGCCCGAGACCGGGGCATCCAGGGCCGAGAGGCCGCGCGCCGCGGCCGCCGCGGCGATCCGCACGGCAAGACTTGGCGACGAGGTCGTCATGTCGATCAAGACGGCGCCGGCACGCGCCGCTTCGACAATGCCACCAGCGCCCAGATAGATGCCGTCGACATCACTGGGCAGCCCGACCATGGTAATCACAATGTCGGCCTCGGCCGCCGCAGCACCGGCACTATCGCACAGCACCGCGCCGCGCCCCCGCAACGCCTGTGCACTTCCGGGGCTGCGGTTGTAGATGCGCAGCGAATGGCCCGCCGCAAAGATATGGCCGGCCATATGGCGGCCCATGATGCCAAGGCCGATGAAAGCCACACTGGGTTTCATGTCACTCATCTCAGCTCCGTTCCCGCAGCAGGCTGCGGATCATCATGGGTGTTACCGGCTGGCGCTCCACCCGTATACCAAACGGCCGCAGCGCGTCGGCAATGGCGAGAGGCACGGCACCCGTCGCCCCCATGACGCCGCCTTCCGCCATACCCTTGGTTCCGGTCGGCGTCCGGCGATTAGGCGTATGATGGGAAATGATCTCGAAAGACGGGATTTCGCAGGCCGTCGGCAGCAGGTAGTCGGCGAAACTGCCAGACAGGTTCTGGCCAGCGGCATCGTAGATCACCTCTTCATATAGCGCACCGCCAATGCCCATTGCCGTCGCGCCGTGCTGCTGGCCTTCGACGACGACCGGGCTGAGCACCGTGCCGCAATCCTCGACGATCAGATAGCGGTCGATGACGACGCGGCCGGTCTCGATATCGACCTGTACTTCACAGGCATGCGTGCTGTTCGAATAGGTCATCGGCGGCGGATCATAGGCACGATGCGTCTCAAGGCCTGGCTCCATGCCGGGTGGCAGTCGCAGCGGATCCAGATAGGCGGTGCGGGCGATATCGGCGAGCGTCAGGCCAGTCGCGACCCAGTTGCCGCCGAGATGGCGCTCGATCACGCCCTCGCGCATCCGCAGCTCGCCTGCCGCGTTGAGGTCGAGCAGGCCGGCTGCTATGGCCAGTATCTTCGCCTGCAGGTCGCGGCCGGCCAGCAGCAGAACGCCGCCGCCCGCCGTGCCGCCGCGGCCGCCGCGGCTGCCCATCCCATAAGGCGCAACATCGGTATGGCCGAGTTTCAGGTCGACATCGTCCGGCCGCACGCCCAAGCCTTCGGCCACCGCCAACGACAGGGATGTCTCGTAGCCCTGGCCGCTGGCCATCAGGCCGACGGAAGCGTTGACGGCGCCGCTCGGCTCGATCTTGACCCAGGCCGTCTCATGCCCGGACCCGGGAATGCCGGCTGACTTATAGAAGGCAGAGCCATAGGTGGTCGACTCGACGACAACGCAAAGACCGAGGCCACGATGGATGCCCTTGCCGCGATCCTCGGCCTGGCGCTGGCGAAAGCCCTCATAGTCGACGGCCTTGAGCGCCAGTTCCATGGTCTCGCGCGGGGTAACGTCTTCGAGAACCTGGCCGGTCGGCATCGTATAGGGCAGGTCTTCGGGGCGGATCATATTGAGGCGCCGCACATCGACCGGATCGAGACCGAGCGCATCAGCCACCGCATCCATGGTGCCCTCCATCACCCAGGAGGTGATCGCCATCGGCGCCCGCATCGGTCCATTGCCGCATTTGTTGGTCAGCGCAACCCGGACGTCGAAATTGTAATCCTGAATCCGGTAGGGGCCGGTCAGGATCATCGCCACCACGCGGGCGAGGTAATTCGCCGGAAAGAAGCAGTAGGCGCCAAAATCCTCGCGGATATCGAGAGTGAGGGCGAGGATGCGGCCGTTGCGGTCGACGGCGGCGCGGGTGCGCACCCAGTCTTCCCGCGCATGGCTTGCCGCCATCAGATTCTCCACGCGATCTTCGCGCCAGCGCACCGGCCGCCTGAGGCGCCGCGCCAGCGCCGCCACCGCCCATTCCTCGCGGTAGAGGGCGATCTTCTGCCCGAACGCGCCGCCGATATCCGGGCTGATCACCGTAACCTGGGATTCCGACAGGCCGAGCCGGGCGGCGAGCTGGGTGCGGTAGGGATGCGGCACCTGGGTGCCGACATGCATGGTGAGATGCTGGCGGCCCTCATCCCAGACCGCGAGGCAGCCGCGCGTCTCAATGGGCGCATGGGTCTGGCGGCCCTGCCGGAACTGGGCCTCAACAATGCTGTGAGCCTCGGCGAAGCGCCGCTCGACATTGCCAGCCGCATAGGTCTGATGCGAGACGAGATTCGAATCGAGCGTCTCGTCGACCAACGCGGCCCCCGGCGCCAGGGCCGCATCGAAATCGGCAACCGCCAGCAGCGGCTCGTAGTCGACCTGCACAGTCTCGCAGGCATCTTCGGCGAGATAGCGGTCGGTGGCGACGACGCAGGCGACCGGGTCGCCCTGGAAGCGCACCCTGTCGACCGGCAGAATGACGATCTCCGTCGGCTTCAGCCCCTCGATCGGTGGCGCCATGCGGATCGGCGTCGTCTCGCTGGCAAGATCGGCGCCGGTCACGACCGTTTCCACGCCGGGCATGATCCGGGCAGTGTCGCCGTCGATGCGCAGCAGCCGCGCATGCGCATGCGGCGACCGCACGAAGCAGGCATGCAGCGTGCCCGGCAGGGTAATATCGTCGAGATAGCGGCCCTGGCCGAGTAGCAGCGGCCGGTCTTCTTTGCGCCGCAGCGGCCGGCCGAGAACGGACGAGTCCTGCGCCGTCATGACAAAGCCTCCTGGCGCAGGCGGGCGGCCTTCAGGATTGCCTTCACGATGTTGTGGTAGCCAGTGCAACGGCACAGATTGCCGCTCAACGCCTCACGGATTTCGCCTTCCGAGGGATCGGGATGGGCATCGAGCCAGGTCTCGAATGTCATGATCAGGCCAGGCGTGCAGAAACCGCATTGCAGCCCGTGCTCCTCGTGCAACGCCTGCTGCAACGGGCTGAACCGGTCGTTCTTCGCCACCGACTCGATCGTCTCAACCGCACAGCCCTGCAGCTGAACGGCGAACAACAGGCAGGACCGTACCGGCCGGCCATCGACGCGGATCGTGCAAGCGCCGCAGATGCCGTGTTCGCAGCCGATATGGGTGCCGGTCAGGCCGAGATCCTCGCGCAGCATGTCTGAGGCGAGTTTGCGTGGCGCGACCTGTAGGCTGTGCCGGCGGCCATTGACGGTGAATGTGACGGTCAGCTTGTCCTGATCCATCTCACCCTCGTCCCGCTCTGGTGAAGGCATCCACAACCGCCCGCTTCACCATCACGGCCGCCAGTTCGCGCCGATAGACGGCCGGAATCCGAGGATCGTCCTCGGCCTGCAGGCGAGAGACGATATGGCTGGCAAGCGCCGCGGCGACCCCATCACCCGGCGTCTGGCCTACCCAGTTTCCGGCCACGTCGGTCCAGAGGACCGGCCGCGCCTCGACGCCGCCGACCGCCACCCGCAGGCCGGCGATCCGTCCTGCCGGATCGAGATCGGCTATTGCCGCCGCCAGGGCGATGGCGAAATCGCCCGCCCGGCGTTCGAAGAGATGAAAGCCCCAGCCCCAGGACGGCGGCATCGGCGGCAAGCGGACCGCTGTGATGAGCTCATCGGCAGCGAGCGCGGTGGTCATGATACCCTGGAAGAAATCCCGGGCCGCGACACGTCGCCGCCCCGTCGCCGAGGCGACCTCGACCTCTGCGTCCAGCAGGACGGCAACCAGCGGCAGCTGTGCCGCCGGGTCCGCATGGGCAAGGCTGCCGCCAATGGTACCCCGTTGCCGGATCGCATAATGACCGATGCTCGCCGCCGCCACCGCCAGCACCGGACAGAGGTCGCGAACGAGGCTGGATGTCGCGAGATCGTGATGACGCACCGTCGCGCCGATCACCAGCCCGTCGCCGGTCCGCTCGATCCCGTCCAGTTCCGGCAGGCGGTTGAGGTCAATCAGCACGGCAGGCTGCGCCAGCCGCATGTTCATCATCGGCACCAGGCTCTGCCCACCGGCGATCAACCGTGCCCAGTCGCCGTAGTCCGACAGAGCGGCCAGTGCCAGTGCCAGACTGGTCGGCGCCACATACTGGAAGGCGGCCGGTTTCACCGCACCACCGGCCCGAGCAGCGTCGCACCCGACGCCTTGTCGAACAAGTGCAGGCGCTCGCTGTCGATCTGCAGTCGCCCCACCTCGCCCTCGCGATGGCGCAGATCCTTGCCGACGCGGAAGAACAGGGTGTCGCCCTCGACCATCAGGCCAAGATACTGGTCGGAGCCGACCGGCAGCACCGAGGTGACCGTTCCCGACAGTGTGCGCTCCGCCGCCGGCGCCGCGCGGTCATTCACGTCCTCGGGGCGGATGCCGAGAACGACCCCACCATCCGGCGAGACCCCCTGCAGGCGCGCCGCCAGCGCGGCCGGCAGCGGCAGGGAGACGGCGCCGCGGCGGAAATGCAGCACGTCACGCTCGCGCTCGAGCCGACCTTCGAGGTAATTGATCGGTGGATTACCCAGAAACGATGCCACGAACATGTTGCCCGGCCGCTCGTATATCTCGTCCGGCGTGCCGATCTGCTGGATCACGCCGTCCTTCATCACAACGATGCGGTCGGCCAGGGTCAGGGCCTCGGCCTGGTCATGGGTAACATAGACGAAGGTCGTCGCCATGGTCTGGTGCAGTTGCTTGATCTCGGCCCGCATGGTGATGCGCAGCGCGGCATCAAGATTGGATAGCGGTTCATCCATCAGGAAGACCGCCGGCTGACGCACCATGGCACGGCCGAGCGCGACGCGCTGGCGCTGGCCGCCGGACAGCTGCCCGGGCATGCGCCCCAGCAGATGGGTGATGTCCAACTTGGCAGCAGTCTCCTGCACGCGCTTCTCGATATCGGCTTTCGGGTGGTTGCGCATCTTCAACCCGAAAGCGATATTCTCGGCCACCGTCTTGTGCGGATAGAGTGCATAGGACTGAAAAACCATCGCCACGTCGCGCCGGTTCGGTGGAACGTCGTTGACCAGTTGCGCGTCGAACCACAGATTGCCCTCGGTGACTTCCTCAAGGCCGGCGATCATGTTCAGGGTCGTCGACTTGCCGCAGCCAGACGGGCCGAGCAGGACCACGAATTCCTTGTCCCGGATATCCAGACTGAGATCGTGCAGCGCGATAAAGCCGTTGGCGTAGCGCTTGCGGACATGTTCGAAACGAATACCGGCCATGGGGTTTCCTGTCTCAGCCCTTCACCGCGCCCGCCGTCAGCCCGGATACGATGTAACGTTCGAAAATGATCGCGACAATCACCGGCGGAATGATCGCCAGCACGCCGGCGGCGTTGATGAAGGAGAAGCTGATGGTGAAATCCGACGTGAAGGATGCGACCACGATCGGCAGCGTCTGCGATGCAGTTGTCTGCGTGAACATCAGCGCCAGCAGGAACTCGTTCCAGCTGGTCAGGAAAGTGAACAGGATGACGGCGACCAGCGACGGCGTGGCCAGCGGCAGATAGACCCGGATCAGCGCCTGAAACCGCGAACAGCCGTCGACCCGGGCCGCCTTGTCGAGTTCGTCCGGCAGTGACTCGAAGTAGTTCGACAGGATGAAGACGCTGAACGGGACCGTAATCGCCAGATAGGTGATGACCAGCGACCAGATACTGTCGAGCAGCCCGAGCTGGCGGATGAACAGAAAGAATGGCACGACCAGTGCGATGTCGGGAATCACGCGGGTACTGAGGATGAGGTAGACCCCGGCCTGCCGGCCGCGGAAACGGATCTTGGCCAGCGCATAGGCGGCAGGAATGGCGACCAGCAAGTTGAAGATGACCACCAGCGCCGCGACAATGAAGCTGTTTTTCATGGCCGGCAGGAGGTTTCTCGCCGTCGAGGGAATGAAGCCGCCAGCCGACGGATCGGCGCGCTTGCGCGTCTCGTAGGTGACCTCCTTTTCCGGTGCCGAAAAGATCGCCTTGAAATTGGCAAGGCTCGGATGATCCGGGATCCAGTGCGGTGGCACCGACGTGATTTCGGTCTCGGTCTGGATCGACGAGGAGACCAGCCAGGCAATCGGGCTGAGCATGTAGCCGAGGAACAGCATGGACGCGACGATCAGTCCCAGCCGCTGCAGCAGGCGGCGGATATGCCGGCGGCGCCCGTGGCCGCCGGCCATGGCGATGGACGGCATGCCAGTCATTGCTGCTTCTGCCCCAGGCTGCGAAGGATGAAATAGGCCAGGCCGATGGTCGCCAGCGCCAGGATATAGGACAGGGCCGCGCCGGTGCCGAACGACAGGCTGCGGAAGGTCTCGACGTAAATTCGCCACGCCAGGACGTGAGAGGCGTCGCCCGGCCCACCCTCGGTCAGGATGAAGAACAGGTCGAAATGCCGGATTGCCATCATCGTCTCGTACAGGATCACCAGCAGGAAGCCGGGCTTTAGCGACGGCAGCGTGATATGCAGGAACCGGCTGACGAGGCCGGCCCCATCGACTTTCGCAGCGGCATAGAGATCGGCCGGGATCGACTTCAGGGTCACCAGAAGCAAGATAGTCGCCAGCGGGACTTCCTTCCAGACGAAGGCATTGGCGATCAACGCCAGGGTCTTGTCAGCGTCGCCGAGCCAGACCATGTATTTGTCGATGAAGTCGAGTTGCAGCAGCGCGCCGTTGAGCGCGCCGTAGTTCGAATCGTAGATCCACTTCCACATCAGGCCGTTGGCGACATACGGGATAGCCCAGGGCACCAGCAGGGCCGCGGACAGGATTCGTCGGCCGCGGAATTCCTGGTTCAGCAGCAGGGCACAGGCGAGCGCGATAACCGCGATCGCCACGACCGACATCACGGAAAAACTGACGGTCCGGCCGACGGCGTCCCAGAAGTTTGGATCGCCCAGCATGTCGATGTAATTGCCGAGGCCGACGAAGGGCACCCGGTTCGGCCGCGTCAGCTTCAGGCTGAACAGGCTGATATAGAACGAGTACAGGATCGGAAAGACGGCCACGACCGCCAGCACACCGGCCAGCGGCAGCAAGAAGAGATAGGCCGTGCGTTCATCCTGCGTGAACCGCAGCCGGCCGGAAGAATGAATTGTCGCCAGTTCTGTCACACGAAGCCCCGGACTGTGACGCGCGAAAGCTGCCGGTACGCCATGGCGGCGCCGTGGCGTACCGGCTTGCCGCTCATGCCTGCTTTTTCAGCTCGTTCCACTTGTCGGCCGACTTCTTCAGCGCATCGGCAACGCTGGCCTTGCCGAGGATCGCCTGCTGCCAAGCTGCGCCATTGGCATCATTCCACTCGCCGAACCAGGTGGTGATGACATCCTTCTTGCGTGCCAGGCCCTGCTGCTTGGCGACCATGTCGATATCGGCGTATTTGGAATAGGCCTCGCGCATCGCTGGATCCTGGAACAGGCTCTTGACGCCGAAGCCGGCACCGATGTCGAGAAACAGCAGTTTCTGGAACGTATAATCGCCATCGGCCTTGCCACCGAACCACTCGATCAACTTGGCCGCATTGGCCGCCCTCGCCTTGTCGGCCTTGGCGCTCGCCCCCATGCCGTGGAAACGCATCCATCCCACGGTAGCGTGGCTGCCGTTCTCGCCCTGCGGCATCAGTGCCTGCCTGGCGTGGCCCGCAATCGCCGCCTGCGCCGGATCGTTCATCATCCGCAGCCGGTATTTCGGCAGCAGAGCGAAAGCATGCTGGCCGGCGCCGAACGCCTTCAAGCCGGCCAGTTCACCGGTTTCGACGCAGGCGGGCGAGATGATCTTGTGGGTGTTGACCGCATCGACCACCCATTTCAGGGCCGCGGTGGCACCCTCCTTGGCCGATGCCATCGCGGCATTACCCTTGTCGTCGGTGAAGCGGCCGCCGAAGGAGAAGACCATCGCCGACATGAATTCGATCAGCCAGCTTTCCTGCGCCATGCCCAGCATCAACGGATATTGCGACAGGCCGGCGGCCTGGATCTTCTTCGACTGCTCGACCACCTCGGCCCAGGTGGCCGGCGGGGCCGCAATGCCAGCCTTTTTCAGCATGTCCTCATTATAGAGGAAGGCCATGTAGTCGGTGTAATAGGTCAGGCCGTACTGGTGACCCTTGTAGGTCATCGAGGCGTTGCAGAAATCCTCGGCATCGGCGTTGTAGGCCGTCAGGTTCTTGAATTCGTCGATCGGCGCGATCCAGCCGGCATCGGCCCATTCAGGCAGCCAGGTATCGGATACCCACATCACGTCGAGCGGCGCCTTGCCGACGAATTTGGTGATGATCCCCTCGCGATACTGCGCCCAGGGCATGTTTGCGTAGCTGACCGACAGGCCGGTCTTCTTCTCGAAGGCCGCAAGATGGGATTTGACCACGTCAACCGCCGCCGACCAGGTGGTCAGGCTGAGCTGGCCCGCCTCAGCCAGGGCCGGACGGCCGAATGCAAATGACGCGCTGCCGGCCAACGCCGTGGCGGTGGCGGCTTGCAGGAGCGAGCGACGACTGGGACGAAAAGACTGCTGCGACATGATCCCCTCCGTTGGCGGTTCCGCGCTGGGGGAACCGGCAGTTGGCCGATGACCGCGCGGTCGATGCCCCGACACCGGCCGCTCATCACAGCGACCCTAGCGGCCGGAGAGTTTGTCGTCAATTGAAGACTTATTCCGCCGCAATATGCCGCTCTGCCTGCCGTACCGCCTCGGCGGCGGCGGCGAATCCCGCGAGAAAGGAGCGGATATGCATATCGAGAACGACCTCCGCGGGAACATCATGGCCGGCCTGATACAAATAGCGGCGAATCGCAAAATGCGAGACGGCGCCATGCAGTAACCAGCCAAGTTCATGCACCAGGTGCGCATCCTTGGGCAGCGTCACCCCCTGCTCGACCGCCGTCTCCACCGTGATCACCTCGAGCATCTGACGGATGATCGTTGCGATGTAATTCGGCGCCATGTCGACCTCGGCCAGCGACGCGTAGAGGAAAAGGCGCAGCCAGCGCTCGGTCAGAACGGTGTTATAGTAATCGGTGTAGAATGCCTCAAGCCTTTGCTGCATGGGCTTTTTACGGTCGCCGAGCTGAACCAGCCACAGCGACTTGAACGGCGAGAGAATGGCCTGGTTATAGACTTCGGCCAACAGCGCCGCCTTTGACGGGAAGAAGCGATAGATCAGGCGCTGCGAAACACCGCAAGCCTCAGCCAGGGATCGTGTCTGCGCCGTCAGGCCGAATTCGGCGAAGAACTCGACCGCTTTGGCCAGGATCTGGGCGCGACGCTCCTCGAACGATAGACGGCTGCCGCGCTTCTTGCCGGCAGCCGGCGCCGCCGGCTTCTTCTTGTCGCCGCTGGTGCGTGTCAGTGTCGATCTCGCTCGCATCTCGTCCCCGTTCTTACCGCGGCACTCTGCCCATAATTTTGTCATCAGTTGACGACAAAATAGGCTTTTACGCAATCGCTCTCGTCAGTACTATGCCCGCCACCCATTTCCGCGAGGCCTCGATGATTTACGAAATCCGCACCTACCGCGTCCACCCCGGGCAGGCGGGCGAATTCCTCAAAATTTATCAGGATCAGGGGCTTGGGATCATCTCCCGTTACGCCAGCCTGGTCGGTTGCTGGACGACGGATGTCGGTACCCTGAACTCGGTCGTGTTCATCTGGGCCTATGACGATGCCGGCCATCGCGGCAGCCAGCGGGCCAAACTCGGGCAGGATGCCGACTGGCAGCGCTTCGTCCCGTCGATCCTGCCGTTCCTCGTGCACCAGGAAAACGCCCTGCTGATGCCGGCTGCCTTTTCGCCACTCGGCTGAGCCGGAGACTTCCGCCATGGTCGTCGGTGTCTTCGACTTGTTCAAGATCGGAATCGGTCCGTCCAGCTCCCATACGGTCGGGCCGATGATCGCAGCCGGCCGGTTTGCCACCAGCCTGCGGACGACCGGATTGCTGCCGGCGACCTGCCGCCTGCAGGCGGATCTTTACGGTTCTCTGGCCATGACCGGCCGCGGCCATGCCACCGATCGCGCCGTCATACTGGGCCTGCTCGGCGCGCAGCCGGACACCATCGAGCCGGACCGGATACCGTCCCTGCTCTCCACCGTTCAGTCATCCGGGCAGCTCACTCTGGCGGAGACGCAAATCATCGCCTTCAATGCAGACAGCGACCTGCTGTTCCACCGGCAGCAAACCTTGCCGCGGCATCCCAATGCGGTGCGGTTCATGGCTTATGACGCGGATGGGCGGCCCCTGGCGCAGGAGACATATTATTCGGTTGGCGGCGGCTTCGTCGTGACGGAGGCAGAATTCGACCAACCCGCACAAACCGCCGCGGCAATGCCCTACCCATACCGGACCGCCGCCGCGCTGCTCGAATATGGCGCGCGTGACGGCCTGACCATTGCAGGCATCGCGCGCGCCAACGAACGCGCGACGCGAAGCGAGGCCGAGATTGATGGCGGCCTGCGGCACATCTGGCAGACAATGCAGAACTGCGTTGTCCGCGGATTGGCGCAGACCGGCGAGATGCCTGGCGGCCTGCGGGTACGCCGGCGCGCCAGACTGCTGGCCGAGCGGCTGCAGGCACGGGCCAGCAGCAATCACGCCGACCCGCTCGCCGCCATGGAATGGGTCAATGCCTATGCGCTGGCCGTCAACGAGGAGAATGCCGGCGGCGGTCGGGTGGTAACGGCGCCGACCAACGGTGCGGCCGGCATTATCCCGGCCGTGCTGCATTACCTTGTCCATTTCGTTCCCGACAGCGGCGAGCCGGATGTTTTCACCTTTCTGCTGACGGCGGCCGCCATCGGCAGCCTCTACAAGGAGAATGCGTCGATCTCGGGGGCGGAAGTCGGCTGCCAGGGCGAGGTCGGCGTTGCCTGCTCGATGGCGGCGGCCGGCCTTGCCGCTGCGCTCGGGGGCAGCAATGCACAGATCGAGAATGCCGCCGAGATCGGCATGGAGCATCACCTCGGCCTGACCTGCGACCCGGTCGGCGGGCTGGTCCAAGTTCCCTGCATCGAGCGTAATGCGATCGCGTCGACCACGGCGATCAACGCGGCACGGATGGCCCTATCCGGCGACGGCCAGCACCTTGTTCCGCTCGACATGGTGATCAAGACCATGCGCGAAACCGGTGCAGACATGGCGCTCAAATACAAAGAGACCTCTGAAGGTGGCCTTGCGGCCAATATCGTTGCCTGCTGATCGGCATGGAACAGTGCCATGTAACAATATCCGAAGACCAGGACGGGCCAGGCACCCCTGCACGAAAATGTGCAATGCCTTCATGACTGACGCGGCTACAGAACGAATTCGCGGGCGACACCGCGCCCATGCGACCCTCCATCGGTTTCAGCACCCACAACGCATCGCATCCGGCGACTGGTCGCCGAGCCGGGCGGTACGGTCACGATAGAGCTTCTGCCCCCTGTGCTTCGCCGATGCCGGCCGCCCATGGCCGCGACGAACTGGTTGCAGCCATTGCAAAATACCCTCAGTAGATTTTCCACCTCCGGTCCCAGCCATTAGATTTTCCAACAATCATACTAACTGCGTTGGTCTTGCCGAGTATTCCGCCCATCATTCAGCGGCTATTTCAGTGGCCCATGCAACAAAAGGCCGCCGGCAGGACTCATGCGGCATGTTCGCTGATGCTTAACCATATAGAAACACTCAAATTACCGACCGCAAGAACACTAAAACTGGTTCATTTATTTCAGGAGCATGATCGATACCCATCAATTGATAAAAGATCGTTCTTACCGCCGTACCTTCCAGGCCTCTGTTGACTGACATCAGGCAATCCTCAACCTTTTGCAGCATTTCCGCTTCTGTCATCGGCTGACTGGCCGAGCCCCTGTTGACCGTAGTCGTGTTCGAGACGCACGAACCGTCACGCATCCGCACCGTGACGCTGGCGGGTACATAAGTATTAGGATTGTCCCGATCTTCCGCGATGCGAACTCTACGCGCCAACTCGACAATCTCTTCATCAGAAATGCATGGCTGCTTGATCTCATCGATACCGACTTTGCCACGAATCAAGGCGCAGGCAATGGAATACTGAACGCTGAACTGCGCGGTCATCTGTGATGGAGGTTGCCCGTCATATAGCGCACCAACGATACGACAGGCATGCGGTGAGAGCGAGACTTCGACCTCCGCCACATCGCACGGCTTTATCCCATACTCATGCTTGAGAGCCAGAATGCCTTCAATCGGTGCATGGTTGCACTGACAGCTTGGATACGGCTTGCGGCCGATCTGCGAACCAAAAAAAATCTTCCCCAGACCTTCGGTGACTGCAGATAGATCGCCATTTTGGTACATTGCTAGAATGCCGTGCTTGCCATCGAGTGGCTGGTTAACGCCTTCAAGGCCGGCCACCGCGAGATAACCGCAATGTATGCCGGCCTGAACCGCGAATGCGGCCATCGCTTGTTTGCTGGTTGAACGTTCGGTCATCGGCTGGTAGGTGCCCGCCGCACTGAACAACGCCAGCCCCATGGCATCGCATATCTGCTTCTCGTTACCTTTCAATAAACGAGCCGTCATTGCTGCCGATACGATAACGCCATAGACAGAAGAAAAGAACCACGCCTTGCGCGGCGGCGGTGATATAAGCGAAAGACGGCATAAAAGATCGTTGCCATACGCGATCGTCGATAGCAGTTCAGCCCCCGAACATGTAACTGCTTCTCCAACAGCGACCGCAGTGGGGACGACAATGATATCGGAATGAACCACACCGCGATGGAAGACGCTGTCGTAATCAAGAGACGCCGCATACATACTGTTGACGAAGCCTGCTTGCCTTGGCGTGGTCATTTCTCCGGTCATCCAGATCGTGCTTCTTCCAACCGCCCGCTCTGACTGGCAGACGGCAAGAACTGCAGCAGTACCCGGGCTGTCTTTCGCGGCAAGAGCGCAGGCCAAAACATCTATGAGCGACATTTTAGCCGCGGCAATTTCTTGCGCCGGGAGGTCTTGAGCCTGCGCCTCAGCCAGATGCCTGGCAATTGCGTTGGAGACTGCCCCCTGCATATTTGTTGTCGCCGCGGCACTCACTGGCTAGGTTCCGGCGAGATGAAAGCCCGGATAGGTGGCAATGAACCGGTGTATCGCTCGATTTCGACAGCTGTTACCTGCCCGCTGCATCCTTGGGCTAGCGATGACGTGCCGATGTCCCGCGTCAGCACATTCGGATTGCCATGCACGCAAAGCAGCCGACCGTTCTCATCCATCACCGGATCGTACCAGGCACCAGTCGGTACGCGCAAAACATCAGGGGACACGCCCTCGTCGATCTCGGCGCAGGCAAGAAACACCCCTCTCCGGTTAAAGACCTTCACAATATCTCCATCTGCAATGCCGCGAACGGCCGCGACCGACGGGTGGATGGAGCAAACCTCGCGCCCCCGGCGCTTATGTTGGCGGCTATAGTCGCCAAAGTCGAATTGGCTGTGAAGCCGAGTTCGAGGTTGGTTGGCAATGAGATAAAGCGGATGCTCGGCGGAGACCGGCTCGGTCGGAGCCAGCCAGGCTGGATGCCCGGGGCAACTGGCATAGCCAAGACTTTGTATGACCGCCGAACTGATCTGCACTTTTCCACTCGGCGTCGGGAGTGGATGCGCAACCGGATTCTCACGGAAAGCCCGCAACATACCGCCATCATCAGTTTTCTTCGGCAGCTCTAGTTCTCCTCGCTCCCAGAATTCCTCAAATGACGGAGCAGGCAGATCATGCGCCGCCATTTTGGTGCGAAACTCTTCGTACATATGTTCGATCCACTGCCTAGACGTGCGGCCTTCGGTGAATTCGTTCCAGCGGCCCAGTCGCTCTGCCAGATCGGCGAAAATCTCATAATCGTCGCGCGCTTGGCCATATGGCTCCGCCACCCTGTGCATGGCCATGAGCAGTGGATCCGTCGGCGTGCCGGCGATGTCTTCGCGCTCCAGCGTCATAGTTGAAGGCAACACGATATCGGCATGCCGTGCGGTCGCCGTCCAGGCGATCTCATGAACGACGAATGTGTCGAGGCGACCGACCGCGGCAGCGAGGCGTCCAAGATCTTGATGATGGTGAAATGGATTGCCGCCGGCCCAATAGGCCAACCGTATATGCGGATACCGCAGGCGCTGGCCGTTATAGTCAAAAACATCGCCGGGCTTGAGCAGCATATCGGCGATCCGGGCGACCGGAATGAAGTCGCTGACATGGTTTTCACCCTGGGGCAGTGCACCGATGGCAACGACATTGTCGCTCTTGCCATAATGGGCAAGGCTGCCGAGTGCATATCCCAATCCGCCGCCCGGCAACCCCAACTGCCCCAGCATGGCAGCCAGAACGGCCGCCATCCAGATCGGCTGCTCGCCATGTTCCGATCGCTGAAGCGACAGCGAGGTCGTCACCAGAACGCGCTTTTTGGCCAGTGATCGCGCCAAATCGAGGATAACCGCCTCCGAGATGCCACAGATCGCACCGGCCCAGGCTGCAGACTTCTCGATTGCATCCGCTCCCCGGCCAAGCAGATACTGCTCGAATTCCGCCCATCCCGCGCAAAAGCCTTCAATGAAGGCTTCGTCATGCAACCCTTCGGCAACCAGCGTATGTGCGATCCCCAGCATCAACGCCGTATCAGTCAGAGGTTTCAGCGCAAGCCATTCCGCCCTGGCTTCCGGCGGCAAATCATCGCGCAGCGGGCTAACACAAATGAAGCGGCAGCCTCGATCTGCCGCCCTGCGCATGGCATCGCGCTCGACATGCCGGCTCACACCACCACTGGCTACTTGCGTATTCTTGATGGCCATGCCGCCGAATGCCAGAACAACATCTGTATGATCGATGATCTGTTCCCATGTCACATTCCGCCTGGCAACATTGTCTGCCGGTCCCAGAACATGCGGTAGGATCACCGCCGAAGCCCCGGCGCTGTAGGTATTCACCGAGCGAACATATCCGTCCATCACCGTATTAAGGAAACGATGGACCTGGCTCTGCGCATGATGAAACCGTCCCGCGCTCGACCAGCCATATGAACCGCCAAAGATCGCCGATGCTCCGTAAGAATCACCGACCCGCTTCAGCTCCACGGCCAACCGGTCGAGCACTTCATCCCATGGCATCGGGACAAACTCGTCGCGTCCCCTTTTAGCATCGGGTCCAGGCCCATTTTCCAGCCACCCCCTGCGGACCATCGGCTGGCTCACGCGGATGCTGTTGCGTATCGCACCGGGCAGATTGTCGATCAGGCGATTGGGGTCCGGATCGGCTGGATGTGGGAGCACCTGCAAGGCACCGTCGCGCCACCGCGCACGGAATGCCCCCCAGTGAGAACTGTGCGATTTCATCCCAATATCGCCATCCGAACCCACGATCAGGCCCTCAGGGCAGCTGAGACTTGAATCTCAATCAAATATTCGGGCGCGGCGAGTTTCGCCTCGATCGGCGTGCGCGTCGGCGCACGACCCGGCACGACCCACGCATCCCACAATCGGTTCACGATCTCGAAATCGCGGAAATCTCTGAAAATAATGCTCGCGGTTAGCAGCCTCGACTTATCGGTTCCGCAATGAGCGAGCATCTCATCAATCTGAGCCAGCACCTGCCTTGTCTGATCTTCTACCGGCTTGCTCGCATCTTTCGCCACCTGGCCGGCGAGATGGACCACACCGCCATGGATGACGGCCTTGCTGTAACGCTGATTGGTGTCGACGTAAACAATATCATCCATCTTTCGCATTCTCCTCGGGATTGAATGAGGCGCATACTCCTTCCGCCGCGCGGTCAGACATGGGCCATTGCGGCTGCGATGCACTCTTTCAGGGCGCGGGAAAGGTCTTCAATCAGATCATCCGGGTCTTCCAGGCCGATATGCAGCCTGACCACCGGCCCCTTCACCCGGCTGGCATGGTTGCGACGGAAATGCGCCGGTATCGCCAGGCTTTCGAAACCACCCCAGCTCACACCGATGCCAAAAAGTTCGAGGCTATCCGCGAATGCCTCGGCCGCCTGTTCGCCAACTGAGGCCGGGAACTCAACGGCAAAAAGGCCGGAGGCGCCAGTAAAATGACGTTTCCACTGGGCGTGATCCGGGCTCGACTCGAGCGCCGGGTAGTGCACGGCTCTGACCTCCGGCTGGCTTTCGAGCCAACGCGCGACCTTCAGCGCGCTGGCGAAATGACGATCGAGCCTGACGCCCAGCGTACGCATGCCGCGTAAAGCGAGGTAGCAGTCATCGGGGCTGACCGAGTTCCCATAGGCTGCCGACGAGCGCTGCAGCAGGGGCCAGCAGCGCTCGTTCGTCACAGCCACGCCCAGCATGGCATCGGAATGCCCGACCATGTATTTCGAGGCCGACTGGATCACGATGTCGACGCCATGCTGCAGTGGCCGAAAGAAATAAGGTGTGGCCCACGTGTTGTCGATCACGGTGACCACCCCCGCCGCCGCAGCAGCAGCGACGACTTTGTCAATGTCCTGCAGCTCGAAGGTCATTGTCCCCGGGGACTCGCAGAAAATGACCTTCGTCTCTTTGCGAATGGCCGCCCCCAGTTCATCGGCGGCCTCCGGAGCATAAAAGCTCGTAGAAACCCCGAGGTCGCGTAGCTCATTCTCGCAGAAATCACGCACTGGTCCGTAAACGCTGTCCACCATGAGCAGGTGGTCGCCCGGCCTGAGCAACGAGCCCAGCACCCGGGCAATCGCGGCCAGACCGGAAGGAAAGAGCATGGCCTCATATCCGCCATCCAGCTCCCGGCAAGCCGACTGAAGTAGTTTGACGGTCTGGGTTCCAAAGCGACCGTAATAGAGGTTTTTCTGTTTGTCGCGCTGCGCCGCCTTGAGTGCCGCGATCGTGGGGAAAAGAATCGTCGATGCCCGGCAAACCGGGGCGTTCACCAGCCCGGAAAATTGCTCGTCGTCACGGCCAAGATGGACCAGTACGGTGTCGGTTCTCATGTCTGTTGCCGTTCTCCGGGGAATTACGCGAAAATCCGCCTACAGAATCCGCTCGAGGAAAGCCCTTGTGCGCGGATCTTTGGGCGACGAGAAGAATTCACCAGGCGGCCCGCTTTCAACGATGAGGCCCGCATCGGTAAAATAGACCCGGTCGGCCACCTCACGGGCGAAACCCATCTCGTGGGTAACGAGCAGACAGGTCATGCCTTCGGCCACGAGTTCCCGAATGGTCACGAGCACCTCGCCAACCGTCTCCGGGTCCAGCGCCGCCGTCACTTCATCGAACAGCATCACTTGAGGATTCATTGCCAGACTGCGGGCAATCGCCACACGCTGCTGTTGGCCGCCCGACAGCTCGCCTGGATAGGCAGCCTCCTTGCCGGCAAGGCGCACCTTCCGGATCAACGCCCTCGCCCTGTCCTCGACCTCGGAACGCTTCTGATGGAGCACATGAATCGGCGCCATCATCACATTCTGCAAGACCGTTCGATGCGGGAACAGGTTGTATTGCTGGAAAACCATCCCGACATTGCGACGGAGCGCCAGCTTGTCCAGGTTCGTGGAGTGGACGGCGAACCTGTCGACGTAAATCTCGCCAGAATCAATGCTCACCAGACCGTTGAAGCAGCGCAGGAAGGTCGACTTTCCAGAACCAGACGGACCAATAATGCACACCACCTGCCCCTTGCGGACTTCCATCGAGATGCCCTTGAGCACTTCGGTTGTCCCGAATGACTTCCGCACGTCCTTGCAATAGATCAGTGGCTCGTAATGAGCCGATCCGTTTTCGATATCGACCTTGCCGCGCTCAAGGTTCATGCATTCACCCTACGACCGAGAAGCGACGCTCGATTTTCAACGTCAGGCGCGCAATCGGGAAACAGAAGACGAAAAAGAGCAGCAGGAGATAAAAATATGCCGGCATCAGCAGATCGTGGCGGCTGTAGGAAGCCAGCATGTCTGCGATCGTGGTCATGACCTCCCTCACGCCGACGACCGAGCAGAGCGGCGTCGACACCATCACGAGGGCGTAGAGGTTCATCCAGCCCGGAACCATCCGCTTCACACATTGCGGCAATATGATCATCCAGATGATCTGTCGCCGGCTGAAAGCCAGCGACGCAGCCGATTCCCACTGCCCCGTCGGAATCGATTGGATGGCGCCACGGACGACCTCGGCCATATTGGCCGAGGCGGCGATGGCAATGCCGAAGACCGCCTTCGACCAGTCCGGCAGTGGCGCCGAGAACGGTCCGGCATGCAGCGAAAATGGCAGCAGCAGCATGCAATAGAATAAGATCACCAGCCACGGGGCATTGCGGAAAAAATGAGTGAACCCCCAGCAGCACCAGCGAACCGGCATCCGTTCCGCGACCAGGCCGATACCGACCAACGTTCCGAGCACGGTGGCTACGAGCATGGAGAGCAGGCTGATATAAATGTTGGTCAGGAATCCAAGAAGGATGGCGGGAGTCCAGGTCGACAGGATCGCCAGCACCCCTGTCACGTGTCCCGGTGCCGCAGTCTGGGCCGCGACGGACCGGTCTAGCATCGCAAACAGGGCGATGCAGAAAGCCACAATGACGAAGGCTCGTATCGCGGTTCCTGTTGCTGCAGGCGGCGCCCCCCTATCCGTGCGGACCGACAGGATCACGGCAAGCGGCCTATTGCCGGCGGCGCTCATACGCCGATGCCTGGAACCCGGATCGCCCGCTCGACGCGGCCGATCAGGAAGACAAAAAAACTGACAATCGCAACATACGAGACCAGGACCACATTCATCATCTCGCCGACATTGAGGGCGTCAGCCCAGATCTGGCTGCTGACGTAAAGGGTCTCCGGCACGGCAATCGCATATGCCACGCTCGTTGACTTGATGAGGTTGACCATGTTGTTGCCGAATGCGGGAAAGCTGATGCGGACAGCCAGGGGCAGGACGACATGGATATATGTGCCGAGGCGTGTATAGCCGAGCGCCTCCGCCGCCTCCACGGTTGCATGCGGCACCGCCTCGATGCCGCCCCGGAATATCTCGGCATTAAAGGCTCCGGAATAGACTGACAGGCAGATCACGGCCCAGCTAAAACCACTGATCCAGGGAACAGACTGGCCGTACTCGTTGTGAATCGCGATCACCGGCCCGAGCCCGAAAAAGAAAAAATACAGCTGTACGATCGAGGGCGTATTGCGGAAGAATTGAACGTAGCCGTCCACCAGCCAGACCACCGGGCGGAAGCGCACCCCATGAATGCCGGCAACAACAACACCGATCACCGTACTCGCGATTATGCAGATTGCCGCCATCTCAAGCGTGACGGCCAGCCCCTTGAAGAACCGGCTTGCGTCGAACGGGTCATAGAAGACCACAAAATTGAGACCGGTCGTTTCGTGCAGCTTCCGGAACCAGTTCGCCACGGGGCCGAACATGTTCTCCAGCGTCATTCAGGGGCCTCTTTGCGCGCGGCTCCCGTTGCCTGCAGTTTCCGCCGTTCTGCCCGGCGGTTCCGATCAGGCCTAGAGAGAGCCGTTTCAAGGGCGTCCATCACACGGTATCCCGTTGCCAGCGCACCGACAAGCGGGCGGCGGAACGGATGGACGGCGATAGGCTTGACGGGCTGGAGGGGGAGCGCCAGATCGGCCGCCGGCTTGCCCGCGATATAGTCGGCCAGTTCCCGACCATAAATGGTTGCGAGACCGACGCCGCGTCCGTTGCAGCCCAGGATCGCCAAGAGCCGCGGTTCGACCTCGTGGATTTTCCAGCTATGCTCCTGGTTCATGGCCATCCAGCCGCTCCACCAGTAATCGAACGCGATCGATTTGATCTGCGGAAACAGGAACCTGACGCGGGCCATGCTTGCGTCGATATTCGGTTCGCGCTCCGGACCGAACAGGGGTCCGATGCCGCTGAAATGCAGACGGCCGTCTTTGTGGATACGTATGCCCGACATCAGGCGCCGTGTATCGGTGAAGCCCTGGCCCTGCGGCAGCACGGTCCTGCGGATATCTTCGGGCAGTGGTTCGGTCATGAACTGATAGGCGCGGATGGCAATGACGCTGCGCCACAGACGCGGCAGCAACCCGGCGCCGTAGCCATTCGTGGACACGATTGCAAAACGTGCTCGAACCGATCCCGACCTGCATTTCGCCAGCCAGCCGTCGCCCGAGCGTTCGATGCCATGTACCATCGTGTGTTCGCAGATCCTCGCGCCGGCGCCAATGGCGGCGCGCGCCAGCCCGCGCACGTAAGCCAGCGGGTTGAGCGTACCGCCGGCCGGATCGAAAACCGCGCCCTTGTATACGCCCGGCGCGCAGCCGACGAGACTGGCGGTCTCCTCCGCATCCAGAAGTCGCACTTCATAGCCCAGCGCATGCAGATCGCTGACACGGCGTCGCAACTTCTCGAGAGCGGTCGCATTATGCGCGGCCTGAATGCCGCCGGCACGGACCGCGGAGGCATCCATGCCGTAACGTTCGGCGAGGCCATAGACCAGTTCTGGGGCCTCGCGCGAGGCATCGATGATCCGCCGCCCGTGTACTGGCCCGAAGCTCCGCATAATCGCCGACGGCTCCTGCCGGGTCGCAGCGGGGATATGGCCGGAATTGCGGCTAGATGCCCCCCAGCCGACCTCCTTGCCCTCCAGGACCACCGCCTTAAGACCTGCCAGAGAGGCATGCAGTGCCGTCGAAATCCCGGCTATTCCGCCGCCGACGATGACAATATCCGCCTCGATATCCGTGCCGAGCGGCTCGCACCAGAGCGGAGTACCGCCCGTTCTGGAGTAAGGAGTGAACGGCATACCCGAAGAATCGGCATTGGGCGAATGGGCGAGCGGAACCATAGCTGTGCTTACCGAATGGAGAGGCCGCAATCTCTGCGGCCCTCGTTTCTGATTACAGGATGACAGGGACCGGGAATGTCGGCTTACTTGTATTTCGCCGCCATCTCCTCGACGAAGCTGCTGTCCTTGCCGGGGAACCACTTTTTCTCAAGCTGGCGGATATATCCGGTGCGATACCATTCGACGGAAAGATCCGTGAGGATTTTCGCAAGACGCTCATCGCCCAGCCGCACGGCCATCGCGACCGGCTGCGGCATGATCGACTTGAGCGGCATCTCATATGCGTTCCAGTCCGGATCATCGAGTTTCAGCGTCAGACTGTTGTCGTCATAGACAAAGCCGATGCAACTACCGTTCCGCAGGGCGTTGTACGCCTCGGTCGGTGATTTGAAGGCAACGATCTTCGCGCCATAATTCTCCTCGACGGGGCGGTTAAAATACGCCCCCTGATTGGCGCAAATCGGCTTTCCTTTGATACTGCTCCAGGACTTGATCGCGGCCGCCTTGATCACCAGCAAGTTGGCGCCAGAGGCATAATAACCCGGCTCGATGATACGGACGATCTTGCGCCGCTCGGGCGTGTCGTTCATCGCCGCGATCAGAACGTCGATCTTGCCCTGTTCAAGGAACTGGAGCTGGTTCGCTGCAGCGGTGGGAACGATCTCCACCTTCACGCCGAGCTTCTCCGCCACGCGATTGGCGAGTTCGACAGCAAAGCCGACAACCGGGCCGCCGGCCTCTCTGTAGCCAAAAGGCTTGTAATCCGTCTTGCCGCCGACAATCAGGACGCCGCGCGCCTTAATGTCATCAAGCGTGTCCGCACTGGCCATTCGGGTGAAACCGGCAAGACTGAGCATCAGCGACAGGCCAGCGGTGAGCGTGAGACAGGCCTTTGACCACTTCATCGTGTTCTCCATCTGTTTTGGATGTTTGCCCCGCCCCATCGGGTATTACCTTATTTTTTATCATTGTTATTTATTGTGAAAACCTTGCACAATAGCACACCGTGTGTTTTTTCATTTTATAAAAACTAAAACTTCTGTATACTGAGGAAATTCATGTCATTATCTTTAAAAGAGCGGTTGCCGCCGGCAAACAGCCTCATCGCCTTTGAAGCGGCAGCCCGTAACGGCAGTTTCGTCGGGGCCGCCCGGACGCTGTCCGTAACACCTGCGGCAGTGACACGTCATATCGACCGCATCGAAGAGTCACTCGGCGTCAGCCTGTTCCAGCCGGATGGCCGCGGACGCGCACTGACCGAGGCCGGCCAACAGCTTTTCGAAGCCGTCACCATCGGCCTAGAACACATCGCCAGCGTCGCCTCACGCATCCGGCAGCAGGAGCATTCGCCAAGCCTGACGATCGCCTCTCCCCTTGCCTTCGCCAGCCTATGGCTCATGCCACGCATCGCCTCGTTCCGCCGCGCCCATCCCGACATCTCCATGCGCTTCGTCACCGCCGACGCCGATCTCGATCCCTCTCAGGAAGGCCTGAGCCTTGCCGTGCGTTATGGCAGTGGCGATTGGCCGAACCTGCGTGTAAGGCCCCTGCTGCAGCCGCATGTTTTTCCGGTCTGCTCGCCGCGATATCTCGACACCTATGGCAACATCACTTCCGTCGAGGACTTGGCCGGCCACACGCTTCTCGACAGGGAAGGTGGGGGCGACGGATCGTTCTCAATCGGATGGACAAGATGGCTGAGTTGTCTTGACAACAAGCCCCGGCGCATGCCCGACCGGATTTATTTTAGCAGCTACGAGGTCATCATCCGGGCGGCCCTCGCCGGACAGGGTATTGCACTGGGCGTCGATGTTCTGGTCAAGGATCTGCTCGATCAGAATCTGTTGGCTTGCCCCTTCGCCAGCGAGGTCCGCTGGAAGGAAGCCTACTATCTTGTGTCGCCCAAGAATGAGCCGACGACTAAGCAGATGCGATTGTTCTCCGAATGGCTATTCAACGAAATCGCCACTTCCGATACCGTGGATCCGGGAAGAACCCAGGTCGCAGCCGGTCAACAGGCTTCGCCCTCCACCTGATGCCGCCACCGCTTCCCGGGAAAACATGGATATGACAAACGACACTCCCAAAGCGCCACGCCTTGATTCAACGCTTTCCAAGGGCCTACGCATTCTGGACATGCTGACCGCAACCCAAGGCGGCAAGAGCGTCACGGAGATCAGTAAGGAACTGGAGCTGACGAAGTCCAATGCCTTCCGGCTGCTGCAGACCTTGTCCACCCTCGGCTTTGTCCGGCAAAGGGAGAACAAGCAATATGTCGCCACATTGAAGACATGGCAGATCGGCCGCCGTGTCGTCGAGAATCTCAATCTGCGCGAAGCGGCGGCAACGCAGATGCGGATGCTGTCCCAAGAAACCAGCGACACCGTCTACCTCGCTGTTGCGGAAGGGCTTTCCGTCGTCTACATCGACAAGGTCGAAAGTCAGCAGCCGATCCGGTCTTGGAATCCGATCGGAGGTGCCGCGCCCATTCATTGTGTCAGCACCGGCAAGGCGATCATTGCTGCGGATTATACCTTCTGGCGGGAAAGGCTGCGCGGCAACTTGACCCGGTATACCGATCGCACGATCACCAACCTGGCCGCGCTCGACGCCGATGTCGCGCGCATACAGGCCTGCGGCTATGCGACGGATACAGGCGAATTCAGGGAGCGGGTCCTGGGCTTCGGCGCGGCTATCCGTCTGCCGAACGGCGCCCCCATCGGCGCGATCGGCATCTCGATGCCAGATGTGAACCTGCCGGCCAATGGCGAGGCAAGTTACGGCGAAATGGTCCGCAGGGCCGCCGAAGAGATCATGGCACAAGTGGCCGAGACGTAATGGCCATGACATGATGGCCAAGCCGGTGGCAAGCGTCGCCACCGGCCTCAGGCTTATCAGCAGGTATAGTTCAGCGCGAGACGGCCGCCATCGATATAGACCGTCTCTCCGGTGATATAGCTGGCCTTCGGGCTGGCGAGAAAGACGATGAGCTCCGCCACTTCCCGGGGCGTTCCCATGCGTTTCTGCGGGGTCCGCGACATCGCCATCTTCATGGCCTCCGGATTCGCATTCACGCCCGCCATCATTTCCGTATCGATCGAACCAGGACCGACAGCATTAACGCGGATGTTGTGCTGGGCTAGTGCAAGCGCGGACGCCTTGGTTAGCTGACTAATGCCGCCTTTCGAGGCGCAATAGGCGGCAATAGTCGGGATCGCCACAACTGCGTTGATCGACGACATATTGACGATCGAACCGGCGATCCCTTTGGCAACCATGCCCTTTGCGGCCCGCTGGATGGCCATGAACGTGCCGACGAGATTGACATCGATCACCTTGCGGAAGTCGCCGATCGGCGTTTCCAGGAACGGCTTCGGCACGGCGATGCCGGCATTATTCACCAGCACGGAAACGGCTCCGTATTCTGCCTCGATGGTATCGAACATCGCGTCGATCGCGGCGGGATCGCCCATATCGCACACGATGGAGCGGGCATCCCTCCCCAGGCGCTGTGCCGCCGCGTGCACGCCCTCTGCATTGAGATCGCTCAGGATGACGAACATGCCTTGTTCGGCAAGAAGTTCGGCACAGGCATACCCGATGCCCTGCGCTGCCCCCGTCACGAGGGCAATAGCCTTATCGGTCATCATATTTCTCCTCGTCTCCATCGAAACCGTAATCACGAGCGGCTTGCTCCGCGGTGATATACCCCGCCGCGAGATCGGCACGGACCTGCTTGTGATCCCGTCGACCCGGCTCGCCATATCCGCCGCCGCCCGGCAGCTTTAGAACTAGCCGCTGCCCGTCCGCAACCTCCTGCCGTCCCTTGCCCTTCAGATGAGTGCCATCCGCGAGCCCGACGGAACCAGGAGCTCCGGCCAAGCCGCCCTCCCGGCCGCGGGCCGGGTGATCGATCCGATCGAACATGGCATTGAAGAATAGGTTGTATCCCGACCGGGGCTCGATCTCGATGACCTGCCCGAGACCGCCGCGGAACTGTCCCGCGCCGCCGGAGCCTTCGCGTAGTTCTTTACGCCATACGATGATCGGGCCGACCTGCTCGGTTGCCTCAATACTCATCGTCTTGACGCCGGAAGGAAACGCCGTCGCGCTCAGCCCATCGAGTGCAGGGCGGGCACCCATGCCGCCGGAATTGAACATCAGCACCTCCGCAGACCGGGTATTATCATCGGTCGGGCGGGCCGAGATCTGGATATTCCACAATGCGCTCGCCCCTTCTGCTGGAACGGTGCCGGGCAATGCCTTGTGCAGAGCGCCAAGGACGACGTCCGGAACCAGATGTCCGATCACATGCCGCGTCGATACCGGAGCCGGGCGCCGTGCTGCCAGGATACAGCCTTCGGGCGCGGAAACTTCGAACGGCTCCAGCGAGCCGGAATTATTGGGCACATCAGGTGCAATCGCACACTTCAGGCCATAGCAGGCATAGGCACGGGTATAGACTTCCGGCACATTGACGCCAAAGCGACTCATGCCGCTAGTTCCGGCAAAATCGGCCCCCAGACGGTCGCCCTCGATCTTGAGCGAGACGAGCATATCCACCGGCACGTCATAGCCGTCGATCCGCATGGCATTGGTATAGACGCCGTCCGGTACCCGTGCGATCGCATCTCGCGTGGCGCGGCGGCTGCTATCCATGATGTATTCGGAAAGTGCCTCGATATCCGCTAGGCCAAATTCCGTCATCATCTCCTGAAGCCTGCGGTCACCCGCGGCATTGCACGCGGCCAGCGAATACATGTCCCCGACCACAAGATCGGGCGCACGGACATTGCCCCTGACGATCTTAAGCAGGACATTGTTGATGACCCCGCGGTCGGCTAACTTCATGATCGGGATCAGTAGCCCCTCTTCATGGACGTCATTGCCGTCAGGCCCAAAGCCGAGACCGCCGATATCCACCACATGGGCCGTGCAGGCGAAGAAGCCGATCAACCTCCCGGACCGGAACGACGGAGAGACCACGGTGAAATCATGCAGGTGCCCGGTGCCGAACCAAGGATCGTTCGTCAGGTAGACGTCGCCCTCGAAAATATTGTCGCGTCCGATCTGCTGGATGAAGTGCCCGACACTTTCGGCCATGGCATTGACATGGCCCGGCGTACCGGTAACCGCCTGGGCGACCATGCGGCCAGCAATGTCGAAAACACCAGCGGACAGATCGCCCGCCTCGCGCACCGATGTGGAGAACGCCGTCCGGATGAGGGTCGTGGCCTGCTCCTCGACCACGGCGATCAACCGGCTCCACATGATCTGATAGTCGATTGCCGACAGGCTCATACGTGCTTCTCCTTCTTAATCACCAGAAGGCTGCCATCATCCTGCATGACAGCGGAGAATGCGCTAGTGATGACCGTTGACGTTTCGCTTTCAATAATGACTGCCGGCCCCACGACCGCCGCACCGGGCAGCATGGCGGCCCGCTCCACCTCCTGCCCCTCGACCAAACGGCGCTGCGCAGCATCGTAAAACCGCCGAGGCTTTCCGGTTATCGGGTCGGCCACCAGCGAACGACGGGCAACCGGCGGGACTTCCAGCGGCCGGGACGTCACCAGGACCGACCAGTTCGTGATTTCGACTTCCAGTCCATCGATGATCCGGCCAAACAGGCGCCGGTAACATTCTTCGAATGCCGCCCGCAAGCAACTGGGGTCGGTCGCATCATCTATGTCGATAGCCAGGGGAACCGGAATCTCCCACCCCTGTCCGGCATAACGCATGAAGGCCGTGCGCTGGGCCGTTATGTCAATTTCATCGGCGCAACTGGCAACGAAGGCCCTCGCCTCGTCCTCCAGCACGGCCAGCATGCGGGAAACGGCCTGGATATCCATCGTCGCAAGGCGCTGGAAAAAGCCCCGGCTGGCCTCGTAGCTGAATGGCGCGCGCAGAAACCCGATGGCTGAACCGACACCGGCACCGGGCGGAATGAGCAGTCGATCGATGCCAAGTTTCTCGCACTGGCGGCTAGCATGCAGGGGCGCACCGCCGCCGAAGGCAATCATCGTGAATGACTGCACATCCCGCCCGTTCTCGATCGTATGGGCGCGGGCGGCGTTTGCCATGTTCTCGTCGACCATCTCTGTCACGCCGAACGCCGCATCGGACGGCGTTGCCGCGGCCGGGCCGCAGAGATGGGTCGCCAGAGCATTGTCCGCATTCGGCACGGAGAGGTGGATCTCGCCGCCAGCGAAATTATCGGGATCCAGACGGCCGAGGATCAAGTTCGCGTCCGTCACCGTCGGCTCGGTGCCGCCACGCTGGTAACAAGCCGGCCCCGGTTCAGATGCGGCTGATCGCGGCCCAACGCGAATCCGCCCCATGGAATCGATAGAGGCGATGGAACCACCGCCTGCACCGATTTCAACCATCTCCACGACGGGCGTGGAGACCGGCATGCCAGACCCTTTCTTGAAACGATAGGTGCGGGCCACTTCGAATAGGCTGGCCGTCTTCGGTGTACCGCCCTCGATCAGACAAATCTTTGCCGTGGTCCCGCCCATGTCAAACGAGACGACCTTATCGAATCCGTGCGCCCGTGCGTAGTTTGCGGCGAAGATCGCCCCGCCGGCCGGACCGGATTCCAGCAGGCGGACCGGCTGCTCCACGGCATTTTCGACACTGATCAGCCCGCCGCCGGAATGCATCATGTAGACGGCAGCATTGATGCCCCTCTCCCCGAGGCGGCGAACGAGGCGATTGAGGTAGCTGGCAACCATCGGCTGCACATAGGCATTGGCGATGACCGTGTTGAACCGCTCGAACTCCCGAATCTGTGGCGAGACCACCGACGAGAGGGAAATTGCAACATCGGGACAGGCGGCCTTCAGGGCATCCGCCATCTCCTTTTCATGCCTGCCATTCGCGTATGCGTGGATAAAGCCGATGGCAACGGCTTCGTACTTTTGGTCCCGGATGGATTTGACAACGCGGTCGACGTCCTGCCGGTCCAACGGCCGCAGGACGCTTCCGTCCGCGGCGACGCGTTCGCGCACCGTATACCGGTCCTGCCGCATGACCAGAGGCTGCGGCAGTGTGATGTTGAGGTCGTATTGCTCGAAACGGTTCTCCGAGCGCATTTCAACGACGTCCCGGAATCCTTCGGTCGTCACGAATGCCAGCCTGGCACCTTTTCTTTCGATCAACGCATTCGTCACCAGCGTCGTCCCATGGATCACCTGCCCGATCCGGTCCAGGGGGATGTCAGCCTTACGCGCCGCTTTTTCGATGCCGTCGATAATGGCCTGTTCGGGCTGGCTGTAATTCGTCAGCACCTTGGCCGTGGCAAGCCCGCCGGGATACTCGAGTGCCACATCGGTGAAGGTTCCCCCGATGTCGACACCAACTCTTGCCCGCAAGTCCATCTTCGCGATCTCCACAACTACGAATGGTGCTGCGGCAGCCTCGGCCCGCCGCTTTTTCGCCGAATTCCGACGAACCAAAAATCGCTCTGCCCGCCGGTGGCCGCGCGCTCGATGATGACCATCATGTCTTTCCGCATTGCAGAAACATCGTGGAGGTTTGCCGCAAACTCCAGATTGTGTCAATATACGAAATGTTTGTTCTTTATATAGAAACAATTATTTCTCTTGCAGGACTCATCTCAGGATTCCCCGAGGGTGAATATTGTGCTTATAGCCCAATTATTTGGCATAATGGCTCACCAAACTCCAAACTTGACTCCTCTCCATTCGCCGCTTAAGTTCTCTTAAAAAGAACAGTCGTTTTGATATACAGAACTATCAGCGGGGGCGATTGTCATGGTCTCATCGATGCGTTGGAAAGGTAGCTCCGTGGGGCAACGACCTTTGCGCCGCCCATGGCCTGAAACAATGCACGACGGCGCTGCACATTGCCGGCATTCCGCCTGCGGCCATGTTCACTCAGGAGTTGCCCGGTGCCAGCAGGTGCGATGCAACGGCCGCGCCCCTCTACCGGCACAGTCGTGAAGGCGGGAGTCCGCCATGGGATATAATTGGGACTTCCTGTACATCCTTCACTACATCCCTGAGCTGCTCGACGGCGGCCTGAATACGCTGAAGCTGCTGGTCTCGGCCCTCATCATCGCCGTCCCTCTCGGGCTCACCCTGGGCATCCTGCGCCAGCAGAAAGTCCCCATCCTGGGATGGCTGGCCGTACTTTACATCGACTTCTTCCGGTCCTCGGTCGCCCTGGTGCTGATCTACTGGTGCTACTTCGCGCTGCCCATCGTGGTCGGAGTGGCGATCAATACATACTTGGCCGTGACGCTCGCGCTCGGGCTTCAGGCCGCGGCCTTCATGGCGGAAATCGTCCGCGGCGGCATCACATCCATCAGCCGCGGCCAATGGGAAGCCGCGCGCGCCTTGGGCATGCGCAAGATGACCTGCATGCGCTATGTGATCCTACCCCAGGCTTACCGACGCATGATCCCGATTTTTTTCCTCTTGGTCGTCGAAGTCATCAAGAACACGGCGCTCGCTGGCGTCGTGACGTACAAAGAACTGTTCTACGTCGCGTTCAACGTCTCATCGGAAACATACAAGTCGCTCGAGACATTCACGATCGTTGGCCTCATCTACTTCGTCGTCATCTACGGTGCCAGCAGCCTGTCCCGGCTGCTGGAACGCAAGATGGCGAGCCGCTGAGGCCGGAGCCGCCATGCAATATCATTGGGACTTCGACTTCATCTGGAACAGCAGGAGCCTGCTTCTGCTTGGTGTGCTGAACACCTTCAAACTGGCGGTGATTTCCCTGAGCGCCGGCCTCTTGATCGGACTGTTCACAGGCATCGGCAGGGTTTCCCCCTCCCGCCTGATCAGGATCATCTCGAGCATCTATACTGAGTTCTTCAGGAACGTGCCGGGCATCGTGCTGATATTCTGGTTCTACTACGCCATTCCGGTCCTCACCGGATGGCAGGCGACGGCGTGGCTGGCATCGACCGTCGCGTTGTCTCTCTATACTGGCGCCTATTGCGGCGAGATCTACCGTGCCGGCATAGAATCCATCGAGAAGGGCCAATGGGAGGCGGCGCGCGCACTCGGCTTCAACCGAGTCAAGCAGTTCCGCTACATCATCATCCCCCAGGCGTTATCGCGCATGATCCCAGCCTTCACGAACCGGGCGATCGAGCTGCTCAAGACCACGACACTGGCTTCGTCTATCTCACTGGCCGAGACGCTCTATACCGCGAAGCTGCTGGCCGAAGACCAGCTGCGACCGCTTGAATCCTACACCGTAGCGGCATTCATATTCACCATCATCGTCCTGCCGCTCAGCTATCTGGCATTCCGCCTCGAGCGCCGGATGCGCATCGCTGGAGGGCATGCAGAATGACCGAAGTGATTCGGCTTGACAGCCTAGTCAAGAGCTACGGCAACCATGTCGTTCTCAAAGGCATCGATCTTACCGTGGCCCAGGGTGAAACGGTCTGTCTGATCGGCGCCAGCGGATCCGGGAAAAGCACCCTTCTGCGCTGCATGAACCTGCTCGAATATCCGACAAGCGGACGCCTTTACCTGAATGGCGAGCCGGTCGGGTCGCCGAGCCGCGCGGGTAAAGGACCGATCGTCTATCGCGAGAGCAGCCTGAACCATTTCCGCGAACGCGTCGGCATGGTGTTCCAGCACTTCAACCTCTTCCCCCATTTGACGGCCGAACAGAATGTGATGCTAGCCCCTCGCAAGGTGAAGGGGATGACCGAAACTGCGGCACGCAAGCTGGCGCGGGAAAAGCTTGAACGGGTCGGCCTCGCCGACAGAAGCCAGCATTATCCATCCCAATTGTCGGGCGGACAGCAGCAGCGCGTCGCAATCGCTCGCGCTCTCGCCATGGAACCAATTGTCATGCTGTTCGATGAAGCGACCTCAGCCCTTGATCCTGAACTTGTCGGCGAGGTTCTCAATGTTATGAAGGATCTGGCTGCCGACGGCGTCACGATGGTCGTCGTCACACATGAACTCGGTTTTGCCTACAATGTCGCCGACCGGGTCCTGTTCCTGCATGACGGCAAGATTCACGAGCAGGGCTCCCCCAGGGAGGTCCTGCTCCGTCCGAAGCAACAGCGAACCGCAGAATTCCTTCGCAGCGTCACGACATTCAGGCTGCCCGCAGCCGAGCAGGACAGATGACCGCCTGCGTTCCTTTCCGCAGACCGCGGAAAACACCCCCTCGCCCAAAGTTCATTCCAAAGGCGGACGGGTCACTCAGACGCGCACAATCAAATCAGGAGGCTTCGATGAATAACGTGATGAGTATGCTGAAAAAAGTTGCAGTTGCCGCGGCCGGCGCATTGCTGATTGGCGGTGCCGCTGCCCACGCCCAGCCTGCCAAATCCACCTGGGAGCGCATTCAGGAAACCAAGGTCGTCCGCCTCGCCGGCACCAACTCGGAATTCTGGGCGTTCAAGGATACATCGGGCAGCGATGCCCCCGGCGCCGTCAAGATCGGCGACACCGTCTGGCGCGGGCTAGGTCCGGTCATGGCGAGCCAGATCGCTGAAGCGCTTGGGGCGAAGCTGGAGATCGTGGAAACCACATGGGGCAATGCCGTCCCCGGCCTGCAGGCCGGCCAGTTCGATCTGATTTTTGGCTTGGATGGCACGCCGCCCCGCGCCGCCGCGATCGATTTCGTTCCGCAGGGCCTGTTCTGGTATGGCACGGCGCTGGCTGCCGCTCCGAATGTCGATGTGAGCAGTTGGGAAGCGATCAACAAGCAGAAACTCAAAGTCGCCGTTCCTGCCGGTACGTCGATGGAATTCGAGATTGCTAAGAATGCCCCCAATGCTGAACTCAGCAAGTTTCAGGGTTTCAATGATATGATCGCGGCGTTCCAGACCGGTCGCGTCCAGGCTCTGGCAACCTCTCTGACCTCTGCGACGCTGATCAGTGCGCGGCTTCCGGGCAGCCAGGTGAAGATGCCGGAACCGGCTGCCCTCTATCCCGCCGGAACCGGCATCCGGAAGGAAACGGATCCGCGCTGGAACAACTTCCTGTCCACCACACTGCTGTATCTGGTTACGCATGGCCAGGTCCAGAAGGCAATCGGGGATGTCTATCGTTTCCGCGGCGTCGACCTGTCGAAGGTCCAGGCGGTCGTGACCCGGTGACCACTCCGGGGTGCGGCCGGAGAGCGACGGCCGCACCCCACTATTCTCCAAACCACGGTGGGTGAACTGAAGGCATGCGCACAATCCCAATGAACGATCCGGGGCAAACCCCCGCTTCCTACTGGGCGGCTACGGCGGCCCCTCTCTCCCCGGGCATCGAGGGCTTCGAGGGAAATGAACAGGCCGATGTCGTGATCGTGGGCGCCGGCTTCACGGGGCTTACTACCGGCTTGCATCTCGCCGAACGCGGCGTCGACGTCCTTGTGATCGATGCGAACGAGCCCGGCTGGGGAGCCTCTGGCCGCAACAACGGGCAGGTCGTTGCGGCCCTGAAGCATGAGCCTCACGAAATCGAAGAGGCTTTCGGAACAGAGCGCGGGAAAAAACTGATCGAGGCCATTGGCCAGGCGCCCGACATGGTGTTCGGCATCATCGCACGTTATGGCATCCAGTGCGACGCCAAACGGAACGGCATCATCACAGCAGCGCATTCCCCGAACGCGCTTCTTAACCTGCAGAAACGAACCGATGTGTGGCGGTCGCGCGGCGCCCCTCTGTCCATGCTGCCGCGCAACGAGATGGCCGACAGGACCGGCACGACATACTATCTCGGTGGCAGCTATGATCCCCGCGGCGGCGCCATAAATCCCTTGGCATATGCGCGCGGCCTTGCCGGCGCCGTTCTCTCGGCCGGAGGGCGCCTCCGGAGCGATGCCCGTGTCACGCGGATCGTTCGGTCTGGCGGCCGGCACATCCTCGAGCTTGCAAAAGGCACGATATCGGCGGGCAAGATCATCATTGCCACGAACGCCTATACGGATGACCTCTGGCCCGGCCTGAAGAAGACATTCATTCCCGTCCGTACGCCGCAACTTGTCAGCAAGCCATTACCGCTAGGGTCACTCGCGACAATCTTGCCGAGTGGCGAAATCATGTCAGACCTGCGCAAGCTCATGTTTGGTGTGCGCATTCAACCTGGCAACCGCCTGCATCTCGGCGGCGGTGGCGGCACTTCTGGCGCGGATCGCGAAGGATCTTACAGGAACATGGTACGCTTGTGCTGCCAGGTCTTCCCCTTCCTGCCCGACATGGAATGGGAATATCGTTGGACGGGCTTCATGGCCATGACGCCGGATTTCTACCCCCGCCTGTTCGAGCTGGCACCAGGCATTGCCGCCTGCCTCGGCTACAGTGGCCGCGGCATCGGCACAGCCACCCTACTCGGCCAGGAGCTGGCCAAATGGGCAAGTGATACGACGCGGATTGACGAGCTCGTCCTGCCTTTGTCTCACTACCGTGAGCTTCCCTACTACCCGTTCAAGGAGATACTGGTGGAGACCGCGATTAAATACTACGACGCCCGAGACCGGTTGGTGCATGCCCTGAGTCATGGTCGCTGAACCGACCATCAAACTTGTTGCTCTTTCGCCAGCGTCTTCGATATCGTTTCGGCCGCCTCGATCACGGCTGGCTTCAATTCCTTCATCCGCTGGCGCGTCAGGCGGGATAGCGGGCCGGATACCCCAATTGCGGCGACGACCCTCCCGATAGAGTCGCGGATCGGCGCGGCGATCCCTCCTACATCCGCGCGATATTCTCCGAGGTTCAGGGCTATGTCATTGGATCGGATCCGTTCCATTTCCTGGTCGAGATTCTTCAGGTTGGTGATGGTGCGGGGCGAATGGGCCAAGATTTTCTCCGCCACGACGTCGCGCAAGGCATCATAGTTGAAAGCAAGCAGCACTTTCCCCGTTGCGACACAATACAGGGGCGCGGTACCGCCCCGTTTGGTGTATGCCCGCACGGGCTGCTCGCTATCGATCTTGTCGATGTACAACGCCTGCAAGCCATCGAGGACCGTCAGAAGTACGTCTTCACCGGCCTCTCCGGCCAATTTATGCATGGCCCGGGAAGCGAGGTGGATGAGGCTGCCATGCTCCAACACCATATTGCCGAGCTTCCACAGTTTGAGGCTGGCGCGATAGGTGCGGTCGGGCTCCTGAGTCACATAATTCATCGCGCTCAGCGTTTGAATCAGCCGGTGCACATTGGACTTGTTAAGCTCGAGTTGCATCGCAAGCTGCGTAATGCCGATGGAACTCGGCGAGGCCGCCAGGACCTCCAGGATCTGCAGCCCTTTCGACAATGTCGTGTCGATTCTGGTCGGCCCGGCAGTCTTACTTCTCATCTCATCGTCCCTGAACGCCCCCTGCAGCGACAGGCCTTCTTGCCTCAGCAACGGTGACGTGTCATTATTGAAAACACTTGTTCTATATAATGGAACACTGAAGGGCTGGCAAGGGGCTGCGGACAATGGTGATCGTGACGCGAGGCATCGAAACCCTGGTTGATGAAGCGCAAAAGGCGATCCGCGAGATCGCCGTCCAGGACGCACTGGCATTGAGCAAGGATGCCGACTGGCTGATCGTCGATGTCCGTGAAGCGCGCGAACGCGAAAGGGACGGCATCATCCCCGGCAGCTTCCACTGCCCAAGGGGTATGGTCGAGTTCTGGATCGACCCGAACAGTCCCTATTTCAAGACGATCTTTAACAGCAAGCCAAACCTGCTGTTCCACTGCGCCCTCGATTGGCGCTCCACTCTTACAGTCTACACCCTTCAGCAAATGGGCATCACCAATGCGGCCCATTTGAAAGGCGGCCTGAAGGCCTGGAAAGAAGCCGGAGGCACCATCACCTTCCCGTTTCACAAAGAGTGAGCGCGACGAAAATGCTGCGGGAATTCATTCGCGACGTGACCAGCCTGCTGAAACCCGACATTCCCCAAGTGGCCCGCCGCTTGACTTCAAGATCGCCTGATTTTGCTCGCTGGGCAAGCGTTTTTCGCCCCGAGCGGTGTCTGTCGTCG
>NZ_JBHRYJ010000009.1:0-109281 GCF_042648965.1 Ferrovibrio xuzhouensis
GGGTCACCTTCCCGCTCTTCCTGCTCATGTGCGCAGCCGTCGCCATCCTCTTCTTCGTCCCCGGCCTCGCCACATGGCTGCCCGCACAGATGATCGGACAGTAACGCCCCTCAAATCTGCCGCGGGAGACGTGACGGCACCGTCGCGCCCGCGCTAAGATTGCCAAAATCCGGAGCTTCCCCCCATGTCGCAGACCAATTCGCAGCAGCCAGCCTCGTCTTCCCCGGCCGCCGGCCAGTGGGAATTCTGGATCGACCGCGGCGGCACGTTTACCGATATCGTCGGCCGCAAGCCGGACGGCAGCGTGGTGACCCACAAGCTGCTGTCGGAAAACCCGGAGCGCTACAAGGATGCCGCCGTGCAAGGCATCCGCGAACTGCTCGGCCTGCCGCCCGGCGCCGCCCTGCCGAAGCACACGGTGAGTGCCGTCAAGATGGGCACGACCGTTGCCACGAATGCCCTGCTGGAGCGCAAGGGCGACCGCGTGCTGCTGCTGGTCTCCGAAGGCTTCGCCGACCAGCTGCGCATTGGCTACCAGACCCGGCCCAATCTCTTCGCGCTGAACATCGTGCTGCCCGAGATGCTGTACGAGCGGGTGGTCGAGATCCCCGAGCGCGTGCGCGTCGATGGCAGCATCGAGACGCCGCTCGACCTCGCCGCCGCCGAAACCGCGCTGAAGGCCGCCCATGCCGACGGCATCCGCTCGGTTGCCATCCTGTTCATGCATGGCTACCGCTATACCGCCCATGAGGCCAGGGTCGCCGAACTGGCCAAGGCGCTCGGCTTCACCCAGGTGTCGGCCAGCCACCAGGTCTCGCCGCTGATCAAGTTCGTCAGCCGCGGCGACACCACCGTGGTCGATGCCTATGTCTCGCCGATCCTGCGCCGCTACGTGAACCAGGTGGCCGACGAGCTGGACGCGACCACCGCCGGCCTGCGGCTGATGTTCATGCAGTCGAACGGCGGCCTCGCCGACGCCAATTTCTTCCAGGGCAAGGACAGCATTCTCTCGGGGCCGGCCGGCGGCGTGGTCGGCCTGGTCGAGACCTCGACCCGGGCCGGCTTCGACAAGGTGATCGGCTTCGACATGGGCGGTACGTCCACCGACGTCAGCCATTATGCCGGCGAATACGAGCGCGCCTTCGAGACCATGGTGGCCGGCGTGCGCATGCGCGCACCGATGATGATGATCAACACGGTCGCCGCCGGCGGCGGCTCGATCCTGCATTTCGACGGTGCGCGCTACCGTGTCGGCCCCGACAGCGCCGGCGCCAATCCCGGCCCGGCCTGCTACCGCCGCGGCGGCCCGCTGGCGGTGACCGACTGCAACGTCGTGCTCGGCAAGCTGCAGCCGGATTTCTTCCCGGCGGTGTTCGGCCCCGGCGGCGACCAGCCGCTCGACGCCGAGGTGGTCAAACAGAAATTCGCCGACCTGCAGGCCCGCGTGCAGGCCGAGAGCGGCGATACCCGCTCGGTCGAGGAAATGGCCGAGGGTTATCTCGCCATCGCCGTCGAGAATATGGCCAACGCGATCAAGAAAATCTCGGTCGCCCGCGGCTATGATGTCACCAAATACGTGCTGTCGAGCTTCGGCGGTGCCGGCGGCCAGCATGCCTGCCTGGTCGCCGATGCGCTCGGCATGACCGAGGTGCTGCTGCATCCGCTGGCCGGCGTGCTGTCGGCCTATGGCATGGGCCTGGCCGACCAGCGCGTGCTGAAGGAGAAATCCGTCGAGGTCACGCTGGAGGCCGCCGCCCTGCCGGCACTGGCCGCCGAGATCGACACGATTGCCACCGAGGCGAAGGCCGAGATGCTGGCCCAGGGTGTGCCCGACGCCAAGATCAGCGTGCTGCGCAAGCTGCATGTGCGCTACGGCGGCTCGGACTCCGCGCTGGAAGTCGAGTTCGGCAGCCTCGATGCGATCACGGCCGCCTTCGAGGAGGCGCATCGCCAGCGCTTCGGCTTCATCAGCCCGGAGAAGGCGCTGATCGCCGGCTCGGTGGCGGTCGAGATCGTCGGCCTGGGCGAGCGGGCCCCCGATCTTGTCGAGGCGATCCGCGATCCGCGTCCGCAGGAGGCGATCCCGAGCCTCGCCACCCGCAGGGCCTATATGGCCGGCGCCTGGCGCGACACCCCCGTCTACGACCGCGCCGCGCTCAGGCCCGGCGAGATGCTGAAGGGCCCGGTGATCGTCACCGAGCCGACCAGCACCATCGTCGTCGAGCCCGGCTGGCAGGCGCGGCTGACCGAGCGCCGCGACCTGGTGCTGAAGCGCGTCGTGCCGGTGCAGATCCGGAAAGCCATCGGAACAGACGTCGATCCGGTGATGCTGGAGATCTTCAACAACCTGTTCATGTCGATCGCCGAGCAGATGGGCAGCGTGCTGGAGAAGACCGCCTATTCGGTGAACATCAAGGAGCGGCTGGATTTCTCCTGCGCCATCTTCGACCTGGAAGGCGAGCTGATCGCCAATGCGCCGCATATGCCGGTGCATCTGGGTTCGATGTCGGAATCGATCAAGACGGTGATCGCCAAGCGCAGCGGCACGATGAAGCCGGGCGACGTCTTCATGCTGAACGCGCCCTATGCCGGCGGCACCCACCTGCCCGACGTCACCGTGATCACCCCGGTGTTCGACAAGGCCGGCAAGGACGTGCTGTTCTATCTCGGCAGCCGCGGCCATCATGCCGATATCGGCGGCACGACTCCCGGCTCGATGCCGCCGGACAGCCGCACCGTGGAAGACGAAGGCGTGCTGCTCGACAACGTCCTGCTGGTCGACGGCGGAAAATTCCTCGAGGCCGAGACCGTCGCCATTCTGAAATCCGGCAAATACCCCTCGCGCAACCCGGCGCAGAACATCGCCGACCTCAAGGCGCAGATCGCCTCCTGTGAGAAGGGCGCGCAGGAGCTGCGCAAGATGGTCGACCAGTTCGGCCTCGACGTGGTGCGCGCCTATATGAACCACGTGCAGGACAATGCGGAAGAATCCGTCCGCCGCGTCATCTCGCGGCTCAAGGACGGCAAGTTCGTCTATCCGATGGATGATGGCTTCGAGATCCATGTCGGCGTGACGGTCAACCATGCCGACCGCACGGCGAAGATCGACTTCACCGGCACGTCTGGTCAGCATCCGACCAACTACAACGCGCCGAAGGCGGTCTGCGTCGCCGCCGTGCTCTATGCCTTCCGCTGCCTGGTGGACAGCGACATCCCGCTGAACGGCGGCTGCCTCAAGCCGCTCGAGATCGTCATCCCGAAAGGCTCGATGCTCGACCCGGTCTATCCGGCCGCGACGGTGGCCGGCAACGTCGAGACCAGCCAGTGCATCACCGATGCGGTGTTCGGCGCGCTCGGCGTGATGGCCGCGGCGCAAGGGACGATGAACAACTTCACCTTCGGCAACGACGAATACCAGTATTACGAGACGATCTGCGGCGGCAGCGGCGCCGGCCCGGATTTCGACGGCTGCGACGCAGTGCACACCCATATGACCAATGCCCGCCTGACCGACCCCGAGGTGCTGGAATTCCGCTTTCCCGTGCTGCTGGAAAGCTTCCGCATCCGTCGCGGCTCGGGCGGCAAGGGCAAGCACAAGGGCGGCGACGGCACCATCCGGCGCATGCGCTTCCTGGTGCCGATGACCGCCACACTGCTGTCGTCGCACCGCACCGTGCCGCCCTTCGGTCTTGAGGGCGGCGAGACCGGCGAGACCGGCCGGCAGTGGGTCGAGCGGGCGAAGACCGGCGAGAAGCAGATCCTCGAAGGCCGCTGCTCGGTGCCGATGCAGCCGGGCGACGTGTTTGTCATCGCCACACCGTCGGGCGGTGGCTTCGGCAAGGCGGCCGACCTCAAACAGGCGGCGGAGTAATCCGCCGCCGCGTGGCCTAAATCTCCTCCTTCGGCAGGCGCAGCTCTTTCATGATCTGCGCCGCCGCCTCGGTCGGCTGCAGCCTGCTGGTATCGACCAGCACGTCCGGCTTGGGCATATGCGAGGTGGCGAAGACACCCTGGGCCTCAAGCTGGGCGTAGACCTCATGGGAGGTCAGCTTGCCGGTCTGCCGGCGCGCCTGACTGTCGATGCGGCGGTAGACCTCGTCCATCGGGCAGGTCAGCTCGACGAAGCGCGCCCGGCTGCCGGCCCCGGCGACGATGTCGATGACGCGGTCGACAAAATTCGAGCGCACCGTCAGTTCCGGCGCGAAGGTGAAGATCATGCCGTTCAGCCGCACCTTTGCTGCCTGTTCGAACACCGATAGCCAGATCTTCTCGCGCAGCTCGACGAAGGGCGGGCTGCCGAAGTCGAAGACCGGCAGCAGCAGGTCGACGGTCAGGTGGTTGTGGAACAGCTTGTAGCCGGTGAGCGCGGTGAGTTCGCGCGCCACCGTCAGCTTGCCGGTGGCCGGCTTGCCATAAAAAAAGATCAGGTTCATGGCGCCATTGTAAAATCCCGAGCCGGTGTGCCGGAACCCACGCGCCGCAAAAAATTTGCCAGCGCCTCGCTACCGTGGCCTCACGCCGCCGGCTGCTGCAGGCGGTCGCTGTTGGCGATCAGCGCGTCCGCCAGTTCCTTCGCCGGGCTGCGCAAGCTGCTGCCGGGATGGCGCAGCACGAAATCGACACTGCCGAGATCGGGCAGATGCGACGCCGGGGCGAGCTCCGCCATGCCGGCGGGGATGAAGTTGCGCGCATGCGCCGCGATGCCGAGGCCGGCCAGCGCCGCGGCGCGCACGCCGGTCAGGCTGGATGACGTACAGACGATGCGCCAGCTGCGCCCCGCGGCCTCCAGTGCGTCGAGCGCACGGCTGCGGGTGATGCTGGGCGGCGCCAGCACCAGCAGCGGCACCGGCTGCGCCGGATCGACCAGCATGCGCTGCTCGGCACCGATCCAGACCAGCGGGCTGCGCCACAGGAAGCGGCCGGCGGTTTCTCCGGTGCGCCGCTTGGCGAAGACCAGATCGAGTTCGCCATCGTCGAGCCGCTGGTACAGCGTGCCGCTGACATCGACGGTGAGTTCGAGGTCGACCAGCGGGTGGATGCGGGTGAACTCGCGCAGGATGTCGGGCAGGCCGGAGAGCACGAAATCCTCGGGCACGCCGAAGCGCAGGCGGCCGCGGATCTTGCTGCCCTCGAAATACTGCCGGGCGCGCTCGCCGGTCTCGAGGATGCTGCGGGCGAAGCCGAGCATCGCCTCGCCGTCGGCGGTCAGCGCCACGCGGTGGGTGTCGCGGGCGAACAGGCGGCGGCCGGCCGCCTCTTCCAGCCGGCGGATATGCTGGCTGACGGTGGATTGCTGCAGGCCGAGGCGGCGGCCGGCCTCGGTGAAGCTGCCGGTCTGGGCGGCGGCCATGAAGCTGCGCAGCAGGACGGGATCGAACATCGGGGCCTCGCGGCTATCATCACGTTTCATGATAACAGTGAGACCGGTAAGCGCCGTTTACAATGGGGCGGTTCGGCGCAATATCACGGTCAGCCCCGCCCCTCACCCCAGACACCCGGAGCCGCCGCCATGGCTGCCAGACAATTCCGCCTCCCCAGCTACCGCCTGCCGGTCGACGGCTATGTCCTGCTGATCGTGCTGTGCGCCGCCACCGCCGCCGTGATCCCGGCGCGCGGCATCGTGGCCGAAGGCCTCGACCAGGGCATCAAATGGGTCATCGCGCTGCTGTTCTTCCTCTATGGCGCCCGCCTCTCGCCGCAGGCCGCCTGGGCCGGGGCGAAACACTGGCGCCTGCATCTGGTGGTCTTCGCCGCCACCTTCATCCTGTTCCCGCTGCTCGGCCTGGCGCTGCAGCCGCTGGTCGGCGCCGGCCTGCTGTCGCCGCAGCTCTATGCCGGCGTCATCCTGCTCTGCGCCCTGCCGTCCACCGTGCAGTCGTCGATCGCGTTTACCTCGATCGCGCGCGGCAACGTGGCGGCAGCGATCTGCTCGGCCTCGGTCTCCAGCCTGATCGGCATCATCATCACCCCGGTGGTGGTCGGCCTGATCCTGCACAACGGCGGCAGCGGGCCGCTGATTTCGCTGCATGACGTCGAGAAGATCGGACTGCAGCTGTTCGTGCCTTTCCTCGCCGGGCAGCTGAGCCGGCCGCTGACCGCGCGCTGGATGGAACGCCAGCGCAAACTGCTCGGCTATGTCGACCGCGGCTCGATCCTGCTCGTCGTCTATTCCGCCTTCAGCGAGGGCATGGTCAGCGGCATGTGGCACCAGATCGGGCTGTCCGACGTCGCCGTGCTGCTGCTGGTCAATGCCGCCCTGCTCGGCGCCATGCTGGGCCTGACCACGCTGGCCGCCCGCAAGCTCGGCTTCCACAAGGCGGACGAGATCACCATCGTCTTCTGCGGCTCGAAGAAAAGCCTGGCCGCCGGTCTGCCGATGGCCACCGTGCTGTTCCCCGCCGGCATGGTCGGCCTGGCGGTGCTGCCGCTGATGCTGTTCCACCAGATGCAGCTGATGGTCTGCGCCGCCATGGCGCGGCGTTATGCGAAACGGCCGGAAGAGGACACCGGCCGCCGGCCCGGTAACGACGCCGGAAAACCGGGCACCGCGCAGGCGGCCTGATATCGGCGGCCTGAGCTTTCGGCTGCGGAAGACGCCTTTCCGCGAGGACAGGCTTCTCCGCGGCGCGTGGCAGGACTAGAGTCGTTTTCCACCGGGAGACGACGCCATGACCGCGCAGATAACCCAAGGCACGCCTATCGCCGGCGACACCCACGAGGTGCTGAACCAGCCGCCGGCGCTGGAGGATTACAACCTCTTCGCCACCGACCATGCGCTGCAGAATGCCACCGCAGTCAACGGTGCCGGCTGGGCCAAGGACCGGCTGTCGGCCTATGGCGCCAAGCTCGGCAGCGCCGAGACCGTCGAGCAGGGCCGGCTGGCGCACAAGAACCCGCCGCAGCTGCAGCTGTTCGACCGCTTCGGCCATCGCCGCGACCATGTCGAATTCCATCCCGCCTGGCACAACATCATGGGCCTGATCATCGGCGAGGGCCTGCATGCCGCGCCGTGGTCGGACCCGCAACCCGGCGCCCATGTCGCCCGCGCCGCCGCCTATATCATGCATGCGCAGATCGAGCCGGGCAGCCAGTGCCCGACCACCATGACCTATGGCAGCGTGCCGGCGCTGAAGCGCGACCCGGTGCTGGCCGAAACCTGGCTGCCGACCATCTATTCGCGCCAGTATGACGGCAGCGACCAGCCGATGCCGCAGAAGACCGGCGCGCTGATCGGCATGGGCATGACCGAGAAGCAGGGCGGCTCCGACGTGCGCTCGAACACCACACGGGCGACGCCGGTCGGCAGCGGCGGGCCGGGCGGTGAATATGTCATCACCGGCCACAAGTGGTTTTTCTCCTGCCCGCAGAACGACGCCCATCTGGTGCTGGCCCAGGCGCCGGGCGGCCTCAGCTGCTTCTTCATGCCGCGCTGGCTGCCCGACGGCACCCGCAACGCCATCCGCATCCAGCGCCTGAAGGACAAGGTCGGTAACAAGTCGAATGCTTCCTCCGAGGTCGAGTTCGTCAATGCCCATGGCTGGCTGATGGGCGAGGAAGGCCGCGGCGTGCCGACGATTATCGAGATGGGCACCTACACGCGACTGGATTGCGCGCTCGGCTCGACCGGGCTGTTGCGCGGCGCGGTCAGTCAGGCCCTGCACCACGTCTATCACCGCCGTGCCTTCCAGCGGCATCTGATCGACCAGCCGCTGATGACCAATGTGGTGGCCGACCTGGCGCTGGAATCCGAGGCCGCGACCTTGCTGGCGCTGCGGCTGGCGCGCGCCTTCGACCGTGCGGAGGGCAGCGAGCAGGAGGCCGCCTTCCGTCGGCTGTGCACGCCGGCGGTGAAATACTGGATCTGCAAGCGGGCGCCCAATGCGGTGGTCGAGGCGATGGAAGTGCATGGCGGCAACGGCTATGTCGACGAAGGCCCGCTCGGCATGCTGTACAAGGAAATCCCGCTCAACTCGATCTGGGAGGGCTCGGGCAACGTGATGTGCCTCGACGTGCTGCGCGCCCTGCAGAAGCATCCAGACAGCATCGAGGCCTATTTCGCCGAACTGATCCCGGCGCGCGGCAACGACAAGGCGCTGGATGCCGCGATCAACGACCTGAAGGCCGAATTCGCCGACACCGAGGCGATGGAGCACCGCGCCCGCCACGTGGTCGAGAAGATGATGGTGACGCTGCAGGGCGCCCTTCTCGTGCGCCATTCGATTCCGGCCGTGGCCGACGCCTTCTGCGCCAGCCGGCTTGGGCGCGACTGGGGCCACGCCTTCGGCACGCTGCCCAAAGGCGTCGACACCCGCGCGATTGCGGATCGGGCCAGACCAGTCTGAAGACGGGCCGGTGTGAAGATCGCACAGATCCTCGGTGAAATGATGATAAGCATCCGGACCGCAGGGCTGCTCGCCCTCCTCTGGGCGTCAATCTCGCCCGGAATACTGCGCGCCGCAGAACATGAATCTGCAGGGCCAGAAATAGTGAAGGTTACATTTAATCACCCACAGGCCGCTGATATCGCCTGGAGTGGTGACGGACGTTACCTTGCAAGCGCGGGGCTCGGCTCTCTCACAAACTGGTTCGGTCGTCAGAGCGTCGACCCAACAGTTGCTATTTGGGATGTGCGCCGGAAAAGCCTCGTGGGGGCATATCGACGGCCGGGACCCTTCACATATGTCAGCTTGATCGGCCCCAAGCCAGATGTCGTCAGCTTTGATTCGACCGCTGCCGGTTGGACCCGCGAGGTGTCGTTTTCCGTATGGGATGCGCGAACAGGGCAATTGCTGCGACACGTTCCGGGAAATACTTCAGCAGAGAATCCCAGGGCCATACAGCTCAATCAGCCTCGCGTATACTCATACAATCCCGCTACCGGACTCTTCGCGGTGGCGCGGGGCACTGACGGGAAAGTGCACATATATGACGCGGAGGCATGGACTGAGGTCGACACTCTTGATGTTGGAATGCCGCCGTTTAGCCTCGAGTTCAGCCCGGATGGACGCAGTCTCGCAGTGAGACAATGGCACTATGTCACCATATTCGACAGGATTTCGCACAAGACAGTAAGCCGGTTTCGCCCATATCTTGGTGTTACAGGTGGTATTGCTTGGGGTTCGGATTCGAAAAGAATCGCCACAATTTATTTCCAAGCGAAGTTGCGGTCGGAAGGGCCGGCGGAAGAAATACCCGGCGGGGACGCCGCCATAAAAATCTGGGACGTGGAGAGCGGAAAATTCCTGACGGGCCTTTCCGGCGACTTCGATGAAGCGGCCCTTGTCTCCAGCCCGATATCATGGAGCGCCGACGGCCAGTATATCGCGGCCGTCGCTCAGGCATCCGGGATGCGAAAGTTCCTCTTGTGGAAAATCAATGGTCGCCGTTCGCCATTCACTGTTGACAGCGATCCGAAATCAGTAGGTCCGATCCGATTTTCCCCAGCGACGCCGACGTTAGCATCGGCGGGTCTGGATGGCCTTCACGTATATGAGATCCACTGAGCGAGTATGGGACCGGAATATCGAGAAACGACAATAGTCCATTCCTACCCCCGCTTCGCGCGCCTTGCCGCCATGTTGAGGCCTTCGACGATCACCGAGAAGGCCATGGCGCCGTAGACCAGCCCCTTGGGCACATGCACGTCCAGGCCCTCGGCACAGAGCGTCATGCCGATCATCACAAGGAAGGCGAGCGCCAGCATCACGATGTTGGGGTTGCCGTTGACGAAGCGTGCCAGCGGCTCGGCGGCCAGGATCATGATGGCGACCGACAGCAGCACCGCGGCGATCATGATGGCGAGATGGTCGGTCAGCCCGATGGCGGTGATCACGCTGTCGAGCGAGAAGACGATGTCGAGCACCGTGATCTGGCCGATCACCGCCCAGAAGGCCGGATACTTCGACCCACCGGCGGCGGCGATGGCAGCCGCCTCTTCCGCATCCTCGGGCATCACGCGGTCATGGATTTCCGTGGTCGCCTTCCAGATCAGAAACAGGCCGCCCCCGATCAGCACGAGGTCGCGGCCGGAAATCTCCTGGCCCAGCACCGTGAACCACGGCGCGGTCAGCGTGATCAGCCAGGCCGCCGAGATGAGCAGCAGGATGCGGGTGACCACCGCGCCAAGCAGGCCGAGGCGGCGCGCCAGCGGCTGGCGTTCCGGCGGCAGGCGGTTGGTGACGATGGTGATGAAGATCAGGTTGTCGACGGCCAGCACGAGTTCCAGCGCGACGAGGCCGGCGAGCGCCAGCAGGGCTGCGGGCTGCAGGAAGATGGCGAGATCCATGGGGAATCCTGGGCGGGGGGCTTGCATCAAGCCGTCCGACATCGCTGCCATCCCGTTTCACGGCAGCCAGAGGGGCCCGGACGTAGCTTGCTACTTAAGCCATCCGGCGAAAATTTCAAGATTAAAGGAAGACGGTCAGGCCGCTAAAGGATCAGGCCGAGACGTCGACCACGGTGCCGAGCCCCGGCGCCAGCGAGCCGGTCGCCACGGTGGCGACCGCATCGGTCAGCGCCGCCTCGGTCTGGCGCAAGGACGCCAGCGCCTGCAGGGCGGGCGCGTTGGTATTCACCGAGCCGAGGCTGGTGGTCGGAACACTGGCGGTGGCGGCAACGCTGTCGGTCATGGGGTAATTATTGCGCCGAAGCGCCGGTGCGGCAACCCGGTAATGCCGCGATCAGCCCCGCCGGTTATTCGCCAATCGCGGGCAATGCTTCGCTGCGCAGCTCGCGGCGGGCATGGCCGGTCACCTGCACGGCGCCCCACAGCGCCAGGCCGGCCATCAGCGCGGCGACGGCAAGGTCGGGCCAGGGCGTGCCGGTGGCAAACACGCCACTGGCCGCCAGCAGCACGGCGAGATTGCCCAGCGCGTCGTTGCGGCTGCAGATCCACACTGCGCGCATGTTGGCGTCGCCGGTGCGGAATTTGTAGAGCATCAGCGCGACACCGGCATTGACCAGCAGGGCAATGACGCCAATCACCCCCATGGTGGCGGGCTCCGGCACGCTGCCGGTCATGGCATGGCGGATCGTCTCGGCGGCGACCCACAGGCCGAACAGGCCCATCATCGCGCCCTTCAGCAGCGCGGCGCGGGCACGCCAGACCAGCGCCAGCGAGAGGACGGCGAGCGCCAGCGCATAGTTCGCCGCATCGCCGAGGAAGTCGGCGGAATCGGCCAGCAGCGCCGTCGACCCTGACGTCAGGCCGGCGACCACCTCGACGACGAACATGCCGCCGTTGAGCAGCAGCGCGATCCACAGGGCAACGCGCGGCGAGCCCTCGCCATGGTCGTGATCATGGTCATGGTCATGGTCATGGTCATGGTCATGGTCGTGGTCGTGGCCGTGGCCGTGATCATGGCCATGCGCGTGATCGTGATGATGACAGCAGGCGGACATGGCTACTCCTTTCCGTCGGCTTCGTGCGGATGTGGCTCCGCCACGTGTGCCACCATGTCGGCCAGCATGTGGCGGACATGCTCGTCGGCGATGGCGTAGATGATCTGCTTGCCGCGCCGCTCGGCGCGCACCAGCCACGCGGCACGCAGCAGCCGCAGGTGATGACTGGCCAGCTGCGGCGACATGCCGGCACCCCGCGCCGCTTCGCTGGCCGGCAGGGCATTGTCGCAGAGCAGGCCGACGAGGCGCAGGCGGCTCGGATCGCCCAGCAGCCGGAACATGTCGGCGAGCTGGATCAGATGGGCATGGTCAATGGGGCCGATCTCGTACATTTCAATAAGTGTTTAAATGTTTGGGTCGAAGTTGTCAAGCCGCACCCTGCCCGGCCAGTTCGTGCAGTGTGGGGATTCCCAAAAGAAGTGAGGAGATTTCCCTGAATAATGAGGGATTTCGTCCAACAGAAAATGAGGGGTCTCCATATTTCATTGATTTCTTTCAATTATTTCTTCCACGCCATTTCCCTAGAATTGGCGGTGCTTTGCAAATTTCCGCCGACAAACGTACTGAATTTCCTTACCAGCCTGGGTAGCTTGGGCGTTGGAAACGTACCTTACCCGGTGATCCTGACGACAATACCGCATACACAGTTACTCACCGTGAATTAGAGTCGCTCCGAATTCCATTCATTGGCTATCCTGCCCCGGGGTTCTGAGGGGCAGGACATGCGCACGCTTATTTCTTACGACGTCGATGGCGGTTGGAATGAGGTTATCGATGCGGCTCTGGCCAATGGCTTTCAGAACTGCATGGATTCCCGAGCCGGATGGAAAAAGTTGCCGGACACGACGTTGATTCATCCGTCTGAAGATACCGGCGCGGTCAGGCGCCTGTTTTTACGACACGGTCATACCAGCGGCTGTGGCTGCGGCGGGCATCCAGATCGACGTTGAAAAATTTGTCTGCGTCGCGTTCATAGGCTTCTCAGTCCGCAGCGATGAGGGCTGCGAAGGCGCGCAACGGTCCTGAAACCATGCCGACTGTTCGCTTCCTCGGTCGAGTTCACCCTCCAGTTTACTCGATTACCGTAACTGACGGTCCTATGGTGGCTTGGGAGAATCCACAAACCGGCCTGGCAATGCAATTCGTCTGCCAAATCCACCAATCCAGCATCGAGGTAATTTGCGAACTTAATCGCGAGATGACCGCCGATGATTTTGGTGACCTATACTGCCGCGCGCTAGACCTGTGCCACTCTACCGTCCACCTGATTGGATTTCAGTCTGGGTATGCCCTTTCTGTCTTCCTGGAAGACTTCGTTCATTCAGACGGCCACCAGACCAGGGTCGTGTTGCGAGATGCCAACCTTGCTTCATTGGTTACTGCGTTTTCGCTTGAACGGAATTTTAGCGCGATCCAAGAAATTGCCTTGGAGTCTCCCGGCCTATCCCGTGCACTGGAATATCTGAACGAGTGCATTTCGACACCACATGCTGTGCCAATCGCCTGCGCTCGGGCTGTCGAAACGCTGAAGCATCTGATTGCGCCCAATTCAGATACTGATGCGACTGCGTGGGCTTCTTTGCGCCACGCGTTGCGAGTTGACCGGCCATATCTGGAACTCATCACAAGTACTTCCAGGCAGCCCCGTCACGGAAATCACATTAGAGTTGAGGGCCATGTGACGACTGAAATCGCGCGACGAACGTGGATGATAATGAATCGGTATTTCGAGTATTGCCTCCGAGGCAAAAAACCCTCTTCCCGAGGCCGATTTCCCGATACTGACCGAAGCTCGGTCCATCGTCTCACGTGCGGCGAATACGGAAGGGGCGCTGACCCGAGCTGGGGTCAACCCCCTCAGGTGGAGTGAGGGGCTCGGCGCAGGCCTCCCAGACTCAGAAATCTGTCGAAACCGACACTGCGTGCCAATCCGATAAAATCTGGGCATCGGTAGCATGTTTCTGTTGAATGGCAGCGACAGTATCGCTGCCCAGCGGCAGCCGAATGGGCGGATTAGGAGCGTCGGCGAATGCGACCAGCGCCCGGGCCAGTTTCTCCGGGTCGCCCGGCTGGTTGTGATTGACGCTGGCGGCTCTGCTGCGAACCTTCCCCGCGGTCTCATCGTAGTCGGCGATGACAGTTTGGCTCACCGCGAGAGAGCTGGAATCGAGGAAGTCGGTGCGGAAATACCCGGGCTCGACAACCGTCACATGAATGCCGAGCGGGGCCAACTCATGGTGGAGAGACTCTGACAACCCCTCGACGGCGAACTTGGTAGAGCAGTAGACGCCAAATCCCGGGCCCGCACGGTATCCGCCAATCGACGAAATATTCAGGATACGGCCCGAACGCTGCGCCCGCATATGTGGCAGCACGGCCCGAGTGACAGCGAGCAGGCCGAACACATTGGTGCGGTAGAGCCTTTCGACTTCCTCGGCTGTCGCCTCTTCAACCGCACCGACTAGGCCGAAGCCAGCGTTATTCAAGAGTACATCGATGCGGCCGAACTTTTCGACCGCAGCAGATGCCGCCTCTCGTGCCTGCTCTTCATTGGTAACGTCGAGAGGTACCGCAAGAAGATTCTGGTGCGCCCCAATGGTACTAATCACTGCATCGATATTTCGCGCGGTGGCAACGACACTGTCACCATTGGAAAGCGCCAGTTGTGCAATACGGTTTCCAAAACCGCGCGATGCTCCAGTAATGAACCATGTTTTCATGTCAACAGCCCACCAATCGTGAAGGGAAGCCGCGAGCGCGCCGTTATTCTGGACAGTACGCTCCAGTTTCAATCCAGGCGGTGATGAGATGCCCGAACTTCTCCTGCGTCCCAGGCACAGGTTTGCGCCCTTCACCGGGATGCCAGGCCCAACCGACGAGATGGTCTTCGCTCAGATGCACCCGGATCTGCTCAAGGCTGCGGTCCCCGTTATGCGCGCGGTCCTTGAGGCGCTCGCAAATCTGCCCCGTCGTCAGGGTCTGCCAGCCCATCGACAACGGTGCCAGCTGCCAGGGGTCGGCGCCGGGGATACTGCGAATGCCCGCCGTATTTGTCGGCCGATTGACCGGACCATGGCAGCTTGTGCACTGGATACCTGCAGCAAAAAGCGCTGCGTCGGATTTGATGGGTGGTATGTGGGAATGCATGTCGTCGCCCTGTGATGGCCTCCGGGTCACCGGGTGGCAGTTCATGCACCGAGGGTGCTCAATGACCTTGGCAGCCTCGAGGTAAAGGGCCACGGACCGGTCCTTCTGCGACTGGATTGACGCGAAGCTTTCGACAGGGGCCAGGCCGGTCGCGGCCACCGCTTTCTGAACGCCAGGGGTCAGGAGCGGGTTCGTACGGGTCTGGTTCTGCTGGGCTGCAGCGACATACGCGCCAAGCCCGGCCACCGCAACTGCCGCGAACGTCGGGACGGCCCAGACGGCCAGCCGAAACAATCGTTTCATAGATTCCTGCGTCATGCCCGCGGCTCCACAGCAAGGTCAATTGGTAGGGAATACAGACGAGGGCCGCCTGCGGCTTTGATAGCATTAGTGACGGCGGCCGCCAGGACGGCCGTACCGGGCTCCCCGACACCACCCGGCGCTTCCTTGCTGTCGACGACGATGACCTCCATTTCGGGCATCTCATTCATGCGCACAACCGGTTGGTCGTGGAAGTTGGTCTGGTCGATTTTGCCGTCGGTAATCGTCACTCGGCCGTAGAGCGCGGCACTGATGCCGAAGATCAGGCCGCCTTCGATCTGCTGCCGGACGATATTCGGGTTTACCGCCTGACCACAGTCGACCACCGCTGTAATCCGCCGGAGACGCACACTGCCCTGGGCGAGCAACTCGACCTCGGCAACCACGCCGGTATAGCTGCCGAAGCCCTCAAGTATGGAGACGCCACGGCCGGACCCCTTGGGCAGCGGGGTTCCCCACTTGGAAGCAGCCGCCACCTGGTCAAGGACATGCCGCATCCGGTGCTCCTGCTTCAGGATCGCCCGCCGGTATTCGACCGGATCCATCCCGGCATTGGCGGCGAGGTCGTCGACAACGGTTTCGACGACAAAGCAGTTGCGGGTCTCGCCGACGCCGCGCCAGTTGCCGTAGACCAGACCAGATGGCGGGTCTTTGCGGACATATTCGACGCGGTGGTTCGGCCAGTTGTACGAACCTAGAGCCCCATTCACGACATCGAGGTCCACCCCATCCTTCACGTACCCGGGCAGGAACCAGGACATCACGGATGGGCCTACGACCCGGTGCTCGAAGCTGACCGGCATGCCCTTGGCGTCTACCCCGACCCGGACGGCGCTGTGGTTGTGGTACCGGAAGGCGTCATGGCGGATATCCTGCTCACGACCCCAGCAGATCTGGACCGGACCCTCTACCTTGCTGGCAATCTCGGCGGCAAGGACTATCCATTCCGACTGCAGGCGCCGCCCGAAGCCGCCGCCGATTGTGTAGTTGTGGACGGTGACCGCAGCGTCGGATAAGCCCAAGGTAGCGGCGACCTGCCTCCGGGCCCGGCCCGGCCCCTGGCTGCCGACCCAGATTTCGCAGGAGGTCCGCCGGTAGTGGACGGTACAGTTCAGCGGCTCCATGGCGGCATGGGCCAGCATGGGCATGTGAAAACTGGTCTCGAGGACCTTCGTCGCCTTGGTCATCGCCGCTGCGCTGTTGCCGCCTTGCGTGGCAACAAGCCCCTTGGTCTTCTCACCGGCGCTCAAGTCGGCCACGAGCTCCGCGGTCGACAAGGTGGTGTGGCCGCCCTCCCAACCGGGCGACAGAGCTGCCAGCCCTTTGCGGGCCGCCCCGGTATTCGTTGCGACGACGGCGACGGCCTGCGGGTGCTTCACAACCTGGGTGACGCCCTTGACTGCCATGGCCGGAGCCGGGTCGACGTCGACGAGTTTGCCGTCGATGACCGGGCTCAGCATGAGAGCCGCAAATTTGAGCCCGGGCAGCCGGACGTCGATGCCGTATTTGGCTGTGCCGTTGACCTTCTCGACGGAGTCGGTCCGCCGCATGGATTGGCCGATGACCTTGAACTGGGCCTTCAGGGGCGGATCCTGCGGAACCGGAATGGCACTTGCCGCATGCACCAGGTCGCCATAGGGAGTCCGGCGGTTGGTCGGGTTGTGGACGACGAAGCCCCCTTCAGCCCTGCAGGTCTCCCGAGCGACCTTCCATTCCTTGGCGGCGGCCTCGATGAGAACGATTCTGGCAGCGGCCCCAGCCTGCCGCATCTGCTTCCAGGCTCCGCGGACACCGAGCGAGCCACCGGTGATCTGGTCACCCAGCAGCGGATGCCCGTAGAGCTTGTCGTCGCCCGGGGCTATCTCCGACCTGATGATGTAGGGGGAAACCTCGAGTTCCTCGGCGACCAGCATGGCGACTGCTGAAAGCGCACCCTGGCCCATCTCTGCGTAGGGGTTCACGAGGAATATCTGGCCGGAGTTGTCGATCCGGATGAAGGTCCCGGTCTTGAGGACCGAAGCCTTGTCGGCAGCTGTGGCCGCCCTCACCAGCATGCCGTTGGCGCCGAAGCCAATTACGAGTTCACTGACGGCGGCTGCGCCGAATGCCAGGACGCTACGCCGGGTGGTTTCGATTGCTGAACTCATGGTCAGCGCCTCCCGGAGTTGGATTTGAGGTCGGCCGCGGCCTGCTTGATGGCCGTCCGGATGCGAGGATAGGTACCGCAGCGGCAGATGTTTCCTGCCATCGCATCATCAATCGCTGCATCGTCGGGCTGGTCGTTGACTTCGAGCAGGGCCGCTGCCTGCATGAGCTGGCCCGACTGGCAGTAGCCGCACTGGACGACGTCAACCTCGAGCCACGCTTTCTGGAGAGCTCGGCCGGGACCAGTATCCCCGAGTTTCTCGATAGTGGTGACTTCTCCATCCCCGATGTCAGCGACGGCAGTCACGCAGGACCTCCGGGCGACACCGTCGACCATGACTGTACACGCCCCGCACAGAGCCGCTCCGCAGCCGAATTTGGTGCCGGTGAGATTCAAGACGTCGCGTAGGACCCAGAGCAGAGGCGTGTCAGGATCAACGTCAAACTCGTGCTTCTTCCCATTGACCTGTATCTGCATTTGGCCCCCTCATCGCGCTGGCGATATCGTCAGAAGAGAGGCTTCGGAACGGGGCCGTCCGGTCGACTTCTGGAGCCGTGCGGATTGTTGCGCCTATGGGACACAATGCTGAGCCGGTCTTTTCGGAATCACGGCTGCCACAGGCCAATCAAAACGGTCATCAGACATCGACGGATTCCACCGAAACCGTCGCCCTTTTGCAGGTACCGTCATAGCGCCAAGCCGAGGCTCTACAGGCGTTAAGAGTAGTGAAATTCGGTGAATTCGGGCCAACAATAAACAGTTATATTGTGTTGTTTGCAGTCAGGCGAATGGACAGTTATTCCGCGGCAGCCCCGGCGTTTCCCCCGCAGACATCCGCCACCCAAGGGCGCCCGTACCGCCGACTGAAGACTTCTGCGCCTTACGTGATTCCGCCGATGAACCGCCCGATCACTCGGGGCTCGCTTCGCGAACGCGCTGAAGCCGTTTCAATCCTTCAGTCAGGTCGGGAAATTCAGCGGCGTGCGGCAATCTCGATTTGGTTGTCTCAAGCACACCAATTGCGGACTCAACTCGCATTTCAGCTTCCATCTTCTGCGTTAATGCCAGAGCCGCCCTGACTTCGAACGTCAAGGCCCGCGTCCCCTGGGCTTCCCGTATGGCCTGCGTCAACAACTCTTCTGCCTGATCGTGCTGTCCAGACTGCATATGCACTGTTGCGTCTAACCGCAGAACTTCGGGCAAGCACCACAACTCGCCCGGCATAGATCCGTATCGACGCATCTCGGCTACAGCTGCCTTCGCCCCTGTCAGATCTCCAATCCCCAAGCAGGCTTCAGTCAGCATGCCGTAGTACATCGGTGCGCGCATGGTGAATTGCCATGCCATCAGCTCGTCCAGTCGCTTCTTCATATCGTCCACGGCGCCGGGCTTTCCTTGCCTGGCATTCAGCACATTCCTGAAAAAACGGCTGACTCGTCCCCAGATCTCAATGTCCTCCTGCCGGTTCCCATCCTCAAGCAGTGTTTGATACTCTTCCGCCCTCTCATCGTCGCCTGACCACAATGCGAGCGGCACTGCGCCAAGTGCGAGCAGGTTGGATTGCGATATGATATGCCCAAGCGACAATACGCGATCGACCGCCCCACGAATGACTTCCATCGCCCGGCCCGGTTCCCCTAGCAACCAAAGGGCCAATGCCAGGGAGCAGTTTATGGCGACGATTTGGTCTAGGTTGTATCGCGTGTTCCGAACAAGCACCTTGTCTTTTGGAAACAGAGTTAGCAGGCTTTCCAATCGTTCCCGCGCGGCTTCCGGCTGCCCGGCATAGAGTTCAGCCATAGCCAATAACCGATCGCCTTCGGGGATAGCCGCCCAATCCGAGTGCTTTTCTGCGATTTCTCTGAACTGGCCAATTCTGCCGATCGCCTCTGGCGACCTCCCCGTATAGATGAGGTACACCGCTAGACCCCACAGCCCCCGCAACTGATAATCGCTGCTGCCTCCTTCCACTCCAAGTTCGTAGCATTGAAGCCACGCGGCTTCTGTCTTGGCATCCAATGGTCGGGCGAAATTCATACCAGATGCGGAAGACCAGCCAAGCTTCATCCTCGTGCTGATTGGGCAATCGTCAATCTCGCCAATAGCAAGCAAAGCCCTGTCAACCCGCACCCGAAATTCATTGACGAGCGATAGTTCTTCCCACAAAGGGATGGCCACCGCGGTCAGCATGACGCCAATTCTCTTGTCGCCGCCTTCGAAGAACGACCAGAATATCACCTTTCGCAAATCATCGATTCTTGGGGCATAGTCGGCAAGCCACGCCCGTTTCTCGCGGTGCATCCACTCTGCGTCAGCACGCTCAAACATGGACAGGACATGGCGCGCATAGTGCAGCATCGCACTATCCCGCTCGCCTTCGTCAGACAGCCTCTCAGAAGCATACGCACGCGTGCTTTCCAGCAGCCTGCACCGCATGGCGCTGCCGCCTTGGTCGAATGACACGAGCGAACGCGCTGTCAGCCGCTCTATTGCCCCGATTGTCTTGGCCGAGTCCAGCCCAGTCGCCTCCGACAATGCAATTGCATCTGACAGATAAAACGACCCCGCGAACACAGACACGAAGCGAAGCAGCTTAGCTTCGTCGTCGGAAAGGAGCCTGTAGCTCCAATCCAGCGTGGCCTGCAATGTCTGCTGACGCAGCGGCGCGTCCCTGGGCCCATTGCTCAACAGACGAAACCGCTGCTCCAACATCGAAAGAAGCTCTGGTGCGCCATATGTCGAGACCTTGCTTGCAGCCAGCTCGATCGCCAGCGCAATACCGTCCAGGTGCTGGCATATTGCGGCAACAAGCGGAGCATCTGTATCCGTCAGGTCATACCTGCCCCGCTCTCTGGCGCGCGTGGTGAAAAGCTCGACGGCCGGGAACGCCAACGCCTGCTGTGCGGTTATACCAGCAGCCTCCTGCGGCACTGTCAGCGTCGGCAGAATATAGAGCTGCTCTTGCATGATGCCGAGGGGCTCGCGGCTTGTGGCGAGAAATGTCGATTCCGGCAGAGCAGATGAGAGCCGGTCTACTGCTTCGGCCACCGTCGGCAATAGATGCTCACAGTTGTCAAATATTAGGAGAACCTTCAGCCCCCGCAGGGCATCAACGATGTCGGTATATGGATCTTCAGAACGCTGACGGGCGCCAATAGCGTTAGCGATTGCCGCGGGGACAAACTGCGGATCCGCGACCGTCGCCAGGTCAACAAAGCAGACGCCACCTGAATAGGCAGCTCTAACCTTGTGGCCAACAGCAACCGCAACTGATGTCTTTCCCACACCTCCAGGGCCCACAATCGTGAAGCAATGGGAAGTAGGCGCCGCCTCTGTCAATTCCGCAATTTCCTGGTCCCGGCCAATGAGGATAGGTGCTTTGGGTAAAGGCTTGAGTTGAATTGTCAGCGGTCGGGGTAGCCTGGAATCAGATACCGGCAGAACCTGCACTGTGCCGACGAACTGATAACCTCGCCTGGCCACAGACACGATGTAGGTGTCTGAAGGCGTACCTTGGGCCAGAGCGCTCCTGAGAGAAGCGACATTGACGCGAAGACTGCTCTCATGGGTGATGGTGTTGGGCCAGACATAGGCCTCTAGCTCGGCCCTTCCTACTGGCACTCCTGCATTGCGCACAAGCATTGAAAGAATGTCGAGCGCACGCGCACCGACGCGAACCGGCGATCCGCGACAAAGAAGAAGGTGTTTGGAGGGCGTGAATTGAAATGGCCCGAATTGGTACGTATTGCTGTCTGGCTCTACCTTTTTCGGTGCCATGCCCTCAGTTGCCTTCCCCTCTTCATATCGCCGGATGCGTTAGCCCCGCATACCGTTGCGAATATTATGGCTCCGCAATGAATATTCGATGCAGATTCGCATTCGTCTGTCTACGGCCAAATTTTTCAGTACCGCCGTAAGCCTCTGGACATTGGGAAAGACCGCCCCATGCCCCAGCTGCGAATTGAGATACTCGCCGTGAAATGAAGATTTTTTGACGCTCCCGGGCCTGATCCAGTCCTCGGCCGAAACATGGACGAGTTGTTCGCCGGGGCGCCGCGGGTCAAGAAGGTGCCCGAGGACGAGGCGATCGATGTGGCCATGACCCGGTTCCGGGCCATGCTCGAGGGTCAGCTGGCCTTCGAGGCTGAAGACGTCGTCAAGCTGCTGAACATGGCAGCCCGGAAGAAGGCCGCTCGCAAGGGCAAGGACCGCTGATATTGCTCTGGTGTAAAGTTCCTGTACTGACCTGACTAGCTCATCGCCCTGAATATGCTTGCCAGCGATGCAGGCATGCCGCGGTCCACTCTTGCCACGGCATGGGCCAGGACGAGAGTCAGGAAGCACAGGCCATAGGGCAGACAGGCCAGCAGGTGGCTTGAGACCGCCAATCCCGCTGCCTGCAACTGCAATACGGCGATTTCGGACAGCCCGAAGACCAGCGCCACCGGCAGCACCAGCATGGGCTGCCAGCGCGCGACGATGACCAGGCCGACGGCAACAAAGCCGCGTCCCTTGGTCATCTCCTGCGCCCAGGTCTGGGTGTAGTCCACAGACAACACTGCGCCGCCCAATCCCGACAATGCTCCCCCGAGAAGGATGGCTTCCAACTGGGCGCGCCATGGCCGGATACCGGCCGAGCTGGCATTGGTCAGGGAGTCACCGACCACGCGCCATTGCAGCCCGCGCCGTGTCCGGGAGAGGAACACCGCCAGCGCCACCGTCAGTCCGACCGCCACCCACGCCATCGGGCTGATGCCGAGGACCGGCGCAAAGCCATGGACCTTGCCACCAACATAGGGACGCCCGAGCAGGGAGCTCAGGCCCAGCCCCAGGGTCCAGACCGCCACGCCGCTTGCCAGCTGGTTGACCCTGAAGCCCAGGCACAACACCGCATGGACGGTCGAAAGGGCGATACCGGCCGCCATTCCGGCCGCCATGCCCAGAGCGGGGTTGCCGGTCACGACCACTGCTGCGAAGCCACCGACAGCGCCGACCAGCATCTGGCCCTCGATGCCAAGGTTGATGACGCCGACCCGCTGCGTCATCGTCTCCCCCAGCAGAGCCAGCAGAAGCGGTGTGGCGCTCCGGATCATTGCGGCTGCCCATGCCAGAACCAATGCCTCAGCCATGCCTGCCCGCCCGCAGCCTGTCCCAGCCGCTCACGCTCAATGCCACCACGAACAGGACGCCCTGAAGCACCATGGCGCTGGCGGCAGGAACCTTGGCGATATCCTGCAGGGCATCGCCTGCGGAATACAGCCCGCCAATCAGGACCGACAGGACCACGGCCCAGAGCATGTTGTGACCCGACAGCCAGCCAACCAAAAACCCTGTCAGGCCGTATCCCAGGGACAGGCCGGGCTGGAGGCGTCCCTGGACAGCAGAGGCTTCACCCCAGCCGGATAGCCCAGCCAGGGCGCCGCCGATCGCCATCGTCATGAGCGCAGCACGCCCGAAGTTCAGTCCGATGGCAGACCCCAGCGCCCGGTTCTCGCGCAGGACCCGCAACTCAACGCCCACCCGGCTGCGCGACAGGTACCAGTGCACCACAAGGGCGATGGCGACCGCTATGATGAAGCCGAGATTGACCCTGGTTCCGAACAGGGTCGGCAGGGCTGCTTCCGGCGGGAAGGAAATCGTCGCAGGCCAGCCAAGGTTGCCGGTGTCCTTCCAGGGGCCGTACACGACAAAGTTCACCAGCAAAGCCGCGATGTAGTTCAGCAACAAAGTGGTAATCGTCTCGTGGACGCCAATTCTGGCTTTCAGATAGGCCGGAATGATGCCCCATACCGCACCGCCAACGATGGCCGCCAGTCCAACCAGCGGGAATAACAGCCAGCCCAGGCCCAGGTCATGGGCTGCAATCATCACGCCCGTGGCAACCAAGGCGCCCATGTAGAGCTGGCCGTCGGCGCCGACCGAAATCAGGCCGAGGCGGGCCGGGATGATGGTCGCCATTGCACAGAACAGGATAGGCGTCGCTTTAACGAGGGTCTCGGAGATCGAGTACGTATCCCCGAACGCATACATGACCATGCTGCCAATCATGGCCAGCGGCGGTTTACCCAGGGCAAGAAAGAAGACGACCGCTCCGACAAAGGTCGCGACCAGGACCAGAAGAACTGCCAGAATCCGCCTCGGCATCACGCAGCGTTCCGGTGCTGTGTAGCCATCAGCTCGCCCAGTCGCTGCCGCGTCGCCTCCGACCGGTTCAGGATACCCGCAAGGCTGCCGGAGTTCATGACGGCAATGCGGTGCGCATATTTCTGTAGATCATCGAGGTCTTCCGAGAACCAGACCACGGCGGCGCCCCGCCGGGCATGGGCAAACAGGGCGGTATAGACGGCGTGGCATGCGGCGACATCGAGGCCCATGGTCGGATAGCAGGCCACGACGAGGTCCGGCTGACCCGACAGCTCGCGAGCAATCACCAGCTTCTGCAGATTGCCCCCCGACAGCTGGCCGGTTGCCATCTCCGGAACGGGCGGGCGGACGTCGAATGTCTCGAGCAAGGTCCGGGCGTTTGCGGTCTCAGTGCCCCAGCGCGGCAGACGCGGCAAATACGGCAGGCGGCGCAGGAGCAGATTCAGTGAATTGCTCAGCCCTTCGGCCACGGCATTCTGACGCGGTGCCTCCGGCAGATATGCGACGCGCGCATCGGGCATTCCATCGGCTGCTCTGGCAATGCTGATGCCATCCAGGACAATATCGCCGTGCGTGACCGGCAGAACTCCGGCCAGGGCATCTGCCAGGGCTTTCTGCCCGTTGCCGGAGACACCGGCAATCCCAAGAACCTCTCCCCGGTAAACTTCGAAATCGACAGCTTTCAGTCCCGGCGCCTGCAACGAACGGACCTGCAGCAGCGGAATATCCGCCGGAGCAGGCAGCTCGTCGAGCTGACCGGTGTCCGCGGTCCCGACCATACCCTCGACCAGTTCCTCGACGGTCCTTTCGTCGACCCGCGCGCGGTCGACCACCTTGCCCCGGCGCATAACGACAATGCGGTCTGCAACAGCGGACACGTCGGCCAGCTTGTGACTGATCAGGACGACGGAGCGGCCGCTGGCCTTCAGGTCCCGGATAAAGCCGTAGAGTCTCTCCACTTCAGGGGGCAGCAGCACCGAGGTTGGCTCGTCGAGGATGACGGTACTGGCGCCACTGCTCAGCACCTTAGCCAGTTCGACCATCTGGCATTCACCAACGGTCAGGCTGTAAACGGGCCGGGACGGCTCGATACCCGGCGCCAGGGCGGTGAGATGGTCCAGGGCCGCATCGACGTCGCGACGCTGCAGCCACCATCCCAGACCGGGCTTGGCCAGTCGGAGATTGTCCCGGACGCTCAGGGCCGGAAACAGGCTGAAATTCTGGAACACCATGCCGATGCCGCAGCTGACGGCATGCTTTGGATCGCGGATCGCGGTCGGCGTTCCGTCAATCTGTATCTCACCGCTGTCAGGGCCGTAGATGCCCAGCAGCAGCTTCATCAACGTGCTCTTGCCTGCGCCATTCTCGCCGAGCAGGGCCAGCACCTCGCCTGGAGGAATCTCCAGATCCACGCCGTCCAGAGCCTGGACTGCGCCGAAGCGCTTGGCGATGCCGCGCATATCGATACGCATTCAGTCCCCGACAACGAAAATCGCGTCGACCTCGACCGCGGCACGCCGCGGCAGGGTGGCCACCCCGACCGCTGTCCTGGCATGGATACCGGATTCTCCGAAGACCTCCATCATCAGGTCCGAGGCACCATTGATGACGGCCGGAACAGAGTCGAATTCCGGGTCGCTGTTGACGAACCCGCCAAGGCGCAGGCATCCGCGGATCTTGTCCAGCGATCCGCAGGCCTGCCGGATGGCCGCAATCAGGTTCAGCCCGCAGATGCGCGCAGCAGCCTGACCGGTCTCCAGGTCCAGGTCGCGCCCGACCTTGCCGGTATAGAGAACCTTGCCGTTCCACTCACAAACCTGCCCGGCCAGCACGAGCAGACCTCCATCCCGGCGCCAGGCAACATAATTTGCCGACGGGGTCGGGACATCGGGCAGTGCCAGACCCAACTCCTGAAAGCGCGTTTCGCTCACGGGGCCAGTCCCTGCAGCAGTGTTTCCGACTTGAGTGTGAAGCCGAACAGTAGCCGGATGTTGTAGAGAGCCGCCTGGACGCAGTAGTCCGGCGACGTTGTCGCGGCACCGTCCTCGACGAGAATGGTGTCGTAGCCAAGGAAATTGGCGTCCTCGAGCGTGGTCATGACGCACTGGTCGAGGTTCACGCCGCCGACAAAGAGCGTCTTCACGCCAAGGTTCCGCAGGATTGCATCCAGGTCCGTATCCCAGAATCCGCTGAACCGATGCTTGGTCACGTGGATGTCGGCGTCGCCCGGGTTCAGGCCATCAACGACCTGCGCCCCCCAGCTGCCGGCCCGCAGGACTTCGGAGCGGGTTCCCGGGACCGGGCTGCCGAGGTCCACGGCATCGCCCGTCTTATTGTGGGCATGCAGCAGCGACGGGCTGATATTCAGCAGGTCCTTGCGGACACCCCAGTTGACCCAGACGACCGGCAGGCCTTGCGCACGGAACGCGGCAACCAGCGCCTTCAATGGTTCAATCGGAGCCGTGTTCGGCGTGACGTCAATGCCCTGGCTGTCCATCCAGCCACCGGTCGCGCAGAAGTCGTTCTGCATATCGACGATGACCAGCGCCGACTTGTTGGCATCGACCACGATATTCTGGGGCAACGCCGCCAGCTTTATGGGCCGGACCGCCTTTGCAGGCCGGGTCATATCAACGACGTCGCGACCAACCAGCCAGGACTGCTCGGGCCTGGCACCCATCATTTTCATGCCTGTCATCGTCCCCTCCAATCCACCCGGCCGCAGGCCGGGTGGATCTGCCCTCGCCCCCGTTACTTGGCCGAACCGATGACGCCCTTGACCAGGTAGTCCGTCGTTTCGATCTCCTGCAGGGACATCTTATGGCCCGCCGATGCAGCAGACGTGCCATCCTGTTTGGTAATGGGGCCCTGCCATACGACCTTGGTACCCGCGATGATTGCCGCTTTTTCAGCCAGAACCTTCTTGGCGACTGCTTCCGGAACAGCCTTGCCGAAAGGATCGAGGACCGCACTGCCGGACGCGAGGTTGCCGCGGACATGGGACGGCTTCCAGGTCCCGGCCTGAATCTGCCTCACGAGGTCGATCATCATCGGCCCCCAGTTCCACGACACGCCGGTCAGCCAGGCTTTCGGCGCCCGGTCCATGATGTTGACGTCTTTACCGATGATGTAGATGCCGCGCTTCTCAGCAGTCTCGGCAATGGTGATCGGTGAGTCGACCTGTTCGGCGACGACATCAATGCCCTGGTCGGCAAAGGCGTTGGTCGCTTCGGCCTCCTTCTGAGGTTCCCACCAGCCGCCGGTCCAGACCACAGTGGTGGTGGCCTTCGGATTCACCGACTGGGCGCCTAAGGTAAAGGCATTGATGGAACGCAGGAGCTGCGGGATCTGGAAGGCCCCGATGAAGCCGAGTTTTCCGCTTTTGCTGACCGAACCCGCGGCCATGCCAGCGAGATACATGCCGTCGTCGCTATCTGCCCAGTAGGTGCCGACATTGGCCGAGGTCTTCAGGCCACCGGCATGCAGAAACGAGACCTTGGGATACTTCTGCCCGGTCTTGATGGCGTAATCGAGATAGCCATAGCTGGTCGCGAAGATGATGGAATGGCCCGAATTGATCAGGCGCTCCATGGCGCGCTCGACCTCGGCCGTTTCCGGGACGGCCTCAAAGGCCGTGGTGGTCACGCCGGGAATGCCCTTTTCGACCGCCTTGCGTCCAAGGTCCATGGACATGTTGTAGCCGTAGTCGGCCGCAGGGCCGACGTAGATGAAGCCGATCTTCGTGTCGGCAGCCTGTGCGGTGGCCGCGATACCCAGTGCCAGGAGTGCCCCGGCCAGTGCCCTGATATGCATTTTCCCCTCCGTTAAGTAATTATTCATTTACTTACTTAGCAACCCTCATGCCATTCGGTATGCTCATGTAATCAATGGGTTAGGAGGTCACTCTCGGCGCAGCTCCGCTTACCTTTTAGGCAATGCGGATTTTATGGTCAGTTTGGCGCCAGGTAGCTGCGCAGGATGTCCGCAGTGTGCTTGGCCCGCGGCTTGAGCCAGTTCGGACCGAGCATATCCTGCCTGAAGATGACCGACAGGGTATGGCCATTGGACAGGTGGAAGTAGCTGAGCGCCACCATCGACACATAGAGCTGCAGCGGGTCGACGCCCTTGCGGACCGTGCCGTCAGCCACCCCTCGCTTCAGGAGCCGGTCGATCAGGTCGATTGTCGGAGACGAGATGGTCGGCACCAGGTTCGAGCGCTTCAGGAAGCTGGCCTTGTTCAGGTTTTCCGTGCTCAGCAGATTGACCAGCTTCGGATGGGAAGCGAAGTGCTTATGGATGAAGTCGTAGAGATGCAGGAGTGCGTCCAGGGCGCTTTCCTCATCCGAGGAGAAGCCCCGCTCGGCCTCGCGGAGCTCGCTGAGGCCCGTCTCCAGGACCGCAATATAGAGGGGCTGCTTGCCGCCGAAGTAATGGTAGATCATCCGGGGATTGAGCTTCGCCCGCTTGGCGATCTGGTCGATGCGCGCCCCCGCATAGCCTTTGGCGGAAAACTCGATCGTCGCCGCATCCAGGATGCGCTGGCGGGACTCATCCGGATTACGGGTGATTGGGGACTGGCCGGAACGGCGGCTGGCGGGCAATGACATCTATCGGCGCCTGTGTAGGTTTCCCGATAGATACGGCAATCAGTGTTGTAAATAAACACTTACTAGTCATCCCGTGATTCCCTGAACTGACCCTGCTTCTCGCTGGCTGAGCTTCAGCGGCACAACCGCCGCCCCCGTTGGACGATCACTCTATAGGGAAGCGGATATGCCGTAAGTCTGCCCCCTATGCCCGTGCGGGGCCCCCGAGGTCGAGCGGCTGACAGATAGCCCGGCGCTGCCCTGTATGAAGGGGAGAGGCCGTCACTGAGGAGAAGGTCCCACCGGATCCGGGTGGCGGACCGGTGACTGCAGGGTCCAATATCCCCCTCGGCCTACCGTATGATTTCCCGCGAAGTATTAGACCGACGCCTGCATTACCCCTTCCGGGAAACGCTGCGACCCATCCTCGAGCGGAACAGCCGTACTGTTCAGATAGAATGCGGCCATGTGATAGAAGCTCGACGAGAAAATCAGTTCGACCACCTGGTCGTTGGGAAAATGTTTGGTGAGTTGCAACCAGGTTTCATCGGCAATCGTGGAATGATGGTGCAGTTCGTCCACCATTCGGACCACAAGCTGCTCACGCTCGTTCCACAGCCCCGGTTTCAGATCACGCCAGGTCTTGGAAACCGTCACATCTTCAACCTGCTCAGGCGTCAGGCCGCATTTTTCGCCGAAAATACTGACGTGCATCCCCCACTCATATTCTGATCGCGTCAGCGCGCCGGTGCGAATAATCGCAATTTCCCGATCGCGCTCGGCCACAGCGGTCTGGAACATCACAATGTGCGACATCGCCTGGAAAGCAGATGCCAGCTTCGGGTGATGCGCCAGCGACATGCGGAGGTTTATCGGCGACAAACCTTTGAATGCGGTGTTTCCCACAACCGCGGCGGCCGCTTCATCATAGGGCGGCTCGCGCAAAGCCAATCGCCGTGACTTGGGAATCTCCCGACGGCCAAGCATGGCAAGGAAATCGTCGCTGTTCGATTTAGAAGCCATACCGGTGGGTCCTGACCTGGTTTGCCGAATCTAGTTCAAAATTGAGGGCCCTCGGCCCCTGAATAATAACGTTTCTACGTCAACTTCATGTTACTTCCACAATCATCGTGGTCACTCTGCCGCAACGATTATAGAAACGTTTTTATATTGGTATCATAGGGGATGGAGGCCCGCAACCTCACCATCTCTGAAAAAGTTAAGATTTCCGACGCCGAGAATCCGCCCGGCTGCCTACCACATGGTTTAGCCCGCTAAGGCCGCTTCGCACCCGGTTTCTTCGGCGGCGCACATGACCCGCGGATAATGAATTCGGTCGGCAGGGAGATATGCTGCGGCCGCTCTCGCTTCACACCATTCAACTGCTCGATCAGCAGATCTGCGGCCGCCCTGCCGAGTTCGGCGAGATCCCATCGGACAACAGTGATGGGGGGACTGGCGAAGCGTGTCAGGTCGGTGTCGCCAATACTGATCAGCGAGAGGTCCTCTGGAATACGCAGATTCCTGGTCGATACCGTCTTCATCACGCCAGCGAGCATCCGGGTTCCCAGCACAATAATGGCGGTCGGCGGATGCGGTCCCTGCAGAAGTTTCTCGATATCGGCGTAGGAGAAATGAACCGACGTTTTCTGCGGGCGTATTAACTCGGGGTCGACGGCAATACCCGCCTCTGTCAGCGCCTGACGGTAACCTGCAGCACGCTCTCGCCCGGGCCGGACGTGCTCACTCGGCAAGAGAAGCGCTACTCTTTTGTGCCCAAGACCTATCAGATATCGCATGGCATCAATCGCACCGCCTCTATGGTCGACATAGACGGCGTCGTATTTCGCAGGCACTTCGCGGTCGATAAGGACCACCGGAACGGCAGCTTCCGCCAAGGCAGTGTTCACATCTTTGCGAGTCTCGTCGCTGGCCATAACGATCATGCCGTCCATGCGGCGCCGACGGACCATCGAGATCATCGCAAGTTCGCGTTCCTCGTCATTCCGGGTCGTCGACAGAACGAAGACGTAGCCCTCCTTCTGCAGACGTTCCTCCGCCGCATTAACTATTTCCGCATACAAAGGGTTCGCGATGTCGGCCAGCAAGCATGCGATGGTTTTGGTCGACTTCAGCCGCATGCTCTGTGCCACGACGTCGGGCTCGTACCCGAGCTTCGCAACCGCACGCATGACCTTGTTGTGCAATTCAGAGCTGGCGTATGGCCCGCCGTTGAGAACACGGGACACGCTGCCGACAGATGTGCCTGCAGCTTTAGCGACGTCGCGGATGGTCGGACGACGAGTCATTCAGTTGGCTTTCTCTACAATTGCAGCCGACCGGCCTAGCCTTGATGCTCGCCCCGCGATGGAATGCCCTTGGGGCCAAGCATCTCAGAAGGCCTTTCATTCCATATGGTTATAGCCGACCGCCTCTCCGATGGAAACGTTTTCCGCCCTTTTTGCAAGCCTGCCAGCCCATCGTCGGCAATAGTCGTCCAAGCGAAAATCCATGGTTGGAGAAGAAGAAGCGGCCAATCCGCCGCCAGGCCTCGATCGGAATCCCGAAAGTATTCAGGAAATTGCAGACTTGCTGGTAATGCCCGATGGTCAGAACAAAATCGACCAGTTGGGTGGCGTTGAAGCGTTCCAGGAACGCATCCCGAGTCGGCTCGGTCAGGCCATGGTGGTCGAGAATTTCGTCGGTCGCCCGGAGGATCAGGATTTCGTCAGCCGTCAGGCCTTCCGAGAATGGGCCATTGATAGCACCCTGTATGGCGGCCTCGGACATACCGGCCTCACGGCCGATCCGCTCATGATGATGAACTTCATACGGCGCCCCGTACCGGCGCCCCACCCGGACGATGGTCAGTTCCCGGAGCACGGCGGGCAGGGCATTCCGGCCGCGGGCCGCATCTGTCATGGCGAGAAAGCCGGGCGCGGCTTCTGGCGAGTGCATCAGCATCCGAAATACATTCCGATTCCGGCGACGAGCCAGCTCCTGCTGCAACTGCTCCGGAAGTCGCTCGATGTCCGGGTACGGCATCGTTGAAACCGATGTCTTCGGGCCGTATTCCTGCATTTTCCTCTCCCCTGATGCCAATTGCAGTTGTCGTCAGTCCGCCGCGGTGAACTGGTCCCGCATCAGCTTTTTATCGAGCTTCCCGACGCTCGTCTTCGGAAGAAGTTCAACAAACCTGACTTCGTCCGGCACGCCAAATTTGGAAATTGTGCCATCAGCAACGGCAGCTGCCATATATGCCTTGATGTTCTCTGACGTCGGCGCTTCCACATCCGGCCGGAGCACAATCAATGCCATTGGCCGCTCGCCCCACCGATCGCTGTTCACGCCAATCACGGCGACCTCACTGACTGCGGGGTGCCGGGAGATGATGTTCTCGACGTCGAGTGATGAAACCCATTCTCCACCCGTCTTGATGATGTCCTTCAGGCGGTCGACCAAGCGCAGATACCCATCCTCACCAAGGATACCAATGTCGCCGGTGTGGAGATATCCGCCTTCCCAGAGCTTCTTTGAACCCTCTGCGTCACCCCTGTACCCCTGAGTTAGCCAGGGCGAGCGCAAGACGACTTCGCCACCTGATACCCCATCCCGCGGGACGTCGTTCATCGAACCATCGACCGTACGCACCTCAACCAGGATGACCGGGCGTCCCGCCGTAATCCGTGTCGCGATATCCCTTTTGGCGTTGCGCTCTCCACTCGGCGCCAGGTGCGCAATCGTCGACAACGGACCGGTCTCTGACATCCCGTAGCCGCAGAAGATATCGATGCCGCGCTCTTCCGCCGCAGTCGCCAATCCCACCGGCAGGGCAGATCCTCCAGTGATGATTTTCCAGCCTTGCATGTCCACATCCTTGCTTGCGGGATGGGACAGAAGCATGTGAAGGATGGTCGGAACGCAGTGCGAGAAGGTCACGGCTTCTCTCTTTTTCAACTCAAGCAGCATCTCTGGCGTATACCGCCCGGGGTAAACCTGCTTCAGCCCCAGGGTCGTTGCCGCATATGGAAGTCCCCAGGCGTGGACATGGAACATGGGGGTAATCGGCATGTACACATCGGCCTGGTGCAGACGCCCCTGCACTGCGGCAGTACCGTAAGTTGCCAGGGTCGCCAGTGTGTGGAGGACCAGTTGCCGGTGCGTAAAATAGACAGCCTTGGGCAGACCGGTTGTACCCGTCGTGTAGAACGTGGTTGCGGTCGCGTTCTCATTAAAGTCGGGGTAATCGAAGTGCGAGCCCTGCGATGCTAACCAACCCTCGTATTCCCGGGAGGGCTTCGGCGCTTCGGACCTAGAATCGGAATCGTCGACAATCAGGATGACCTCTTCGATGGACTCCAGCCGCTGGCCGATCTCCTTTAGCAGCGGAAGGAATTCCGTGTTGACGAGTAGCAGTCTGGGCCTGGCGTGGTTCAGCGTATAGAGCACCTGCTCGGAGCTGAGCCGGATATTCACCGTCTGCAGTATTGCGCCAAGCATCGGAATGGCGAAAAAGCACTCCAGATACCGGTGACTGTCCCAATCCATCACAGCGACGGCATCGCCTTTCCCGATACCTGCAGAGGTCAAGGCGTTTGCCAGCTGGACAACGCGACTGTGGAACTGGCGATAGGTAAAACGCCTCTGATCGCGATAGACGATTTCCTGGTCAGGACTCCTGACAGCTGGTGCGAGGAGCAACTGCTTGATCAGCAACTGGTAGCTGTACCCGAAATCGGGATATTGATCCTCGGTCACGGCACGGTCCCCTATCTACTCAAGCCGGTATCCAGGCAGTCACCTATCAAGCGGCGGCAGCCTTTATCATGTTTCTTGCGATGACGAGTTGCTGAATCTGCGTGGTGCCTTCGTAAATGCGAAACAGACGGACATCGCGGTAAAAACGCTCCACCCCGTAGTCAGCGATATACCCGGCACCGCCGTAGATCTGGACCGCCTTGTCGGCAACACGCCCCACCATTTCACTCGCAAACATCTTGCAGCAGGCCGCCTCTGTGGAGACGTTGGCGCCCGCATCTTTCCGGCGCGCAGTCTCCTCGACCATGCAGCGGGCTGCAAAGGATTCCGCCTTCATGTCAGCGAGCATGGCCTGGATGAGCTGGAACTCGGCAATCGGCTGGCCGAACTGCTTGCGTTCCATCGCGTAACGCAAACTGTCTGAAATCAGGCGCTCGGCAATCCCGACGCAGACCGAGCTGATATGCAGACGCCCCCGGTCCAGCACTTTCATGGCCGTTTTGAAGCCTTGCCCAAGCTTCGCTGGGCCGCCGATAATGTTGTCGGCTGGAACGCGCACGCCATCAAAAATTACGTCGCAGGTATGGGCGCCTCTCTGCCCCATCTTGTGGTCATTCCGGCCGAGGCTGATGCCCCGCGTGTCGGCCTCGACCAGGAAAGCCGTGACGCCGCGGGCATCCCTGCTGTCCCTGTCGGCGCGGGCAAAGACGGTGAACAACCCGGCTTCCGGAGCGTTGGTGATGAACCGCTTTGTCCCGGTGATGACATAATCGTCACCATCCTTGGCGGCCAAGGTGCGCAATGAACCCGCGTCCGAGCCGACATCCGGCTCCGTCAGGCAGAAGGACCCGATGATAACGCCCGCAGCCAGGCGCGGCAGCCAGGTGCTCTTCTGCTGCTCCGTGCCATCCATGACGATGCCCTGGGAGCCGATACCATTGTTGGTGCCAATGAGCGACCGAAAGACGGGAGACGTCCCGCCCAGCCGGAAGGCCACCTGGACCTCCTCCGACATGGTCAGGCCGAGTCCGCCGTATTCCTCGGGGATAGACAGGCCAAACAGGCCCAGCTCCCGCATCTCTCCGATAATGTCAGCGGGAATGCTGTCGTCCGCAGCGACCTTGGCTTCGGCGGGTTTCAACCGCTCCTCAACGAACCGACCAACGGTATCGAGAAGCTGATTGAGGGTTTCCTGGTCGAGTGCCATGGCTTGAGACCTACTTGAACGACACGGCCTTCTTTGCCGCGGCTGCGATCGCTTCCGGGCTGGGCAGGTAGGCGTCTTCGAGGTTCGGGGCAAACGGGACCGGCGTGTGCGGGCAGGTGACCATCCCGATGGGTGCCTTGAGGTGCCTGAAGGCTTTGCTTGCCACCATGGCGCCAATATCCGAGGCCATAGAACAGCGAGGCGGGCTCTCGTCGACCACCACCAGGCGGCCGGTCTTCTCCACGCTCTCCAGGATAGTGTCTTCATCCAACGGTGACGTCGTCCGGGGGTCGATAACCTCGGCCTTGATGCCCTCCCTGGCCAGGGCTTCGGCCGCCTTCACGGCACGGCGCACCATGGCACCCAGAGCGACGATCGTGACGTCGTCGCCCTCGCGAACGATATTCGCTTCGCCGAGTGGGATTTCGTACGGGTCCTCCGGAACCTCACCCTCCATATCATAGAGGGCCTTGGATTCGAGGAAGAATACCGGATCGTCGTCGCGGATGGCTTTGATCAGCAGCCCTTTGGCGTCGTAGGGGTTCGACGGCATGACGACCTTCAGGCCAGGTATCATGGTCAGCAGCGGGTGCAGGTTCTGGCTGTGCTGGGCGCCAGCACGCATCCCTGCGCCGCCCATTGTCCGGATGACCAGCGGGGTCTTGGCCTTGCCGCCGAACATGTAACGGAACTTGGCCGCCTGGTTGTAGATCTGGTCGAGGCAGACACCCACGAAATCCACGAACATCAGCTCGGCGACCGGACGTAACCCAGTGACCGCGGCCCCCGAGGCCGCGCCGATGATGGCGCTCTCTGAAATGGGGGTGTCGATAACCCGGGTCGGGCCGAACTTGTCATAGAGACCATAGGTGACGCCGAAGACGCCCCCGACCGAGCCGACCTTGCCGGAACCGCCCTGCCCGCCACCGACGTCGATGCCCATCAGGATGACGTTTTGGTCGCGCGCCATTTCCTGGGCGAGCGCCTGATTGATTGCCTTGCGATATGAGATTTTTGCCATGTCGGTGCTCAGTAACGGACGTAAACGTCTTTGGTGAGGGTCGTGAGCGATGGCATCGGAGCTGCCAGTGCACGCTCGGCGGAGTCCACGACCGATTGCTTCACGTCCGCATCGATGGCGTCGAGCTCTGCCTCGTCCAGCAGCTTCGCGGCCGTCACGGACTTGCGGAACCGGGCGAGCGGGTCATTCTCCCGCGCGGCCTTCAGTTCGTCCGCATTGCGGTATTTCTGGGGATCGCCGACAAAATGGCCCAGAAAACGCGAACAGTTGATTTCCAGCGCGTAGGGGCCATTCCCCGCGCGGCAATGCTCCAACGCCCGACGCATGGCCTCCAAGACAGCAAAGAAGTCGCCGCCGTCGACGACGTCGGCAGGCATTCCGAAACCCTTGGCGCGCTCGGCAATCGACGGGGCGCCAACCGCATACTTGGCCGACGTGAACTCACCATAACCATTATTTTCGAACGCGAAGATAACCGGCACCTTGAGCACAACGGCCATATTCAGGGCTTCCAGCGTCGTTCCCTGGTTGGACGCGCCATCCCCGGAGAAAGCCACGGCCACGCGGTCGGTTCCCTTGTACTTCAGGGTCAGCGCTGCACCCACGGCGATCGGCGGACTGCCTCCGACAATGGCATTGGCACCCAGCATGCCCTTTGTCATATCAGCGATATGCATGGAGCCGCCCTTGCCCCCGCAGATGCCGCCATCCTTGCCCATGATCTCCAGGAACATGCCGTCAACTTCACAGCCCTTGGCGATGCAATGGCCGTGACCGCGGTGGGTCGAGCCGATGTAGTCCTCATCGGTCAGGTCGAAACATACGCCGACGCCGGATGCTTCCTGGCCAAGGTAGACATGCGCAAAGCCCGGGATGGTGCCGTTCGCGAATTCCTTCTCGACCCGTTCCTCGAAGTGGCGAATTGTCGCCATCTGGCGGTACGCCCGCTTTAGGTCTTCTCTGCTCAACTGCATGGATATTCCCCGTCTTGCCGCTTATTTCGCGAAGTGTTTGCGCAGGATGGCATTGAACTCGGCCGCCTTTTCGAGCTGCGGCAGGTGGCCGACCTCCATCCATTCGACATCCCAGCCGCCGGGCAGTTGTTCCTGGTGCGGGAAGCCGACGATCTGATCGTTCTGGCTGGCAATGACGAGAACGGCCGGGAGCCTGTCGATGGACTTCCGGAGATCGGCGAAATCGTCCCCGGCGACCATTTTGTCCCGGATAGCCTTCAGGGCATCCCGTGACCCATCCATCCGCAGGTACTTCAGGACGCCATCGACCATATCCCGGCTGACAAGATCAGGATCTGCCATCAGTCTCTGCAAGACCGCCTTCACGTCGCGCGCCTTTTCGGCATTGATGACTTCGTCCAGGAAGTCCGCTGAAACCTCGGTGCCAGGCAAGGCCGCCGAGCAGACCAGCACGAGGCCTTTCACGAGTTCCGGATGGTCCAGCGCGAGGCGTTGGGCAACCGCACCACCCAACGAATGCCCGACCACCCAGGCATTTTTGACCTTCATGGCCTCCAGCGTACCCGCCACAGCCTGGGCCAGTTCATCGAGCGAACCATTGCCCACATTCTTGGCCGACGCCCCATGGCCCGGCAGATCAGGCGCAATGACCCGGCCGATGGACTTCAGGTCTTCGATGGTGAACATCCAGTTGTTGAAGTCACCAGAGTAGCCATGCAGCAAAACGATGGGTTCCCCTGAGCCCGCAGTCGCCACATTGACGTTACGGCCGCCGATGTCCCAGGATTCGACCTTCAGGGCGTCTCCGGCCGGTTCGTCCGCTTCGGCAATCACGACTGACGGCTGGGAGCCGAGGAAGTCTTCGATCTCGGCGTCGGACGCGACATTGTCGGCCAGGACCGCAATGATCGACCCGACCGGCAGGACCTCTCCGACATTGCCGACGATACGGACCAGTTTCCCACCCTCGGTGGCTTCAAGCACGTTGGTGATCTTGGTGGTCTCGATCTCGACGATTTCCTCGCCTTCGGTAACCACGTCGCCTGGCTGCTTGAGCCAGCCGACAATGGTACCCTCTTCCATCGCAAGACCCCATTTCGGCATTCGGATCGCTTTGATATTCGACATGGTCATCCGTTCAGGTCGATTTAGTAGAATCTGTGCGCCATCGCGTCGACGATGGCCCATCGGGTTGCTTACAGCTTGCCGCGGACAGGATCCGAGCCATCCCAGGAGACAGCGGCCTGTCGGATACGGTCGTTGAATGCACCGGCCCTGCCGGAGACGTCGTAGATTTCCATGGTCGTAGATGGATAGCCGGGCCCGCACTCGAAATAGGCCAGGCGGTTCCCGCCAATACGGGCTTCCTGCACCGGGGTATGGCCCGCATCCAGAATGCGCTTCACGTCGTCGTCGTAGCTGGTGGTCCAGGACGACGTGTGGTGCAGAACCTCGCCATACTTTCTCAAATCATCCGCATAGATCGACGGCACATCGTTCCGCTGCTGGATCAGCTCGATCTGCACATCGCCCGAGTTGGCCAGGGCGATGCTGAGTTCGATCTCGTACGGCTTGCCGCGATACCTGAAGTCGCTCATGCCAACGCGAGGTATGTAGACGAACGGGCCGATGCCCAGATTGTCCGTCCAATGCTTCATCGCCTTTTCGATGTCGTGGACGACATAGCCGAGCTGACGCACCGCCCCAAAAATCCTGCTCATCCTGGGTTTCATCCCTACTGTTGTTGCAGCACGGCCTGTCACAAACCGCCTTCGGCAGCCGGGCCGCGGTTTCCACAGCGGCCAGCATCACATGACCGAAGTTTGATATTATAGAAACGTTTTCACATCAATGCTTATAACATCACTGCGAACTGACGGGGGCTTATGATGTCCACGCCCACAGGTCATCTTCCCGCCTAGATATTGTTTTAATTGGTTTTAATGACATTTTGCCATGCCGCCGCGACACCGGGGCGCCTCCTGGCCATTCAACAAGCCGTCGCATTCGCGGCCATCTGCCATGACGACAAAATGGAAACGTTTTTATTTACGGATATGCGATCTTTGATTAAAGTGACGATCGTGGAACTGGGGAGAGAGACGAAGTCATTGCGTCCGGATACCGACGCAAGTCCGCAGACTTTCGCCGCTTCGAACCCGCAAGCAAAAACCGATGGAGGACCTCCCGTGAAGACCGTTACCCCGACCCCGGAAGAAATGAAATCCCGCACGGCCCGCTTCAAGGACCTAGTGCCGTACAGCAAGCAGCAGGAAAACACCGGCATTCCGGTCGCGGCCATGGAGCGCCTTACCGCCAACAAGGTTTACCCGGTCATGGTGCCCGCGGGCTACAAAGGCCGGAGTTCCATGGCTCCGCTAAAGGGCCTGCCCGGCGCTGTGGTGTCGATCGCCGAATGCCCTGCTGGCGACGGGCCTGGCCTCCATGCCCATGAGCAGACCGTGGAAAACTTCTTCTGCCTGAATGGCCGGTTCGAAGTGACCTGGGGCGACGAAGGTGAGCACAGCATGATTCTCGAGCCGCTGGATTTCGTTTCCTTCCCGCCCAAGGTGAGCCGTGCCTTCCGCAATATTTCGGATGAGACGGCCCGCCTCTTCGTGCTGATCCAGCCTGCTTCAGATGTCCAGGAAGACCGCGTCGCCTATGCGCCGAAGCTCGAGGCGGAAATCAAGGACACCTACGGTGCAGGCACCGTGGACGCCCTGAAGAAGATCGGCTTCAAATTCGACGCTGGCGTCGACGCCTGAGATCACAGCGGGCGGCGGCCTGGGCGCCGCCCGCTTTCCTATTCCGGTACCGCCAGGAACGCGCGCACCGCATTGAAAAGTTCCACACGGCTTGGCTCAAGCAGCATGAAATGCGTGCCATCCAGAATCTCGACGAAGGTCTTTGATTGCGCTCCCAGCCGAGCGTGAATCGCCTGCCCTTGGGCAGGCGGGGTATCCTGATCGTCGCTCCCGACGATCACGAGCGTTGGAATTGTAATATTGCCGGGATCGTAGAATGGTTTCCCTGCCATCCAGTATCGGCCAATGTCCTTGATGGTGCCATTGGGAGCCTGAATGACCTGCGATTCCAGGTCGCAAGCCGCGAGGGACGCAATCAGGGCCATGGGCCAGCCCTTGGACTTCACCTCGGCCTGGATCGCGGGCTTCAGACCTTTGAACCAGCGATCGACGAGTTTTTCCGGGTCGACCTCGCGGTAACCTTTCTCCATGGCACCGGGCGTTACCATCGGGGATGGCGTATCGCGCAGCCACTGCGGCGCATACAGGATCAGGGAGCGGACCGCGTGGGGCGGCCGCGAACAGAATGCCGCCGAAATGGTGGCGCCCCATGACCATCCGACAAGGTCGATCTGGTCCGCTTCAGACTCCGATAGGACATAACTGATGCAGGTGGCGAGGTCGGCCAGGGCTTCCTCTGTATCGGTAACCGGCACCTCTGTGCCATCTGCAAGCCGACGGGGAACAGGTTTATCGGACCGGCCATATCCACTCAGATCCAGGCACCAGACGTCCCGGCCGGTGCTGGCCAGGTCATCCATCCAGGAAAGGCCGTCGAGCTGCAGGTCGAAGACTGCGCTTCCCGGCAGGGTGGACCCGTGCAGGAGAACGATCGGCGTGGCGTCGGCAAGCTTTTGCGCCCGCTTCCGCTTCAGATAGAGCGCGCCCGCCCCTGTCCCGGACGGGGCTGAATAGTCGGCACTCACCAGAGTCGGCTTCAACTCAACCATACCTGCTCTCCGCCGAAAAAAGAGGGGTGGGCCCCCAGGCGGCCCACCCCCGGGTCACATTACTCGTTCCAGTGATGGATCAGCTTCAGCTTACCGCCCTGCACCTGAGCATAGCCGAACGTGACCGGGCCGGAATGGGCGCCCTTCGTGTAATCGACCGGCGGAATAACTCCGGCATCGACTTTGCCGATGCTTTCCAGCGCGGCCATAAGGCTTTCCCGGGTCAGGTTCTTGCCAGCCTTCCTGGCGCCCTTCTCGAAAATGACAGCACCTGCCATACCGATATAGGACCAGTAGCCGACGGGGGTGTTCGGGGCATATTTGGCCATGACCTGGTTCGCCAGCTTCACCATCGGAGTATCCATGGACTCAATGGCGGCATACAGGTTGACGTAGAGGCCTTCAATGGCTGAACCGGCGAGGTCAACGGCGACCGGGTCGCCCATCAGCTGCGGCGCCAGGAAATTGGTCTTCCAACCCATTTTCTGGGCTTCCTTCAGGAACAGGGCTCCCTGCTTGGGAATGACCGCCATGATCACCGCATCCGGCTTGGTCTGCGAGATGGCCAGCGCCTGCGGACTGACGTCGACATCGCTCGGGACATAGGACTGCGTGCTCACGATCTCCATGCCATTCTTCTTGGCAAACTCGCGGGCCCCTTCCAGCAGCTCCTTGCCGTACTGGTCATCCTGGTAGAAGACACCGATGCGCTTGGCTTTCAGATCCTTATGCGCGAACTGAGCAAGCGAAACGCCATGCAAGGTTCCCAGCGGTGAAATCGGAAAGACGATCCGGTCTTCCGGCTTATTGATCGACGGATGGCTGCCGAGAGGTCCGAGCAACGGCACATTGCGCTGCTTGAGGAACGGAATGGTCGCCAGCGTGTTCGTGGTGCCCAGAGTGCCCACGATCAGGAAGACGCCGTCGCGATCGACCAGCTTCTTCGCGGCAGCAACCGCCTGCTGCGGATTATAAGAGTCGTTCTCGACTTCCCAGACAATTTTCCGACCGTTAATGCCGCCCTGGTCGTTGATGTACTTCAGATAGGATTCCATGCCGTCGCGATACTGGGACGCACCGGCCGAAAGGCCGCTCTGCAGGGGAAGGAAAGAGCCCAGTTTGATTTCCTTGTCGGTGACCCCCGGATCACCCGCCCAAGCACCGGTAGCCGTCATTAATGCCAGCGCGGCACCCGCAACACCCAAAAACAGTTTTCTCATGGTTTCACTCCCCATTGTGGTTCGATTGGTTGACTAAGCGTCTCCGAGGTATGCGGAGATGACATGCGGATCCCTGGCGAGCGTCTCGGCTGCCCCCGACATCTGGATCCGTCCCTTTTCCATCACGTAAGCCCAACTGGACCGTCGCAATGCCTGCCGGGCGTTCTGCTCAACGAGCAAAACAGTGATTCCCTCTTCGTTGATCTTCTTGACCAGCTTCAGGATTTCCGTGACGAAAAGCGGCGACAGGCCGAGAGTCGGCTCGTCGAGAAGCAGAAGCCGAGGGCTCGACATAAGGGCCCGCCCGATCGCCACCATCTGCTGTTCGCCACCAGAAAGGGTCGATGCGAGCTGTTTGCGCCGCTCCAGCAGCCTCGGGAAGAAGGTGAACACCCGCTTCAGGTCTGCGGCGATGCCTGCTTTGTCACGGCGCAGATAGGCGCCCATATGGAGGTTTTCCTCCACCGTCAGATCGGAAAACAGCTGGCGCCCCTCCGGCGAGAGGGCAATGCCCATCGCCACGACGTCTTCAGTCGACCTGCCTAGAATTTCCGCGCCATTAAACTTTATGGAACCGGTTGACCGGCCCGGCATCACCCCCATGATGGTCGTCAACAGCGTCGATTTACCGGCACCATTGGAGCCGAGCAGGGACACCACCTTGCCCGCCTCGACATTAATGGAGACATCGGTCAGAGCCGAAATGCCGCCATACCATCCGGAGAGTCCCCGTATTTCAAGCATCTTCGGCCTCCTCCTCACCAAGATAGGCCTTGATGACCATGCTGTTTCCCCGGACGACCTGCGGCGGGCCTTCGCAGACCTTGGCGCCTTGAACCAGAACAACGATGTTCTCACAGACACCCATGACCAGGCGCATGTCGTGCTCCACGAGCAACACGGTAATTCCGCGTTTGTCACGCAGTCCCCGGATGGTCTCACCGAGCTGCCGGGATTCTTCCGGGTTCATTCCTGCGGCGGGCTCATCGAGGAGCAGAAGCTTCGGCTTCCCCGCCAGCGCGCGCGCCAACTCCACGCTCTTCTGAACGCCATACGGCAGGCCACTGACGACGGTATCGATATGAGGCAGAAGGCCAAGCTCTTCGATGAGCTGCCTGGCCTCCTCATAAGCCGCGCGGCGCGCGCGATTGGCACTGGGCAGGCTCAGCAGTTCCGAAATCATGTTGCTGCGAAAGCGCGGAAAACACCCAACCACAACATTCTCAAGGACGGTGCCTTCCCCGAACAGCTCCAGGTTCTGGAACGTCCGAGTGACACCAATCTCGGACAGCCGGTGCACCGGCCGCCCGAGCAGGTCGTGGCCGTCATACTCGACCGCCCCATAAGTCGGATTGAGAATCCGGCTCAGGCAGTTCAGCAGGGTCGTCTTGCCCGCACCGTTGGGGCCGATCAGGCCGACAATCGAGCCGGAAGCCACCTCAAAACTGACATCTTCGACGGCCTTGAGGCCTGTGAAATGCACGGATAGCCCGTTCACTGCGAGAAGCGGATTCATCGCCGTGCCCTCACAAACCCGCGTATCCGCTCTGGAATACTGGCCAATCCGCCGGGCAGAAAGTGCATGAAGAGGATCAGCGTGCCGCCATAAACAATCATCTGGGCGCTCTTGAGCTCACGCATCAGTTCCGGCGCATAGGCCAGGAACAGGCCGCCAAGCAGCGCACCTGCTACCGAATTCAGGCCCCCGACGACAACCATGGTCAGAAAGCTAAGGGAAACCGTCAGTGTGAAGGAGTCCGTGCTGAGCTGACCGATGAGATGGCCATAGAGCGCGCCGGATACACCAGTCATGAAGGCGCTGAGCACGAAGGCTGTGACGATATGATAGGTTCGGCCGACGCCAGAGCTTTGCGCCGCGATTGAGCTCATGCGCAGCGCCCCGAACCCGAGGCCGGTGAGTGATTTCCGGTAATTGACGGTCACCCAGGTGAAGAAGACCGTGATGGCCAGAATGACGTAGTAATACGGGCGATCATCAAGAAATTCGTAGCCCAGAATCTCGGGTCGGGGCACGAACATGCCTCCGCGGCCACCCGTCAGGCTGGTCCATTCATACAGGACCTGCTGGACCACCAGTGCAAGGCCGAGCGTGGCAATGGCAAGGTAGTGGCCCTGAACACGGAGCGCAGGCAACGCAACAATCAGGCCGAAGACCGCCGCCACCGCTCCGCCAAGGGCGACGGCGGCTAGGAATGGCAGGCCGACCTTGGTGACGAGGATGGCGGAGGTATAGGCCCCGATCGCCCAGAATCCCGCGTGTCCGATGGAAATCTGACCACCAACACCGGTGACGATATTTAAGCTCAGCGCGACAAGGCTATAGATCAGGATAATAGCAAGGACGTAGTGGCCGTACGGCCCCACAAACATGGGAGCCGCCAGCGCGGCTGCAAGCGCGGCAACCGCCAGGAGCCATCCCGTTCTGACCGACTTCATACCTTCTTCCTCGCGGCACGGCCCAGAATACCGGTGGGCCTGATCATGAGAACTGCAATGATGAGCAAGAATGCGAAGGCCTCCTTGAAGCCGTTCGACACATAGGCACCCAGGAAGGTCTCTGAGAGGCCAAGAATGATTCCGCCGAGCACGGCACCCGGCAGGCTCGAAAACCCTCCCAGGATGGCACCCGCGAAAGCCTTGAGAATCACCGGCACCATCATCTGCTGGTCCAGGAACGTCACAGGTGCAATTAGCATCGCCGAGATCGTGCCCAGGCCGCTCGAGAGCGCCCAGGACAGCATGGCAACCCGGGTCACCTTGATGCCCATCAAGCGCGCCGAGCGCGGGTTCATGCTGGCCGCCCGCATGGCCGTACCTTCACGGGTGTGCTCGAAGAAGTAATAGAGGCCCGCCATGATGAGAATGGAGACGGCGATGACCCCCAGGCTTGCCGGAAAGACTTTGGTGCCAAACAGGTCGACCGGCGTCGAGGGCAGTAATGACGGGAAGCGGTAGGGATCATACCCCCAGATCAGGCCCGCGAGGCTGTTGAACGCGAACCACAAGCCAATCGTGACGATCAGCAGATTCAGGTGCGGCGCACTCCGGATTGGGCGGATCACGATGCGCTCGATCAGTGCCCCCATGAGCATTCCTATCGGGAACGCCAGAACGAACACCAGCACCAGGGGCAGCTTCATCGCCATCATCAGGCTCAAGGCAATGAAGGCTCCAAACATCGCCATTTCGCCCTGGGCAAAATTGACGACATCCGTCGCCTTGTTGACGAGAACAAGTGACAGACCGAGCAGGGCGTAAATGCTCCCCAGCGCCAAGCCTGATATCATTAGAGCCGTAAACATCCTACCCTCTTGCGCGTTTTTTCGTTTTGGGCCTGGGCGCCGCACACGAGTTGCGGATAATGAGTTCCGTCGGCAGCGACAGATGGACCGGCGTCGTGCGCGTCGCCCCACCCAGCTGTTCGATCAGCAACTCGGCCGCACCTCGACCTTGTTCGGTCAGATCCCATTTGATTGCGGTGATGGCTGGCGCGGCGCACCGGACGATGTCGGTGTCGCCCACACTGACAATGGATATGTCTTCCGGGATACTGAGGCCGCGGCTCGATACTGCCTTCAGAACGCCCGCCAGCATCCTGGTGCCCAGAGTTATCACTGCTGTCGGCGGATCATCCGTCTGAAGCAGGCGGTCGACCTCGCTAAAGGCAAAGCTCGTGGATGCCTTCTGCGGGCGAATCATATCCGGATCCACCGGCAACCCGGCCTCAATCAGTGCCGCTTTGTACCCCTCGGCACGCTCCCGACCGGGCCGCACCTGTACACTCGGCATCAGCAGGGCAATGCGCCTGTGGCCAAGACCGATGAGATAGCGCGTCGCCTCGATGGCGCCGCCGCGATGGTCGACATAGATGGCGTCATAATTCGTAGGAATATCCCGGTCGACTAGGACTGTGGGAATTTCCAACCCCGTAAGAGCGCTATTGACCTCTGAAAAGGTCTCATTGCCTGCCATGACAATCAGACCATCCATCCGGCGTCGCCGAATAGAGGAAATCATTGCCGTTTCACGGGCCGCGTCGTTCCGGGTTGTGGCGCAAACGAGCAGATAGCTTTCCCGCTGCAGCCGCTCCTCGATGGCGTCCACGATCTCGGCATACATCGGGTTCGTGAATTCGGACAGCATGCATCCGATCGTCAGTGTTGACCGCAGCCGCATGCTCTGGGCAACGACATCCGGCTGGTAGTCAAGGTCTCTGATGGCCCGCGCGACCTTGCTCTTCAGATTCGTGCTCGCATACGGGCCATCGTTCAGCACACGCGAGACACTGCCGACAGACACGCCTGCCGCTTTGGCAACGTCACGGATGGTGGGACGGCGTTTCACGATAATGCCCGGAACCATTCGTCAGATGGACGAAGCGCCGTCGACTTTCAGCAGAACACCGTTGATGTAGCTGGCATCCTCAGAAGCAAGAAACACCGCGGCATTAGCCACGTCCCAGCACGTCCCCTGGCGTCCCATCGGGCATTTGGCATCGCGTCCGGCCATCACTTCCTTGAATTTATCGGCTGGCAGATCCTTGTAGAGGGTGCGGATGTGGGGGGTGTCCATCATACCAGGCAGGATCGCATTGCAGCGGATCTGCTTGGGCGCATATTGGCGCGCAATGATCTGCGTCATATGATTCAGCGCAGCCTTCGAGGAGTTGTAGGCGATATATGGCACATCGGAGAACTTGAGGCTCGCAGTCGATGAAATGTTGATAATGGTGCCGCCGCCCGCCTTTTCCATCTCTGGCACGGCATATTTGCAGGCCAGAAAGACGCTCTTGATGTTGACGTCATGAACACGATCCCAGTCCGCTTCCGGCGTATCGACAACATCGCCCATATACTCGATGCCGACGTTGTTATGCAGGATATCGATGCGGCCGTATTTCTCGACAGCGGTACGGATGACGTTCTCGACGTCCGGCGCCTTGCTGACATCGGCGGCCATTGCGAATGCGATACCACCTTCCCGTTCGATGATATCGACCGTTACCTGGGCCGCTTCCCGCTTGATATCGACGACCACGACCGTTGCGCCTGCACGGGCGAAGGCGATTGCCACAGCCTGACCATTGCTCAGGCCACCTTCCGGGTTCGAGGAACCGCCCCCCATGACAACGGCAATCTTGCCCTGCAGACGGTCTGATTTGGCGGTGGCAGTAGTGGGCATCGACGTTTCCTCGTGAACCTGATCGGGTTTCTAATATCGTTTCCAGTTATATGGCATTGCCAGACCGGTGGCGTCAACGGCTCCTGTATATTCTGGGGATTTTTATGATATATCGAAGCCATACATTGTTGAAACGTTTCTAGTTCGAGGTTAGGTTTCCGGGAATTGCGTGTATCGAGAGCGCCGGGAATCGGCGTGAGGTGCCCGAATTTGCCACTTTTTCAGGAGCCTGCAGGGTCAGTGCCTTCCACCGCCGATGACAATGGCGACTGTCAGGTCCCGATGCAGACTCGACCGGCTACGCCGCGGGACAATTCAGAAACCTGGTGAATGACAACCGAAGGATGAGGAAATGCTGCTGAAGGATAAGATTGCGGTAATTACCGGAGCTTCGCGTGAGCGAGGAATTGGCAAGGCGACCGCGAAGGTCTTTGCCGAACATGGTGCACGCGTAGCGATTCTGGATCTGGACGAAAGCGAAGCCGCTAAAGCCGCGGCGGACATAGGCCCCGACCACATCGGCATGCGGTGCGATGTCACCAGCCTTGAGGATTGCAAGGCAGCAGCCAAGCGAGTCATCGACTGGTCCGGTCGCATCGATGTTCTGATCAACAATGCGGGCCTGACCCAGCGCAGGAAGGTCATGGAAGTCAGCGCCGCGGACTATGATCTGGTGACTGACGTCGTCCTGCGCGGCACGCTCTACATGTCGCAGGCCGTCATCCCGCAAATGCGAAGCCAGAAAGATGGGTCAATTATCTGCATTTCGTCGCTGTCCGCTCTGCAAGGCGGCGGCGTGTTCGGTGGGACGCACTATTGTGCAGCGAAGGCCGGAGTCCTCGGCATGACGCGCTCAATGGCCAAGGAACTGGCGCCCGACGGCATCCGCGTGAATGGCGTGGCGCCTGGCCTCATCCTGACTGACTTCTCTCGCGGCGAGAACCCGGATTCGAACAAGCACGAACTGGCCAAGAGCTTCCCGATGGGACGTGTCGGCATGCCGAAGGAAGTCGGTGGCGTCTGCGTCTTTCTGGCCTCAGAGCTGTCATCCTACGTTACCGGGACCACCATTGATGTGAACGGCGGCCTGTTTATCCACTGACTGGCACTGAAGTTGAGTGAGCGGTCGGGGCGTAAACCTGCCAACCGTTCCGCAGACTGCCATCCCCTGTCCAGGAGAGTCGGAACTCACAGATGAAGACACAAAAAATTGGTGAAATGACGATCGATACCGTTGTCGAGATGTCCCACAAGTGGTTCGACGCAACGTGGCTGTATCCATCCATCACCGACGAAATGATCCAGCGCAACAAGGACTGGATCAGTGAAATGTTGCTCGACCCGGTGAATCACAAGGTCGCGTTGAGCTTCCACAGCTTCCTGATTCGTACGCCGAACATGAACATCATCGTGGATACCTGCAACGGCAACCACAAACCTCGGCTGCCGAAGCACCCATGGTTCAATATGCTGGCGTCGAACGAGTATCTGACCAGCCTGGCGAACCATGACCTGAATCCCGAGGACATCGACGTTGTGATGTGCACCCACCTGCATACCGATCATGTCGGCTGGAACACTCGGCTCGTCGACGGAAAGTGGGTGCCGACATTCCCGAACGCCCGGTATGTCTGGGCGAAGCAGGAGTTCGACTTTCTGTACGAACAATACAAAGCTAATCCGGATGTTCCTCTTGCCAGCGGTTCATTCAATGACTCGGTGCTTCCGGTGATGGAGGCCGGTCAGGTTGAGCTTGTCGACATGAACCACACTGTCGACACACACCTTGATGACAAGGTCTGGATGGAGGCTGCGACCGGGCATACCAAGGGCCATATCGTAATCCATGTGAAGGGCAAGGACGGCCACGCGGTCATGACGGGTGATATCTTCCACCACCCGATCATCTTTGCTGAGCCTAACCTGAGCAGCCTTGCCGATTTTGACCCGGCTCAGTTGCTGAAAACCCGCGTCGGCATCATGGAGAAGTGCTGCGACACCGACACGCTTCTGATGACCGGCCACTTTCCGGTGCCGACGGCTGGCCGTCTGGTTTCCGATAAAGGGAATATTCGCTTCCGGTACTGCGAAGAGTGCTAACGCTCCCCCTCCCTGTGAGCGGCACTTACCCGGTGTCTCATAAATTGAGAGGCTGACAGTTCGGTACCGGAAACTTTGGAGGCAGGTCGTGAGACCTGCCTCTCTTTTTTGTCAGGTATCCCCTGACGTCCGATTGATCATTTTGCCGACTATTTGAGGGGAAAGGTGACGATCTGAGGGAACGCGATGAGTAGTCCGATCAGCGCGAGCTCGATAAGCACAAAGGGAATCGCCCCCTTAAAGCACTCACCAAGCGCGAGCTCGGGAACCGTGTTCTTGACGACGAAGACGTTCAGACCGACCGGAGGGGTGATTGCCCCGATCTCCGTGCACTTGGTTACCAGAATGCCGAAGAGTACCGGATTAATCCCCGCGTGAACGACAACCGGGAAAACAACCGGCAGCGTCAGCAGCAGCATCGAGATCGCGTCGATGAAACAGCCGAGGATAAGGTACGGCAAGATCAGAAAGAGAGTCAGCTGCCACTTCTCCAGGGTGAACCCCGCCACCCAGCTTGCAAGGTTCTGCGGGATCTGCGTGGTCGCGAGGCCCAGGCCGAACAGGCCAGCGCCGATGACGAGTGCGAAGATTGACGACGTCGCGACCCCGGTGTCCACAAGGCCCCGCCAGATGATGGCCCGGCGATTTTTCCGCCTGAACACCACGATCGCCAGAGCACCTGCCGCCCCGAATGCCGCCGCTTCCGTTGCGGTCGCCAGCCCGAGGTAGATGGTTCCCATAACCAGGGCAAAAAGCGCGATCACTTCCCAGCTCTGGCCGACCGCCCGGAAGCGCTCCCGCCAGGGAGCCGGAGGAAGCACCGTCGCCTCTTTCACTGCAGGTGTTGCCTGCACCCAGAAATACAGCAGGACCATGTATGCCACGGCCGTCAGAACACCCGGAACAAAGGCTGCGACGAAAAGGTCGGTAATCGGCACTTCTGTCGCAATGGAGTAGATGACCAGGATGCCACTCGGAGGGATAAGGACACCTAGCGTTCCCGCGGCCGCGACGCAGCCTGCCGCAATCCTCTGGTTGTACTTGTGCCGCAGCATCTCCGGAATGGCGACCTGCGCGACGGTTGCCGCTGTGGCCACACTTGAGCCGGATACTGCTGCAAAGCACGCGCTGGCAAATACCGTGGAGATCGGCAGTCCGCCGGGGATTGCGCCGAACCATGTCCGAGCCGCATCAAAGGCCCTGGACGCGACGCCCGCGGCAAATGCCATGTACCCCATGAACAGGAATAGCGGGAGCACGATGTAGGCGAGATTGGAAGACGCCGAGTATGGAAAGGTAGAGAGCAGAAACTCCAGGCTGGGCCAGGAGCGAGTCATAGCCAGGCCGAATACACCAGCGACGCCCAATGCAAAGGCGATTGGCATTCCGGCAAACAGGAAGATGAGCATCGCCGCAAGCATTGCGGCGCCAGTCAAGGTCGGATCCAGATGCATGACTCGTTCCCTCGGGTCGCCGGTATTTTTTATTCTGGCCCGATGCCGGACCCTTCCGGCGCGATGTCATCAGGCAGGCCCGTCATGGTGCGAATGACGTCTGCGATCAGCTGAATTGTCAGCAGCACAAAGCCGATCGCCACAATTATCCGTTCAGGCCAGATCGGAAATGGGTAGATCCCGTACGAAGTCTCGCCAATGCCGGTCGCGTATACGGCTTCCTGTGTCGTCAACCACGCCAGGAGCCCGATAATGCCGATGGAGATCAGCGTGGTGATCAGTCGCAGGGCTTTGCGCCAGCGCTCCCCCAAAAGCTCGGTCAACACCGAAACATGGAAATTCGCCCGTGACGCCTGCGCCCCCGGCATGCCGAGAAAGATCTTGCAGATCAGGAGCAGGACTCCGATCTCGGTCGCCAGCGGAATAGTGAAGCTTATGGTTGCCCGGAGGATCACATCCGGGACAATGATCATCATCATCAGCATGGTGGCAAGGCCACTGGCTGATCCAAGGCCAGTGTTGAAGCGCGATACCGCATTGAGGAAGGACCGTAGTGTTGACTTATGCAGCATCGCGCTTCTCATCATTTAACAACGGTGCGAGCTTACTTCTTCTCCTTCAATTCCTGGTAGCGATCAAGCCCCGGCTTGTAGGCCGACACCTTCTCGTACTTGCGAACCAGGGAGACGTACTGCTGGAACATTGCGTCGGCGTTCTTCGTCCGCTTGTTCGCGACCTCAAGCCAGTCTGCTTTCAGCTTGTCCGCGGTCTTCGCGCGCCAAGCCTCGACTTCCTTTTCCGGCGTCGTAATGACCGTGATATCACCAGCTTCCGCCGCGAACTTCTCGGCCGCCAACTGGATCTTCTTGTCAACGATCTCGGCATATTTCTTCGGCATTTCGCCTGCCAGATCGAGGATCACCTTCTTGGCTTCGGCGTCAAGGGAATCGAATTTCCGCTTGTTGACCGAGGTGATCGAGACGGAGTTAATGCCCATGCGCCCCGCATCGCTCACAAACTTGGCGACCTTAGGCAAGCCCACGCTGACCGCGCTGTCGAAGGGGGCACTCGACATACCGTCGATAGCGCCGCGCTTGAGGGCATCGACGCCTTCAGTGAACGTCATCGCCACCGGGGTCGCGCCCAGGATTTCGAAGGCCTGAGCGATGCCGAGCGCCGAGCGGATTCGCATCCCCTTCAAATCAGCAATCCCGGTGACCTTCTTGTTTGACCACAATCCGGTTTCCGGAAAAGCAGCCGCCCAGAGCATCTGCACGCCCTTGCCCTCGAATTCCTTCCGGAAGTCGGCATTCTCTTTGTAGAGATCGTTGAAGGCGTCGGTGACGGCAATTGAATTGTCCGTCAGGTACGGCACGACGATGCTCGACAGCGGGTATTCCTGCGGATTGTAGGCTTGCGGTGTACCCGTAACGATATCCGCAGCGCCGCGACTCAGGCCCGGGTAGAGATCGGCCGCATTCAGCAGCGAGCCGGAATAGTATGCCTCGAAAGTAACGCGGCCGTTGGTGCGACGGGTGACCTCCTGCATGAACCATTCATCGACAAGTGTCGCGGTCCCGCCCCTGGAGATGTACCCGGCATAGATCAACTTGAGGGGCTTGGCAGACGAGTCTGCATGTGCAGCGCCGGACAAGCCCAGAAATGCCGCCAGGCACGTTGTGGCAACGATCTTTGCAATCTTCATGGTTTCCTCCCGGCCACTCAAGTTCGGCAGCTTTCTGCCCGGTGACCGCGAGCAACCTACAAAAGTATGAAAACGTTTTCAACATTGATGATCCGGGCCCTGCTGTCGCACCACTGCAGCACCGGCTCCCCCGGCCGCCTGACGGATTGATGTGCAGATGTCACTCAGGACTTCAATTTAATATATTTAATACAATAGCTTGATTGAATACAAAGGTATCGAAATCACAGCCCCGATATTCCCCGCTCCAGACTCGCTACCTTCGTTCAGAGCATTGATATAGAAACGTTTTTATTGTTCCATTCACAAAGACGAGAAATTACATGGTCAGGAGGTGCCAAATGCCCGATAGCATGAGCGGCGGCGGCCCGATTGGAGACCGGCAGATCAACTCTATCAATTTGCGTGGCCGGGTTGCGATTGTGACCGGCGGATCCGCGGGCATCGGCCTTGCCGTCGCAAAAAGGTTCCTCGCGTCGGGAGCGCAGGTGGCTATCTGGGGGCGCAACGCCGAGAGACTGAAGTCAGCTGAAGCAATCCTGGCCGACAGCTCCCGAATTCACACCTCCGTTGTTGATGTCATTGATGAGGCGGCCATTCAGGGCGGCATCGAATCGGTAATTGCCCGGTTCGGTCGGCTCGATATCCTGGTCAACAATGCAGGCATCCTCGGACCGCGCCACCCCGTCTGGGAATATCCCGCGAAAGCCTGGCGAGAAGTTCTGGAAATCAACCTGACCGGCGCCTTCCTGTGTTCGAAGGCCGCCGCACCTCATATGCGGCGGCAAAAATACGGACGGGTCGTCAACATCGGGTCGGCATCGGGCAAAGACGGCAATCCATATGTTTCCGCTTACTCGGCAGCCAAAGCTGGATTGATAGCGCTGACCAAGGCACTGGCGAAGGAAACCGCCACCGACGGCGTGCTTGTGAACTGCGTTACCCCATCGGCTTCCGAGACCGAGATTTTCGGAGAACTTACCGACCTGCGTCGATCCGAACTGCTGTCCAGGGTTCCCATGAAGCGGTTTGTCGACGTCGGCGAAATAGCGGCCCTGGTTGCCTGGCTTTCCTCCGAGGAGTGTTCCTTCAGCACTGGAGCCACATTCGACATTACCGGCGGACGCACGACTTTCTAGATGTAGCACGCCATACCCTAAAGCCGTCAGCCCCGGGATGAAATTGGACATATCTAGTAGAGGCGCCACTTCGAGGACAATCGTCGCTGGCGCTTCTGCGGGAATAGTGTTTGCCCCCACCCTAGCCGACGAGGCACCGTGAATCGGTCTCGCATTGCATGATGCGATCGACATGTAAAAGAAGGCAGAAATCTCTCAGGTGTCGGCACCCCACTCCATGTGCAATCGCTTTGACCTCCACAGCCCGATTACCGAGGTCGTCCGCTTCTTCGAAGCCCGGGCCGATGCCAACTGGGCAGCCGACTACAACGTGGCACCGACCGACGACATCCTGGCCGTTACACAGGCGGCGAACGGTCCGGTGATCCAGAAGATGCGCTGGGCTTGGTGCCGCCATGGGAGAGGGAATTCAAGTCGGCCTACGCGACACCCATCGGCGCGGCGATCGGCAATGTGCGCAATGATGGACCTGCGCTCATCGAGCCGGTCGGCCCGGCCATTGTTGGATGATCGGAAATGACCGTCCGACCTACAGTCCCAATTCCTGCTCTAGCTGCTCCTTGGTCATGTGACTAAAGCGCGGCACGCCTCGAAGTCTCGCCCGCTTCAAAAGCTCCTTCTTGGTGAAGGTCTGGGCTCGCTTCGGCTCACCGATAAAGCTGTCTCGGACCATTGGCCGGTCTGGATTTCGTTCAGGCCCGCGCATTAGGTGGAATGGGGCCTACTGAGCCAGTACCCGCCCGCCGCGGGCCCAGCAATCGCAACATCTCGTACTCAGTCCGGATGGCAGCCACAATATAGGCTTTCAGTCTAGGAAAAAGAACATATTGCGAACTCATGGCCTGCAGGGGTATTCCCTCTGGCATGATTCAACCGCCCGCCCTCCAGCAGCTCCGCAGCCAGGTCGCCCGCATCATCGGGCTGTCGCGCCACACAGCGGTTGCCATCTGCCCCACCGGGGTGGCTGAGATCGATGCCCGGCTGCCCGGCCGCGGTCTAGCCCTGGGCGCCATCCACGAATTCATCGGCGACCTGACCGCCATCACTGGCTTCCTGGCTGCGCTGCTTGGGCGCCACAAGGCGTTCCGGCAAGTCCTGTGGGTCACGCCCGATGCCAGCCTCTTCGCGCCCGGCCTGAGCCAGCTCGGCCTCGACCACCGGCGCCTGACCATTGCCTGGGCCCGGCGGCGTGACGACCGGCTCTGGGCGACCGAGGAAGGCCTCAGAGAGTTGGGCTATGGCGCCGTGGTGGCCGAAGCCGAAACCGTCGACCTGACCGCGAGCCGCCGCCTGCAGCTGGCCGCCGAGGCCTCGGGCAGCATCGGCTTCATCATCTGCCGTGACCGGCAACCATCGGCCGCCCTGACGCGATGGCTGGTCGAACCGGCGCGCAGCCAGGATTGCAGCCCGCACTGGAAGCTGACCCTGGAGCGCTGCCGCGGGACTGAATCTGGAGGAACCTGGAAAATGGGATGGGACCATGCGTCGCTTTCTTTCCGTCTGGCTGCCGCGATGGCCTACCGACCGACTGAAGAAGCGGCTGAGTAACCAGCCCCTCGGCCCGCTGGCGCTGATCCAGACGACCGCCAACACAGCCCGGCTCTTTGCCGTCAACACCATGGCTGCCCGGATGTGTCTGGCGCCCGACATGACGCTCGCCGATGCCATGGCGCTGGTCCCGGCGCTCGGTACCGCTCCGGCCGATCCGCAGGGCGACCTAGCGGCGCTCGAGCGGCTGGCCGACTGGTGCGGCCGCTATTCGCCCTGGGTCGCAACGGACGGCGCGGACGGCCTCATCCTGGACATCACCGGCGTGCCACACCTCTTCGGCGGCGAAGACGCCATGCTCGACAAGGTGCGGCAGGGTTTCCGGCAGATGCAGGTGATTGCCCGCTGTGCCATGGCTGACTCTCCGGCCGCCGCCTGGGCCTGGGCGCATCATGACGGCGGCGGCGTGTTGCCCAGCCGCCCGGACTGCCTGGAACCGCTTAAGCAACTTCCTGTTGCTGCCCTGCGCATCGACACAAGGCTCGCCGACAGCCTGAACACGCTCGGCCTGAAGACCGTCGGCGCCATCGCCAATCTGCCGCGGGCGCCATTGGTCAAACGTTTCGGCCCGCAGTTGCTCGACCGGCTCGACTGCCTGCTCATCCGCCGCGAAGAGCCCATTTCGCCACGGCAGCAACCGGCGCCGTGGCGCAGCCGGGCCCATCTTGCCGAGCCCATCTCCACCCGTGAGGCCATCGAGCAGATGCTGGATCAGTTGCTGGAGACCCTGTGTCCGCTGCTCGAGCAGGAGCATCTCGGCGCCCGGCAGCTGGCGCTGCATGCCTACCGCGTCGACGGCGACGTGCAGACCATCCGCATCGGCACCTCGGCACCGAGCCGCAATCCGAAGCATCTCGCCCGGCTGTTCCGGAACCCGCTGGATGGCATCATGCCGGGCTTCGGCTTTGAGACCTTCGTCCTCGAGGCAGCGGCGGCCGACCCGTTCTCGGCCGAGCAGGCGAACCTGGAAGGCACACATCAGAGCGGTAGCGGCTTCGCGCAGCTCGTCGACCGGCTGCAGGCCCGGCTCGGCGACCGGGCTGTGTTTCGTTACGAACCGGTGCAGCGCCGGACACCCGAGGCCTCGGTCGTCCGGCTGACGCCGACCGCGCGCTCGCGGGAAGAGATGCCCGACCTTGAGCCGCGGCCGCAGCGCCTGATGGCGCAGCCGGAAAGTATCGAGATGGACAGCACCGGCGAGGCCTTCACCTGGCGCCGCATCCGGCGGCGTATTGCCCTGCTCGATGGCCCGGAGCGTATCCGCGGCGAGTGGGCGCCAGACGGTATGGATGTGGTCTCACGAGACTATTTCCGCATCGAGGATGAGGTCGGCCGCCGGTACTGGGTTTATCGCAGCCAGGAAGGCTGGTTTATGCAGGGGATGTTTTCATGAACCGGGGGCGACATCAGCTCTCGTAACGGAATTCCGTGCGTATCGGCGCTTTTCCGTTCCCCGGCAACAAAAGTCCATCATGGCAGTAGGACGGCGGCCCCGACCGTTTTACGGCTTTCGAGATCAATATGGGCCTGGCGCACGTCCGCCAGCTTGTATCGCCGATTGATGTCGGCCTTTACATCTCCACGCCGGACCGCGGCAGCGTAGGTCTCCGCAGAGGTCCGAAGCTCCTCCGTCGTGATCGTAAAGCTGCGTAGTGTCGGACGGCAGATAGAGTGGCTTTTGGCGTGCAGTATCTGCAGGTTGAAAGCCTCAACATCCCCCGATGCCGTACCGTAATTGATGGCCATGCCTCTGACTCGCAGGCATTTCAGGGACGGCAGAAATACATCCTTGCCAACGGCATCATAGACCACATGCACGCCTTCACCTGCCGTCAGATCCAGAACGCGCTCTTCAAAGCGCTCCGCCCGGTAATTGATGACGTGATGACATCCGGCATCCTGAGCAACCCTGACCTTTTCGTCGCTGCCAACCGTACCGATTACTTCGGCGCCCAGCGCCCGGCCCCAGGCACTGAGAATCAACCCCATGCCACCCGCGGCGGCGTGAACCAGTATCTTGTCGCCAGCTTGCACCTTGTACAGTCGATGCAGCAGGTATTCTGCCGTCATGCCGCGCAGAAGCGTCCCCGCCGCCTGCTCGACATTCAGCCCATCCGGAATTGGCAGGGCACGCGCTGCAGGGACATTGCGTATAGTGGTATACGCTCCCGGCATGAGATAGGTGACCGCCTGACCGACAGAGAAGCCGGAAACTCCAGGCCCGATCGACTCCACGATACCGGCGCCCTGGGACCCTAAAATGACTGGAAAGCTGTCGGTCTGTGTCGGCCCATGCGCGCCCTGCCTCTGATAAATGTCTGCATAGTTAAGACCGATTGCCTCCTGGACAATGCGAAGCTCCCCCGGGCCGGGCTCCTGGATATCGATGTTCTCCAACTCGAGGACCTCGGGTCCACCGTGCCGGTGGGCCAGAACTGCAGGCGACGTCAATGCAGGCATGTGAGCTCCGAAGGATTGGGTAATTTTGCTATTTGCCCTGAAATTGCGGCTTCCGCTTCTCCATGAAAGCCCGGCGGCCTTCCTGGTAGTCCGCGCTATCGAAGCAGCGTACAACGAGCTTCGCGACTTCGCTCGATTCCGGGTCCGCGGAATATTTCTCGAAAACCCGAATGGCTGCCTTCGCGGCATGCACCGTCAGCGGCGCATTGCCCGCCACTATCCCTGCGTAATCCGAGACAAAGGCCTGCAGAGCGTCGGAAGCAACAATCTGATTAATCAGGCCGACACGCAGAGCTTCATCGGCATCCAGCTTCCTGCCACTGAACAGCATGTCTTTGGCGGTTGACGGTCCGACCAGACGCGCAAGAGCGGCCAGTCCTTCATATTCATAGCCAAGCCCCAGCTTGGCCGCCGGGATGGCGAACTTTGAGTCCGGAGTCGCGAAGCGGATATCCGCCGTCAGGGCAATGGCGAGCCCACCACCCACGCAAAACCCCTCAATCATAGCAATCAGCGGCTTTGTCAGGCTCTGCAGCGCCTTGCGGCCCCGGCTAGACACCACACCATATCGAACCTGCTGCTCGGCGTTGGCCCGGCTTTTTTCGAATTCTGATATGTCCGCCCCCGAAGCAAATGCCTTGCCGCCCGCACCGTGCATGACAACGACACGAACATCAGAACGCTGTTCAAAGGTCTCCGCTGCATCCGCAATACCGTCCCACATCTCAAGAGACACGGCATTTCGGCGTTCGGGCTGATTTATGGTCAGCCAGCCAACACCGCCTCTGATCTCGGCGAGTATCTTGGTCGTCTTAAGCTCGACTGTCGTCATCGGAGCACCCTTCCCATCGAAGGCATTCAGACTACCCCGCCGCCTTTCAGTTGCTCAATGGCCGCCTTGTCATATCCGAGCTCCATCAGTATCTCATCGGTATGCTGCCCCTTGGCGGGTGTGGGGGTCTCTATGGCGCTCTTGGAGCGAGACATGATAATGGGCTGCCCGACCAGATGTATCTCGCCAAGATCAGGGTGCATGACCGGCTGCGCAAGCTTGAGGTGCTGTACCTGCGGGTCGGCGAAGACTTCGTCTACAGCGTAAATGGGACCGCTAGGCACACCCGCCGCCGCAAATATTTTCATCCAATCCGCTGAAGACTTACCCTTCGTCTGCTCGCTTATAGCATCGTTCAGCGCCTTGCGGTTTTCCGACCGCGATTTGCTATCGGAAAACCTCGGCTCTTCGGCCAGGTGCTTAGCATCAATTGCCTTGCAGAACTTCTTCCACATCGGCTGGCCCGCCACAGCGATATTGATGTAGCCGTTTGCCGTCTGGAAGACGCCCGTCGGAATAGCAGTCGGATGGTCGTTTCCGGCCTGTTGCGGGACCTCCTTGTCCATCAGCCAGCGGGTCGCCTGGAAATCCAGCAGCGCCACCTGTGCCTGAAGCAAAGACGTCTGCACCCACTGGCCTTCACCCGACACTTCTCGCTCCAGAAGCGCCGTCAAAATGCCAAGGGCGCAATACAGTCCCGCCCCCAGGTCGGCGATCGGAATGCCAACCCGGACCGGCCCCTGACCCGGAAGGCCGGTTACCGACATAAGCCCGCCCATGCCCTGAGCGACCTGGTCGAAACCCGGAAGCTTCGCGTAAGGACCAGTTTGCCCGAAACCGGAGATGCTCGCATAGACAAGGCGGGGATTTATCGCTCGTGCCGCCTCATATCCGATACCAAGGCGCTCCTTCACGTCCGGCCGGAAATTCTCGACGAGAACATCGGCCTTTTCGATCAGGCGCCGCATGATGTCAGCTGCCTTCGGGTCCTTCAGATTGAGGGTCAGGCTCCGCTTGTTCCGGTGCAGGTTCTGGAAATCCGAGCTAACCCGGGACCCGAACATCCCGTCCTCTTCAATCGCCTCGACCTTGATAACTTTGGCGCCCCAATCCGCCAGCTGCCGTACAGCCGTCGGCCCTGACCGAATCCGACTCAGGTCGATAACGGTAAAACGCTCCAGAGCTTTTGCATGCATTCTGCTCACCCAATCAATTCGGAATTGGCACAATTCTGCTCGGCTGGATTGCCAGCCAGACAGATTCATTGACATTGAAGACTTTGACGGCCGGGGCCGACACCCTCAGCTTCAGACAGCTTCCCCTGGGCTTGATGACATAGTCCCAGCTCTCACCAAGGAAGCAGCGGCTGATAACATCGCTCTCAAGAACAAGGTCCCCGGTTCCGGTTGGGGCCGCCTTCATGACATCGATATTCTGCGGCCGCAGAGATGCTGTGAATTCCACGGCGACAGGCCGGTCGGCAAGTGCGCAGACCGGCAACGAAAAGCCGTCAAATGTCGCCTGTTCCCCCTCGAGCCGCCCGTCGACCATGTTTGTTCGACCAATGAAATTGGCCACGAACTTGGTCTGTGGTTTCGTATAAACCGTAAACGGATCGGCTACCTGCTCAATGCGCCCCTGGTTCATCACGGCCACCCTGTCGGAAATTGCCATCGCCTCCGACTGGTCATGAGTGACATAGACGGTGGTCATATGGAATTCGTCGTGCAGGCGGCGAATCTCATTCCGCATCTCCTCCCGGAGATTCGCATCAAGATTGGACAGTGGCTCATCCAGAAGCAGGACCTCCGGCTCCACGACGATAGAGCGGGCGAGCGCAACCCGCTGCTGCTGGCCACCCGAAAGCTCGTTCGGATACCGGTCCGCCAGCTTCTCCAGATGCACAATATCAAGGATTTTCCCGATCCGGCCCTTCATCGAAGTGGCGTCAATCTTTCGCATCTTCAAGCCGAAGGCGACATTCTCGTAAACCGTCATATTCGGCCAGATGGCATAGCTCTGGAATATCATCGACATGCCACGATGTTCAGGCGGCACAATTTTGCTACCTGCCGACAAGACGCGGCCGTTCATGACAATCTCACCAGCCGTCGGCTCGATGAACCCCGCAATCATCCGGAGCGTCGTCGTCTTGCCACAGCCGGAAGGCCCCAGTAATGAGACGAACTCGCCCTTTTGCAGATGAAGGTCTATGCCATTTACTGCCGTGAACGAAGCGTACGACTTCGTCAGCTTGTTCAGCGCAAGCTTTTCCATCAGTTTCTCCGAAGCATAAAATCACGGCCCAGCAGCTTCATACCCACACCAACGACAGCGGTAGTGACAATCAGCAGGACGACACCCATCGCCGCCAGAATTTCGTAGTGACCTTGTTCGCTGAGGTCGAGGGTGAGTACCGAGATGACCCGGCTCTCTGGACCAGACAGGAATATCGCCGTCGATAGCTCGCGGGTGCAGATTATGAAGACAAGAATCCAGGCCCCCAGAAGCGTCTTTTTCAGTAGCGGCAGAACCACCTTGGTAACAACGGTAAACCGGCCACCACCGAGAATTCGGACGGCTTCTTCAAGCTCCGGGTGCAGGCCCCGCACGCCAGATGCCGCGGTCGCGAATGCAATCGGCATGAAGCGGGTGATAAACGCCACAACGATAAGCGTTCCCGTCCCGTAGAGCTGAAATGGCGGCCCCGCATATGCGGCGTAGAAGCAGATGGCCAGAACAATGCCGGGGACTGCAAATGGCGCCATCGTCAGGCCTGTCAGGATTGCCCCACCCGGCAACAGGCGGCGATGGACGATGTATGCGATGGAGAAGCCGAGCGCGCAGCACGCCGTCGCAGTCACGCCCGAGTAGCTGAAGGTGTTCCAGATGGACTGCCTGACAGTCATCTGCTCGAACAGGATGTAGTGAAAATTCGCCAGCGTCAGGTTGTCCAGGGACAAGCCCTGGCCCCAGGCCCGTGCAAACGATGTCTGGACGAGGACGAATAGCGGCAGGATGACCGAGACAAGGGATATGAAGGACGCATACGCGAATATCGGCCAGCGCCAGAAGCCGAGGCGAACCCGGCGCCGCTCTCCGCCTTTGCCGCTGACGGAGACATATCCGCGGCGTGCCAGCATGAGACGCTGAAGCACAAGAAGAACCACCGTGATGCCGACCAGTGGCATTGAGAACGCGGCAGCGACCTCAATGCGGAGCGGGTATTGGAAGAATACGCTGAGCTGGGTTGTGACTACGTTGAAGCGGGCCGGAATGGCAATCAGCGCGGGCGTCCCGTAGAGCGCCATCGCCTCCAGAAACACGATAATCAGCGCGCCGAGTATTGCGGGAAGAGCCAAAGGCAACGTCACCTGGAGGGTTGTGCGCAAGGTCCCGGCGCCGTGGATGGCAGCGGCTTCTTCCATCTCTGAAGAAATGAGGTCCAACGCCGACGACGTGAAAATGTAGACCAGCGGATAAACATAGATGGCAATAACGAATGCGAGACCCCAGAAGCTGAAGACATTGAAGGGACCGGCATCCATTCCGGTGACCAGCATCCACGCTCGGTTCAGCCAGCCCGCGTTAGGCCCGGCAAGCAAAATCCAGCCGATGGCGCCGAGAAACGGGGGAATGATGAAGGCCGCCAGGACATTCACATGCATGAAGCCACGCCATGGCATGTCCGTTCGGGAAACCGCCCAAGCCAAGGGCACCCCCATTGCGCCGGAGATTACCGCGACCGCCGTGGCGAGCTGAAGTGTGTTGGTGAACGCCTGGATATGCCGCGCCCGCCCGAAAGCGGCGACGAAATTGGCGAATGTCCACCCACCGGTCCGGGGAACCTGGAAACTGTCGATTAAAAGTCGCGCCAGGGGATTTGCAACGAGCGCGACCAGGACGACCGCAACGGCAATCCACACCAGGACCATCGGGTCCAGGAAGAAGCGCCGCGCTTTGGGCGCGGCGCTTCTCATACCATCTACGCCAAGTTCGGTGGCCATTTGGCGATCTCAGATGCCGAACAGGTCGCGCCAGTCTTCGGTGACCTCCGGAATGCCGGTAACCACCTCCTCAACTGAAGGTCGAATGGTCTTCATCTGGTCGAGCGGCAGGACACCTGGCCGTACCTTCGTGTCGGGCCGTAGCGGCGTTCCGAATTCGGCAGCTGTGATGTCTGCCACTTCTGAACCCCACAGGAATTCCAGAAACAGCTTTGATGCGTTGGGATGCGGCGCGTTCGCCATGATGGACGACGGCGATGCCATCAGGACGGACCCTTCGGACGGGTACGAGACTCCAATCGGATTCCCTCGGGAGGCCTGATATTGCGCCAAAGCGCCCGGACCTGCCGCAACGCTACGCTCACCGGAGGCGGTGGCCGTGACCGTATCGATGATGGATCGGCCAACCTGCGGTTTGATGGCCGCCAGCTTCTTGAAATAATCCCAGCCGTAGAGCTTCTTCATCTGCACGACCCAGGTGCCGACGAAGCCGGAGAAGCCGGGATGGCCGACCGACACCTGATTGGTCCATTTCGGATCGATCAGTTCCTTCCACGACTTCGGGGCGTCTGCAGCCTTCACTTTATCGGTGTTGTAGAGGATCGCGATGAAGGTTGCGGATGTAATGATAAACTGGTTGTCCGGATCCACATTCCGGAACCGCGGATCGATTTCGCTGGCGTTCGATGGCTCGTAGGACATCAGAAGCTTGCGCTTCTTCAGATCGACATAGTGCCCCAAGTCTGTTGACGCAAAGACGTCGCAGTTCGCCACCTTCGACTGCAGGTCCTGGTTTAGGCGCTGGAAGGCCACCTGCGCCGTGGTCCGGACAACATTCACCTTCACGCCCGGGTATTTCTCGGTAAAGGCCCTTCCAATTTTCTCGGCGGTCTCCGAGGTGATGTGAACGATGTACCAGGTCAGCTCACCTTCCTTTTTTGCGGCTTCATAGAGCACGCCGGAAGCTTTGCCTTGCGCAAGCGCCAGGCTCGGCAGGAAAATGCCGACGGCGGTCGTCCCCAGGAACTGGCGGCGGTCGAGTTTCATTGTGTTTCCTCCATTTATCCGGCGACCTTTTGTGGCCACTCGGTGATTTTTATCGTCCGGTAAAAGTCGGTTTCCGCTTGTCGAAGAAGGCCGACACCCCCTCCTTGATGTCTTCACTGGTCAGGCTGAGACGGAACCTCTCGGCCACCGCTGCGAGCTCGGTCGCATCGCGCGCAATTTCGTTGACGCTTTTCTTCATGTTCTGGGTTGCCACCGGCGCCTGAGCCACCAGGATTTTGCTGAGCTCGGAAACCCTGGTATCCAGCTGGTCCGGAGCGACGACATCGGTCAGGTATCCGATGCGCAACATCTCGTCGGATTTGATGGTTTGCGCGGTGAGAAACAGCTTCTTCGCGGCATTGACGCCAAGTCGGGTTACGTAACGCACCATGCCGGACGGGTAATAATGCAGGCCAAGGCGGCTGGCGGGCATGAACATCTCGCAGCCATCGGTCCCGATGCGGAAATCACAGCACAGCGCGAGGTCGGTCGCACCGCCATATACCGGCCCGTTCAGTCGACAGATTGTCGGGCGGGACAGGTTCTCAAGCCGATTGGTCAGTTGCTCAAAGGGGCTCTGGTCTTCGACGCCGGGGGCACCCTTGCCGCGGCGGCCTGCCGCAATGTCTCCAAGATTGTACCCGGCACTGAAGACCCGGCCGGTGCCGGTCAGGACAGCAACCCGAACGCTCTGGTCGGCTTCCGCCCGGTCGAGATAGCCCAGCAAGATTTCCAGATCGTCCGCCTGGATACGGTTCAGGTGCTTTGGACGGTTCAACCTGATCGTCGCGCAGCCATCATTGACCGTATAGAGGGGCTCGGTCCCCAGATCGTCGACATCAGCAGGCTTCGCAGCCTTCACCGCGGCATCGCTCATTCGTTTCTCTCCCGAACCGGAGACGTAAGGGCTTGACCTTCGTTCCGTATTGTGGAACATTAAGTTCCGTATAGTGGTCCATGCTATCTGCATATCGCATGGGCTGTAAACCCGTTTTTGGGGTCCCGGCCGTGGAAAGCGTCAAAACTGCCCTGCGTGTTCTGGAAGCTGTCGTTGAGAGCCAGCTGATTGGCGTCAGCGAGCTTGCTCGCAAACTGCAGGAGCCGAAAACCACAATTCAACGATGCCTGACGACGCTGCACGATGCCGGATATGTCCGCCCGGTGGACGGCACTCGCCGTCGATGGGCCGTCACAAATCGTCTGCTGCTCCTCAGCAAGTCCGCAGATCCGGAGCCGCGGCTACGCGAGATTGCCCTGCCGGTCATGCGATGGCTGCGCGACGAAACGCGCGAGACCATTCATCTCATGGTGCCGGAAGGCGGTGAGGTCGTTCTCATCGACCGCCTTGATTCACCTCAGCCGGTTCGAACCGTTCGCCAGCTGGGCGCGCATGCGCCGCTGCATGTCGCATCCAACGGCAAGGCTGCGCTGGCGGCCATGAACGAGGCTGAGCGCGAAGCATATATCCGCAATCCGCTGGTCTCTTGGACCAAGCGAACCATCACAGACGCCGACCGCCTGCGGCAGGAAATCGCCAAAGTCAGGGAACTCGGATATGCGGTCAGTTTTGGCGAACTGGATCCGGAAGTTCATGCCGTTGCGGCGGCCATTCTGAATTCCGAAGGCAAACCGATAGCCACGATGTCGGTATCCTGCCCTGCGTCCCGGCTGCCGATTGAGCTGATTCCGAAATACGGAGTGATGGTCGCCAAGGCAGCCGCCGAAATCAGCCGCAACCTGAAGTCAGCCAATGCCGAGGTCTCACAGGCAGCGGCATAGCTGACCCGCAACACACTCAGACAATCGGCGACTGGCCAGCGATAAGACCAGGGCCTGCAGTGTCCCTGGGGAGGGACTATGACAATTGTTCTCTACCACTCACCAAAATCGAGTGCGTCGCGTCGCGTCCGCCTCTTTCTCGAAGAGAAAGGCCTGACCTACGAGGCTCACGAGCTAGACCTGTCACGACAACAGCAGCACCAGCCAGAGTATCTCGCCATCAACCCGCTGGGCGTGGTTCCGACAATCCTGCATGACGGGCGGCCGTTGCATGAGAGCGGCACCATTTGCGAATACCTCGACGCCATCTACCCGGAGCCTCAGCTCTGCCCGGACAACCCTTACGATCTCGCCTTGATGCGCAACTGGGTTCGCCATGTCGATGGTCTCATCGGCAACCTCATCCGTTTCAACTGGCGGCATCATCTCCAGAAGAAGGCTGAGAAGATGTCGGAAGACGAACTTCAGGCCATGTTGACGAAGATTCCAAGCGCGGAACGCCGGGAAGCCTGGATGCGAGTGGCCCGAAATCCATATACCGAGGAGGAACTCAGCGAGTCCCGGTCCAAGCTCATTGGCCTTCTCGATCAGATGGAAAGCATGATCTCCAACGGCTGGCTAATCGGCGGCTGCTATTCACTGGCCGATATCGCGGTCGCGCCGTTCGTGCGGCGCATTGACGAAGAAATCGCACCTGACGCCCTGTCGCCGGTTCAACGGCCAAAAGTTGCCGCCTGGTGGACTGCCCTTCAGGCACGCCCTGCATATGCACGGGCCGACTTCGGAGCCTTCATGGATGCTTAGTCGGCAACCCAGAGGCTTGGCTGAACGCTGTTTCCTGTCGCACCTGTCGTCGGTATTACGCATATTTGCGATCGAAGAGCGGGGATTAACCTGATCACCGCTTGGCCTTGTCGGGAACGACCTCTATCACGGTCGGCTTACGCGCGCTGGTGACGAACGCTGGAACATTCCAATGGAGATCCGCCTGTTCCGCCCGCGGAGCCGCCAAGACACGATGGCGGAGCGATTCTGGGCGTACCTGATTGAGCAGAATCGGCAAAACCAGTAAGTTCAGGGACCCGCTTTGCTGAGCATTGAAGACGCGAAGCACCCCCGACCCAAGGGATGGAAGCGATGAATCCTATTATCACCGCCTTCGAACGATCGCCAGACGGCGGCAAGGGGCTGGCACGCGATACGCGTGTACGCTGGGCATTGGAAGAAGTGGGGCAACCGTATGATGTCCGCCTCGTCTCGTTCCAAGCATTGAAAGAGCCCGCACATCTTGCTCTTACCCCCTTCGGTCAGATTCCGACCTTCGAGAACGGCAATTTCACACTGTTTGAATCCGGCGCCATCGTGCTCCACATCGCGGAACATTATGAAGGGCTGTTGCCGAAAGACTCTGTTGCGCGGACGCGGGCGATTACGTGGATGTTCGCTGCGCTCAATACGGTCGAACCACCCATCCTTGACCTCGTGACCGCAAATATATTCGAGGGAGATAAGCCCTGGGCTCAGGAACGCACCCCGCTGGTCAAAGACCGCATTCGCGTCCGGTTGAGGCAATTGTCCTCTTACCTGGAAGGCGCCGACTGGCTCGATGGAGCGTTCAGCGCAGGTGATCTGATGATGGTGTCGGTGCTGCTCCGGTTGCGGATGTCCGGCATGCTAGATGAGTACCCAAGCCTGGCTGCCTATGTCTCCCGCGGCGAGGCACGACCGGCATATCGCCGAGCGTTCGCAGCGCAATTGGCAGTCAATGCGCCAGCCAGCTGAAGGTTGGCCCGTCAGCCGGTCCCGTCATAACTCATGGAACAGCGTAAAGTGAGTCAGAATCTACCCATCAGGGCGGGCTTGCCGAAGATAATGAGATTGCCACTGGATTTCGCGAAATAGGACTGCCAAAAAGTCTCCAGGGCATCCATGGTCTTCGGATCTCTATATGTCTCGATCTGCTTCTTGCCAGACACTGATATGGTTCCCGCGCCCGCAACATAGATGCTGGCCCCTCCAAAGTCCCCAAAGCCATCGACTTTGGCCAGCTCGGCCGTCGGGTCAACACGCCGCACGGCGTTCTTGGCATAGAACGACGTAATGCTGGAGTTCTCCAACATGTCGGAAATGAGCAATACGTCCTTCTGACTAGCCGGAGATATCTTTACGACGTTGACCGACACATCCTTCAGGGTGCTGAAAATGTCGGACCGAGCAATATCCTGATTCGGATTCCCAAAGCCTTCGGTCATAACTTTGGTGACATACATCCGGCCATACTGAGCTTGCTCAGTCAGGCATCGGTCCAGGTCGCGCAATTTCCGCTTGGGCAAATCATCCCGTTCGTCCTGAGTGGGAGCTCGATCCAGTACGCCCGAGAACTGCAGGCTCGCGTAATGATTGCTGATGAAGGCCGAAAAAGTCATCACGGTGATGGCCGTCCCACCGGTGAATTTCTTGACGACATCCTCGGTCAGGCTTGCCTTTCGTTCATCATCGACGGCCGTCGTCTGGTCGATCAGGACGAATACCTCCCGCTTCAAACCACCTTTCGGCTTTTCTAGCGTCAGTTTGTCGTAACAGCTGGGAATCATGTCGCGCTGACCAGCAAAGGCAGAACCCGCCGCCATCAACCCGAGATAGGCGATTCCAACAAGCTTCCCGGCCACCAAGCACATCGAGCGAGCATCAGGCATTGCCAGAGGTCCGTTCCGCGAGAATCTTGGCACGAATGGCATCTTCCCGCTCTTTCCGGCGTTGCTCGGCGTCCACCCCTTTCTTCCGCTCTTCCTCGACCAATTCCGCACGGATGCGGGCTTCCATTTGCTCTTCAGTCTCCTCGATTCCCGCAGCCTCGGCAGCAGGTGCTGGAGCCTGCACAGGTGCCGGTGCAGGTCGGGCGGGTTCCCTGGCAGCCTGGCGATGAGCGGTGCGAGAAGCCTCACGCGACCTCTCTAGGGCATCGACGCCATCTTGCCGCTTCAGATGCCGTTCCAGAAACGTGTAGATGTCACGACCTTCAGAGGAATCGGCAGCCGTCCGTTGTGCAGCTTCGGATCCATGCTTCTGGACCGTCTGCGTCAGCCGTCGCTGCAGCTCGATGAGCCGACGACTACCCATGGCCAGAATATGCGCCTTGATAGCTTTATATGCCGCTTCATACTCGGCCCGCGTTTTATACTTGAAGACCGTCTCGTACGCTTTCTGACTCTCGCGTCCGGCAAGCCCATACATGAAGCCGAACAAAACGCCGAGGATCTGCAGGAAGACGAAGATGATGGCGAGGACGATGAAAGTGCCCCAGCCGCCCTTACGGTCAAGGTCGGCACCTTCCTCGATGCTCTTGGCGTCAGCCTTTGCCTGCGGCTCGGTCAATGTCGTGGGGAAAAAGGAATTTGTGCTTCCCTGCTGAACTTGCTCGATAGCGCCTGTGGTTTCCGCGCGGAGTTCACGTTCCAACACGATGCCGCGGACCACCGTTGCAAGGATGGCAACCGTGATGACGAAGACTATCGTGCCGCCGGTGATAAAATGGCTCTTCTCCACATTCCCTTTGAACGCGACCCGATTGATGATTTGCCGATACTTCGGCTCAGCATCATCCGCGTTGTTGGTTTCAATCCTGATTTCGTGATCGCTACCGGCGAGCGGCTTGCCGTCGTTGGCATTCTTCCAGATAGCGCGCACTTTGCCGACCAGCGAGTTGATATACAGCTCATGGCCAGTCAAGTGGGTAAACCAGACGAGCAACATGGCTATCAGGAACGAGATGCCTACGGCTCCAATCTTCAGAAGATTCTCGCTGGCACCAGGAATGGTGAAGCCCGCGAGCACATACGAGAAGCCCATCGCCTCTACGGCCATCATGAGGAAAATCAGGAACCACATGAGCGGAGTGAGGGGCTTCCGCCCGGTGTCCCACGCTCGCGCAAGATAGGACGAGCATTTGTCGTAATACTCCGGGTCAAAGTGTTCTCTCTGGTAATAGCTGAGGTAAGCGTCCGCTAGCGTTTCCTCGGAGCCAAAGCACTTGGAGTGAGTATTGTAGTCGATATTCTTCGACAGTCGACGAATCTTGCCAATCAGCGGCAGGCCATACCACAGGTCCATGAGCCAGAAGCTAATCGTGTCCCAGTACGTCTTGATGACGACTACCGACAGGAACAGGGCGACGCCGAGGGCTATCAGTTCCCGGTAGGTGTGAAGAATGTCCATTGCGGTCTCGAGCATGGAGCCCCCGTTACTTGTCTTTTGCTGGGATTGGTTTGAAGTCGGCAGCGAAATCGTGGCCGACGTGTTCGTAATAGACCTTGCCGTATTTTGCGCCGAAAGGCGGTGCATTCGGGAACACGAGGTCAATGCACTTGATTGGCGCTTCGCCCTTATCAATGAACACCCGGTACAGCAACGCATCGTTACCTGGGTAGACATTGACCAGCGTATCGAGGCTGACGTCCGGCGCCTTGTTTCGGTCTGTTGGCTTGTAACGCTTATAGACCACGACTTTCGGCTTGCCGACGGGGGTGGTCTCGTTCTTGAGCACCGCGACGTGCGACAGCCCGATCAGATGCCCATTTGCCATACCGCCATATGAGGTGTCGTATAGGCCTGGAGCATAGTCAGTCGTCTTGTAATCGAACTCCTTGCCGTCGGAGAGGCGCTTGACCTCTCCACTGACGCGCGGCTTGTCAGCCAGACATGAGGCCTGAAACACGCTGTCGCTTGCGAAAGCGGATGAAATTCCAAGATTGCTGGCGATGGACTGGGTGAAGCCTTTGTGCTGCCCACCCAGCATTGCCACAGTGACGCCCGCTGATTGATCGGCGGCGACGCCGCCGAAGTCGATTTCATAGGCCTTTGGTCGGGCGACCGGCTTGGACGGCAATTCCACCTGTGTGACCGGCTTGAGCGGAGCAGCTTCTGGCTTCTCGTCACCCTTGCTCGCTGAGCCCGGGATGGCGCCGGTCTGGGCGGATGCGGTCTCGATGGAGTTGTCCACCCGGTAGAAATCGGCATTGGGCTTGCGGTTCTGCAGATAGGTGGAGAGATCTGCCTCACTCTGGATTTCCACGATCTCGACGCGCCGGTTCTTGGCACGGCCATCGTCGGTCCTGTTGTCGGCGATTGGGTATTTTTCTCCGGCCCCCTGATAGTAGAGGCGGTTCGGATTGAACCCCTGGCGACGGAAGACCTCACCAACAGCGCGGGCGCGGGCTTCGGACAGCTCTGCGTTCGCTTCGGACGAGCCGGTATCATCTGAATGGCCAACGAGCAGAATGCGCTGGTCGCGATGCTGCTCCATCCATTTCTGCCTGTCCTGGGGGGACAGGTTTTGCGGAGGATTGGTATTGACGTAGGTTTCGGCGACTGCCCGGAAGTATTGCTCGGCCTGCGGGGTCAGCTTGGCTGAACCAGGTTCGAAGTGCTCCACGCCCTCCCAAGTCGAAACCTGGCCGATACGGACATTCTGTTCCTGACCCTGGCTGTTTGTTGACTGGACAACGACATCGTCGAATTTGACGGTGACCCTATTTGCCTGAGCAATTTTCCATTGCTGGCAGCGGCGATCATCTATGTCTTTGCCAATGACATAGCCTGCCGCGCCGCCGCCTACCGCAGCCACCGCTGCCGGGGCTGCCTTACGACCGCTCAAGAAGTACGCCAACGTGCCGACCGCAATGGCACCGACGGCCGCTCCGATGTATTTGCTGCTGGATACTGAGCAGGGGTTGTCGTCACCGCCGTCGGCCGATGAAGTGCCATTTCCCGTCGTCACGCACCCGGAAACGGTTCCAGCGATCGCCAGCGCCGCGACCAGCCCGTAGCCACGGCTTCGCTTCGCGCGGTAAGTCACGCTAATTCCAAGAATATCGGCCAACTTATTCCCCCAAATAGATACCCGCCCATGACAACTATACCGCTTTTCGTTATCCCCTCAACTGCATACATATGTATTAGAGGTGGTACTCAGTTGGGCCCCGGTAATTTGCCCTTGCCGCCAAGCGGTCAATTTTTCTCAATAAATTAAGCGTTTACGCGGTCGTATATCCCGCGCGGCCTAAGTGAAGAGCGCCCTAGGAATAAGAACAAATAGAAAACACATAGCTTTCGCACTAAGAGTCAGGCCAGTTGCAGAGAGAGACGTTCAATCTTGTCCGCCTACGCCGAACTCCATGCCTTCAGCAACTTCACCTTCCTGGAGGGTGCGAGCCATGCCGAGGAACTGGTCCAGCAGGCCGCTTTCCTGGGCCTGAAGGCCATCGCAATCACCGACCGCAACACGTTCGCCGGTGTGGTCCGCGCCCATGTGGCTGCCAGGAATGCCGCCATCCAGATCATCATTGGCGCCCGGCTGGATTTCCGCGATGCCCCGAGCGTCATCTGCCTGCCAACGAATCTGGCCGCCTATAGCCGCCTCAGCCAGCTCATCTCGCTCAGCCGTCGTCGCGCCCCCAAGGGCGAGGCCGAGCTCTACTGGGCCGACCTGGTCGAGCGGCTGGACGGCCAGCAGATCATCCTGCTGGCCTCCAAACGGCTGGAGCAGGCCTTCATCAGCCAGATCGAAGCCCTGCGCGACCTGATTGGCGACAGCCTGTCTCTTGGGGTCTCCAACCTGATGCGCGGCCGCGACCGCCAGCGCATTGACCGCTGGGCCAAGGTGGCGGCCAAGGCTGGCGTCGCCATGGTCGCCGTCAATGATGTCATCTACCATCACCCGAGCCGCGCCCGCCTGCAGGATGTGCTCACGGCGACCCGGCACAGATGCACGGTCGACGAACTGGGCCTGCGCGCCGAGCCCAATGCCGAGCGATACCTGAAATCGTCTGCGCAGATGGCCAAGCTGTTCCGGGACTATCCAGAGGCACTGGCCCGCAGTGTCGAAATCGCCAGCCGCTGTCAGTTCTCCCTGTCCGAGCTCGCTTACGTCTACCCCGAGGAAAGCCGGGGCGAGAGCGCGACACCCCAGGCGGAACTCGAGCGTCTGACCTGGCTGGGCGCCAAGACCCGCTACCCGGATGGCGTACCGGCCAAGGTGCAGGCCCAGCTCGAGCATGAACTGCGGCTCATCGAACAGCTCAACTACCCGGCCTATTTCCTGACCGTCCACGAGATGGTCAAGTTCGCCCGCGACCGGGGCATCCTGTGCCAGGGGCGTGGCTCGGCCGCCAACTCAGCCGTCTGCTTCTGCCTTGGCGTCACCTCGGTCGACCCGGCCACACAGGACGTGCTGTTCGAGCGCTTCATCTCGGCCGAGCGAGCCGAGCCGCCCGACATCGACGTCGACTTCGAGCATGAGCGCCGCGAGGAGGTCATCCAGCATATCTATGAGAAGTACGGCCGCGACCGGGCGGGCATTGCCGCCACCGTCATCAGCTTTCGCTCCAAGCTCGCCATCCGCACCGTCGGCCGGGCGCTCGGCCTGTCCATGGATTCCATCAGCCGCATCTCCCGGACCATGCACTGGTGGTCCAAGGAGCGGTATTCGGCGGACTCGCTGCGGGATGCCGGTATCGACCCGGATTCCGCGCTCATCCGGACCGTGGTCGAGCTCGCCAACGAGCTGATCGGCTTCCCGCGCCATATCAGCCAGCATGTCGGCGGCTTCGTCATCACCAACGGGCCGCTGGCCGACCTGGTGCCGGTCGAGAATGCCCGCATGGCCGACCGGACCATCGTCCAGTGGGACAAGGATGACCTGGATGCGCTCGGGCTCCTGAAGATCGACGTGCTGGCGCTTGGGATGCTGACCTGCATCGCCAAATGCTTCGGCCTGCTGGAGCGGCATTACGGCAAGGCCTACGACCTGGCCTCTATCCCGCAGGACGACCCGGCCACCTATGACATGATCTGCCAGGCCGACACGGTGGGGGTTTTCCAGATCGAAAGCCGGGCGCAGATGACCATGCTGCCACGGCTGAAGCCCCGGACCTTCTATGACCTGGTCATCGAGGTCGCCATAGTCCGGCCCGGCCCCATCCAAGGCGGCATGGTGCATCCGTTCCTGAAGCGCCGTCAGGGGCTGGAGCCGGTATCCTACCCATCGGAAGCCCTGAGAGAGGTGCTCGGCAAGACCATGGGCGTGCCGCTCTTCCAGGAGCAGGCCATGAAGATTGCCATGGTCAGCGCAGGCTTCAGCGCCGGTGAGGCCGACCAGCTGCGGCGCGCCATGGCAACCTTCAAACGGACCGGCACCATCGGCAATTTCCGGGACAAGCTCATCAACGGCATGACCGAGCGTGGCTACCGGACCGAGTTCGCCGAGCAGGTCTTCAGCCAGATCGAGGGCTTCGGCGAATACGGCTTCCCGGAAAGCCATGCCGCCAGCTTTGCCCTGCTGGCCTATGCATCGAGCTGGCTGAAATGCCATTACCCGGCTGCCTTCACCGCTGCCATCCTGAATGCCCAGCCGATGGGCTTCTATTCGCCCAGCCGCCTGGTCATCGATGCCAGGGACCATGGCGTCGAAGTGCGGCCCATCGACGTCAACTACAGCTGTTGGGACAACACCCTGGAGCCGACCGCCGGGCGCCATGGGCATGCCCTGCGGCTCGGCTTCCGCCAGATCAAGGGCTTCCGGCAGGACGATGCCGAGCGGCTGACCGATGCCCGCAATGATGGCTACAGCGCCATCCGGGACATCTGGCGGCAGGCGGGCCTGATACCGGCCGTGCTGGAGCGGCTGGCCCGGGCAGACGCCTTCGGTTCGCTGGGCCTCGACCGCCGGTCGGCGCTCTGGGCCATCAAGGGCCTGAGCGATGCCCCTCTGCCACTGTTCGACTTCGCAGAGACCGTCATCCCGGCCAGCAGCAACCTGCCGCCGGTCGAGACCGGGCCAGAGCCGGAGATCCAGCTGCCGCGGCTGACTACCGGCGAGAATGTCATCCAGGATTACCGCGAGACGTCGCTAACGCTCCGGCCGCATCCGCTCGGCCTGCTACGGCCTCAGCTGAAGGAGCAGAAGCTCGCTCAGGCGCGCGACCTGATGACTTTGCCCGACGGCAAGAAGGTCCGCGTCGGCGGCCTGGTGCTGGTACGTCAGCGGCCAGGCACGGCATCCGGCGTCATCTTCGCCACCATCGAAGACGAGACCGGCACGGCCAATATCATCATCTGGCCGCGGACCTTTGAGGCCTACCGCAAGCAGGTTTTGGCGGCCCGGCTGATGATTGTCGAGGGCAAGCTGCAGCGTGAAGGCATCGTCATCCATGTCGTGGCCGACAGAATTATGGACGGGACGAAGCTGCTCAGCGGGCTCGGCGACATTGACCTGGATGAGGATTTCAATGGTGTGCTGTCGCGGGCGGATGAGATGAAGAACCCATCGAGAGAGCTGAAGCCGGTGAAAGATGTGGCGGGGAGCTTTCCAGAAGGACGGAATTTTAGGTAATAAAGAGCACCCCACTTAGGAAAACGCCCGTCAAAAAACAAATCCGACGGTCAAAAATACTCCTATCTATGAAATCTTGGCGTCCACTTATCAATCAGCTCGTCTTCATCATCTTCGCCTTCATCTTCTCGCCCAATCGCCGCTGACGAAAGAACTGTGAGGGTTTTGCCGTAGCGCCCCAAGCCCACTACTTCTTCGGTCACAATTGCAGATCGCTGACCACCCAACCAATCCAACACATCGATTTCAATGGTGGCACGGTCTCCAATCAAAATCCGACTAGGGTCTGCATTAAAACGGGCCGTTTCCGTATTTCGCGGAACCGGCGCACCCTTTTTCAACCACGATAGCTGAGGCAACGACTTCATCGTGTCGGACATAAAGCAAAAATCAATCAACTGGCCAGTGCTAATAATAACAGCAACGGCATATTCCGTTAGATCAGCATATCGAATAGCAGCCGCCGTCAATGACGTTTTACACTGAGCCCCTGCATTCTCGATAACCGATAAGCCCGGGTCTCGCCCCTTAATAATCTGCTTGAAGAGCCTTTCTGGCATTAGTAGGCCAGCCGCAAAATGGTCCGCTTCCATTTCATATGGGTCATTGGAAACATACCCTGCTTGGGAAAGGCGAACTCCGGACCATGAGAGATACATGGCTCGGTCTCCAGGGAGATCAGGTAGGCATGGAGGTTCGATCGCTGATGACCGAGGTGTTCCACGAGGTGGAGGCCCGCAGAGCAGTTGGCAATTTGATGGCCGCGTAGGTGTTACGGGCCCGAAAAAATGGCAGAATTCCAATAGCTTGTGAGAGTCCCTCATTTCTTCTGGGAAACAGCGAGCTTTCCCTCATTTCTTTCGACACTCCCCCTCACTTCTTCTGGAAATCCGTCTAGGATGCTGTCAAACTTTTCAATGAGTTACGGCAGCATAGTCCCTCACTTTTTGTGGGAATTCCCATCCATCCGGGGCTAAGCTGCCAACCGCACAACGAAAAAACAGCCGTCTCCGATGCACCCCGATTCCCGTCCCGCCGCCCGAAGTTCCCGTTCTGTTTCACGTGAAACACCCCTGCCGCCGACGCGGCGGGAGGTGCAGCCATGATGGGGCTGCTGGATTATGTCGGCCGCCATGCCACCAAGTTCCTGTTCGGCGGCGTGCTGGTCGGCCTGGCCGTGCCGCCGCTGGCCGCCCTGCTGCGGCCGGGCCTCGTGGTCTTCCTGCTGCTGCCGCTGACCCTGGCGCTGATGCGGCTCGACTGGAGCGCCTTCCACGCCTATGCGAAACGCCCGCTGCTGACCCTGCCCGCCGTCGCCTTCCTGCTGCTGGTCTGCCCGCTGCTGGTCTTTGCCATCCTGCTGCCGGTGAACCTGTATCTCGGCTTCCCCCGGCCGCTGACCGAGGCGATCGTGCTGATGGCCGCCGGCCCGCCGATCACCGGCACGGTGGCGATCGCGCTGATCCTCGGGCTCGATGCCGCGCTCGCCGTCATCGTTATGGTGATCGCCACCGCCATCGTGCCGTTTACCCTGCCGCCGCTGGCACTCTGGCTGCTCGACATCCAGGTCGACATGTCGCTGCTGGAATTCATGGGCCGGCTGGCGCTGATGGTCGGCGTTGCCTTCGGCGGCGCCATCCTGGCGCAGAAGCTGTCGCCGCCGGGCTGGCTGAAAAAGAACAGCCGGCTGGTCGACGGCGCCTCGGTCGTCGCCCTGGTGCTGTTCGCCATCGCCATCATGGATGGCGTCGAGGCCAAGTTGGTGGCGCAGCCGGGCTACGTCATGCTCGCCACTGCCTCGGCCTTCGTCGCCAACCTGCTGTTGCAGGTGCTGGGCTACGCGGTTGGCCGCTGGATCTTCCGGCTCGGCCAGCCGGCGGCGCTGACCATGGGGATTCTGACCGGCAACTGCAACATGGGCCTGATCATGGTGGCGCTGGCCGACCGGGCGGTGTTTGATATGGTGATCTTCTTCGCCATGGGGCAGCTGCCGATGTACATGCTGCCCGGCCTGCTGCAGCCGCTGTATCGCCGCATGGCGGCCCGGCCGGCCTGACAACAAAAAACGGGGGAATGCATGCCGACCCTGCTGATCACCGGCGCCAACCGCGGCATCGGCTTCGAACTCACCAAGCGCTATCTGGCCGATGGCTGGGACGTGATCGCCTGCTGCCGCGATCCGAAGGCGGCGACCGCGCTGGCAGCGCTGAAGGGCAACATCACGCTGGAGGCACTGGAGGTCACCGACGATGCCGCCATCGATACGCTGGCGGCAAAATACCGCGACCGGCCGATCGACCTGCTGCTCAACAATGCCGGCATCTACGGCAATCGCGACGGTGCGAAGACGATCAGCGCTTTCGACAGCTTCCGGCAGGTGCTTGCCGTCAACACCGTGGCGCCGATGAAAATGGCGCTGGCCTTCCTGCCCAGCCTGCAGAAAGCCAAGGCCGCCAAGATCGCCACCATCTCGAGCCGTATGGGCTCGATTTCCGAAGGCCCCGGCGGTTCCTACGTCTACCGCACGTCGAAGGCGGCGGTGAATGCCGCCATGCACAACCTCGCCATGGACATCAAGGGCGACGGCATCACGGTCATCGTGCTGCATCCGGGCTGGGTGCAGACCGACATGGGCGGACCGTCGGCCGCCATCGACGTCGCCACCAGCGGCGCCGGCCTGAAAAAGGTGATCGACGGCGTGACCATCAAGGATACCGGCGGCTTCTTCAACTACGACGGCGGGACCATCCCATGGTGAAACATATCCTGGTCACCGGCGGCAGCCGCGGCATCGGCCGCGCCGTCGCCATCCTCGCCGGCGAGCATGGCTGGTCGGTCGGTGTCAACTATGCCGGCAACGACAAGGCGGCGGCCGAAACCGTGGCCGCGGTGAAGGCCGCCGGCGGCAACGCCATCGCCATCCGGGGCGACGTGGCGAAAGAGGCCGACGTGATTGCCATGTTCGATGCGACGCAGCAGGCCTTCGGTCCGCTCGACGGGCTGGTCAACAATGCCGGCGTGGTGGCGCCGACCGCCGACCTCGCCGACATGTCGCTGGAGCGCCTGAAAACGGTGTTCGACACCAATATCCTCGGCAGCGTGCTGTGCGCCCGCGAGGCGGCGCGGCGCATGTCGACCCGGCGCGGCGGCCAGTATGAAGGCCGGGGCGGCGCCATCGTCAACCTGTCCTCGGCGGCGGCGCGGCTGGGTTCGCCCAACCTGTTCGTCGATTATGCCACCTCGAAAGGCGCCATCGACGTGCTGACCCTCGGCCTGTCGAAGGAACTCGGCCCCGAGGGCATCCGCGTCAATGCCGTGCGGCCGGGCATCATCGAAACCGACATCCATGCCAGTGCCGGCGAGCCGGATCGTGCCGCCCGCCTCGGCCCGACCGTACCGCTGGGCCGTTCGGGCACAGCCACGGAGGTGGCGGAAGCGATTATCTGGCTGCTGGGCGACGAGGCATCCTACGTCACCGGCGCCCTGCTGGATGTCGCCGGCGGGCGGTGAACCCTCCGGAGGCTGCCCTGAACGCGGATCAAAGCATGCCCCGTCATCCCGGCCAAGCGGCGTTGTTCACGCCGCGCGAGCCGGGATCCCATTAAGGCTGCTGAAACGGGGCCCCGGCTCTCAGCCGGCGAAAAGCCGGGCTCGGCCGGGGTGACGAATGGCCGGAAGAACCACCAGCGCTTCCATGTGAAGCGCAAACTCCCCGGCTATTTCAGCTCCAGCTTCATGCCGAGATGGCTGCCCTTGAAGCCGAGCTTCTCATAGAAGCGATGGGCGTCGGTACGCGCCTTGTCGGAGGTCAGCTGCACCACGCCGCAGCCCTTGTCCTTCGCCCGCGCCACCGCCCAGCGGATCATCTCGCTGCCGAGCCCACTGCCACGCAACGGTGAATCGACGCGGACCGCCTCGATGATCGCGCGCTTCATGCCGATCTTGGAAATGCCGGGGATATAGCTCAGCTGCATCGAGCCGATGATGACGCCATCGCGTTCGGCGACGATCTGCTCGGTGCCGGTCATGGCTTCTATTTCAGCGAAGGCATCGTAATAGGCCTGCGGCAGCGGGTCGGCATAGGCCTCGCGGCCGGCGCCCAGAATGTCATCGGCCAGCATGCGCACGATGGCAGGCACATCGGCGCGGGTGGCGACGCGGATGGTCAGGGTCATGGATGTCTGCATCCTTGCAGGGGTTATTCGGCGGCCTCGGCATCGGCCGCGGCCTTGGCCGGATCATAGGCGAGGTTGGGCGCAAGCCAGCGCTCCATCCGGGCCAGATCCATGTCCTTGCGGCGGGCATAATCGGCAACCTGGTCGCGCTGGATACGGCCGATGCCGAAATACTGCGCCTCCGGATGGCTGAAATACCAGCCCGACACCGCCGCCGAGGGCCACATGGCGAAACTCTCGGTCAGCGTGATGCCGGCCTTGTTGGTGGCGTCCAACAGGCTGAACAGCGTCGCCTTTTCGGTATGGTCCGGGCAGGCCGGATAGCCGGGCGCGGGGCGGATGCCGCGGTATGTCTCGGCGATCAGCTCGTCGTTCGACAGCGTCTCGCCGGCGGCATAGCCCCAGAACTCCTTGCGCACGCGCTCGTGCATATGCTCGGCGAAGGCCTCGGCGAGACGGTCAGCCAGCGCCTGGGCAAGGATGCCCGAATAATCGTCGTGCTTCGCGGTGAACTCGCGCTTGATCCACTCGTCCAGCCCGATGCCAGCGGTGACCGCGAAGGCGCCGATATAGTCCGGCGGACCGCCGGCCGGGGCGGTGAAATCAGCCAGGCAGTAATTGGCGCGGTCGTTGCTGCGCTTCATCTGCTGGCGCAGCATATGCAGCCGCGTGGCTTCGGTCTTGCGGCTCTCGTCGGCATAGACGGCGATATCGTCGTCACCGACCTGGGCGGCCGGCCAGAAGCCGATCACCGCCGAGGCCCGCACCGGCTTTTCCTCGATCATGCGCTTCAGCATGGCCTGGGCGTCGCGGAACAGGTTGCTGGCCGCCTCGCCGACCACCGGATCGGTCAGGATGGCGGGATACTTGCCGCGCAGCTCCCAGGACTGGAAGAACGGCGTCCAGTCGATGCGCTCGACCACCTTCTCCAGCGGATAATCCTCGAACACCTTCAGGCCGAGGAATTTCGGCTGCGGCGGCTGGTAGCCGGCCCAGTCGATCTTCGCCTTGTTGGCGCGCGCTTCGGCAATGCTCTGGCGCGGCCCGGTGTTGCGCTCGCGGGAATGGATCTCGCGGATGTTTTCGTATTCCTGCGCAACCTCCGCCGTATAGACCGGGTTGTCGTTGCTGGAGACCAGCTTGCCGGCCACGCCGACGGCGCGCGAAGCATCGGTGACATAGACCACCGGTCCCTTGTAGTTCGGCGCGATCTTGACCGCGGTATGCACCTTGGACGTGGTGGCGCCACCGATCAGCAGCGGCAGCGCAAAGCCCTCGCGCTGCATCTCGGAGGCGACATAGCACATCTCGTCGAGGCTCGGCGTGATCAGGCCCGAAAGACCGATGATGTCGACCTTCTGCTTCTTCGCCTCCTCGAGGATACGGGCGCAGGGCACCATGACGCCGAGGTCGATCACCTCGTAGTTGTTGCACTGGAGCACGACGCCAACGATGTTCTTGCCGATATCGTGCACGTCGCCCTTCACCGTGGCCATCAGGATCTTGCCGTTGGTCTGCACCGGGCCGCCGGCCTTCTCGGCCTCGATGAAGGGCAGCAGGTAGGCGACCGCCTTTTTCATCACGCGGGCGGATTTCACCACCTGGGGCAGGAACATCTTGCCCGAACCGAACAGGTCGCCGACCACATTCATGCCGTCCATCAGCGGGCCTTCGATCACCTCGAGCGGCTTGGCGGCTTGCAGCCGCGCCTCCTCGGTATCGGCGTCGATATAGTCGGTGATGCCATGCACCAGCGCATGGGCGAGGCGCTCGTTGACCGGCTTTTCGCGCCAGCGCAGGTCCTGTTCCTGCACCCTACCCTTACCGCGAAAGCGCTCGGCGATTTCCAGCATGCGCTCGGTGGCATCCTCGCGGCGGTTCAGCAGCACGTCCTCGACGCGCTCGCGCAGGTCCGGGTCGATATCCTCGTAGACCGGCAGCTGGCCGGCATTGACGATGCCCATATCCATGCCGGCCTTCATGCCGTGATACAGGAAGGCCGCGTGCATCGCCTCGCGCACCGGCTCGTTGCCGCGGAACGAGAAGGAGACGTTGGAGACGCCACCCGAGATATGGCAGTGCGGCAGGTTCTCGCGGATCATCCGCGCACCCTCGAAGAACTCGACGGCGTAGTTGTTGTGTTCCTCGATACCGGTCGCCACCGCGAAGATGTTGGGATCGAAGATGATGTCTTCCGGCGGGAAGCCGATCTTCTCGGTCAGCAGCCTGTAGGCGCGGGCGCAGATTTCGTATTTCCGGGCGGCGGTATCAGCCTGGCCCTGCTCGTCGAAGGCCATCACCACCGCGGCGGCACCGTAGCGGCGCACCTTGCGGGCCTGCTGCAGGAAAGCCTCCTCGCCCTCCTTCATGCTGATCGAATTGACGATCGCCTTGCCCTGCACGCATTTCAGGCCGGCCTCGATCACCTCCCACTTGGAGGAATCGATCATGATCGGCACCCTGGCGATGTCGGGCTCGGACGCGATCAGGTTGAGGAACTTCACCATCGCCGCCTTGGAGTCGAGCATGCCCTCGTCCATGTTGACGTCGATCACCTGGGCGCCGTTCTCGACCTGCTGGCGCGCGACGGCCAGCGCCGCCTCGTAATCGCCGTTGACGATCAGCTTGCGGAACCTGGCCGAGCCGGTGACGTTGGTGCGTTCGCCGATGTTGATGAAGACCGGGCCGTTGAAGCCGCGGCCGGCGGTGCCGGGAATGTCGTCTTGCTGGGTCATGCTGCGGGTACTGCAAAGGGTTCGAGGCCGCTGAGCCGGAGCTGCGGCGGGATAACGGGGACCTTGCGCGGCTTCACGCCACGCACGCTGTCGGCAATCGCCCGGATATGGTCCGGCGTGGTACCACAGCAGCCGCCGACGATGTTGACGAGGCCGGCCTCGGCCCATTCGCGCAGGTGGGCCGCGGTGGTATGCGGTTCCTCGTCATATTCGCCGAACTGGTTGGGCAGGCCGGCATTGGGATAGGCGCTGACCGGCACATCGGCGACGCGGCTCAGCTCCGCCACATAGGGGCGCAGCTGCTGGGCGCCGAAAGCGCAGTTGAGCCCGACCGAAAACGGCTTGGCATGGCGCAGGCTGTTCCAGAAGGCTTCGGTGGTCTGGCCCGACAGGGTGCGGCCCGACAGGTCGGTGATGGTGCCCGAGATCATCAGCGGCAACTCGTCGCCGATCTCGTCGAACAGCTCATAGACGCCGAACACCGCGGCCTTGGCGTTCAGCGTATCGAAGATGGTCTCGATCAGCAGCAGGTCGGCACCGCCCTCGACCAGGCCGCGCGCCTGTTCCTTGTAGGCATCCTTCAGCTCGTCGAAGCTGATGTTGCGGAAATCCGGCCGGTTGACGTCGGGCGACAGCGAGGCCGTGCGGTTGGTCGGGCCGAGCGCACCGGCGACGAAGCGCGGCTTCGACGGGTCCTTCGCGGTGTATTCGTCGGCCGCCTCGCGGGCGAGCTTCGCACCCTGCAGGTTGATATCATGCACGGCAGCCTCGAGATGATAGTCCGACTGGCTGATCCAGGTGCCGCTGAAGGTGTTGGTCTCGATGATGTCGGCGCCGGCCTCGAGATACTCGCGATGCACGTCGCGGATCACGTCCGGCCGGGTGATATTGAGGATGTCGTGGTTACCCTTCAGGTCGCTGTTGGCGCCCTTGAAGCGGTCGCCGCGGTAGTCCGCCTCGACCAGCTTGCGCCGCTGCAGCATGGTGCCCATGGCGCCGTCGAGCACGAGGATATGATCCTTCGCCGCGGCATAGAGCGCGGCACGGCGCGCCTTGCGCGCCGCCGAGTCGTTCTGTGTCTGGTCGGTCATGGCGTCACTCCTTACGCGGCCGCCTCGCCGGCGATGACCGGCTTGGGGCGCACGCCGAGCACATGGCAGATCGCATAGGTCAGATCCGCGCGGTTCAGCGTGTAGAAATGGAACTCGTCGATGCCGGCGGCCTGCAGGCGGCGGCATTGCTCGGCGGCGACATGGGCAGCGACCATGCGCCGGGTATCGGGGTCGTCGTCCAGCCCCTCGAACACATCGGCCAGCCAGGTCGGCACGCCAGCGCCGCAGGCCGCCGAGAATTTGACCACCTGCCTGAAGTTGGTCACCGGCAGGATGCCCGGCACGATCGGCACGGTGATGCCAGCCGAACGGGCGCGGTCGAGAAAGCGGAAATAGACGTCGGTGTCGAAGAAATACTGGGTGATGCAGCGCGTGGCGCCGGCATCGACCTTGCGTTTCAGGTGTTCGAGTTCGGTACGCGGCGAGCCGCTGTCCGGATGGCCTTCCGGGTAGCAGCCGACGCTGATCTCGAAATCGCCGATCTTCTTCAGGCCGGCGATCAGGTCGGTGGAATTGGCATAGCCCTCGGGATGGGCGACGAAACCGCCGCTGCCTTCCGGCGCATCGCCGCGGAGCGCAACGATATGGCGGATGCCGGCCGCCCAGTAATGCTGGGCGACGTCATCGACTTCGGCCCTGGCCGCGCCGACGCAGGTCAGGTGGGCGGCCGGCTTCAGCCCGGTCTCGTTCAGGATGCGCACCACGGTGTTATGGGTGCGCTCGCGGGTCGAGCCGCCGGCGCCGTAGGTGACCGAGACGAAGCGCGGCGCCAGCGGCGCGAGGCGGGTGACGCTGCGCCACAGGCTCTCCTCCATCTCGGCGCTCTTCGGCGGGAAGAACTCGAAGGAGACCTTCAGCGGGCCCGGGCGGCGGGCGGCATAGGCAGTGGCGTCTGGCAGGGCGGTCATGCGGCGGCACTCTTGTCGGAACGGGTCAGGGCGGCGATGGCGGCGCCCGGCTTGCGGGCGCGCCAGATATGCACGGTCAGCGGCTGGCCGGGCAGCGCGATCACCGGATCGGGCTGCAGGCCGGCGGCCTCGCACCACACGCGCAGCTCGGCATCGGCAAAGCCAAGCCGGCGGTGGGCATGGCGGGCGCGCAGGTCTTCGAGATCATGCGGCGCGAAATCGACGATGACGATCTGGCCGCCGGGCCGCACCACGCGGGCGGCCTCCAGGATGACTTTCTGCGGCTGGTCGGCGAAATGCAGCACCTGGTGGATCACCGCGGCATCGACGCTGGCAGCATCGAGCGGCAGGGCATACATGTCGGCCTGGCGGACCTGGCAATGGCGGATGCCGGCGCGTTCCAGGTTGGTGCGCGCGACGCTCAGCATGTCGCGGCTGAGATCGACGCCGATGCCGCGCGTGGTCTGCGGCGCCAGCACCTCGAGCAGCCGGCCGGTGCCGGTGCCGATATCGAGCAGGTCGCCGGCCGGGCCTTCGGCGATCAGCCGTGCCACGACGGTTTCGACCTGGGTTTCGTCGACATGCAGCGAACGGATCGCCGACCATTGCGCGGCATTGTCGCGGAAATACTGTTCGGCCGTCTCGGCGCGGCTGCGCTTGACGGCAACCAGCCGTTCGCCGTCGCGGGCCAGCGTCGCATCCTCGGCCGGCAGCAGGCCGGACAGCGCATGCACCAGCGGCGCCCCGGCCAGCCGGTCGCCGACGCGGTAGAAGGCCCAGGTGCCCTCGGGGACGCGCTCGAGCAGGCCGGCCTCGCAGAGCAACTTCAAGTGCCGCGAGACACGGGGCTGGCTCTGGCCGAGGATCTGGGTAAGCTCGGTGACCGTCAGTTCCGCCTGGGCGCAGAGCGCCAGCAGCCGCAGCCGGGTCGGCTCGGCGGCCGCCCGCAGGGCAGCCATCAGGGTATCGAGGGTCAGGGCGGGATTCGGGCTCATTCTGTGAATTATATAAACATATCTTTATGTATTTGTATAGAGCCCAAAGACCGTCCCTTTGCTGTGATGATGGTGGCCAGCCGCAAAAGAATCATGGTCTGACAGCCGCCGGCGCGGTATTTTCTGCGCCGGCCGGGTTTCGCACCTTGCCCAAAAAGTCTTGCCTATCCATATCTTACCTGTCTTGTCCGTGTGTCGCTGCCTTCTACCGCCCCCGCTTGCCAGACTGGATCCCCATGTTTTCGCATCTGCCTGCCCGTCGCCCCCTCCTTGCCGGTTTCGCCGCGCTCTGCCTCGCCCTGGTGGCCGGCCTCGCCGCCCTGCCCGCCCGCGCCGACGGGGCCACGCCGGACGACTTCATCCGCAAGGTCGGCGGCCAGACCCTCAGCGCGCTGAGCGACCGCAAACTGACTGCCGAGAAGCGCGAAGACCTGGTGCGCGACCTGCTGACCAATTACCTCGACCTCGACGCGGTCGGCCGCTTCTGCCTCGGCCGCTACAGCCGCAGCCTGAACGACAGCCAGAAGCAGGAATACGGCAAGCTGTTCGAGGATTACCTGGTCAAGGTCTATGCCCAGTTGCTGTCGCAGTATAACGGCGAGACCATGACCGTGCGCGATGGCAGCCGCCCGGCCGGCAACGACATGCTGGTCGACTCGCAGATCAACCGGCAGGACGGGCCGCCGATCCGCGTCGAATGGAAGCTGCATGACAAGAATGGCAAGCCGCTGCTGACCGATGTGATCGTCGAGGGCGTGTCGATGGCCTTCACCCAGCGTCAGCAGTTCGAATCGGTGATCCAGAACAATGGCGGCAAGGTCGATGCCCTGCTGGCGGCGATGAAAAAGCAGATCAGCAAGCGCTGAGCGCGCGGACCTGCCAAGCATCACTCACGACAAAGCCGGCCGCGTTTCCGCGGCCGGCTTTTTTCATGGCTTGCCGGGCCGGCGGCTCAGGCGTTGGTCAGCGCGCCGGCCGGGGTCAATTCCAGCGCATAGCCGGCCGAGCGCACGGTGCGGATGATGTCGTTCTCGCCGGCGCCGTTCAGCGCCTTGCGCAGGCGGCGGATATGCACGTCGACGGTGCGCTGCTCGACATAGATGTCGCGGCCCCAGACCGCATCGAGCAGCTGGTCGCGCGACAGCACGCGGCCGGGATGCTCGAGGAAATACCGCAGCAGGCGGAATTCGGTCGGGCCGAGATGCACGTCGCGGCCGTTGCGGGTGACCTTGTGGGTGGCGATGTCCATCACCAGGCCGCCGTAGGTCAGCACCTCTTCGGCCAGCGCCGGCCGGATGCGACGCAGCACGGCACGGATGCGGGCCAGCAGTTCGCCCGGGCTGAACGGCTTGGCGATATAGTCGTCGGCGCCGGCATCGAGACCACGCACGCGGTCGGCTTCCTCGCCACGCGCCGTCAGCATGATGATCGGCACGTTGCGCGCATTGGGATCGCGGCGCAGCTGACGGCAGACCTCGAGGCCGGACAGCCGCGGCAGCATCCAGTCGAGCAGGATCAGGTCGGGCAGATGCTCGGCCACCTTGAGCAGGGCCTGCTCGCCGTCCATCGCCTCGTCGACGATGTAGTTTTCCTTCTCGAGATTATAGCGCAGCAGCGCCAGCAGGGCCGCCTCGTCCTCGATCACGAGGACGCGCGGCTTGACGGCAACATTCATTGCTTGCCTCCCGGTGCCGCCACGATCGCATAGGCGGTGTCGTCACCTTTCGGACGGTCCTCGGCCGGCATCTCGCCCTTCACCGTGTAGTGGATCAGCTCGGCCACATTGGTGGCGTGGTCGCCGATGCGCTCGATGTTCTTGGCGATGAACAGCAGATGCGTGCAGGCGGTGATCGAGCGCGGATCCTCCATCATGTAGGTCAGCAGCTCGCGGAACAGGCTGGTATACAGCTCGTCGACTTCCTCGTCGCGGTCGCGCACCGCATCGGCCTTGGCGGCGTCGCCGGTGATATAGGCGTCGAGCACGTCCTTGATCAGGGCCTGCACCATGGCCGCCATGCGCGGCACCGCATGCACCGGGCGCACCATCGGCGCCTGGTTGAGCGCGACGCTGCGTTTCGCCACATTGGCGGCATAGTCGCCGATGCGTTCGATTTCCGAGGAAATGCGCAGCGCCGAGACGATCAACCGCAGGTCGTTGGCCATCGGCTGGCGGCGGGCCAGCAGCTCGATCGCCAGATCGTCGACCTGGTTGCGGATGGCGTCGATCTTGGCGTCGCTCTGCACGATCTCGCCGGCGAGGTCGCTGTCGCGCTTGACCACCGCCTCGACGGCGCCGGCCAGTTGCGATTCGGCGATGCCGCCCATCTGGACGATCAGGGTCGACAGCTTCTTCAGCTCTTCGTCGTAGCTCTGGACGATATGTTGTGTCGGCATCGGTCGATCCTCGCTCAGCTCAGCCGAAGCGGCCGGTGATGTAGTCCTGGGTCTGCTGCTTCTCGGGATGCGTGAAAAGCCGCTTGGTCTCGCCGTATTCGATCAACTCACCCAGATACATGAAGGCGGTGAAATCCGAGGTCCGGGCCGCCTGCTGCATGTTGTGGGTGACGATGGCGATGGTGTAGTCGTTCTTCAGCTCATCGATCAGTTCCTCGATCTTGGCGGTCGAGATCGGATCGAGCGCCGAGCAGGGCTCGTCGAGCAGGATGATTTCCGGCCGCACCGCCACGGTGCGGGCGATGCACAGGCGCTGCTGCTGGCCGCCGGACAGGCCGAGGCCGGAGGTATGCAGCTTGTTCTTCACCTCTTCCCAGAGCGCGGCGCGGCGCAGCGCGCTTTCGACGCGCTCGTCCATCTCTTCCTTCGAGATGCGCTCGTAGAGCCGCACGCCGAAGGCGATGTTCTCGTAGATCGACATCGGGAACGGCGTTGGCTTCTGGAACACCATGCCGATCTTGGCGCGCAGCAGGTTGATGTCCTGGCGCGCGTCGAGGATGTTCTCGCCGTCGACCATGACGCGACCCTCGGCACGCTGCTTCGGGTACATCTCGTAGATGCGGTTGAGAATGCGCAGCAGGGTCGACTTGCCGCAGCCCGACGGGCCGATGAAGGCCGTGACCTTGCGGTCATGCAGCGGCAGAGTGATATCCTTCAGCGCCTTGGTATCGCCGTAGAAGAACGCCAGATTCTCGATCGAGACCTTCGGCTTCTGCATATCGGTAACGGTCACGGGACGTTCTGCGGTTGCGACGATCATTTGCTGGGCTGCCTTCCTGCCAAAGCGCGGGCACCGATGTTGAGAGCGAGAATGGCAAGCGTGATGACCAGGGCGCCAACCCAAGCCAGCTGCTGCCATTCCTTGTAGGGACTGAGGGCGAACTGGAAAATGACGACCGGAAGATTGGCCATCGGTGCATTGAGGTCGTTGCTGTAGAACTGGTTGTTCAGCGCGGTGAACAGCAGCGGTGCGGTCTCGCCGCTGACCCGGGCCACTGCCAGCAGGATGCCGGTCAGCACGCCGTTGCGGGCGGCACGATAGGCAACCCGGCGGATCACGAAGTAGCGCGGCGCACCCAGTGCGGTGGCCGCCTCGCGCAGGCCGTTCGGCACCAGGTTCAGCATGTCCTCGGTGGTGCGCAGCACCACCGGGATGACGATGATCGCCAGCGCCACGGCTCCGGCCCAGGCCGAGAAGTGGCCCATGCGGATCACCATCACCTCGTAGACGAACAGGCCGATGATGATCGACGGCGCGCTGAGCAGCACGTCGTTGATGAACCGCACCACCATCGCGAGCTTGGTGGACCGGCCATATTCGGCCAGATAGGTACCACCGAGAATGCCGACCGGCGTGCCGATCGCCACGCCGATCCCCGTCATCAGCAGGCTGCCGACAATGGCATTGCGCAGGCCGCCGGCCGCGCCGGGCGGCGGCGTCATCTCGGTGAAGACATCGAACGACAGGCCGCCAAAGCCCTCATACAGCAGGGTGCCAAGGATCAGCACCAGCACGAAGATACCGACCGCGGCGGCGAAAATCGACAGAGCAACGACGGCGCGACTGCGCAGGCGGCGGCGGGTGTAAAGGTCGATCATGACGTCAGCCCCCCTTCACGTTCATGCGCAGCAGCATGATTCGCGCTGCCGCCAGCACAATGAAGGTGATGACGAACAGGATGAAACCGAGCGCCACCAGCGACGAGGTGTACATGTCGCCGACCGCCTCGGTGAATTCGTTGGCAATGGTGGCCGAGATCGTCGTGCCCGGCCCGAGGATCGAGGCATTGATATGATGCGCATTGCCGATCACGAAGGTGACCGCCATGGTCTCGCCAAGCGCGCGGCCAAGACCGAGCATGATGCCGCCGACCACGCCGACCCGCGTATAGGGCAGCATGACGTTGCGGGCGACTTCCCAGGTGGTGCAGCCGAGGCCGTAAGCTGCCTCTTTCAGGACCGGCGGCACCGTCTCGAAGACGTCGCGCGTGATCGCGGTGATGAAGGGCAGCACCATGATGGCGAGGATCAGGCTGGAGGTCAGAATGCCGATGCCGTAGGGCGGGCCGGAGAACAGGTCCGACAGCAGCGGGATATGGCCGAAGATCGCGATCAGCGCCGGCTGCACATGCTGCTGCATGAAGGGCGCGAAGACGAACAGGCCCCAGATGCCGTAGATGATGCTGGGGATGCCGGCCAGCAGTTCGATGGCGATGCCGATCGGGCGGCGCAGCCACATCGGGCAGATTTCGGTCAGGAAGATGGCGATGCCGATGCTGATCGGCACGCCGATCAGCATGGCGATGAAGCTCGTCACCAGGGTGCCGTAGATCGGCGCCAGGGCGCCGAACTTCTCGGTCACCGGGTTCCAGGACTCGGTGACCAGGAAACCGAGGCCGAATTTCGCAAAGGCCGGCCAGGCGCCCTCGATCAGGGCGACGATGACGCCGCCGAGCAGCACCAGCACCAGCAGGGCCGCGGCCAGGGTCAGGCCGTGGAACAGTTTGTCGGACGGGGTGAACCAGCGCGACGCGCTGGCGCGGTCGTTTGCCGCAACGGGGGTCGATACAGCCATGTCGGTCATTCTCCGCCCCCTAGCTTATCAGTCCGGGCGGCGCCTGACAGCGGTCCGCGGGTGTTCCGGTTACGCATCTGCCAGTGATCCATTTGCCAGTAAGGCATTTGACCGTCCATCGCTTGACCGCCTGTCGATCGTTCCGCGGCAACCGGCCGCCCCTAACTTTGTATCTTGTCGCTGCTTCGGGCGGCTGACCCGGGCAGACGGAAGACCGGGCGAACCCGGCCTTCCCTGCCCGTGCCAGACGGTACGCTTACTTGTTCTTGATCTGCTCGGCCCAGGTGCCTTCGACCATCTTGACCACCGACTCCGGCATCGGGATGTAGTCGAGTTCCTGCGCCATCTTGTCGCCATGCTTATAGGCCCAGTCGAAGAACTTCAGCGCCGCGGTCGACGCGGCCTTATCCGCCGGCTGCTTGTACATCAGGATGAAGGTCGCCGAGGTGATCGGCCAGGTCTTGTCGCCCGGCTGGTCGTTCAGGATCACGGCATAACCCGGGGTGCCCTTCCAGTCGGCATTGGCAGCCGCGGCAGCAAAAGCTTCCGAGGTCGGCGCGACGACCTTGCCGGCCTTGTTGGCCATCTTGGTGTAGGTCAGCTTGTTCTGCTTGGCATAGGCATACTCGACATAGCCGAGCGCGCCACCGGTCTGGGACGTCATGTTGGCGACGCCTTCGTTGCCCTTGGCGCCGATGCCGACCGGCCACTGCACCGCGGTGCTGGTGCCGACGTCGGCGGCCCACTTCTTGCTGACCTTGGACAGATAGTCAGCAAAGTTGAAAGTGGTGCCCGACCCGTCCGAACGATGCACGACGGCAATCGCGGTCGAGGGCAGGTTGACGCCGGGGTTCAGCTTCTTGATCGCCGGATCATTCCAGGCCTTGATCTCGCCCAGGAACATCTTGGCGAGGGTATCGCCGTCGAGGGCGAGCTCGCCCGGCTTGATGCCCGGCAGATTGACCACCGGCACGATGCCGCCCATGACCATCGGGAACTGCACCAGACCGGCCTCTTCGAGCTCGGCAGCCTTCAGCGGCGCATCCGAGGCGCCGAAGGTGACGGTCTTGGCCTTGATCTGCTTGATGCCGCCGCCCGAACCGATCGACTGGTAGTTCAGGCCGATGCCCGTGTCTTTCTTATAGGCGTCGGCCCACTTGGCGTAGATCGGATAGGGGAAGGTGGCGCCGGCGCCGGAGATGTCGGCGGCCTGCGCGGTGCCAAAGCCGAGCGTCGCCGCCAGGACGGCGGCCGCAGCCTTGAGCATGGTGGGCTTGATATGGAGCACGGGTCTCTCCCTCTGCTTGAGACGTATAGGTCACGGTCGACTGACCGGCCGGCGCGGAAGATAGACACGTGATATGACGTATAGTTTGCAGGAATATGACAGTTGTAAGAATCGTTAGGACTTAAGGGTTTATCCACATCCGAATGGAATAATAACGGCGGATCATCCGGAATATTACGAATCCTATTCTGAAGTATAATTCCAGCATATTGATGAAAAAATCAGTCTGTTTTAAATTGTAATATATCTTAATATTAAGAATTTCTGTGGAAATACTTTTCCTATACTGGCGTGAAACGACAGATACGCTTCGTAAGAATGTAGATTTTCTTTAATTTTCGCCACTGCAATACATTACAGTGGTGCCAACCTCTGTCACATTTGTCTCCGGTTCGCCCGGCCGGGCGGCCGGAAATCAGCCCCGGCCGGTCAGCGGCAGCCGCACCGCAAAGGTGCTGCCCTGCCCAGGCTCCGAGTCGATCACCAGCCGGCCGCGATGGCGGTTGATGATGTGCTTGACGATGGCGAGCCCCAGCCCGGTGCCGCCGAGGTCGCGGCTGCGGGCGGAATCGACCCGGTAAAAGCGCTCGGTCAGGCGCGGCAGGTGCTCGCGCGGGATGCCCTCGCCATGGTCGCGGATCGCTACTTCCAGCCAGTCCGGCCCGATGCGGCTGAGCCGGACCTCCACCGGGCTGTCGGCGCGGCCGTATTTCAGGCCGTTGTCGATCAGGTTCTGGAACACCTGCATCAGCTCGTCACGGGCGCCGCGCACCGGCGGCAGGCTGTCATCGAGCTGCAGGTCGATCCGCATGTTGCGCGCCTTAGCCTGGGGCTCCAGCGCGGCCGCCGTGTCGCGCAGCAGCGGTCCCAGCGCCACCGGGTCGGCCGGATGGTCGTGTTCGCGCATCTCGATCTGCGACAACGACAGCAAGTCGTGGATCAGCCGCGACATGCGGGCGGCCTGCTCGCGCATGATGCCGAGAAACCGGGTGCGGGCCGGCTCGTCGTCGCGCGCCGGCCCCAGCAGCGTCTCGATGAAGCCGACCAGTGAGGCAAGCGGCGTGCGCAGCTCGTGGCTGGCATTGGCGACGAAATCGGCCCGCATTTTCTCGGCCCGGCGCAACGCGGTGACGTCATGCAGCGCCAGCACGGCGGCCATGTCCTCGCGCGCCGCCGGCAGGGCCACCACGCGCAGCGAAAAGCTGCGGCCATCGGGCACCGGCAGGCTGAAATCGGCGGCCACCAGCCCGGTCTCGCCGGCCAGCACAGCATCGGCGGCATCCAGCACCGCCGGATGGCGCAGGGCGGCCGAGAGGTCGCGGCCGATCATATCGTTGCCGAAGAATTTCCGCGCCGAGAAATTCGCCCGCGCGATCTGGCGCCGCGAATCCAGCAGCAGGATCGAGTCGGGCAGCGCGTTGAGGATGGCGTCCGCCGTGGTGCTCTGCAGCGCCACCTGGCCCTTCTCGTCCAGCAGGGTCTGGCGCAGCCGCTCCACCGTGGCACCCAGTTCGCCCAGCATGGTCAGCGCGTCCCAGTCAGCACCGACGCGATGCTCGCGGCCGAGGATCTCGTCGGTCCGCCGCAGCACGCCCCAGGCGACATGGGTATGCCAGAGCGTGAACAGGCCGATCACGCCAAGCAGGGCCGCGCCCAATCCCCAGGCCACCGGCGGCGCGATGTAGTCGCCGAGACAGGCCAGCCAGACCACCAGCGCGACCGGCACGCCGATGATCAGGAACAGCGCCAGCCAGCGGGAAAACGGAATGCGACGCCGCTCGTCCATGGTGATACCGGCGCTCAGGCCGGACGCCAGGACAGCAGGCCGTCGACCAGCCGCTTCAGCAGGGCGACCAGCGGGGCGGCCTTGCCGGCGTCCCAGTGCGGCAGGTCGCCTTCGTCCATGTAGCAGTCGCGCGCCATCTCGAGCTGCAGGGCGTGAAAGCCTTCCCCGGGCCGGCCGTAGGTCCGGGTGATATAGCCGCCCTTGAAGCGGCCGTTGTAGATATGGCTGAAGCGGTCGCTGGCCGACAGGATGCCGTAGGCCAGCGTGCCGAGCTCCGGCGCACAGCTGCGGCCGTCGTTGCTGCCGAGATTGAGATCGGGCAGCCGGCCTTCGAAAAACCGCGGCACTTCGGCAGCGATGCTGTGGCCGTCGAGCAGGATGGCATAGCCGTGGCGGGCTTGGATCGCCGCCAGCTCGGCCGCCAGCCGCTCGTGATAGGGCCGCCAGTACCCGGCCACCCGCTGCGCCACCTCGGCGGCGTCGGGCGTTTCGCCGTCGCGGTAGAGCGGCGCATTGTCGAAGCCGCGGGTCGGGCAGATCTCGGTATTGTCGGCGCCGGGATACAGCGCCTTGCCGGCCGGGTCGCGGTTGAGGTCGACCACATAGCGCGAATGGCTGGCCACCATCAGGCCGACGCCGCTCTCGGCGGCGAAGGCATACAGCTTTTCGACATGCCAGTCGGTATCGGTCAGCCGCCGTCCGCCGTCGGTCAGCCGCGCCTCCAGGCCCGGCGACAGGCCGAGGCCGGCATGCGGCACGTCGATCAGCAGCGGGGTGCGGCCGGGCGTCAGGGTGAACAGCGGTGCGGGAGCGGTCACAGGGGCGATCTCATGCAGGATAGCGGAATGGCGGCGGAAGGCAGATAGGTAGCAAAGCGGACGGGCAACGCCAAGCCAAGGCCGGCAGCGACCCGGGAATTTCACATTCGGATTTCACACCCGGCCGCGGCGATCCGGCAGCAGGGCAAATTTAGTCCGGCCCGAAGGTATAAGCCGGCGGAGGCTTCCCGTAGGCTGCAGGGAATCGTCCCCTGCCCTCCGGCTTCCCGCACTATATTCCCTTTCCATGGACATTTCGCTCTTCGGCTACACGGCGACCGCCGCCCAGCTCTCCGCCTTCCTGCAGGTGATCCTGATCGACGTGATCCTGTCGGGCGACAATGCCGTGGTAATCGGCATGGCGGTGGCCGGCCTGCCGGCGGCGCGGCGCAACCGCATCATCCTGATCGGCATCATGGCCGCGACGGTGCTGCGCATTCTGTTTGCCGGCATTGCCGTCGAGATGCTGCAGGTGATCGGCCTGACCCTGGCCGGCGGCATCCTGCTGCTGTGGGTGGCCTGGAAGATGTGGCGCGAGCTGCGCGAACAGGCCAAGGCGGCGAAAAACGGCGACGACGGCGATACCGGCCGGCCGGCGCCGAAGACCCAGCGCGCCGCGGTGATGCAGATCGTGGTGGCCGACCTGTCGATGTCGCTCGACAACGTGCTGGCGGTGGCCGGCGCGGCGCGCGAACACCCCTATATCCTCGCCTTTGGTCTGGTACTGTCGATCGCGCTGATGGGCATCGCGTCGAAGTTCATCGCCCGCCTGCTCGACCGCTTCCACTGGATCGCCTACATCGGCCTGCTGATCATCGGCTATGTCGCCATCCACATGATCTGGGACGGCAGCCTGCAGGTCGCGCCGGTGGTGGCGCCTGCCGTCGACAGCGTCATCAACCAGTAGGCCTCAGCCTTTCCAGAAGGCCGCGATGGCATCGGCGAGGTCCTCGCCGAACAGATCCTTGAAGAAATGGTCGGCGCCCTCGACCGTCATCGCATGGAACTGCGCCGGTTTGGCCGCGGTGGCCAGCCGCTGCGGCAGGTCGGCGACGATCTCGTCGCTGCCGGCGATCGCCAGCAGCACCGGCCGGCGGATCGCCGCAAGCTGGCTCGGCGCGTCATTGCGGCCGTCATCGGCATAGGTATCGACGAAGCTCGCCGCCGCGACCGATGCCTGCGGGCAATAAAGGAAATCCGTCCTGGTCAGCAGTGTATCCCCCTGCCCCACCGCCACCAGGGCCTGCGCCTTCTGCAGCGGCACGGCCAGATCGGTGCCGTAGCGCTTGTGATAGTCGGCGGCGGCCCTGGCCATGTCGAAGGTGCCCGGCGCCACCAGCACGATGCGGGTCAGCGCCGCCGGCAGCCGGTCGCCGGCCTGCGCCGCATACAGCGCCACCTGCGCGCCGCCGCGCGAATGCCCGAGCAGGCCGATCTTCGCCGCGCCCTGCTGCTGCGCCCAGCCGATCCAGGCGGCGATTTCACCGGCTGCCTGGGCGTTGCTGGACCGATGCGGCACGGCGCAGTCATACATGCCGCGACGGTCGGACACGCCGAGCGACAGGGTGACGGCCAGGGTCGAGATGCCGCGCGCGCCCAGTGTCTCCTGCAGCATCTGCATGATCTCCATGCGATTGTGGGCGAGTGTGCCATGCACCAGCACCATCACGCCGTCATGGATCGCCTTGCCGGATGCGAGATGCAGCTCGCCGTCCAGCCCGCGACCGTCCACCACCAGACGCACCGGATCGGCGGCGGCGGAAGGCGGCAGCAGAAACGGCGGCAGCAGCAGGCAGGCGGACAGGACGAGGCAGCCGGTCAGCCGGCGCAGCATTTTGGTCATTGGATGTTTCCTCCGCGGGAAGAGTATTGATTGCCTACCGGCGATCAAATAACATTTCAATATGATGGTTTTTCGCATTGCACAATCTGTATGTGTTTTTGCGCTGCTGCTGTTCATGACGGCCGGGCAGCCGGCCCGGGCTAGCGAGCCTGCGACTGCTGCAGCGCCCCAGCTCGTCATGGCCGAACGGCTCGACTGTCCGTGGTGCATGGCCTGGCATCGCGAGATCGGCCCCGGCTATCCGCTGTCCGACGAAGGCAGGCTGGCGCCGCTGCGCCGGGTCGATCTCGACAAGGCCTGGCCGGCCGGACTGCCAAAAGCGGGCGGTGTCATCTATACACCGACTTTCCTGCTGGTGGCCTGCGGCCGGGAAATCGGCCGAATCACCGGCTATCCGGGAGCGGGCTTTTTCTACCCCAAGCTCGACCACCTGCTGGAGCAGCTTGGACAGGCAAAAAATCCAGACGGCTCATGCAGTTAAGTAATATTCCCAAAATCACCACTTGCCAAATGTGGAATGACTTTGTTATGGACATCGATACGAGCAGCGATAAAAGCTGCACGGCCCCGCTCCATCGGGGCCCAACGACCAGGGGAGGAACAATGCGCCAGACTCGCAGCATGACCGGCCGTCTTGCCGCCAGCGCCAGCCGGATCACTGCCAAACAGGCCGCCATGGCCGCAGGTGTCGCCGCCCTGCTGGCCGTTGCCGCCCCGGCGCGGGCCCAGGAGGTCCACGACCACAATCTGGCGCCCTACACGATCAAGGATTACGCCATCGACAAGTCGCTGACCGGCAAGCCGGGCGACCCCGCCGAGGGCCGCAAATGGGCGATCACCAGCGGCCAGGGCAACTGCGTGATCTGCCACCGCCTGCCGATCCCCGAGGTCGCCTTCCGCATCGGCAATATCGGTCCGGATCTCAGCGAAGTGGGCGGCCGGCTCAGCGCGGCCGATATCCGCATGCGCATCGTGAACCCGAAGGTGGTCAATCCCGACACCATCATGCCGGCCTATTACCGCATCGACGGCCTCAACCGCGTGCAGAAGAAATTCGAGGGCAAGCCGATCCTGACCGCCCAGCAGGTCGAGGATCTGGTCGCCTATCTGTCCTCGCTCAAGTGACATCATCCGCTGCCTACCGACCAGGAGACCCTGTCATGACCAGCCTCACCCCCGCCGGGATCAGCCGCCGCCAGGCCGTGGCCGCCCTCGGCCTCGGCAGCTTCGCCGTCACCCTGGTGCCGCTCAGCGCCGAGGCGACTCCGGACAGCGCCAAGAAACTGCTCGGCGAGCTCGTCAAGGCCGCGCCGAAGGCCGGCAAGATCGAGATCAAGACCCAGGAAATCGCCGAGAACGGCAACACCGTGCCGGTGCGCATCAGCGTCGACAGCCCGATGACCGACAAGGATTACGTCAAGGAGATCCATGTCGTCTCCGACCAAAATCCGTCGCCCGGCGTCGCCAGCTTCCTGCTGACGCCGGCCAGCGGCAAGGCCGACGTCGAATTCCGCATGCGCATGGCCGAGACCCAGAACGTCATCGCCGTGGCGGTGATGAGCGACGGCAGCGCCTGGACCGCGGCCCGCGAGGTCAAGGTCACCATCGGCGGCTGCGGCGGCTGACGCCGGCTTCCGCAACACAGGCATTTGGAAAAGGAACCGACCCATGGCTGACATCAAGCCGAAGATCCGCATTCCCAAGGACGCCAAGAAGGGCGAAGTCGTCGAGATCAAGACGCTCGTGCCGCACCCGATGGAATCGGGCCAGCGCAAGGATTCGAAGGGCCAGATCATCCCGCGCAAGATCATCAACAAGATGACCGTCACCTTCAACGGCAAGCCGGTGTTCGAGGCGAAGCTGGAACCCGCCATCTCGGCCAACCCATTCATCAGCTTCTTCTACAAGTGCAGCGAAAACGGCACGATGGACTTTGCCTGGACCGACGATGACGGCAGCGTCTACAAGGCCAGCGAACAGCTGACCGTCAGCTGAATGATCTGGCAGCTGACCGATGCGGCGCCGGCAAAAGATATAAAGGGGGGAAAATGACCAGGACCAGCAAGCTCCTTACCGCTGCGGCCTCTCTGGCCATCATCGCCGGCCTTGCGGCCTGCGGTGCCGAAAAATCCAAGGACACGTCGTCCTCGGCCGACGCCAGCGACGTGATCGCCAAGTACAAGGCCAATCCGAAATTCGCCGGCCACATCGTCGGCGACAAGATTTCCGGCTATGTCTTCGCCTCGCCCGAGACCCAGGCGATGCAGGACGACGATTTCGAAAATCCCGGCATGCTGGCCGTGCAGGATGGCGAAAGCGAATGGGCCAAGGTCGAAGGCGCGGCGGGCAAGTCCTGCGCCTCCTGCCACGGCGATGCCGAAAAGAGCATGAAGGGCGTTTCGGTCAGCTATCCGAAATACGAGCCCAAGCTCGGCAAGCTCGCCTCGATCGAGCACCGCATCAATCTGTGCCGGACCGAATACATGAAGGCGCCGGCGCTGAAGTGGGATTCCAAGCCGCTGCTGGGGCTGACCTCCTATGTCGCGCTGCAGTCGCGCGGCATGCCGGTCAGCGTGAAGGTCGACGGCCCGGCGGCGCCCTATTTCGCCAAGGGCAAGGAGTTCTACTACACCCGTCGCGGCCAGATGGACATTGCCTGTGCCCAGTGCCACGAGCAGAATGCCGGCAACAGCATCGGTGTCGAGAATCTCAGCCAGGGCCGCTCGAACGGCTATCCGGCCTATCGCCTGAAATGGCAGTCCTTCGGCTCGCTGCACCGCCGCTTCGAAGGCTGCAACCAGGAAGTCCGCGCCCAGCCTTATCCGCGCGGCTCCGACGAATACACCGACCTCGAACTCTTCGTCGCCTGGCGCAGCAACGGACTCGCGTCCGAAGCGCCCGGCGTCCGCCGCTAAGCCACCAGACCGGCCGCCCCTCTCTCTTGGGGCGGTCGTGTTTTCAGTTTGTACATTTTTTTTATGGTGAACCTGTCATGCTGAGCCGCCGCGACATCCTGCAGGCAACCGCCGCCGCCGCCGTCATCATGGGCGGCATGCCCCGGCTGGGCGCCGCCGCCGCCAGCCAGAAGATCAGTCAGGCCGACCTGCTACGCTTCCAGCCGCTCGGCCAGGTCACGCTGCTGCATTTCACCGACATCCACGCCCAGCTGGTACCGCTGTATTTCCGCGAGCCCGGTGTCAACATCGGCGTCGGCGAGGTGCTCGGCCTGCCGCCGCATCTGGTCGGCAGCTACCTGCTCAAGCAGTACGGCATCCGCGCCGACACGCCGGAAGCCTATGCCCTGACCTGCAACGACTTCGTGCAGCTCGCCCAGGATTACGGCCGGCTCGGCGGCGTCGCCCATATGGCCACGCTGATCAAGGCGATCCGGGCCGAACGGCCGAACAACACCCTGCTGCTCGATGGCGGCGACACCTGGCAGGGCAGCTACAGCTCGCTGGCCACCAGGGGCGCCGACATGGTGCAGGTGATGCAGGCGCTCGGCGTCGAGGCGATGACGGCGCACTGGGAATTCACCTACGGCGCCGACCGCGTCAAGGAACTGACGGAATCGATGAAGATCCCGTTCCTCTGCGGCAACGTGAAGGATACCGGCTTCGGCGATCCGGTCTTCGAATCGACCAAGTTCTTCGAGCGCGGCGGCGTGAAGATCGCGGTGATCGGCCAGGCCTTCCCCTACACGCCGATCGCCAACCCGCGCTACATGATTCCCGACTGGTCGTTCGGCATCGACGAGGAGAAGGTGCAGCAGAATGTCGACGCGGCCCGCGCCAAGGGCGCCGATCTCGTCGTGCTGCTGAGCCACAACGGCTTCGACGTCGACCGCAAGCTGGCGGCCCGCGTCAAGGGCATCGACGTCATCCTGACCGGCCATACCCATGACGCGATCCCCGAGCCGGTCAAGGTCGGGACCACGCTGCTGGTCGCGCCGGGCAGCCACGGCAAGTTCCTCGCCCGCCTCGACCTCGACGTGAAGGACAAGAAGGTCGCCGGCTTCCGCTTCCGCCTGATCCCGGTTTTTTCGGATGCGATCACGCCCGACCCGGAGATGGCCAAGCTGATCGACGAGGTGCGCGCGCCACACAAGGCCGTCATCGACAAGGTCTATGGCACGGCGGATTCGCTGCTGTACCGGCGCGGCAATTTCAACGGCACTTTCGACGACCTGATCTGCCAGGCGATCATGGCCGAACGCGAGGCCGAGATCGCGCTGTCGCCGGGCTTCCGCTGGGGCGCCAGCCTGCTGCCCGGCCAGCCGATCACCGGCGACACGCTGTATTCGCAGACCGCGATCACCTATCCGAACGTCTATCGCAACACGATGACCGGCGAATACCTCAAGACCGTGCTGGAGGATGTCGCCGACAACCTGTTCAACCCCGACCCCTATTACCAGCAGGGCGGCGACATGGTGCGCGTCGGCGGCATGGCCTACAGCATCGACGTCGGCAAGCCGATCGGCCAGCGCATCTCGAACATGACCCTGCTGCGCACCGGCCAGCCGGTCGACCCGGCGAAAAACTATACCGTTGCCGGCTGGGCCTCGATCAACGAGGGCACCGAGGGTCCGCCGGTCTACGACCTGGTCGGCAAATACATCTCTGAGCACAAGAGCATCAAAATTGCCGAGAACCGCAGCGTGACGGTGAAGGGTGCCGACCAGCGCGGCATCGCCGGCTGAGACAGAAGCCACAGTATGGGCGGAGGACAGGACAGATGACGCGTGACAGCAAGACGCCGGCCCCGGGCGGCAGCCCCAGACTGCTGACCCCGTCGCGGCGCACATTCCTCAAGCGCTCGGCGGCAGTCGGCGGCATGACCATGCTGGCCGGCGCCGGCGTCGGCGAGGCGATGGCGGCCGGCGACGACAACCTGCCGCCCAATGTGCCGGAATGGATGAAGACGCTGGGGTCCAGCGTCACCGCGCACCCTTACGGCATGCCGTCGCAATACGAGAAGAACGTGATCCGGCGCAATGTCGGCTGGCTGACCGCCACCGAAGAATCGTCGATCAACTTCACGCCGATCCATGAACTCGACGGCATCATCACGCCGAACGGCGTGTGCTTCGAGCGCCATCACGGCGGCGCGCCGGACATCGACCCCGACCAGCACCGCCTGATGATCCACGGCCTGGTCGACCGGCCGCTGATCTTCACCATGAGCGACCTGATGCGTTTCCCGTCGGTCAGCCGCATCCACTTCATCGAATGCCCGGCCAACGGCGGCATGGAGTGGAAGGGTGCGCAGATGGATGGCGTGCAGTTCAGCCACGGCATGGTGCATTGCTGCGAATGGACTGGCGTCAAGCTGTCCACCCTGCTGGCCGAGGTCGGCCTGCAGAAGTCGGCGAAGTGGCTGCTGGCCGAGGGGGCCGATGCTGCGGCGATGACCCGCAGCATCCCGCTGGACAAGGCACTCGACGACGTGATCGTCTGCTATTCGCAGAACGGCGAGCGCATCCGCGTCGAGAACGGCTATCCGCTGCGCCTGCTGGTGCCGGGCTGGGAAGGCAACGTCAACGTGAAGTGGCTGCGCCGCATCAAGGTGGGCGACCAGCCGTGGCATCACCGCGAGGAAACCTCGAAATACACCGACCTGATGCCGAACGGCATCGCCCGGCAGTTCACCTTCGTGCAGGAGGCGAACTCGGTGATCACCTCGCCCTGCCCGGAAAAGCCGATGAAATTCGGCAAAGGCTTCTACGAGATCCGCGGGCTGGCCTGGTCCGGCCATGGCAGGATCAAGAAGGTCGACATCAGCACCGACGGCGGCAACAACTGGCATACCGCCGACCTGCAGACGCCGGTGCTGTCGCGCGCCCTGACGCGCTTCCGCTTTCCGCTGCAATGGGACGGCCGGCCGATGCTGCTGCAGAGCCGCGCCATGGACGAGAGCGGCTATGTGCAGCCGACCATCGAGGCCCTGCGCGCGGTGCGCGGCCTCAATTCGATCTATCACAAGAACTCCATCCATACCTGGCGGGTGAAGCCCGATGGCGAGGTCGAAAATGTCCAGATCGCTTAATACCCTCGCTGCCCTGTTCGTCATCGCCCTCGCCCTGCCGGCCATCGCCCAGACCAAGCCGGCCGCGCACAAGCCGTTCGGCTTCGGCACGGCGGCCACCAAAGAGCAGATCGCCGGCTGGAACATCGACGTGCGCGGTCCCGACGGCGCCGGGCTGCCACCCGGCAAGGGCACCGTCGCCGACGGCGAACAGCTGTTCATGGATCAATGCTCGGCCTGCCACGGCGAATTCGCCGAGGGCGCCGGGCGCTATCCGGAGTTGATCGGCGGCCGCGGCACGCTGAACTCGAATGACCCGCGCAAGACTGTGGAAAGCTATTGGCCCTATGCGCCGACGCTGTACGACTATATCCGTCGCGCCATGCCGTTCGGCGCACCGCAGAGCTTGACCGACGATCAGGTCTATTCCATCGTTGCCTGGCTGCTCAACCAGGCCAATGTGTGGCCGGAAGACAAGACCCTCGATGCTGCAGGGCTGCGCCAGGTGAAGATGCCGAACCGCGACGGCTTTCTCGCCGGCGACCCGCGGCCGGATGTGAAACCCGACACATGCATGACAAACTGCCGCAAGACGCCGCCGAAAATCACCAGCGATCTGGCCGCGAGGCTGGGCGTGACGCCGACGCAGAAGACCGCGGACTGACGCTGGGCATGCTGCCACGGCGGCTGTTCCTGCTCGCCGCGGCGGCGGTGACCGTACCGGTCGCCGCCGCGCGCGCCATGGTGGTCGACCGCAAGGGCAAGTTCGCCGATCCGCAGCCGACCATCGACGCGCCGCGCAGGATCGTCGTCAGCCTGGCCGAGGATGACCCGAAGCGGATCAACGCGGTGCTCAGCAACATCGTCAACATCCAGAAATTCTACGACGCGGCGCAGGTGAAGCTGGCGGTGATCGCCTACGGGCCCGGTCTGGTCGCCCTGCTGAAGGACCGCAGCCCGGTGGCCCAGCGCATCGAGAGCCTGCAGGCGCTGGAGGTCGAGTTCATCGCCTGCGGCGCCACGCTGGAAACCCTGCACAAGACCGCCGCCGACCTGCTGCCCGATGTCGACGAGGTGCCGAACGGCCTGCCCGAGATCGTCGAGCGCAGCCTGAGCGGCTGGATTCACCTGCGTCCGTAATGCGGACCGGAGGCCTGCCATGACCCGCTTCACCCGCCGCAGCCTGCTCGCCCTGCCCGCCGCACTGGCGCTTGCGCCCGTCCTTGCTCCCGCTGCGGCGCAGGCGGCGAAGCTGAACGACGACGGCCTGCATACCGAGGACTGGTTCCTCGACAGCTTTCTCGATCTCAACCAGGACATCGCCGACGCCGCGGCGAAGGGCAAGCGCGTCGCCGTGGTGTTCGAGCAGCGCGGTTGCATCTACTGCGCCGAGATGCACGAGAAGCAGCTTGCCGATGCCGCCATCGCCGGCTACATCCGCCAGCATTTCGAGGTGATCCAGCTCAACCTGTTCGGCGCCCGCGAGGTCACCGACCTCGACGGCAAGGTGCTGCCGGAGAAGGAGATGGCGCGGCGCTGGACCGTGCAGGTGACACCGACCATCCTGTTCCTGCCCGAAAAGCCCGGCAAGACGCCGCTGAAGGATGCCGCGGTTGCCCGCATGCGCGGCCTGCTGCCGCCGCCGGCTTTCCTGTCGATGTTCCGCTTTGTCGCCGAACGCCAGTACGAGACCATGGAATTCCCGGCCTATTTCGCCAAGCAGGGTGGCAGCGGGTCGGTCAAACCGGCCGGCTCCGCCGTCAACTGACACCGCCTTGAGCGCGCTCCGGCAGGCCGCCTACGGCCTCACCCTCTTCCTCACCTCGGCCGGCGCGCTGGTCGTCGAGATCGTCGCCGGCCGCATGCTGGCGCCCTATGTCGGCATGTCGCTGTATACCTGGACGGCCATCATCGCCGTGGTGCTGGCCGGCCTGTCGGCCGGACACTGGATCGGCGGGCGGCTCGCCGCGCCGGAGATCACCGCGGCGACGGCGCGGCGCGGCATTGCGGTGGCGCTCGGGCTGGCCGGGCTTTTCACCGCCGGCTGCGCGCCGCTGCTGAAAGCGCTGGCCGTCCTGCTGGGCGACACCACGGCGCCGCCCCTGCTGCTGATCACCCTGCTGGCCGGCGGCGTCTTCCTGCTGCCCAGCCTGTTCGTCGGCGTGGTCTCGCCGGTGCTGACCAAGCTGGCCATCGACGATGCACCGCAGCGCCAGGGCCCCGTCCTGGGGCGCATGTTCGCGCTCGGCGCCGCCGGCAGCATCCTCGGCACGCTGACCGCCGGCTACCTGTTCATCTCGTGGATCGGCTCCAGCGGCACCATGCTGGCGGTCGCCGGGCTCTATCTCGCCTTTGCCGTCGCCTACTGGCTGCAGGGCCGCAAGAGCTTCGTCACCGCGCCGGTGCTGGCGCTGATCGTGCTGGCCGGCGTCGGTCTCGGCCAGTTGCCCGGTTATGCCGCGCCCTGCCGGGTCGAGAGCGACTATTACTGCATCCGCGTCGTCGACCTGACGCCGCAGAGCGGCCGGCCGTCGGCCGCCATGGTGCTCGACCATCTGGCGCACAGCCTGAACGACCGCGACGATCCGACGCTGCTGTATAGCCCCTATCTCGATTTCGTCGCGCGGCGCACCGAAAGCCTGCTGGCCGGCCGGCCGCCGCGCGCCTATTTCATCGGCGGCGGCGCCTTCACGTTACCTCGTGCATGGGCCGCGCGCTTTCCGAAGGCCGACCTCGTCGTCGCCGAGATCGACCCGGCGGTCACCCGCGTCGCCGCCGAGGCGATGTGGCTAGATGTCACGGCGCCTGCCCTGCATGTCATCCATGCCGATGCCCGCGCCACGCTGGCCCACCTGCCGCGGGACCAGCGCTTCGACCTGATCCTCGGCGATGCCTTCCACGATTTCTCGATCCCACCGCATCTGGTGACCCGGGAATTCCACCGCCTGGTGCGCGACCGGCTGGCACCGGGCGGTGCCTATGCGATCAACGTGATCGACCAGAGCGAAAATCCGCGCTTCACTTTTGCACTGGTGAAAACGATGCAGCGCGACTTTCCGGCGGTGGAAGTCTGGCTCGACGACGACAGCCGCCGCCAGGGCGGCCGTGTCACCTTCGTGGTGCTGGGCCTGACCGTGCCGAGCGCCAGCTCGGTGCTGCGCGCCGCCGCGCCGTTCCGCCGCACCTGGCTGCGCTGGCCGCCGGACGACCTCGCCGCGCGGATCGCCGCCGCCGATGTGCCGGTGCTGACCGATGATTTCGCGCCGGTCGACCGGCTGATGGTGGGATTCCTGCTGCGCCCCGACGAGTCCCTGCATTGAGGGCCCCGCATTAAGGGCGCTGCACTCGCCGCAGGCTCAGACCGCCGGCAATTCGCCGGTCTGCTGTGCCGCCCGACGGTTGCGGAAGCGGTCGACGGCATTGGCCACCTCGCCGGCCAGCGCCGAGGCATCCCGCTCGGGATTGAACAGCGCCAGCAGCGCATCGGCCAGCGACTTCACCAGGTCGAGGGATTTCACCCAGCTTGCCGACAGCGTGAAATCGACATCCAGTTCGGCCAGCGGCCGCGCCTGCGCCAGCAGCCGGTCGCAGACCTGCACGACATGGCTGAACTCGCTGTCGGCGACGCGCAGGCGGATGTCTTCGGCCGACACGATCAGGTCGGCCAGCAGGGTCAGCGTCGCGGTATCGGGCCGTTCGCCATCCTTGTAGCGCGGCACCACCTGGGCGGCGACGAAAGCGATGCGGAAGGCCGAGGCATGCAGGCGCTGGCGGGTGATGCTGTCGTTGGCCGCCATGATCGCCTGCTGCAGGGCGGCCGCGTCGATCGGCCGGCCGAGCATCTTCTCGCGCAGCGGATTGGGCACTTCGATCAGCGGCACATTGCTGTCGCGCCGCGCTACCGCCTTGCGGCGATCCGGTCCGATATAATCGGAGGTGACGACGAAGGGCTTGCGATGCAGCGCCACCGTCTCGATGCGATCGAGGATGATCCGGGTCGACAGCGGCTTGACCAGCAGGTCGTCGGCACCGGCATCGACGACGCGGCGGACCAGCTGCATGTCGGATTCCCAGCTGGTCAGGATGATCGGCAGATACGGGTTCACACCCAGCCGGCCATGGCGCAGGTCGGAGACCAGGGCCACCGCGTCGCCCTCCGGCATGGCCAGATCCATGAAGACCAGATCCGGACGGGCCACGGTGATCAGGTCGGCGAAGCCTTTGACGCTGTCGAACTCGCGCAGGTCATGATAGCCGGCGGCCATCAGCGCCTGGCGGTAAAGCACGCGGGTACCCTGCCCGGGGTCACCGAACAGGATGCGCACGTCGCCGCGGAATTCGTCGCTGTTCATGACCCGATCCTAAAAGAGCCGGGACCATGCCAACAAGCGGCGGCGCCCCCCTCAAGTCATCATGCCGGCCGAATATTACCGGGGCTTTAAGGCCTAGCCGACCTGCAATGCACCGCTGGCCACCGCTTCCTGGCGGGCCCGGTAGCGGCCGATGGCGGCGGCCACGTCGGCCGCGAGATCCGCGCCGCTGCGTTCCGGATGAAAGGTCTGCAGCAGCACCGCAGCCACCGATTGTATGGTGGCCGCACTGTTCTGGCCGTCGTGCAGCCGGTTGTCGGTCGCGACGACCAGCGGCTGCACGGTCTCGATCAGCCGGTCGCAGAGCGCCAGTTCGGCGCCATGGTCCTGCAGCCCGGACAATCGCCCGCGCATGTCTTCCGCCGAGACCAGCAGGCTGCCCAGCAGCATCAGCCCCGCCTCGCCGGCACCCTGCCGGATCGTTTCCATCTGCGCGGCGACGAAAGCGATGCGGAAGGCGGCGGCCTTCAGGCGCAGACGGCCGATCTGGCTGCGCATGTCTTCGACCTGGCGGCGGAACTCGTCGCCGCCGGTTGGCAGCCCGTCCAGCTTGGCACGCAGCGGGTTGGGCACCGTCAGCAGCGCGGGATCGCCGCCCGACGGCCGGCTGCTGCGCCGGCGGTCGGGACCGATATAGTCGGCAGTGACCACAAACGGCTTGCGGTTGTCGGCCAGCGCCTGGATGCGACCGCTGATCGACTGGGTCGACAGCGGCTTGATCAGCACGTCGTCGGCACCGCAATCGATGATCCGGTGCACCACCGACCGGCTGGCATCCCAGGTGGCAATGATGATCGGCACGAACGGATTGCTGCCCAGGCTGCCGTGCCGCAGGTCATGCACCGTATCGGCCGGATTGCCCTCGGGCATCGCCGCGTCCATGAAGATCAGGTCGGGCTGCACCTTCTGGCACAGCGCCGGAAAATTCTCCAGCGTGTCGAATTCATGCAGTTGCGTGAAGCCCTCGGCGCGCAGGGCCGCACGGTATTGCATACGCATGCCACGGTTCGGGTCTCCGAACAGGATGCTGATCTCTCGGCGGCGCTCGACGCTCATGCGCGGCAATTCTAGAAAGCCGCCCGCACAACAACAAGGGCGCTAACATGGGTGCCCGGCGGCTTTATGGCTCAGCCGCGCGGTCGCGGTTTCGCGCGTGTCGTCGGCTGTGCCGCCAGCGGATCATCCGGCCAGGGATGCTTCGGGTATTGCCCGCGCATTTCCGCACGCACTGCGCGATAGCTTGATTGCCAGAAGCCGGCAAGATCGCTGGTGACCTGCAAGGGTCGCCGTGCCGGCGACAGCAGATGCAGCACCAGTTTCACCCGGCCGCCGGCAATCGCCGGCGTGTCGGCGCAGCCGAACATCTCCTGCAGGCGCACTGCCAGCACCGGCTGGTCGCCCTGATCGTAGGCGATGGTGATGTTCGATCCGGTGGGGACGCGCCAATGGGTCGGCGCTTCGGCATCCAGCAGCTTTTGCTGTGTATAGTCGAGCTGGTGGGTCAATGCCGCATGCAGGTCGATGCCGGCGAGCTGTGACAGCTTGGTGACGCCATCGAGATACGGCGCCAGCCAGTCTTCCAGTCGTGCCGCCAGCGCCGCATCGTCCATCTCGGGCCAGCCGGCCGCCGCCGGCAGATGGCCGCGCAGCAGCCGGACCCTCGCCTGCCACTGCCGCAGACCTGGCGTCCAGGGCAGTGCGTTGGGCCCGCCCTTGCGGATCGCGGCGATGATGGCGGTACGGATGGTCTCCCGCGGCGGATTGCTCAGCGGCTTTTCGCGCAGCACCAGGGCACCGAGCCGGCGCTGGCGGCGCGCCAGCACCGCCTGGCTGCGCTCGTCCCATTCGACGACATCGCGCTCGGCGATGCGGTCGGCGAAATGCGCTTCAAGTTCGGCTTCGGTCAGCGGTGCGGCCAGAAAGACGCGGGCATCGGCCTGGACGCCACCAACCTCGGCGACCGCCAGCCAACTTGCGCGGGCCAGCACGTCCTGCGGATCGAGCCGGGCGCCGCGGCCGTTGCTGAGCAGGAAGCTGCCGGCCGAGCGCTGGCGCGCGATACGGTCGGGATAGGCCAGTGCCACCAGGATGCCGGCCTCGTCGGTGCCGCCGCTATGGCGCTCCGCCCCGATCTGCCGGCGCCAGTCGGCGGCCAGCCGGCGGATCTGTTTCACGGCATTCATGTCGACGCGTAGGCCGTGCGGCGCGCTGTCGCGTTCGCCCTCGCCGATGACGATTTCGAGCCGCCAGCGCAGATCGGCATCGCGCGGCTGGCCGGCACCGCTCCGCGCGATGTCGCGCTCGCCGAGCAGGGCCGCCAGCGCACAGGCCAGCCCGCCGAGGCCAAGCGCATGACCACGGATCACCATATGGGCAAGCCGGGGATGCAGCGGCAGCGCTGCCATCGCCCGACCATGGGCGGTGATCGCGCCGCCCTCATCGATGGCACCGAGGTCCTGCAGCAGCTCGCGGGCGTGACCAAGGGCCGCGGCCGGCGGCGCATCGAGCCACGGCAGGGCGGCGGCATCGCGGGCGCCCCAGGCGGCGAGGTCGAGCGCCAGCGGCGCCAGATCGGCGACGGCGATTTCCGGCGGCGTGAATTTCACCAGGCCGCCATGGGCGGCCTCGGCCCACAGCCGGTAGCAGATGCCGGGTCCGAGGCGGCCGGCGCGGCCGCGCCGCTGGTCGGCCGAGGCCTGGCTGACCCGCACGGTCTCCAGCCGGCTCATGCCGGTGGCCGGCGAGAAGACCGGCTGGCGCATGTAGCCGGCATCGACCACGACGCGCACGCCCTCAATGGTCAGCGAGCTTTCGGCAATCGCCGTCGACAGCACCACCTTGCGGCGGCCGGCCGGCGCCGGCTGCAGGGCGGAATCCTGCTTCTCGCCGGGCAGGTCGCCATAGAGCGGCACGACATCGACTGTGGCCGGCAGCCGGCCGTCAGTCAGCAAGGCCTCGACACGGCGGATCTCGCCGACGCCCGGCAGGAAGACCAGCATGTCGCCCTCGGTCTCGGACAGGCCCGTGTGCACCGCCTCGGCGACGCCGGCCTCGAGCCGGGCCTGCGGCGCCAGCGGCCGCCAGCGCGTCTCGACCGGAAAGCTCTGGCCCTCGCCGGTGACCACCGGGCAACCGCCCATCAGTGCGGCAAACGGCGCGGCATCCAGCGTCGCCGACATCGCCACCAGCCGCAGGTCGGGCCGCAGGGCGGCCTGCGATTCCAGGCAGAGTGCCAGCGCCAGATCGGATTCGAGGCCGCGCTCGTGGCATTCGTCGAACAGCACGGCGACAATGCCCTTCAGCTCCGGGTCGCGCTGCAGCCGGCGCAGGAAGACGCCGTCGGTGTTCAGCTCGATGCGGGTCTTCGGCCCGACCCTGCTGTCGAGCCGCACGCGGTAGCCGACCGTCTCGCCGACGGACTCGCCGAGCAGGTCGGCCATGCGCCGCGCCGCCAGCCGGGCCGCCAGCCGTCGTGGTTCCAGCACGATGATGCGTCCCCCGCCAGCCCAGTCCTGGCCGGGCAGGCCGAGCGGCAGCAAGGTCGTCTTGCCCGAGCCCGGCGGCGCCTGGACGACGAGATTGCTGCCACGCGCCAGCGCCGCCTGCACATCGGGCAGGATCTTTTCGATCGGCAGCGCATGGGAGTGTTGCAGTTTTTGCAATGTTCGCTATTCCCGGACTCTGAAATGGTACGCGCTTGAAGCGCTGACACGGATAATCATGCTCGGACGATTCTTGCCGGCCGCCCTCACCGGGGCTCCTCCCCTGGCCCGGGCAATGGGCATGATGCTTGTGTCATCGCTCAGCTTCATCTGCATGCATGCCTTGGTTGCGCGGGTGTCGCAAGATTTGCCGGCCTTCGAGGTGGCGTTTTTCCGCAACCTGTTCGGCCTGTTCTGGCTGCTGCCGGCGCTGATCCGCGCCCGCTTTGCCCCGCTGAAGACCACCAAGCTGCACCTGCATGCCCTGCGCGGCGTCACCAACAGCATCTCGATGCTGATGTTCTTCAGCGCGCTGGCCTTCACCCCGCTGGCCCAGGCGACCTCGCTGGCCTATACCTCGCCGCTGTTCGTCACCCTCGGCGCCGCCCTGTTCCTCGGCGAGACCTTCCGCATCCGGCGCCTCACCGCGCTCGCCTTCGGCTTCGTGGGCATGCTGATCGTGCTGCGGCCCGGCCTGATCGAGATCGGCACCGGCCCGCTGCTGGTGATCGGCTCGGCAGTGCTGTGGGCGGTGGCGATGATCGACATCAAGATCCTGTCGCGCACCGATTCCAGCCTGACCATCGCCGCCTACATGGTGCTGTTCCTCACCCCGGTCACCTTCATCGCCGCGCTGTTCGTCTGGCAATGGCCGACCCTGTCGCAGCTCGGCTGGCTGGTGCTGGTGGCTGCCTTCGGCACCATCGGCCACCTGCTGTTCAACGAAGCCTTCAAGCATGCCGATGCCACCGTGCTGATGCCGCTGGATTTCACCAAGCTGATCTGGGCGTCGCTGATCGGCTTCTTCGCCTTCGGCCAGATCCCCGACCTGTGGACCTGGGTCGGCGGAGCCGTCATTTTCACCAGTGCCACATATATATCGTACCGCGAGCATCAGATCTCGCGCCGCGCCCGGGACACTGGCGGGGACCCGTCCAAAAAACAGGCAGCCTTGCCGTAAAAAACCAAGCCCTGAAACTATTTACAGTCAGGGCCGAATCCGGTTCCATACGCTCCGCGCCCAGCCTTTCGGGGCCGGGCGCTCGGGAGGCATATAAACCCACATTCTCCAAGTAAGTCGCTGATTTCGCTGTCGTAATCGTGATATTTCGCATATAAATCATGGCGTTGACGGCTGCGAGGGGCGCGTTT
>NZ_JBHRYJ010000010.1:0-1671 GCF_042648965.1 Ferrovibrio xuzhouensis
CCCACATTCTCCAAGTAAGTCGCTGATTTCGCTGTCGTAATCGTGATATTTCGCATATAAATCATGGCGTTGACGGCTGCGAGGGGCGCGTTTCATGGATCACCTGGAGGGTGCGGGCTTGGCGCGGGGAGATCGGGTTGATTTCGACCGCCGTGTGCGTCTGGAGTTCCGTGGTGCGCAGATCAGTTCAGACGGTGGCCTGCTGGTGATGCGCGAGCTTGATGACGTGCTCGGCCTGTCCAATCTGGCGTCGGAGGCGCTGCGAGACAGCCGCACCGGGAAGAACACGCTCCATCGGCTTGACGGATTGTTCCGGCAATCGGTGTTCGGACGACTGGCCGGATACGAGGATGTGAACGATGCCGACCGCTTGGCCCTCGATCCCGTGATGCGTCAGGTCGTTGGCGGCAGGGCCGTCGAGGCGCAAGCTGCTTCGGCATCGCAGATGGGACGGTTCGAGACCGAGACGCTGGCTCTGGCCGCGAACCGGGCGGCGCTGGCCGATCTGAACGGCCAATGGATCGACCGGTTTCATGACCGCAACGGGTTGAAATACATCGTGCTGGACATGGACAGCTCGGTCAGCCCCACCCACGGCGATCAGGAAGGTACTGCCTGGAACGGGCATTTCGACTGCACCTGCTATCACCCCATCTTCTTGTTCAACCAGTTTGGCATGCTGGAGCGCTGCGCCCTGCGTAACGGCAATGTCCACAGCGCCGATGGCTGGCGGGATGTCCTTGATCCCGTCATTGCCCGATATGCTGGCCGCGACCTTGGTGGACGCTTCTTCCGGGCCGACGCTGCCTACGCGATCCCCGCGATCTATATGCGGCTGGAAGAAGCCAGGTTCTTCTACGCCATCCGTCTGCCCGCCAACGCCGTCTTGCGCGAGAAGATCGCGCATCGGCTGACACGGCCCGTGGGACGGCCTTCGCTGACCAAGGTCAAACGGTTCTTCGAGGACTTCGAGTATCAGGCGGCGTCCTGGGACAAGCCGCGCCGCGTCATCGCCAAGATCGAATGGCATCCGGGCGAGCTGTTCCCCAAAGTCGGCTTCATCGTCACCAACCTGCCGATGGAGCCAGACTGGGTGGTGAGGTTCTACAACCAGCGCGGCACCGCAGAGCAGCACATCAAGGAAGGCAAATATGCCTTTCGCTGGACGCGGCTGTCATGCCGGAAGTTCCGGCACAACGAGGTGCGGCTGCAACTGCACGCGCTGGCCTACAACCTGGCAACCTTCCTGCGCTGCATCGAACTGCCCGAGGCCATGGCGGACTGGTCGTTGACCAGCCTGCAACTCAAGCTGATCAAGATCGGCGCCCGCGTCGTCCGCCACGCCCGCGCCATTACCTTCCAGTTGGCCGAGGTCGCCGTCACCGGCCCGATGGTGCGGGCCGTCCTTGCCGCCATCCGCCGTCTTCGAACGCCTCCGTCATGCGCATGACCACGATCCATGCCCAAGCTGAACGAAAGCGGCAGGACAGGTCCGTCTGCCGCGCGGAAAAGCGGCTCTGCCGGGCCAGAATGCTGCGGGTTCGAGGCTTGATCCACCCGACTTCGGCCGTTTGCGCGACGACAGACACCGCTCGGGGCGAAAAACGCTTGCCCAGCGAGCAAAATCAGGCGATCTTGAAGTCAAGCGGCGGGCCACTTGGGGAATGTCGG
>NZ_JBHRYJ010000011.1:0-1268 GCF_042648965.1 Ferrovibrio xuzhouensis
CCGATCATCTGTGCGGGCAGCCATGTGGCGAGGCCGGGGACGAAGAAGAGGATGGCGACGGCTGCGCACATGAGCAGGAAGAGCGGGAAGGTGACCCTGGCGATGTAGTTGATCTGGTGGCCGGTCATGCCCTGGATGACGAAGAGGTTGAAGCCGACCGGGGGCGTGATCTGGGCCATCTCGACGACCAGCACGATGAAGATGCCGAACCAGATCAGGTCGATGCCGAGGCGCTCGATCATCGGCAGCACGACGGCCATGGTCAGGACCACCATGGAGATGCCGTCGAGGAAGCAGCCGAGCACGATGTAGAAGACCATCAGCGCGACGATCAGGCCGCCGCGGCCGAGTTGCAGGTGGTCGATCCAGTCGGCGAGGTGGCGCGGCAGGCCGGTGAAGCCCATGGCGAGCGTCAGGAAGGCGGCGCCGGACAGGATGAGCGCGATCATGCAGCTGAGCCGCGTGGCGCCGAGCAGGCTCTCGGTGAAGGTCGCCCGGGTCAGGCTGCCCTGGACCCAGGAGATCAGCAGGGCGCCGACGACGCCGAGACCGGCCGCCTCGGTGGCGGTGGCAAAGCCGGTGTAGATCGAGCCCAGCACGGCCACGATCAGCCCGACCGTGGGCAGCAGGCTGCGCGAGGCCCAGAGCTTCTGGCGGAAGCTGGGCCGCTCGGGCGGCTGCGGGATCTTGTCCGGGTTGAGCCATGCCCAGCCGACGATATAGCCCATGAACAGGGTGGCGAGCAGGATGCCGGGCAGCACGCCGCCGATGAACAGCTTGGCGATCGAGACGTCGGCGGCGACGCCATAGACGATCATGATCAGCGACGGCGGGATCAGCAGGCCGAGCGTGCCGGCGCCGGCCAGCGTGCCGATGATCATGTCTTCCGGATACTTGCGGGCACGCAGCTCGGGGATGGTCATCTTGCCGATGGTGGCGCAGGTGGCCGCCGAGGAGCCGGAGACGGCGGCGAAGATGGTGCAGCCGATCACGTTGGTGTGCAGCAGGCGGCCGGGGATGCGGGTCATCCAGGGCGCCAGGCCGCGGAACATGTCTTCCGACAGGCGGGTGCGGAACAGGATCTCGCCCATCCAGATGAACATCGGCAGCGCCGTCAGCGTCCAGCTGGTCGACGAGCCCCAGATCGTGGTGACCATGGCATCGCCGACCGGGCGCGTGGTGAACAGCGCCATGGCGATCCAGCCGCAGCTGAGCAGCCCGAGACCGATCCACAGCCCCGCCGCAAACAGCGCAAACAGCGCGAGGAT
>NZ_JBHRYJ010000012.1:0-1173 GCF_042648965.1 Ferrovibrio xuzhouensis
ACGACGCCGGCACCGACGGTGCGGCCGCCTTCGCGGATCGCGAAACGCAGGCCTTCGTCCATGGCGATCGGCGCGATCAGCTCGACGTCCATCGCCACGTTGTCACCCGGCATCACCATCTCGACACCCTCAGGCAGCTGCACCACACCGGTCACGTCGGTGGTGCGGAAGTAGAACTGCGGGCGGTAGTTGGTGAAGAACGGCGTATGACGGCCACCCTCTTCCTTGGTCAGGATGTAGGCTTCCGCCTTGAACTTGGTGTGCGGCGTGATCGAACCCGGCTTGGCCAGAACCTGGCCGCGCTCGACGTCCTCGCGGCCGACACCGCGCAGCAGCGCGCCGATGTTGTCGCCCGCCTCGCCCGAGTCCAGCAGCTTGCGGAACATCTCGACGCCGGTCACCGTGGTCTTCACCGTCGCCTTCAGGCCGACGATCTCGACTTCCTCGCCGACCTTCACGACGCCGCGCTCGATACGGCCGGTCACCACGGTGCCGCGGCCCGAGATCGAGAACACGTCTTCCACCGGCATCAGGAACGGCTTGTCCTTGGGGCGCTCCGGCTGCGGGATGTAACGGTCCACTTCGGCCATCAGCTTCAGGATCGCGTCGTGGCCCAGCTCCTTGTTGCTGTCCTCGAGCGCCGCCAGCGCCGAACCGCGCACCACCGGGATGTCGTCGCCCGGGAAGTCGTACTTCGACAGCAGCTCGCGCACCTCGAGCTCGACCAGGTCGAGCAGCTCGGCGTCGTCAACCATGTCGCACTTGTTCAGGAACACCACCAGCGACGGAACCCCGACCTGGCGCGCCAGCAGGATGTGCTCGCGGGTCTGCGGCATCGGGCCGTCCGCCGCCGACACGACCAGGATCGCGCCGTCCATCTGCGCCGCACCGGTGATCATGTTCTTCACATAGTCGGCGTGGCCGGGGCAGTCGACGTGCGCATAGTGCCGGTTCGCCGTCTCGTACTCGACATGGCTCGTCGAAATCGTGATGCCGCGCGCCTTCTCTTCCGGCGCCTTGTCGATCTGGTCGTACGCCGTGAACGACGCCCCGCCCGTCTCCGCAAGCACCTTCGTGATCGCAGCCGTCAACGACGTCTTGCCATGGTCGACGTGACCAATCGTCCCAATGTTGCAATGCGGTTTGTTACGCTCAAACTTTGCCTTGGCCATC